>NZ_JRLV01000038.1 GCF_000769915.1 Flavobacterium beibuense F44-8
TATTATGGATAGGGTTTTTTGTTTTTATACGGTTTTGGTGTTTACACTAAAAAATATTCGGTTTTTAATCTATATTTTTTAAAAGAGGCATGGTGTTTGATTTTTCGTGTTAAAAAATATTTAATCTTATTATATTGCAAACAATCAACCAAATTAAACCTATGAAAAACAAACTGTTAGGGGTAGCCCTGATCGCCTTACTATGTGCAGGAAAAGTGAATGCACAGGAAAAAGAAGAACAAAAAGCCAGTGTTGAGAAAGAGATTATTGGAATTCAGGCCGGACTTGGAGTATGGGGATATTATGAATTTAAAATGGCTAATCAATTAGCTCTTAGAACTGAAGCCGGACTTAACGGTGGTATTTGGGTTAAATCTTCCTTTTACGGAGATACTGAAGGGGGACTTTTACTTACTCCCATTGTAAGAGCAGAACCAAGATGGTATTATAACCTAAACCGCAGAGTAAGAAAGGGTAAGGATATTAAAGGTAACCGTGCTAATTATTTATCACTTGATACATCATTTGCTCCTGATTGGTTTGTGGTTAGTACAAACAATGATTATAAATTTTATAAGCGACCTATTTTATCTATAATACCTACATGGGGTATAAGAAGAACGCTGGGAAAACATTTTGATTATGAAACAGGAATCGGTCTTGGTTATAGTCATGCCTTTGAATACACTAAAATTGGTTTTACCTACAAAGCTCAGGATGCAGCAGTACTTAATTTACGTTTTCGTATAGGGTATCATTTTTAAACTTTAGCAATATTTTAATACAGCTTGTGATAGTATGTTGTAACTTTGGATAGATTCAACTAACTAAATAGCTAAACATGAAAAAACTGATTTTTGCTTCAGCAATGCTGATGGCTGCTTTTACTGCAACCGCATCGGTTACTGTTTATTACAACGTCCCTGCTATACACCAGGAGCAGGAAGAATTATATAAAGAGATTAAACTTAGCGAAGTTCCCAAAGAGGTTATGGATAATATCCACAAGGATTATGGAGATTATAAGGTGGTTAAAGCCTATAAGTCGGACAAAGGAAATTACAAGCTTGATATGAAAACTCAGGATGGTATTGGCCTTACGGCATCGTTTACCGGAGAGGGGAAACTGATAAAGATATATTCTTAATATATATAATTATATAGTTACTGAAAAAGAGAGGTTTATACCTCTCTTTTTTGTTTTATGACGTGTTGTTTTATTGCCCTTTTGTCATAGCACAAAAAGCGAAAAAGTCAAGGCTATGGTTCTTTAAGCTAAAAATTACTTCTTTTTTTTAGATTTATTTCATCGGTTCGGCTTTTCAGCCTCGAGTTTTGACTACACTTCGTTATGCTCAAAATGACAGAACGTTTTTGTCATCCTGACGGTAGGAAGGATCTCATTAATATTTATAATAGAGATTTCCATGTCATTCCTCCTCGCAATGACAATAATACTTCATACTGTTTTGTTTTTATGCTTAGAGTAGTTATTTCCTCTCGTTTTGGTAGTATTCGCAAACGTCTTTCATTATACACTCGCTGTGTTTTGGGTTGCTTGGACGACAGGTTTCACGTCCTAAGTAAGATATTGCCATTCCTGTATCTGCCCACATTTCACGCGGTAGTACTTCCATCATTTGCTTTTCAATTTTAACGGCATCCTTACCCTGTGCAATCCCTAGGCGGGGAGCAACGCGTATAACATGTAAGTCGGCCATGATACCTTCTACCGGTACGCCTGCTTCGCGCATTATTACGTTTGCCGATTTTCGTCCGACACCTTTAAGGGCAGTTAGCTCTTTCATTGTTAGTGGAATATTTTTATCTTCTTTTACGGTTGATGCTATATCCTGCAACCATGCTATTTTATTACCGTGAAACCGGACTTCGCTCAATATTGCAGTAAGCTGTTCTGTATTGGCTTTTGCGAGCGACTTCATGTCGGGAAATTCCTTAAAGAATTTTGGTGCTACCTTATTGATATGGGCATCACTATCTTGTGCCGATAGTACTACCATTACCAGTAGCTGGTATATGTTTTTGTATTCCAGCGGATGTTTTGCGTCTTTGTATTTTTCCAGTAACGGCTTTAAGGCCTTTGCCCAGTCGGGTTTTTCGTTAAAGAGATCCATAGAATAAAGTTACTGTTTTATTTGATATGATTGAGATTTTTCGACTTCACTTTGTTACGCTCAAAATGACAGAGCGTTTTTGTCATCCTGACGAAGGAAGGATCTCTTTGTTTTTGGCATGAGCGGGAAGCTCGCATTAGTGGGTGTGGATATGATTGAGATTTTTCGACTCTACTTCGTTGCACTTAAAATGACAGAGGATGAATTGTAATCCTAACGATAGGAAGGATATCTTTTGTTTTTGGACACGAGCGGGAGGCTCGCGCCAGGATCTTGATGTTTCTTTACGCTACAGAACCTAATGCCATTTGCTGACTCTTATGCTAGCACTACTATTATCATTCTGATTGCAGCGATAGCGGAATGAAGAATCTAAAAAGATTTCTCCTCAAGGTCGAAATGACATACGGTATTTATTAATAGATTGCCACGTCGTTCCTCCTCGCAATGACAGTAGGGAATAAAAAAGCCCCACTGATGTGCGGGGCGGGGTATCTGTAAAAAATGTTACTCTTTAAAATCTACCGATAGGGAGTTAACGCAATAGCGTTGTCCGGTTTGGGTAGGTCCGTCGTCAAATACATGACCCAGGTGACCGCCACAGTTGGCACACATAATTTCGGTGCGAATCATACCGTGTGAGGTATCTTTTACATATTCAATTTTACCGGGAAGGGCTTCATCAAACGATGGCCATCCGCAATGCGAATTAAATTTTGAATCAGAGGCAAACAGTGGTTCGCCACAGGCTCCGCATACATAAGTGCCTTCTTCAAAGTGCATGTTGTATTTGCCGGAGTGGGGGAACTCGGTTCCTTTTTGCCTAAGTATTTTATAACGTTCCAGTCCAAGTTGTTCTTTCCACTCGGCTTCTGATTTGTTTACATTGTAATCTTTCATTGTAGTTACTCCTTTTTCGCTTTTTTAAGTTCTTCTGCAGGGATAAATTTAATGGAAACCGAATTAGTGCAAAAACGCTCTCCGGTTGTAGCTTTTGGTCCGTCGTCAAATACATGCCCCAGGTGACCGCCACAGTTGGCACACATAACCTCGGTGCGGTGCATGCCGTGTGAAAAATCTTCCTCATAAATTACAGATCCTTTGATTGCCTGATCAAACGAAGGCCATCCGCAATGGGAATTGTATTTGTTGTCTGACTTGAACAATGGGTTTCCGCAGGCGGCACATACATATACGCCATCTTCAAAAAACTCATCATATTTCCCGGTATAAGGCCTTTCGGTAGCTTTTTCACGAAGTACCGAATATTCTTCGGGGCTTAACTGGCTTTTCCATTCGGCATCGGTTTTGGTTACCTTAAACTTACCTTCGGTTTTTTCGGTTTCAGCCTTTTCGGCTTTATGTTCTTTCTTTTTTACCTGTCCGTTACAAGCCGTAAGAGAGAACAGGATAAGCAATGCCATTAATTTTTTCATGATAGTAAGAATTGGGTTAACGTTTTGATGACAGTGCTGTCGCCCAAAATTTTTCGGTGCCCTAATCCCTGCGTTATCATAAGCTGGCTGTTTGCCAAATGTTTATGGATGTGGTGTGCAGCGGTTACGGGAACATCGGTATCATCTTCGTCGTGAATAACCAGTACGGGAACAGTTACTGCCTGTGCTGCTATATACGCCGAATAGCTGTTAATGGTTTCACCAAACTTTTTTTCAAACAGCTTCATCATCAGTTTACCTGTACCAATATTCATGCCTAACTCTTTTATAAAGTTGTTCATTATATCTTCTATAATATCGCCACTGCCTATAATCACTGCCTTATCTACCTTAAGCCCCTGTTTTATGGCGTTAAGTACCGACATGCCCCCCAATGAATGACCCACAGCGTAGGTAAAGGGACCATATTGTTTTTCAAGCTCCAGTATGGCAGCGATAAACTCGGTCATATCGCTGGTTTTACCCGGAGCTTTACCATGCCCGGGAGCATCAAAACTAATAGTGCTGTAGTCTTTTTTAACCAGTTTTTCGGCGATGGATTGTAGTTGTGTTCCGCGTCCGCTCCAGCCGTGTACCAGCAGTACTTTTTTGTCGCTGTCGCCATAATGATAAGCCCTTATGGTTTTATTGATAGCCGGAACTTTTACAAACTCCTGCCTGCTTTCGGCATTCATTTTTTCTTCCCGCTTAGGGATAGGGAATTTCATGGGGGTTATAAATAGCTTCATGGCAAACTTTGCCGCCATTTTTTGTGAGGTAGCTTCGAGTACTTTTGCCGTTACCCTTATGGGTTTTGGTATGGCCATTGACCTGCGGTTTGAACTGCTTACTGACATGTGGTAGAATTATTTATTGGCAAGTTAGAAATTTCTTACCTTAGATAGTATTAAAATTGAATTAAATGCTACGTCCGTTTGACAATTATTTTGACAGGCTCAATGAGCCGGTAAAGGGTTGCCTGCTTGCCCTGAAAGATTTTATAAGTGGGTTTGACGATGCCATAACGCAGGAATGGAAATACAGCATGCCGTTTTTTTACCATAAAGGGAAGATGCTGTGTTACTTTCATATCCACAAGAAAACGGGTGAACCCTACATAGGGTTTGTAGATGGTGGACTATTGGATTTCCCTGAACTGGTACAGGAAAAGCGTGCCCGTATGAAAATATTACCCATAAACCCTGAAGTCGATATTGATTTGGCTTTGGTAGGGTCTATTTTAAAGGCTTCGCTTGATTTAAGAAAGTGATTAGCCTAATCAAAACGTTCACAATACTTTAACGGACTAAGGTTAATTATTAAGGAAATTACAGGAAAATATTTACTAATTTTGATTTAGCAAAACTAATTTTATCGTTATATGAGAAAGAGTATAGTTGTATTATCGGGGTTTATACTGATGATGTTTTTTGCCTGTACCACCAATCCTTTTACAGGGAAATCGCAGTTTAATGTGGTGTCAAACGACCAGATTTTCCCTGCTTCCTTTCAGCAGTATGATGCTTTTATAAAGGAAAACAAGGTGATTACCGGTACTGCCGAAGCAAAAATGGTTACTACAGTAGGCCAGAAAATTAGGGCTGCTGCCGAAAAATATCTTAATGCCAACGGCTACCAGGGGTATTTAAAGGATTACCAGTGGGAATATCATTTAGTGCAGGATCCGTCGCTTAATGCATGGTGTATGCCGGGTGGTAAAATTGTAGTATACAGCGGTATACTTCCGGTTACTAAAACCGAAGCCGGACTGGCAACTGTTATGGGGCACGAGGTATCGCATGCGTTACTTAACCACGGTGGTCAGCGTATGACGGCAAGCCAGGCGCAACAGGTAGGTGCTGTACTTTTAGGAGCAGCAACAACCCAAGAAAGCGAAGCGGCACAACAAATTTATATGCAGGCTTATGGTGTAGGGTCTAACGTTTTAGGTATGCTTCCGTTTAGCAGAAGCCACGAGACTGAGGCTGATAAATACGGACTTATACTGATGGCTATTGCGGGATATAACCCCGATGAGGCAATTAGTTTTTGGCAAAGGATGTCGGCACAGGGTGCAGGCGGAACTCCGGAGCTGCTTAGTACGCACCCTAGTGATGCCACGAGGATTGCTAACCTGCAAAAAATGATTCCGGAAGCTAAAGCCGAAGCGGCCAAGTTTGGGGTAACGTTTAAGTAATGATTTTAGATAAAAGATAATAGAAACAAGACTATTATTTTAAAGATATTGAGCCTCGCTTTTAGCGGGGCTTTTGTTATATTGGTAGTCTGTTACTTAACTAAAGTATACTTAAAGTTTTAAATTGTAAATGATACAAAAAATTAAAGAGCATATATTTTCATCGGCTCAGTTGTTTATAGAAAGAATAGGGGAGTTTGCTCCTTTTGGTGTTAAGGTTTCGGGAGAAATACTTAAACCTGTTATGGCATTAACCGATTATGCAGATGAGATTAACGGATTGGAACACGTTAACATTCTTAAAGATAGCTGTGAGGAGGAATTTAAGAAACAAAAAATTGATGCTGCAGCAATAGCTTATGATGTTTTGGTTACCATTGATGGTATAAAAACAGATGCAATGTGCCTAATAATTAATATAGACGGGGAGAGCTGGGAAGAAGAGTATTTCCCGTACAGGATTGAAAACGATAAATGTATATGGTTAACATAATTTTGTATACGTGTTTTAGTTGATTTATCTTTCGGCTATGAAAAAAAATCACACCATTAAAATAGTTGTCTTTATTTTAGTTTTTGTTTTAACTATAGTTATAAACCTATTGATAGATAATTCAAAGTCATCAAGTACAGATGCTCCCCAGGTAGCAGCTTTTGTTAATGAGATAGAGGAGAGTAGTGACCTTAATGTTTTTCTTGATAATTATTTTCCCAATCAGCCAAAAGAAGTACGTGAACATTACTTTGCTATTGCCGAAAAAATAAAGCAGGCTGATGATGTTATGATTGTTTGTTATACTGAATATAACGAACCGGATAAAGCTAAGGTTAACGCTAAACCCGAACTGGTTTATGTATTACTGGTAGATAACCGACCTATATATGTAATGACTGATGAGGAAACCGATAAAGTAACATCGGTTATAGGCTTACGAAAAGGAGATGTAATAATAGGATGGGTGTAACAGGTTAAGCTGATATTTAATATATTGCTGTATGAAAAAACTCATAGCCTTACCCGTGTTGTTTTTACTGTTTTTTACAACCTGTAAAAAGCAGGAAGCCACTACTATAAATTTTGAGATAGACCTCTTGGAGTATTCTCGTGAACAAAGTAAATCGGTTACTGTTACGGCTGACGGGTTTTTATGTTTTTTAGATGAAAAACTGGAAGATTGTCCGGAGGTAAAAAAATTAAAACTTACTGAGTCGCAAATTCAGGAACTGCAGGTTCGTTTAAAGGAGGTAAAGCCGGTGGAGGGATGCAATACTCCAAACATTGCTGCTACAAATGGTGTATTGTATACTTTAAATATTAAATATAACGGAGAAGAAACAACTTACAGGGCTAATCCGGGATGTGAAACTTATAAAACAATCGATGCTTTTGTTGCTTATTTATTTGAGCTTGCGCAAAACAGTGAGGCTGATAAACTTTTCTTAATGCGTTCTGAATTAATTGATAAGTATAAGAGCAAAGAAAATAAGGAAATTAATACTGTTAGCGATTTTAGGTTTATACCTGAAGAAAAGTCGGGGCGTACGGCAAATGAACTTCCCGATATGCAAACACTTCGTAAGTTTGAATTAATAAAGGGAACTGATCCGCTTATTTTAATGGGTGATTCATTTAGCTTTTGGGATGAAAAGATTCATAAAAGCTTTGTTGTTTTTTACAATAATAACACGATTTTTAAATACTGCATGCTATTAAATGATAAGGGAGAGGTAAAGGGAATAAAGAAAAAAGAAGTGGTTGGGGAGAAGGAGAAGCAGGAAATGCTAAACCTGTTGCGTGACATACAGCCATTACAAAAAACAATGCATTTTGCAGCCTATAACATCAATAAGGAAAAATGGGATAACGTTGCAGATGGTCGTCATTATATACTGGGAATATATAAAAATGAGGCATTCTCTGAATATGAAACGCTTGAACCTGAAGATTATAAAGCTAAACCGCAAAATAACTACGGATATAAAGAGGTGAAGCAAACTATTGAAATTATCAAAAAGATTGATTTTTATAACGAACTGTTTAAGTCATGAAAAAACTAATCGCTTTATTAATACTTATTACAGGCTTTTGCAGTGCGCAAACACAAAATATAACCCATACATTTAATTTTTATACCGAATACCATCAGTTTTATCTTGAAGATAAGGAAGCTAAAATGGATTCTAATTCAAATGAGTTTTGGACTGATGAAGCTTTTGAGGCTCGTTTTGCAACAGAGCAGGGGATTATTGCTGTTGGTACCTATTGTTATGGGAATATAAAAGGGGAGATAACCGTTTTGCAAAATCCCGTTAAGGATATAGATTACAGCTTGTATGATCATGTTGTGGAAGGGGGAATTAACATCTCATCGGGAGAATTACTAATTATGGATTGTCCTACTAGTACGGTAGAGTTAACCATAAAAGTGACTCCGGGTAAATACAGAGTAAGGGTTTATGGCTCTAACTTTAAAAGCGTAGCTGAAACCGACCTGGCTAATGAGAGTGATAACGATTATTACAAGATTGAAATTTGGCCTGACGATGATATGGAAAGAAAGGTTTTAAAACAATTTTCATACAGATAAAATATAAGAATGATTAAATTATTTTTTCTTACCGGTAATCCGGTTGCTGTTTTAGTTTTTGTTTTCATAGCAGCATTAATACCATCAGTTATTGCCTGTGTATTGGTTAGGCTTTTTATGGCAAAAGAACTCAGGATGTGGTGGGTGTATTTAATGATATTTGTAGCTACACTTGTATTAAGCTTTAATGTTATTTTTTGGGAGCTTACATCCTCTTAAAAAATAAACGGCAAATGGCAGGAAATAGGTCAAATGGATTAGATTGTGTATGATTGATGTTTTTCTTTTTCTTTAGGGGTATGAACTATAGTGCAGTAGAGTGGACAAAGGCATTAGGTTTTGAAGGCGTAAAGTAAATTACCGAAGAAGCGTATAGAAGCATCCGCTGTTTGAGGCGAAAGCCGAGTTCGGATGGTTTAGCTGAATAAGGGAATTTATAGACTGAGAAACCATAGCCTTGACTTTTTCGTTCTTTTGTGTCAAGACAAAAGGACAGTTATTAACAAGATTCCTCTTTCCCGCTATCGCTCCAATCGGAATGACAAACATTGTGTTTACAGCTATTACATACTAAAATCTAACCCTGAGATAATCTTATAATCCAAAAAATAAATTAGTTTTGGCAAAACAAACCAAATAATTAAGTATGTCGGTACAACTACAAAAGGGAGATAAAAAGCTCCTTAATGCCTGGGCGTTTTACGATTGGGCCAACTCGGTTTACAGTCTGGTAATTGCTTCGGCAGTATTCCCTATATTTTATGAGCAGCTTTTTAGCAGGGCAAAAATAGAATACATTGACTTTTTAGGCTTTACAGTAAAAGATACCGCCCTAATGAGCTTTATTACTGCCTTTGCCTTTTTAGTAGTGGCATTTATTTCGCCGTTACTTTCGGGTATTGCCGATTATAGCGGAAACAAAAAGGGCTTCCTTAAACTGTTTTGTTACATGGGGGCACTTGCCTGTATTGGTTTGTACTGGTTTGACTTAGGTAGTTTATACCTTAGTTTATCACTTTACTTTTTTGGGCTTGTAGGTTTTTGGGGCAGCCTTGTGTTTTACAACTCTTACCTGCCCGATGTTGCCTACCCGGAGCAGCAGGACAGTATAAGTGCAAAAGGATACTCAATGGGGTACATAGGTAGTGTAATACTCCTTATACTTAACCTGGCTATGATTATGGGTATGATGCCGGAAATGCTTAAAATTAAAGGTACAGATGAAAATCCTGCCCACCTAAAAGCCATGCGTATATCGTTTGTAATGGTAGGAGTATGGTGGATACTGTTTAGCCAGTATACTTATTACTATTTACCAAAAGGGAACAAAAACAGCAATAAGGTAACCCGCCATGTACTGCTTAACGGTTTTAAGGAGTTACGCAAAGTGTGGGATCAGTTAAAGCAAACTACACAGCTTAAACGTTACCTGGGGGCATTTTTTGTTTACAGTATGGCTGTACAAACCGTAATGCTGGTAGCTACTTACTTTGGAGCAAAAGAGATAGAGTGGGTTAGTGACGATGCTAAGAGCATGGGGCTTATAGGCAGTATATTGTTAATACAGCTTGTGGCAGTTGCGGGTGCGATACTAACCTCAAAGCTTTCGGCAAAATTCGGAAATATTAAAACTCTTATAGGGATAAATGCTGTTTGGGCTGTTATATGTATAGCGGCTTTCTTTGTAACCCTGCCTATGCACTTTTACATCACTGCCGGTTTTGTGGGGCTTGTAATGGGAGGTATACAATCGCTGTCAAGAAGTACCTATTCTAAAATGTTACCTGAAACTCAGGATACTGCCTCGTTTTTCAGCTTTTATGACGTGACCGAAAAAATAGGAATTGTGATAGGTATGGTACTTTATGGTGCTATTGATCAGATTTTCGGAAGTATGCGATATTCTGTGATATTCCTTACATTATTCTTTGTAATAGGCATAATATTACTGGCTAGGGTATTAAAAAAACATTAAGATATTAAAAAAATTACTTTATATTTGGGCACCTAACAACTATAAAACCATATGAAAAACTTTAGAAGATTATCGGCTTTAGTATTGTTTCTTTCGGCATTCAGCTTTGTTTCATGTGATTCAGAGCCTGTAGATCCGGTTCTTTTAGACAATGTAAACAATCCCGAAAATCCGGGTACTAATCCAAACAATCCTACTAATCCGGGTACAAGTGACGGTAGTTACTGGCCAATGGCTGTTAATAACGAGTGGGTTTTTGATATTGAAGATGAAGGGGAAAGCACAATGTTACTTACAGGTACACAAACAATAGGCGGTAACCTGTATTATACATCAAGCACTGGTTTTGTTGATGCCGGAACAGATAATTTTACAGGAGAATCAAGCTCAGGAATAAGACATAATAACGGGGACTACTCTATTAGAGTAAGTGTTGATATACCAGACCAACAGGGAATGCAAATTACGGTTTCTCCATACGAGTATACTTTATTAAAAGATTACCTGGAGCCGGGACAAAGCTGGATAGAAGATGTGCAGCAAACTACCAGCTATCAGGTTGAAGGTGTAACTATCCCTCCAATTGTTATGGATATTCACCTTGAAAGCATTATTCAGGAAAAAGGAATCTCTGTAGATGTAAACGGTACTACTTATGAAGATGTAATCAAAGTTAAACAAACTATGGTGTATGGTAGCGAACTGGGTAACTTAACAAATGTTACCGTATATTTCTGGTTTGCTAAAAACGTAGGACCTATTAAATCAGAAACGCAGTCGGCCGGATATACAACAAGCAGTACACTTGTGTCTTACACGCTGAACTAAGAATACGAATACACGAATAAAAAATAAGAAGTTATGAAAAAGATGAAAATTGTACAGGCGTTTGCGCTTCTGTTTTTGGCTATGGGCTTTATAGCCTGTGATACAGAACCGGTAGACCCGGTATTATTAGACAATATTGGTAACAATCCGGGCGGTTCTACAGGATCGTTTACGGTAAACTTTAATGGCGAAACCTATACTGCTACCACTACACTTGCAGTGATAAACAATGGTATGCTTGTAGTTTCGGGATTAAGAGGTTCACAGGGGGAGTCGGTTAGCTTTGCTGTACCAAACCCAGCTGTAGGAACTTTTTCGGGTGATGATTTAATTATGTATTATCAGCCTACAGGTTCATCTTATCAGTATCTTAACTTTAATATGGAAGAGACATCAGGATCTGTTAACATAACAAATATTGATGCTCTTAACCAAACAGTGTCGGGTACATTCAGCTTTACCGGATGGTGGAGTAACGATGAGGAAGATGTAGAGCCAATAGAATTTACTGCCGGTGCATTTACAAACATATCATACACAGGTACTCTACCCGGAGGTGGTGGCGGAAATCCTACAGATGATGTGTTTACAGCTGCTCTTGATGCCATGGATTACCCTATCGCTAATGTTGCGGTAGCTGTTGCCGATGGCGGATTAGGAGAGACTATTAGCATTAACGGACTTGATGCCGTTCAAAATAAAGTGGTACTTACCATTGATGCTTCATTAACTCCGGGTACATACCAAATTACCGGAAACATGCTTGAAGACGTAGTAGGTGCACGATATGTAACTGTATCTCCGGAGTCTGTGTACATGGCTACAACCGGATCTATAGTAATAAACAGCAAAACAGAAGACAGAATTGCAGGAACATACAGTTTCTCTGCTACAAATGGTACCGATGTTGTTAACTTTACCGGTACTTATGATGTAGACTACAGCTTCTAAATTTTAGTTTCGAACTACTAACTCAAACTACTATATCTACTGGTACGCCCCGCTTTATGTGGGGCGTTCTTTTTTAAGAAAATCCCCAGTGTGGCATAATGATTGACATTATACTGCGTTAACATATCAGCTAATGCATTGTTATTGCTGATATACAAGTAAATAATATGCCCAAAATAAAGGGGGCATTTGCATAACAGCAAATGTTTAATGACAAAATGACCTATTATAAGTATGTCTAATCAAAAAATATTAAATATTGACAGTTTGTCACTTCAGGAACTGGATACAGATGCCGATTTGATTCCGTTAATGACCCCTGAAGATGAGGAAGAAATGAACCGCGAGGTACTACCTGCCGATTTGCCTATACTGCCACTTCGCAATATGGTGCTTTTCCCGGGGGTAGTAATCCCAATTACAGCAGGGAGGGACAAGTCTATCAAACTGATAAACGAAGCCAATGCCGGCGGTAAAATTATTGGGGTAGTGGCTCAAAAAGACGAAAAGGTTGAAGAGCCTACAGCAAACGATATCCATAAAATAGGTACTGTAGCCCGCATATTGCGCGTGCTTAAAATGCCCGATGGTAATACAACTGTAATCATTCAGGGTAAAAAACGCTTTGAGATTGATGAGGTAACTGCCGAAGAGCCTTACCTGCGTGCTACCGTTAAGGAGGTGAACGAAGACCGACCTGAAAAGGACGATGCCGAGTTTAATACCATTATCGATTCGATTAAGGAACTGGCTATCCAGATTATTAAGGAAAGCCCAAATATCCCTACCGAGGCTACTTTTGCGATTAAGAACATTGAGAGCGACTCGTTCCTTGTGAATTTCGTTTCCTCTAACATGAGTCTTACCGTAAAGGAAAAGCAGGAACTGCTTGCCGAAGGCAGCCTTAAAAACCGTGCGCTGGAAACCCTTCGCCACATGAACCTTGAGCTGCAAAAGCTAGAACTTAAAAACGATATCCAGAGTAAGGTACGTTTTGATTTAGATCAGCAGCAGCGTGAATATTTCCTTCATCAGCAAATGAAAACCATTCAGGAAGAACTGGGTGGCGTTTCGCACGATCAGGAAATAGAGGAAATGCGCAAAAAGGGCAAAAACAAAAAATGGAACACCAAAACAAAGGAACACTTTGATAAGGAGGTTTCAAAACTGCAGCGTATGAATCCGCAGGCGGCAGAATATGGTATTCAGCGTAACTACTTAGAGCTGATGCTTGATTTGCCATGGAATGAATTCTCTAAAGATAAGTTTGACCTGAAGCGTGCCGAGAAAATACTGCACCGTGACCATTTTGGACTTGAAGACGTTAAAAAACGTATTATTGAATACTTAGCTGTGTTAAAGCTGAGAAACGATATGAAATCACCTATATTGTGTTTATACGGTCCTCCGGGGGTTGGTAAAACATCCATAGGTAAATCGGTTGCCGAGGCATTGGGCCGTGAGTACATTCGTATTTCACTGGGCGGACTTCGTGATGAGGCCGAAATTCGTGGTCACCGTAAAACGTACATCGGTGCTATGCCGGGTCGTATTATCCAGAGCATTAAAAAGGCAGGGACTAGCAATCCTGTGTTTGTGCTTGATGAGATAGACAAACTATCTGTAGGGCCAAGCGGAGACCCATCGAGTGCATTACTTGAGGTGCTGGACCCTGAACAGAACTCGGAGTTTTATGATAACTTCCTTGAACTGGGGTACGACCTTAGTAAAGTAATGTTTATAGCTACGTCAAACAACATGTCAACAATTCAGCCTGCCCTTCGTGACAGGATGGAAATTATAAACATGACAGGTTATACCATTGAAGAAAAGGTAGAGATTGCAAAACGTCACCTGTTACCAAAACAGCTTAAGGAACACGGACTTACCGATAAAGACCTGAGCATTGGTAAAAAACAGATGGAGAAAATTGTGACCGGTTACACTAGGGAGTCGGGTGTACGCGGACTTGAAAAACAAATTGCCAAAATGGTAAGGCATACTGCAAAATGCATTGCTATGGAGGAAGAATATAACCATAAGGCTACCGAAGCCGATATTATTGACGTACTTGGCTCACCAAGAATGGAGCGCGATAAGTATGAGAATAATGAAGTGGCCGGCGTGGTTACAGGTCTTGCCTGGACAAGTGTAGGCGGCGATATATTATTTATAGAGTCGTTACTTAGTAAAGGTAAGGGATCGTTAACCATGACGGGTAACCTTGGTAATGTTATGAAGGAGTCGGCTACCATCGCTCTGGAGTATATTAAGGCCAATGCAGAACAACTGGGTATTAGTCCGGAGGTGATTTCCAGCTACAACGTACACATTCACGTACCGGAAGGAGCTACACCAAAAGACGGACCAAGTGCCGGTATTGCTATGCTTACATCGCTGGTATCGTCGTTCACGCAAAAAAGGGTGAAAAAGAATCTTGCCATGACAGGGGAGATTACCCTTCGCGGACGCGTATTGCCTGTAGGCGGTATTAAAGAGAAAATCCTTGCTGCTAAAAGGGCAGGTATCAAAGAGGTTATACTATGTGAGGAAAACCGTCGTGATATAGAGGAAATCAAACAGGAATATCTACAGGGATTAACATTCCACTATGTGAGCGATATGCAGGAAGTGGTTAAACATGCCATTACCGACCAAAAGGTGAAAAACGCAAAAACACTATAATTTCAAATAAGGTTACTTTATTTGAAAGGAAAAACGGCTAAGGGATATCTTAGCCGTTTTTTTATGTTTCAGCGGTTGTCATTCCGATACTAAATGCAGTGTAGTGAGGAATCTCTGAATTTTGAATAGAGATGTCTCCTACGGTCGACATGACATACAGAGTGTAATAAGAGCTCCATATTATGCTTACTCTTGCTGTCATTGCGAGTGTAATGTAATGGAACTCTCATCATAGATTTTTCGACTTCACTTCGTTGCGCTCAAAATGACAGTAGGAGTTGTCATCCTGACGTTAGGAAGGATCTCTCTTTTCCATTCCGACTGTAGCGATAGCGTAACGGAGGAATTACATTCAAAATTTAAAATCCATCATTTAAAATAGTATTGATAGTTGTCCTTTTGTCTTGACACAAAAGAACGAAAAAGTCAAGGCTATGGTTTCTCAGGCTATAAATTACCTCTTTCGGCTAAACCATCCGAACTCGGCTATCGCCTCAAACAGCGGATGCTTTTATACGCCTCTTTCGGTAATTTACTTAACGCCTTCAAAACCTAATGCCGTTTGCCACTATGCTGTGCTTACTCAGTTTGTCATTGCGAGCGTAATGCAATGGAGCGTAGCAATCTAACATTAAGATTACTTCGTCGTTCCTCCTCGTAATGACGCAAGAGGTTGTCATCCTGACGACAGGAAGTATCTCTTTTTCCATTCCGACTGTAGCGATAGCGGAACGGAGGAATCACATTCAAAATTTAAAATCCATCATTTAAAATAGTATTGATAGTTGTCCTTTTGTATTGACACAAAAGAACGAAAAAGTCAAGGCTGTGGTTTCTCAGGCCATAAATTCCCTCATTTGGCTAAACCATCCGAACTCGGCTCTCGCCTCAAACAGCGGATGCTTTTATACGCCGTTTTCGGTAATTTACTTAACGCCTTCAAAACCTAATGCCGTTTGCTTACTCTTGCTGTCATTGCGAGCGTAATGCAATGGAGCGTGGCAATCTCACATTAGATTACTTCGTCGTTCCTCCTCGTAATG
>NZ_JRLV01000039.1 GCF_000769915.1 Flavobacterium beibuense F44-8
TATTATGGATAGGGTTTTTTGTTTTTATACGATTCTATCTCTACACATATTTATTTCTTTACAACTGTTAGTTGTGGAAATTCTACACTTTTGTTGTGTATTTCTACAGGATTCTACAATTTTATTTCTTTTTTACAAATACTTAACTGTTTGTTTTACAGTTGTTTGCTGTCTTTATAGTGATGTTTGGCTCGATTGGTACGGTTATTTCATATTACATATACAAACAGCCAAATAATTAAATGCTATGGAAAAGAAAAATTTATTATTGGGACTATTATTATTGTTTGGTGTTAGTACAACAAATGTTATTGCGAATACAACATTAGATATTAATAAGGTTGTATTACAGGGACAGGAAAAGGAGTATGCTAAGATAGACACATCAGATGTTCCGGTAGATGTTTTAAGATCTATTAGTGCCAAGTACAGTGGTTACTCACTTGATGAGGCCTACTTATCGGATGATGTTGAGTACAAGGTTGTTCTTACTAAGGAGAAAACTAAAATAACAGCTATTTACAAAGCAACAGGAGAGTTTGTAAAAGAAGCTTAAAGATATATAGTAAGGTGATTTGAAGAATCTGGTAAATTCTTCGACAGAAGGAGATGGTAATACATCTCCTTTTGTTTTTATTAACAGTTTAAAATTCCAAAAACATTAAATTTGTGTTTATTTACTTTAGATTATAATGAGTGTAAAAATTCTGGTTGTTGACGACGATACTTCTTTCTGCTTACTACTAAAAACTTTCTTGCAAAAGAGAGGGTATGATGTTGTTACTGCGTTTAACGGTAATGATGCACTTCAGGAATTAAACAAAGAATTCTTCGATATAGTTTTAACTGATATTAGGTTGCCTGATAGTGACGGACTTGAAATACTTAAGTCAATCACACAGAAAGGGCTTAAAACTCAGGTTATACTTATGACAGGGTATACTGATATCAAGACTGCTGTAAATGCAATGAAGATTGGTGCTTTTGATTATGTAGGAAAACCAATAAACCCAGATGAGATTTTACATACTATTCAGCAGGCATTATTAAAAAAGGAGACAAAAAAATCTAATACTGTTACCGAGCCTAAAAAAACAGTATCGGGTTTTGTAAAGGGAATCAGTAGTGACTCTGCAAAACTATACGACCATATCAATCTTGTTGCTCCAACAAACATGTCGGTGTTAATTATTGGTGATAGTGGTACGGGTAAAGAATATATAGCCCAGTCTATACATATGCAAAGTAAGAGAGCTAGTAAACCTTTTGTGGCGGTTGATTGTGGTGCTATACCTAAAGGATTAGCTTCGAGTGAGTTTTTCGGGCATATAAAAGGATCTTTTACAGGCGCTGTGACAGATAAAACAGGACACTTTGAAGCGGCTAATGGCGGCACCTTATTTCTGGATGAAGTAGGAAATCTTTCTTATGATGTTCAGGTGCAATTGCTGCGAGCTCTTCAGGAGCGCAAAATAAAGCCAGTAGGGAGTAATACTGAGCAACAGGTAGATATTAGGGTGGTAGCTGCTACAAACGAAGATTTAGGCGAAGCTGTAAAGCGAGGAGATTTTAGAGAAGATTTATACCATAGGCTTAATGAGTTTTGCATACATGTGCCTAAACTAAGTGAACGTAAAGAAGATGTTATGATGTTTGCAAATCATTTTCTGGCACAGGCAAATGAAGAGCTGGAAAAGGATGTTGAGCGATTTGACCAAAACGTAATTGATCTTTTCCTTAATTATTCGTGGCCCGGTAACCTTAGGGAAATGAAAAACATTATTAAACGTTCGGTGTTACTAACCAGGGGCAATGCTATTTCGCTGGAAGTACTTCCTCCGGAGATGGAGCAGTCAGCTAATGAGGAAATACAATTAAGCTATTCTAAGGAAAGTGAAGAAGAGGCTATAAGAAAAGCTTTAGAGCGTACAAATTATAATAAGTCTAAAGCTGCTAAACTGCTTGATATAGATCGTAAAACACTTTATAATAAGCTTAAACTATATAATATAGATCTTTAATTTACTTCTTTATTTAGTTTTTGTAAGAGGGTTTCTATGTTTTTACAGGCTGTGTTTATTTGCTGTTCTATTTTGTCCCAGTTACCTGAGTAATGTTTTTCTTCCAGCGTGTCAAGAACTTCAGATATATGGAATGCTTCAATTTGTTTTAGCATAGGTATCATTTTATGCGATACTTCCACAATACGTTGTTCGTTTTTATCAGCTAAAGCACTTTGTAAGTCAGCGCAGTTTTCTTTTGAGCTGCCTATAAAAGTATCAATAATCATTTTTAAAGATTCGGGGTCGTTTTGTGTAAACTGAGATAAACTTCTCAAGTCAAAAAGTGGTCGGTTTTGACGTTGTGTTGTAGTTATGTTTTGTGCATCTATTTTTATATTATCGCCAAAAAGATTTGACACTATAGCTAATAATTTATTGACCTGTACCGGTTTTGGATGAAAATCGGTAAATCCTTTTTCTATAAAATAATCCTTTTCAAGATCCTTCCTTCCTGAAAGTGCTATAACCGGAATGTTTTGCTTAATGGATCGAACTTCTTCAAGAAGTTCAAACCCATCTAGTCCGGGCATTTGGATATCGGTAAGTATGATGTCAAAATATTTATCGGTTAAAAGCTGAGCGACTCTTGATGAATTTGCTTCTGTAGTTACTACAGCGCCTTTATCACTAAATACTTCGTTTAATAATGATAGCTGGGTTTCATCATCATCTACTAAAAGAATCTTTTTGTTTTTAAGGTATGGATAAGTTCTAATTTGAACCTGTTGTTGTGTAGGTTTAGTTTTTTTACCTTTTTGGTATGGTATAATTATAGTGAACTCAGATCCTTTTCCTTCTTCACTTTGCAATTCTATTGTTCCTCCTAAAAGTTCAATTATCTTTTTAGAAATGGTAAGTCCCAGTCCGGTCCCTCCAAATTTTTTCTCTATGCCATCATTAGCTTGTGTGAATTCTTTAAATACATTAGCATGGCTCTCTTTTGCTATACCAATACCGGTATCTGTCACAGAAATGAAAATACTTTGATTCTTTATGTATGCCAGTACTTCTACAGTTCCTTCCTGAGTAAACTTAATGGCGTTACTGATAAGGTTAGTTAAAACCTGTTTAATGCGATAAGGGTCTGATATTATATTGTCTTCCAGCTTATCATCACTAACCCAGTTAAGTTCAATATTTTTATTTTCTGCAGAATGTTCTAGGGTTCTGCAGGTGTTTTCAATAAGTGTTTTTAAGTTAAAAGATGATTCTTCAATTGTGATTCTGCTGTTTTCCAATTTAGAGAAATCTACCAGGTCACTTACCAGCTTAAGAATATAGTCGGCAGATTCTTTTATGTTGTCCAGATACTGTTTCTGTTTACTGTTTATTTCAGAATTACTTATCAGATCTGAAAAACCTATAATGCTTCCAAGTGGTGTTTGTAGGTCGTGTGTTACTGTGGCCATAAGCATTGTTTTGCTTCGCAACAGTTTTTCATTTTCGGCATTAAGTTCTTCTAATTGATTTCTGTAGTTTTGGCTTTTTGTAAGATCACTTAAAATTATCCAGGCAAAGATTATAAGTATAAGTAGGGCAGAAGCGCCAATCCATGCCATTTTTTTAACGGTCGATGAAATTGCCAATTGTGATGCAGCCATTTTTTGTGATGACCTCTCGATAATTTCTTTTTCTACCGAAGCCAGTATTACCCGAAGCTGATCGGAAATAATTCGGTTTTCATCCTGTAGTAACTGCTCGGCACGATTTAACTTATTTTGTTCCTGCTTGTTTTTGTTTATCAGCTCTTCTATAACCTGATTATAAGCGATGGTAAGGGAGTCGTTTGAGGCGAACTTTCTAATAGAGTCTAGTGTTTTGGGAGGTAGTGCCGAATTTACGACCTGACTCCAGGTATAACGCTCTTCAGGTTTTAACGGAGTTGCCTGGTTTACAAGAGAGTCTTTTACACTGTTTATTTTACTGCGAAAGTTTTTTTGTACATATTCCGGCTTGTTAAGTTTACGGTATTTAATAATTCCCGAAATACTTTTTCTCTTCTTGTTTATTAATAATTGTATCGAGTCAAATTTTACAACCTGACTTGAGTCAGCCTCTTTTTTAATAAGGTCGATATCATTATTAATGCTGTCAATAAGTTTATTGTAGCTGTTGTAGTCGCTATCAAGCCCACTGAGCATAGCGGTTTTGCCTATGGCTTCTGAAGTGTATAGGTTAGCTATGGTGTTGCTTATTTGTATGATTTTAGAGTTGTCGTTTCCGGACGCGCTTTTAGAAGCAATTTTGGAAATCTCACTATATACAAACCATACAGATACTACTGCAAAAATAAAGAGCAGCAGGTATCCGGCTATTACTTTTGATTTTACTGATTTGGGTTGGGCCATAACGGTATTAGTGCGTTAATGCATCTAAGTTATAACGCAGGCACAAAGTATTCAGTATTGAATAGTGTTTTTTAAGAATATATTAGCTTTTTACAATTACCCTCAAAAAGTTAATCTCTTCTTTCAGGTGTTGTATTTCGGCTTTAAGGCTTTCAACAAGTATATCATAAACTTCTTTGTTTGCCTGATTGAACATATCATCTCCCGGTTCAGATTCGTTTACAATCTCGTTGAAAAGGTAGTTGATGTTCACATCAAGAATTTGTACAATTTTGAGAAGTTTAACAACATTTAGTCTTCTGTCGTCTTTTTCAAGCCTTCCGTAATTACTCTGGGTAACATCAAGGTGGAGCGCCATGGTTTCCTGAGTAATTCCTTTTTCTTCTCTAAGTTTCTTAATTTTTTGGCCTATTACGTTCATGGTTTAGTTGGCAATAATTAAATTATAACTAATTTTCGGTTTTTTGTCTGTTTGTATTTAGTAAATACACTTTATTGGCTGTTATAAATATTGCAAGTAAGGTGTGCAAAACCGTAACTCTCTATAGTATTATAACTTGAGACATACTGTATTTATTTTATAAAAATAAAAAAGAAGTGTTCCAAGTTGAAGTTAAAACTTAAATAATCGATGTACTACGTGTTTTATCCGTTAAAAAGTAAATATATAGTTAAAAAATGATAGTTACTTTTTGAATTATTTTTTTAACAATAATAATAAAAGCCAGCTAATTAGCTGGCTTTTATT
>NZ_JRLV01000040.1 GCF_000769915.1 Flavobacterium beibuense F44-8
TACTTTATGTATAAGTAAGATTCTTATTTGTTTATAAGTGATCTTGAAATTACAATTTTTTGGATTTCTGAAGTTCCTTCATAAATCTGGGTGATTTTAGCATCACGCATAAGTCTTTCTACATGGTATTCTTTCACATAACCGTTACCGCCATGTATTTGTACGGCTTCAATAGTGGTATCCATTGCAACCTGAGAAGCGTAAAGTTTTGCCATAGCGCCGCTTACATCATAATTGTTGTGGTTGTCTTTATCCCATGCTGCTTTCATACAAAGGTGGCGTGCTGCCTCAATTTGTACAGCCATATCGGCAAGTTTGAATGCAATAGCCTGGTGGTTGAAGATTTCTGTACCAAAAGCTTTTCTTTCCTGAGAATATTTAAGAGCAAGTTCGTAAGCTCCTGAAGCGATACCTAATGCCTGAGAAGCGATACCGATTCTACCTCCTGAAAGGGTTTTCATGGCAAATTTGAAACCAAAACCATCTTCGCCTATTCTGTTTTCTTTAGGAACCTTAACGTCAGTAAACATTAATGAGTGCGTGTCTGATCCGCGGATACCTAATTTTTGCTCTTTAGCTCCAATTTCAAAACCCGGCATTCCTTTTTCAACAATAAGGGCGTTGATACCTCTGTGTTTTTTCTCAATATCAGTTTGAGCTATTACAAGATAAACATCGGCAGTACTACCGTTTGTTATCCAGTTTTTAGTACCATTTAACAGGTAGTGATCACCTTTGTCAATTGCTGTTGTTTTTTGAGAAGTAGCATCACTTCCTGCTTCCGGTTCAGAAAGACAGAAAGCTCCAATTATCTCACCTGTAGCTAAACGGGTAAGGTATTTTTGTTTTTGCTCTTCTGTACCAAAAGTTTCAAGTCCCCAGCATACAAGAGAGTTATTTACAGACATAACTACTGAAGCAGAAGCATCAACTTTAGAAATCTCCTCCATAGCGATAACGTAAGAAACTGCGTCTAATCCGCTACCACCATATTTTGGGTCTACCATCATACCTAGGAAGCCAAGCTCTCCCATTTTCTTGATTTGCTCTGTAGGGAAAATTTGTTTTTCATCCCTCTCTATTACACCCGGAAGTAATTCATTTTGAGCAAAGTCTCTTGCTGCCTTCTGAATCATTAGGTGCTCTTCAGTAAGTTTAAAATCCATAACTATCTAAATATTGTAATTTTGTTTTATTGCGCCCAAAAGTAATTATTTAATGTGAATTTTTCAATATCATTATTTAATTTTAGCACATGATTAGAGAAAACTATAACGTTTTAGGAGTTATGTCGGGAACTTCGCTTGACGGAGTCGATTTAGCCCATATTATTTTCAATTATAAAAATGGTGTTTGGGTTTATAATATGCTTGAATGTCAAACAGTTGCTTATAGTAATGAGTGGGTAGGCAGGCTTAAGGAAGCAGTAGGTTACACTAAAGAAATGCTTGAAAAACTCAACGATGAATATACCTTGTTACTATCAGGTATTATAAAAACCTTTATTGAGGATAATGCAATAAAAGGTCTTGATGCGGTTTGTTCGCACGGGCATACAATTTTGCATCAGCCGCAAAATGGTTTCACACTTCAAATAGGTAATAAGCAGGAGTTGGCAAAAAAGATAGGTATAACTACTGTTTGTGATTTTAGGGTGCAGGATGTGGAAATGGGAGGGCAGGGAGCTCCGCTGGTTCCTATAGGCGACAGGCTGCTATTTAGTGACTATAGTTACTGCCTTAACCTGGGTGGCTTTTCTAATATTTCGTTTGAAGATAATGGTAAGCGTGTTGCCTTTGATATTTGTTCGGTGAATACAGTACTTAATTATTATGCAGGTAAGCTTGACTTGCCGTATGATGATGGGGGTAAAATAGCTGCAAAAGGTAAGATGGTTGTTGAAATGTATACCGAACTTAACGAGCTTGAGTTTTATAAAAAATCATATCCTAAGTCATTAGGTTTTGAATATGTAAAAGAAGTTTTACTGCCGTTAATAGAAAAATATGATGCTCAGGTACAAGATGTACTTCATACTTTCACGATGCATGTTGCTAAGCAAGTGGCAGATGTAATAAATGCATTGCCTCCGGGTAAATTGCTTATTACCGGTGGTGGTGCCTACAATGTTTTTTTGCTGAATTGTATGCAGAAGCTTATGCATGATACAACTATTGTTGTTCCGGATGATAAGACGATTCAATATAAAGAAGCGCTTATTTTTGGTTTATTGGGAGTTTTAAAATTAAGGGGAGAAGTAAATGTACTTTCCAGTGTTACGGGAGCTTTTGGGGATCATAGTTCGGGGGTTGTTTTTGGGGTTTAAATAATGCCAATTTTTTTTATGGCTTCAATAAGGTCATGGTCATCTCCGGTTTTACCTTCAAGAAACATGCTTTTTAAATTGGCCTTTCTTTTTTCAATGGCACTTAGTGAAAGCGGTACATAGTTAGGGATGTTTTTTGTGAGTATCCCCTCGCTTAGTCTCATGAGTATCTGCCTGTCATAATTGTCCAGGTTGTACTTATCAAAGTCTTTGTCGCGAAGTGACTTCGCAATTTTGCTGCTCATGTACCTTTCGCCTTCAAAAATAATCTTAAAGGCATTTACAAACTCATCAATATCGATGTCGCTTTTACATAAAATGCCGTCAGGGTTAATTTCTTTTATCAGGCGGTCTACTAACGTAGCTTCACTGTGCATTGTTAGTATTATAACTACACAATCCGGTATCGTTTTACGTATCAATACACCTAAGTCAAGCCCTGAAGTGATGTTTTTTTCTTCATATGGGGGAAGGCTCAAGTCAAGATACGCAATGTCAAAATGCTGGGTGGTTATAAGCTCGTAAGCTTGTTGACAGTCCAGCGCTTTGGTGAATATAAGATTGTGTCCCTCAATGTTTTCGTTGCGTAAAACATTGATGTAACCGTTAACCGTCATGGGGTGGTCGTCAACGATAAGAATTCTTAAATCTCTCTGCATATACAAGTCTATTAGGACAAATTTAACAAATTTTACGGTTAAACCGTAAAACGACTATTTCAAATTTAATATATTGCCATCGGTTTTTTAACATTTTTTTCAGGAAAGTGCAATATTCATATCTCATAGTTGATGAAGATATCGGCGCGAAAGACACACTGGCGCGACTTGAGGAGTTTCCGGAATATTTTTGTGCAGGGGTGGCGAGTAGTAAAGATGAGGCTGTAAACAAGATACTTGATTTGCAGCCAATGCTTGTATTCATTGAAGTTTCCCCAAAAAGTAAAAAAACCGGACTATCTCTTTCTGTTATCACAGAACTGCATCAATATATTGATAATCTGCCTTATTTTATAATAACTACTTCTACAACTAAGCATGCTTTTGATGCAATTAAGGCAGGTGTTTCTGATTATTTGTTAAAACCACTTAACCGTTTTGAACTCAGGAAAACATTACTTCGTTTTGAGAAAACAAGTCCTGTTGCTTCCCGAGATACTATATGTATTAAATCATATGGTGATTATCAGTTTATTTCGCTTAACGATATTGTTTATCTTAAGGCAGATAATAATACTACTGACTTTCATTTGCAAAACGGTAAAAAGCTTACGGCTTATAAAACGCTTAAGCATTATGAGGCAAACCTGCCGTTTTTCTTTTTCAGAATACATAATAGCTATATAGTAAACAGTAACTATATAACCAGAATTAATACCGGTAAGTCGTTATGCTATTTAAATAATAGTGATTTATCTGTTTCTTTCTCTAAAACATTTAAGGATAATATTGATACTATTATCCGAAAAATTGCTCCCGAAAATATATAATAAGTCATTTTACCCTGCAAATCGGTCGAGTTACTCGTGTATGGGTGTAATTCACTAAAACCGCTGTAAATCATTGTGTTGAATGGTGTATTTAGTCTTAGTTTTGCTTCAGGAAATAACAAATAAAGCAAAACAAATTAAAAATATTAAAAAATAACACCTATCCAATTTTAAAAAATTTAACACCATGAAAAAATCACTTTTTACTTTAGGACTTATCGCATTTGTTGGTTTAACAGCAGTTTCTTGTTCAACAGATGACAGTGCTTTAGAGGATACATCAGCAGGAGATACAACAATCGTATCACCGGTAGATAACGGAGACGTAGAATTACCAAAACCACCAACTGCAACAGGTAAATAATGTAAGGTTGTTTTGATTAAATAAAATATATTATTTTTGAGGCTGTAGTATTAACACTACAGCCTCAAAAATTTTGAACAAATTCCAACAAATACTCCTTTTTATATTATTGTTTGTTGCCGTTATTTCCTGTAACGACAATGGCAATAACTATTCTGATAAAAATAAATACATAACTTCTCTTTTTGATAAAGTAGTTGATGTAGAGTCGGATAGTTTAAAGAAAAAATTGCTTGATTCTATTTATCTGCAAATAGATGATTACCCTATAAAAGATAGTGTTCCTAAGTACTATTTATGGGTAAGTGAAAAATACTATAACTATAACTACTATGATGAGGCACTTGTGGCCGGAAGGAAAAGCCTTGAGTTAAATAAAGAGGTTAACGATAGTGTTATTGCAGCTCAGTCAATGTACATGCTGGGGAATATTTTCTATTACGGTAAATCAGAAAATGATACAGCTTATGTGTATTATGCTCAGTCTGAAAAACTTTTCCAGGAGTTAGGTGATTATAATAAGCTGGGTAGAAGCAAGCTATATAAAGCTTATATTTTATATAACGAGGGAGTCTATCAGCTTTGTGAAACCGAAGCAGTTAGAGCACTAGGGCTTTTACAGGGCAGAAATAGTCTGGATATATATAACTGTCATAATGTATTAGCAGCAGCTCTCGATGGACAGGGAATGTATGATGAGGCTATTAGTTATTATGAGTTAGCCTTTAGGCAATTATCTTCTTTTGATAAGGAGGTTTATGGTGAAGATCTTATAAATTATTATAAGGCGGTTTGTTATAATAATATGGCGACTACTTATGTTGATATGGGGGAGTATGAAAAGCCTCAAAAACTTTTTAGAGATGCTTTAAATTATACAAGTAAAGAATCAAACCCCTCCATGTATGCTAAGCTTATTAATAATTTAGCATATGCAAAATTTAAATCAGGTGATTTTGTGGGAGTGCCTGAGATGTTTTTTGAATCACTTGAAATAAGAGACAGTATAAAAAATATTTCCGGTATTGTATCCAGTAAAATGAATTTAGCGGAGTATTATGCCTATAAAAAAGATACGCTACAGGCAATTTCATACCTTGAAGACGCTTATGTTAAGGCAAAAGAAATTAAAAGCCATTTTGAAATACTCAACTCATTAAAGCTATTAGGGGATTTTGATAAGCCAAAAAGTGCTTATTATTATAAGAAGGTTAGTGTGGTTACGGATAGTTTGCAAATGGTAGCTCAGGCTAATAAAGATAAGTTTGCCCGTATTGAGTATGAGACAGAAAGGCTTGAAGATGAGAAAGAAGCTTTAGTAAAGAGAAATGGGTTTATAATAGGTGTCTCGGCAATGGTATTGCTTTTTATAGGTGCAGTATTTATTATTTATTATCTGAACTCAAGAAATAAAAAGCTGGTAATGGAGCAGGAGCAACAAAAGGCTAATGAAGAAATTTACCAGTTAATGTTTGAACAGCAAACTAAAATAGATAAAGCAAGGGCCGAAGAGAAAAGTCGTATTGCCATGGAGCTGCACGACGGAATCCTTAATAACATATATGCGGTTAGGCTTAATCTTGAGTTTATAAACAGGAATACCGACGAAGAGTCGGTAGCGCAAAGGAAGGAGTACATTAAGCAGCTGCAAACAGTGGAGTCGGAAATTAGAGGGGTGTCTCATGATCTTAGTCGTAATGCGGTATTCTTTGAAAAGAGCTTTAAAGATGTTATCGAATCGCTTGTGCTTACCCAGAAAAATGAATTCAATACTATTTTTGATGTTGATATAGATGATAATATTAACTGGGAAAATTTACCTAATATTCAAAAAGTAAATGTATACAGAGTAATACAGGAAGGTTTACAAAATATAAATAAATACAGTGTTGCTAAAAATGCTATTGTAGAAATAAAGAAAGGTTATGATGCGATAGAATTGACTATATCAGATGATGGTATAGGTTATGACCCGGATAAAGTTAAGGGAGGTATAGGCTTAAGAAACCTTAAAAAGCGTACTTCAGTCCTTAACGGTAAGCTGGATATTATTTCTGCTCCCGGTAAAGGGGCGAAAATTCATATTGTATTCCCTAATTAATGAGATAAATACAGAATTCTCATTTATATGTTTTATATATTTGTGCCGATTTATAAAAATTCAACGAATGAAAGATTTATTAAAGAAATTCGAAAATAAACAGCCTGAAATAGTTTTTAACTGGAAAGATTCTGAGACAGAAGCAGAAGGATGGACAGTGATTAATTCCCTAAGGGGAGGTGCTGCCGGTGGTGGTACCCGTATGAGAAAAGGACTTGATATGAACGAGGTGCTTTCTCTTGCAAAAACTATGGAAGTTAAATTTACGGTTTCGGGACCTGCTATCGGAGGTGCTAAATCAGGAATTAATTTTGATCCGGCTGACCCAAGAAAAAAAGGAGTACTACAGCGTTGGTATAAAGCTGTTTCTCCGCTTTTAAAAAGTTACTATGGTACAGGTGGTGACCTTAACGTTGATGAAATTCATGAAGTAATCCCTATGACTGAAGAGTGTGGGGTTTGGCATCCGCAGGAAGGTGTTTTTAACGGACACTTCAAACCAAGCGAGGCCGATAAAATTAACCGCATCGGTCAGTTAAGACAAGGTGTTGTTAAAGTAATAGAGAATGCAACATTCTCACCTGATGTTAACAGAAAATATACTGTTGCCGATATGATTACCGGTTATGGTGTTGCAGAGGCTGTACGTCATTTCTACGCTATTTACGGTGGTGATGTAAAAGGTAAAAAAGCAATCGTTCAGGGCTTTGGTAACGTAGGTTCGGCAGCGGCTTTCTACCTTGCAGAAATGGGAGCTAAAGTTATTGGTATTATTGATCGTGACGGAGGTCTTCTAAATGAGAACGGATTCTCTTTTGAAGAAATAAGAGAACTTTTCCTTAACAAAGACGGTAATAAGCTTGTTGCAGATAATATGATTCCGTTTGAGGAAATCAATGATAAGATATGGAAAACAGGTGCAGAAATATTTGCTCCTTGTGCAGCGTCAAGACTGGTTACTAAAGACCAAATTGATAACATGATCGCTTCTGGTCTTGAAGTTATTTCATGTGGTGCTAACGTACCGTTTGCTGACAAAGAAATTTTCTTTGGTCCTATTATGGAGGAGACAGACAGTAAAGTGAGCCTTATTCCAGACTTTATATCTAACTGTGGTATGGCAAGAGTATTTGCTTACTTTATGGAGAAAAAAGTAGGTATGACAGATGAGGCTGTATTTAACGATACATCTGAAACTATCAGAAAAGCAATTGAAAGAGTACACGAACAAAACAGTTCTAAGCTAAACATAAGCAACACTGCTTTTGAAATTGCTTTAAAACAACTGGTGTAACACATCTTTAAAATTTATACATTTAATGACAGATATTTTTATCTGTCATTTTTTTATTATGACATATCAGGAAACCATAGAGTGGATGTTTAACCAGTTGCCCATGTATCAAACACAGGGAGCTTCTGCATTTAAAAAAGATCTTACCAATACGCTGTTACTGGCAAAGCATTTAAATAACCCTGAGAACGGGTTTAAATCGGTTCATGTTGCCGGTACAAACGGTAAGGGGTCGGTATCAAACATGCTGGCTTCCGTATTACAGGAGGCAGGGTATAAGGTAGGTTTGTATACTTCACCTCACCTAAAAGATTTTAGGGAGCGTATAAAAATAAACGGAGAGGATATATCTAAGGAATTCGTAATGGATTTCATGGATAAGAATAAGCCGTTTTTTGAAGCCAGTCAGCTAAGTTTTTTTGAAATGACCGTTGGTTTGGCGTTCGACTATTTTACTAAAGAGAAAGTGGATGTGGCGATTGTTGAAACCGGAATGGGAGGCAGGCTGGATTCTACCAATATTGTAACTCCGTTGGTTTCGGTTATAACCAATATAGGTTTTGATCATACTCAGTTTCTTGGCGATACCCTGGAGAAAATAGCTTTTGAGAAAGCAGGCATCATTAAAAATAATGTTCCGGTAATAATAGGAGAATATACTCCCGAAACCAAAACGGTTTTTGAAACTAAAGCTAAGGAAATGCAGTCGGATATAATTTTTGCTTCTGATGTTGACTTTCCGCTTTATGAATCTGATTTGACCGGGGACTACCAAAAGCAGAACCGGAAAACAGTTTTGGCAACCATAAATGTTTTAAAGCATCATTTTGATATTACTGAAGAAGCCTTGGTAAACGGGTTGCTAAATGTGGTAAAAAATACCGGTTTTATGGGCAGATGGCAGGTAATAAACCGAAATCCTACGGCGGTTTGTGATACGGCACACAACAGTCACGGACTAAAAATTGTGCTTAGCCAGATAGCGCAGCAAAAATTTAAGGTTTTAAGGATTGTTTTCGGGGTAGTAAACGATAAGGATTTAACCGGAATTTTACCGTTAATGCCTAAAGATGCCATTTATTACTTTTGTAAACCAAATGTTATGCGTGGTCTTGATGCAAAAATCCTTCAGGAGAAATTTTTGGGTTATGATTTGAAGGGAGAAGTATATTCTTCTGTAGCAGATGCTTATAGAAATGCTTTGGCAGATGCCGATGAAGCCGACTTTATTTATGTAGGCGGAAGTACATTTGTGGTAGCAGAAATTTTATAATTTTTTAAAATAATGTTTGCAAATACAAAAAAACGGTCTATATTTGCACTCGCAATAAGGAACTGGTCAAGTGACGAAATTGCAAACATATCGGGCGATTAGCTCAGTTGGTTCAG
>NZ_JRLV01000041.1 GCF_000769915.1 Flavobacterium beibuense F44-8
ACCCCAAGCCTAGGCTTGGGGTTTGTTGGTTAAAATCGTAATTTTGAGAAAACAGTTATTATGAAAAAACTGACTCCTGTTATACCTTTATTCAAACAGTTTATAAAGGACACCGAAAATGGCAAAAGGCTTAAAAAGAATGGCGAACGCATAAAACCTCAATCCATACAAAACTATTACTATGTATTGCAAAACCTTATAAAGTTTAGTACACAAACAGGTTTTGAAGTGCGAATATGCGATGCAACAAAGCTTACCAAACGTGAACTGCAGTCAGAAAAAAATTACTGGAAAAAGTTTTACCTTAAGTTTACCGGCTTTTTATATGATAATGGCTGTTATGATAATTATGTGGGAACCAATATTAAAACCATAAGGGTATTTTTTAATTATTTAAAAAACGATAAGGATTTTAATACCGGTGATTTCCAAAGACTGTTTTATGTACGCAAGGAAGAGGTTGATATTTTTGTTCTATCGCCCGATCAGCTTAAGTTTTTAATACACGACAGGGAGTTTGAAAAAAGCCTTACGCCATCATTAAAACGTATAAAAGATATTTTTGTTTTTGGTTGTACAACGGGACTCCGTTTTTCGGATATTTTTTTACTGACTAATAAAAATATTGAAAACGTTGATGCCGACTGGTATTTAAAAGTAAAATCGCAAAAAACAAAAACCTTTAGCTATATTAAACTTCCTGCTTATGCAGTAGCTATTTATAACCAATACAAACCTCAAAATAATAAAGCATATATTTTTGGTAAAATAAGTCTTTTCAATTTTAACAAAAGTCTTAAAACTCTTGGAGAACATGCCGGATTTACAGCTCCCGTAGAGGTTTTACGCGAAAAGCAGGGGAAAACCAAAAAGATGATAAAAAATGGCGATGCATCGCAAAAACGTTTTTGTGATAAAATGAGCTCACACATGATGCGACGCACCGCCATAACTACCTTACTTATTTTAGGTATGCCAGAGCACCTGGTTCGTAAAATAAGCGGACATAGTGCCGCCAGTAACTCCTTTAACCGTTATGTACATTATGCACAATCGTACATGGACAAGGAGATTGAGAAGGTGCATAGTAAACTGGAGGTGTATTAAAAATTAAAGGCAACCAATACGGTTGCCTTTTTACATACTTAATTGTTTTACTGTTTGGGCGCGAGCAATTTGCTCGCGCCAGCGGTGAGATTTTTTTAAAAAATATTACCATTTTAATATTTACTTACCTAAAGAGAAATAAAATATGATTTATTGTCCTGAAAAATTTGTAATAATTCCTTCTTTGTAAATCAATAAATCGTTATTCTGTAAATTGGGTAACTCAGTTATATTAGTTATTGTGATCAATTCTTTATTAGTTATTGTATCATCAATAACACTTAAAACTAAATTTAATACTGAATCATTCATACAAATTAGATAAGCACAAAAATATGAGTTTACTACCAATGAATGAGACTCATTGTTGTATTTCGTTAAAAATGAATCTCTTATGTTTTCTACATTCTCTTCGGTGATTAGATTCGAATATATAATTTTTACAGATTCAATATCTTGAATTATAATTTTTGTTTTTATATTATCGAAAAGCTTGTTTACATGTTGCTTCTCAATAGATTTAAAGTAATTTTTATTTTTCATAATAAACTTTTCTATTCTTCTAATAGATCATATATATACTCTACTGCCGCTTCACCTGCAAAAGTTCCTATAGCTCCAAAAGTTAACGAAACAGCTCCTCCAATTATTATACCGCCTAAAGGTGAAGTAACAGTAGATGCCCAAAGCCCTACTTGTGCACTAATACCAGCTGTTATTTGCATAGCATACCAACCTGCAGCTAGTCCAGTAGTCACTTTAGCAGTTTCTTTTATCTTATCATCAGCAGTAGCGATTCGATATGCAGAAGTACCAACAGCAAAAACGCTTCCAAATTTAGAAAATTTATTTAACATGTTAACAGATGTTCTTGTTTGATAAAAACGAGTAACATTACCTGCTTTGTTAAGCAACGGTTTGTTTTCTAAAGGTTCTAATATTTCAAACATTTTTCCTTGTCCTGCAATTAGGTTGTTTCTAGTGTTTAATTTTAAATTATATCGAGTATCTAAGCCTAATTGATTAGTTGGGTTTCCTTTCCAAACATTATCATAAAGCGGTTCTAAAGCAGCAACATCACTAATATATTTTGAACGTATTATAGAATTATATAAATTGACTGGTCCTAAGTCTGAAACTGATTTAAAAATATCTTTAGTCGTAGCATTTTCCTTGGCTTCAATATTTGGTGTTGGCGCATATGATGAAAAATCGGTAACATGAACAAACAGATATATAGCTTCATCTGTTGATATGCTAAACGCCCATTCGTGAGTATCCTCTAATTGATATGATTCACTAGGAGACAAACCATTGTCAATTGCTTTCTGTCTCATTGCATCAGCCTCATCCTTAGTTCCATATAACCCCAGTTGATCAGTAAATTTAATAGGTGAATTATTAAATGTAGCATACCCCGATTGCCAAGCATAATTTAATGGGTCAATATTCCACCTTTTCCCTATTCTTGGATCATATTGCCAAAATTTGGCTGTATAACTATTCCCTTCGCCTTTAATCTCGTTATCCTTTTCCTGCCCCTGGAAGCCATACCTGTAATCTGTACCGTTGTAGAATCGGTTCGGCATCTGCATTCCGAAAGGCTAACACCTTATATACAATATCTGAACATTTTTTGTAAAAGAACGTATGGGTAATCCAATGGCTTACCTGCTAGCCAAAAATAAAAAAACCATCTGGTATTATCAGATGGTTCTCATTATATATTACAATATTTAATTCATTTGTTCCATAGGATGACTATAAGTGAGTTTTCGTTGCAGGCCGTCAATACTTTTGAAGTCGTATCGCTGCACGCTGGTCACATACCTGTAACCGCCCAGATACTGTGCCTGACGCAGACCATGCTCTTTAACCCAAATAACCATCCTTGATTGCTTTAATTGTTTGAAATCCCGCACATAGTGAAATTCCAGCTTTATACGTTTCATCATCCTAGCCAATGCCCCATTTAAATCAGGGGCTTCACCACAGCTAAAGAAAAGACGGTTGGAAGTGAGTTTATATTCCTGTAATAACCTGCGTCTTATATCATAGATGTATTGGGAGAGATGCATCATCTGTTTTGGGTGCAGGTTTATAAACCTCTCGTTGGTGGATTGTGTGGCAGGAATATATACCCTGCCTTGCTCCAAATCAAGGTCATCAAGTTCCAGTATAGCCAGTTCAGTACGTTGCAAACCTAAAAACACCATCATACCTAACATGCATCTGTCCCTTTTCTGTATCAGAGTATTGGCCTGTATTTCTCTGTATATAGCTTCAAGACTCTCCTCATCAATAATCCCTATAGGTGTTTTCTTGTCACTCTTAGCCAAATACACCAGTAGTGCTGGGTTCTGTTTCATCCCGATGCATTGATTAAAATGAGTAATGGCGGTCTTGTATCCTATTATCGTCCTGTGCTTATCTCCCTTAAGCCTCCTGTAGGCTAAAAAGTCATAGGTGTGGCTTAAGGACACTTTCTTTGGTTCTACTTCATTATCACTTAGCCAATCCAAATAATTTTTAATACTGCTCCTGTAACCTTTATGGGTATTGTAGAGATAACCCAAATCTTCGGTAATATAGGTTTCAAACTTATCCAACAACTTCTCCTTATCCATAATACTGCGTTTTTAAGTGTATGTAAATCATTGTAGAATCCAGACTCTTATGCCCGAGGAACTGGGCAACCTCCTCAATGGATAAGTGTCTGTGCAGATGGGTAGCTATAGAGTGGCGCAATAGATGGCAACTAAGACGTTTCTGTATACTGGACTGCTCTTTTAGTTTGTCCATTATCTTTGCCAGATTGCTGTTACCCATTCTCGTCCCTCTTTCGGTTATCAAAAAGCTGGTAAGCCCGTTATGGCTGTCCAGCATCATGTTCCTTACATTAAAAAGATAATCCTCAATGTTTGACTGAACCTTTGGACTCATGGGAATGTCCCTGCCGTGTTTGGTCTTTGACTTGTCTATGTGTATCCAGCCCTTACTCAGGTCTATTTCCTGTACCTCCAGCTCCAGCAGTTCTTTTCTCCTCATACCACAACCATATAACAGACTCAGTATGGCTTTGTTTCGTATACCCAGCATGGTAGCATCACAGCTGTTAAACAGCTCTTCTATCTCTTCCTCCAGCATTATTTCAATAGCTGCCTTATCTCCTTTGGCTATCTTTATGACAACCCCGCTCTGTCCCTGACCAACTGGCTCACCCTTATTGGTAAGTGTAAACTCTATAAAGCGCAGTATAGCCTCCCTGTGCTTTTTAAGGTAGGTGGCACTCATAATACCTTGTTTGGTTTGTAATGGTCGTTGCTTTAGGTAGTCAAAATAATTCGTCACAATCTTCTGGTCAATCTGGCTAAGCCTTGTTTTGTCGTTTTGTTCCAGATAATGCAGGAACTCGATAACCATATTGGGTTTGCTGTATACCTGTCCTTGCGATGCTCCCTGTGCCTGTAACCTACAACGGAACTGTTCCACAGCGTCCTTAAAAAGGGTATTGGTAAGTTGTATCTTCTTCATGTTTTATTTTATATAATGTCTGAGTTTCTCATTTTTCTTTGTCACCCCTTATCATTGCTGGGAATTTCATTATGAGAAACAATTGGTTTTATAATGAGTTAATTGCCTCTTTAAGGGCTTGGTATTGGTCAATGGCTGTAGCTGTATCCTCCCAATGGCATATCCTATAGGTAAAGCCTTCCCGCCTGTTGCCTCCAGTACGCTCAATCCTGCCATAATCATACAGGGTGTTGATGTGCCTTGCGAAAGTGGCTGGGCTTATCTTTAGCTTTGCCCGCATATCCTTAACCCGAAATTCTGCTTCCCCATAATGGGCAGGGTCACCCTTCTTTATTTTCTCTTTTATTGTCGCCAGCGTGCCGGCGACAATAAAAGGCAGTTCCTTTTCCTCAACAGCCCATAACGGCTTAAAAAGTTCCAGTACTGCCAGCATATGGTTGGGCTGTACCTCAATCTGGTACATCCCGCCTGATTTAACTGCACCCAACTGTTTCTGATGTAAAAGCGTTACCAGTTGGGTAAACCTGAGGAACTGGCTTATAAGCCTGTAATCCTTTTAAAAAGACCTGTGATGTCCAACTGTTCCAAATGCGGATTAATAACTTTAACCGTTTTCAGTTCCCTGAACAGGAACTGTAACAGCCGTATGGCCTTATCTTCCTTTGCTTGGTCAGTAAGACCTGCATGCTTGCGAATTTCCCTGTCGGTTATTGCCTCTGCAAGGGCATCGGGTTCCTGTAGGGGCAATGCAATTACATTGTCGGCTTTCAATATCCCTTGGCAGCCCTTGGCTGTGGCACTTATAAAGCTGAATGTGCCATTGATAGCCTTATGGCTTGCTCTGTAGGTTCCCTGTTGGGTATTCTCTGTAACCATCCTGCTTACCTTGCCTTGTACCAGCAGCTCTGTCAGGGCTGTATTTTTTCTGCCAAGGGTATCCACACTTTGAAGCATTAGTACTTTCTGATTCCAGTAGCCCTCTGATGGGGCATAGTAGAGTACATTATCAGACAAGGAGGTTTTATATCGGCTAACTTCATCAGGAAGTACTTTTGCAAACTGTTTTATAAGCTCATCGGTAAGGTTTGCCTTGCCCTGCAGGACACAATGGGGGTACTTGTGGGAGTTTGCTGCTTAGGGAGGCTATAAACAGCTGTACACCTGTCTTTGGACATAATACACCTGCTTCTTTCATGAGTTGCTCCAGCTCCTGTATAAGGTTTTGGCTTTCCAGCAGCTTTTTTACTGTCCTCTGCTCTTTTGCCTCTGGAGGTGTAATCCTTGGTTGCTCTTCCCTGTAGGTGAACCTGTCTTTCCTGTACTGTTCCAGTCTTTCGGTAAGGTCATAGACAAAGTCTGTCACGGCGGGTGATTCCATTTTCAGCTTTAGGGATGCCTGCCGTATAAAGTGTTGCAGGTTGCCCTCATTGTACAGGTCTACCGTATTGCGGTATACTTCCTGTGCGTTCATTTGGGGCTTACGGCTTATCTTACGGGTTATGATAAAACGGTTCAGTATGACGGTTCCGACTCCCCCGATAACCTCGGCTTCCAGATTGTTGTGCTGGTGTTTGATAAAATCGGTACTGGTCAAATCCAAGCCGTACCTGTTTAGGGTCGGCTCTTCGACCTGAACTGCGGTAAAAGGGTTAAAATGTATCGTTGGTATCCTGTTCTCAGATGATATTGTTTCTGCTGCCATAGACTGTATAATTATAAGTTTGACGAAGGGTTGGGACATATGTATCCCTGCTCGGGAAAGCCCGAGTTTAAAAAGTATAGGTTGTTTTTAAAGAGATAAGGTTATCGGCTACCCATGACCGTTAACCTTTGGTACATCCTGAGCCCTCATTGGGTTTTGAGGCAGGAACAAAACAAATCGCTTCTTAAGGATTTGTTCTCTGAGTTGATATAGTTACAAAAATACCGAATAAAGGCTTTGATGACAAGATATGCTGACCACTTTTTTTACAATTGTGATTATAAGTCACTAATTATCAAAGGTTTTTCATGGGGTATTTTTAAACGCTTGAAATAACAGCCCCTGCTATACGCTTAGATACAGGTTGCTTATTTCCTGCTGGCGGATACCTAGGTATATCTTTGTGGTGTTGATGTTAATGTGATTAAAGAGCTGGGATAAAAGCAGCAGGGCTTGTTCTGAATATTTGTTTACCTCCCACACCCTGCGCCCTAAGGTTTTTCTCATAAAATGGCTGCTATACTGGCCTTTAATGCCGTATTTGGCAAATACTTCCTTTAGCTTGGCATTCACGTACTGGATACTGAACGGCTTGTCGCCAAAACGGTTAACAAACATATAATCACTTTCCTTAGCCTGCATTGCGGTATAAAGGCGGGCAAGGATTTCCTGCAGTTTGGGATTGATGGTTATCCTGCGCTGCTTTCTGGTCTTTTTCTCTGTGATTATAAAGTAATCCTGACCCAGCAGCTGCCCCCATTGTAACTTCAACAGGTCAGAGATACGAAGCCCGATATAACTGCCAGTAGCAATTAATAGCGCAAATTTATTATCTCCGTCTCGCTCGAGCTTCAAAACCAGCGACTGCATTTTCTCCCATTCTAAAAAAATCCGATGTTGTCTTTTGTCCTTTCAGTGCTATTTTACTGTTGTTTAAGTTTCACTTTTATCTGTTTTGCGTGCTTAGTGAAAGTGGGTGTTTTTACGCTTTCCTTAAACCCCTGAAAACAGGGCTTTTAGCCTGTATATTTCACTAATTATGAAAATTGAAATAGATGTAAACTACTGATCTTCAGGGGAATAGTGTGTTTTTTACGAAAATCGGGCTAAAGGTTTTCTGGTCAGGTACAGCATAAAAAAAACGAGACCGATCCCGGTCTCGTTTTTAGCCTATAGTAAGCTGTTTCTTGTAACTTGTACTACCGCAGGTACAACTTGTAAAGCTACATTTCTGGCAGGTTACCTTACCACATTTGGAGCATTGTTTGGCACGGTCGCCTTTGCGGTTGTTTCCGCAAGAGCATGAACTGATTTTATCCATTGGTTTTTAGTATAAGGTTAGTTAATAAAATATACAATGGTAATTCCTATAAAGAGCAGCATGTGGAAACCTGCTATATAAGAATACGGCTTCTGTTCTTTCATCTTATCCCTGAAAGCGGATTCAATGTCAATATCTTTGATGGCATTGTACTTTCTCTCTTGTGTTGGTAGTATTAATTTCACAAATATGAAAAGGGAGGCTATACAGCCCAGCCAGACAAACAACCAAAAATCCGCTATAGGTGTATTGAATAGCTTATGGCATATAAGGCTGACTGCAAAGAGAAAGACAAGATAAAGAATGTGATTTATGTTCATAGTTATTGATTTGCTTGTTTAATACTTCCTGTGCGGTAAGAGGAATACTGTTTTCTTGCCGAAGCTAACGCTGCTGAACTATTTGGTGCAAATATCCTTACCTGTGTCTTATATCCCCCATCCTTGGGATACAAGTCTACTAACCACTCTTTCACTATTCAGCCCTTTTATAATACTTAATATAATCTGCCTCTGCTGTGGCATCCAGCACCAACTCATTTCCATCAACCGTAACGATATGATAATAAATATTTTGTGCACCGTAGTGTATTTCATTTCCTTCCACCCACCAAGAATAAGTGCCTGTGCCTCCAAAATAGCAGTCATCATCGCTATAGACAGTCTCAGTAACCTCTCCGTCATTAGTAAATTCAAGTACCTCCTTGCCACATCCGCTTATATCATAGAATAAAGGTTCTGTCCCCTGTCCGTATACGGCTTTGTAAATTTTCCACTTACCCAATAACTGTGTGGTGTCTGAGTTTTGCGCTAAGACTGGTGAATCGTCTGTTCCGCTGCAAGCTGTAAAAAATAAGGTTAGAGCCGCTAAGGTTGAATGTATTAATTGTTTTTTCATTGTTTGATTATTAAAGATTAAGATTACAAATATAGAAATTAAATTCTATTTTATAGTGTACTTTATTATAGAGTACCTCAAATCATACTCTATTATGAGATTTGAGGTATGGAAAAATCAACAAAGAAAGGACAATTGCCTGAGCTGGATTTAATTGCAGAAAGATTGAAGGCACTTAGAAAAGAGAAGGGTTATAAAAACTATGAGCATATCGCCTTTGATTTAGGCATGAGTAGAAGCGCCTATTGGAGATTAGAAACTGGCGCAAACTTTGAATTAAAAACATTGATAAATATTTGTAGGGTACTTGGTGTTAGTCTTGAGGATTTCTTTAAAGGAATCTCCTTACCAGAGCCAAAAAAAGAAGATTAAACCTTCTTAAAATTATACCCCTATAATTTTTTAAAAAAAAATTTTCAGAATATGAAAAGGACTCCGATTGGAGCTGTTATAGGGGGGCAGGGAGGGGGTATAAGAGGGAGGATACCCTGCCGCCTTTCTCTGATTTTCTAAAAAAATACCGCTACATGGGGGTAGCTTATACGAACCACTCTGTATTATGTGTTCAAGCAACACTATTTCAGGGTTTTTTGGGGTATCAGATATAAACTGTACGTGAGAATCAAGGCCAATATAGGCACCTTTTCAAGGCAGTATATGGATAGTTTTGAAACCTAATGGTACTTCAAAGAGCTTATCGTTTTGGATAAAAAAGACTCAAGACTATCCGTAGACTCTTTCTAAACCACCGCTGGGCTGTAGGCACACTACCTGTAGATAGCCTCATTATAAGAATTTATTCATAGATATTATAATAAGGCAGCTCACAAGCTGCCTACCACTATATAATTAGAATTTTTATTCATTTTTCATCTCTTCCAATACAGCGAAGCTGTTATACAACCTTAAATAAAGCTCCCTGTTAAATCATCTACAAAAAAGAAATCAATCCAACACCCTTCGGTATAAAGAGGCCTTAAAACGCTTTAAATAAATCCAACTATAGATTCTTTACCAAAACCAACGCGAGGCAGCCTGTAGATGGTTTTAAACTATTTTACACATCTACCAAAATAAATAACCAAAACCACTTGACTATATCATTTTTTTTGTTTACAATTTAAAAAAATCACAATCACATGGGGTTGCTACCGTCAGCTCCGTTACCCTACAAAAAACGGACATCATTATCCTACGGGATAAAAAGGAAAAACGGATAAAACACAATGAAATTCACTTCTTTACAGGATGCTTACAAAAACTACATCCAAAGCTTTCCAGAGTTTACTCATCTGGACTTAACAGCCAATGAAATCAAACTGATTGAGCTAATACTTTCCTATACAAGGAGGAGCCTGAACTTTTACATGAACTATAGCGACATAGCTGATTACTTGGTGGTCAAAAAGGGGAAAGCTAAGGCTAAGGTAGTGGAAAAGATAATCCGAGGGTTAGGCACCAAAGGCTATATTATCAAAGAGACTAAGCATAACTATAATGGCAAACAAGGCGGTTCATCAACTACCATAAGCGTAAACGAAACTTTCTTGGAAGAGCAGTTACACAGGGCTTTCAATCCTGAACGATTCACATCACAGCCAGACAATACAACCATAGCAATAGAAACAAGGACGACAACTGTCACTAACGAAACCACAGACCTAGGAGCTATCAAAACACAGCCATCTATAGAAAGTGTCCACACACCACCCGAAAGTACTACGAATGGGCTTTGGTGGCTTGATGAACCAGAAGATGAGATTAAGTACATAGACGCCTCTATGGCCAAGTTTATTGCTTATGACGGTATAAGTGTACAGGTTAAGAATGAGCCTGAAAATATAATATCAAAAGAGGAAAATACAACTACAGAAACAGCTTCAAAACCCCAGCTCTCAAAAGAAAAGATTAAAAACCACCTACGTAACTTACTAACCAAGGAAGAATACAGAGGTCACCACGGCATAATAAATATCATACTTAATGAGTATGATAAAACCAAGAATGATGAAGAGTATAATGACTGTTACAAATATATTCTTGAAATTTTAGGTTTGGGGTAAACAGTTAATTAAATAGAAAGAAGCTCCCGTTCCGGGAGCTTCTTTTGGACCATCGCACTTAAATAACTAGATATAGAAAGTGTATATTATTAAATTATGATTTCTATATCGTACTTTGATAAATCCATGATTAATTACCAGTATTAATTACTATTACAGGCATACTCTTAAAAAAGTTACAATGCCGAAGCTACATTTCTGACATATAGCCCTAAAAAATTTAGAATATTTAAAAATGTAAAAATCTTGAAATATACATGATTAAATCTATACCAATTAGAATTCTGCACTTTTTAGTCCAAATACTTCTTTTTGTCATTCATATTATCATCTCCTATAAAGCATTGTTCGTTAAATGGTGCAGGATATATAATTTTTGATAAATAATCTTTATCTATTTCTTCTCTTAAACTTTTCAAATCTTCAAATTTAATTTTTTTATAGTTTGATAAAAGAAACTCTGATACTACATCAAATAACATATTAGCAAAATCTAAATTAACATTTTTTGATTCGTGAAATTTGTCAATATAGGATACCATAATAGGAAATGCTTTAATATTCATATCTTTATAAACAGTACAGGGAAGACAAACTATATATTCTTCTTTTTTATCAATAAAAAAACTTACCTGTAATAAAGTAGAAAATTTACTGTTAACAATTATTTTCTTTTCAGTAAATAGTGCTTTAACAAAAAAATCTTCAATATACTCTTTTAACTTATAAGAAACTTTTGGTCTTAAGTCAAAATTAGCTTTGTGGTATAAAAGATCCATTTTAAAATTATGCATTATCTCAATTTTTTAAATTTAAAAAAGCCTTGTTGCTTTGCTCTCCATTTTCTAGCATGAGCTGTATTGCCATCTGGGACATATCCATTTTTCCTAAACCAATCCCAGATAGCTGTATTTTCGATCTGTTTTATATGAAGCTTTGTTACATTTTCATGTATTTCATAAGTTACTTTAACATTATCGGATAAAGATAATGCCGCTCTATGCTGAGCATAAATTCTAACTGGAGTTCCAGCCTTTATTACTTCCACTGAACCATTCGGTTTTGTAACATTAATATTTTTTTTAGTCACTCTATTGGCATCTGCAACACCAAATTTAAACTTTTCTCCATCAATATCAAATTCATATACTGCATAATTCCCTTTAGCACTATTGCTATTTCTATGTAGTTCATATAAAGCAACTGCGACAACCGTTCCAACCCCAGCTGAGGCTTCTTCAAGTTTGGTACTTTCTAGTTCTATTGCTTTGCTTGAAGCAAACTTCCATTTAAGATAACCTCTTATATAATCATATTCATTATATAAGATTTCAAACTGTCCTTGAAGTTCTTCATAGTCTGCATAGATTTTATCAACTTTATCTGCTGTTCCAGATAAAAGGTAATGACCTTCCATTACAATAGAGCCTAAGCCCTCACTAGCAAGTCCAAGTCCAATTGACCATGCACTGTGTTCAGCGAGTATATCTTCAACTTCAGCAATAAATTTTTCATATTCTTGAATCCTTTTGCCTATTTTTTCCATTTGACTAGATAAATTACCCATTCTATCTAACAAAGGTTTTATATGAGCAATTTTAGTTGTATCAGCACCATTTTTGTCCGCAAACCAAATAGGATTGTTTGCAAAAGCAGCATAGGGAGATTCATGAGTTTTTATAATTGGGTCAGGATTCCATCTTCTAGCTATTCTAGGGTCATACTCCCAAAATTGTGCGGTATAACTATTCCCTTCTCCCTTAACCTCATTATCTTTTTCCTGGCCCTGGAAGCCATACCTGTAATCGGTTCCGTTATAGAAACGGTTCGGCA
>NZ_JRLV01000042.1 GCF_000769915.1 Flavobacterium beibuense F44-8
AATATTTTAACATATTGAGATAAAGAATATAATATTATTTGAATTAGAAAGTTTCTTCCTCCCGCAGGGCGGGAGGAAAGAGCGTACATAAGCTTACGGGTTATTAGTACTACTCGACTCTGACATTACTGCCTTTACATCTATAGCCTATCAACGTGGTCATCTTCCACGACCCTTAAAAGAAATCTCATCTTGTGGTGGGTTTCGCGCTTATATGCTTTCAGCGCTTATCCCTTCCAGACGTAGCTACTCTGCGGTGCCCCTGGCGGGACAACAGATACACTAGAGGTCTGTCCAACTCGGTCCTCTCGTACTAGAGTCAGATCCACTCAAATTTCTAACGCCCACAGTAGATAGAGACCGAACTGTCTCACGACGTTCTGAACCCAGCTCGCGTGCCACTTTAATGGGCGAACAGCCCAACCCTTGGGACCTTCTCCAGCCCCAGGATGTGACGAGCCGACATCGAGGTGCCAAACCCCCCCGTCGATATGAGCTCTTGGGGGAGATCAGCCTGTTATCCCCGGCGTACCTTTTATCCTTTGAGCGATGGCCCTTCCATACGGAACCACCGGATCACTATGCTCTACTTTCGTACCTGATCGACCTGTATGTCTCTCAGTCAAGCTCCCTTATGCCATTGCACTCTACGCACGGTTACCAAGCGTGCTGAGGGAACCTTTAGAAGCCTCCGTTACTCTTTTGGAGGCGACCACCCCAGTCAAACTACCCACCAAGCAATGTCCCCCTAAAAAAGGGGTTAGGCCTCAGATAAGCAAAGGGTGGTATTTCAACAACGACTCCACAACGCCTGGCGACGCCATTTCAAAGTCTCCCACCTATCCTACACATCACTTATCCAAGGTCAATACTAAGCTATAGTAAAGGTGCACAGGGTCTTTTCGTCCCACTGCGGGTAATCGGCATCTTCACCGATACTACAATTTCACCGAGCTCATGGCTGAGACAGTGTCCAGATCGTTACACCATTCGTGCAGGTCGGAACTTACCCGACAAGGAATTTCGCTACCTTAGGACCGTTATAGTTACGGCCGCCGTTTACTGGGGCTTCAATTCAATGCTTCTCCGAAGATAACATCTCCTCTTAACCTTCCAGCACCGGGCAGGTGTCAGGCCCTATACTTCATCTTACGATTTTGCAGAGCCCTGTGTTTTTGATAAACAGTCGCCTGGACCTTTTCACTGCGGCCACGCCGGAGCGTGGCGACCTTTCTCCCGAAGTTACAGGTCTATTTTGCCTAATTCCTTAGCCATGAATCTCTCGAGCACCTTAGGATTCTCTCCTCGACTACCTGTGTCGGTTTAGGGTACGGGTACTTATAATCTAAGTTTAGAAGGTTTTCTTGGAAGCCCTTAGGCACACTATCACTTTGTCCGAAGACTCCGTGTACTATCGTATTTCACCAAAATCTGCGGATTTGCCTACAGATCCTATAGTTACGTACTTTAACGAACTATTCCGTCAGTTCGCGGTGCTTTCATCACTCCGTCGCTCCATCACAATTATAAGTAGTACGGGAATATTAACCCGTTGGCCATCGACTTCCCCCTTCGGGTACGCCTTAGGTCCCGACTAACCCTCAGCTGATTAGCATAGCTGAGGAAACCTTAGTCTTTCGGTGTGCGGGTTTCTCGCCCGCATTATCGTTACTTATGCCTACATTTTCTTTTCTATCCGCTCCAGCAATACTCGCATATCACCTTCGACGCTGAATAGAATGCTCCCCTACCACTTACGTTAAACGTAAATCCATAGCTTCGGTAGTATACTTATGCCCGATTATTATCCATGCTCGTCCGCTCGACTAGTGAGCTGTTACGCACTCTTTAAATGAATGGCTGCTTCCAAGCCAACATCCTAGCTGTCTGGGCAGACAAACCTCGTTTATTCAACTTAGCATACATTTGGGGACCTTAGCTGATGGTCTGGGTTCTTTCCCTCTCGGACATGGACCTTAGCACCCATGCCCTCACTGCTGGTAAACATTATATAGCATTCGGAGTTTGTCAGGAATTGGTAGGCGGTGAAGCCCCCGCATCCAATCAGTAGCTCTACCTCTATATAACTTAAGCCAGCGCTGCACCTAAATGCATTTCGGGGAGTACGAGCTATTTCCGAGTTTGATTGGCCTTTCACCCCTACCCACAGGTCATCCGAAGACTTTTCAACGTCAACCGGTTCGGACCTCCACTATGTGTTACCACAGCTTCATCCTGCCCATGGGTAGATCACACGGTTTCGCGTCTACCATTACTGACTAAAGCGCCCTATTAAGACTCGCTTTCGCTACGGGTCCGTGACTTAATCACTTATCCTTGCCAGCAACGGTAACTCGTAGGCTCATTATGCAAAAGGCACGCCGTCACCCCACGAAAGGGCTCCGACCGCTTGTAGGCGTATGGTTTCAGGATCTATTTCACTCCGTTATTCACGGTTCTTTTCACCTTTCCCTCACGGTACTGGTTCACTATCGGTCTCTCAGGAGTATTTAGCCTTAGCGGATGGTCCCGCTGGATTCAGACAGGGTTTCACGTGCCCCGCCCTACTCAGGATACCACTATCTATTATATTCATTACCTGTACGGGATTATCACCCTCTACGATGCAACTTTCCAGATGCTTCCAGTTCTGTTTACATAGAATGTCGTGGTCCTACAACCCCAAAATTGCCGTAACAACCTTGGTTTGGGCTAATCCGCTTTCGCTCGCCACTACTCACGGAATCACTTTTGTTTTCTCTTCCTCCGCCTACTTAGATGTTTCAGTTCAGCGGGTTCGCCTCCTATCGGATACTATATCTTCAATATAGTGGGTTGCCCCATTCAGAAATCTACGGATCAGTCGGTATGTGCCCGTCCCCGTAGCTTATCGCAGCTTATCACGTCTTTCTTCGCCTCTGAGAGCCACAGGCATCCCCCATACGCCCTTATTTTGCTTATTGTACTTTTCTTGTGTGTTATCGCTAACACACAACTGTGCTTTCTATAATTTTTTTCTACTGTATTGTTTATCTCAATATGTCAATGAACGTGTG
>NZ_JRLV01000043.1 GCF_000769915.1 Flavobacterium beibuense F44-8
TCCATTTGCTGAGCAAGTTCCAGTCCTTCAAAATCACTACATTCAAGGGTAATATTAAGTTCTTCAACAACACTTGACCACACCGGAGCCGTAGTATCTTCAATAGTGATTATTTGGGTAAATACTTCCGATACATTACCACACAGGTCGGTGGCTACCCAGGTATTGGTATAAGTACCACTATTGGCACAACCTGAGGATACAAATGAACCTTCTGTTTTGGTATATGAAATCTCACCGTCACAGTTGTCTGTTGCGACAGGCTGTTGCGCCTGAGCGGCAGCCAGTCCGTCAAGGTTGCTACACTCTAAAGTGATATTCAGTTCAGCATCCATTGTTGACCACACCGGAGCATTAGTGTCTTCAATAGTTATGATTTGAGTGAAGATGTCCGATACATTACCACACAGGTCAGTCGCTACCCAGGTATTGGTGTAAGTACCACTATTAGCACAACCGGAGGATACGAAAGAACCTTCTGTTTTAGTGTAGCTGATTTCTCCGTCACAGTTATCGGTTGCAACAGGCTGTTGCGCCTGAGCGGCAGCCAGTCCGTCAAGGTCACTACACTCTAAAGTGATATTCAGTTCAGCATCCATAGTTGACCACATCGGAGCAGTAGTATCTTCAATAGTTATGATTTGAGTGAAGATTTCCGATACATTACCACACAGGTCAGTCGCTACCCAGGTATTGGTATAAATACCACTATTGGCACAACCTGAGGATACGAACGAACCTTCTGTTTTAGTGTAGCTGATTTCTCCGTCACAGTTGTCTGTTGCGACAGGCTGTTGCTCCTGAGCGGCAGCCAATCCGTCAAGGTTGCTACACTCTAAAGTGATGTCCAGTTCCATTGGTTCTGAACTCCACACCGGGTCGGTAGTATCTTCGATAGTGATTATCTGAGTGAAAATCTCCGATACATTACCACACAGGTCGGTGGCTACCCAGGTATTGGTGTAAGTACCACTATTAGCACAACCTGAAGATACGAAAGAACCTTCTGTTTTAGTGTAGCTTATTTCTCCGTCACAGTTATCGGTTGCTACGGGTTGTTGCGCCTGAGCAGCAGCCAATCCGTCAAGGTCGCTACATTCAAGAGTGATATCTAATTCAGAAGAAGCAGTACTCCACAGCGGAGCAGTAGTATCTTCGATAGTGATTATCTGAGTAAACACTTCCGATACGTTTCCACACAGGTCGGTTGCTACCCAGGTATTAGTATAGGTTCCTGCGTTAGCACAACCAGATGACACAAAAGAACCTTCAGTTTTAGTATATGAAATCTCTCCGTCACAGTTATCGGTAGCTACAGGCTGTTGCGCCTGAGCGGCAGCTAAACCGTCAAGGTCGCTACACTCTAAAGTTACATTAAGTTCGGCATCCATTGTTGACCACAGCGGAGCAGTAGTGTCTTCAATAGTTATGATTTGAGTGAAGATTTCCGATATATTACCACACATGTCGGTGGCTACCCAGATATTGGTGTAAGTCCCTGTGTTCACGCAGCCTGATGACACAAATGAACCTTCTGTTTTGGTGTAGGCAATCTCCCCGTCACAGTTGTCTGTGGCTACAGGCTGTTGCGCCTGAGCAGCGGCTAATCCATCAAGGTCGCTACACTCAAGGGTAATATCTAATTCAGAAGAAGCAGTATTCCACATCGGGGCGGTAGTATCTTCAATAGTGATTATCTGAGTGAAGATTTCCGATACATTACCACATAGGTCGGTGGCTACCCAGGTGTTGGTGTAAGTACCTGCGTTAGCACAACCTGAAGATACGAACGAACCTTCAGTTTTAGTGTATGAAATCTCTCCGTCACAGTTATCGGTTGCAACAGGCT
>NZ_JRLV01000044.1 GCF_000769915.1 Flavobacterium beibuense F44-8
TTGACGCCTGATAAGTAGTACCGTCTACCGAATACGTTAAATCAGCTGGGTCAAGTGTTTGAGATGAAGCCACACTGATTGTAACCTCATTACCCGGTACGTTATTCGTACAGTTGTCTACAACACTTGCACTCGGAGTCATATCGGCTCCTTCATTGATCGTGAAGTCAACTGGTGTTATCGAACATCCATTAGCATCGGTCACATAAATAGTATGCGTACCAACAGTTAAGTTTGTATACACTAACTGGTCCTGAGTAAAGTCAGCAACATTGTCAGAATCTATACTTGTAAAGTATGGTGTTGTACCTCCACTAATTGTAAGAGTTACTGTACCATCAGCTGCGTTATAACATACCTCATCAGTAGTAACTGCGCCATCAAGAGCTAAAGGTCCCGCAGGCTCTGTAACTACAAGGTTAGCAGTTGTTATCTCACAACCAATTTCATCTGCAACACTTACAGTATAAGTACCAGCAGGAAGGTTAGTAAATACATTGTTAGTTGTATAGTTACCCGCATCTGAAGAAATAGCATACAGTAATGTACCTGTACCTCCTGAAGCGGTTACCGTAATCTCTCCTGTCGACTCTCCAAAACATAACACATCGGCAGTTACCACAGCACTGTCAATAACAATAGGCTGATGAACATCAATAGTAAAGTCTACCATTTGTACACATCCGTTTGTATACTGTATATAAGCCGTGTAGTTCCCTGGAGCAAGGTTTGCAAAATAATTATCTGTCTGGTACGCCACACCATCTAACGAGTATGTTAGGTCGGCAGGGTTGATAGACGGATTCGTTAAAACAAACACGACATTCCCCGGTACGTTATTAGTACATGTTGGGTACACCTCAACCACTGGCTGAATGCTAACACCCGGCTCAATGTCAAAGGTTAACGGAACAGGAATACTACATCCGTTATCATCAGTTACATAAATAGTATGTGTACCTGCTGTAAGACCTGTATAAGTAAACACATCCTGAGCATAATCTGCAGGGTTACTTGAATCAAGGCTTGTGTAATATGGTGGTGTACCTCCTGTTACAGAGATAGTCACTGTACCATCGGCAGCATTGAAACATATTTCATCAGTAACTACATCTATAGTCGAAGTAAGTGCATTAACCGGCTCAGTTACCTGTACCGAGTTTAATACTACTTCACAGCCTATACCATCGGTCACCATTACGGTATAACTTCCTGCTGCAAGACCTGAGAATACGTTAGATGAGCCATAAATATAATCTGGTGAAATGGCGTACTGTAATGTACCTGTACCGCCTGAAGCAGTTACTGTAATCTCACCTGTTGACTCTCCTTTACACCCTACATCGGTAGTAGCTACTGCCGAAGCAGTTACCGGTTGTAGTACATTAATTGTAAAGGTAGTTGTTTGTACACATCCGTTAGCGTGTCTTACGTAAGCTGTATAGTTACCCGGCGCTAAGTTATTGAACACGTTTGACGCCTGATAGTTTGTGCCGTCAAGAGAGTACTGTAAATCTGCCGGGTCAAGTGTTTGAGATGAAGCTACATTAACAGTAACCTCATTGCCCGGTACATTGTTAGTACAGTTATCAACTACTGTAGCTGATGGTGTCATATCAACACCTTCGTTAATAGTTATTTCAAACGGTGTGATAGCACAACCGTTATCATCAGTCACATAAATAGTGTGTGTACCAACTGTTAAGCCTGTGTACACTAACTGA
>NZ_JRLV01000004.1 GCF_000769915.1 Flavobacterium beibuense F44-8
AGATAGGAGCTACCTACAGGATAGATGACTCATTTGGCGGTATGGTAAACTACAGGATTACACCCAACCTTAGATTAGGTTATGCTTACGATCATATCGTATCCGACCTTAATGTAACCACCCCTTCTTCGCATGAGATCATGCTTTTGTTTGATTTGAACTTCCCGAAGAAAGTATCCCGTTCACCACGTTATTTCTAACCTAAAAGCGATCAAGAAAGATGAAGAACCTATATATCAGTTTAAGTTTTATGCTGGCAGCGCAGTTTGCCATGGCACAAAATAAAGACACGGAAAAAGCAGATAAACTATTCAGCCGTTTTGAATACATTGATGCTGCCGACGAATACATGAAGCTTACCAACAAAAAAGACCCTTATGTTTACAGGCAACTTGCTGAGAGTTACTACAACATGTTTAACAGTAAAGAGGCCATTAAGTGGTATGAAAAAGCTGTTAAATCTAAGCAGGACTCTGAGATTTATTACCACTATGCCCAGATGCTGAAAGCCGAAGGCAGGTATGAGGAAGCTAATGCACAAATGCTCACTTTTGCCAAAATGGCTCCTAAGGATCAAAGAGCAATCATATTTATGAAAGATCCTGATTATTTGCCTAAACTAAAAAGTCAAACTAAGCTTTTTGACGAGCAGTACTTAGACATTAGTGATAAAAAATATACCGATTTTGGCGCTGTATTAAACGACGACAAATCTTTTTACTTTACCAGTACACGTAACACCGTTCGCAGAAAATATGGCCGTAACGAAGAACCATATCTTGATTTATATGTAGCTACTTATCAGGGAGACGGTAAATTTAGCAGCCCTGAACCGGTTACTGAGATAAACAGTAAATGGCACGACGGTCCTGCAACTATTACAGCCGACGGCAATACCATGTACTTTGCCAGTGAGAGTTTTAAAGAAGGGAAGTTTGAGAAAGACAACGGTCAGCAAACCGGACTACTTTACATCTTTAAGGCGACCAAAGTAAACGGAAAATGGGGTAATGTAGAGGCTTTACCGCTTAACGACAAGCGTTGGTCATCTGCTAACCCATCAGTTAGTGCCGATGGTAAAACCCTTTATTTCTCTTCAAACAGAACAGGTTCTATGGGTGAAACTGACATTTGGAAAGTAGACATTAAAGGGCCTAACTCATACGGAAAACCGGAAAACCTGGGGCCTAAAGTAAATACAGAAGGTAGGGAAAGCTTCCCTTACATAACATCAGACAATAAACTTTTCTTCTCTTCAGAAGGGCGAAAAGGCTTTGGTGGTTATGACGTGTATATGATAGACTTAAACAGTGACGGCGAAGCTATTAATCTGGGAGACCCTATCAATACTCCTAAAGACGACTTCTCATTCACCTTTAACGCTTCACAAAACGTTGGTTTCTTTGCCAGTAATCGTTTAGGGACAGATAACCTGTATATGGCTACTCCTATTTGTGGTGTAGAGGTTATTGTAACAGTAAGGGACAAAAAAACCGGAAAAATTATTCCGGCAGGAAAAGTAGCTATACTTGACGACAGAAATAACGTAATTGAAACCAGAACAGCCGATGCAAACGGTAAAGTTACCTACAGTGTAGACTGCGATACTGATTACACAGTACAGGCATCAATAGAAGGCTACAAAACCGATAACTTCCCGGCAGAGAAGAAACATGGTGGTGAAGTTGTCGTAATGGCCGATCTTGAACCGCTAGACGATCTTATAGTAGGCGACAGGGTAGTACTAAACAGTATCTATTTTGAATACGATAAAAGCAACATTACTCCTCAGGCAGCCTTTGAGCTAAATAAACTGGTGGATGTAATGAAGTCATACCCTGAAATGGTTATAGAGGCACAGGCACACACCGATAGCAGAGGTAGTGATGAGTACAATATGAAGTTATCTGAACAAAGAGCAAAATCTGTAATGCAGTATGTTGTATCACAGGGTATATCCAGAGAAAGGATAACCGGAAAAGGTTATGGAGAAACCATGCCTAAAGTAAATTGTGGCGACAATTGTACCGAAGAAGAGCATGCTAAGAACAGACGCAATGAGTTTGTTATAATAAAAAGATAAGCCGTTCTAATTTAACAGATGGTTAAAAAAAGCAGCCCCAAGTGGCTGCTTTTTTAATATTTAACCTTTTTTTTATAAATTATTTGCACAGGTATACTTTACATTTTGGTAACGCTTTAGTAATTTTGCCATGCATTTAACTTCAGCATTATTTATGCCTTTACACCTAACTGAAATAGAACGTGTAAAAACCATCTCAAAAGAAGATTTTTACAATAACTACGTGAAAAAGCAAAAACCTGTAGTAATTGAACAATTAACTCAGGATTGGCCTGCTTACGAAAAATGGAAACTGAATTATATTAAGGATTTAGCCGCAGACAAGACTGTACCTCTGTATGACGACCGTCCGGTTTCTCATAAAGACGGATTTAATGAAGCACATGCCGAAATGAAAATGTCTGAATACATCGATCTTCTTCAGTCAAAGCCAACAAACTATCGAATATTTCTATATAACCTGATGAAGGAAGTCCCTTCGCTTCAAAAAGACTTTAAATGGCCTGACTTAGGCTTAAGACTTATAAAGCAGTTACCAATGCTGTTTTTTGGCGGAGAAAACTCAAAAGTGTTTATCCATTACGATATTGATTACTCTAACATACTGCATTTCCACTTTCATGGTAAAAAAAGGTGTATTCTTTTTGCCCCAAACCAAACTCCTTATCTGTACAAAGTACCACATTCATTGATCTCAAGAGAAGATATTGATTTTGATAATCCGGATCTTGAGAAATGGCCGGCACTACAACATGCCGAAGGACTGGTAGCAAATCTTGAACACGGGGAAATGCTATATATGCCCGAAGGTTACTGGCATTACATGAAATATGTAACTCCGGGATTTTCTATGAGCCTAAGGGCACTGCCAAGAAAAATAAGTAACCTGTCTAAAGCGGTTTACAACATATTCGTAATGAGGCATTATGACAACTTTATGCGACGATATAAAGGACAGGCGTGGATTGATTACAAAAACGAAGAAGCTGTTAAACGAACACATAAAAAGCTTAATATACCGATATAAAAACAGTAATCCCGTTCGGCAAGAATGGGATTATTTTTTTACCTTTAAGCACTAGCCTCACTATTTATGCACAAAACCTATACTGTTGAAGAAGCCAAACGAAAACTGGAGCAATACTGCGCCTACCAGGATCGTTGCCATGCAGAGGTTTTACAAAAACTAAAAAGCATGAATATGATTTCGCAGGCATGTGATGTTATTATTACCCATCTTATAGAACATAATTTCCTTAATGAGGAACGTTTTGCCAAAAGCTTTGCCCGAGGTAAATTCAGAATTAAAAACTGGGGGCGTATCCGTATAAAGAATGAGCTTAAAGTCAGAGATATTACACGCTTCAACCTTGAAGCAGCCCTAAAGGAAATACCTGACGGAGAATATATTGAAGCTTTTCATTCCCTTGCCGAAAAACAATGGGACAATATTAGGGAAACTAACATCCAAAAGAAAAAAAAGAAACTTTTTGACTTCCTTATACGTAAGGGTTTTGAGAGTAATTTAATTTATGATAAACTCAGTGAGTTAGCTGCTCAATCATAATTTAAATTGTCTTAACAAAATGTTAAATAAAATTTATTACCTTAGCAGTCCCCACAAATATATGTTAACGTAAAAATCCCCTAGTGCTATGAGAACAAGAATTCTTTTGGCCACTCTGCTTGTTGCGGCCTTTTGTTACGGACAAGAGTTTAACTTCAAAGAACTGAATACCAAGGGTAAACAACTCATGTTTACCAAACCTGACAGTGCTATCGTATATCTTAAAAAAGGTATGCAGGAAGCCGAAAGGATTAAAGCCCATGATACCATTTTTGGTGATTTATACCATTTGCATGGTATACGCGACCTTATGCTAAATAAATTTGATTCGGGTATAATCTATTTTAAAAAAGCTGCAGAATACAACAAAAACTATCCTGACAAACAGGTAAGGTCATTTTGTAATATTGCTATATGTTACAGAAACTTAGGCCAACTTGACAAATCAATAAAACAATTAAATGAAATACTCAAGTCAGGTAAACAAACTGAAAAAACACTTGCTATAGTATATGGCGAACTAGCCTCAAACTATATGCAAAAGTTTGAAAACCAAAAAGCCATTAACAGTCTTCTTAAAGCGATAGATGTTTTAAAGGAGATGAAAGACGATTCTGAAGTATACCCTATAAAGCAAAAGCTGGCTAACATTTATATGTTACAGGGAAATTATGAATTTGCTATCGACCTGTACGACGATTGTATTGCCGGATTTAAAAAAAGAGGTGATAATAAAAACCTATCATACACTTACCTAAATAAAGCAGAGAGCCTTATACAACTTAACAAACTGAATGAAGCTAAAGAGAACCTGAATTTAAGTATTAAATGGCTAAAAGAATATCAGGACATATCGGTGCTTGGTGTAGCCTATTCTAAAATAGGGCATATAGAAGCTCGTGAAGGAAATGAAGCCGAAGCTCTTGCCTCATACGAATATGCTATGGAAAACCTTAGCGCTTCAAATTCGCCATATATTATAAGGGTAGGTATTGAATATATTAACCATCTTAACCGAAATAAAAAGTATAAAAAATCACTGGTAGTTATTGATCAGGTTAAAGAAAGTGAAGCCTACAAGAGCATTAACCTTGAAGACAAAATGTATTTCTTACAGGCAATGGCAGACACTTATAAATTTACAGGTAGTTATAAAAAAGCAACCGACAATTATACCGAAACTATTATACTGAAGGACTCTATCGCTACAATGGATAAGGAAAATGCCCTTAACGAAATACAGGGCAAGCTCCAAAACGAAATACAGCGCGAAAAAAATATAGCCCTTGCCAACAGCAACAAAGCGCTTGAAGAAAAAATAACCAAAAACAAAATTATAATCTGGCTTAGTATTATAGGGAGCCTTATAATCATCATATTAATACTTACCATATTAAGATCAGCCAAACTTAAAAACCGACTGCAAAAAGAAGCCCTAAGGACTATTGCAGCCGAAAAGAACTTACTGGAACAGCAGAGCCAGTATGACAAGGAAATTTATGAAGCCCAAAAAGAACGCATTACAGAAAAGCAAAGAGAGCTTACATCAAGTGCGCTTAGGATGGCAAACCTGCAGGATAGCATAAACGACATTATAAACAAATGCCTTCGCAAGGAGATTATAAATATTAATGATGTAAGAAAGGAACTCCAGCTGCTAACCAAACAAAAAGACTACTGGAAACAGTTTGAAACACGTTTCAATAAAGTACACCCTAACTTTAATCATTCGCTGGCAGAGAAGTTTGACAACCTTACGAAAAATGATTTAGAGTTCTGCTCGCTTTTAAAACTGAATTTAACCAACAAGGAAATCGCATCCCTGTTACAAATTTCGCATGAAAGCGTAATTACTAAAAAATACAGAATTAAGAAAAAGATGAATATTCAGGAAGATATAGACTTTGAAAAGGTGATTATGGAAATTTAGACGTCTTTTTTCTTACACTCATCACTATCCAAAATATAGACAAGAATAAAATACTGAAAAACAACAACCTAACACTTAAAAAAAACAATCCTGTCTATAGTTTGTCTATTAAAATTTTGTTAAAAACAAGGGTCTATGCCTTACATTTGTAGTATACAACTCGACAAAGTGATTCATAAATCCGACGAGTGGTAGTTTAGTAAAATAATAGTTCTTGAAAATTTCCTGCTTTATATTACTAAATAACTGGTGCTATTTTGACCCATGATATGAAATACACGCCCCGTATTTTATGTTAAAAAACCCAACACCGGTGATTGCAACGCCCCTGTAATCATTGGTGTTTTTTTGTAAGACACTACCTCTAATACAAGTAATCCCCTAACTCACTATAAATTATGACAAAAAATAAAGAAAACTTCTCAAAAATTTAAAATAACAAGCTATTATTTATATTATATTTTACGCTATTTTCTGATTATTATACAATGTTTCGCGCATATTAGTATTTAGATTATAAATAAAATACTTGTTAATTAAAATATAAACAAAAATTCACCCCTACAACCATAAATAATTATATATCAGTATATTTGCCCCGATTTAAAAGCTAAATAATTATTTATTATTTGCGCTTAACGAATTGAATTTTAATTACAAGAGGTTATATAAAACAACTACCACTAACTAAAAAGTAAATGGTTAGTTTTTAAAGCATATTATGGGTTCTTAGTCCCGTAATGTTTAGTAATTTTTTAGTTGGATGCAAGGAACCCCCTACTCAGTAAGGGGTTTCTTTTTTTATTTAGAGACCAGTATACTAACTGCATTACCGCCAAAGCCTACAGCATTCACCAGTATCTTTTTAAGTTTTTTATCCTGAATAAAAGGAACATCTTTAGCAAACGGAACATTTATAAACTGTTGTTTGTTAAGCATCATTACGGCAAGCTCAAGGCTTAATAACCCCGAAGCACCAAACGTATGCCCTATTTTCCATTTATTAGTAGTAATTAACGGTAACTTATCGTCAAAGAGTTTTTTTATGGCATTAAGCTCAGAAAGATCACCCTTTATAGTTCCCGGCGCATGCATTACAACAGCATCAATCTCACTTTTATCAATACCTTCCATAGCCATAAGCATAGACTTTTGCAAACAGTCGGCATCAGTAGATATGGAAACACTGTGTTTTAAAATCTCTGTAGAATAGCCTATACCCTCAACATAAGCAAGAGCATTTTCTTTTTTACCTGCTTCCAGGCATGCAATTGCTGCACCTTCACCAAGCACCATGGTATTCATCTCTTTTTCCATGTCAAGCGCGTGGCAGGGATATTCTTCTTTTTGGGTAGAATATATTTTCATAGCCCGCATTTGAGCAATAGTAAAAGGCGTAAGCGGCGCTTCACTCCCTCCTACCATAAACTTATCAGACATACCTCCTCTTATCCATGCCACGCCATTAAGAAGCGCATGCAAAGCTGTAGAACAGGTTATGGAATGCGAAATATCGGGTCCGGTACTTTTAAGGTCATGTGCTACCCACGATGAGATATTCCCTAGAGTGGTAGACGGCGAAGCCTGAACTCCCGCTTTACCGGTTTCAAGAAATTCCCTGTAGTGATTCTCAAATAATTCGGTTGCACCTCTGGAAGAACCAATGTTAATCCCGAAAACGTCTCCTTCCTTCCATCCTGCCTCTTTTGCAGCAACTCTCGATGCCAGTATAGCAAACAGTACCGACTTGTCCAGATTCCTGTATTTAAGATCTGACTCTGTCAGTTGCACTATCTTTTCAGTAAGTTCATCGGTAAGTTTTGCTGCCGGAACACGCTTTCCGCCTATTTCTGTATATTGGATTTTTGTGCTTGTTTGCAGATAATTTTCCCATACCTGTTGGGCAGTATCGCCTAACGGTGAAAGGGAAGCTATGGAAGTTATGGAAACAGGTGTTGCCAAAATAATAGAATTTGCCTGCAAAAGTAAGGCAAACAATAAAAAAAACCGAGGATTAACCCCGGTTTATATGTTTTAGCTCTGCTTTAGTTTTTAAACTATTTCGTCTATTGCCTGTTTCACAACATCATAAACCTTAGTCAGTAGTTCATTGCTTATAATATATGGCGGAAGTATATAGATGATATTTCCTACAGGCCTTAGTATCACTCCGTTTTCAATAAAGAAATTATAGAGTTTATTCCTAAAATCACCATAGTAACTCTCATTACCGTCACGCTCAATCTCAAAAGCCATTATAACACCCAGTACACGGGCATTGATAACCCTTGGATGTTTTTCAATCTCGGCTATAAAATCAAGATGACTCGCATTAATACGCGTAAGATTGGCTTTCATCTCATCTGTAAGCAACAGTTCCAGTCCGGCTAGTGCTGCCGCACATCCGGTTGGGTTAGCAGTAAAAGTATGTCCGTGAAATAAGGCTTTGTTTATATCATCATCATAAAAACCTTCAAAAAGCTCTTCGGTAAAAGTGGTTATTGCCATAGGTATGGTCCCGGCTGTAAGTGCTTTGGAAAGACACATCATATCGGGCTCAACGGTAAGATAATCACAGGCAAATATTTTCCCTGTCTTACCAAAGCCTGTCATCACTTCATCGGCAATGGTGAATACCCCATACTCTTTACACACTTTAATCAGGTTATCAAGAGCTTGTGGTTCATACATCACCATACCCGCTGCTCCCTGAACCAAAGGTTCAAATATAAATGCCGCATATTCTCCGGTAGCTGCCAGTTTCTTTATGGTAGCCAAACTCTTTTCCTCTTCTCCCTTGACAGGTACAGGAACACGAACCACCTCTACAAGCGATCCTTTAAAAGCTTCGGTAAAAAAGGAAATACCACTTGCTGCCATAGCTGCAAAGGTATCACCGTGAAAAGCCTCTTCAAAAGCCAGTATCTTGGTACGTTTCTCACCTTTATTAAAATAATACTGAAGCGCCACTTTAATGGCCACTTCTACAGCTGTCGATCCGTTATCTGAAAAGAACATCTTCTTCTGGCTACTTGGCAGTATCTCCACCAGTTTTTCCGAAAGCACAACCGCTGGCTCATGTGTAAACCCACCAAACAGCACATGCTCTAATGATGTTAGCTGTTTATATATAGCATCAGCCACATGCTTATTGCTATGCCCGTAAGGGTTAACCCACCACGAAGCAATGGCATCTATATATTCTTTTCCGTTCTCGTCCCATAAAAGGGCTCCTTCACCTTTTACAATCCCTATAGGTTTTGCAGCAGTTTTATGTTGTGTATAAGGGTGCCACAGGTGTTTACTGTCGCGCTCTGTAAGCCCCTTTGTATTTTTAATGCTCATGTTATAAGTTTTTTAGGTTTTCCCTAAAATCGTCGGCATATTGCAACACAACGTTTTTATCAAAGTAAGGTTCTTCCTCTATACGCCCTATCATTTTTATACTGGTACGCTTTAACACCACTTCTTCGGTTGAAGGAACTTCAGTTCCGTTAAAAATAATTCCGGCTACCTCTATCCCCCTGTTTTTTAATACCTCAAGGGTTAACAGGGTATGATTAATACTCCCCAGATAATGACGTGATACTATGATTACCTTATAATCAGGCTGAATCAAATCGACTATAGAATCGGTATCATTTAAAGGAACTAGTAATCCTCCGGCACCTTCAATAACCAAATGGTTTTTGGTAGCAGGCTCTTTAACCTTTTTCAAATCGATGGTAATACCGTCTATCTGAGCTGCAAGGTGCGGACTCGCAGGTGTATTAAGTGTATAGCTATTAGGGTGGATAACCGTTTTATTGTTGGTTAAATAGCGTTCAATTTTATGACTGTCTGAATTATCTAAATCGCCGGCCTGTACAGGCTTCCAGTAGTCGGCTTCAAGGGATTCGGTTATTATGGACGATGCTATGGTTTTACCTACATCGGTACCAATACCGGTTACAAATAGTTTCATTCTATATTAAATTCATTTCCGCAGTTATTACAGCGGTATTAGTATTTCGTGTAAAACGGAAGTGCCACCGCTATAAAAGTAAAAAGGAATGCAAAAAGCGATTTTATATCCTTAATGGTAGTACCCAGTTCAATTTCATGACTGCTACACTTGGGGCAGGTTAAAGGCTTGCCCTGGTCATCAAGCGAATAGCGGCTAACATCCTGTAAAACTTCTGTTGCCCTTTCTTTATCCTTAAGACGTACTAACAGCTTTACCCCGCCTATAGCGTTACTCACCAACGGATCGGTATCAATCGTATTATTGTCTTTCATGAAAACCTCAATACCTTCGGCTTCCAGCCTCCCTTTAATAATAATCGCTTCAGATGAATACTGAAACGATGCTACTTTTACAAAGGTGTTTTCCATATCACAAATTTATTAAATAAGCTTTCCACCACCGAGGCAGCTCGATTTTTTAAGGGTTTTAACTAAAATACAACAGTAATTTTAATAAAACATTACCAATACAGCGCTATTATATTAGTTAATTTTGACAATCTCCCAGCTAATTTAACACGTTTTTACTTATATGAACACTGCTAAGGTACCGGCTTACATAAAGTCTGTTTACATATCGCTGCTTATTATAATTATCATATTCTTTATGGTAATGGCCAAGCCTATATTGGTTCCGCTAGTTATATCGGGCTATATTGCCATGTTACTTACTTCCTCCTGCAACTGGCTGGAACGCAGAAAAGTGCCACGATCTGTAAGTGCCGCAATATGCCTACTGATATTCGTTTTTGTAATATCGGGGCTGTTATTATTTATTTACACTCAGGTTAAGGGCTTTGTTAACGATTTAGGAGGAGATCTTTACAACAAGGTAAATGCTTTTGTGATAGAAGCCAATGCCTGGTTTGATAAACATATAGGAGTCGATTTGGGTATGAGAAACGGTTTTGAGATTAAAAAGGCTGTTGAAATGGTACAGACAGATGAAGCTCCGCCTACCCAAATACTATGGTCTACCATTAGCATGCTGGGCGATATAATATTACTACCTGTTTACGTTTTCTTCCTGCTGATATACAGGGATCACCTTGCTGTTTTTGTGGCTAAGGTTTTCAGGAAATCAGACAGTGACGAACTACTGGAAAAACTCACATCAATAAGAAAAATTGTATATGCTTATATGTCGGGAGCAGGTAAAGTAATGGTAATACTCGCCATTGCTAATACCGCTGTATTATTTGCCCTGGGTATTGAACACGCTATCTTTTTTGGGGTGCTGGCAGGGATACTTAACATCATCCCTTATTTGGGTCCGTGGATAGGGGTAACACTGCCTTTGTTGTTCTCTTTAATAACCAAAGACAGCTTTTTTTACCCTGCCGCCATATTGGTATCGTTCACATTCATCCAAATGCTTGAAGGCGCTTTCCTTACACCAAAAATCACCGGAAGTAATGTTAATCTTAATGCCCTTATTACCTTTTTGGGACTGCTTATTGGCGGAGCGATTTGGGGCGTTGTGGGAATGATTATAATAATACCGAGTATTGCCATACTAAAAAAGCTTTTTGAGATGCACGAAGACACCATGCCTTATGCCTACCTGTTTGGCGAGGAAGACAATAATTGGTTCAAAAAGCGAACGAGAAAAAAACGTAAAAAGCAGGAAACCGTTACAGATGAAGAAGCTCCCGGAGCTTAGTAAGTACCTGCGTTATTTCCTGATGCTTTGTATAACTATGCAGGCAGAACCTTAATCGTTCCTGTCCCTGTGGTATAGTTGGTGATAATATAGGTTTTACATTATACCCTGCCTGCTGTAGTGACTGTGCTATATTTTTAACTTTATCGTTACCCGAAACTATAGCACAATGTATAGCCGAATCACTTGGTATAAAGAGTTTAGCTAAATCAAGTCTGTTTATTTCCTTAGCAAAAAAAGCGATATTTTGTTTCAACTGGTTTTGAGCTTTCCTGTTTTTTTCAAGATACTGGTAAGCTGTATAAATCACGGCAAGCGAATGTGGCGGTAAAGCTGTAGTGTAAATAAAACTACGCGCAAAGTTTAAAAGATACTCCCTTAAACCATTTGGCCCCAAAACTGCTGCACCATGACAGCCAAGCCCTTTACCAAAGGTCATGATACGGGCAAAAACCCTGTCTTCATACCTCATTTGCTGTATAAGACCTTCGCCCTTATTACCAAAAACACCCAGCGCATGAGCCTCATCAATTACCAGCCTGCAGTTGTACTTTTCGGCAACAGCCAAAAACTTTTCAAAATCAGGACTGTCACCATCCATTGAGAAAACCGATTCGGTTACTATATACACCTCGGCCTCTCCACGTTTGTGCCTGCCTATAAGGTTTTCTATATGACAGGGATCGTTATGACGAAACTTAAATGATTTGGCATTACTAAGCCTTAGCCCATCTCTTATGGAAGCATGGATGTATTCGTCATACAACACCACGTCATCCTTTTGCGGAACGGAAGAAAAGAACCCCACATTAGCATCATAACCCGAATTGAATACCAATGCTGAAGGACTGCTATGAAATTTGGCTATAAAAGCCTCGGTATCTTTATAAAGTGCATGGTTACCGCTTATTAGCCTTGAACCAGTAGCACCGTTGCTAACCATATTAGCAGAAAGAAGATATTGGTGTGATTGTTGGAAAATTTCATCAGATTGTGAGAAACCCAGATAATCGTTTGAAGAAAAATCTACCAATCCATGAGCTTCAGTTAAAGTACGTAAAGCATTAGCCTCTTTTCGTTGCTGTAGCTTGAGTTGTAAGGATTTTGGTAGTTTTTCCATATCTCAAAAATACGGAAGATTATGCAGCACTATGCTTCAAAAAAATATTGTTTTTTGAAAATTAATTATTGTTTTTCAATAATTTATATATATTTGCATAAACAAACCAATCAACTTTACCTACAATGAGCAAAATAAAAATATTAAACTGGATACTTAAAGGTCTTATTCTCATAACCACGCTAGGAATAGCATTTACACTGTATTTATATTCTGCAATACAACATAGTCACTCAGCAGATTACTCAAAACTAATCCCTGTTTACTACCGCTACATAGTAGTGGTAAAAGGAATACTGTTCCTTTCTTCTATGATATACCTACAGGGATCAGTAAGTTCTTTTATCAAACACAATTTCTTTAATCCCAAAAGTGTAAAATACCTGAAGTATAGCGGAGTTTTACTATTAGTATACAGCCTTGCAGGAATAGCTTTCACCATAATTTTTGTCCTTGCCAATAACTCTTTAAAAGACGGGTTCCCGGATATGGATAGCATGGCATACCTTTTTAAAAGTAATAGTCATATCGCTACACTGATTATAGCCATCGGGATCTTTATAGTAGCCGACATAGTTAAATCAGGGGTTACTATTAAACAGGAAAACGAATTAACGATATAATAAATACCATGAAACGACTTTCAGTACTGAAAACAATTATTAATATATTATTTGCCCTTGCAGTAATACCGGCAATATTTGGCCTTCCTTTTATTTTAATGACAGCTATAATGCCCGACAGGATTCCGTTTTCCCTTAACGGTGACGGAGATAAGTTTGCCAACATACACGGTGCAGAACTGATAATAGCACTGCTTGCCGTATACATATCTTATGTATTATTGGTTTACGCAGTATACCTGTTTAAAAAGGTACTGGAAAGTTTTAAAAAGAAACGCTTTTTTGACGAGGCGGTAATTGTTTCCTTTAATCAAATGGGAAAAGCCATAATACTAAGCTGGATTATAGGCACATTACCTACAGTATATTTTTCCCTTTTGCAGGGCAAAGCAAGCGTAAGCCTGGGCTTTAACACCTCATTATTCACACTGGGCCTTGGTTTCTTTTTTATCGTGCTTAGCGATATTTTCCTTATGGCAAAACAACAAAAAGAAGAAAACGACTTAACCGTTTAAACAATTACTATGAAAAACTACATAATGAAACATATAAATGTTATTATTATCGCATTAAGAATACTACTGGCCGTAGCAGCAATAATGGCTATATATAACATTGGCGTTGGAATATTTATGATTATAAAAAACAACCGCGAATTATCTCATGACTTTTTAAATCAAACCTTTAATCTACCTGAGTACACCATAAGCGAAGAAACACAGCTGGCAGGTATTTTTGCAATTCTGTACGGTAGTTTTTTAGCTTACCTTATATACGGCATTAAACGTTTTTACAAGTGTATAATTAAGATAAAAAGCGGTAAAATGTTTTATAACGACCAAGGGGAAGACTTTAAGAAAGCAGGTGCTGCGGTAATCACTTTCGCCAAAGCAAAATTTGTACTATACAGTTGTACCGCACTTGTATTACACTTTGATATACCGTTTTTATTCAAACAAATTTTACCGTTTTTAGGATTATACCTTACAGGAAAACTCCTTTACATTATGGCCTATATGGCAGAAAAAGGAGAATTTATACAGGAAGAAAACGAACTAACAATATAAGCCTATGCCTATTATCATCAATTTAGACGTTATGCTGGCAAAGCGAAAAATGCGCTCTAATGAGCTCGCCGACAAAATAGGTATAACAACAGCTAACCTTTCCATACTTAAAACAGGAAAGGCTAAGGCGATTCGTTTTAGTACACTGGAGGCTATCTGTAAGGAACTGGATTGCCAGCCCGGAGATATTATGGAGTTTATAGACGAAGAAAACGACAGTAATCAATGATATATTTGCTATTTCTTATACCAATATTAGCTACTGTGATATCGCCAAAACGGTTTCCCTTATACGCTACAGTGTTTATTAGCATGTATGCGTTTTATGGATATCTGTGGATTGATGACCACTTTCACTATACCGGAAAAGCCGGATGGAGAGGTTTTGGCATATTTATGTGGACCATGTCAACTGGACTATTTTATTTTGCAATACACACCCTGTTTATATTTTTTGGATGGCTTAAGGAAAATAAAAAAATGATGTGGACACATATAGTAGGACTTATACTATTTGCTATTCATATTATAGCGATGTTTTCTTAAAGCTATAAATCAACCCATTCCTTATTTTGCGGATCTGTAGCATCCAGCAAATCAGTATTGAGTTTTACCGCTAACTGACGCCCCATTTCTAAAGAAGCTTCAGGATAACCGTTTGTATATATCGTAAAGTGTTTTGAGGCATTGTGCCATACATTTACATCATAAACATAGCCACTGCTATCGGTACGTCCGTCTCCATCACTATCTTTAGACCATGCCTGCCTGAATACCGATATATAGTCAATTTCAGGTAATTCAATCCATTTACCGGTTTTAAAAGGACCTACAACAATCTCTTTTTTATACTTCCTGTTTTCAAGATCAAAATAAACGTTGTTTATAGTAGAGAACTTAAGAGCATACCCAAACGTAATTATAGAAAGCGAAATAATAGCAATAATACCTTTAAAAGATTCCATACTAAAGTCTAAAAGCAGGCTAATAACTGCAATAAGAAATAACCCAACGGTTGCTGTATAAAAAAGGGCTGCAATTATGGTTTGCCAAAACGGACGTCTACCCTCACTTATAATAACATTATCTAAAGTTTTCTCCATAAAACAAGTATAATAAAAAAGCCCTGTAGTACTACAGGGCTTTCAATTTATATCTAAAAATAATTAAGATTTAGTCAACTAAGATAATCACCTTGTTATCTTTCATTTCCAGCGTACCGGAATTTACAGACAGAAGGAATTTCTGGTCTTTGTCTGACTTCACAAACTTTCCGCCAAAAGAGTTGTTACTCTTAAAATCAGAAACTTCGACTTTTATGTCACCAGCTGCAAGTATCGATACGATATTAGCGTGGTGGTTTAACATCTGGAATTCACCATTTACTCCCGGTACAGTTACTGATGTAACTTCTCCTTTAAATAAATGGCCTTCCGGTGATACTATTTCTAATAACATAGTTTAAAGTTTTGAGTTTAGGGTTACGTGCTTAGCGTTAACGGATAAACCATGAACTGCAAACCCGAAACCCCGAACTTTTATTATGCCTCGCTTAACATTTTCTGACCTGCCTCGATTACATCTTCGATGGTACCTTTAAGGTTGAAGGCAGCTTCCGGTAGGTGATCCAGTTCACCATCCATAATCATGTTAAATCCTTTGATTGTATCTTTAATACTTACTAATACCCCAGGGATACCTGTAAACTGCTCTGCTACGTGGAATGGCTGAGAAAGGAAACGCTGAACACGACGAGCGCGTGATACTGAAAGTTTATCATCCTCACTAAGCTCTTCCATACCAAGGATAGCAATAATATCCTGAAGTTCTTTATATTTCTGAAGTATCTCTTTTACTCTTTGTGCACAGTTGTAGTGCTCATCACCTAAGATTTGCGGAGTAAGGATTCTTGAAGTAGAATCAAGAGGGTCTACCGCCGGATAGATACCAAGCTCAGCAATTTTACGTGAAAGTACTGTTGTAGCATCAAGGTGGGCGAAAGTTGTAGCCGGCGCCGGGTCAGTTAAGTCATCCGCAGGTACATATACCGCCTGTACTGAAGTAATAGATCCTTTTTTAGTCGAAGTAATACGCTCCTGCATAGCACCCATCTCTGTAGCAAGAGTTGGCTGATAACCTACCGCAGATGGCATACGACCAAGAAGTGCAGATACCTCAGAACCAGCCTGAGTAAAACGGAAGATGTTATCTACGAAGAAAAGTACGTCTTTCCCCTGTCCGTCACCTGCTCCATCACGGAAATACTCAGCAATTGTAAGACCTGAAAGCGCAACACGTGCACGTGCTCCAGGTGGCTCATTCATCTGTCCAAATACGAATGTAGCCTTAGACTGCCTCATACCTGCTTTATCTACTTTAGAAAGGTCCCAACCACCATTCTCCATTGAGTGCATGAAATCGTCACCGTATTTGATAATACCAGACTCAAGCATCTCACGAAGAAGGTCATTACCTTCACGTGTTCTTTCACCTACTCCTGCGAATACAGAAAGACCACCGTGACCTTTTGCAATATTGTTAATCAACTCCTGAATAAGTACCGTTTTACCTACTCCAGCACCACCGAAAAGACCAATTTTACCACCTTTTGCATAAGGCTCAATAAGGTCAATTACTTTAATACCGGTAAATAAAACTTCTGATGAAGTTGACAGATCCTCAAATTTAGGTGCCTGACGGTGAATAGGTAAACCATTCTCACCCTCTTTAGGCAAATCACCAAGACCATCGATAGCATCTCCAACAACATTAAATAAACGTCCGTAAACGTCTCCGCCAATAGGCATCTGGATAGGATTACCTGTTGCAACAACTTCCTGCCCTCTGCTTAATCCGTCAGTAGAGTCCATGGAAATAGTACGAACAGTATTCTCACCTACGTGAGACTGTACCTCCAGTACCAGTTTTGAACCATCTTTTTTAGTGATTTCTAATGAATCATAAATTTTTGGAAGCTCAGCGTTTTGGGTGTTAAACACCACATCTACAACCGGCCCGATAATCTGTGCAACTTTTCCTATTCCTTTAGACATTGCTTATATATTTATTTAACAGCTATTTACGTTTCCTGAAAAAACCTCTTTTTTTCGAGCGCAAAGATAGTTTTTTCCAAACAAAATATCCAATTTATTTTTTGCATTTTTTGCAACAAAAAGCCTGATTATTAAAAATACACTGTATTTATCCCTTTATACAAGGTTTCATTTATGAATTTCAAAAAGAAAAATATTATCTGTATACATTTCCAAAACCATCAATAAATCTGCGTTAACTGATTTTACAGTCTTCCCTAAAACAAATGAATATATTTACTAAAAAGCCGCTAAGAAAATCTTAGCGGCTTTTCAATACTTTTATTTAAAGATTACTCTACCGTAACCGATTTTGCCAGGTTTCTTGGCTGATCCACATTACAGCCTCTCATTACCGCAATGTGGTAAGAAAGCAACTGTAACGGTATTGTAGTTACCAGTGGCGAAAGCGCATCTGAAACTTCCGGGATCTCAATAACATGATCTGCTAAATCCTTCACCTGAGTATCTCCTTTTGTAACTACAGCGATAATTTTTCCGCTACGCGATTTAATTTCCTGTATATTACTTACAATCTTATCATAGTGTTCCTGCTTTGGCGCCACAACAACAACAGGCATTTGCTCATCAATAAGAGCAATAGGCCCGTGCTTCATTTCTGCCGCAGGATAACCTTCTGCATGGATATACGATATCTCTTTAAGCTTTAAAGCTCCTTCAAGCGCCACAGGGAAGTTATACCCTCTACCTAAGTAAAGGCAGTTTGAAGCATCTTTATAGGCAGCTGCCACTTTTTGAGCAACATCATTAGTTTGAAGTGCCTCTTCCACTTTTTGCGGAATTAGCTCCATTTCCTGAAGGTATCTAAAGTAGTCTGATTTTGTGAGCGTACCTTTAGCATTCGCCAAACGTAAAGCAATTAGTGTTAACACCGTAATTTGTGTTGTAAATGCTTTTGTAGATGCTACACCAATCTCAGGACCTGCGTGAGTATAAGCCCCTGCATGCGTCTCTCTCGAAATAGAAGAACCTACCACATTACAAACTCCAAATACAAATGCTCCGTTCTCTTTTGCCATTTTGATAGCCGCAAGCGTATCGGCAGTTTCACCCGACTGAGATATTGCAATAACAACATCATCTTTGTTTATAATCGGGTTTCTGTACCTAAACTCAGAAGCATATTCTACTTCTACAGGGATACGTGCAAACTCCTCAAAAATATATTCGGCTACTAAACCTGCGTGCCATGAGGTACCACAGGCAACAATAAGTATCCTGTTTGCATTAAGGAATTTTTGAAGGTTATCTTCAACACCCGCCATTTTAATAATACCGGTATCTGCATGAAGCCTACCTCTGTAAGTATCTTTAATTACATTAGGCTGCTCATAAATCTCTTTAAGCATAAAGTGGTCGTAACCGTTTTTCTCTATCTGCTCAAGGTTCATTTGCAGTTCCTGAATATAAGGATCTACTAAAGAGTCATCTTTAATTTTTCTAATTTTAAGCTCTTTTCCAAGCCTTATCACCGCCATTTCCTCATCTTCAAGATATATGGCATTTGAAGTATATTCGATAAAAGGAGAAGCATCTGATGCGATAAAGAACTCATCTTCACCAACACCAATTGCCAACGGACTACCTAAACGGGCAGCTACAAGCTCATTTGGTTTCTTTTTATCAAAAACCACAATAGCATAAGCACCTACCACCTGGTTTAAAGCTACCTGAACAGCTTTACCCAGTTTAAGGTTATCTTTCTTTTGCACATCTTCAATCAGGTTAACCAATACCTCGGTATCAGTGTCTGATTTAAAAGTATACCCTCTTTTAATAAGTTCTTTTTTTAAAGGCTCGTAGTTCTCAATAATACCATTATGTATTATTACAAGCTCTCCCGAGTTAGAAAAGTGCGGATGTGAGTTCACATCGTTTGGCACACCGTGAGTAGCCCACCTTGTATGCCCCATACCAATAGTACCGGCAGATGTTCCCTCTTGTTTCGCTCTCTCTTCTAAATCTGAAACTTTACCTTTTGTTTTGGAAAGTTTAAGGTCGTTCCCGTCGTAAAGAACAACCCCGGCACTGTCATACCCTCTATACTCAAGTCTTTTAAGACCTTTAATAATAATTGGATATGCTTCTTTGTGTCCTATATAACCAACAATTCCACACATAATTTTTAATAATTTGGTTAATTTGGTTTGGTATAATAAATTTCTAGCTTAAGCCTTTTATCCTCCGGAACATTAGCCCCGGATTTACTTCCGTAAAGCACTGTCCCCATCGGGCTGATTACCGATGATACGGGAGCCGACTTAACTTCAGTCGTTCCTGTTGTAAACGGAGTTCTTAAAGCCGCATTTGAAATCTGACTGATAGACTCAGTTACTGCAAGCCCAATAACTACGTTTGTAGAATCTTTGTTAACTATATTATTTACGTGGTCTGTAATACGAACTTTATAACGCAGCCCTTCACCATCATCATCATACTCAAGAATCCCGCCATAAATATAACGGCTGTATTTAGAGTTAGATGAATTTGTGGTTTGATCTACATAATAATCATACAAAGGTCTTTTGTTTTTCACATCATAAAGATACAATCTGTTTGGCTCAATTGCATTAGCCATAGCCGCCTTATCTATGTAAAAAGTAAGATTAGCTTCGTTTATAAGCACTCTTTCTCCAGTCACAGGATCCGGCTTAAGAAAATCAAGATCTACCTGATCCAGTATATTGATAAATGCTAACGAACCTTCACCGCCTTTAACATACAAACGCTCATCGCCTTCAACTTCGTCAGAAGAACTTATAGCCGAAGTAAACGTATCATTATAAGTATTATCAAATAGATTTACAGTATTACCGGTTAAGTTAAGAGTAATGGTTTTACTGATTGTCTCCACATTACCTTCCTCATCAAGCACAGGCTCTCCGTCAGTACCCAGTTTTGTATCCGTGTAAAGTATAACGATTTTACCATCTGTAAAATCCATCATACCCATTGCACTGTCACTACCTACCTGCTCTACATCAAAATACAAACCTCTAAAGTAATCCTTAAAAACATTGTTATTAACTAGGCTTCCTTCAGGAGCGTTAAACATCTTCTCAGTAAAGAAATCCTTATTAAGCTGAAGATACATACCCGGAGCAAATCGCTCAACAAGTTTCTCACTTCCGTCTTCAAGTGTAACCCTTCTGTCTATTTCTGCTTCACTGAAAGAGAATTCATTGTTCTCATCCGGATTAGCACTATTGTTTAACAAAACAGAGCCTTTATAAGTATCGATAAGCGAGCGGTCATCTGAGTAATATTTCTGAACCCCATCTTCAGATCCCGGATCAGTACTTCTAAGGTAATATCCGTTTTCAAAAATATTCAGTTTTATCTTGCCATTCTCTCCACCAAAAATAGAATCAAGAGTATAGGTACTTTCGCCGTCAGTATCTGTACTTTCAAGATTACTGAAATAAGGCACATACAAATACACTGTATCTATCACCGGATTGGTTAGTGTTGGGTTTTCACTGGCAAGTGCAACCTGAGTCACAAAACGGGAAATGGTTTTCCCAAACACAGGGTTATCATATACCCCCAGTGAATTTATAGGCATGTTATTAGTTTGCACCGATCCTGTTGACTTATCAAAAGCTACAGCATTAGCAACATACTTTTCAATACCGTTGTGGTGTACATCATCCTGAATTATATCAGAACCCACCTCGTTATAGTCATAATCACAAGCTATTACGCTAACAAGAGCAACAGTACCCAAAGCGACAGCAAGTTTATTTAGTATTCGGCTTTTCATAGAATTTTTTTAAAATGTTTTTCTATAAAACCTGATTTTTATAGAAATTAGTATACTCCTCTGCAAATTTATCTTTAGGAACATACGGCAGGAATGGTTTTCCTGAAGCCTCAACAAACTTAACCATATCATCAGAAACATTTTCTGAAGCTATAATAACTGCGTCAGAATGCGCTATGGATGCTTTAAGTATATTTTCATAATTTGGTTCGGCAAGATGCTTTATGTCACTTTCAGGAACATCATCAAAGGCAACTTTTTTGATCATTTCATTATCCAGTGTACCGTCAAAAGACTGACCGTATACCGAAGTAACGATTTTTGTATCAGCAAAAAGTGCTTCATCTTTATAAAAATGCTTCATATAGATAGGCAACATAGCAGCCATCCAGCCATGAACATGAATAATATCGGGAACCCAGTTTAATTTCTTAACGGTTTCCACTACTCCTTTTGCAAAGAAAATTGATCTTTCGTCGTTATCCGGGTAAAGTGTTCCGTCTTCATCAGCAAAAGTCGCTTTTCTTTTAAAGTACTCGTCGTTATCAATAAAATAAACCTGAATCCTCTCTTTTGGTATAGAAGCCACCTTAATGATAAGTGGCATATCCATATCATTCACCACCAGATTCATACCTGACAGACGAATAACCTCATGTAACTGATGCCTTCTTTCATTAATATTACCGTAGCGAGGCATAAAAATTCTGATTTGCCCGCCTTGGTCGTTTATCATTTTTGGCACGTCATACGACATCAAAGACACTTCATTTTCAGCCAAATAAGGTACTACTTCAGATGATACATATAATATCCTCTTATCCTCCATTGTAAATATTAGATTTTAGAATTGGGTATAAAAAACACGCAAAATTAAACAATTTTATGCATTTTATCACTAAAATATTAATTTTGCCTCCAATTTTAATTACAAATTAATGCTCATTTTCAACAACAAAACCGATTTAAAAGCACAGTTAGCCAAGCTTAGGGAAACTAACTCGGGCGTTGGTTTTGTACCTACCATGGGAGCCCTGCACAACGGTCACCTCTCTCTTTTAAAGGAGTCTGTAAAGCACAACAGCCATACTGTTATCAGTATTTTTGTTAACCCAACCCAGTTTAATAATCCCGAAGATCTGGAAAAATATCCGCGTACACTGGAAACAGATGTCGATAAGATTAAAACGGTAAGTGAGGATATTATTGTTTTTGCACCAAGCGTTAAAGAAATGTATGATGACAACATTACATCGGCAAACTTTTCTTTTGACGGACTGGAAAACCAAATGGAAGGACGTTTCAGGCCAGGTCATTTTGACGGCGTGGGCACCATAGTAAAAAAACTGTTTGAGATAGTGGAACCGGATAATGCCTACTTTGGCGAAAAGGATTTCCAGCAGCTTCAAATCGTTAAGAAGATGGTAGAAAAAAACAATATGCCGGTAAACGTAGTAGGGTGCCCTATTCTTAGAGAGGAAAACGGACTAGCAATGAGCTCCCGTAACCAGCGACTTAGCGAGGAAGATAAAACCAAGGCAGCATTAATTTACAAAACCTTAACCGAGGCTAGGCAATTATTTGACAGTCATTCCGTTGAATATATAACCGAATATGTAAATAACATTTTCAAGGCACATCCGGAGTTTGAAATGGAATACTTTGAAGTAGCCGAAGAAGACACGCTTTTGCCTGCCAGTATTAAGGAAAATAAAAAATACCGTGCTTTTATTGCTGTTTTTTTAAGTAATATTCGCCTAATAGACAATATTTCATTAAATTGATTACCTTTGCGCCATGCAAATTCAAGTTGTAAAGTCCAAGATTCACCGCGTTACGGTGACTGGAGCCGATTTAAATTACATAGGCAGTATAACTATTGACGAAGCGTTAATGGAAGCTGCAAACATTATTGAAGGTGAAAAAGTTTCCATAGTTAACATTAACAATGGTGAAAGGCTGGAAACTTATGTGATAAAAGGAAACAGGAACAGCGGAGAAATAACACTTAACGGTCCGGCTGCCAGAAAAGTACAAAAGGGAGATATTATTATCATCATCTCTTATGGTATCTTTGAATTCGAAGAGGCTAAAACATTTAAGCCTTCTATTGTTTTCCCAAATGAGACAGACAACTCGCTAACATAATTTGAAAAAAAAGTTAAGCAGAATATTAAGTATACTACTCCCACTTTCGTTGGGAGTTTTTTTAATTATATACATATTCAGGCAGTTTACCCCAGAGGAATCATTAGCTGTTAAAAACAGTTTTAAAACAGCCAATTACCTGTATGTAGGTATTTCGCTTTTAGTAGGCATAACCGGATTTTGGGCACGCGCCTACCGCTGGAAATATACTCTAGCACATATAGGCTATACCGCGCCTTTTCATGTAAAATTTGGTGCTGTTAGTATTACGTACCTTATGAACATGCTTGTTCCGCGAAGCGGGGAAGTAAGTCGTGCCATCGTTTTAAAACGATATGCCGATGTACCTTTTGATAAAGGACTGGGAACCATAATCTCCGAAAGAATAATAGACCTTTTCCTACTTATCATTGTACTGGGCGCCACTGCTATTTTACAGTTTGATGTTGTAAAAGAACACCTTGCCGATGTACCTTTTAAAAAACTACTTATTTACGGGATTATAGCCGGAATTTTGTTTTTAGGCTCCATCCTGTTTTTTATATACTCAAAACTAAGCTGGGTACTAAAACTCAAAGCAAAAGTATCAGGGCTTATTGAAGGTGCACTAAGCGTTTTTAAAATGCCTAACAAATGGCCTTTCCTATTGCTTTCGGTTTACATATGGTTCTCTTATGTACTCATGTTTTACATAACCATTTATGCCTTACCGGAAACCGCCAGTCTTTCTTTCGGGTCGGTAGCAACCGCCTTTGTGGTAGGCAGCCTTGTTATCACTTTCACTAACGGCGGAACAGGCTGGTTTCCTGTGATTATAGGTAAAACACTTACCATTTACGGCATACCTTTTACTGCCGGAACTGCCTTCGGTTGCATTGTTTGGGGATCGCAAACAGGTCTTATTTTTTTACTTGCCGGCCTGTCATTTTTATTATTGCCTTTACTTCAAAAAAGCAAATAATCGCTATCTTTCCGCTTTCAACTAAAAACCGACCAAAAGCAATGAAAAAAATTACCTTACTGTTGCTGATTTTTGCTTTTTGCAATACCTACGCCCAGCAGCTTACCACTGAAGAAATTGCATCTGAAGCGTTAAACGAAAACAGACTGGTAACTATAAAATTACCCAGCTCTTACGAACGCAGCAAAGACAAAAAATACCCATTACTTGTATTACTTGACGGCGATTACCTGCTAGACCCTTTTGCCGGGGTACTATCGTACACTTCTTACTGGGACGACCTTCCGGAAGTTATAATAGTAGCAATTAGCCAGCCCGACAGGGATATGGACTGCGAATGGGAAAGCGAAAGCGGACTACCGCAGGAAAAAGGAGAAAAATTCTTTGATTTTATAGGACGTGAAGTTGTACCCATGATGGAAAAAAAATACAGGGTATCTCCGTTTAAAATTATAGCCGGGCATGATGTAACTGCCGGATTTGCTAACTTCTTTCTGTATAAAGACGATCCGCTTTTTAATGCTTATATCATGATGAGCCCGGTACTGCCGGCAGAAATGGAAACCCGTGTTCCTGCCAGGTTCAAAGCGATAGACAAACCTATTTTTTATTATCTGGCTACTGCCGATGGCGATGTAGGCCGACTTAAAAACAAAATAAAAGTAATGGACGAGAACATTAAGGCTGTGACCGAAACCAAGTTCCGTTACCTTTTTGACGAGTTCATTGGAGAATCCCACTATTCATTAGTACCAAATGCCATTCCAAGCGCATTGTATCATATTTTCTCTTCTTACCAGCCTATCACCTCAGATGAGTTTCAAAAACTGGCAGCACAAACTTCGGGTTACGTGCAATATCTTGAAGACAAGTATGATATGATTGAAAGGGATCTTGGTGTAAAAATGACCGTGCGCCTTAACGACTTTAAAGCCATTGAAGCGGCTATTATGAAAAATGGCGCTTTTGGAGAATTTAAAGACCTGGCAAGCGTAGCAAGAAAAAACTATCCTAAAACCATAATAGGCGAATACTATGAGGCCCTGTTTTACGAACATACAGGCAACATAAAAAAAGCCATCAAAGTATACAATAACAGTTTTAACTTTGAGGAAATAGGCGGAATAACAAAAGATTATATGCTTGAAAAAGCAGAGAGTTTAAAAAGTGAGATGTAATATTTATGGCTAAGTTAAAAACAGCTTTTTTTTGTCAGAATTGCGGCACCCAGTATTCCAAATGGCAGGGGCAGTGCAATTCGTGCAGGGAATGGAATACTATTGTTGAAGAAGTAATCCAGAAGGAGGAAAAACAGGCATGGAAACCATCGTCTCCCGAAGTTAAAAGAGCTGCAAAGCCATTACGCATTAATGAAATAGACTCTTCTCAGGAAATTCGCCTTAATACGGGCGACGGAGAATTAAACCGAGTACTGGGCGGTGGCCTGGTACCCGGCTCCCTTACTCTTTTGGGTGGTGAACCCGGTATAGGTAAGAGTACTCTACTGTTACAAATATCGCTTCGCCTTCCTTACAAAACACTTTACGTATCGGGGGAGGAAAGCCAGAAACAGATAAAAATGCGCGCCGAAAGGATTACCCCATCGGCAGACAACTGCTTTATACTTACCGAAACCAAAACGCAGAATATTTTTAAGCAAATAGCTGCGATTGAACCCGAAGTGGTTATAATCGACTCTATCCAAACACTGCATACTGATTTTATAGAATCGTCGGCCGGAAGTATCTCACAGATAAGGGAAACTACTGCCGAGCTTATTAAGTTTGCCAAAGAGACCAATGTGCCGGTTATCCTTATTGGCCACATTACCAAAGACGGTAGTATTGCCGGGCCAAAAATACTGGAGCACATGGTGGACACTGTACTACAGTTTGAAGGCGACCGCAACCATGTATATCGTATACTGCGCTCTCTTAAAAACCGATTTGGTTCTACAGCCGAACTGGGTATTTACGAAATGCTGGGAACAGGACTTAGAGAGGTGGCAAACCCTTCGGAAATATTAATATCCCACAAGGAAGAAGAACTTAGCGGTACAGCAATAGCCACCACCATGGAAGGCATGCGCCCGCTTATGGTAGAGATACAGGCGCTGGTGAGTTCTGCTGTATATGGTACTCCGCAGCGAAGCACAACAGGCTACAATGCCAAAAGGCTCAACATGGTACTCGCCGTACTGGAAAAAAGAGCCGGATTCAGGCTGGCAGCAAAAGATGTTTTTCTTAACATTACCGGTGGTATCAATGTAGACGACCCTGCTATTGACCTAGCCGTAGTGGCAGCCATATTATCTTCTAACGAAGACATACCCGTAGGAAAAGACTTTTGTTTTGCGGGAGAAATAGGGCTTTCGGGAGAAATACGCCCCGTTAACCGTGTGGAACAGCGTATTTTAGAAGCCGAAAAATTAGGTTTTTCCACTATTTTTGTATCTAAGTACAACAAGATTTCACTTAAAAACACCCTGATAGAAATAAAGCTGGTCTCTAAAATAGAAGATGTAGCAGGTCATTTATTCGGGTAACAGGATACATTATGCGAAAAATCAATCCAAAAAAAGCAGCTGTAATTACCCTTAAAATAGTTGCCGCACTTCTGGCACTTTTAATTATAGGTTTTTTTGCCTTTCGCAATACATTTTTAAATAAGGCTATTGATAAAACCATAGCCAAAATGGATACCGAATACAACAGTATGTTTACTGTTGGCAATGCTTCCTTTAAGGGACTATCGGGCATTGAGGTTAGTAATGTATCATTAACACCGAAACAGGGCGATACACTCTTAAAAATAGAAACTGTAAAAACAAGCATTAACCTGTCCCGTCTTTTAGCAGGCGAGATACAACTGGGCACGCTTGAAATGAAGAATGGATATATTCAGCTAATCCAAAACGAAAAAGGGAAAAATTTTGAATCGTTTCTGCATCGCAAAAAGGGAACGGTATCAAAAACCAAAAGCGAAGGTCCTGATTATGCCCGTAAAACTTATAAACTGCTACATAAGCTACTTAACCTTATCCCTACCGATATGCAGTTGGAAAACCTGGCACTTACCGTTAACGATAATGGGCGCAGGGTAAACCTCAACCTTAAACAGCTAAGACTGGTTAACGAGCAACTGGAATCGTTTATGGCGGTAGAGACCGACAGCCTTTCGCAAAACTGGGAAGTAAAAGGTTTTGCCGACCCAAGAAACAGGCAGGCCGACCTGAAATTCTATAACTCAGGCAAAGGCAGGATTATAGTACCATATCTTGACGAGCGTTTCGGACTTAAATCCGGTTTTGATTCCATTAGGGTAAATGTGGAGAATATAGACCTGAGCGGAGACGAGTTTAGGGTAGACGGTTTTGCTTCTATAGAAAACTTTATGGTAAATCATCCCAAAATCGCTAAAAAAGATGTGGTGATAAACAGTTCCCGTTTTGATTATCATTTCCTTTTCGGTCCTGATTTTATAGAACTGGACAGTACCTCAGCCATGCAACTCAACAAAATAAAAATACAGCCTTTTGTTCGTTACAGTATAGAGAAAGATACCATTTACCAGTTAAAAGCAACAATTCCTGATATGAAAGCACAGGAATTTATCAACTCCCTGCCTAACGGACTGTTTACCCATTTCGAAGGTATGGAAGCCGATGGTAATTTTAGTTATCAGCTCGACTTTATGTATAACAAGAACAAGCCAGACGATATTGTTTTTGACAGTAGCCTGAAAAAAGAAGGCTTTAAAATCAAAAAATACGGCGAGGCTGATTTGGGTAAACTCAACACCTCGTTTGTATACAGAGCTATTGATAACGGCGTTAAACAGCGTCCTATAGTTGTGGGTCCGGATAACCCTAACTACACACCATATGACCATATCCCCGATTTCCTTAAAAATGCTGTATTAACAAGCGAAGATCCTTCGTTTTTCCATCACAGGGGCTTTATTAACGAAGCATTTAAACAAAGTATAGTAAAGAATATACAAACCAAAAAATTTGCGCGGGGTGCCAGTACCATAAGCATGCAGCTGGTTAAAAATGTTTTCCTGACCCGAGAGAAGACCCTTTCACGAAAACTGGAAGAAATCCTGTTGGTTTACATACTGGAAAACAACCGTATTGCCAGTAAGGAAAGAATGTTTGAAGTATACCTCAACATTATTGAATGGGGGCCTAATGTATATGGCGTGGGCGAAGCAGCTCAATACTATTTCCAAAAACCACCACTGGCATTGTCGCTTGACGAGTCGGTTTATCTGGCAAGTATTATTCCGAGGCCTAAAAAGTTCATGTGGCGTTTTAACGATAGGGGCGAGCTAAGAGGTTTTGCCGTAACACACGATAACTATATCAAGAAGCTAATGGTAAACCGTGGGGTGATTCAGGCGAATGACACGACTGGTCAAACCGGACAGATTAATGTTACCGGACCTGCAAGGGAATGGCTTAAAATTAGAGAGGAAGCCGTACCGGAAATTGACACTACCGAGACTGGAGGCTTTTTAAATAAACTGTTTAAAGGTTTTAAATAAACCATCTAAAACCTTTAAACAGTTGTTTTATTTCCACATAAAAAGGCTTATATTTTTATCTGCATAATCTACAAATGTCTTGTATAGCTCTTTTTTAAACTCATCAGTATAAAAATAATCTTCTAAAATATCAGCAGATTTAATTTCATTCTCACCTGATTTAAAAGCATCCCATCTTTGATCCCAGTTTATACTAATATCATTAAAAACTTCTTTCCGTTTTAAATAGCTATCAGATGCACCAATAAATTCATTTAAGCACTTCTCATAATCATTTTTAAGCTTATTAAGTTTAAGCTCATCAAATGCCTCTAATACAGAAAAGGCAAATTCAGGCTTGTTAAAAAAGAACTGATTAACACCTCCGTTATCCACATCTCCTGTAAAAGCAAGTAAACTATGAAATACTTTTTGGGGCTTATTCAATTTATTAAAAAACTCTTCTTCAGACTCATCTTTTCCAGACATTTCGGTCAAGGTATCAAAAAGACGATACATATATTCCCAAAACCTGTTATCATAGCTATCAAAATTTTCCCAGGAATATTTCTTATCAAGAGCCTCTAACCATTCACTATCGTATTGAGGAGCGTAAATTAATTCTGTTTGATTACCATCATAAATACTATAAAAATCAAATTCTCTCTTAAACTTTTCTTCAAGTCGTTTTTGTTTTTCTTTTTTAATACGATTATATGCAAAAACACAAAATACAATGAAAGCAAAGCTAATTTTTACAACTCTAAATGTGGTCATATTGGTTCTGTTGTTAATAAGTCAAATATAATTAAAACAATCATCCTTTTCTACAAAAATTAATCCCCTCTCCCAACCTTAAGCCCATTTTTATGCTCTATAACAATAAATTAAATTGTTATGAGAGCACTTCTGATTATTCTATTATTAGCAGGCAATGTAATGCTGGCACAAAAACCCGTGTTTACAAATGCCGAAGCAAAATCGGCCACCGTATATTTTAACGGCGCCGAACTTACCCATACTGCAAATGTAAAACTACCGGCAGGCACGAGTGAGATAGTAATTAAAAACGTAGCCGATTACCTTAATGAGAGTACAGTGCAAATTGGCGCACCTTCTACCCTTACGGTACTTTCGGTACAGTTTACCCGAAATTATATTTCAGAATATACCCCAGATGAAACCTCTCCGCAGGTAAAACAGGTGCGTGATAGTATTACCCTTTTAACCAAGGAACTGAACAGAGTTAAAAATGCCAAAACATCTGAAGAAAAGATACTGGAATTACTGGACAAGAACAATCAGGTGTACGGACAGGATTCGGGACTAAGTGTAGCCGAGCTTATGAAAATGGTAGACTATTACAAAGCCAAAAGAACCGAAACTGCCAATACCATAAATACCTTAATGGGACAGGAGAGAAAAATCACTGAAAACATTACCCGCCTTAACCGAAAACTGGAGGTAAACACCAGTAAAACAGAAAAAGATTCACAGGGTAAACTGGTACTACAGGTAATGAACGAAACGGCAGGTAATATTCCGCTTTCCATAAGTTACCTTACACCAAGTGCCACATGGTCTCCTTTTTATGACCTTAGAGCCGAAAGCATATCTGAACCTATTAACATGATGTATAAGGCACAGGTAACACAAAACACCGGAATTGACTGGAAAAAAATAAAACTAACACTTTCAAGCGGACAACCTAATCAAAACAATGAGGCCCCTATACTAAGCGCATGGTTTTTGAGATTTAATGATTTTCGTAATTACCGTAGCGGGGATGTTTCTGTAATGAATAGCTTACAGGGACAGGTAGAGGAGTTACAAATTTCATCGGGTAGAGGAGCTCCAACAGGAGATATTGTATACAAAGAAAAATCTTCCATTGATAAATATGTAGCCATAACAGAAAACCAGCTTACGGTTTCGTTTGATATCGATGTACCTTATGATATTTTAAGCAACGGTAAAAAGCACAGTGTAACTCTTAAGGAAATAAAACTACCTGCCTCATACAGGCATTACGCTGTACCTAAACTGGAAAAAGAAACTTTCCTTCTTGCTGAAATAGAAGACTATTCCAAATACAACCTATTAAGCGGTGAAGCCAATATTATTTTTGAAGGTATGTATGCCGGAAAAACCTACATAGATCCAAACAGCACCAGTGACACGCTAAGGTTAAGCATGGGGCGTGACAAGAAGGTGTCGGTTAAAAGGGAAAAAGTGGCCGATAAGTCGGGATCTAAATTCCTTTCATCTTACAAAGAGCAAACTTTTACCTACGACCTGACTGTAAAAAACAACAAAAAGGAAACCGTATCGCTTATGCTAAAGGACCAATATCCTATTAGTACCGATAAGGATATTCAGGTAGAATTACTGGAAAGCGACGGTGCCAAAATAAACAAAGAAACCGGAGTTCTAACCTGGGAACTGAAACTAAAACTGGGTGAGAGTAAGAAACTTCGTATTAGCTATAAAGTACGCTACCCGAAAGACAAACCCGTTTACAACCTATAAGTTTTTGTTAACCAGCTTGTTGTATTGTTAATTTATTATTACTTTTAGAAAACAACCAATACAATTTAGCTATGAGAACACTATTTACTTTTGTTATTTGCCTCTTTACAGGAGCTGCTTTTTCACAGGCGCAACCCGAACTGGAAATGTATGCTATAGGGTTTAATTCACCAGTGGTAATAACCAATGCCGGAGATGACCGCATATTTATAGCCGAACAGGGTGGGCTTATCCGTTTCTTTAATGAAACAAATCCTGATGCAACTACCTTTCTGGATATAAGTGATCTTATCTCTACCGGAGGCGAACGCGGACTGTTAGGGCTGGCTTTTCATCCCGATTATGCCACTAACGGGTATTTTTATGTTAACTATACCAATAGCGAAGGTACAACGGTTATTTCACGTTTTACAGTAAGCGATACCGACGGAGATGCTGCCAACCCTGATAGTGAGGCTATAATGATGACTGTACCACAACCGTTTAGCAACCACAATGGAGGCTGCCTTCAGTTTGGGCCTGACGGTTACCTGTACATTGCCATGGGCGATGGTGGTAGCGGCGGTGACCCTAACAATTATGCACAAAATCTTGAAAGCTATTTAGGAAAACTGCTTCGTATTGATGTTCAGGATGATGGTTCGTACGATATACCGGGAGATAACCCTTTTGCAGGGACAAGTAATGTAGAGGAGATTTGGGCCTACGGATTACGCAATCCGTGGAAGTTTTCGTTTGACTCTGCTACGGGTGAACTTTGGATTGCCGATGTGGGTCAAAATGCTATAGAAGAAATAAATAAGGTTGACGGTACTTCGGCAGGACTTAATTACGGATGGCGCTGTTACGAAGGCAATGACGAATATGACATGAGCCAATGTGCCGGAGTTACAGGAACCGTAATGCCTTATGCCCAATACACGCATAATGAAACAGGAGGCTGCTCCATTACAGGAGGATATGTTTACAGAGGAACTATGTATCCGGATATGCAGGGTATGTATTTCTATGCCGATTACTGCTCTAATGTAGTAAGCTCTATAGATACCGAAGGAAACATCGAAGATGTTCAAACCATAGGCGGAAGCAACTTTACTACATTTGGCGAAGATGTTAACGGAGAGCTATACATTACAGGAATGAGCGGCATTATATACCATATAAAAGATAACAACTTAGGACTGGAAGATGTTAACAGCAATCAGTTTGCTGTTTATCCTAATCCGGCATCACAAAACCTGTTTATAAAAAACAATACTGTGAATACTCCTTTAGAGAGGGCTCACATATATGATACAAGCGGAAAAGTGCTTCTAAACAAACCGCTGGAAAACATTGAACTGAATAGTCTTGATATTTCAGGACTTTCAAACGGCTTATACATTTTAGCCCTTACCGATGCAAATGGTTCGAAATATAATTATAAACTCGCTGTAAAATAAAGTACATTACTACCCTTGATAAAAAAAGCCCGGAGGTATTAACTTCCGGGCTTTTTATTTCTGTATAAAAAACGGCTTACTCTATATCGTTAAGCATTTTTGATATCTCATCCAGTTTCGGTGTAAGGATAATTTCTATCCTTCTGTTTTTAGATCTTCCCTCTGCAGAATCGTTATCAGCTACAGGAGCAAATTCTCCCCTACCGGCTGCAGTTAAGTTTTTAGGGTCAACACCTTTATTATCACGAATAATGTTTACAATAGCCGTAGCACGTTTTGTAGAAAGATCCCAGTTATCGGCAATCTGGCCTGATCCGTTGTAAGGTACATTATCAGTATGCCCTTCAATAAGCACGGTAATATCAGGATTAGCAGCAAGTACTTTAGCTACTTCGGTTACTGCCCTTTTTCCTTCAGTACCTACTGTCCAACTACCGGAATTGAATAGCAGCTTATTCTCCATAGATACATACACCTTCCCGTTTTTATGCTCTACAGTAAGCCCCTTACCTTCAAAACCGTTAAGGGCTCTTGAAAGGGTTTCTTTAAGTGCTCTCAAACCTTCTTCCTGAGCAGCTATCATACCTTCAAGCTCATCTACACGTTGTGAACGCTCCTGTAGGTCGCTTTTCAGTTTGTTTAGTCTTTCCTGCTCGGCAGCCAGGGCTTTTTCTTTAGCTTCAAGTTCGGCTAAAAGCTCCCTGTTCTTTTTCATATTACTGTCAAGCGCAGCACTACTGTTTTTCTCTAATGCACTGTATGATGCCTTAAGGTTATCAAGACTGTTTTTTGTGGCAGCATAATCAGCTGCAAGTTTATCTCTTTCCTCTTTAGCTTTATCCAGTTGCGACTGTAAATCTTTCGACTGAAGGTCCAGACTGTTTTTCTCCTGAGCCAGTGTTGAGTTCTCATCGGCCAGGGCACGGTTTTCTTTCTTAAGATCGGCATATTTATTTTCCAGATCCTTATAAACCTTTGATGACACACACGATGTAGTAAGTGCCATTAAAAGTATACCTGCAGTAATTTGCTTTACCATTTGTGTATTCGTGTATTTAGTAATTAATTAGGTTCTTATTCAAACTCCACTACTATAGGGCAGTGGTCACTGTGTTTGGCTTCGGGTAAAATAACAGCCCTTGTTAGCCTTTCGCGCATTGGTTCGGTAGCCATGGCATAATCTATACGCCACCCTTTGTTATTGTTACGGGCATTAGCCCTATAGCTCCACCAGCTGTAATTATGCGGTTCCTTATTAAAATGACGGAACGTATCTATAAAACCGTTTTTGATAAAGGCATCCAACCATGCTCTTTCTTCCGGAAGGAAACCGGATACCTTTGCGTTTCGCACCGGGTCGTGAATATCTATCGCTTCGTGACAAATATTATAATCACCACATATAATAAGGTTAGGGATTTCTTTTTTCAGGTTATCCACGTAGTCGTGAAAATCCCTCATGTACTGAAACTTATGCTCCAGTCTGTCGATATTAGTACCTGATGGCAGGTAAAGACTCATTACCGAAAACGTATCAAAGTCAAGCCTTATATTACGCCCTTCAAAGTCCATATAATCAATTCCTGTACCATAAACCACATTGTTTGGCTTATGCTTGGAGAATATTGCTACACCGCTATATCCTTTTTTCTGAGCCGAAAACCAATAGTGATATGGATACCCGGCAGCCTCAATTTGCTGTACGTCTACCTGATCGTGAGTTGCTTTTGTTTCCTGCAGGCAAATAATGTCGGGGTTAGCCTGTGTTAACCACTCCATAAACCCTTTTGTAAATGCTGCCCTTATACCATTTACGTTGTATGAAATAATCCTCATTTTCCCTTTTTATTTGGTTCAAAAATAACCAAAAAAGGATGAATATAACAATTTGTGCAACAATACATTATAACCGACTTGTTTTCAGAAAACTACAAAAAAACTGACCTTTTACTACCTTAAAAACAATAATCGCCCCCACCGTTTGTTCAGAATTGTTATCTTTGTTTCTTGCAGTAACACTAATGTAAATGAGCTTAGTTACCTCTAAAGAAGTTGCAAAAGCAATTAAAGCCGATAAATATGGGGTTTTGGGAACCTTTTCGGGCTGGTTGCTAATGAAAGTTCTAAAGATATCAACCCTAAACAAAATATACGACAGGAACAAACATCTTGAGGGTGTTGAGTTCCTTAACTCTATATTGAACGAATTTCAGATTAAGTTTGAAATTCCTGAAGAAGATTTAAAACGTATCCCTAAACAGGGACCTTACATAACCATATCAAACCATCCGCTTGGAGGCATAGACGGCATACTACTTTTAAAATTAATGGTTGAAAAAGATCCGAATTTTAAAATTATTGCCAACTTTTTACTTCACCGCATTGAGCCGCTAAAACCGTTTGTGATGCCGGTTAATCCTTTTGAAAATCACAAAGATGCAAAATCAAGCGTTGCAGGGATTAAAGATGCTTTAAGACATTTGAGTGATGATATGCCGTTGGGAATTTTCCCTGCCGGTGAGGTTTCTACCTACAAAGACGGAAGACTGCTTGTAGACAAGCCTTGGGAAGAAGGAGCCATTAAGCTTATTAAAAAAGCACAGGTACCGGTTATACCTATATACTTCCACGCTAAAAACAGCAGACTGTTTTACTGGCTGTCTAAAATAAGCGATACCATGCGCACGGCAAAACTGCCTAGCGAACTGCTTACACAAAAAGACAGGGTTATAAAAGTGAGGATAGGCAAACCTATTTCGGTTGCCGAACAAAACGAATATGAAACTGTTGAGGCTTACTCAGAATTTTTAAGACGAAAAACCTATATGCTTGCAAACCCATTTGAAAAAGGCACTAAGCTTATAGATGCTTCTAACCTTACCTCAAGCCTTAATATTAAAATACCAAGAAGCCCTAAAGAAATCGCAGGCCCGGCTAACCACGCCCAGATGCTTTCGGAAATAAAGCTTTTAAGAAAAGGGGATTATCGCCTTTTACAAAGTAAGAACTATGAAGTGTTTTTTGTTTCGGCAGATAAAATTCCGAACATACTGCATGAAATAGGCCGACTTAGGGAAATTACATTTAGGGAAGTAGGCGAAGGCACTAATGAGTCGCTTGATCTTGACAAATACGATAAGTACTACCACCACATGTTCCTTTGGGACGAGGATGCCAAGTGTATTGCAGGGGCTTACCGTATGGGACTTGGTACCGAGATTTATACCAAATACGGTATAGACGGGTTTTACCTGCACGACCTCTTCCGTTTTGAACCGGAACTGTATGATATGATGTCAAAATCCATTGAAATGGGTAGGGCATTCATCATTAAAGAATACCAGCAAAAGCCAATGCCGTTATTCCTGCTATGGAAAGGTATTGTTCACACCACATTAAGATACCCTGAACACAAGTACCTTATAGGTGGGGTAAGTATTAGTAACCAGTTCTCTGAGTTCTCAAAATCATTGATGATTGAGTTTATGAAGTCGCATTATTACGACCCATACATTGCCCAATACATCCACCCGAAAAAAGAATACAAGGTAAAACTTAAGGACGCCGATAAAGATTTTGTTTTCAACGAAACCGAATCAGACCTTAATAAGTTTGATAAGATTATAGAAGAAGTGGAGCCTAACAACCTTAGACTACCAGTTCTTATTAAAAAATACATTAAGCAAAACGCCAAAGTTATTGCCTTTAACGTAGATCCGCTGTTTAACAACGCTATTGACGGACTAATGTACATAAGGATAGCCGATTTGCCGGAAAGTACCGTAAAACCGGTAATGGAAGAGTTTCAGGCCGAACTGGAACGTAAGCTTTCCGAAAAAGAAGAACAATAAAAAAAGCCTTCCGTTTGGAAGGCTTTTTTTATTACAGGAATGCCTTATCTACGGGCTCCCACAACTCAATTTTATTCCCTTCGGGGTCTACTATCCAGGCAAATTTACCATAATCATAAGCTTCGGGTTCTCCAACAAGGGTTACACCTTCCTCTTTTAGTTTAACTAATAAACCATCCAGATTATGCACCCTAAAGTTTTGCATAAACTGCTTTTGTGAAGGCTCAAAGTATTTCGTATCGGCTCCAAAAGGCGACCATTGTGTAGATGCTTTATTTCCTTTGTCATCTATCCACCAAAAAGTACAGCCATAATCATCGGTATTGAGTCCTAAATGTTTTTTATACCAGTCTTTAAGTTTAGACGGATCTTCACTCTTAAAGAAAAACCCTCCTACTCCAGTAACTCTTTTCTGTGGCTCATTGGTTTCCGGTTCTCCGAAGTATAAAGCCTTAATCTTATCTACAATTACCTGCGCCAGTCGTTCGTGGCTTTCAAAAGTCCATCCGGCAATATGCGGAGACAATAACACCCTGTCAGAATTCAACAGGTATTGAAAAGCTTCCGGTATATTACTATCTGTAAATAAATACTCAAATGAAGATTTCTCGTATTCCAGTACATCCAATGCAGCGCCTAAAACTTTACCGCTCTCTATAGCATCGGCTAAATCATTAGTCACAACACTTTTTCCACGTGCGGTGTTTATTAACCAAAACGGTTTGGCAAAAGCATTGATAAAATCGGCATTTACCATTTTATTAGTTTCGGGAGTCCAGGGCGTGTGCAGGCTAAGTACATCTGCTTTCTGCTGTAATTCTTCAAGCGAAACCTGTTTGGCATTGGCATCGCCTACCATCGGTTTTATATCATAGCATAATACCTCAACTTCAAAACCACGTAGTTTTTTGGCAAACGATTTACCCATATTACCATAACCGATAATACCAACCGTTTTTCCGTCAAGCTCATGCCCGCGATTACCTTCCCTAATCCATTTACCCGAACGTATTTCCCTATCGGCACGGTTAAGATTGTTGAATAATGACAGCAGCATACCCAGAGCCTGTTCTCCTACCGCATTACGATTCCCTTCGGGAGCAGCAATAAGGTTTACGCCTTTGGCTTCGGCATAATCACAATCAATACTCTCCAGTCCTGCACCCACACGGGCTATGAACTGAAGGTTTGTTGCCTTATCAAGAAAAGCCCTGTCGATATCAAAACGGCTGCGGATAACAACACCGTTATATTCGTGGATTTTAGCTTCAATTTCCTCTTTGGTCGATTTGTAGTCGGCGTGATTTTCAAATCCGGCCTGTTCCAACTGATCCCATAAAACAGGATTGTTGCTGTCTATATGTAAAACTTTTATGTTTTTGGCATTTAAAGTCATGTCACTTGTATTTGTGACACAAAGTTACCAAAGTTTATTACATATTTACGAAAGCGTTTCGTTATGCTGCGAAAGATCCAGACCCAATTGTTCTGATTCTTCCGAAACACGAAGGGGAATAAACAGATTAGTGAATTTGTACAGCACCAAGGCTCCAAAGAAAGAGAAAAACGCCACAAGCACTAAGGCAATCATGTGATGTGTAAAAACACCCCATCCGCCATGCAGTAAGCTTGCGTTTTCCCCCTCGGCAAAAATAGCCGTAAGTATCATCCCCATAATACCACCCACACCGTGGCAGGCAAAAACATCAAGGGTATCGTCTATTTTTTTAAGCTGTTTCCAGTGTACCATTACATTAGACACTATAGCAGCCGCAAACCCGAAGAATATACTTTTAGGGATAGATACAAACCCGGCAGCAGGTGTAATAGCTACAAGTCCCACAACGGCACCTATACAACAGCCCAGTGCCGAAACCTTCCTTCCGTTAAGCCTGTCGAAAAAGGCCCAGGTAAGCATAGCCGAAGCCGAAGCAATGGTTGTAGTAGCAAATGCCATGGCCGCAGTATGATTTGCTGCCAATGCCGACCCGGCATTAAAACCGAACCAGCCAAACCAAAGCATCCCTGTACCAAGAAGTACAAAAGGTATATTAGTAGGTATGTGTTCTACATTTTTACGTTTACCCAATACCAGTACCCCTGCTATGGCGGCAAAACCGGCACTCATGTGTACCACGGTACCTCCGGCAAAATCTTTCACGCCAAAGTAAGCACCAAGGAGTCCGTTAGGATGCCAAACCATGTGGCACAACGGTGTATAGATAAACAGACAGAAAAGACATATAAATAAAAGAAATGATATAAAACGGATACGTTCTGCCAGCGACCCCGTAATGATAGCCGGAGTGATAACGGCAAATTTCATTTGAAAAAGGGCAAACAGGATAAACGGAATTGTTGATGCCATTTGCGCATGCGGGTGTTCGTCTACAAAATCGAAAAAAGCAAAATCGGTTGGGTTGCCTACAATACCATATTTCACTCCGTCGATAGTTATACCTATCGATTCACCAAAAGAAAGGCTAAAACCTACCGCTACCCATAACAGACTTATTACCCCCAGACAGATAAAGCTTTTAAGCATGGTAGAGATCACGTTCTTTTTCCCAACCATCCCTCCGTAAAAGAAGGCTAACCCCGGTGTCATTAACAATACCAGACACGAAGCCGTAAGCAACCAGGCCACATCGGCAGGTACTATGGTATCAGTACTGTTAAATTGTGAAGTTGTTTTGGTAGGGGAGGCATGCTCCCAAAATAATCCGGTTATAGCAACCGCAGCAGTAATAAAAAAAGCAACAATCCAGCGTTTTTCTAATTTCTTTTCCATAACACCCCTTAAAATTACAGGGTCAAAGATATAAAAATATAGTTTTTTAATTATTGAAGCTTAAATTTTTGAGGGTATTATAAAAACACCCCTACTTTTGCCCTTTATTTTTTTGATTTACTAATTAATGCTTTCAAAAAGATTTCTTCTTCTAAATTAGTCAGTGCTTTTTTAATATCCCAACCGGAAATTAGTTTTTCGTCATTGTTGGATATTTGACTTTTGGATAATTTCTGCCTGAATTTTATTTACAACCTCATCAAGATTTTTCCTGATTTCCTTACTCCAGAAACGGAGTACTGTCCATCCCTGTGATATGAGATATTCGTTAACCTCCTTATCACGCTCTATATTCTTTTCAATTTTTTTATGCCAGAATTCCTGATTGGTTTTTATACGGTACTTCTCGGTTTCCCAGTTTTTACCATGAAAAAACTCGCTATCAACAAAGACAGCGAGTTTGTATTTTTTAAACGTGAAGTCGGGTTTCCCGAAAACAGTTTTTGTGTTTTTCCTATATCGTAATCCTGCATACCACATCGCTTTACCTAACAACACTTCATCTTTTGTGGCTTTACTTTTTATAGCAGCCATATTACGGGAGCGCTGTTCGGGAGTGTGACGGTCCATGATTAAGAGTTATTTTGTGTAAGATCTAAAATTTCACTAGTCTTATATAAGCTTTGTAAATCTCCCGATTTAACCCTAAACTGGCTTCTTTTCTTAACTTTTGGTTTTGTTGATATATTTTCAAGCTTAATACCTGGATCGTAATATACGTTACCTTTAACCATTTGCTCTAAAAACAATTGAAAATCTGTACCTACTCCAATAATAACTTTATTTCCATATTTATAACTACGTCCTCCATTATTTTCCGACATAGACGGGACAAAACAAGCTTGATTATGTTTTCTATTCCAATGTAATAGCATTGACGAAAAACTCCATGATGCAGCTTCTCTACCTTTATCATCAACTAAAACAATAGCTCCATCAGTATTTCGAATTTTGCCAGTTTCATTATCGAACCCCATTACTTCCATCCTTAGGTTTGTTCTGTGATGCAATTCTCCTGCTCTATGAATACCTCCAAAATTCATCCTATCAGGCACTCCATTTAAATCATTATACCCATACTTTCTTATAAAAGCCTCAGCTCCATCAGTTTTATAATAACCATGTGTAGGTTCAGGAGTCATGAGTGTGATTACTTTTGAATTAATTTTTTCAAAATTATCAACCCCAAACTGTTTCACTTCCCACCCTAAAAAATCTGGCTCTGAAAATCCATTTGGAGTAATCCCTAATTCTGCTTCTAAAGTATATCCTCCACAATTTGAAGATTCACAGACCATAACATTCCCGACACTATCTAATCTTTTAGATTTTATCCACCCCATATTATAAATACGGAATAATTCAGATATGAGCTTAACTCTATTATCTTCAAAAAGAGATAGTTCTATTACCCTAAAAACTCCATAATTATCAAAAGAATTGTTATTAACCTCTTTAGCTAATGGAGAATCAGGTGAAGCTACATAGCCTAAAATTTTACCTTTATCTGTAACCCCTAAAAATAACAATCTATCAGCCAATCTGGTTGCCATTAATTTTGAAGGCGCTTTTTTTGATCGTAATAAAAATCCAGAAAACCTAACTTCGGGATATTTAGGATAAAGAATTAATTGTGAGTAAGGAGCATCACTTAATGTACCATCTTCAACAACCCAAGAAAAATCAATTTTAGCTTTAAAACGCTCTTTCTTCCAATCACCTGCTGGCTCATTAAGAATTTCTTTTATCGGGAAAATATTCAGAATATCGAAACTACCCGCCAGATAAACCTGATTTTTAGAGTTATCATTAGGTGCTAGTTTTTTTACATAAACTTTTTTACACCCATATGAAGAAAAAATTGCTTTAAGGTTTATCAAATCCATTTGAAAACTGTTTTAATTGTTCAACTACTTTTTCTCCAACGGCCTGCATGAGCGGAGAAACTACTGAATTTCCAAACTGCTTATACGCCTGATTATCTGAAACAGGTATAACAAAATTATCTGGAAAACCCTGTAACCTCGCACATTCTCTAGGAACTAATCTCCTTGGGTTCTTACCTTTTTGAGGGATTAAAATTTCTGCACCATCTTTATAATATCTTGCGCTCATTGTTCTGGATATTCCGTTCAAATCAGTTAAACCAAAACCAAAACCATTACCTTTTGCTCTGTGTTTTCTGGCATACTCTTGCAGATAACTCCATAATTTATCTGACAATGTATATTTATCTTCAACTTTAGGCAGCAGTATCTCTTTTACAGAATGTTTGACTTCTTTCAACTCAGGAAATTCAAAATTTTCTTCACCTTTAAAATATTCATTATCAAAACCAACAATTATTATCCTTTCTCTATGCTGTGGAACATAATACTTACCATCAAGCACTTTATAATAAATAGAATAGTTTAATTCCTTTAAGGTATTTTGAATTACTTTAAAAGTATTCCCCTTATCATGTGAAACCAGGTTTTTTACATTTTCAAGCATAAATGTTTTAGGTCTTTTATGCTTTAAGATTCTTGCTATATCAAAAAATAAAGTTCCTTGTGTTTCATCAAGAAAACCATGTTTTCTACCTAGAGAATTTTTCTTTGAAACTCCTGCTATAGAAAAGGGTTGACATGGGAACCCTGCTAATAAAACATCATGATCAGGTATATCTTTTTCATCTATTTTAGTAATGTCTCCAAATGGGACTTCACCAAAATTTGCTTCATAAGTTTTTTTTGAAAAAGAATCCCATTCACTTGTAAAAACACATTTACCACCTAAATTTTGATAAGCAAGTCTAATTCCCCCTATTCCTGCAAATAAATCAATAAACTTAAATTCAGGTTTCTTTGGAGGAGGAAACGGTATATCCCATTCTATAGGTAAATAATATTGAAAGTCTGGCTCCTCAACTAATTGTAATTTTTCATGTGTATCTGCCAGATAATCTTCAGCCCCAGGTTTAAAATATTCAGAAACTCCATTAGTATGATTTTGAAGATAATGAGTAAAATTAGCCAAGCCACTATCTGTCTTTTTATCAACCTCTATATTGAGCTTTCTTTTAACAATGCTATACTTCTTCCCTTTCATTACTTCATAAAAATTTTATCATTAAAAAAAGAAGCAAAATCTAACTCTAGCGCCTCAACAATCCTTTCAAGAACCTTAACAGTAACATTTCTTTTTCCTGTTTCAACTCCGGTCATATATGTCCTGTCCACTTCGGCAATATTTGCCAAAGCTTCCTGAGATATGTTTTTCTGTTTTCTTAGTTCGCGGATTCGCTCACCAATCTTCTGATTGATATCCATGCAGTTATAATTTGTTCTCTATGAGAAACAAAACTATCAGGATGTAGACTTTGATACAACGGGTTATGAGTCACATGGATGTTTTGTGAATAACTTCATAAAACAAAAAACCGGCTTACGCCGGTTCTCATTTTAATAAAGTATGTAGTGTATGTATTAGTATCTGGCTACTCTTCTGCGAGGCTGTTTATGGTAATGTTTGTTTCCGTGTTTAACCTTTTTAACTTTATACGGTTTATTATAGTAAGTGTAAGGAGTTCTTCCGTAGTAGTTGTTTACCACCACTTTCTGGCAACGGTGGAAATCATAATTTCTGTAGGCAACCGGTACATAAGCCGTACGCACCCATGCTCCGTTGCTCACGTATAAATAATTGTTTGCGGTGATGTCGTAATACACATTAATTTCGGGCATGTAATAATATCTTGCCTCCACATGTGTAGCCGGTACCCATACTGCTGGCGCCGGCGCCGGAGTACCAATGTTCATGTTTACACTTACAGATACCTGGGCTTTTGCAAGTGCTCCTGTCATCAAAAATAGTCCAACGAGTAAAATTCTAAGTGTCTTCATAATTATTCAGTTTAGGGCTGTTTCTCAAAAAGTAAAAAACAGCGCGGTTTTGTAACGGTATAGCCAACAACCATGCCTAAAACTAGGCATGCATAGAATTTTTATTTAAAAAATTTTACAAACCATTGAAAAACAAGACTTTATTTTTTAGTAATTTTATAGTTTAATCCCTCGCTTATGGAAACAAAAAGAGAAATAACCGAGAAAATTTTTAAGATAACGGTGCTCATTCAGGAGAAATATCCGCAGTTGTCAAGCTATTTGGGAGAGGTACAGGAAACACTTCCGGCACTGGAACACCCCGAGGTAGACTCTAACAGCCTTTCCAAATATTACCAAACGCTGGAAACCATGTTACAGGACTACCTTATGGAACACCCCGAGCTGGAGGGTTAATTAATAAGGTACGACAGGAAGTCCTCAACCGATTTATAATCTTCCCTGAGCAGTTTCTTTTTGAGGCGCATTTTGCACACCCTCACACTTTGTGGCGAAATGCCCAGTATACTTGCCATGTCTTTTCCGTTTAGCTCCAGGCGCATTAATACCATAATACGTATTTCGGCTTCAGTAAGATTTATCCGACTGTCTTTTATCCTTGAAAAGAAATCGGGGTAAATGGAATTGAAACGCAGCCTGAACTTTTCCCAGTCGTCATCGGTAAGTATTTTTTGCTCCAGTAGTTGGGCTACTTCCTCCTCGCTCACCTCTTCGTTAGAGACGATCTCATTTTCCTTCTCCTCCTTCAATTCGTTTATTATGGCATTCTTTTTAGAAAGATCCAGTATATAGGTTTTAAGTTCCCTTTCCTTTACATGTATCATGCGTTGGGAATTATACAAATCCAATTCCAACTGACTCTTTTTAAATCGAATTTGAGACAGGTACCTGTATACAAAAAAGGCAATAATCAACAATGCTATAAATACACCAAACCCTATAAAATACAGTCGGTTTTTAGCAATCTTCTTTTCGTTTTGCAGATTTTGGATCCTGAGGTTTTTTACCTCAACCCCCAGCCCGGCCTGATAGCGTAACAGTTGCTCCTTTTGATTGGACTCCAGTATTTCATGCTGTCCCTCATAATACTTTTTATAATAATATAATGCCGAATCGGGCCTGTTAAAACGTTCGTGATTGCGCGACAGCTCCATATAGGCTTCACTAATACGCACCTTACTGTTAAGCTTCAAACTAAGCTTGAGGCATTTTCGGGAGTTTTCAAATGCTTTTGCCTTATTTCCTTTTAAGGCATATACTACCCCAAGGTTTTGGTAAGCAGTAGCCATGCCTTCGGTGTAATGATTATCAAGGCATTCTTCCAGCGAAATGTTATAGTATTTTAAGGCAGCATCAAGTTGGTCTCCGTAACGGTATATCTGCCCCTGATTGTTATAGGCCAAAGCCAAATCAATATGGTCGTCAAGCTTCTTGAATATTTCTATCGCCTTATTATTAAACTCAAACGCTTCATTAAAAATACGCTTCTCCTTTAATATAAGTGCCCTGTTAGTATAGGTTAAACCCAGCAGTTGGGGTAAATTGAGCTTTTCTGCCAGTTGTGCAGCCTCATTATAACACTCCATTGCAGCCTCATTATTTTCAAGGCGCCAGTATATTAAACCTAAACTATTAAGCAAATTTGCCATATGTTCTTCATCGCCGGTTTGTTTAACATGCTGATAGGCTTCGGTAAAATACTTAAGGGCTTCTTCATAATTACCCATGCGCCAGTGATCGTTGCCCAAATCGGTTAACGATATACTTTTCCTGACAACTTCGTCGGGTAAATTAGGGGTTTTGCCGGTGTCTGGTTTACATGAAATAAAAAAGAGCATCAGGAGGAGTATTCCCCTAACGTAATTTTTCATAAATGTGTCTCTTTAATAGCTTGGGTCAAATGTAAATCTTATTACCGACTAATCAAATCAAAAGTCAACAATTTGCTAATGAGCATTTTGATCGTTATTACCATAAACTCATAAAACTGTAAATGGGAGTTTTTGGGCTATTTAGAAATAACAACTTACTAAAATGTCACACTTTTTCGGTTATAAAAACAGATAAATTCAATGTAACTCTCCTGAAAAGGTATAAAACAAAAAAACCTTACGGCAAGCCGTAAGGTCTGAAAAAACATCGCACTGTAATCACTACCACTATGAAGGTGCGAGTTTAGCTAGTTCATTCTTAAAAAAATAGCGCACAAAATCCTATATGGATTGGTTATCAATTTTAGGTATGCAAATGTAGTAATAAGTACCATATAAGCGACAAAAATTTATGTTGACATACGTGTTGACAACGCCCCTGTAGTTTCTTTTATTGAAAAGAATGAGGTTTATTAGGCAAAAAAGTTATTTTTCAGTTATTTTTACCGCGCATTAATAATCATTATGTAATTTTTTATCCTATAAGAGAACGTTACAGCACAAAATCATCATATGAATTCAAAGTACATTAATTATTTTGCCTTTATTATAATTTCGCTAACCTCTATTGTTTTTGCCGTGAACTATTTTTTCACAGATGCAATACCACATGCGGTTACACAATTCTTTATATGGGCATCGGTTTTCGGACTAACCCTTTTTGCCATTAAAAAGCGTAGTCTCACCACCTGGATACTGGTATGCCTTGTTATAGGTGCAGCAATAGGACATGAATGGCCCGAAGCCGGACAGGGATTACAGGTTTTAAGTAAAATCTTCCTGAAGCTTATCAAAACCATTGTTGGTCCGCTTATTTTTGCCACTCTTGTTTACGGTATTGCGGGGCATAGTAATATAAAACAGGTAGGCCGTATGGGCTGGAAATCACTCCTGTACTTTGAAATTGTTACAACACTAGCCCTGTTTATAGGTTTAGCTGCGATAAACATTACTAAAGCCGGTGAAGGTATTATTCAGCCAACCGATATTAAAGAAACCATACAGGCTGCCGAACCTCAAACCTGGCAGCAGATCATACTGCATATTTTTCCCGAAAATATAGCCAAATCAATGGCCGAAGGCGAGGTACTGCAAATAGTGGTATTCAGTGTGATATTTGGTATTGCCCTGATTATGGTTCCCGAAAAGAAACGTAAAGTAATGGTTGACTTTACCCAAAGCCTTAGTGAAGTAATGTTTAAATTCACTAATATAGTTATGTACTTTGCTCCTATAGGTGTGGGTGCAGCTATGGCATATACAGTAGGACACATGGGTCTTAGTGTACTTATTCCGTTATTAAAACTGTTATTAACCCTATATGGGGCACTATTGGTATTTGTAATAATTGTATTTATACCGATAGCCCTATTTATAAAACTGGATTTAAGAGCTTTTATTAAAGCTATTGGCGAACCGGTTTCTATCGCATTTGCCACAACAAGTTCGGAAGCGGCTTTACCACGTGCAATGGAAGCAATGGAAAGCATAGGGGTTCCGCGTAAAATTGTTTCGTTTGTAATGCCTATGGGCTACAGCTTTAACCTTGACGGAACAACTCTTTACCTATCGTTAGCCAGTGTATTTGTGGCACAGGCAGCAGGTATAGACCTTAGCATCGGCGAACAGCTTATTATGGTGTTTACTCTTATGGTAACCAGTAAAGGTGTTGCGGGTATACCAAGAGCATCACTGGTAATACTTATGGGTACGGCAGCATCGTTTAACCTGCCTGTATGGCCTATATTCATTATACTGGGTATTGATGAGCTTATGGATATGGCCCGTACATCAATAAACGTAGTGGGTAACTGTTTGGCTTCGGCAGTAATTGCCAAATGGGAAGGCGAGTTTGACCCTACCCTTGAAGCTCAGGAGGTATTTAAAACCGAACTTTACGAGAGTCATGACGACGAAAACAAATAAATAAAAAGCCGCACAATGTGCGGCTTTTTATTTATTACATTTATATACTTATAACCCCATTATGATAGAGGAAGATATACTACTGGAGTTTGGTGCCCGTAAGCTGCACTTTAAAAAAGGGGAACCTGTTTTTAGTCAGGGGGACCTCCCTAAATACTATTACCAGATTATAAGCGGGGAAATTAAAATGAATAACTATAATGAGGAAGGTAAGGAATTTATACAGGGACTGTTTAGTGCAGGAAACTGTTTTGGTGAACCGCCGCTTTTTCTGGACAGGCCTTATCCTGCAGGAGCAGTAGCCACAAGCGACACTTCCCTTTATGCGCTCCCTAAAGAAACTTTCCTCAAACTACTGCACTCCCACCCTAATACCAATGTTGCAATGACAGTTAACCTTGCACAAAGGCTGTATTATAAGGCCATTATGGCTTCAGAAATATCATCGCAGGATGCAGAACACCGCATAATAACTCTTATCGACTATTTCAAAAACGTTATTCATGAGAACGAAGAAGCACAATATAAAGTCACACTAACCCGCCAACAGATAGCCGACCTCACAGGGTTAAGGGTAGAAACGGTTATAAGAGCCATAAAATCACTGGAAAAACAGGGCGAATTAAGTATTAACGAGCGAAAAATATATAGATAAAGTATAAGGTAATAATAATTTACCGAACATGATATTTGTCATAAAATAAAGGATATCAGCACCTTAAATTTGTACTATAAATTTAAAACATTACTGGTATGAGCACTTATGATAAATTTTTAGACAATTACACAAAAGGGTTTATGGGTTTCAACACTTTAGCCATTTTAGCCCAAAGCTGTCTAGGTGGTATCGCTGCCATGTTTGTACTTCAAAACGGTAATACACCGGCACAAATGATTCAGCTGTTTTTTATAACCATATTCTGTTCCGGCTTTAACGGCAGCGTTTTAGCCCAGCAAAAACCTAAAGTAGTGTTTAACCTACTTATCACTACTGTAATACTAAACCTTGCCATCATCTTACTAAACGTTTTTATACTCTAATTAATTTCCGTACTAAAACCTAACACAACGTTTGTTTTAATGTTAGAGGGTTGCCCCTAAAAAGGCAGCCCTCTATTTTTTGATTATGATTTAGGTCATAAACCCGAAAGCGACTCAAAAAGTAGCTTTGATATTACAAGCATTAAAAGGTTTTAGTCATGAAAACATATCAAAAATATCTGGAAAACTACAAAAGAGGGTTTATAGGGTTTAATACTCTTGGTATACTATTTCAAAGCTGTTTAGGATCGGCAGCTGCGATGCTGGTATTACAAAATGGCACCAGTTTGGCACAAATGGTACAACTATTCTTTATAACCATTTTCTGTATGGGATTTAACGGCAGCGTACTGGCACAGCAAAAACCTAAAGTAGTATTTAACATGCTTATTGCTACCATAACCGTGAGCACTGTTATAGCACTGCTCAATCTTTTTATTATTTAAATTATTGGGACTATATCAAAAATGTCATTCTGAATGCAACGCATTGAAATGAAGAATCTCAAACTGGGTTAACAGAAATTTTTCCTTTCGTCAAAATGACAAGATATAACAGGCAATCATTTTTTATACAGCCCTCCTTATATCTTACTTTCCGGCTCATGCAATACAGGGAAGTTACAGGAGTTGGCAATAAAACACATCTCATTGGCTTTTTGATGTAACTCGTTTGCCTTATGCATCATACTTTCTTCCTGCACAGTAACCACTGGCCTTAATATAACCTTTGTAAATCTGCCCGATCCGTTTGGGGTTTCCTCCATTTCCCCAATAGCATTGTCCTTATAAGCCGTTACTATGACTCCGGCTTCCGAACACAGATGCAAATACCATAACATATGGCAGGATGAAAGCGAAGCCAAAAGCATTTCCTCGGGGTTATACCTGGAACTGTCTCCTCTAAAAGCAGGATCTGAAGAACCCAAAACAAAGGGTTTTCCCTCTGTTTGTATATTATAATCACGGGTATAGCTAGTGTAACTTTTTGTACCCGAACCTCTGTTGCCCGTCCATTGCAGTTGCGTAGAATAATGATGTGTTTTCATACCCCTAAAATTAAAACTAAATTTTCAATTCACTACTGACATACGGTTGTCACTACCCCATAATAATTTTGCTTCATAATCAAAAAATCATCAATTATGACAACAGTATCAGCACTAACAGCAGAGCAGTTTTTAAATCACTGGAAAGGACACCGCAGCCTTACCAGAAAAACTATTGAAGCTTTCCCGGAAAAAGAGCTTTTTAGTTACAGCATAGGGGGCATGAGGACTTTTGGCGAAATAATGCTTGAAGTAGCAAGCATTGCCTATTATGGTGTGGAAGGTGTAACCACAGGAACATGGAGAAACATAGAGAACCTACCTTATTACACTACCGAAAAAACGATAACTACCAAACAGCAGTTATTAGAGTTTTGGGACAAAACCACAGCCTACATTGATCAGGAATGGGAAAAATTGCTTAGTCTGGATTTTGAACAGCACATAAAATCTTTTGAGATTTACGAAAACACCATTGCCTCATCCATGCTGTACTGGATAGACAACGAAGTACATCACAGGGGTCAGGGATATGTTTATTTAAGAGCCTTAGGCATTACACCTCCGTTCTTTTGGGAACGTTTTTAATATAGGAGTACAATCATCATCAAATCAATCAACAAAGAAAAAGGGACATCATGTGGTGTTCCTTTTTGTTTTAAATTCAACTTGTTATTAAGACCCTTTAACAGAAATCAAATAGTGTTTTGATATTCCAATACTTAAGAATGGATAAATATTAAATAAATGTATACGTATTCTCATTTTTTTTAACTATTTATGCCCTTACCAAACGAATATAATCTTAGAATAACCATGGGTGGCCTAAAAAAAGTAAATGTTGTAAGGAGAAATATAATGCGTAGCCTTACGCGTAATATTGGTGTTACAAATCTGGAGAAGGATTTTAAGCTAAAGGAAAAACCTGAAATTAAAAGAATACTGATAATACGTCCAAACAAAAGGCTGGGTAACCTGTTGCTTATCACTCCGCTTTTACAGGAAGTAAACGAGGCCTTTCCGGATTGTAAGATTGATATTTTTGTAAGAGGCGGACTTGCCCCTATACTTTTTGAAAATTACAGTAACGTTGACCGTATTATAAAACTACCGGGCAAACCTTTTAAGGAACTTATTAAATATTCGCTTGCATGGCTTTCGGTTAAAAAGAAGCGTTATGATATGGTTATAAACGTGGTTAACTCCTCTTCATCAGGAAGACTGTCTACCAAGTTTGCTACCGCTAAGTTTAAACACTTTGGTGATGTTAGCGATAAGATAAAGGAAATGTATACCGATAGTAACCATATGGCCAAATATCCGGTTTATAACTTTAGATACTTTTTAAGCAAATTGGGATATGAGAAAAACGACACGCCTGTACCGCCGCTAAACCTTAGGTTAAGTGACAAGGAGCTTGAACAGGGTAAGCAAATAGTGAAAGATATTGTAAAGAACGATAAAAAAACCATTGCCATATTTACTTTTGCTACAGGCGACAAATGCTACAAACCGGAATGGTGGAATCCGTTTTATGAGAGACTGCAGTCCGAATATGCCAATGATTACAATATTATTGAGATACTGCCTGTAGAGAATGTATCGCAAATTGATTTTAAAGCCCCAACCTACTACAGTAAGGAAATAAGGGAAATAGGCGGTGTAATGGCAGCCTGTGAGGTATTTATAGGTGCCGATAGTGGCATGATGCACCTAGCAGCGGCTTCGCTTGTTCCAACTATAGGACTATTCTCTTACACTAACCCTGCTACATACGGACCTTACAATAAAGGCAGCGAATCCATAAATACTAACAATACAACTATGGATAGCTGGATAGAAAGTATAAATAAAGCCTTAAAAGCATAATTTTTATGATTCTACGTAAACTATTCGGCTTTGGCAGCAATAAAAATAATACAGTCAATACACTTAACAGCGATCCTGAAATCAAAAAGCTATTAGAAAGCCTGAAAAGTGGAATGATAGCGTTTATTGAATCGGGAGAAGGGGGCTATACTAAGAAAGATGTATATAAGTGTATTACATTACTCAATGCTTTTTTAAACAACTTATCACAATCAGGGAATAAGGATGAAGGTATGACTATTGTAAAAGATGTTGTATTAAAAATCAATGAACTGAACACAAACTGTGGCGAAGAACTTATTGAAACCGAAGAGAGGGAACAAATTGCAGAGATAATTATTTTAGCCGGACATCTAAAAGGCTATAATACCCGTGATGAAGACATCACGGAAGAATGGAGAGAATGGTAGTATTTGCTATATCTATTCTTTCGTTTTTATATAATGAAGATAGATTGTATTGCATTTAATCTCCAGTAAACCTGTTTTAAAACTTTCACCTTCCTTTAAATAAAAACCTACCTCTTCATTAAGATAAGCGTTTCGGTATGGATTATTATGACCAATAACAATCCCTTCACTAAATTCATTAACCTTTTCTAAAGCACCATTACTTATCCTTGCTATATACATTGTATTGCCTTTTACTATTATCAGGAAAAGTTCATCATTGTAAACAAAAGCATGAGCAATATACTCTTCAGGAAAATCACGATAATAATAAGCTTCTTCCCCTGATTTATAAACAGTTTCCACTCCCTGCAATGACCTTCCCAACTCACCATTGTCAAATACCTTAAGTCCGTCTTTTTTTATTTTGTTATAATAAAAATCTTCTTTTACTTTATTTAATTTACGGGGGTCGATCACTTTTACAACCTGTGTATAAGTCACCAAATAGTAGGCTCCGTTAATCTTATAAACTCTTGGAAGCAATATATTAGCGTCGTATTCAATTCCGGTTTTTTTATCCTTAAATATGGTTGCGGCACCCCACTCGCCATAATCCAAGGCATACACATGGAAGTTATCATCCTCAAAAACACCGTCATCTGTAACTTTGGTTTTTAACCAGTCCTCTTCGCCCTTATCCCAATAATATGAAACAGCATCTGGCATAAGTGGGTTTTCCTTAAACACTATACTGTCGTTTTGAACATAAATTCCGGTGTCCCATGAGTCATAACCAATGAGCTTAGCCTTACTAAATATTTTCCCTTTTTTATTAAAAACACAAAAGGTTCCCTTGGGCGTAAGTGTTGGCTCGTCTGTAGTTTCTACAAAAGTAGAATAATAAATACCCTTATATTTTAATGGATATATAGATCTCCCTTTTATATTCAGTTCAATAGTATCACTTTTTATTGTAAACCCTTTCTCCTCTTTGCACGATAACTCTTTTTCCTCCTTACAGGATAACAGTGTAAAAAACAGGAATAGGTATAACAGTGTTTTGTGCATAGCGGTTTATTATTAAGTTAAAAAACATATAAATGTTACTCACAATATAAACAAAAAACCCGCTTATTTACATAAGCGGGTTTTGTAGCCTCGACAGGAATCGAACCTGTATCAAAAGTTTAGGAAACTCCCATTCTATCCGTTGAACTACGAGGCCTGATATTAGAGGTGCAAAAATAGAAAGTTTTTAGTTGCCAGCCAAACAAATTCATACCACGCCCCTAATAGTTATTTTTTTAACTTTATACTGATTATAACAACAATGAACGAGCTTTTATCCCAAATACAACAATGCACACAATGTAAAGAACAGCTGCCTTTTGCACCAAAACCGGTTGTGCAGGCTCATACTGATTCTAAAATAATTATTATAGGGCAGGCACCAGGGCTTAAAGTTCAAAACTCGGGCATACCATGGGACGATCAAAGCGGAAATGAATTGCGAAGATGGCTCAATGTAACTAAGGAACAGTTTTACAATCCGGAGCTGTTTGCGCTCATTCCTATGGGGTTTTGCTATCCCGGCAGGGGAAAATCGGGTGATTTACCCCCAAGGCCCGAATGTGCCCCTTTATGGCATCAAAAACTATTGGAAACCATAACAAATCCGCAGCTTATACTATTAATAGGTCAATATGCTCAAAAATATTATTTAGGGAACAAATTAAAACCCACCCTAACTGACACCGTAAAGGCTTACAGCGAGTTTTTACCGCATTACCTACCATTGGTACATCCTTCGCCCAGAAACAAAATATGGCAAAAGAAAAATCCCTGGTTTGAACAGGAAATTGTACCGCAGTTACAGGTCATAACAGGAAAGGTTATGCAGTGTAGAGATTAACTAAAGTCCCTTTTTAATTTATTTCCGATTATTTAGAATCAAAAATTATTACAAACTACTCTATCTTTTTAAAATATTGTTTTGATTCAATAATGTCTTTGAAAACATAATCATTAATATGATTAACAAAATAGATCCTCTCTATATTTCCGTTTAAAATAACTTCTAAAATTAAATCATTATCATCAATAATAATATAGAACTTAGTGTTGGCTATTTGTACTGCATAATCACTCGAATAATATTTTAAGTTCACATGTCCTTTTAAATTGGGAAGCTCCAACTTAGTTACACCGTCTATTTTAATTTTTTCATATGTTACAGGATTCACTTCCCCTCTGAAAAAATTAATAAATAAACCGTTATTATTAAACTCAATCGCCTCGATAGGCATTAAATATTCCTCTTCTGCAACACTTACTGACTTTAAAGCCTCAACATATTTAGCAGGAAACCAAACACAACTACCTTGGGAAAAACAATTAAATGAAATTAAAAATATTAAAATGAGTTTTTTCATAATCGTATTAATTTACTATTTAATTAGCCAAAACCAGATAAATTAAATCTGTGCGGTTTTAGCTAAGTAAATTTAATATTATTCTGATTACCCATAATAATTTTTAATAAAAGCTAACAAAACCACTATAAAACAAAAAAGCCAGTCATTAAGACTGGCTTTTGTAGCTCCCCCTCTTGGGCTCGAACCAAGGACCCTCTGATTAACAGTCAGATGCTCTAACCAACTGAGCTAAGGAGGAAACTGTATATTTTAAAAGTAGTGCTGTATTTTCAATTTCTTCAGCTATTACTTAATCTTTCTAAGAACCTGTGTTTGCTAATATTGTTGCCTTTATTGCGGTGCAAATATATAACCATTTTTAATTTTCGCAAACAAATTCATGAAAAAAATTTGAAAAATTTTACTTACCCATTATCAGCTTAAAAATATCGTTCCCGTTTACAAGTAAAACAAGTGATATAAGTATAACAAATCCAGTGATTTGGGCATATTCCATGAATTTATCACCCGGTTTACGACCTGTAATCATTTCATATAATAAAAACATTACATGCCCACCATCAAGTGCCGGAATAGGCAATAAATTCATCACACCAAGCATAATTGACAACAATGCGGTAATATTCCAAAACGCTTCCCAGCTCCATGTATTAGGAAAAATATCAAATATGGCATAAAATCCTCCCACACCCTTGTAAGCCCCCGTGCTTGGCGTAAATATAGCCTTAAGCTGGGTGAAGTATTTACTAAGCTCATCTTTGCTTCTTTTCAAACCAGCAGGAACAGATTCAAAAAAACCATACTTTTCCTGGCTTATTTTGTAATATCCTAACTTCTCAAGATTACTAAGGCTTAAAGAACTTCTCATAACCCCAAGCTTACCTTCATCATTAAAGCCTATTTTTACAGGTATCTCTTTTTCATCCCTAAAAACAACTGCATCAAAAGTTTTTCCCTTATTATTTTCTGCAATAGCAATTACCTCATCTGCATATTTTGTTTCCTGTCCGTTAATAGACACAATAACATCTCCTTTCTTTAAAACATCCTTATTAACCGAAGTATCGTCAAGCTTAGCTACCACAAAAGGGTACCTTAATGATACTAACGGAGCTTTCTCTCCGTTCATCAGTTTATCAATAAGATCTATCGGTAAATTAATATTCTGAACAGTACCGTTTCTCTCAATAGTAACGGTTTTGGCAAAAAGCACGTCATAAGCAACGTCATTAAACTTCTCTACCTCTTTCCCGTCAAGTTTAAGTATTTTGTCTCCGTCTTTAAAACCTAAATCTTCCGCAACCGGATTTACAACAGCAACACCGTCTTTAACTTCGCTGTTAGCAATATAAGTTTCACCATACACATAAGCCATACCTATATATATAATAATGGCAAGAATAAAGTTTACCGTTACACCACCAAGCATAATGATAAGGCGTTGCCATGCCGGCTTTGAGCGGAACTCCCACGGCTTTGGCGGTTCGGCCATCTGCTCTTTGTCCATGCTCTCATCTATCATACCGGCAATTTTAACATAACCACCTAATGGCAGCCACCCTATACCATAAACGGTTTCACCTATTTTCTTTTTGAATAGCGAATATTTTATATCAAAGAAAAGATAGAACTTTTCAACTTTTGTCTTAAACAATTTAGCCGGGATAAAATGCCCTAGCTCATGCAATACAATTAATAACGATAAACTCAATAAAAACTGAGAGAGTTTTATTACTACTTCCATTTGTTTATTTTAGATAACTCTGTTAACGCACAAAAATAGTGTTTTCTGATTAGTATCGTCATTTAATTTTATTGTATAAACCATTTAAATGTTTGTTAATAATGCGAAATACTGTTTTAACTTCGGTTTTTGTAAGGTAACTTTACAGATAATATAAAATCCGACACCTCCGGATGAATACAAAAAACACATTTTTTGTTCATTTTAAAACCGCATTACTATGACCTCAAAACTGTTTTCGTTACTACAGATAAAAAGTATTATACTAAAAAACCGAATTGTAATTTCGCCCATGTGCCAGTATTCGGCCCATAACGGTTTTGCAAACGACTGGCATCTTGTACACCTTGGTGCCCGTGCCATAGGTGGTGCAGGGCTTATAATACAGGAAGCCACAGCCGTTTCGCCCGAAGGACGCATTACTCCCGAAGATTTAGGCATATGGAGTGACGAACATATCGAAAAATTAAAACAAATCACATCATTCATCCTAACCGAAAATGCCATACCGGGAATACAACTGGCACACGCAGGAAGGAAAGCAAGCACCTCCCCGCCATGGCAGGAAAGACGCATGCTTACCGAAGCCGAAAACGGATGGCAAACCCTTGCCCCTAGTGCTATCCCTTATTACGATAACAATCCGCATCCGCCAAAGGAAATGACAAGAGAAGACATTCAAAAGGTGATTCAGGATTTTAAGGATGCTACACGCCGTGCACACGAGGCCTGCTATAAAGTTCTCGAAATACACGCCGCACACGGTTACCTCATTCATCAGTTCCTTTCGCCACTTTGCAATAACAGAACCGACGAGTATGGAGGAAGCTTTGAAAATCGTATACGCCTGCTATTGGAAATACTGGAAGCTGTTAAAACCGAATGGCCTAACGATCTGCCTTTATTTGTAAGAATTTCAGGTGCCGACTGGGCTCCGGGTGGTTGGGACATAGACGAATCAGTCAAACTGGCTAAAATACTAAAGGAAAAAGGCGTTGATGTTGTAGATTGTTCTTCAGGTGGGGCAGTGCATCATCAAAAAATCCCAGTGACACCGGGATATCAGGTTCCGATAGCCGAACGCATTAAAAAAGAGGCGGGTATACACACAGGAGCCGTAGGACTAATTACCAATGCACATCAGGCAGAAGAGGTACTGTATAAGGAACAGGCAGACCTTGTGTTTTTTGCCAGAGAATCGCTTAGAGACCCTAACATAGGTCTTAATTTTGCACATGAACTGAAGGCCGATATTATATGGCCTAAACAATATGAAAGGGCACAACTGGAAGATTAACCCGCATTTATCTGGCTAGGTGCTTTTCAACATAAACCGCAACATCTATTAATTATGCAAAAATTAAAGGCTGCCCTACTCTCCTATGGTTTGTCGGGCAAGGTATTCCATGCTCCTTTTTTGGAACTGCATCCGCGTTTTGAACTCACCGGATCATGGGAGCGCAGCAAAAAACTAATACAACAGGACTACCCTAACGTAAAAAGCTATGCCTCCCTGGAAGAGCTTTTACAGGACGATGTCGACTTAGTAGTGGTTAACACTCCAGTGGAAACACACTATGAGTACGCCAAAAAAGTACTGGAAGCCGGTAAACATGCTCTTGTGGAAAAAGCATTTACCACAAACGCTACCGAAGCTAAAGCACTTCGTGATCTTGCAAAAGCAAAAGGACTTAAACTTTGCGTATATCAAAACCGTCGCTGGGACAGTGATTTCAAAACCGTAAAGGAAGTGGTAGACGAAAACCTGCTGGGGGATATAGTAGAAGCCGAATTCCGTTTTGACCGTTACAATCCTAGCCTTAGCCCTAAAACCCATAAGGAAACGCAAAATGCAGGTGCCGGTGTACTTAAAGACCTTGGTCCTCATATTATAGATCAGGCAGTACATCTTTTCGGTTATCCTGATTCGGTTTTTGCCGATATACGAATAACCCGAAACAATTCGCTTGTAGATGACCTTATAGACATCCTACTGTACTATCCCGATAAAAGGGTAAAGATCAGAGCCGGATTCTTTTTCAGGGAAGCCGTTCCGTCTTACGCGGTTCACGGTACTAAAGGCTCTTTCTTAAAAAGCCGTGGCGACATACAGGAAGATGTATTACGAACAGGACAAAAACCAACACTGGAAGGCTGGGGCATAGAGCCCGAAGAAAAGGCAGGAATACTCCATACCGAAAAGAACGGCGAAGTATTTCGCGGGCACATCCCTACACGCCCCGGGAATTACTACGGACTGTTTGATGCACTCTATCACTCGATTACCGAAGGCAAACCCGAACCCGTTACTGCCGATGAAGCCCTGCAGGTAATGAAAATTATTGATGCTGCCCTACTAAGCAGCAAAGAGAAAAAAGTAATCCAACTAAAATAAATAACAATGCAAAAAAGACAATTAGGAAAGTCTGATCTGCAGGTTTACCCCATAACATTTGGAGGAAACGTGTTTGGATGGACTATAGATGAAAAAACATCATTTGAGATACTTGATGCCTTTGTAGGATCGGGGTTCAACTTTATAGATACTGCCGATGTATATTCCCGCTGGGCAGAAGGAAACCAGGGAGGAGAGTCGGAAATCATAATAGGCAACTGGCTTAAAAAGAACAACAACCGTGATAAAGTTATCATTGCCACAAAAGTAGGCAGCGATATGGGAAGCGGTAAAAAGGATCTTTCCAAAAAATACATTATAAAAGCTGCCGAAGATTCCCTTAAAAGACTGCAAACAGATTATATAGACCTCTACCAAACCCATTGGGACGATCCTACTACTCCAATTGAGGAAACTCTTGAGGCTTATGACCAACTTATAAAAGAAGGTAAGGTTCGTTTTATTGGAGCATCAAACCTTTCTACCGAAAGGCTACAGGCTTCCATGCGTATTTCCTTTGAACAGAAATTACCAGCCTATGTAACCTTTCAGCCACATTATAACCTTTATGAACGTGAAGTTTTTGAAGAAAGTCTGGAAGAGGTATGCCTTGAGCACCAACTGGGTGTAATAAACTATTATTCGCTTGCCAGTGGTTTCCTTACCGGAAAATACCGCAGCGAGGCCGATTTGAGTAAAAGTCAGCGTGGTGGCGGAGTAGCAAAATACCTAGATGCAAGAGGCCAGAAAATACTAACCGCTCTGGACAAGGTTGCTGCCGAACTAAACACCTCTCAGGCAACCGTTGCACTGGCATGGCTTATACACCGCCCGTCGGTAACCGCACCTATTGTTAGTGCTACAAGCCTAAAGCAGTTAGAAAGCATTACCAAAGCTCCTGATTTGGCTATAACACAGCAACAATTGGACTTCCTTACTAAAGAAAGTGCATGGCATTAATATGCCACAACATTATGATAAAATTGTATAATTAAAAACCAAAGTAAGTTTTTACTTTTAACCTGTAAAAAAAGCCCGTTACAAAAGCAGACTATTCCCTTTATATACAATTCATTCACAACCTAAAGTAAAATCGCAATACTATGGCAACAGGTGTACTGCAATACAAAAAGCACTACAGTGATGTAAAGTCCTATTACCTCAACAGGGTTAGGTGGGCCGTATCATTATACTATTTTGCCATGGGATTGTGTTTTGCCACATGGGCCAGCCGTATTCCCGATATTAAAAGTATGCTGAACCTTTCCGAAGGTGATTTGGGTACTGTACTCTTTGCCATCCCTTTCGGGCAGTTGTTTATCATGCCCTTTTCGGGGACACTGGCTACAAAATACGGCAGTCATAAAACCGCTGTTGCAGGGCTTAGCCTTTATGTTATAAGCCTTGTTACGTTAGGGCTCGCTACACAGCGTGATCATTTACTACTAGCACTTTTCTTTTTTGGGGTATTTAGTAACCTTACCAACATCTCTATAAACACTCAGGGTATTTATGCCGAAAGCCTGTACAAACGCGCCATTATGTCGTCCTTTCACGGGGCATGGAGCATTGCCGGGTTTACAGGGGCGGTTATAAGCCTTGGCATGACAGCTTTGAATTTGAGTCCGCTACTGCACTTTGCCATAGTTTCGGCTATACTGCTGGTTGTAATAGCGACCAACTATAAATACCTGGTAAGGGTTAAAAACAAACCAACCGAAGAGAAAAAGAAAAAAGGATTGCCTAAACTAAACCCTGCCCTGCTATGGCTGGGTATCATAGGGTTTTGCTGTATGCTGAGCGAAGGTATAATGTTTGACTGGAGTGGCGTATATTTTAAAGATGTAGTTAAAGCTCCCGAAAAACTCGTGGTACTGGGTTACACCTCATTTATGCTCATGATGGCAAGCGGACGCTTTTTGGGCGACTGGGTAGTACAAAAGTTTGGGCGTAAAAAAGTATTACAGGTTAGCGGTTGCCTTATATCCCTTGGGTTATTCAGTGCCGTATTATTACCCTACGTGGTAACAGCCGCACTTGCTTTTATGCTTGTGGGTATTGGGGTATCTACAGTAGTACCAAGTGTGTATAGCCTGGCAGGACGAACTGAGGGCATTGCCCCAAGTATAGCCCTTACAATGGTTTCAAGCATCAGCTTTTTAGGCTTTATGCTTGGGCCTCCGGTTATCGGTTACATCGCCGAAGCCTGGGGACTTAAATTATCTTTTGCCATAATTGGTATCTTTGGATTTATCATTACCATAATGGTAAGCCGCATCAAATCGGTAAGTGATTTATTTATTCGATAAAGCACTATCGGTTTACTCATTTACATAACAACTAAAAACATTCAGCTAAAATGGAATACAGAAAAATAGGAAATTCTGATTTAAAACTATCTGCAATAACCTTTGGGGCATGGGCTGCCGGAGGATGGATGTGGGGCGGCACCGAACGTAAGGATGCCATACACGCTATTCAGGCTTCATACAATGAAGGTGTAACCTCTATAGACACTGCACCAATTTACGGACAGGGTGATAGCGAAGAGATTGTTGCTGAAGCTATTCAGGCCATTTCGCGTGATAAGGTAGAGATCATTACAAAATACGGTATGCGCTGGGATTTGGCAAAAGGCGATTTTGCTATGAAAAGCAAAAACAATATGGGTCAGGATATAGACATCTACAAATATGCCGGCAAAGAAAGTATCATTAAGGAATGTGAAGACAGCCTTAGACGATTAAAAACCGACTATATTGACCTGTACCAAATACACTGGCCGGACAGCACTACTCCTATTCAGGAAAGTATGGAGGCCGTAGCACAGCTTATTAAAGAAGGTAAAGTACGTTATGCCGGAGTATGTAACTACAACGCAGCACAGCTACAGGAAGCCGATAAATATGTAAATATAATATCAGACCAGGTGCCCTACAGTATGGTAAAACGTGATATTGAAAAGGAACTTATTCCTTACACCATAGAGTCGGGCAAATCCATAATTGCTTACAGCCCGCTGGAACGTGGATTACTAACCGGAAAAATGCAGCCGGGACACAAGTTTGAAGAAGGAGACCACCGTGCCAACCTATACTTTTACAAGGATGAAAACCTAAAACGTACCGCCGAATTTTTAGACAAACTTCGACCGTTAGCCAGTGATAAAAATGCAACATTATCCCAACTGGTACTTCGCTGGACCATAGAGCAGCCGGGTATAACCATTGCTCTTGCCGGAGCAAGGAATGCAGAACAGTCGGTTCAAAATGCAAAAGCGATTAACGTAAAGCTTTCCAAAGAAGAAATAGACTTTATTACGACTGAGCTTAACAAGCTTGAACTGATAAAATAAAAAAAGAGGCCTTGAGCCTCTTTTTTTTATCTCTTTGTCATTTTGACGACTGAGAGAATCTCCGGTTATAACAGTAAGAGATTCTTCACTTCACTACGTTACGTTCAGAATGACAGTTATGTATCATCTTTTTATTCCTTTATGAATTTAAGGGTTGTTTTACCCCCGTTTGTAATCAGGCTAATAAAATGAATACCCGATGGTAACTGAGACACATTCCATTGTGTTTGCGGTCCTGTTTCAAACTCCTTTTGCCCTAAAGCATTATAAAACACTGCTTTTTGCACTATGGCATTTTGAGGCAGTGTAACCTGTAACTCATCTTTAACCGGATTAGGGAACAGCTTTACCTGAGACAGTTTAAACTGAGAAGTAGCAAGACTGGCACTATTAGAACAAATGATATCTCTCTCCGGGTCAAACTCAAATCCTGCCACTGTAAAAGGAGCATCTACCACAAACTGTTGTCCGCTAAAGGTATGATTCAGTTTTACATCAAATGTTTCACCATCGGCACTAAGCAATCTTATTTTTACAGGCATTTCAAAGAAATCAACCATAGACCCGGTTTGATCCTGATTAATGGTAATTTGTACCTGTCCGCCTCCTATATCCTGAGTAGTTACATCATAAATAGGGTATCCCTGACTGTATATCCAATCGTTAAAAAATCCGGTAAGATCCATTCCCGATACCGCTTCAAGATGCGCCTGCAAATCGGGAGTAGTGGCATATCCAAAAGCCAGATTTTCATCGTTAAGGTAATTGCGCAGTCCCTGATAAAAATCTTCATCACCCATAATGTAACGAAGCATATGCACTACCATAGCGCCCTTATTATAACTAAGCCTGCTGCTAAAAATACGCCCTACACTATTCAGCTCTGCTTCCGGAACGTAAACCGTCCCATCGGGTGCCGATGTAATACTGATAATCCTTTGGGCTTTCCAGTTTATAAAATTATAATTACCATCAAGGTTTTCTATCACCAAACCCGAAAGGTAGGTTGCAAAACCTTCGTTAAGCCATATATCACTCCATGTACCACAGGTTACCTTATCACCAAACCACTGATGTCCCAGTTCGTGTGCTACAAGATTCCTGTCAAAATTCCCCATAAAAGAAACCGTGGTATGCTCCATCCCACCGTTAATGTTACACTGGGCATGCCCGTATTTTTCGTTAGCAAAAGGATAAGTCCCAAAAAGGCTTTCATACAAATCCATTATAGGCAGGGTTGCTGCCAGTGGATCCAGTGAAGCATCATAATTTTCAGGATAAATATAATTTACTATCGGGAACGTATTAGGAGCTGTACCCGCCTGTTGTGTATACACACTATATTCGGTAACCGCTATGGCTATAAGGTAAGCCGGAATAGGATACTCATGTTTAAAATGGGTTGTTTTATTGCCTTCGCCGTCCAGTTCCTGTGACTGCTCTACCCCGTTAGAGACACTGGTGTATTCCTGTGGTGAAGTTATATAAACATCAATACTGTCTATCTTATCATTTAAATCCTGCTTGCATGGCCACCAATCTTTCGCTCCATAAGGCTCGGAAAGCGTACTCATAACAGGAATACCGTTGTGTGTAGCCAGGTTAAAAGCCTGTTCCTGTGTGGATGGCGTTCCCGAATAGGTTACGGTAACCGTACCCTCTTCCCCCTCGTTTAACTGTTGTGCCAGTGTTATTACCAGTTCGTTTCCGTTTTGAGTATACATAAGGTTATTTTCACTGCTTGTTACCGAGGTTACGTTTAACTGACTGGTAAGGTCAAACGTTATGGAGGTCATATTTTCCAGTGCGGTATAATTTGTAGTAACAACCCCCGAAATATAAAACTCGGCAGGATCTACCTCAAACTGCAACATGTGGTAAGTAATATCATAATTAGCAGTGTTGGGATTTGTGGTAAGATCCTTAAGCTGAAAGGTCGATTTCATTTCGGCTTCGGCTATCTGCTGTGTTTGTATATCAGTCTCCTGCGCATAGGCTGTATAAAGCGCAAAAGCACACAAAAGGGCAAGTATATTTTGTTTCATTACGGCAATTTTTTCAAAAGTAAACAGAAATTGCTGTTTTCTAAAGCGTTAATAATAAAAAAGCAAACTTTTAAACTTTGGTAAAGCACAAGCAATAATTAAAACAATTCATTAAATTTGCTCACTTTATTAAAAACCATATCCATGTTACAGACAGTATTTATTAGAGAAAACAGAGAGAAAGTAATTGAGGCTTTGGGCAAAAGAGGTTTAGATGCTACCGGGATGGTAGACGAAGTAATTGCCCTTGACGAGAAAAGAAGATCCACACAGGTGGAGCTTGACACTGTTTTATCCGAATCCAATAAGCTGTCAAAAGACATTGGTGGACTGATGAAAGCAGGCGAAAAAGAAAAAGCCATGCTTTTAAAAGAAAAAACAGGTCAGTTAAAAGAGCAGAGTAAAGATCTTGGTGACGAACTTAACAGAGTATCTGAAGAGTTACAGCAACTGCTTTACAAAATACCTAATATTCCGGCAGATATTGTTCCGTCAGGAAAAACCGCCGATGATAACGAAGAGGTTTATAGTGAAGGTGACATCCCTACTCTTTTTGAAGGTGCATTACCACACTGGGAACTGGCAAAAAAATATGACATTATTGATTTTGAACTGGGTACTAAAATTGCCGGAGCAGGTTTCCCTGTATACAAAGGCAAGGGTGCAAGGCTACAGCGTGCGCTTATTACCTATTTCTTAGACAAAAACACAGAAGCAGGCTATAAAGAATACCAGGTACCTCACCTTGTTAACGAGGCTTCGGGTTATGGTACCGGGCAGCTACCGGATAAAGAAGGACAAATGTACCATGTAGGTATGGATGATATGTACCTTATTCCTACGGCTGAGGTTCCTGTAACCAACTTCTTTAGAGATGTTATTGTTCAGGAAAACGAACTGCCTGTACTTTGTACTGCTTACACTCCGTGTTTTAGGAGAGAAGCAGGATCGTATGGTGCACACGTGCGCGGACTTAACCGTTTACACCAGTTTGACAAGGTAGAAATTGTAAGGGTAGAACACCCTGATAACAGTTATGCTGCTCTTGACGGAATGGTAGAACACGTAAAAATGCTTTTACAGGAATTAAAACTTCCTTACAGAATATTACGCCTATGCGGTGGCGATATGGGCTTCACAGCGGCACTTACTTATGACTTTGAGGTATTCTCAACCGCACAGGACCGTTGGCTGGAAATCAGTTCGGTTTCTAACTTCGAGACGTTCCAGGCAAACAGGCTTAAGCTTCGTTTCCGTGACAAGGATGGTAAAAACCAACTGGCACACACACTAAACGGAAGTTCACTGGCATTGCCTAGGGTACTGGCAGGTATACTTGAAAACTACCAGACTCCGGAAGGTATTGTAGTACCGGAAGTTTTACGTCCGTACACCGGTTTCGATATAATCGATTAATAAACTTATTACTATATTTAAAACGCGGGTAATGCTAAAACAGGTATTGCCCGCGTTTTTTATATAGTAATTTAGGTATTAAAATTTAATTTTGAGAAATGAATTTTTACTAAGATGTACATATACTTTTTTATAATAGGTTGTTTACTAAAAAACCTTATTTACTTTTTTATATTAAAAAAGAACTATTTCCCAAAATATATATTTATAATTATAGGGTTTATTGTACTTATATTTTCAATAGGTATAACTGTATTTACGGTAAATTATAGCGATAAAGGAATTATTCCAATGATTCTAAATATTGATTATTTTCTTATTTTATTTTCATTCCTATTCTCGCTAGTCAATAAACTATTAAATATAATTTCTAAGTCTTTAAATTATGAAGCACCTAATCCTTTTCAACTATTGTATTATAGTTTTAAATTAAATCATTTTTACATAATTGTAACACTATTACAGCTCTTCTTAATGATAATATATATAAAAGCCAAGGTGTAAATTTATTGCTACACCAAAACTCCGATAATGCTAAGCTTGTATTAGCTCGGTTTTTTTATTAACCTTTTAGCCGGTGGTAGTCTAGAATAATAATTTTATTTATGAAATTAAGATTTAAAATATTGCTTGTAATTTATTTTATACTCATGCTATTTGCACTAGTTGCAGTCATTATTGGTTATTGCAGACATAAAGATGAAAATGTTTATATTAAAAATACTGTTGACTATCAGTTAAATGGATTAGTTAATAGAGAAGGTCATTATCATAATAACAAAGCATATGGCTATTTTCTTGGAATATCCAATGACTCTCTAAATATGTTTTTAATAACCGAAAGCTCTCTTTCTTACGATAAAGAAAGAGGTTCAATAGGATCGTTTATAGAAATAGGTGATTCAATATACAAAGATAAAAACAGCAAAACTGTTACAGTTTACAGAAATAAAAAAATAAAATGTACGTTCATTTTAGAATAAAAAATGAATATTTTAAGTCAATCTACCTTTAGAGAATACGTGGTGAAGGAGATACAATAGGTCGAAATTATAACTACATTAGTTGTTGGAGCTAACTTAAAAGATAATTCATTATGATGAAATATATTATTCTAATTTGTTTTTTCGTGATTGGTGTTAACTATGTTAATGCACAAGACAAGATTATATTTGGCAATAATGAAGTTTGTGAGAACATCATTAAACTAGAATATGCTTTTAAAGGAACCTTCTTGATGAAATACAGAGATTTAATTGAGGCAAATAAGATAAACTTTATTAATGCTAAAATCGAATGTTCTACTGTTAAGACTAATGAAAAAGGTATTGAGAAAGTAGATTTGGGAGCTTCCATCATAGAGATTTACTATAAGGATAATTATCATAAAAAAGTTTACGATAAATTACTGGATTTATGTAAGCAAAATGATTGGGAAAAATATATGGAAGAACTTTTTTATTTTAAACCAGGAAAAATAGTAATACTAAATAAAAGTCAGTCTATGATTAAAATTATATCATCTAACTTTTGTTCCAATCCAAAAAAACTAAACGAGCTTATCAATTATATTAAAAACAATAATAGCTTTGATAATCTGTTTTATGTTGAATGTGGCGGTTATAATTTAACAGAATTGACCGGCAGCTAGTTTTATCAAAACTCAATAAAAAATTAGTACACAAAAGCTACTGTAAAAGGTAGCTTAATTTATAAGTAAATTTGTTACTATACAATTTTGTTCATTTACTGAAGATGGGACTGGGACAAAGCAATTGACATAAAACGTTTTCTACAGAAAAAAACTATGAGCCACTTGATTATAAAAGAATGGAAATCATTACAGGAAAAAATCCTGGTTAGAAGAAATTTAATTAACAGCTTAGAGTTAAGCCTCGCACTATTAGGTTGGGCTTTAAAGTTTAAAAAATCTAATAATGAAGTCATTTGTAATTTGTATGCCGATTACTTTAAGTATTATGAACGGCTTAATCCTCATGACTATAATTTTCACAAAAAATGGTATGATTTAGATGAATTGTTAGATACGATTTTAGGCACTAATACAAATGATTATCGTAGACCTATTGTAATTGTTAGAGACATACTATGGGAGATAATCGCTTTTAAGACCGATATTCTATGTGAAAATTGTGGTCAGGATGAATATCGGTTGTTCGAATCTTTACAAAATTCGCAAGATTTAGTTTTATGTTGTGATAATTGTAGCCATACAATAGGACTTAATAATGAATTTCCACAAGACATTCCTAATAAATATATTCCTGTTAAAAAAAATAATTTACAACTAAGTAAATTCAACCCCTCAAATTTTGCCGATTAAAAAGTTTTTACTCCAAAGTCAATGAAGACATTAATTTTATTAATTTTCTAAGAGAAAAAGAGGTTAGTGAAATTAAAGCGTTTATCCCGGAACTATTATAATGGATTGAGGATTACAATTTGTATTAAGCACCGTTAATCTATGAGTATTTTCAGCTCTATGTAAACCAAATAACAGATGAAATTCTTTATATATTAAATACAAACGATGATACATTTATGTTATAAAACTATGAGCAAAACAATTCATTTAATCATAATAATCATTCTGGCCGTTTCAACTCTTACTTTCTGTTCTGCTAAATTCACTCAAAAGAAAGTAGAATCTGAAAAATTACTTGAAAAAATAGAACTGATGGAACTTATTTATAAGAATGAACTTAATCAGTTACTAGGGACAAACTTATTTAAAAAATATAATGACAAGTTTATAGGAGTAGCAGGTGGTAAAGTCAGTAACAACCTCTGCGCAGGAGTCATTGAAGGCATTAGGAATGATACGATATTTAACATCTCATTCATAAGCAGAGATAATAATTTACTTATGCTAAAAGAATTCCCAAAATCAACTTTTTATTACAAAGATGAAGCGATTATTGAGGAGTACATTATAGGACGAACGTATGCAACTATGATAAACGACTCCTGTATTGCTGTAAATTTTGAGAAAATCCATCCGATAAAAATTGACACAATGAAGAATAAATTTAGTTATCGTCAATGTAAAATTGAGAATCACGATTTTTTTCAAGCCTGTAATGCTTCAAATACTTATAAATTTAATTCAGAAAAATAATAGCCTTAATATTATTATGAAAAATTATTATTCATAAAAAATACATGATGTATTAGAGTACATCAAATTAAGGACACATTTAGTTTTAACTATTAAATCAATTTCAGCTTTAGAAAATTATATTAAAGGCTATATGATATTTGGCAGATGGGGATTTTATAAACCTGAATTAATTTATAATGAGGGTGATGTTGATTTAAATGAATTTAGGCTTTGGATTCAGGGCCTTCCTTATATTGAATTATCACAAGGCCCCAGATTTTCAAAGTTTTTGTTAGAAAAAACAGGAGGAGATGAAGAGAAAGCCTTTAATTTATTTTACGAATTGCTTGAAAAGTTTAAAGAGATTAAAAGTAACCAAACATAAAAAAAGCTTATTAAAAACCTCTTTACCAATCAGGAGCTGTAATCAGAAGCTAAGTATACATATTTAATAAGTAAATTTGTTACTACACCATAGTGCTATGAAAAACTTACTTTGCTTTATTATCCTTTTTGTATATACCACCGGTTTTACACAAAGTACCGAAACGATTATACCCCAACAGGGTAAAACCACAGAGGATTTTATACCTAAAGGCTGGAAAATTATATCAACCGCTTTTGGCGACCTTAATAAGGATAAAGCAGAGGATGTAGCAATAGTGATTGAAAATACAGATCCCGCCAACTTTACCACTAATGAAAATCTTGGCCCACAAACCCTAAATCTCAATCCGCGTTACCTGCTTATACTGTTTAAAAACAAAAATGGCTACACGCTTAATACGGTAAACAAAACCTTCATTCCATCGGCTAATACTACCGAGAGTCCCTGCCTTGATGATCCTTTTACCACTGCCGATGAAATGACTATTACAAAAGAGGTGCTCAGCATAAACTTTCGTACCTGGCTATCCTGCGGGAGTTATGGTATAAGTAATGAAACCTTTAAACTACGCTATCAGGACAGCCATTTTGTACTTATAGGCTATGACTTGTGGGAGTCCAGCAGAAACGCCGGCGACATAACGGAAACCAGTATTAACTTCCTTACCAAAAAGAAAAGCATCACTACAGGAGAAAATCTTTTTGAAGAAAACAATCAAAATGAACATCAAACTGTTTGGGAGGATGTACAAATCAATGAATTGATTAACTTAGCAAATCTGAAGTGGCCTAACGAAATTGAGTTTTAATTATGAAAAAAGTATTTGCCTTTATAGCCCTTATATGGTCGATTGCGGTATTTGCCCAAAACGAACAGCTGGCTCAAAACTATTTTGAGAGAGGCGAGTTTGAAAAAGCCCTGCTTATATACCAGGATTTAGAGGCTTCACATCCGGGTAATACCTTTTTTCTTCAAAAAACCGTAGCCTGCTATCAGCAAATGCAACAATATGATAAGGCTGAGGAACTGATTAATGAAAGGCTGGAAAAAACAAAAAGACCATTTTTGTATGTAGAACTGGGGTATAACTACCAGTTACAGGGCAATACTGAAAAAGCCGAAAGCAATTACGAAAAAGCGATTAATTCAATCAATGAAAATGCCACAAACGTATATGCAGTAGCCCAAAACTTTGAACAGAAAATTTTGCCCGAAAGAGCCATTAAGGCCTATGAAACGGCTACAGCCATAAACAAAAGCATGAACTTCGATTACCAAACAGCCATATTACAGGGACAGCTGGGTAATATGGACTTGATGATTGAAAAACTGCTTAGTTTCGCTTATAACAACCCGCATAACCTGCCTATTGTAAAAAACCAGCTTTCAAGGTTTATGATGCAGGATGCTCAGGAGTCCTTTAACGAAGCTCTTCGCAAAGCCCTGTTGGTAAACACTCAAAAAAATCAGGATATTTTCTGGAACGAATTTTTAAGCTGGTACTATGTTCAGCAAAAAGATTACGGTAAGGCATTCATTCAGCAAAAAGCAATTTTCAGGCGTGACCCAAACACCTTTAGCAGCATCATTACACTGGCAAGGCTTGCTGCCGAAGAAAATGAAACGGAGACGGCAAGGGAGATTTTCACTTACATTCTTGAAAACAGTGATGTTGCATCGGTACAATTATATGCACACCAATACCTGATTTCTGCCGATATTAGAGAGGCTAACGAAAGTGATTTTGCTGCGATAAAACAACGTATAAACGACCTGCTGGAACAATATGGCAGCGGCCCAAACACCCTTGATCTGCAAATACTCAAAGCCGACTTTGAGGCTTTCCATCTTAAAGAGAGCAATACCGGTATTGCCACGCTTAATCAGGCATTGGAAATTGGACTTAACCGTTACCAGAAGGCCGAAGTAAAAATGAAACTGGCAGATATATTATTACTGGATGAAAAATTTAACCAGGCAATTATTTATTATGCCCAGATTGAAGACGAACTTAAAAACGATGAGGTAGCACACGAAGCAAGTCTCAAAGTTGCAAAAGCCAGTTACTTTAAAGGTGATTTTGAATGGGCTCAAAAACAGCTTAAAGTTTTAAAATCATCGTCATCACAGCTTATTGCAAACGATGCGCTTGAACTTTACTTATTGATTATAGATAACACGGTTGAAGACAGCACCCAAACGGCTTTAAAGAAATTTGCCCGTGCCGACTATAAACTGTACCAAAACAAAAAACAGGAAGCCCTTAACGGTTTTAAGGATATACTGGCTAACGATAAAACCGAAAGCATACAGGATGTTACTCTGCTGCGTATAGGTCGTATGTATGAAGATTTAAAACAGTACGATCTTGCCCTGCAATACTACAAACAGATAATTGACAATTATGCCGAAGGGATTTATATTGATGAAGCCCTATTCTATTCGGCTGAGATATACAACAAAATACTGGAAGACCCCGAAAAGGCAATGCCCCTGTATGAAAAGGTCATTTTTAATCATGAAGACAGTATTCACTTTGTTGAAGCCCGAAAACAATACAGGCGCCTTCGCGGTGATGCAAATAGTTAGTTATTAATTGTACCTTTGCATTGATTCTGCCCAACAATGGGAATAGCAAATCACCAAACTTACATTTCATGATAATATACAACGTAACAATAAATATAGACGATTCTGTACACGACCAGTGGGTTAACTGGATGAAAGACAAACATATTCCTGAAATACTGGCTACCGGGAAGTTTACCGAAGCTAAAATGGTACGAGTGCTAATCGTTGAGGAAATGGGTGGTACTACCTACTCTATACAATACTTTACAGAGAGTAAAGAAATGCTGGAAAGGTACTATCAGGAAGATGCGCCTAAGTTTAGGGAAGAAGGCATGAGGCTTTTTGGCGACAAGATGCTTGCCTTTAGAACCGAACTTGAACTAGTACACGAGTTTAAACGTTAATAAACAACCCGCTGCCTGTAGCCTGTACAGCTTGCAGGCTCATATATAAATGAAGATGGATAAAGTTAGAGCCAAAAAACACCTTGGGCAGCATTTCCTTACAGACGAAAATATTGCTAAGAACATCGCCGATGCCCTAACACTGGAAGGGTATAAAAAAGTACTGGAAATAGGTCCCGGTATGGGCGTACTTACCAAATATCTTTTGGAAAAGCCTATAGAGACCTATGTTATTGAGATTGATAACGAATCGGTTGAGTATCTTAACGCACATTACTTTAAGCTACACGGAAAAATCATATCTGAAGATTTTTTAAGATATGATATTACCAAGGTTTTTGGCGATGAACCTTTTGCTATAATAGGAAACTTCCCTTATAACATTTCATCTCAAATTGTGTTCCGTGCGCTTGAAATGCGCGACCGTATTCCTGAATTTGCAGGGATGTTCCAAAAGGAGGTTGCCGAACGTGTTTGTGAGAAAAAAGGCAGCAAAATCTACGGAATCCTATCAGTATTAACTCAGGCTTTTTATGAGGCAGAATACCTGTTTACCGTACCTGAAAACGTATTTAACCCACCTCCAAAGGTAAAATCGGGCGTGTTGCGTTTAAAGAGAAAGGAAAACTATAAACTTCCTGTAAACGAGAAACTGTTTTTTAATGTGGTAAAAACTGCCTTTAACCAGCGCAGAAAAACACTTCGTAACAGTTTAAAAACATTTAATCTTTCTGATAATTTAAAGGAAGATAGTATCTTTGACCTTCGTCCGGAGCAACTGTCTACGGAAGATTTTATTGAACTAACAAAAAAAATAGCGGCTAATGGAGTTTAAAATCAGCAGGGATTTTATTGCTCAGATAGAGCAATTAATAAGTGAAAACCGTGAAAAGGAATTACAGGATCTCCTTGAGGATATTCACTATGCTGATATCGCCGAAATTATGGGCGAGCTGGACGACTCCGGCGCTATTTATATTTTCCACATACTTGACAGCGAAAAGACGGCCGAGATACTTCTGGAAATTGATGAAGAAGTAAGGGAGAAAATCCTTCGCGAACTTTCATCAAAAGAAATTGCCGAAGAGCTTGACGAACTTAGTACCGATGACGCTGCCGATATTATTGCCGAACTGCCTCAGGATCGTAAGGAAGAGGTAATCTCTGAACTTGTAGACGTAGAGCACGCAAAAGACATTGTTGATCTTTTACGCTATGATGAAGACAGTGCCGGTGGTTTGATGGGTAAGGAACTTGTAAAGGTTAACGAAAACTGGAACGTACTTACCTGTGTAAAAGAAATGAGAGAACAGGCTGCAAACGTGCAGCGTGTACACTCCATTTATGTGGTAGACGATGAGAACAGGCTAAAGGGAAGACTTTCCCTAAAAGACCTGCTTACTACCTCTACCAAAACCCCAATTAGTGAAGTTTATATCCCTAAAGTGGATTTTGTAAAAGTGGATACCCCCGATGTGGAGGTAGCACGTATAATGCAAAAATATGACCTGGAAGCGATTCCGGTTATAGATGAGCTGGGCAGGCTCGTGGGCCGTATTACCATTGATGACATCGTAGACGTTATTAAGGAAGAGGCCGACAAGGATTATCAGCTGGCAGCAGGTATCTCGCAAGACGTAGAGGCCGATGACAGCATAATCGAACTTACCCGCGCGAGACTGCCGTGGCTCGTTCTAGCCCTTTTGGGCGGATTTATTACCGTAAAAGTAATGGGACTTTTTGATGCCGCCATGAAAGCACATGGGGAGCTGTTTTTCTACACTCCGCTTATTGCTGCAATGGCAGGTAATGTAGGCGTACAGTCGTCTGCGATTATCGTACAGGGTATTGCTAACAATACCATTAGTGGCTCACTTTTCAGCAGGCTTATTAAAGAAGTCTCGTTAAGCCTTCTTAATGGCACTATACTTGCCATAATCTTAATTTTGGGAAGTCATTTCCTTTTAGATGTAGATTATGACCTGGGCTTAACCATAAGTATCTCCTTAATTTCGGTTATTATTATTGCCTCGCTTATAGGTACATTTATACCTATCCTCTTAAATAAAGTGGGAGTTGACCCCGCTTTGGCTACGGGTCCGTTTATTACTACCAGTAACGATATTTGTGGTATCCTTATTTATTTCACTATCGCAAGGGCGATATTAGGGTTTTAATTATAAAAAACTGAAAATCGGTCTAAAACACCGTCTTTAATCCAGTAACCTATAGAACCTGTGCTCTCATTAAAACGAAGCCAGTGTAACTGCTTTTTTTTGTAGTCTTCAAATTTCTTTGAACTAATAACATTAAAAGACATTGATATGGGATAATTTTCTAAAAATAGTTCCTGCTTACTACCTATGTATAAACCATCTATTTCCCATCCGGAATCTGGATTATTTACTTCAACACTATCCAGTACATCATTAGTAAAACTATATATATCTCCTTCAAAACTATAGTTTACAACAAGTCCGTCATAGCTCTTATTTTCATCCAGTTTATTGAGCTTTCCAAACTCTTTTTCAAATTTATTTTTAGTAAAACCTTTGATGTTTTTACCTTTAAAGAATACCTTATTTAAAGGTATCTTTTCTACATCACTCATAAACATAGACCGTAAATCTTTCTGGAAGTCAAAGTCAAAAAATTCTTTAATAGTCCCTGTAAGCGATTTTCTTAAAACAAGTTTATTATCAGGATATGCCTTATCTTCATCAGGAAAAACTATATAAGTATTTTGTCGGGTTAAATAAATAGTATCTCTAACGGCATCCTTTTCAATAACTATCATATTGTGAATCATATCTCCGCCTAAAGTACCCGGCTCGCACCAAAATTCAACTCCCTTTTTCTTTTTTGCCTCCCTGTTTATTGCAAGCAGTCTGTTTGCCATTATGGTGTCGGTTGACTGTGCTGTGACATAACTATAAAAATAATCTGTACCAGCTTCTTTTAGATAGGCAGCGATTGAACATGGACCGTCGTTATCTTCATTTATAAGCCTGTAAGCCATAATTTTTACCTGTTGTGAAAAACAGGCTGCATAACTAAAAAGCAGTATAAAGTAAAGGTGTCTCATTAATTACTATTTTTACGTAAAACGTATTTATGAAAAAATTATTTCTGTTGCTTTCTGTTTTATCTATAGGAACAACACTACTTATACCCAAACATACCTCCTTGCCACCCGAGAAAGAAAAAGCCGTTATTAACCAGTTACTAAATGACTGGCATGCTGCAGCTGCTAAAGCCGACTATAACGGATACTTTGATAAAATAGCCGACGATGGCATTTACATAGGTACCGATGCAGGCGAGAACTGGGACAAAAAAGCCTTTGCTGCTTTTTCTAAACCTTACTTTGACAAAGGCCGTGCATGGGATTTTAAAGCTGTTGAGCGTAATATTTACTTTAGTAAAAATGGTAAAACTGCTTGGTTTGATGAATTGCTTGATACCTGGATGAAAGGCTGCCGCGGATCGGGCGTGTTGGAAAAACAGGGCGGCGAATGGAAAATAAAACACTATGTACTTTCCATGACCATACCTAACGAAGTTACCGCAGAGATAATTCCTTTAAAGGCAAAATATGAAGATGCCTATATCGAGAAACTGAAAGAGAAAAAGTAAACGAAAATATTCTGTCATTTCGATACGCAGCATAGTGAAGTGAGAAATCTCAGCTATTTACAATCACGATTTCTCCATTTCACTACTTTTCAGTCGAAATTGGAAATAAAAAAACCCCGGATGTATCGGGGCTTTTTTATTATTCAGCTTTAGCACTTAAATGCTCTAACATATCTGTTGTCATGGCATCAAGGTCAAATTCGTGTTTCCAGTTCCAGTCCTCTCTTGCACTGCTGTCGTCAATACTTTGCGGCCAGCTGTCGGCTATCTTCTGGCGGAAGTCAGGCTCACAAGAGATGGTGAAATCCGGCATGTGTTTCTTAATTGATTCTGTAATCTCTTTCGGGGTAAAATCCATCGCCGAAAGGTTGTATGAAGAGCGTATTTTGATATCCTCGGCTGGTGCCTGCATAATCTCTACAGTAGCACGAATAGCATCATCCATGTACATCATAGGCAGTCTTGTTTCCTCACTAAGAAAACAGTTGTACGTACCGTTTTCAAGTGCTTTGTGGTAAATATCAACCGCATAATCGGTAGTACCACCACCCGGTAATGTAGACCAGCTTATAAGGCCAGGGTAACGGATGCTTCGCACATCCACTCCATATAGGTTATGGTAGTATTCGCACCATCTTTCACCTGATTGTTTAGAGATACCATATACGGTAGAAGGCTCCATTACAGTATACTGTGGTGTATTTTGTTTAGGCGTTGTAGGCCCAAACACAGCAATACTTGAAGGCCAGAATATTTTTTCGATTTTCCCGGCTTTGGCTAAGTTAAGCACATGGAAAAGAGAGTTCATGTTTAAATCCCATGCAAAGGCAGGGTTTTTCTCAGCAGTAGCCGATAGTAGTGCAGCCATCAGGTAAACATCGGTCACATTATATTTTTCAATAACCTGTTCAATCTGATTAAAATCCAGAGCATTTACAACCTCAAACGGTCCCGACTCAACAAACTCAGGATCTGTCTTCCTTACGTCTGAAGCGATTACATTATCTGTACCGTAAATACTTCTCAGCTTTTTGGTTAATTCTGTCCCAATTTGCCCACAGGCTCCAATAATTAGAATAGCACCCATAATTTTAAGTTTAGTGGCTGCAAAGATAACGTTTTAGCATTATCAATTCCATTTATTTACCTGCTATATAAAACAATTTTTTTAAAGATTGTGATTTACCTATCAACCTTATTGCCATATTCTTAAAATGAAGTCGGTTTTTATTTCATGCTAATTATTTTATGGGCACGCAGGCATATTGGCCTAACATTTGTAAATTTGCTTTGCAATAAAAACGCTATGAAGTATTTAAAACTCATTATACTATTTTGCTTTACCTCTCTTGCCCTGTCCTGTAATGACGATGAAAAAATAAGGGAAGCCGAAGCACTAAAGACAAAAGAACAGAGTGAAGCCATTTTAAAGGTTATAAGTGAAAACTGGAAATTTAATGTCCCGGCAGTAACACCGCGTGTAAAAACCAAACTGGACGGCTGGAACGAATGGCACAGTTTTAAAAGTGAACTTGCCGATAAACCTACAGGCTCACTAACTGCATACCGAAATAAAGTAAAAGCCATAGCCGAAAAAGCCGATGAGCTAAACAAAAACATACCTCCGTTTTTTAATAAACCACAGGTAAAAAGTCGCATTATGGTAGTGGTAACTAAAATAAGAACCCTTTACACTTACATTAATCTTGATGTGGTACAAAAGGATAAAATTATTACTGCCATTGGTGAAATTTCTAAAGAGACTATATCACTTCAAAACCAGCTGGATGAATTGGTTAAGCTAAGCGAAATACCTAAAGAAAAAGGCGAAGAAGACCTTCTCAAGGCTTTAGACACCATTCGTATGGCTAACCCGGATATGATACCCGACGGAAAAGATACCAAACAAAAACCACAGATAAAAACTCAAAAACCTCAAGTTTTAACTCCTGTATCTCCATTTAAAAGAGATCTAAAACCGAAATCAGAAAATTGAAACCGGAAATTTTAGAAAAATACAGCCAGTCGGCCAAAGTAAAACAAATTAGCGAAAGCCTGCAGCAACGTGAAAACAAACTGCATGTAAAAGGGCTTGTAGGTTCGTCACTTTCATTTGTTACCACTCCGTTATTCAGGCTCACCCAACTTCCGTTCCTGCTTATACTTAAAGACAAGGAAGAGGCTGCCTATTATCTCAACGACCTGGAACAGCTTATAGGTACAGATGATGTATTGTTTTACCCGGGCTCTTACCGCAGACCTTATCAGATAGAGGAAACCGATAATGCTAATGTGCTACTAAGGGCCGAGGTGCTTAACCGAATCAATTCGCGTAAAAAACCGGCTGTTATCGTATCATACCCTGAAGCGCTTTTTGAAAAGGTAGTTACCCGTAAAGACCTTGACAAGAACACCCTTAAGGTCGCTGTGGGCGACCAGGTATCTATCGATTTTATAAATGAGGTATTGTTTGAGTATGAGTTCCGCCGTGTGGATTTTGTAACCGAACCCGGAGAATTCTCCGTTCGTGGTGGTATTGTAGACGTGTTCTCGTTCTCTAACGATAACCCTTACCGTATAGAATTCTTTGGTAATGAGGTAGACAGCATCCGTACCTTTGATGTTGAAACACAGCTGTCGCTCGAAAAGCAGAAAAAAATCACGGTTATCCCTAACATGGAAAATAAGTTTATGCAGGAAAGCCGCGAAAGCTTTTTAGACTACATAAACGAAAAAACCGTACTCTTTATACAAAATACCGAAGGACTTTTAAGCCAGCTGGACAACCTGTTCAACAAGGCCGGCGATGCCTTCGAGAAGCTAAGTAAGGATATTAAGCACGCTTCACCCGAAGAGCTTTTCCTTAACCAGCAATCGTTCATAAAAAAGGCTTTGGATTTTACCATTGCCGAGATGGGCTCCAAACCTGTATTTAAAACCCAAAAAACTTTTGAGTTTTACATACAGCCACAGCCATCGTTTAACAAACAGTTTGACCTGCTGCTTAACAATCTTAACGACAATCATACTAACGGATATAAAAATTACCTGTTTTGTGCGAGCGAATCGCAGGCCAAGCGTTTTCATGATATTTTTGAAAGTCTTGACGAAGCAAATCATGAAGACATCCGTAAGCAATATAAAACCGTTGTATTCCCTATTTACGAAGGATTTATAGACGAAGAAAATCAATTGGTTTGTTATACCGATCACCAGATATTTGAGCGTTACCATAAGTTTAATATCAAGAACGGGTATTCCAAAAAACAAACTATTACGCTTAAAGAGCTTAACTCTTTATCGGTAGGTGATTATGTTACCCATATTGACCACGGTATTGGTAAGTTTGGCGGATTACAAAAAATACAGGTAGAAGGCAAAACACAGGAAGCCATAAAACTGGTGTATGCCGATAACGACATTGTATATGTGAGCATACACTCGCTACACAAAATATCTAAGTACAACGGGAAAGACGGCACACCTCCCAAAATTTACAAACTGGGATCGAGTGCCTGGAAAACCCTTAAACAGAAAACCAAAGCAAGGGTTAAGCATATTGCGTTTAACCTTATACAATTGTATGCAAAACGCAGACTGGAAAAAGGTTTCCAATATGCTCCCGACAGTTACCTGCAGGCCGAACTGGAATCATCTTTCATTTATGAGGACACCCCGGATCAGATTACGGCAACCCGTGATGTAAAAGCCGATATGGAAAGTGAGCGCCCAATGGACCGCCTGGTGTGTGGTGATGTGGGCTTTGGTAAAACAGAAGTTGCCATACGTGCTGCTTTTAAAGCGGTAGATAACGGTAAGCAGGTTGCCATACTGGTACCTACTACCATATTGGCTTTCCAGCATTATAAAACATTCCGCGAGCGTTTAAAGGACATGCCTGTTTCCATAAGCTACATAAACCGTTTCCGTACAGCAAAACAAAAAAGCGAAACGCTTAAAGACCTTGCCGACGGTAAACTGGATATTATTATAGGTACACATCAGCTTACCAATAAAAACGTAGTGTTTAAAAACCTTGGACTTCTAATAGTCGACGAGGAACAAAAGTTTGGTGTAAACGTAAAGGATAAACTTAAAACCATTGCCCAAAACGTAGATACCCTTACCCTAACGGCAACCCCTATTCCAAGAACGCTTCAGTTCTCCCTTATGGCGGCAAGAGATCTTTCGGTAATCACCACGCCACCGCCTAACCGTTACCCTATAGAAACACAGGTTGTGGGCTTTAATGAGGAGATTATACGCGATGCTATTTCGTATGAGATACAGCGTGGCGGACAGGTTTACTTTATAAACAACCGTATTGAGAATATTAAGGAGGTTGCCGGAATGATACAGCGCCTTGTGCCGGGAGCCAAAGTAGGCGTTGGTCACGGCCAGATGGAAGGTAAAAAACTGGAAGAGCTTATGCTTGCCTTTATGGATGGCGACTTTGATGTACTGGTAGCCACTACCATTATTGAGAGCGGACTTGACGTTCCTAATGCCAATACTATTTTTATAAATAATGCGAATAACTTTGGGCTTTCCGACTTGCACCAAATGCGCGGGCGTGTAGGCCGAAGCAATAAAAAAGCCTTTTGTTACTTTATAACGCCACCATATTCTGCCATGACCGAAGATGCCCGTAAGCGTATACAGGCACTGGAGCAGTTTAGTGATTTGGGCAGTGGGTTTAACATAGCCATGAAAGACCTTGAGATCAGAGGTGCGGGAGACTTATTGGGTGGTGAACAAAGCGGGTTCATAAACGAGATAGGTTTTGAAACCTACCAGAAAATTATGAACGAGGCCATAGAGGAACTTAAGGAAAATGAGTTTAAAGACCTGTATGAGGAAGTGGAAGGCACTACCGAAAAAGAATATGTAAAAGACATACAGATTGATACCGACTTCGAACTACTGTTCCCGGACGAGTATGTGAACAATATTACCGAAAGGCTTAACCTGTATAACGAGTTGGGTAATATTAAGAACGAAGAAGAACTGGTAGCTTTTGAGCAAAAGTTAACGGATCGTTTCGGGGCATTGCCAAAACAGGCCGAAGCACTGCTTACCAGTATGCGTATTAAATGGGTCGCTACAAAAATGGGTATTGAGAAACTGGTACTTAAACAGGGTAAAATGCTGGGTTATTTCGTGTCAGACCAACAATCGGCCTTTTACCAGTCGGGCAATTTCCATAAGGTACTTCAGTTTGTACAAAAAAACCCAACGCTTATCCGTATGAAGGAAAAACAAACCAAAAACGGGTTGCGATTACTTATTACTTTTGATAATGTAAAATCAGTGAAGAAAGCCAAAGAGCTTCTTGATATGGTTTTTGAATAAAATAAAAAGCTGTCTTAATTTTGAAGGTTTATTTCTTCCATTTCGACCTTGTGGAGAAATCTGACAAAGTTATATTGAGATTTATTTCATCAGTTCGGCTTACAGCCTCGTGTCTCGATTTCACTGCGTTACGCTCGAAATGGAAAATTAAGACCGCTTTTTTTATTACTCTATAGTATTCCACCATTCTTCTTTAACAGGTTCCCCTATAATATTTACTTTTTCGCCAATCATTGGTGTTAGTAAAGGCAAATCTTTTTCTGCTGCTGCTTCGGTTACCGTTTTTATGGATTCATCCCACGCATGAAGTGCCAGTGAGAATTTTGACCAGTGTACCGGCATTAGCCTCTGGGCTTTCAAGTCGGTTGCTGCCTGTGCTACCTGTTCAGGCATCATGTGTATGTATTTCCAGTACTCATTGTACTGTCCACATTCCAGTATGGCAAGATCAAACGGACCGTACTTATCGCCTATCTCCTTAAAGAAATAATCGTATCCCGAATCTCCTCCCAAAAACAGTTTCATGCTTGGTGTTTTAAACACAAAAGATACCCATAGTGCCTTATTTCTGGTAAAGCTCCTACCCGAAAAGTGTCTTGCCGGAGTAACGTCTACCGTAAACCCGTCGCCTAAATCCACATGATCACCCCAGTCCTTTTCCTCAATAATCGTAGTATCATAGCCCCAGTATTCAAGATGTTGTGCCGTACCTAATCCTGTAATCACTTTTTTTACTTTTGGTTTCAGTTTCAAAACAGTTTCATAGTCCAGATGATCCCAATGGTCATGGCTTATAAAAAGTATATCTATCTCCGGCAGGTCTTCTACTGTATAGGCATCACTACCCGGATAGGCCTTATTGGTAAAGCTAATAGGAGATACGCTTCCGCTAAATACCGGGTCTACCAAAATGGTTTTACCGTCTGCCTGCATAAAGTAGGACGAATGCCCAAACCATACCAAAATATTTTCCTCAGGGTCTAACTGTAGCAGGTCTTCCTTTTTGGTAGGGATACTATCCTTTGGTTTATTGCGTTCCTCTTTCCCAAAGAAAAACTCCTTAAATACAGTATAGTAACTGGTGCCTTCAGCCAAATCGGGCGTATGGCTAAGGTTCTGGAATTTTCCGCCCCTATAGTTGGGAGACTGTTTAATCCTTTCCAATCTTGCTCCTTCCGGTTGTTTACCAAACTGTGGCTGCTGCATAAAAATAGCTATTGCTATTACCAGCAACGCTATGACAATTAGTATTGACATAAATATCCTTTTAATTATTTTTTTGACTCTTTTCATTATATAGATTGACTACTCACTCTAATTTATATTTAAATTTTTTTACGATAACATACCCCAAAGCATATCCAGACTATCCTGTATTATCTGCTGCTGTTTTGTTTTGCTGAAATTGTTTTTGATAAGGTAGGTATATAATCCAAAAATATGACTCCCCATAATAGTATAGATAAAGTCGACATCACGTGCCTTTATTACTCCGGCATCAATAGCCTCCTGTATCTGGTCGCAACTCTTTTTAAGTGATTTCTTTACCTCTTCCGGAGACAGTAATGCTGCAAATGGCGAATTGGTAAACAACTGGGCATAATAAAACTCATCCCTGTTTTCCATAGACCATTCTACTACTGCTTTAAACTGACCCCTAAAATAAGTCTTAGCATCAGTATCGGGCTTAACCTGCTCATCTATGTAAGCCCCCATCTTTGACTTTATATATAGGTAAAGCGAAACAATAAGATCCTCCTTGGTCTTATAATAATGGAACAGGGTACCATTTGCCACACCGGCCTCCTTAGCTATTTTGCTGGTAGGGGTTGCATGGAACCCGTTTTGCACAAAAAGCCTTAAAGCTGTAGTTAATATAATTTCCTGTTTATCCATTTTGTTTTGACCGACTAATCACTCTACAAAAATATATTTAATTATTCAATAAAACAAAAACCCTTTCTTTTTTAGAAAGGGTTTATTGAAAGTAATATTTTGCAATAATCATTTTACTTTGATTAGCTTAGATTCTTTAGGTCTTTAATAACCTTAAAGGCAACATCTACTTCCTGCTCGCTTACCAGTATGGTAAACTCATAAGAAGTTGAAATAACCTCGTTGATAATAATACCCTCCCACGCCAGTCTCTGGAAAATGTAGTAATAAACCCCAGGAGTGGAAATATTATCCTTTGGAAGTTTTACCGTAATAGAGGCCAGGTTATCGGTACGTTCAATTTGTTTTTCGTCGGCAAAAAGTTTTTCAACGATGTGATTAATAGATGAACTTACCACGATATTGGTTTCGTTTACACCTCTTGAAGAGGTGTAGAAAACCTCAGGGAACGAATTGATATTTGATATCAAATCGGCCTGTTTGTTTAAAATCGTGTCGGAAATAGCAAAAGTATAATCAGTCAGTGACGACCTTACTGTAATCTCGCCAATAGATCGCAGTACTTTTACAATTTTGTGATTCACCCTGAAATCAAGGTCTTCAGAAAGTCGTTTAAGGGACATTACAACGGCTCCCTGTTTTACATCTTTCCCTATCTCCTGTTCAAGTTCCGGCATCATGGTCCTTGCAAGGGAGGTAAGGTTAATGATCCCTTGTGACAAAGCACTTAATAAAAAGGGCTTGGTCTTAATGTAGTGTTCCACTACAGAAGAAATAGTTTTCATAGCTTAAATGGTTGTTACGTAAAGTCTTTTCCCGTAACAAATATAAAAAATAAAAATAATTGTTAAATATTTAACAACTAAAAATAAAAAAAAGCGTCAACTATATGTTCTATAACAAAATCGCCTTTTTTGTTATAAATTGATATAATATCAAAACGTATCTCTACATCAAGGTCATTTATTGTAACATATTCATCTACAGCTTTTACCAGTAATTTTATCTTTTTTGGAGTTACAAAATCCTGCGGAAGCCCAAAATCAAGGCTCGATCTGGTCTTTACTTCCACTATGGCAAGCGTATCCTCTTTACGGGCAATGATATCAATTTCGGCTTTTTGATACACCCAGTTGGTTTCCAGTATATCATAGCCGTTTTTGCGTAAAAAGTCGGCAGCAAACTCTTCGCCCTGTTTACCAAGGTCGTTATGCTCTGCCATTATTCAAATACCACTTTAGTGCCTTTGGCAGTTACCTCAAGGGTAATTTCCTTACCCATAACAAGTGCCCTGTTATCTTTCATGTGTCCGGCAGGGAAATTAAAACAGATAGGGATATCGTAATCTTTGGTAATATCCTTAATAATTTCAAGAGCGTCATGACCCCAAGGAATGTCATTATCATTCATTTTTGTCATCCCACCTATAATAATACCTTTTACGTTTTTAAAATAACCGTTTCGTTTTAGGTTCATCATCATTCGGTCAATGTGGTACAGGTACTCGTCAAGGTCTTCAATAAATAGTATCTTACCCTTATAATCCACTTCCGATTCAGACCCTACAATACTATACAGCACCGAAAGGTTACCCCCTACAAGCTCACCGGTTGCTTTGCCTGCTTTGTTGAACTCATGTGGTTCAATATTATATTCCAGCTTTTCACCAAACAAAGCTTTGCGAAGGGTCTCCTTAGCCTCACTGGTAGCATGTAAAGTGCTTACACACATAATACCGTGTATGGTAGCTATATCCATGTTATTGATATGGCTGTGCAGTACGGTAGCATCACTAAACCCTATAATCCATTTAGGATGTTTTTTAAAATTATCAAACTTTACCCTGTCTATCATTCTCACGGTAGCGTAGCCTCCTTTGGCACACCATACGGCTTTTATGGACGGATCATCTATCATCTCCTGAAAATCGGTAGCGCGCTGCCAGTCGGCCCCGGCTAACTGATTGTTTTCTTTACCTATGGTTTTTCCCAGTACCACGTTAAGCCCCCAGCTTTTAAGTAAATCTATAGCTGGCTGCAGGTGCTGTGCTTCAATTTTACGGGCAGTGGCAACAATAGCCACAGTATCTCCTTTAGTAAGATATGGCGGAATTTTCATAAGGTTTTGTGCTTGTATTTGGGATGTGAACTGTATTACTGTTAAAACTAAAACGGCTTTTAAAATCGTGATTCTCCTTTGCATTCGTTTATTTTTTCAGTTAAACAAACTTAACGAAAAATATGGACTAAGCCCGATCCCAATTCTTAACAATTATACAAAATTAAGCAGAGCGGTATTACTATAATAAGGTAGAATAAATAACGCTAATTATTTGTACTTTTGCGTTTCAATTTAAATTTTCGAGATGTTACAAGATCCAAAAAGATATACTGTTACGGCAGCATTGCCTTATACCAATGGCCCTATACATATAGGCCACCTGGCGGGTGTTTATGTTCCTTCTGATATTTATTCGCGTTTCCTGAGGTTACAGGGCAAAGACGTGGCTTTTATATGCGGAAGTGATGAGCATGGTGTAGCCATATCTATGAAAGCGAAAAAAGAAGGCATTACCCCACAACAGGTAATTGATAAATACAACAGTATTATCAAACAGTCTTTTGAAGATTTTGGAATCTCTTTTGACAACTATTCGCGTACCTCGGCAAAAGTACACCATGAAACAGCCAGTGAGTTTTTCAAAAAGCTGTATGATGACGGTAAGTTTATTGAGGAAGTGACCGAGCAGCTTTATGATGAGGAAGCTCACCAGTTCCTGGCCGACCGTTTTGTAACGGGTACCTGCCCTAAATGTGGTAACGAGGAGGCTTATGGTGACCAGTGTGAAAAATGTGGTTCATCACTTAACGCTACCGATCTCATTAACCCGAAATCGACCATAACAGGCTCTAAACCGGTTTTAAAGGAAACCAAACACTGGTTCCTTCCGCTGGATCAGTATGATGCTTTTTTAAAAGAGTGGATACTGGAAGGACATAAAAACGACTGGAAACCTAATGTATTCGGTCAGGTAAAATCATGGTTGGACGACGGACTTAAACCACGTGCGGTAACCCGCGACCTTGACTGGGGTATCCCTGTACCTGTAGAAGGTGCCGAAGGTAAAGTACTTTACGTTTGGTTTGATGCACCTATTGGTTACATTTCCTCTACAAAAGAGTGGGCTCAGCGTGAAGGTAAAGACTGGGAACCTTACTGGAAAAGCAACGATACCAAACTGGTACACTTTATAGGTAAGGATAATATTGTTTTCCACTGTGTGATTTTCCCTGCTATGCTTAAAGCCGAAGGATCGTACATACTGCCTGACAATGTACCGGCAAACGAATTCCTAAACCTTGAGGGCAACAAACTGTCTACTTCTAAAAACTGGGCAGTATGGTTACATGAGTACCTTGAAGATTTCCCTGGGAAACAGGATGTACTGCGCTATGCACTTACATCAAATGCTCCTGAGACAAAAGACAACGACTTTACCTGGAAAGATTTCCAGGCAAGAAACAATAACGAGCTGGTTGCTATTTTTGGTAACTTTATTAATCGTGTGGTTGTACTTACCAACAAGTATTACAACGGTATTATACCTGCTCCAAACGAGTTTAGCGATGTAGATGAGGCTACACTTACCGAAATGCGTGCCTACCCTGCAGTTATAGCAAGCTCTATAGAGCGTTACCGCTTTAGGGAAGCTCTTGGTGAGCTGATGAATCTTGCCCGCCTTGGTAACAAATATCTGGCCGATGAGGAGCCTTGGAAAATGGTTAAGGAAAATCCGGAAAGGGTAAAAACACAAATGTATGTGGCATTACAAATTGCCGCAGCCCTATCGGTACTTTCTGAGCCGTTCCTGCCGTTTACAGCCGCAAAGCTTAAAGGTATCCTTAAGTTAGATGATGTTCCTAATGCTGTACAGACTATGGGAATTGTTGACGAGACCCTAAGCTTTAATGATGCCGAAAGATCGTCTCATAAACTTTCATGGAATGACATTGCCGTTAAGCACCAACTTATCCCTGCCAACCACCAAATAGGACAGGCAGAGCTGCTATTTGCTAAAATTGAAGACGAAGAAATACAAAAACAGGTAGACAGACTTGAGGCTACAAAAACAGCTAACAATGCTGCTAATAAAAAAGCCGAGCCTCAAAAAGAAACTATCGCATTTGAAGATTTTGCCAAAATGGACATCCGTACGGGCACTATTCTTGAAGCCGAAAAAATGCCAAAAGCCAATAAGCTTTTAGTATTAAAGGTAGATACTGGTATTGATGTACGTACTATTGTCTCAGGTATTGCAGAAAGCTTCAAGCCGGAAGATATTATTGGTAAACGTGTTAGTGTACTTGTTAACCTTGCTCCTCGTAAACTGCGTGGTGTGGAGAGCCAGGGTATGATACTAATGACTGAAAACACAGACGGTAAACTGGTTTTCATTAACCCGGATGCCGATGGTGTAAACAATGGCGAAATGATTAGTTAATCTATACAGAAAACTATACATCCTGTCATTTTGAGCGCAACGAAGTGGAGCCGAAGAATCTGGACTCCTCCATCCGTCGGAATGACAACAAAATAAAAAAGGCTCCCAATTGGGAGCCTTTTCTTTTATGATTAGTCTAATTCCTTAATCAGTTCGTCTTTACTCTTTCTGGCTTTTTTCATGGTAAGTAACCAGTCTTTTTCCTCATCACGATACCCTAAAGGCAGTAACAGCACACTCTTAAAGCCCTGCTTATCCAGTCCTAAAAGTTCATCTAACGCTTCAGGATTAAAGCCTTCAATAGGGGTAGCATCTACCTTTTCGGTAGCCGCTGCCGCAATGGCAAAACTAAAAGCGATATATGCCTGGTGTGCCGCATGATTATAGTTAACCTCAGCCGGACGGTTTACATACGACTTGATTAAAAACTGACGGTACTCATCCCATTTTTCGCTAAAACCACGCACAGCATACATGCTCTTAAAGGTTTCTGTAATACGTTCTTCGGTATAGTTGTCCCATGCTGCGAATATAAGCAGGTGCGAACAATCCCTTATTACCGTTTGGTTGTTGGCTACAGGCATTATCTTGTTTTTAAGTTCTTCACCCTTTACCACTAGTACCTCAAAAGGCTGTAATCCGCTTGAAGTTGGCGCCAACCTTACTGCTTCTAAAATCCTATTTATTTTGTCGTCTGCTATTTTTTCGCCATTCATGGCTTTGGTAGCATATCTCCAGTTTAAATGTTCTAAAAATTCCATATATATTGTTTTTACGAGTGCAGGGTTCTTTTTTACAACCGTAAAACACAAACACCTGTCTTCTCATTTTCCCTGCAAAAATACAACGATATATAGGAATGTACCATAAAGTTAGCTTTATTTAACCAATCGGCTTATTATTATGGCAAAACCACAACAAACAAAACCTTAAAAGCAAAATAAATTGGTTAACTTTATATAGGCAGATTATTTTAAATCAAACCGTTATGAGCAATAATACCCGAAGATTCCTGACCTTTATCGCTCTGCTTTGCATTATCTTCGTTTTGGCAGACATCTTTTTATGGGTTAATGTGGCCAACACCTATGAAACCGAGCCCGAAATGTGTTCGGCTTATATGAGGTATTATCCTGACACTATCAGAAACACTCAGGGGCTTGTACTATTCCCAATGATATTGCTTATTTTTGCTTCACTCTATTTTATTCGTTCGGCCAGAACCAATTTTGCTAAAATAGTTGGAGCGACCTTTGCGGTGCTGCTGGCCATTTTTTTACTCTGGAAAATGTTCTCTTTTTATTAATGTTACCTATAGCTTACCACCCTATTTACAAACACCCGTTACCGGAAGGTCACCGCTTTCCCATGATAAAGTATGAATTGCTGCCACAACAGCTTTTGCATGAAGGTACGGCTGTACAAAGTGATTTCTATTCGCCTTCCCTTCCCGATATGCAGCATGTACTTGCCGTACATAAAAAGGAATATGTGGACGAGTTGGTTAACCTTACACTCGATCCGCGTGCGGTTAGAAAGATAGGTTTCCCCCTTTCAGCAGAATTGGTAGAAAGGGAACTGCGTATTGCCGAAGGTACCATTTGGGGCTGCCACAAGGCTATGGAATATGGCATTGCCTTTAATATAGCCGGAGGCACACACCACGCCTACAGCAACAGGGGTGAGGCTTTTTGTTTGCTTAACGACCAAGCGATAGGAGCACAATACCTCATCAATAACAAACTGGCTAAAAAAGTACTGATAGTAGACCTGGATGTGCATCAGGGTAACGGTACTGCCGAAATATTTGAAGGCAACAACGATATATTTACCTTCTCAATGCACGGCAAAAGTAACTATCCCTTTAAAAAGGAAACGTCTGATCTTGATATTGCCCTACCGGATAATACCAATGACAGTGAATACCTCTCCATACTGGAAGAAACACTCCCGAAATTGATTGATACCGAAAAGCCCGATTTTATTTTTTACCTGAGTGGGGTAGATATACTGGCTTCGGACAAGTTGGGAAAATTAGGCTGTACTATTGACGGATGCAGACAACGTGATGAATATGTACTCTCACTGTGCCACAAACTGAATATACCTGTGCAATGCAGTATGGGTGGTGGTTACAGTCCCGATATTAAAATTATCATTGAAGCACATACCAATACTTACAGAACGGCAAGGCATATATATGTATAAAAAAAGCGGGGCAATTGCCCCGCTTTCTCTTTCATAACTATTTCTCCCTCAGCCCCTGGCGCAGTATTTCTTTTATGCCTTCTATATGCTCGGTAAATTCCATTACCTGCGAAAGCATCTGCGCCATCTCGTTCTTGTCTCCAAAGCCTTTCAGCTTGTTATTTTTCACGAAGGTCTCCTTAATGGAAGTCCATCGCTCTTTATCTTCTTCGTTCAGCATACCTGTCATTTCCTTAAACTTTAACAAGTTTGCCTCTGCCGCACTGGTAAGCGTTTGCGTTTCGTTTTGATAATGCGATAAGAGTAAGGTATCTATCTCGGCATCATTCATAACAGGTACAATTTTACCCACCAGTTTATTCATATCACGGTACGATCCCTGTAGCCTGAAAGGCGGTTCGGTACGATAAGCATCTTCCATCGCTGCCGATGCTATATAGGCTGCATTAGCTTTAAGCACCACCCTGCGTACCTTAATCACTTTATCCAGTAGTGAGATGTAAGTCTCAATATCCTGTTTGGTGTGGTTGCCCTTTAGCTCCAACCCGTCACGCTGACCGGTTTCGGCCATAGTGATAAGCGGATACAGGTCGTCCATATTTTTTGATGCCAGTTGTGCCAGTACCGGGTTTGAAGTAAGCGCATTTTCGATAAGGCTCAGTTCAAACAGCTGTGCTGTATTGCCAATAACATCACCCAGATTGTAAATATCGGCACGGTTAGCAAGCATATCCGGTATACGGAACTTCTCTCCTGTTTCGGTATACGGGTTACCCGCCATTACCACACAGAATTTTTTAGCCTTCATGTCATACGTTTTAGGCTGTCCGTTATACACACCTTCAATCTTACGGGTACCATCGGCAAGCGAAATGAACTTTTGCAGGAACTCCGGACTGCAGTGCTGAATATCATCCAGATACAGCATCACGTTATTACCCATTTCCAAAGCAAGGTTCAGTTTTTTAAGTTCTTCCCTTGCGGCGGCATTATTTGCCGACGAAGGATCTACCGAGGTTACCTCATGACCTATGGCGGGTCCGTTTATTTTCATAAACACCAACCCAAGCCTGTTTGCCAGATATTCCATAAGGGTAGTTTTACCATACCCCGGTGGCGACACCAGCAAGAGCATCCCCGAACGATCGGTACGGCGGTTCTCGCCTGCACTACCCAACTGCTTGGCAAGGTTATCACCAAATAGCGGCAGGTACACCTGATCGATAAGTTTGTTACGCACAAACGAGGTCAATACCTTTGGCATAAACTCATTAAGCCTCAAATCGGTTTTAAGCTGCTGGGTAAGCTTATGCCGCTCTGCCCTGAAAGCCTCAAATGCAGGAACATCAACAGTAAAATGCCTTTCCATAAGTTCGGTAAAACGATGGTAATGGAATTTGAAAACCCCATCGGTTATCGTATTATGAGAACCTGCAAGCCCTGCTATATCCTCATCGGGCTCAATGCTTACTTTTTTCTCAGCAAGCTCATGCCTGTATAACAGCAATGCTGCTACCTCACTAATGTATTCGTTACTGTCCTGCTGTCCTGTTTGACTCAGGAACGACGACACCCATTGGGTTGCCAGCTGTATGGCGGCTTCGGTATCGGGGGCATTTTCAATATTATGTCGAAAAGCCACAGCTGCACCCCTGTTTTCCAGCATTTTTATAAAGCTATCGGCCAGTTGCGAAGCTTTATGGCTTATACTGAAGGCATCATCATTTTTAAGTTCCTCAAACAGGTAACCGGCAATGGTATATGCATCTGTACTGCCTGCTTTGTTTAAGGTTCCCTTAGTCAGGAATTTTTCTGTTTCCTGCGTAAGTTCTTCAACTATATAATCAAACTCTGTGCTATTTGGGAAGATACTTAAAACCCCTCCCGCAGCTTTTATTTTACTGTTTAGCTTATTGCGTTGCTCTTCCGGCAAACTATACCAAAAGAATTGTGCATAGGCTCTAACCACCGGACTGTAGCGTAACAGTCCCAATTTATGATGCTTGGTTACCAGTACCTTTAAAAGCTTATTGGCATCGGCATCATGAACCCCTTTTACATAACCTTCGGTATAGTTTTTTGAGGTTTCATCACTAACCAGTTTTGCCAGTTGCTCATCGGTAAAGTCGTTTAACTCTTCAGCATTGTAATTCCTGAATATCTTATACGCCAGGTAAGCACCTCTGTAAATATTATCGTTCTCTGAAACCAGTTCCTGATTCCAGTATTTTTGTGACGAAAGCAGGCTCTCGCTTTTCAGTTCCTGATAGAAATCGGTTCCCGTTAAGTGGTAATTCAGCCTTCCGTCCCTGTACACTATGGTAAGGTCCAGCGGTTGTTTGTTTACCGCAAACCTGTGGTTACCGAAACGGATAATATTATCTCCGTCCTCATACAGTTCCTGCCTGTCTTTAAGCTTGCGAAGGGCATCTTCACGAGCTGACTTCAGTTCGGTTTCAATCGCTTCGGCTTTCCCGGTATCTTCCAGTTCCACCAGTTGTTTTACCAAATCACGAAGCTTGGCAATCATTAGGTCGGAAGCGAAGTAGCCGTTTATATCCTCAACCGAATTAAATGTAAGTGCCTTTGCTGCCACATTTTTAAGAATACGCTGCGAAGCGTTCTCAATAGCAACAGCCTTTTTGTTTCGGGCTTCGGTAAGTCCGTTCTTTTTTGCTTCAAAAGCAGCATAAACCTCTTCCCTTTTTTCAATTATCGATTCGGTAAACTCCTCGTAATCGGCAAAACGTGCTTCCAAATCCTCAAGCTGAACTGATATCTTATTAAGCAGTTCCTCTGTTTTCTCCGGAGTATCTGCCCTGTCCAGTGCATTAACAATACTCTGGTCAATCAGTTTGATCTGGGCTGCAAAATCGGCCTTCGCCTCTTTACCTCCCAAAGAGGATATTTTGTTCTTTATCTCTGCCTTTAACCTGTTAAGAGTGGCAAAAATCAGGGATATGGTATTAATAATTTGGGTAGACTGAGAAGTATCTTCAATTTTAAGATTGGACACTATGTCAATCAGCATTTCCAAGTCGGCAGTAATACCGTTTACCTCATCTTCCAGTTTACGCGCTTCGATAACCGTAGCGATGTCTTCCAGTTCTCCCTGCCTTTCCTCTACACGCTTGTGGTAAGGTACAAGCGCTTTCTCGTCCATTAGGAACTGTACACAGTTTTGCGAAATCACCTCGGTTTGCTCTACAATCTCCTCTTCCAGCTTATTGATAAAGTCGGCATCGGTATAGCGCACTTCCCTCAGGCTGATTACCTCCCCGCGAAGTGTGCGTAACCCGGCAAGATCTTCCACAAAAACATCTATGTCGTCAAGCGGCGAACTCTTTATTTTTTCAAATAACGTTTGGGCTTTCTGCTTCAGCTCATCTGTAAGCTTTTGGGCATTTTGCCTTAACTGGACTACCTTTTCAAACTCGTCTATCGCTGCGTTTGCCGTGTTGCGTATCTCGGTAAGCGGCAGGTTGAGTTCAAAAGTCTCTTTTGACGTAATCCAGTAATAGGTATCCAGAATGTTTCGTGAAAGCCTGGTAAGGTCGGCATACAACCCGTCATAATCATCATCCTTATTAAGCAGGGTAATAATAGACTGGCTGTCGGCCATGGCCTTAACAATATCCTTATTGCCTATTTTGTAAATGTAACTGTCCTTGTGCTGAGAAGGCATAATATCTCCCTTAACAAAAGGCGTTTGCCAAATTTGTATAAGGTGGTTTTTAGTTTGCTCTTCCGAAGCCTTAAAGTAGCACAGCTCCCCGTTTTCCAACAGTGTAAAACCGTTACAGATTATAGGGGTGTTTACCTGTTGTGTAATAAGGTTATAGGACATTAATACATACTGCCCGTATTTTTCCTCATAAAACACATACAGGAAATCTTCTCCGTTTGGCGAGGCTATCCTTTCCTGAAACAGCAGATTTTCCAAACTGTTTTCAAAAATTTTATACTCGCCTGTTTGCAGGTAATATCCGTTAGAGAAAATGACACCATGCTCATCGGGCAAAAGTATTGCCGATGTAGCAAGACTGTCTACCTTTCTAACCTCCTGCAGTTTATGATTATAGATAAAAAACCTGGCCTCCTCCTGAAACGGCTTAATCTGTAAGGTGACAAGGTTACCCAAATCGGCAAACTTGTAGATTCCGTCGTCTAATGTTTGGTCAGGATGAATAACTTCTTCGTCATAAATCCCTTTACCCGTAGCAGTATTATCTTCAATTTTTATGGTTAGCGTTCCGCCCACAGTTTCTACAAACATCCTGTCCAGTATGGACACGTGCGGATGCTTGCCGTACCTATGCATATCGCGGGTGGTTTCCTGCCAGTTAAAATCATGCTGCCTTGGAAAACGATATTCATGATCGCTCCTGTTATCCTGGTAGACCAGGCTATTGTCTTTAATTAGCCATTTAAAAGTTTTTACATCACTTATCCTGTCACTTATCTGGAAAACCATGTGCAGGTAGTTTCCTGTTATAAAGAACTTACGGAACTCAGTATCCCTGTAGTATTTGTACAGGTTAAAAAAATCTGTAAGGAAAGTCTCGTCTGCAATAAGGTCAAGCCCCTGCTTAACGAATTCCCCGTCCTGATAAGAATAGATACTGAATACGTCTTCGGTCTTAATATCAGTGCGCAGCCCGAAGTGCACATTGTAGCCAAAAATACATTTATCACCTATGGTTACTATATCACTGGGAATACAGCTGTTATCGGTAATAATCCTGTTGTTGGCTATAAGTTTAGTTTCTATGCTGCCAAAAACCTCTTTCCGTGCCTCATTAAGTTTGTGCAGCCTGCCCAAAAGGTCGTTTTTTTGGGTTTCAAGACGGCTGCGTATAATTTCATATGTACCGCCTTCCAGTGTACTCATGGTTGGTTTAGTTTTAATAAGTTAAGTACTGCGCCGGGGCGCAATGTCTTTGAAAAAGAAGGGTTAATCCCCGCACAGTGGCAAGTTGTGCGGGAAAAAAATATAAAAAATCAAATAAAAACTTATCCTAGCTTTTTGTTAGACAGGCCAAGGTTTTTAGCCATATCCATAAGTTTTGAGAACAAGCCCTGCTCACCTTCGTCGTTACTGCGTTTTTGCAGTTCCATTAATAATCCGGCTACTGTAAGGTTTTTAATATCTTCAGATGTGATTCCGTATTTATCTGCAAAACCTTTTATTCTCTCTAAAAGATTCTCACTGCCTTCGCCTCCTTCGCCCAGTACCGCATCTTTAATCTCGGTAATGTTTTCAGAGTGGTTCACAAGCCTGTCAAACCCTTTAGCCTTAGTGATTTGTCCAACAATTTGCTCGAAGAACATAGTCTCACCACCTACAATATCAATTTTAGCAGCTTTAAGTGCTTCACCAATCACATTAGCCTGTGCATCGGCAATATCTTTCTGGATGTTTATATGAGCCAGGTCTACCTGAAGTTCTTTGTTTAGGCGTAGTTTGAACTCTTCGTGCTCTTTACCTACACCGTCAAGTTTCTTCATCGCTTCTGCTTTCTCTTCAATACCGCTTGCCTCTGCAAGAGCTTTCTCTTTTATTACATCGGCCTCAGCAACACCAAGTTGTTTTTCAGCTTCTGCTTTCGCTTTAATACCGGCAGCTTCTGCAAGGGCTTTTTTCTCGATAATAATAGCTTCAACAATACCCTGTCTTTCACTAGCCTCAGCTTTAGCATGCATTACCTGAGCTTCAGATAATCCTAAAGTAGCATCTTCCTTAGCTTTAGCATCTGCAAGTATTTTTCTTGCCTCAGCCTCTTTCTCGCTGGCAGCCATTTTAGCGGCAGCCTCAATATTAATTTCTTCTGCTTTTTGCTTAGCAGCCTCTTTCTCAGCCTCAGCAGCTTTAAGACGTTTAATATACATCTCTTCACTTTCTTTCTCTGCAAGAGTAACAGCCACTTTTTTCCTTCTGTCTGCCTCTTTGAAAGCTTCGATATCCTTCATGTTTTCCTGCTCCTGAACCACACCTTTTTCAAGCACAACCCTGTCGCGGATAACATTTTGTATGTTTTTACGCTCTACCTCAACAGCTTTATCTTTCTCAATTTGAGCCAGTGTAACGATACGCTCTCTTTCGGTTTGCTCCAACGCGCGGTCTTTTTCTACCCTTTCGGTTTCTACAGCCGCAGTACGCTCTTTGTTCTTAGCCGCTACGATTACAAGCCTGTCTTTGTTTTCTTCAGCCACCTGAACTTTCTCGGCAGTAGCGATTCTTGCTGTTTCCGATTTAAGTCTTTCTTCTTCGGCTACTTTAGCAATCTCTGCCTCTTCACGGGCTTTGATATTTGCAATTTCACGTTTTTGCTGTTCTTCCTTCTCTGCCAACTGACGATCTAACGCAAGGATAGCCTCACGTGCCTCAACGTCCTGCTTGCGAATGGTTTTCTCCTCATCCCTCCTGATAAGGTTAGATTTTATGTTTTGTGCCGCAGTAAGCTCGGTAATTTTCTTGATACCTTCAGAATCAAGAATGTTATCTGCTTTTAGATGACTTATTGGAGTTTGTTCCAAATCATCTATAGCACAGTCGTCAAGTATATACCCGTTAAGATCGGTACCAATAATTGAGATAATCTCTTCACGGAATTCACTTCGTGCTTCATACAGTTCAACAAAATCAAATTTCTTACCTACTGTTTTTAATGCTTCCGAAAACTTGGCATCAAACAGGTTTCTAAGTACATCTATTTCCGATGCCCTCTCGCAGCCAATGGTTTGTGCCACATTGATAATATCGGCAGTAGATTTGTTGATTTTGATAAAGAATGTAACTTTAATGTCTGCACGCACGTTATCCTTACAAATAAGTCCGTTTGCCCCTGTACGTTCTACATCCAGTTTTTTAACAGAGATATCCATGATCTCCATTTTGTGAAGTACCGGAACTACCAGTCCGGCATTGTAGAATACTTTAGTTCCTCCGGCACCGGTTCGTACCAGTACCTTGCCCTGTATAATTTTTTTGTACATGGATATTATCCATACCAAAGCGCCAATGAATACTATGATTCCGGCAATCATACCAATGAGTAATGCATTTCCTGCCATTTTAATTTAAAGTGTTTGTATAATAATTGGTTAAAAAATATATTCAATAATAGTCCGTATCACAGCCGTAACGGCCGCAATAAATTGAAAGATAACTGATAACATGATTGGTTAGTTTTTAATATTCGAATTTTTCAACGAGGTAAAATTTCCTGTCTTCACTTTCTCCCACTATAACCGCCTGCTGTCCTGCTACTAGTTTTTCTTCAGTATTGCTTTTAGCATAAATCTTTATGGGATCTCCGTTTACCGTCAGTTCCACCTGGCCTATCTTATCGTTTGCTATGGCAGATACAACACTGCATCTTCTTCCTAAAAAATCTATTTCGGGCTCACCTTTATGGTTTACCTGTTTGTATAGGTATCCCAGAGGTTTGCTTATAAGCTTTACAATAAAAAGGCTCAGTACAAAATTTGGAATAAGCAGCAGTATTCCCAGCCATATACTCTCTATCCCGATGTAATAGGTAACGTTAACCCCTATAAACCACATAGAAAAAAAGATAATGGTTATTATGAACATGAGCGGGAGTTCGTCAAAATTAAAATACTCCAGCACCCTCATAAATCCGCTGCCTTCTGTCGCGTTTTCACTCCCGGTAACATCACTGTTAAAATCAGTATCAATATCTGCCGCGTCAAAATCAACGCTAAACAAATCAGGATCCAGTCCCGCTATGATAACCAATAGCCAGTACAGTACCATTATGATTGACATAATGGAGAAAAACGCATTGACAGGTGAAAAAGAAATTTCTATTAATTCCTTCATTGTTTTTTGTTTACTACTCTTGCGGACTGTTACCTAAGCCCAGTTGCTCTTTTAACTTTTCGAGTTCACTGGTAGCTTTTGTTTTTTTAACATCAACAGCCCTGTTAATTTCATCGTCTACTGATTTAGATGCACTGGCAATATCACCATAAGCTTCGGCAAGTGCCTCTTCTTGATTCACTTTTTCCTTCATACGCTCCAGCAGTGATATAGTACCGTTGCTGTCTATTTTTGCCATTTGCTTGTTCAGGCTCTTAGTAGCATCGGCCACCTTAACCCTTGAACGCAATATTTTAAGTTCGTTTTCCCACTTGCTTATATTATGCTTAATGGTTTGCACATTGGCCTCCATTTGTACCACATTTTGGTCAAACTTCTCTTTGTCGCCTTCGGCTCTTTTCTGGTGACCCAGCGCCTCTTCTTTTTTAACCAGCGCTTCGGTAGCCAGCCTGTCGGCCTCAGTTGTATCCATTTCACCTTTTTGTGCCTTCTTTAAAATAAGCATGGCTTTCTCGGTATAATCCTCGGCAGTATTGCCGTATTGTTCCACTTCGTTTTTAGCACGAATACTCATAGCCTTAACCTGAGCCAGTGCTTCCAGGCTTTTATCAAGATCATCTTTCATATCCCTAATTCCCTGTTCGGTCATTTTTATAGGGTCTTCCATATTGTCAATCGTATGATGCACTTCGGCCTGCCCGATTTTAAATAATCTTCTTAGAAATTTCATAGCTTTTAGTTTTTTGAAAAGTTAATAATCTGTTCCGAATACTCACTCAACAGCAGGCTGAGCGAATTTAATGTTGCCTCAAACTCATTCTGATCTAAATTCTCGAGTTGAAGTGAGTCTCTGAAAATTACTTTTCGACCTGTATCATCCAGAACAAAAGCCCCATGAATAATATCGCGGTTTTTTTGAAGCAGCTCCTTAAATACATTCACAGCATCGGGCTTTATCTCAAACAGGAACTGCTCAAAAATAACGATAGGATGCGCTACACATATAATAAGGTTAACAATACCGTCCTGCTCGCTGTTTACAACAAAAACACCGTCTTTGGCATTCTCGTATTTTATTTCCAGCTGAAGCTCATTCAGGTAATTCTTTACCACTCCAAAATAATCTTTCATCTTACAGGTATTAAATAATTTTATAAAACTCGTTGTTTTTCCGTTTTTTACCAAGTTAAGTTCAAAGGTTTTTTAAACATTTTTTACAACTTTTTAACTTAACATGCTCACCATATTAGCATTATTTATTACATTTGCTAATATTGTTAGTACAAATTTACAACAATTAACATAATTTGCAAATAAAATTAGCAAAAATATTTTTAGTATGTTTGGAAAGAACCTAAAAAAGATACGAAGTGTAAGGAATATGAGTCAGCAGGAATTCGCCGATCTATTTGATTTAAAGCGTGCTACGCTTGGAGCATATGAAGAAGGACGAAGTAATCCTAAAATAGATACAGCTGTAAAAATTGCTAATTATTTTAGCATTGGGTTAGATGAACTACTCACAACAGAACTAACAGTAAACCGCTTATTACGCTTTAACGAAGCTATAACTACAGAATCATCTTACAATAGCGATAGCTTTGACGGTATACCTTGTATAACTGAAGAGGCAAAACAACATTTTTTGAATGACTTTGCTAATAATATTAGCAATGAAAATTTACCAACTATAAAACTACCTCATGTTTCGGGCAAGGACAAGATGGCTTTTGTGATAGATGACCTCACTATGAGTGGCGGATCTAACGGCTTTTTCCCAAAAGATACTATAATAGGAGTCACGGTTGCGCTAACCGAATTAGCAACTCTGGCAGGCGAGCTAAGCGTAATTGTTGCTAACAATCAAATTTACTTTAGGAAACTTACCTACAATAATAATACGGTAATGCTAACAGCAAATCACCCCGGCGTGGAACCTGTGCTAATAAGTACCGGAGATATTAAAGCGGCCTGGAGAATAGTACATGTTTTTCGCTACACCATGCACAGCGGAGACAATGCACTGGAACAACGACTACAGCAAATGGAAAATACTATAGCCTCATTAAGGCAAAAACCATGGTAATAGAAAAGGCGCTTATTGAAAGCGCCTTTTTTATTTACCGAAAAGCAAAACATCACTTACTATAACTTCGGTTATATACCGTTTATCCCCGTTACGGTCATCATAAGTTCTATGTGTGAGCTTACCTTCTATAGCTACCTCTTTCCCTTTCTTTACATATTTCTCTATAATCTCAGCAGTTTTGCCCCAGGCGGTTACTGTATGCCATTGGGTATCGGTTTTCTTTTCACCTTTGTCGTTATAATAGGTTTCGTTTGTAGCAATAATCAATCGGACTAATTTCTTACCGCCCTCAAAAATTTTAATCTCCGGGTCGATACCAGCGTTACCTATTAACTGTACTTTGTTTTTTAATGCATTCATGGCGTATACTTTTTTTAATGTTAATGTTATTTGAACTGTACAGTACAAAGATGTGTCAACCTTAAAACTTTAACCGGTTTTTAACTATTTACTGTCGGTTATAACTATTTGTAAACGTTTGTAAATGGCTTTTTGTCGTATATTTACTTAAAACCAAAAATTTATGCAGATTGAGATAAATAAGGTTGAATTACGCAACCTTCAGATTGAGGATTACAAACAGTTAAAAATTTCCATGCAGCATGCATACAATGACATGGAAGAGCCTTACTGGACAGAAAAGGATATAGAAAAACTATTGAAGATTTTCCCCGAAGGCCAACTTGTTATTTTGGTAGACGGCAAAGTAGTGGGATCTGCCCTTTCACTTATTGTCGATTATAAAAAGGCTACTTCCACACATACCTATGATAAGATTACCGGAAACTCGTCGTTCAAAACACACGATTATGACGGAGAGGTACTTTATGGTATTGATGTGTTTATACACCCTGAATATCGCGGACTTAGATTAGGCAGGCGTTTGTATGATGCCCGGAAGGAACTGTGCGAACAATTAAATCTTAAATCTATAATATTTGCCGGAAGGATTCCTAATTATAACGAACATTCCAAAGACCTTACCCCTAAAGAATATATAGACAAGGTACGGCTTAAAGAATTACATGACCCTGTGCTGTCTTTCCAGCTGAGTAATGACTTCCACGTTATACGCGTAATGCGCAACTACCTTGAAGGTGATAAGAGTTCGCAGGAATATGCCGTACTAATGGAATGGAATAACATTTATTACGATAAAAGCCCTAAGCTTATTAATACCGTAAAGAGTGTCATCCGCCTTGGGTTGGTACAGTGGCAAATGCGTCCGTTGGCTAATCTTGAAGCCCTGTTTGAGCAGGCAGAGTTTTTTATCGATGCGGTATCGGGTTACGGTAGTGATTTTGCGCTTTTCCCGGAATTGTTTGTGGCTCCGCTTATGGCCGACTTTAACCATCTTAGTGAAGCCGATGCTATTAGGGAAATTGCCCGCTATTGCGAACCTATCAAGAAACGCTTTCAGGAAATGGCTATATCCTACAATATAAATATCATTACCGGAAGCATGCCAATGTTTGAAGACGGTAATCTGTATAATGTAGGTTTCCTTTGTAAAAGAGATGGTAGTAGTGAAATGTATGCCAAAATACATATTACGCCGAATGAGGTACATTACTGGGGTATGAAAGGCGGTAACGAAATCAAAACCTTTGATACCGATTGCGGAAAAATAGGTATTATGATATGCTATGATGTGGAATTCCCGGAATTGTCACGACTACTTTCTGATGAGGGTATGGATATATTGTTTGTACCTTTCCTTACCGATACACAAAACGGATATACCAGAGTAAAACACTGTGCACAGGCCAGGGCTATTGAAAACGAATGTTATGTGGCCATTGCCGGATGTGTGGGTAACCTGCCGGGGGTAAACAACATGGATATTCAGTATGCACAAACAGCTGTGTTTACTCCGTCTGACTTTGCCTTTCCTTCAAACGGGGTGAAAGCCGAAACAACACCGAATACCGAAATGACGCTTATTGTAGACGTTGACCTCAACCTTTTAAAAGAACTACATGAGTATGGTAGCGTTCGTATTTTAAAAGACCGAAGGGACGATTTATATAAAATTAAAAAGGTAAACATTACCAAACCGGCTCCTACTGATAACACATCAACCAAAAAATAAATGCAATGTCCAGAACCTGTCCAGAGTGCGGAGATATTATTGTAGGTCGTGAAGATAAAAAGTTTTGCAGCGATGCCTGCCGCAACGCCTACAATAACAAAATAAACAAAGACAGTAATAATTATATGCGCAACATTAATAACCGTTTGCGCAAAAACTACCGTATACTTGCAGGGATTAATGTAGAGGGTAAAACCAAAACAACAAAGGCAAAGCTTTTATCAAAGGGGTTTGATTTTGATTATTTTACTAACCTGCTGCAAACCAAAAACGGCAACACCTATTACTTTGTTTACGAACAGGGATACATGCCACTTGAAAACGATTATTATATACTGGTTAAAAAAGACATTTCACAATAATGCAGATCTCATTATTAGGCTGCGGATGGCTGGGGCTACCGCTTGCCGAATCATTTATAGAAAAAGGGTTTACCGTTAAAGGATCGGTTACCTCACCCGAAAAGCTGGAACTATTAAACAGCAAAGGCATACAGCCTTATTTAATTTCCCTAACCTCAACATCAGTAGATGGAGATGTGGCAGAGTTTCTTAACAAAAGTGATATTTTAATTATCGATATTCCGCCAAAATTAAGAACGGAAGGAAGCGAAAATTTTACCAAAAAAATAGAACAGCTTATTCCTTATATAGAACAGGCAGGGATAAGTAACGTTTTGTTTGTAAGCTCTATATCGGTTTACGGACAAAAAAATGATGGTATTGTTACCGAAGATACTCTTCCGTTTCCTGATACCGAATCGGGCAGGCAACTACTGGAAACCGAAAAACTCCTTGCTTCAAACCCAAATTTTAAAACAACTGCACTACGTTTTGCCGGGCTATATGGAGGAGAAAGACATCCGGTATATCATTTAGCCGGCAAACAAAACCTGCAACAGCCTAATGCTCCGGTAAATTTAATAGATCGTGATAGCTGTATAGGGGTTATAGAGGCTATTATAAACAAAAACAGTTGGGGAGAAGTTTTCAATGCAGCCTTATCCCAGCATCCTACACGAAAGGAGTACTACACTCAAAAAGCGCAGGAAATGCAACTCCCTTTGCCTGAATTTACGGAAGACAATAATACTGCAGGAAAAATAATATCGTCACAAAAAATAAAAACGGCTTTAGGCTACAGCCTATAAAAAAAGAACCGCACAAACATGTACATGTTTGTGCGGTGAACTAATAAATTAAAGTAAGGTGATGGTTAATTTAGATATAGAAACGGCTTAAGGAAAACCAAATTGTAAGGTTTTCCTTATTTTTACATATTTTTTTTAACAGGAATAATCTTTTTATAACAAATCAGAAATGGCAATTATCCCTACCTATATGTAGCCTAGTTTTCTCGCAGTATTTATAAGATCTTCATCGTCACCCTTTACATCCAGGGCACGCTTTAATTTATACTTTCTCTTCTCTATTGCACTGGAAGATAACGGTATATACTTTTCAAGGTTTTTATTCTTGATCCCTTTAGAAAGTAGCTGAATTATTTTCAGATCTGTAGCATCAAACACTATGCCTTTTTCTATGCGTTTAATATGGTCACTAACAGTTTTTGAGTGATAAACTTCGTTTTTCATCACCTTATTAAAACCATCAATAAGTTCATCTGTACTACAATCGCTTTTGTTTATAAAACCTTCAGGATTCACTTTATGCAATATCCTTTCCATAATGTCCATTTCTTTATGCATGGTCATCATAATAATTTTGCATTTAGGCATCCGGTTACGTACAAGCATGGCAATATCTTCCCCCGAAAAAAGTTTCTTCTCGGGAAAATTAGGAATGCTGTAATCAATAACAGCGACATCAAAGGGTTCGGTTTGATTTACTATAACTTCATATCCTGTTTTACAGTCAGTTGCTTTAGTAAACTTCAACCTGTGGGGCTGTGCTATCTCAAGATTCTTAAATATGGAGAGGTACCCTTCCAGGACTACCACATGATCATCAATAGCAAGAACGTGTAAGGAATTTTTCAATACGGCTATATCATTTATTTTCAGGTGAAACAAAATTAAATGTTAAATAACTAATGGCGTTACGGGAAACCCGCATTTAACACATGATTATGTTTTTATCTGAAAAACAAAACCCTACGGGAATCCGTAGGGTTTTGTTTGTATGCAATTTGTAGATTTTATACTACCAAATTTTAACACGTTTATCCGGCTCAACATACATACCATCGCCTTGTTTAATATCAAATGCTTTATAGAAAGCGTCAATATTTTGCAATGGCACATAAGCTCTGTACATACCCGGAGAGTGAGGGTCGGTTTTCACCTGATTCTTAATCGCTTCATCTCTCATTTTTGTTCTCCATATAGTTGCCCATGAGATAAAGAAACGCTGTTCTGGCGTGTACCCATCTATAAGACCCGGATTACCATGCTCTTTAAGGTACAGCTGTAAACCATCGTAAGCAGCATTTACACCACCAAGGTCACCAATGTTTTCACCAAGGGTAAATTTACCGTCTACATAAATACCCGGTAATGGCTGCAGTTGGCTGTACTGATCGGCAAGTGCACCACCAAGACCTGTAAATTTCTCAAGGTCTTCGTCACTCCACCAGTTAACAAGGTTACCATCTGCATTATAACGTGAACCGCTATCATCAAAACCATGAGAAATTTCGTGACCTATTACAGCCCCAATACCACCATAGTTAACAGCCTCATCTGCTTTATAATCATAAAACGGAGGTTGTAATATACCTGCCGGGAAAACAATCTCGTTGTATGAAGGGTTAAAGTAAGCATTTACAATTTGAGGAGCCATGTGCCACTCGTTTTTATCTACCGGTCTTTTAAGGTCTTTTTTATCCTGCTCAAATCTCCAACGGGCAACAGCCTTCATGTTAGAAAAGAAAGTACCACCATCTTCCGGGCCTTTAAGAGTAAGCTCAGAATAGTCTTTCCATTCGTCAGGGTAACCAATTTTCACTTTTAACCTTCTAAGTTTATCAATAGCATTTTGTCTTGTACTTTTTGCCATCCACGGAAGGTTGTTAATACGGTTCTCATAAGCAAGCATAACGTTTTTAATCATGCTCTCTGCTTTTTCCTTAGCCTCTGCAGGGAACTTTTTAGCAACATATAGCTTACCTAAAGCCTCACCTACAGTACCGTTAATGGTTTGAAGTGCATTTTTATCGCGGGTTTCCTCTTTAAGAGCACCTCTTAATGTTTTACTGTAAAACTCCCAGTTAGCAGTTTCAATATCAGTAGTAAGGTATCCGGTAGATTTATTTAAAAGGGTCCATTTCAGGTAATCCTTCCATGTATCCACATCACCTTTAGCTAAAATATTCTGTAAAGCTCTCATGTATCTTGGCTGAGACACTACAATAGTATCTACATTTCCTATACCTGTATCTTTAAGAAATTTATCCCATCTGATTATTGGAGTAAGCTTTTGCAAATCTTCAATCGCCATTGGGTTATAGGTCTTCCTGCTGTCACGACGCTCTACCCTGTCCAGTCTTGGCTCTGCCATAGCCGTTTCAAAGGCAAGAATATTTGCTGCTGCTTTTTTAGCCTGCTTGTCGTTGTAACCAATGTACTTAAGCATTCTGGCAACATGCTCCTCATACTTAGCTCTTTTCTCTTTTGAATCTTCGTCGTCAGAAACATAATAATCCCTGTCCGGTAAACCAAGTGAACCTATACCAAGGTAAAGAGTGTTCTTATTACTGTCTTTAGCATCAGCACCTACACCAATACCAAAAAAGCCCATTCCGCCTTCCGGCTCCATGTCGCTTAATAACTGCTGAAGATCGTGTACGTTTTTAACCTGATCTATTCTTCTTAAGTATGGTTTTAAAGGCTCAGTTCCCATTCTGTTACGGGTAACCGTATCCATAATAGTTCTGTAAAGACGTGCTGCCTTACCTTCATCGGTATCGGCTTTAAGAGTTTTGTCTGCCGCCGCAGTCTTTAAAATTTCAAGAGCGTCATTATTTGTATTTTCCCTTAGCTCATCAAAACTACCCCAGCGGGTTTTGTTTCCGGGAATCTCGGTCTGGTCAATCCAGGTTCCGTTAACATATCTGAAAAAATCATCTGCCGGACTTACTTTCTTATCCATATAAGAAAGGTTAATACCATGACTGTCTGATTTTTGAGCGCTACAAACCGCTGTTCCTAAAAATAGGGCTGCTGTAGCGATTTTTACATTTCTGTTTAATTTCATCATTTAAAGTTTAAACCTTGGGTTACAAAAATATAAAGTTAACATAAATAGCATAGCATAAACATGTTAAATATATCGTTTTCGATACTTTAACAATGCATAACTATTAATAAAAGAGCAACAATCAAGCCCCGTTTTGTAAATTTGCAAAAAAATTACCCAAACATGCTTTCATTCTTTAAAAAATACAGGATTTTTTTCATTGTATTCTTCATAATTTCCGCCATTATACTTTCCCTTTTTTACAATGCACTAAAGCCGGCAAAAACACTAAAAGTTTACAGTCCGTCTGACGTAAACCCCGAACTGGTAGACACCACCATACAGTATGTGGCACGCAATCATAAAATTGCCGACTTTGCATTTGTAAACCAAAACGGTGATACCATAACCCAAAATGATTACAAAGGAAAAATATATGTAGCCGATTTCTTTTTCACTACCTGTCCTACTATTTGCCCTATTATGACCGATAATATGGTATGGCTTCAGGATAAAATTAAAGATAATCCAAAAGTGATGTTACTATCACACTCAGTAACACCGGATATTGACAGTGTACCGGTACTTAAGGCTTATGCTAAAAAGAAAGGGGTAATTGATGCCAAATGGAACCTGGTTACAGGCAACAAAAAAGACATTTATTACATAGCCCGAAAATCGTATTTAGCAGTAAAAACAACTACTTCCAGCGAACTGTATGATATGGTACATACCGAAAATTTCATACTGGTAGACCAAGAAGGAAGGATTCGCGGATTTTATAACGGCACCAATTTGGATGAGGATGTTCCGGGAGAGAAAAACGTAAAACAACTGCTTGAAGATATTAATTGGCTTTGCGAACACGAAAAGTGAGGCTATTTGAATATTAATTCATAATTTTGCAGTCTTAATTTATTCTAAATAAGCTTTGAAAACTTCACTTGCAGGGCTAAAAAAAGGACAAAAGGCCATTATAACCGATTTTAATATCGATGCCATCCCGTTAAAGTTACTTGAAATGGGGTGCCTTCCCGGCAATGTTGTAGAGCTTTTACAAATTGCCCCTTTGGGCGATCCAATCTACATCAATGTGAACGACAGCCATGTGGCAATTCGCATGGAAACTGCCGAAGAAATTGATGTCGAAATAATAACTGATACTATTTAATGGCAGCCCCTACTATAAAGATAGCTTTAATTGGTAATCCCAATACCGGAAAAACGTCTGTTTTCAACCAACTCACAGGACTCAACCAGCAGGTAGGTAACTACCCCGGTATTACTGTAGAGCGAAAGCAGGGATCGGTAAAATTACCCGGAAACATTAAAGGTACCGTTATAGATTTACCGGGAACATACAGCCTTAATGCCAGTTCTATTGACGAGAACGTTGTTATAGAACTGCTGCTTAACCGTAACGATAAGGATTTCCCCGATGTGGCCGTAGTGGTAACCGATGTGGAAAACCTAAAACGTAATCTGCTGCTGTTTACCCAAATTAAAGATCTTGAAATCCCTACCATACTGGTGGTTAATATGGCCGACAGGATGGACCGTAAAGGGATTAGCCTTGATATCCCTTATCTTGAAGAGCACCTTAATACCAAAATAGCACTGGTTAGTTCCCGTAAAGGAATTGGTATTGATGCCCTTAAAAAACTTATACTGGATTACAAAAACCTTTCTACAGAACCGTGCCTTAACGCATCGAGCATAGATCCTGAGTATTTTAATAAACTAAGGAATGCTTTCCCAAACCAGTTGCTGTACAAGCTATGGTTGGTTATTACACAGGATGTGAATTTTGGCGCACTGGAAAGAAACGAAATACAAAACAGCTCGTTTACCAAAACCAAGTCAGAACTTAAAAGGCTTCAGCAAAAGGAGACCATTAAGCGCTACCAGTTTATAAACGATGTATTGAAAAGCGGACTTACAGTAGATTCCTCTAAGGCAAAAGACCTTAGGGCAAAACTGGACAGGCTGCTTACGCATAAAGTATTTGGGTACATTATTTTCTTCTGTATCCTTATGCTTATATTCCAGTCTATCTTCGCGTGGTCTGCCATCCCGATGGATTTTATTGATGAGAGTTTTACCAAACTTAGCTCGTGGGCTTCAAAATCATTACCGCCCGGTAAGCTTACAGAGCTTATTGCAAATGGTATTGTACCGGGTATAGGCGGTGTGGTAATTTTCATTCCGCAAATTGCTTTCCTTTTCCTGTTTATATCATTACTGGAAGAGAGTGGTTACATGAGCCGCGTGGTATTCCTTATGGACAAGATAATGAAGCGCTTTGGTCTTAGCGGAAAAAGTATTGTTCCGTTAATCTCAGGTACGGCCTGTGCCATCCCTGCTATTATGGCGGCAAGGAATATAGAGAACTGGCGCGAAAGGCTTATTACCATACTGGTTACACCGTTCACTACCTGCTCGGCAAGACTGCCTGTATATACTATCCTTATTTCGCTAATCATACCTAACCGTATGGCACTGGGCTTTTTTAACCTTCAGGGATTAACTCTTATGTTGTTATATCTTTTAGGTTTCGGCGGAGCCATACTTTCAGCATATCTTCTTAACAAAATTCTCAAAACAAGGTATAAAAGCTTTTTTGTAGCCGAAATGCCGAACTATAAAATGCCTTTGTTTAAAAATGTTGCCATTAACGTTATAGAGAAAACAAAAGCATTTGTATTTGGTGCCGGTAAAATTATCCTTGCACTATCTATAATAATATGGTTTTTAGGCTCACACGGGCCGGGCGATAACTTTAAAAATGCCGAGGCTTATATAACACAACAGCCCCAATACATGAATCTTTCCCAAGATGAGATTGATAACGAAGTTGCTGCTTATCAGTTAGAAAACTCTTATATAGGTATAATAGGACAAACTATTGAACCTGTTATAAGACCTTTGGGTTATGATTGGAAAATTGGCATAGCTATTGTATCATCTTTTGCTGCAAGGGAAGTATTTGTAGGTACACTTGCAACCATATACAACATAGGAAGCAGCAGTGATGATGAAGCTACTATTAAGCAGCGAATGGATGCCGAGATTAATCCGGTAACAGGAGATAAGGTATTTAATTTTGCCACAGGAGTGTCATTGCTATTGTTCTATGCTTTTGCCATGCAGTGCATTAGCACACTGGCAATAACAAAAAAAGAAACCAACTCCTGGAAATGGCCCCTAATACAACTGTTTGGCATGAGTACCTTTGCCTACATAGTATCGTTAGTAGCCTACCAGCTTTTAAAATAACGATGAAAAAAACAATATTAGCGTATTGCTGCACCTTACTGATCGTTGCGGGAGGATACTCTCAGGATAAACTGAACAAATCAAAAAGTGAATTAAACGAAAAGGAAAGTTCTAATGCCGGTACCGGTCAGCAAAAAACAACAAGCTCGTCTTCGTCGTCTTCAGGAGACGAAGGAATCGGTTTCCTGTTTTTAGGACTTATGGGAAAAGCTGTCGCCTTTACTGCAGGCATAGCCATTATAGGGCATTATGGCGTTGAAGATCATTTACACTTTGAACAAACGGAGTATCCGTACTACCTGCCTGAACACGGTAATTATTTTAATGCCGGTTTGCATGATAACGGAAATATAAATAATTTCAGGTTTGACCTTAAAGATAAGTTTCTTTACAACAACGGTAACCTGTTTGGTAATCACCTGGAGGCCAAATTAAGACCTTTTCATTACTTTTATGTGAAAGCCGACTATTACCAGTTGTTTGAATTTCAGGAAAACACGTCAGACAACCTTTCGCTGTTCTATTTTAATTTGGGATACGACAGGATACGTTTAAGACGTTTTAATTTAGGATGGACAATAGGAGCCTCATACATAGCTAACGATGTAAACAAGTTTGGTTTTTCGTTTGGTGCCAATGCGGAATATTTCAGTAAAAAGAATGTAAGCTTCCTCGCAGGAGCCAAATGGTCATTTATTAACAACAAACCGGTACATGCCTTCGAAATTGAAGGACGTTTTCACCGCAAAAACTACTTTATAAGCGTAGGCTTTGAGCACCTTGATATTGCTTCACCCAATTATAACTTTGCAACCGTAGGCGGTGGCATTTATTTGTAATTATGGATATACAGGATATAATAGTATATATACTCGTTGCCGGGGCAGCAGCCTTTTTGGTAAAGAAATTCTTTTTTAAAAAGAAAAAGAAATCAGGCAGTTGCGGCAGTGACGATTGTGGTTGCCATTAAACTTTATATGGAGCCATTCTTTTTTAAGCATAATACGGTTTAATCTTTAATAATAAGTACCGGTATCTTAACCTTATGCCTTACAGCATCTACAGTAGTTCCAAATATAATGTCCTTAATCCAGTTGTGCCCGTGAGCTCCCAGTATCAGGATATCATAATGTGATCCTTCCTTATTGATAATAGCCGGAATTTGTCGTTTAGGGCTACCAAAGCTCAGTTCGGTTTTAACCTTATAGCCTTTTTCCTCAAGGCTTTTTTTGTAGGCTTTAAGGTAATCCTTATCGCTTGAGGTTTCATAGTCATGCGCCTGATCGCCATACATCATAGCCCCCACCGTTTCCACTATATGGATTAGGGTATATTCGGCATCCTTACCACCCATTTGCAGTGCGCTGGATATGGCACGGGTATCAGTTCTGGAAAAATCAAGTGCCAGTGCAATACTCTTATACTCCTTAACACCATTCTCCTCATTAACGATAATTTCATCAATATGCGGAACCAGTTTTTCGTGTTTGTCTTTTTTATGGATTAACGGCCTGAAAATAATATATAGTAATAATATGGCAGCTCCAACAGCTAAAGGCACTACAAGCAACCATATATACACAGGATGTTCTGACGACTCTACCCAAGATCCTATCTCATCATAAACTAGTTTGGCATTAAGCGCCACAATTACCAGCGCAATTATCCACGAAGCAATTTTGGTAAACGGTCCAATAGCAAACTCGTTCATTTTCTTTTTATCGCTTACAAAATGGATAAGCGGTATAATGGCAAACCCAAGCTGGAGGCTAAGCACTACCTGACTAAGTAAAAGAAGTTCTCCTGTTGCCTCTTCTCCCAAATATACTATGGCAATAAAAGCGGGTACTATAGCCAGCAGGCGGGTAACAATACGCCTTACCCAAGGCTGTATCCTAAGGCTAAGGTAGCCCTCCATAACAATCTGTCCGGCAAGCGTACCGGTAATGGTGGAGCTCTGACCCGCAGCAATAAGTGCCAGGGCAAACAGTACCGACGCCCAGTCAGTCCCTAGTAACGGAGCAAGCAATTGATGGGCATCCTGAATATCGGCCACCTCATGCATACCGCTGTTAAAAAAGGTAGCAGCAGCGAGTATAAGTATGGCTGCATTTACAAAAAATGCAAGGTTAAGTGCTATAACCGAATCAATAAAATTATAACGAAGCGCCTGTTTTATTCCTTTAAACGAACGGTCAAACTTTCGGGTCTGCACTAATGACGAATGCAGGTACAGGTTATGCGGCATAACCGTTGCCCCTATAATACCTATGGCAATATACAGTGCAGCACTGTTAGGAATGGAAGGTACGAGCCCCTTCACTACCTCACCCATTTCGGGCTTAGCAAAAAACATCTCTGCCAAAAAAGAAAACCCTATAATACCGATAAGCGCTATAATAAACGCCTCCATTTTTTTAATTCCTTTATTTAAAAGGAAGAGTAATAGGAAAGTATCCAGCATGGTAATGCTTACCCCCCATAATAACGGAATATCAAACAACAACTGTAAACCTATAGCCATACCGAGTACTTCAGCAAGATCGCAGGCCGCTATGGCTATTTCGGCAAGTCCGTATAATATATAATTGACTCCTTTAGGATAGGTTTCCCTCGATGCCTGTGCCAAATCCCTACGGCTAACAATCCCTAGCCTCGCACTAAGGCTTTGTAAAAGCAGTGCCATGATGTTTGACATAAGCAGTACCCAAAGCAGTTTGTAACCAAACTGACTACCACCGGCAATATCGGTCGCCCAGTTGCCCGGGTCCATATACCCCACGCTTATCATATAAGCCGGACCAAAAAAGGCTAGTATCTTTTTCCATACAGAAGTATTCTGTACAATATTTACCGACTCGTGTACTTCCTCCAGGGAGTGGCTGTTTTTTGTCATACTACAACGGTTTTACAAACAGGTTGGCCGCAATTTTATTAGAAACACTAAGCGGTTTGTCGTTCACTTTTAAGCTAAGTGACTGGTCAAAATGTTCGCGGGATACAATCTCTATAGCCGATCCCAATGCTATTTGCTGCTTATCCAGATATTGAAGAAAAGAAGAAGAACTGTCTTTAACGCCTACACAAATCACTTTAGTATTAAGGCTGGTTTCACTTAACAGTTGTTTTTCCATCTTGGCTATCTTACCGTTACGGTCGGGTATAGGGTCACCATGCGGATCTTCTGTTGGAAAGTCCAAGAACTCGTCAAGCTTATCAATAAGTTTCTCTGATTTTATATGCTCCAGCTGCTCGGCAACATCATGCACCTCGTCCCATGAAAAGTCAAGCTTATCAACAAGGAATACTTCCCATAGCCTGTGTTTTCTTACAATCATTACGGCATGCTGCCTCCCCTTTTCAGTTAGCGAAACCCCTTGGTATTTCTTATAGGCCACCAGCTCCTTTTCGGCAAGCTTCTTTACCATATCGGTCACCGAAGACGGCTTACTCTCCATTTCATTAGCGATGGCATTGGTAGTAATACCCTTGCTATTTCCAGTAGATAAATGGTAAATAACCTTAAGGTAGTTTTCTTCAGAATATGTCATTACATGTTAATTATTAAACAAATATAAATAATTAATTTGTTATGTTGAAAAACATTTTTAGTTTTGCCTAAAAATATAATTTGTTAAATGAAAAAATTAATTTACTCTTCCTTAATACTATCCTGTTTTTTTTCCTGGGCACAGGAAGAAGCAAGTGCTTTGCCCCAAGGTAAGGTTAGCACTCCTGTTGTAAAAACTCAGGGAACAGGCACTGTTAAAGGACAAATAACCGAAAAAGGAAATCCCCTGCCTTTTGCCAGTGTTCATGTAAAGGAAACCGGATATGGCATCTCTGCCGATGAAAATGGTAAATACAGCTTTAAACTACCGGAAGGGAATTACACTATAATAGTGTCATCTGTAGGATATAAAACCAAAGAGAGAAACATTAGTATAACCGCTAATACTGATACTGTGTTGAATGTGGACGTGGAAAGCTCGTCCCTTAACCTGGATCAGGTAGTGATTACCGCCAGCCGAACACAGCAAAGACGACAGGAAGCACCCGTTATTGTTACGGTTACCAACTCAGCAATATTACAGAAAACCGAATCGATAAGCCTTTCGGAAGGATTGAATTTCCAACCCGGACTACGTATGGAAACCAATTGCCAAAACTGTGGTTTCAGTCAGGTACGAATGAACGGGCTGGACGGAGCCTATTCCCAGATATTACTGGACAGCCGCCCTGTATTTTCGGCACTTAACGGCATTTACGGACTGGATCAGATTCCTGCTAATATGATTGAACGCATTGAGGTAGTACGTGGTGGCGGTTCGGCACTATACGGCTCTAATGCTATTGCAGGCACTATAAACATTATAACTAAAGACCCCGTAGAGAATAACTTCGAAGTAAACAGCCACTTCGGGCTTATAGATGGCAAACAACCCGATAAGGCTTTATCACTTAACGGAACCGTGCTTAATGAAGACCTTACACTTGGCCTGCAGTTTTTCGGGATGTTACGCGATAGGAATCCATATGATGCCAATGATGACGGCTTTACCGAAATTACCCGTATGGAAAACCGAACGTTTGGTTTTAAAGCCTTTCACCGTTACCTCAATCGTAGAAAGCTTACCATAGATTTCCACACCATTAATGAGTTTAGGCGTGGGGGTAATGAGTTAGACCTACAGCCTTTCCAGTCGGATATTACTGAACAGATACGTTCTAAAATGACAGGTTGCGGGCTAACTTACGAATTTACTAACGAAAACTTGGATAACAGTTTCTCTCTATATGCCAATGCACAGCAATCAAAAAATGAAAATTTTTATGGTGGAAGGGTAGATGATGCATTCGGAAATATAGATTATGAGGAAAGTATTCGAGGTTTTGGAAACACTCAGGTAACCACTTATATTACCGGGGGACAGTGGATACATACCCAACCGGGCTTTTTAGGCGGAAGGGGTACTTTTACCACAGGTGCTGAATATAAAAGTGAACACATGACCGACCGTAAACCAGGGTATAATGCTTTTGTAGATCAGCAGCTAAACATACTGGGTATTTATGCTCAGGAAGAATGGCAGGTAAATAAAAGGCTAAAGTTACTGGGAGGTTTACGTGCCGACTTCCATAATGCAGCTCAGGAAGATGTGATTATAAACCCGCGTGTTAATATATTATATGATATTAAAAAAAACCTGCAATGGCGTACGAGCTACGCCAAAGGCTTTAGGGCTCCACAGGTTTTCTCAGAGGATATTCACGCCCGTATCGCTGCAGGAGAAGTTAGTCTTATCAGACTCTCAGACGGTCTGAAATCGGAAACATCACACAGCTTTCTCACCTCTCTTGACTGGAGTAAAGTTACCGAGCATCTTGAAGCAGGTGCTACTTTTGAATTATTCTACACCCGACTGAACAACCCCTTTATACTGGAACAAGTAGAGGAAACCATTTGGGAAAAACGAAACGGTGCCGGGGCAAATGTATATGGTATAAACCTTGAAGGTAAACTGGCTCCGCACGAGCAATGGCAGTTTCAGGCAGGGGTAACCCTTCAAAAAGCCATGTATGAAAAAGCGGTAGACTGGAGCGATACAGCAAACAATACTAATAAAAATTTCTTCCGTTCCCCAAACTTTTACGGTAACATGATTGCTACTTACGCCCCGGTAAAACATTTCCAAAACAACCTTACAACAGTATATACCGGAAGCATGTATGTACCCCATTATGCCGGATATATTGCCAGTGATGAACTGTACAAATCAAAAGATTTCTTTGAGGTAAGCTGGAAAAGCTCCTATACTTTTGATTTGCAGGACGGCTTTCAGCTACAGGCGAGTGCCGGTATACAAAACATATTCAACGCCTACCAAAAGGATTTTGACCTTGGCACCAACCGTGATGCCAGTTACATTTATGGCCCGGGCCGACCAAGAACCATATTTGTTGGCCTTAAAATAGGGACCAATCTGTTATAATTCCTCCAAATAACATTCAGGGCTTATCAGGATAAATTCATACTTTTATCGTGATAAGCCTTTTTATGAAACATTACCATTACATTTTTGCCGGAAACGGACTTTCTGCCCTCATGACCGTTTATAAAATGGCACAGGCAGGAACGCTAACCGATAAACCTATTTTACTTTTAGACAGTAGCAGTAAACAGCACAACGACCGCACCTGGTGTTTTTGGGAAAACGGAAACGGCAAATGGAATACCATTGTAAGCAAGCAATGGGACAGTGCGTGGTTTCATGGCAGTAATTTTAAAAAGGAATTGGATTTTGGGAGTTATAAATACAAAATGGTAAAAGGGATTGACTTTTACAGCCATATACTTTCTAAACTAACTGATCTTAGCAACATAACTATTGTACAGCAAAAGGTTATTGACTTTACCGATCACGATACCCATGTACAGGTAAATACAGAAACAGAAAACTACACCTGCGACAAACTGTTTAATAGTATTTACAGTCCTGAAACCGCAGCAAAAGGAAAATATCCGGTTTTACAGCAACATTTTAAAGGCTGGTTTATAAAAACAAAAACTCCTTTTTTTGACGATAGTAAAGCAACGTTTATGGATTTTAGTATTCCGCAAAAGGGTAACACAAGGTTTATGTATGTACTACCCAGCTCCCCTACTACAGCCTTACTGGAATACACCCTGTTCTCTGAACATCTTTTACCGGAGGAGGAATATGATACAGCTATAGAGGAATACCTTACCTGCCTTGGTATTACCGATTATGAAATTACCGAAACCGAAAAAGGCTGTATCCCTATGACGTCTTATCCGTTTTGGAAAAACAATACCAAAAACATATTGAATATAGGCAGCGCCGGAGGATGGACCAAAGCCAGCACGGGCTATACCTTTAAGAATACCGATAAGAAAACAGAGGAACTAATTGCTTTTCTGGAAAAAGAAAACGATTTCAGGAAATTTTATAAAAAGAACCGTTTTTGGTTTTATGATTTACTGTTACTGGATATACTGTACCGCAACAATGAAAAGGGCAGTAGTATATTTTCGGCTATGTTTAAAAAAGGGAAAGCCTCACTTATATTTAAGTTTCTGGATGAGGAAACCTCCCTTAGTGAAGAGCTGATGGTAATTGCTACATGCCCGAAGGGCCTTTTTGTAAAGGCCCTCCTCAGAAATATATTTTAGAATTTAAAGCTGATACCCGAGTACAGCCCTATAAAATAAGGCTTGAAGTTACCCGAGCTTCCGCTAAAGGTATTTACCTGATATTTAAATGTTGGCTCAAAGCTGGCTTCAAACGAATTCCAGAAATTATACTTAAACCCTACTCCTAAGTTAGTACTAAAGTTTACACTGTTTACATTACTTGCTTCACCAACCTCAGTACTATACCCCTGATTGGATATAACACTCACGTTATTATCGTTAAGGAAAAGCGTACTGAATCCACCTATTAGGTTAATTCCAAACTTGCTTTTCAATAATTTGTATGACATCTCAAGCGGCACCTCTATGTAACCCATTTTCTGTACCATTTGTCCTTCAAAACTTTGGTTAGAGAAAATATTGGATGCAAATGTAATTGATGTACCCGCACCCGGACCACTAGCAATAACACCCTGTACATCTCCGTTATTAGGCGCTACATTCTGGCTTTGTACCACAATGTTAGCAGCCCTTCCTGCTGCTGCAATATTATTAGTACCTCCATCCATAGAAGCATAATAGGCTACATCATTTGTAGCGTAGCTAAGATTTACCGTATTAATCCCCGAACGTACCGAAAGCCTGTCGGTAATAGCATAGTCAATACCTACACCATAACTCATATCGGCATCATAGTTTTTACTGTTTGAGGCAAACTGCGCATCGATAGGCGAACCCTGAGACATGGAGCTATAAAATAACGGTGCTACCTGTGGCTTAATGTTCCATTTGTAGTTTTTAACCGCATCGGCTATAGCTTCATCCTCATCTTTACCTTCCTGTTGTTCACGAAGTATTTTATCCAGTTCGTTTTCCGTTTCGGCAGCAACTGCAGTTGTATCTGTTTCATCAGTAGCATCTGCCAACTCGCTGTTTTGTGCATTTATCTGATTGTTCAGTAAATCTTCACCCTGTTGGGTATTTATAAGATTATTTTCTCTGCCAACAGTATTTCCGTTTGTATCGCTACCCGATACAATACCACTAGTATTTTGCTGATTTTGTGTTTCATTATTAGCCGCAACTTCGGTATCATTACCGCTATTGATAATACCATTAGTATCGGTCAGGTTACCATTATTCCTCTCCTGGTTTGAAGGAGAAACACCTCCAATATCATTACCCGAACCTGAAGTCCTGCTATTGTTGTTGTGTTGTGCAACAGTACGGTTAGCACCCTGCTGAGTGGCAGGCATACCGTTCTCTGTAATAATCGCATTACGGTTAGTGATGTTCCCTGATTTATCAGTGTTTAAAGTCTGATTTGTATTATTACCAGCTTTGTTTGCTGTGTTATCATCATAAGCAACAGCATTATTACGACTGTTACTCCTGTTGGTAATTACAGGATTATCGGTATTAATAAGGCTATTGTTACTATTTGTAGGGTTTAAATCACTGCCCCTCTGTTGTCCGGTAGCCGTATTGTTTTGAGAACCAAAACCATTTTGCCCGTTCTGGTTTAGCGTAGTATTATCAGTGGCATCACTTGTGGTAACAACAGCATTTTCAGCATCGGTGGCAGGCACTATGCTATTATTGTTATTATCCTGTTTATTTTGTTTGGCGCCGTCTAATACAACTTTGTTGGTATTAGTATCAATACCATTACCATCTTTATCCCCTCCGGTAAATAACGGAAGCGTAAGCAGCATACCTATTATAAGGGCAGCAGCAACACCACCCATCCTGAACCAGATAGGTATAACCCTTCTTTTCTTTTTCTCAGGCTGAAGTTCGGCTTCAATTTTTCCCCATAGCTCGTCGGGCGGAGCTACCTCAAAGTCTTTAAACTTCTCCTGAAATAATCTGTCTATGTGTTTCTTTTCACTCATTTTGCCGACTGTGCTTTAGTCCCGCTCTTGTGAGCTTCAATTTTTTCCTTCAATATTATTCTTGCCCTGGCAAGGTTTGATTTAGAGGTTCCCACTGTAATACTGAGCATCTCTGCTATTTCTTTATGCGAAAAACCGTCTGTCACGTATAGGTTAAAAACCATCCTGTACCGGTCGGGCAACTGCTGTATTATTGAAAGGAGAAAATCCATGGATACCGAATCATCTTCAATCTCCAGGCTGTCTTCCTCGTCAGGAATGTTTTCGTTAACCAGTTCTACAACACCTTCTGTCCTGTATTTTTGAAGAACGTTGTTTACCATTACCCTTTTTGCCCATCCCTCAAATGAGCCCTGAAAGCGGTATTGGCCTATTTTTTTAAATATAAGCAGAAACCCGTCCTGCAAATTATCCTGAGCATCCTCATAATTGCGCGAGTATTTAAGACATACTGCAAACAGCTTTGAGGCAAAAAGCCTGTAAAGCTGCTCCTGTGCCTTAATACTGTTGTTTTGGCAATCCTGTATTATCTGCTCAAGCCCCAATAGGTTTATATTTTAGCAATTATTACTACTGTGCTATCGGTACCTCCATCTCCATGTAGGTGTTATGTCCGTCGGCATTTTTACCTGTATAAAACTTAAACAGGTACGAAGTTCCGTTATAATCAGGATTGCATGAAAACGTAAATGAGGCCTCTTCAGGGTCTAAACTTTCAAGGCTTTCACAATTGGCATCTTCAATAACCAGTGTTTGCACGGCTATTACAAGCGCATTACCATCCTGACTATAATAGAACCCATCATAAAAATAACAGTCTGTAGGCCTTTTGTACTTTACGTTTATCTCATAGGTTTCCCCATGCACAAAGTATTCCGGCATAGTTACTTCCACGGCAGGTACAAACTGCACATGGAACTGCGGATTATCCTCGTCCATTGAGCATGAAGTGATTAAAAATAAAGCAACAAAAAACAAAACCAGCTTTCTCATAAAAACCTTTTCAATTCTATTATACAAATATGATGCTAAAATGCACAAAAGGTTGCGTTTAAACATAAAAAAAACCCGAAAAAATTCGGGTTTTTAACTTTATTTAGGCAACACTTGCTTTAATTGCCTCTTTTATTTTCTCTTCAAGCTCATCGGCGAGTTCCGGATTATCCTTAATCAGGGACTTCACAGCATCCCTTCCCTGCCCCAGTTTGGTGTCGCCATAGCTAAACCACGAACCTGATTTCTTAACGATGTCAAACTCAACCGCAAGATCCAGTATCTCACCCGTTTTGCTTACCCCTTCGCCATACATAATGTCGAACTCGGCAGTTTTAAACGGTGGTGCCACTTTGTTTTTCACAACCTTAACTTTAGTGCGGTTACCTATTACATTCTCCCCGTCTTTAATTTGTGACGAACGACGAATGTCCAGCCTTACCGAAGCATAAAACTTAAGTGCGTTACCACCCGTAGTGGTTTCAGGGTTACCAAACATAACTCCGATTTTTTCACGCAGCTGGTTAATAAAGAATACCGTACAGTGTGTTTTACTAATGGTAGCGGTTAGCTTACGTAACGCCTGTGACATAAGACGTGCATGCAGACCCATTTTTGAATCTCCCATCTCTCCTTCAATCTCACTTTTTGGCGTAAGTGCCGCAACCGAGTCAATTACCACAATATCAATAGCACCCGAACGGATAAGGTTTTCGGCAATTTCCAGTGCCTGCTCCCCGTTGTCCGGCTGTGATATGATAAGGTTCTCAATATCTACTCCTAATTTTTCGGCATAATGACGGTCAAAAGCATGCTCGGCATCCACAAACGCAGCAATACCACCGGCTTTTTGCGCTTCGGCAATAGCGTGCAGGGTAAGGGTTGTTTTACCTGATGATTCCGGACCGTATATCTCTATTATCCTTCCGCGCGGGTACCCGTTTACCCCAAGGGCAAGGTCTACACCCAGCGATCCCGAAGGGATAACCTCCACTTCCTCTACGGCCTGGTCGCCCAGTTTCATTACCGTACCTTTACCGTATGCCTTGTCCAGTTTATCCAGCGTTAGCTGCAGTGCCTTTAATTTGGCTTCTTTATCTCCGCTCATGTTTTGCTTATTAATTTCCAGTAAAATTAGTGCTTTTTTTTGTCGTAGCAATATTAATAGAAAAAAATCTTATATGAAAATTTTCTTTTAAAAATGTTAGACTTTTTTTTGTACATTTAGCAAAACTTAAATCACACCCTATATTATGAGCTTCTTTAAAAAAATATTTTCTTCCAATAAAAAAAATGATGAAAAAAAACCAGTATTCCCTAAAGAGATAATGACTGATGAGTATTTCGAAAAAAGATATTTAAAACATACAATAGAGGAAGAGATTATAGAGGGCTCGATGAAAATGGTTAAAGGCTACTTCATTGATATGCATATTGAACCTGCCAATGTTCCAATTTATTACCCCGAAAATTTAGACAAAGCCGTTAACGAAGGATTAGGGTTTCATTTTTACTGCCAGGGTCTCAAACTGGAAGATAAAGAAATCTTATTTTTTTTAGCTGTTAATTTTAGCCGTTACATGAATGAACAATACGGTTTTGAGCTCTATCAGGACACTGAAACAGAAACGCCTTTGCGTGGCATGAACTTAAAATTTGATAAAGACGGGGCTTTAATCACCTTATATCCTTTAGAATATTCATTAAAAGTATTAAACGGAACTTCAAGTTTTACTGAACTAGAGAATAAAGTAAAACCACATCTTGAAAACCTTCCAAGTGTAAAAAACATACTTGATTCACTTAATTCGCTCAAAAAATAGCATAATTTGCCAATTAACTGATTTTCCCTATCTTTGCCGCCCGGTTCTTCCATTTAGAGCCGGGAATATAGATACATAGATATCACATAACTTTCTGAAACTTAAATTTTTGTATAGCATGCAACTGTTCAACACTTTAAGCGCCGAAGAAAGAGCCGAGCTTATAGAGCAATCGGGCAAGCAGCGCCTTACGCTGTCTTTCTACGCTTACGCGCACATTCAAGATCCGCAACAATTTAGAGACGACCTGTTTAAGGCCTGGAACCAACTGGAGGTTTTAGGTAGGATATACGTGGCTAAAGAGGGTATTAACGCCCAGCTTTCGCTTCCTGCCGATAATTTTTATGAGTTTAAGGACTTTATAGAAACCTATCCTTTCATGAAAGGCATTAGGCTAAATGTAGCGGTAGAGCAGGACGACCTTTCGTTCCTGAAACTTACCATCAAAGTGCGTAGTAAGATTGTTGCCGATGGCCTTAACGATGATACTTTTGACGTAACCAATAAAGGGGTACACCTTAAAGCAAACGAGTTTAACTCCATGCTTAGCGACCCTAACACCATAGTGGTGGATATGCGTAACCACTACGAGAGCGAAATAGGTCACTTTGTTGGCGCTATTAAGCCCGATGTTGATACTTTTAGGGAATCCCTGCCAATTATAGAAAACCAGTTAGCCGAGCATAAAGACGATAAAAACCTGTTAATGTACTGTACAGGGGGTATCCGTTGTGAAAAGGCAAGTGCTTTCTTTAAGCACAAAGGGTTTAAAAACGTATACCAGCTTGAAGGCGGTATTATTGAGTACACCCGTCAGGTAAAAGCCGAAGGTATAGAAAGCAAATTCATAGGTAAAAACTTTGTATTTGACCACCGTTTGGGCGAGCGTATTACCGATGACATTGTATCGCAGTGCCACCAGTGCGGTAAACCGTGTGACAACCACACCAACTGTGCTAACGAAGCGTGCCACCTGCTGTTTATTCAGTGTGACGAGTGTAAGGCTGCCAGCGAAAACTGCTGTAGCGAAGCCTGCCAAGAAGTAATACACATGCCGGAAGAGGAGCAAAAAGCACTTCGCCGCGGTATTATGAACGGTAACATGATCTTCAAAAAAGGAAAATCAGAGAAACTGACTTATAAGAAAACCGGCGATGCCGTAACCAGCACACCGCTTGCTAAGGCAAAAACGGTTAAAAAGGTAAGAAAAGTACTTGTAGGTAAGGGAGACCACTACTTCACAAAAGCGTCTATCGCTCAGTTTACCATAGAGAACCACGAACTTAACACCGGAGATAAAATCATGATTGTTGGCCCTAGCACAGGGGAGCAGGAACTGGTTTTAAACAAAATGTTTGTTAACGGTAAAGAGGGTAATACTGCGGTAAAAGGTGACAGAATTACCTTTGAGGTTCCGTTCAGGATACGCCTTTCAGACAAGCTGTTTAAGGTAACAGAATAAAACATATACCAAATACATATAAAAGCCTGCACAATGTGCGGGCTTTTTTATTGCAGGCACTGATAATCAGGCTTCACAACAGGCTTTGCGCTTTATGATTACATTCACGAAATATTAGGTTAAAAATACTATCTTTACACACAAAATCATTTAAGAATCAGTAGCGGTTTCATCCGCGATCAATATATATTTTAGAAATTATGGCATGTACAAACTGTTCTACGGGCTCCAAAGACGGAACGCCCAAAGGATGTAAAAATAATGGGACTTGCGGGACGGACAGTTGTAACAAACTTAGTGTTTTTGACTGGCTTTCTAATATGAGCCTACCGGGTGGTGAAGAGGTATTTAACTGTGTGGAGGTTCGCTTTAAAAACGGAAGAAAAGACTTTTACAGAAATAACGATAAACTTACGCTAAGCATGGGCGACATTGTCGCTACCGAAGCTTCGCCGGGTCACGATATAGGCATTGTAACCCTAACCGGAGAACTGGTTAAGGTACAAATGAGAAAAAAGAATGTAGATCCTAACGGGGAGGTACTTAAAATATACCGCAAAGCAACCCAAAAGGATATTGATATATGGAGCGAAGTACGCAACAGGGAAGAACCTATGAAGGTTATTGCCCGCGAGCTGGCTATTAAGCTTAATCTTGAAATGAAGATATCAGATATCGAGTTTCAGGGCGACGGTTCTAAAGCTACGTTCTACTATACCGCTAACGACCGTGTGGACTTCCGTCAGCTAATTAAAGATTATGCGAGGGAGTTTGGTATCAGGATCGAGATGAAGCAGGTTGGTTTCCGTCAGGAAGCAGCAAGGCTTGGAGGTATCGGTTCCTGCGGTAGGGAACTTTGCTGCTCTACATGGTTAACCGACTTTAGGAGTGTAAACACTTCTGCAGCGCGTTACCAGCAGCTTTCGTTAAATCCGCAAAAACTGGCCGGGCAGTGTGGTAAGCTTAAATGCTGCCTTAACTACGAGCTGGACACTTATCTTGATGCACTTAAAGAGCTACCGGATCTTGACACTAAGCTGTATACCGAAAAAGGTGATGCTATTTGCCAGAAGGTAGACATTTTTAAAGGACTTATGTGGTTTGCCTATACTAACAATATGGCACACTGGCATGTTATTAGTGCCGATCAGGTTAAGGAAATTGTAGACCTTAATAAGGAACACAAGCGTATTGCCGCGCTAGAAGATTATGCTGTTGAGCCAGACACTACAAGCGAGGATAGTATTGAGAAAAGCTTCCAGAATGTGGTGGGTCAGGACAGTCTTACGCGTTTTGACAAACCGAAAAACAAAAAGAAAAGACCTTCTTCCAAAAAGAAAAAGGTTACGGCTGACGCTCCGGCAACAGAAAAGCCTGCTAAAGCAGCTAAACCTAACCAAAACCGTAACAACGGTAACGGCGGCAATAATAAACCTGCTAACAAACAACAGGGAGGCGGCGCTCCTAAAGAGGGGGGTAACAGGCCAAACAACAAACAGGGAGGTAATAATAACAGGAGGAAAAAACCTTCTAACAACAACAATAATAAACCATCATCTGATAATAAAAATGCTGATAAGAAATAGCCTTATAGCCTTAGGACTGCTTTTCCTTACCGCATCTTGCGACAAAAAGCGCGTATTTGACGACTACAAGGCCTTTAACGGCACATGGAATAAAGACAGTATCGTTTCGTTTCAGTTTGAGCAAAACGATACCGTTTCTCCTTACAATATGTTTGTTAACATAAGAAACAACAACAATTACCCGTTTAATAATATATTCCTTATTGTAAACCTGGAACAACCAAACGGTGTTACGGTTACCGATACGCTGGAATACATGATGGCAAACCCAGACGGTTCGCTTATGGGTAAAGGTTTCTCTGATGTTAAGGAAAGTAAGCTTTGGTACAAGGGCTTTGATGGAGATTATAATTTCCCTAAGGCCGGTAACTACACCGTGAGCATTGAGCAGGCGGTTAGAAAAGCGGGCAGCATACCTGGTGTAGAGGAACTGGAAGGTATTACCGAAGTGGGTTTCAGGATAGAATCTAAAGAAGAATAAAAAAATAGTTATGGCAACAAATAAAAAGGGTGCTGCAAATAACAGTAAGCAACCGGAAAATTTCTCCAAGTACATTAAAACATTCTGGAAGATATACATCGTTGGGGTACTGATGGCTGTATTCTTTTTCCTTTTTGCTTCGTGGGGGCTGTTTGGTCACATGCCTACCTTCGAGGAGCTGGAAAATCCGGAGTCTAACGTTGCTACCGAGATTATTTCTTCAGATGGTGAAACACTGGGTAAATTCTACACCCAAAACCGTACTCCGGTAAAGTTTGCCGATTTGCCACAAAATCTTGTTGATGCATTAACCTCAACAGAGGATGAGCGTTACTACGATCACTCGGGCATTGATGCCAGGGGTACTATGAGAGCCGTTGTGTTTTTAGGACGTGATGGTGGTGCCAGTACTATTACCCAACAGCTTGCCAAAAACCTTTTTCATGGAGAAGGTTCCAAAAACCTTATCATGAGGATAATCCAGAAAGCAAAAGAATGGGTTATTGCTACCCGACTGGAAAAACAATATACTAAAGACGAAATTCTTGCCATGTACCTTAACACGGTAGATTTTGTTAATCAGGCCGTAGGTATACGTTCGGCTGCAAAAATATATTTTGGTAAAGAACCTAAAAACCTTACAGTAGAAGAGTCGGCTGTAATTGTAGGTATGCTTACCAACCCTTCCCGATTTAATCCTAAATCACATCCTGACCGATCTAAATACAGAAGAGACATTGTTTTCCATCAGTTAGCAAAAAACGATTTTATTACCGAGGAGGAGAAAAAAGCATTACAGGCTAAACCAATTGAACTACACTATAGCCCGGAAACGCATAACGAAGGTATTGCTACTTACTTCCGTGAATACCTAAGGGAATTTATGGGTAAATGGGTAAAGGATAATCCTAAAGAAGACGGAACCGAATATAACATTTACAAAGACGGTTTAAAGATATATGTAACCATTGACTCCCGCATGCAAAAGTATGCTGAGGAAGCAGTACAGGAACACCTTGCCAACCTGCAGGAACAGTTTTTTATTGATAACAAAAACAATAAAAACGCTCCTTTTAGAAACATCTCTCAGGAAGAGACAAAAAGGATAATGGAAAGGGCCGCAAAAAACTCTGACCGCTGGAGAATGATGAAGGCCGAAGAGAAAAGCGATGAAGAAATACGCAAGTCATTTGATGTAAAAACCAAAATGAGGATTTTTACATGGAAAGGCGAGAAAGATACCATTATGACTCCTATGGATTCCATAAGGTATTACAAAAACTTCCTTCAAACCGGTATGATGTCTATGAGACCACAAACCGGCCATGTTATGGCATGGGTAGGCGGTATAGATTATAAATACTTTCAGTACGACCACGTAGCGCAGGGAGCAAGACAGGTAGGTTCTACCTTCAAACCATTTGTATATGCTACAGCTATAGAGCAGTTGCACATATCGCCTTGTGACTCTATTAATGATTCGCCTTATACCATGCCAAAAGGTAAGTTTGGTATTGAGCAACCCTGGAGCCCAAGAAACTCTGACGGAAAATACAGAGGTATGATTCCGTATAGTGAAGCACTTGCAAACTCTGTAAACACGGCTTCGGCAAAACTTATGGAACGTGTAGGTCCAAAAACAGTGGTAGATCTTACCCATCGTCTGGGTATTACATCAAACATCCCTGAACAGCCTGCTATTGCATTGGGTGCCGTAGATGTTACCGTAAGCGAAATGGTTGCTGCCTACAGTACTTTTGCAAATCAGGGACTATACATCAAACCAATAGTAATTACTCGTATTGAAGATAAAAACGGAGTGGTACTTTACCAGCCGGTAGCAAAACCGGTAGAGGTATTTAATAAAGATATTGCTTATACGGTTATTAAACTTCTTGAAGGTGTTACCCAAAGCGGATCTGGTAGAAGGCTTCGATTTGGTAAGATAAACACCGAGGTTTATAAACGTATAACAGGACATCCGTACCAGTTCTCTAACCCTATTGCAGGTAAAACAGGTACAACACAAAACCAGTCGGACGGTTGGTTTATCGGTATGGTACCCGATTTAGCAACAGGGGTTTGGGTAGGTAACGACGACCGCGCTGCCCACTTTAGGTCTATTACATACGGTCAGGGTGCTACCATGGCACTGCCAATATGGGCATTATACATGAAAAAATGTTACAATAATGCTGACCTTGTTGTTTCAGATAAAGACTTTGAACGTCCGGAGAATCTAACCATAGATGTAGACTGTAAAGAGAAGAAAGAAACAGAAGTAGATTCCACCGCAGTAAAACAAATAGATTTAAGCGAATTCTAAATCTCATAAAAAAACGCCCTTCAAGAGGGCGTTTTTTTATATATTTATCCCTCAAAACTAAAATACATTGTATGATTAATAAAAAAGTACAAAACGTTGAGGAAGCTTTACGCGATATAAAAGACGGGATGACTATAATGCTGGGTGGTTTTGGCCTTAGCGGTATTCCTGAAAACAGTATTGCCGAACTGGTAAAAAAAGGCACTACTAACCTAACCTGTATTTCAAACAATGCCGGAGTGGATGATTTTGGTCTGGGACTATTACTACAGAAAAAGCAAATCAAAAAAATGATTTCTTCTTATGTGGGTGAGAATGCCGAGTTTGAAAGACAAATGTTAAGCGGTGAGCTTGATGTTGAACTTACTCCACAGGGAACACTGGCAGAAAAATGCCGTGCTGCGCAGGCAGGTATCCCTGCATTCTATACTCCTGCCGGATATGGTACCGAAGTAGCAGAAGGTAAAGAAGCGAGAGAGTTTAACGGTAAAATGCATATTCTTGAAGAGGCCTATAAAGCCGATTTTGCTATAGTAAAAGCCTGGAAAGGTGACGAAGCGGGTAACCTTATTTTTAAAGGCACTGCCAGAAACTTTAACTCCTGTATGGCAGGGGCAGCAACAATAACTGTTGCCGAAGTGGAAGAACTGGTTCCCGCAGGTGAGCTTGACCCTAACCAAATACATATTCCGGGAATATTTGTGAAGCGTATTTTTAAAGGAGAAAAATACGAGAAAAGAATTGAGCAACGTACAACCAGAAAACGTAATTAATCATGGCATTAGGTAAAGAGCAAATCGCTAAAAGAATAGCAAAAGAAGTAAAAGACGGATACTTTGTTAACCTTGGTATTGGTATCCCAACCCTTGTTGCCAATTATGTAAGGGAAGATATATCGGTAGAATTCCAGAGTGAAAACGGTGTACTGGGCATGGGTCCTTTCCCGTATGAGGGAGAGGAAGATGCCGATGTTATCAATGCAGGTAAACAAACCATAACCACATTACCGGGCGCTTCATTTTTTGATTCGGCAATGAGTTTTGGTATGATCCGCGGCCAGCACGTAGACCTTACTATTTTAGGGGCTATGGAAGTAGCTGAAAACGGAGATATTGCCAACTGGAAAATCCCGGGTAAAATGGTAAAAGGTATGGGTGGTGCTATGGACTTAGTAGCTTCTGCCGAAAATATCATCGTAGCCATGATGCATGTTAACAAAGCTGGTGAATCTAAACTTTTAAAAAGATGTTCGCTACCGTTAACCGGTGTAGGCTGCGTTAAGAAAATTGTTACCGAGCTTGCTGTTCTAGAAATAGTACCGGAAGGCTTTAAACTATTGGAACGTGCTCCCGGCGTAACTGTTGAAGATATTAAAAACGCTACCGAAGGAACCCTGATTGTTGAAGGTGATATTCCTGAAATGGTAATAGACTAATATTTAAAATAGCCCTACAGTTTTTATTAAAGTTGTAGGGTTTAAATTTTTATTCAATGATTCCTAAAAACATCACTAAAGACCATATACTATCAGCGATAAAACGTATAGATAGTGAGATCATAGATTCTAAAAGAAAAGAAAGAAAGTGGGCTGTTGAATATAACCATAAGATATATCCTTGTAAATTAATAATATCTTATGCAAATGTATTTGCCAATAATGAAGAACTAGACCCTTCTCCTAATGTATTTACGACCTACATGGCTCAAGATTATTTAAAGAAATTCAATTTCAAAATCATAAAATTGAATACTAATTAAAATCTTGTGTCAGAGTCCTAAGAATTACTTCTTTCTGAAACTGCAAAAGGTGAAATTCTGTATTGTATCAAACGGAGTTTTATGATCCAGGTTAATACATTCTATAGTATCAAAATAAGGTTCAAAACGTGAAGCCAAACCTTCTTTGGAGTATTGCTTAATTTCGATACCGCTGCATTTTAAAGGTCCGTTTTCCGAAAAAGTCCCGATAACTACAATACCATTATCAGCAATGGCTTTCACAGCATTGCTAATATAATTAGCAACATCATTATGATTGGTCAGAAAATGAAAAGCGGCACGATCAAACCAAAAATCATATTTTTCGGCAGGGGTAAATTCGGTAATATCACTTACTATCCAGTTCACTTTACCGGCATTCTCACCTAATCTTTCCTTTGCTCTTTCTAAAGAGGCTTCAGAAATATCCAAAACCGTAATATTGGTATACCCCAACTCCAAAAGCGCATCGGCAAAAAAGCTGTCTCCTCCGCCTATGTCAATAATCTTTGCGTCCTTAGGTAAATTGAATTTTTGTACATAACCCAAAGCCGTTTCGGGATTGGGCTGGTACCAGCTTACCTCGTTAAGCTGTTTTGTAGTATATATATTTTCCCAGTGTTTCTTTCTGTCAAATTCGGTAGTCATTATCAGTTTCCTTTTGGTATAGCTTCAATAAGCTTTTTAGTGTATTCCTTTTCCGGATGTTCATACAAGGCATCGGCCTCATTCATTTCCTCAATCTGTCCTTTATTCATTACCAGTACCTGGTCGCTCATATATTTAACCACAGCAAGGTCGTGTGAAATGAAAATATAGGTAAACCCGAAATTCTCTTTAAGTTCGTTTAACAGGTTAAGCACCTGTGCCTGCACCGAAATATCGAGCGCGGAAACCGACTCGTCACAAACAATCAGTTTAGGTTGCAGGGCAATGGTACGCGCAATGCCTACTCGCTGACGCTGCCCTCCCGAAAACTCGTGCGGATAACGGTTAAAATGTTCTTCTCCCAGTCCTACCCTTTTAAGTATTTCGATGGTTTTTTCCCTTCGTTCCCTATCATTTTTATACAGCCCGTGTACCTTCATAGGTTCCATTATGGCTTTACCCACAGTTATCCTTGGGTTTAGGGACGAATAAGGATCCTGAAATATAATTTGTATTTCCTTGCGGAGTTCCCTTATCGCAGATGCACTGAGTTTGGTAAGATCCTGTCCTTTATAGAGAATACTTCCGGCAGTGGCCTTATCCAGTTGCAGTATGGCATTACCAAGTGTAGATTTACCACAACCCGACTCACCCACTAATCCCAATGTTTCGCCTTCATAAATTTTAAAGCTTACATTATTCACCGCCTTGAATTTTACATCACGACCAAACAGTCCGGATGATGATACATATTCCTTTTCCACATTAATTACCTCTAGTAATGGTGGCTTGCTGTATAGCTTTTCGTGCTCTTCCGTACGCTGTTGCGGAGTCACCTCGGTTTTATCAACTGTCCCTTCAAGATAATCCTGAATGGTAGGCAGTCTTTTAAGGCGTACATCCAGCGATGGCCTCGAGTTTATAAGCGCTTTAGTGTAGGTATGTTTCGGGTTCTCAAATATCTCTGTTGCTACTCCCTGCTCCACAATATTACCTTTGTACATTACCAGTACCCTATTGGCAATTTCAGATACCAGCGACAGGTCGTGCGAAATGAATATAATACTCATTTTGGTTTCCTGTTGCAGCTCTTTAAGCAATAGTATTATTTCTTTTTGTACGGTAACATCGAGCGCCGTTGTTGGCTCATCGGCAATAAGTATTTTGGGCTTACAGGCAATAGCCATAGCTATCATGACCCTTTGCTTTTGCCCTCCCGAAATCTCGTGCGGATAACGGTTGTATATTTTTTCGGGGTTTGGGAGTTTTACCTTTTCAAAAAGGGAAAGCACCGTAGCCTTAATTTCTCTTTTTGAGAGTGAAGTATGTTCCTTGAATATTTCCTCTACCTGATAACCGCATTTAAGCGACGGGTTAAGTGAACTCATCGGTTCCTGGAATATCATGGCTATATCATTACCTCTTATATTCCTCATCTCACGTGTGGTTAACTGCGAAATGTCCCTGCCCTCAAAAGCAATACTTCCCTGTGTTACCTGTAGTATGCCTTTGGGCAGCAGTCCCATCACTGCCAGTGAGGTAACCGACTTACCGCTACCCGACTCGCCCACTATACCCAGTATCTCGTTTTGTTCCAATGTAAAGGTACTGTCGTGCACAATGGGCGTCCATTGTCCTTCTTTTCTGGCCGAGATTGTAATATGGTTTATATTTAGCAGGCTATCGCTCATGTGGTAAAATTAAAGGTTTCCTAAAAATGGGTTTGTAACAAAAGTAACCTTTTATACGTGTATTATTTCCTCTTCTATTAAAAGGTCCTCACGACGGAAACGCAGTAATATCTGTGCTACCGCAATAACGTCCTTTTCACAGTAGGTTACAATACGGTCTATATCTTTTTCTATATAATACACCTCGCCTACCTGGCTACCGTCTATATCTCCTTTTGGAGAGGGTATACCCAATACTTTGGTAAGCAGTTTTAATGAGGTGAAACTTTTATAATCACCAAACTTCCACAACTCCATGGTATCCAAATGTGGTACTTCCCACGGTTTTTTACCAAAAAGGTTCAGTTTGTTAGGGATGGTGATTCCGTTTATTATCATCCTTCGGGCTATAAAGGGAAAATCAAACTCCTTAGCATTGTGCCCGCACATAATGTGTTGTGGCTGACTGAAATGATTGTTTAACAGGTTACTAAAATCCTTTAATATCTTATCTTCCTCCCCAAAAAAGGAAGTAACCCTAAAATGCCTTATGTCACCACGAAAAGTAAAGAACCCCGCCGAAAGACAAACTATCTTACCAAACTCAGCCCAAATACCGGCACGGTCATAAAATTCCTCGGGAGTGTATTCATCCTTACGCTGGTAAGCTGTTTTTTGTTCAAACAGCGATTGTGTTTCCTCGTCCAGCAAACCAAAGTGCCTTTCCTCAGGAACGGTTTCAATATCTAAAAAAAGTATATTTTCAAGGTTTATCCTCTCTATCATAAATTATTCCTCCTTTTGGGCTTCTTCCATAGTCATTTGCAGGCTGTTGCCTTTACCCTCGTCAGGTTTAAGCATTCCCATCATTTTATAAGCCTCATCTACATACACATAAAAGTCGTTACTATGTGGGTCCTGTGCTGTTTGTAATCCTTTTGTATGCCCCAAGCGTACGATAATCACATTATCCTGTGGTACTACAATTACAAACTGCCCCAAATGTCCACGCATGTAATACATTTTTTTATTTAGGTACTGGTTTATCCACCAACCATAACCGTATTGTGGTGACTGCGGGAAGCGCGGTGTTACCATTTTGTTCACGTAAGCCGAATCGATAATCTGGTTACCGTTCCAGTTCCCTTCATGCAGAAACAGTTTACCAAAACGGGCAAAATCACGCGCATTACTGGCAAAACAACAGTAGGCTTTTTCAATTCCGTTTGGTTCATCAAGCTGCCATAACGCAGGATTTTCTGCACCCATAGGTTTCCAGAATTTATCCGACACATATTCAGACAGTGTTTGCCCCGTAGCTTTGGTAATCACCATGGCCAGCAGTTCGGTTGCACCACTTACATACACAAATTCTTTACCCGGCTCCTGGGTTACTTTAACATCAAGCACCGTTTTAGGAAGGTTGTCATCAAAGTAGGCACGGGTAGTTACCGAAAACGGACTGCTGTACTGCTCACCCCAGTCCAAACCTGTAGCCATAGACGAAAGGTCGCCCACAGTAAGTTCGGCGGCATAACCTTCTTTATATTCAGGATAAAAATCAGACACCTTTTGGTCAACACCTTTTATCTTTCCTTCCATAATGGCTTTAAAAAGTGCTGCCGAAACAATACTTTTTGCCATGGAGAACGAATTGGTCTTGGAGTCCTTACCATAACCGTCGTAATAGCTTTCATGCCAAATACTGTCGTTTTTAATAATTAGGTAGGCTACCGTCCCCAGTTTTTGGTGGGTATCCTCCAGTCTTTCGGTTGCAGGAACTTTGTTATAATCTATGTGGGTTGCCCAGGGTTGCCCTGTACCGTTTTCCACCACACGGTTATCAAAGTACTCATAATCATCTAAAAAGGCGGTGGTTTTACCGTTAAGGTAAACTACCCTTACCGCTTTTATTAAATAATCTACATTAAATATATATAGTAATGCTACTATGGCTGCAATGACTACAACAAGCCATATAATGAATTTTTTAAGAAATCTCATTAGGTTGGTTTTAATGACTATGGTTACGAATTTACATAATTTTTGCTACCATAGCACCAAACCGGTATACGGATTGTGTTAAGAAAAAACCGAGTTAGAAAAGGGACTGTTGCTTTACAGGATTTTCATGCTCCAGCAGCCATTTTTTACGCCACAGTCCGCCCGCATACCCTGTAAGTGAACCATCGCTCCCTATAACACGGTGGCAGGGTACTACTATCCATAACGGGTTTTTACCATTAGCACTCGCCACTGCCCTTATAGCTTTTATATCTCCCAGTTTTATGGAAAGATCCTGATAAGAAGTGGTTTTACCAAAAGGTATTTCCAGCAGGGCATTCCATACCTTTTTCTGGAAATCGGTACCGTGAGGGTTGAGCTTAAAACTAAAATCAGTTCGCGTGCCGTTAAAATATTCCTGTAGCTGCCGGGCTACCTCTTGTAGTTCCTGCGGTATGGTTTCAGATTGTTTGATATCCTTATCATCCAGAACAGAAATTTTAGACACACCCTCTACATCCCCTTCTATAAGGGTAATACCAAGAGGTGATTCTATATATGCTTCTGCCATGATAAGGATATTTAAAGGATTAAGGAAACCTACTTAATCTTCGGCTTCCAGTTCAAATATTTCGTTTACACTTATTTTAAACAACTGTGACAGCTTTAATGCCAATGCGGTTGAAGGTACATATTTACCCTTTTCCATAGCATTAATGGTTTGCCTGCTCACACCTATTTTATCGGCAAGATCCTGTTGTGTAAAATTATGTATAGCGCGTTGTACTTTTATATTATTCTTCATCTGTCCCTGCCTTGTTAAGTTTATAAATATTGTAGCGAAACAGGATGATAAAGATAAGAAGCTGTGAGAACATAATGGCACTCATCACTGTTAGAAATGGCATTCCGTAAATAAACATATAGCTCAATACAATAAGAGCATAGTTTATTATTGTGGCCCATACCAAACTGTGTAAACGTACAGATGTTACCATTTCATCTTCATATTTCTCTTTAGAAAAGGCGAATATTATACCAAATACAATTGTAAGTATAACAAGTATTTCATCTGTAACAGAGTCTTCTATCCAGCCAAAGTTTTTTGTTTCACCTAATAGTCCGTAATCTGCAACTATAGCAAAGACCTTTGTCTTTATAGGAAACTTTTCAAACCCATCTAAAAAATAAAGCAGTGTTAAAACAATAAAGGAAATCAGGAAAATAATACCACTAATCTTTTTTAGCCTGTACGGAAATAAATAGTTCGTTTTCATGTTGATTGATTTTAAGTTAAGAACCAAATGTAAAACAAATTTTTCATAATGTAAAACAAACTTTACATTATGGGGTAAAAAAAACCATCAGTTCCCTGATGGTTTCTTATCGAATTGCTATGAAAACTTAGTTATTGCTGAGCAACAACTTTACCTTTAATCGTAAGTACTTTTTTCACGTCGCTATCGTTAGTAGTAACTGTAATAGTTTTAGTAAAGTTACCCGGATTAGCTGCATTGTAAGTTGCAGTTACGCTACCTGTTTCTCCCGGTTTGATAGGAGTTTTAGTATAGTTAGTAGCTGTACATCCGCAAGATGCTTTTACGTGAGTAATTAATATAGTTTGATCTGTAGTGTTTTTAAATGTAAACTCGTGAGATGCAGGATGACCTTTTTCTACCTCACCAAAGTTGAATACGTCTTCAGTCCAGGTGATTTTTGATGGTTCAGAAGTTTTAGCTTCTGTAAGGTTCGTCACTTTTTTAGCAGTCGCTGTTTGAGCATTTGCTGAGTTAGAAACAAAAAATAACGCTCCTACCACTGCAAATAATGAAAGTTTTAATGTTTTCATAATTTGAATTATTAAATTTGGTTAATACTGTTTTTCGCTTTGTAATATCACAAATATATTTACTAAAATCCACAAATTTGTTAATCAGCTTCAAACTCTTGTTAATAACATGTTAACGTGTTGTACAGTAGCGTTTTTTAGAGTAATATCGACCTTATAAAATGGGTGTTTTGAAATTCAGCAAACTAAATATAGTCGTATTTATAGGATTTATCGCCATAGCCGGGGTACTAATCATGCAGCTGCTTATGCTAAATCAGGCCTATACTTTTGAGAAAAAGGAAATTGGCGAAAAAATACACTTTGCCCTGCAGGATGTGGTAAATAAAATATACCGCGACAATAACAGTGACCTCCCTGCTGCTTCTCCTATTAAAAAAGTATCGGAAGATTATTATGTGGTAAACGTAGATGATGCCTTTGAGGCTCCTATACTGGAATACTATCTTAACCTGGAGTTCCAAAAGGTAAAACTGGACATGGATTATGAATATGCCATTTACGACTGCGCGTCAGACGAGATGGTTTATGGAGAATATATTACAGACAACGGCACTTCGGTCAAAAACGAAAAGAAGTGTGAAAACTGCTTTACTAAAAAAGAAGGGCTGGTATATTACTTTGCCGTGCGTTTCCCCGATCTTAAATACAGTTATATTTCGTCACTACAGCAATACTGGATATACACAGGAGTACTGTTCCTGGTACTGGTTATTTATGTATATTCCGTTTTCCTAATGCTGAAGCAAAAAAAGTACAGCGAGCTCCAAAAGGACTTTATCAATAATATGACGCATGAATTTAAAACGCCATTGTCGTCCATACTTATTGCGTCTAACTATGCAGTAAAACAACCGGAAATAGAAGCTAACCCAAAGCTCAATAAATATTTAGACATTATTATTGAGCAAAGCAACAAGCTCAACCAACATGTGGAGAAGGTATTGAACGTGGCGAAGTCTGACGGAATGCACCGCGGTATTCATAAAAAGGAATTCAACATTATGGACTCCCTACAGTTGGTTAAAGATAATGCCCTGCTTAAATACAATCATGCTACCATAAATCTTAACAGCGCTAGGGGCGATTACAATATATATGCCGATGAATTCCACTTTTATAATATAGCCTTTAATATAGTGGAAAATGCTGTAAAATATGGTCCTAACGGAAGTACACAGGTAAATATTAACCTTGTGGAAACACCTAAAAAACTGGAAATACGTTTTACCGATAACGGTCCGGGTATCCCTAAAAGCCATTTGGATTATGTTTTTGACCGATTTTACCGTGTACCGCGTGAAAACAAAGAGGAGGTTGAAGGCTTTGGTCTCGGATTATTTTATGTAAAAAAAATATGTGATCTTCATAAATGGAAAATCAGTATTATAAACAACCCTGATAAAGGTATTACCGTAACCATTGCCATACCTAAAAAGAGCATACTATGAGCAGGAAAAAAATACTCTACGTAGAAGACGATAACACTCTGGCTTTCCTCACATCAGACAATTTGGAACAGCATTATGAAGTGGTACACTTCGCTAACGGAAATGAGGCTTTTGAAGCTTTTAAGAAAAATGCTTTCGACCTGTGTGTACTGGATATTATGTTACCGGGAATGGACGGGTTTGACCTCGCTGCAGCAATACGCGAACTGGATGTGGAAATCCCTATTATTTTCCTTTCGGCAAAAACCCTTAAGGAAGACCGTATTAAGGGACTTAAACTGGGCGCCGACGATTATCTTGTAAAGCCTTACAGTATTGAGGAGCTTATCTTAAAAATTGAAGTGTTCCTGCAACGTAGCCAAAAGCACGTGGCAGCAAAAAATAGTACCCACACCATTGGTGCTTTTGTATTTGATCCTGAAAATTATGCCCTGACCAAAGGGAAAGAAACCATAATGCTAACCGAAAGAGAATCGGCACTACTAAAACTGTTTATAGAACATAAAAATACCATACTGAAACGTGAAGTGATACTCAAATCGCTATGGGGTACAGATGATTATTTTATGGGACGAAGTATGGATGTGTTTATTTCCCGATTAAGGAAAATTTTCCGTGAAGATGAAAGCATCCGTATAGAGAACATACCAAGAATAGGGTTTAAACTGGTAGCCCCCGAGTAGTAATCAGTGTTCGATAACCGGCACAGCAATTACCGAACACCAATACCTGTATTACTTTTCAATAATACTGTACATATAATCTTCCAGTGCTTTCAGCTCTTTGTCTGAAAAGTTTTTGGTAATTAAAAAGTTGGTTTTCATTACCTCATATTGTGACGGATCTACCAATGGTTCTCCTTTTCCTTTTAGAAACTGAACCATATCTCCGTTTTTCTCTTTATATATCCGGGCTATTTCAGCTATGCTTGGCCCAATCACTTTTTTATCGGGTTTGTGACAGGAAAAACAATTCCCCTTGCCGTTAAAAATATCACGCCCTAAAGCTACTGAAGGGTCTTGGGATATACCCGCAGCTTCAGCTCCTTCATCAGACGATTTAGTGGTAACAATAGTTTCTTTTTTCTCTTCCTGTTTACATGAAAACAGCGAAACAGTTAATAGCAGTAGTAGTAATTTTTTCATGGTATAAAAATATGCCCCAACAGGTTGTGATGAGGCAATATAATGTTATTTGTTTAAAAGTATAGCGGCTTCCTTAGCAAAATAAGTCGAAATAATATCGGCTCCTGCACGCTTAATACAATGCAGTTGCTCCAGCATTATCCTGTCGTGGTCCAGCCAGCCTTTTTCGGCAGCAGCCTTAACCATGGCATACTCTCCCGAAACCTGATATACCGATACCGGAACATTAACCGCATTTTTAACCTCGCGTACAATATCAAGATAAGCGATACCCGGTTTTACCATTACAATATCGGCTCCTTCTTCCACATCATGCAAGGCTTCCTTAATAGCCTCAATACGGTTGGCATAATCCATTTGGTAGGTTTTCTTATCTCCAAACCCGGGAGCAGAATCAAGTGCGTCCCTAAACGGTCCGTAGAATGATGAAGCATACTTAGCACTGTAACTCATGATACCCACATTGTGATGCCCATTTTCTTCCAGCGCCTTACGGATAGCCAGCACACGACCGTCCATCATATCACTTGGTGCAACAAAATCGGCACCAGCATCGGCATGGCTTAAACTCATACGGGTAAGTGCATCAACGGTAGGGTCATTAAGTATCTCTCCGTTCTCCACAATACCGTCATGACCGTAAATAGAATATGGATCAAGAGCCACATCAGGCATAACTACCATACCCGGCACAGCATCTTTTATAGCTTTAATGGCCTGCTGCATCAGTCCGTCTGGATTCCAGGCTTCCTTACCGGTATTATCTTTAAGGTTATCGCTAACCTTTACATAAATATTTACTGCCTTTACCCCAAGACTCCAAAGCTCTTTTACTTCCTTAACCGTTAGATCTATGGAACGACGGAAAATACCCGGCATAGACGGTATAGGGATTTCTACATTTTGCCCTTCGGCAATGAACATAGGGAACATAAAATCGTTTGGTGTAAGAACTGTTTCCCTTACCAGCGCACGCATGGCTTCGGTTGTTCTTAATCTCCTGTTTCTGTGTATAGGGAACATGTATTTGTATATTTAAATTTTTATTTTCTCTTTTATCTCTTCTGTTTTTTCCTTCAGGAATCTTGGCGGATCAAACCTGTAACCAAAAAACACCGTGCCGTAAGCAATAGTATCGTCCATATTTACAGCCGTATCGGCATTATGGTTAGATGCTAAAACTTTAGCATAAACCCCGCCATAAAAGGTTTCAGAATTATATCCCAATGATAGTGTTAAACCTGCCTGTGTCAAAAAATCGGTATCGCTAATACTACCGTCTTTAGTGTACGTCACCCCGGCACCTAGCGACAGGCCTCCGGCAATAAGTATGTTTTTTGCCACTACCCAGTTGTAATTGTAAGCCGGAGATAGTGCCACATCCAGAAAATAACTTTTACCTCCCAGTTGCGGTTCTTTCCTACCGTTAAACTCGGTATAATAATAACTTAGTGACGGCGCAAAACTCCCCGTACTTTTAAGCTGCCTTTCGTTTTGAAAAGCCAGTGCCCTAAACGAATAATTATCGTTAAACACATAACTGGTGCTACCGCCTATTTTTATGGTTTTTAATCCCGACAGGTATACGCTTTCATAATCATCTACCTCCAGCGAAATACCTTTTTGATAATACAGGTCAAAATGCTGCATCCACTTCCCTAAAAACAGGTTAAGCCCGAATGAAGTCATCTTACTATCCCTGTTATCCTTATTCTCTGCAAAGAACTTAGGGGCAAACCCCAAATTAAACGATATAAAATCGTACTGAACCGATACGCCCAGTGTCCTTCTTTCATTAGGAACCATATTTATAGTTGTTCCTATATCTTCATAATCAAGGGTAAACTGATTTGAGGTATTGAGCGTAAACAGCTGTACCGATAACTTATCTGGAAATTTTTGGATATAGGCACTGGTAATACTGTCGGCCTGTGCAAAGCAACCCGAGCCAGTTAGCAATAGCGCCCCTATAAATCCTTTTATACCCAATTAACCGGTTTCATTAATACTTCTATCAATTTCTCTTCCTCACTACCCTTTTCAGGATGGTGGTCGTATACCCATTGTACATGTGGCGGCAAGCTCATAAGGATACTCTCTATTCTACCATTGGTTTTAAGCCCAAAAAGCGTACCCTTGTCATGTACCAGGTTAAATTCCACATAACGGCCACGGCGTATTTCCTGCCATGTCCTGTTCTCTTCTGTATATTCTGTATCTTTTCTTCTTTCAACAATAGGCACATACGCCTCAAGGAAACTGTTACCCACTTCGGTCACAAAGCCATACCAGTTTTCCATACTAAAGCTATCGGTAGCCTTACAGTGGTCAAAAAACAGTCCGCCTACGCCACGCGCCTCATTGCGGTGTGCATTCCAGAAATAGTCGTCACACTGTTGCTTAAATTTAGTATAAAATTCCGGATTATGCTTGTCGCAGGCTGTTTTACAGGTTTGGTGGAAGTGTTTTGCATCTTCCTCAAAAAGGTAATAAGGCGTTAAATCCTGACCACCGCCAAACCAACTGTTTACCAGGTTACCTTCTTTATCATACATTTCAAAATACCTCCAGTTGGCATGCACTGTAGGTACAAACGGATTTTTAGGGTGTATTACAAGACTCAGTCCGCAGGCAAAAAAATCAACATCGCCTACATTAAAATAAGTCTGCATTGCCTTAGGTAACGGACCGTGTACGGCAGAGATATTCACTCCTCCCTTTTCAAACACATTCCCGTTTTCTATAACACGGGTACGACCACCGCCACCTTCAAGGCGTTCCCATAGGTCCTGCCTAAATTTTGCTTTGCCGTCTACCGCTTCCAGCTTTGATGTTATGGTATCCTGTAAATCCTGTATGTATTGGTAAAATTTATCTTTCATGATTAATAACCTTCTTCCTCGTAAGTATAATCTAGTTTATAGTCTTTTTTTAATTTTTCTACTTTTTTTCTCTCTCCAAATATGTAGTTAGCATATTGGTCTCCGGTATAAACAGCAACAAATTCCTCTTTAATCCCAGCCTCTTTTACAATGGTATTTAACAAATTCAAAAAAGTATCCATGTCATACCAGTCTCCGAAATTTTCGGGAAACATAACGTAACATTTATCCTTATAGGTTACAAACAACTGAGTGTCTGTACTGTCTTTCGGAGCATTAAATCTGGTTTCCTGATAAGCCTTTACCCCTGATAATTTACCCCTTGTATGTTTTACAAACTCTAAAATCAGGTTGTCGTGATCTGCAGGGTAAGCAGATGATTCCGTATCAAATTCTATACTTATACCAGCTTTATATAAACTTTTGTATATAACCAAATCATCATAAGAAAAATCATTTGTCTTAAAAACAACAGCATCAAAATCATTGTCAACAAGACCTATATCCCTAATATATTTATCTGTATACTCCTCTGTTTGATTAACCCTGTCGTAGCGCTCAAGCATTTCCTGTTTTGTAATATCGTCTTCAATATATGCTTGGGTCAACTCTGTAAAATTGGGTAAATACTTAAATATATCTGTAAAAAACCATGCTTCTTTTCGTCTTATTTTTTCAATTAAATCAAACTTTTTGAAAAGAGCTACATATACTTCCGGTGCAAGCTTTTTCTCCTCAGAAATCTTATGACACAATCGATTAAAATTATTTAGTACAGTAAACTGGTGCGTATTCTCAATTATTTCAATTTGCTTTGAGGGGTCATACGTTTCAAAAAAAGTTATTTTAAAATTATTTTTCAACGTAGCTTTGAGTTCCTCATTTTCAAAATTATCTATACTTTTTAGAAAAGCCTTTTTTACTTTTTCTTTTTGTTCTGTATTCCCATGTGCAAAAACTTCTGATATACAATTCATAATAAGAAGCTCTTTCCTTTTTTGTGAAAAGCCGGTTATAGTATAAGTTTTTCCTGAAGTATGAATTTCTACCGTTATAAAATCAGATGGAAGATATGTATCTTCTGATGGTGTGTCATAAAAAAAACTTTCCTTTACCGGATTTTTCAAAACTATTTCCGTCATAAAATTGAGGATTTTAACTTTTATCTCCGGCGTTCCGTTTTGAAGGAAAAGACTTAAGTCTTCTCCAAACAGAGCACTGCTTTTTACCTCATTAGGATTAATACAATAGTCTACTGTTTTTTCACTTGTTCCGTCACTACCCAGCCAATATAAAATACGGTCTTCATTTGTCGATTTTCCCGATAGCAACCTTTCCTCAAACAATTTAATATATCCCTCTACTCTGTTATAACCTAAAAACTGAACTATTGTATGCTCCAGCTCAGGTTCTTCAATTAAAGGAAACAGCTCTTTTTTAATTGAATCGTCTAAAAAAAGTGTTGTTCTCTTAGTAGCATCATATTCCAGTTCTAACTCATTAAACAAATCACTAATTGCTATAACGTCACGGCTTTTTAGTATTGCGATAATTTGCGGAATAGTTGTTTTATCCCCTTTTTTATAACGCTCACCAAGCATATTTTCCTTAGCAAGCTTCAGTTCATTTTCCTTTATTTCCTTTTCCCTGTTTCGGGCATCAATGTAACGGTTTATTAATGCCACATTCTCTCTATCAGTTATAACAAAAAGCTGAGTAGCCTCACGCCCCATACTTATATCGGCTATTATACTGTTAATCCTACTGCTGTCTGATTTCATATCCTGAGAATATACAACGTGTATATTAACCACACTGATTAAAACCAGCATGAAAAAATTTAACCCTTTTAGGCAATTGCTATTTCCCATTGTAGTACTCTGATTTTAATAGTCCGAAATAAATAATATCTTCAAACTCGCCATATCCGTTCCTGAATTCCTGTCTAAGTATGCCTTCCTTTACAAACCCGTTCTTTTCGGCAATGCGCTGGCTACCCCTGTTTACCGGAGAGGTACATATAAAAACCTTATTCATCCCTATTTCTGTAAAACAGAAATCAACAGCATTAGCAACCGCTTTGGTTATTATCCCTTTACCTTCATAATCCATATCTATAAAATAGGCCAGTTCACATTTACTGGTCCTTACAGAAATATTTTTAACCACCACATAACCTATAAGTTTTGTAGTAAGCGGACTGCGCAGGTAAAAGTAATAACCTTCCTTTTTCTGTTCGGTTTCCAGTGCCTGGGTGAGGAACTGTTCGGTTTTCTCAAGATCAGAATTGGCAAAAGCCGTAATTGGAAATGTTTTGCGTATGTGCTCCCTGTTCCTGTCCACAAGGTTAAAAAACTCCTGCGGAAGTATTTGTGCTATACGGTCTGTTCTCCAGCTTACGGTTTCCATGGCCTGCTATTTTAACCGGGATATTTTGTTTGCAATATCAAAAGAAAAAACTTTGCTCCCTGATTGTATGTAACTATATAAAGATACAGCCTTTTGTTTTAGTTCGCTGTAGTTTTCATTCTCGGAAAGCTTCGCCAGGAAGTCGGCAAAAAGCTCCATATTCTGCCAGTCTGTACCGGCCTCTGTCAAATGGTTATTAAGCGCTTCCGGAGTAATGGTTTTAAGTTTTTCTAATGATAAACCTATCCCTTCAAGCTGGGCATCTGCATCATCATCACTCCATCCGTCGGGCACAAAAACAAGGGATATCAGTTTTTTAAGCTGATTATTAATCCTTTCGTTGTCTTCATCCCTTAAACCTAAACTAAGCGGCATAACATTGTGGTGTTTCGTAATCAGTGTACAGTAGCCTGCCCTAAAGCCTGCTACTGTTCCTGAATACTACTATTAACGATATTCTTTTACTGCGTCTATAAATGCCTTGGCATGATCTACCGGAATATTTGGTAATATACCATGACCAAGGTTAACGATATAATTGTCCTTACCAAACTCATCAATCATTTGGTGTACCATTTTCTTAATGGTTGGTATAGGTGATAGTAATCGTGAAGGATCGAAGTTACCCTGTAGTGTTATCTGTCCACCCGAAAGGTAACGTGCATTACGTGCCGAACAGGTCCAGTCTACACCAAGTGCCGAAGCTTTACTTTGTCCCATTTCGTTAAGGGCAAACCAACACCCTTTACCAAACACGATAACGTGAGTTTCGGGAGCCAGAGCCTCTACAATCTGGTTAATGTATTTCCAGGAGAATTCCTGATAATCTACCGGTGAAAGCATACCTCCCCAGCTGTCAAACACCTGTACGGCATTTACACCTGCTTTTACCTTTTCTTTAAGATAAGCTATGGTAGTATCGGTTATTTTTTGAAGCAGTGCATGGGCAGCTTCCGGCTGAGAGAAACAAAATCCTTTTGCCGTATCAAAGCTTTTAGAACCTTTACCCTCTACAGCATAACAGAAAATGGTCCATGGTGATCCCGCAAAACCTATTAACGGCACCTCATCATTAAGCATCTCTTTGGTAAGCTTAATGGCATCCATAACATAACCAAGTGACTCATGAATATCCGGTATGCGCACCTGCTCTACATCCTGTGCTGTACGTATAGGGTTTGGTAAAAACGGACCTATATTTTCTTTCATAAGCACCTCAATACCCATAGCCTGTGGTACCACAAGGATATCAGAAAATAAGATGGCTGCATCCGGCTTAACGATACGTATTGGCTGAACCGTGATTTCGGCTGCAAGTTCCGGTGTCTGGCAACGGGTAAAAAAGTCATATTTGTCCCTTAGTGCACGAAACTCAGGTAAATATCTTCCTGCCTGGCGCATCATCCATACCGGTGGCCTTTCTACTGTTTCGTTGCGTAGCGCTTTTAAAAATAAGTCGTTCTTGATCATTTTTTCTGTTTATTACTTTTCCTCTCACAAGGTTTTTAAAACCTTGCAGGATTATCTTTATAATAATTAATACATTGTATAATCACATTTTCCACCGAAGGGTGGTTTGCGACCACTATATTTTCTGTTATTCCCTGTAAAGCCTTTGCAGTGGTTGTGCCTATGCAAAAGCAAACAGTATTGCTTATTTCGTTTTCCTGAAGGAAGCTTTCTATCCCCGACGGACTAAAAAACAGTACTCCGTTGAGTTCTGCATTTATTTTATGTGGCGTTAGTGCCGTTTCATACACCTGTATTTCGGTAAACGCTATTCCTGCCTCTTTAATGGCTAGCGGCAAAGTGTCCTGCCTCAGATTTCCCGAAAAGAATACAAACTCCCTTTCCTTATACTGCTGTAGTATTATTCGGGAAAGGTCTTTAGCATAATCGGCACAAACCTCAACCGTATATCCGTGCTGTTTTACGAGTTCGGCTGTTTTGGTTCCCACACAAAAAATACTACTCCTTTTATATTGTGTACTCCTGCCGTTAAGAAGGAAACTTTTAAATGCATTCTGACTGGTAAAAATCAGGTTATGGGGTATATCACCCAATTCAAAAGGTTTGTTTACCGTAGTGATAAAGTCGGCTTCCAAAACACTAAGCCCTGCATTAAGCAGGTACTGCCTGTGGTTTCCCTGCAGCTTTTTAGTGGATAATATACGGATACCGCCTTCCAAACCTTTACTATTTTACCTGCGGCTGCAAAACTTGCCCACATCCTTATTAAGACCAAATACCACAAGTATATCGCCTTCTTCTATAACCGTATTCTTATCTACAAATCCTTCCGACTGCTGTACGAAATTTGTAGTACCCAAAATGGTTTTTCTTACTTTTCTCCTTAATATGGTAATAACCCTAAGCGTAAACTTTTCCTGAAAGTTTAATTCTTCCAGTGTTTTTCCGGCAAATTCTGGTCCGGCTTTAAGTTCTGATATCGAATAGTTCTTATCGATATTAAAGTTATCTACTATCCCCTTAAGGTTGATTTTCTTAGCGAGTCTGTCGGCAAAATCCTGCTCAGGGTGAATAATATTCTCAATACCCATTGCATTAAGTACCGTATCGTGAATAGGAGATAGCGAACGCCCAATGATTTTTGCATTGGTAAGCTTTTTAACTACCGCTGTAGCAATAATGGCTGCTCCCTCGTTCTCACCAATGGCGATAACAGCAATATCGGCATCCTTTATAGGTAGTGCTTTATAGGCCTGCTCGTTAGTGGCATCCATACATATGGCATGCGAAATTTTATCCTTAACGATATTTACCTTATCCATCTTATTATCAATCCCAATAACCTCATTTCCGGTGTCTGTCAGGTTTACCGCCAGTGACATCCCGAAATTTCCCAATCCAAAGATGATAATCTTCATATTCTTTTATTTTAGTTAATTAAAATGTTCTCTTCAGGGTAGTTATAGTTTTGCGTATGCAGTCGTTTCATCATACCTATTAAAAGGTTGAGTAAACCTATCCTACCAAAGAACATTACACATATTAAAACATATTTACTGCCTACACTAAGCCCTGCCGTTATACCCAGGCTAAGCCCAACGGTACTAAAGGCCGAGAACGTTTCGAACGCTATTTGTATAAGGGTAAAATCTTTCTCAAAAAACAGTATCATTAAAATACCCAAACCTATTACCATTAACGATATGCATATAATGGCAAAAGCACGTTTAACCGACTGATTGTTTATTTTTCGGCCTCTTAATTCGATGTGTTCCTTACCTTTTGCAATAGCCACTATATTTAGTGTAGCCAGTGCAAAGGTACTGGTTTTTATACCACCTCCGGTAGATCCCGGTGAGGCACCAATCCACATTAGGAAGATAACAAAAAGGATGGCCGGCATGGAAAGATCGGCAAAATCAAAAGTATTGAATCCGGCAGTTCTGGCTGTAACCGAGGTAAACGCCGCCGATGTAACCTTACCGTAAAACGATTCGTTTTGAAACAGGTGTCCTTTCTCTGCAAAAAAGAAAAACAGCGTACCTCCCGTTAACAGTATGGCTGTGGTAATTACCACTATTTTGGAGTTTAATGTAATAACCCTTACTGTGGTATACATTCTCCTGTTTGCTACCATACTCATTACAAATCGTTTTATGTAGCGCAAAAAGTTAAATACTATATTATAACCCAATCCGCCCAGTATAACAAGGTGCATTATAATCCACTGGAACTGGTATGCTTCCTGCAATGATGTATCGTTCAGTCCGCTGGAAAGCGTAGAGAACCCCGCATTACAAAAAGCCGAAATGGAATGGAATAGTGAGAAGAAAAACTTGTTTTTTATCTCGGCAACATCATTAATACTGTAGTAAATAAAAAAGGCACCCACTATCTCTATACTAAGGGTAAATACCACCACACGCATAGCCAGGCGCATTACATCATGAAGCCCTTCGCTCTCCACAAAACTACTCACATTCATCCCCTCCCTAAACGAAGAACTCTGCTTAAAGAAGTAAGCAAAGAAAGAGGTAAAAGTAAGCATCCCTATACCACCCACCTGGATAAGTACCAATATTACCGTTTTACCCATAAAGGTAAAATCCTTTGCCGTGTCAAGCACTACGAGTCCGGTAACACATACTGCGCTAATTGAGGTAAAAAAGGCATCGGTAAAGGTTATACCGTTTGTTGTGGCATTAGGCAGCATTAATAAAAAAGCCCCTATAAGCCCTACTATGGCAAAACTCCCCACAAACAAGATGGTAGGGTTATAGTAAATGTCGTATAACTTACGGATAAGATTGGTAAGCCTTAAAAAGAAGTAAATTATAAGGCCTGTATCGAGTATAAAGTTTACATCATTAAGCCGCCCGTACTCGTCGCCGGTTATAAAAGCTATACACGCCAGTATAAAGGTAACTACAAGCACCAGCATATTGGCCTTAAACATTTTACGCCTGCCCGGTTTGTAAGCATGCTTAATCCTAAGCACATTAAAACCTATAAGGAGCAGTACCAAAAAGGTTAAATAAAGTGTTTTATGATTAAGCCAGTCTGTTATGATATTCTCATAGCCAAAATCAAAAATCAGGAAGACTATTAAGAGGATGTCAATAAAACCGTATATTTTTGATAATGTATATGACAGGTTTCTAGCCATTGCCTATTTTTTAAGTTTTTCGCGTATCTCCGCCATTAAATCCGTTCCGCCATTCGCAAGCACTTCTTCAGCACAGTCATTACCAAAGTTACTAAAGTCTCCCGAGACCGCCATAGCTTTCTCAACGTGTATTTTCTGCTTCCCGTCTATAGAAAGCAGTACACCTTCAAAGCGAATCTCGTTATCTTCAATAGTAGCCAGAGCACCTATAGGAGCCGTACAGCCTCCCTCCAGTTTCTTTAAAAACTGACGCTCTATATGGGTAGCCACTTCGGTTTTATTATCGTTTAGTTTTGCAACTGCTTCCCTTGTGTAGGCATCTTCCTCCATAGCCACAACAAGCATGGCACCCTGTGCAGGGGCCGGTATCATCCAGTCCAGTACCAGGTGGTTTTCAGGAAGCAGGTTTATACGTTCCAGTCCGGCACTTGCAAATACAGCACCGTTCCAGTCATTCTCACTAAGTTTTCTAAGTCTTGTATTCACGTTACCACGCAGGTCGGTCACCTTGTGGTTAGGGTGCCTGTTAAGCCATTGTGCCTGCCTGCGAAGGCTGCCCGTAGCAATAGTACCCGCATCGTGTAAAAAATCAAGGTTCCCTTTATGCACCAGTATATCACGCACATTGGCACGCTCTAAAACCGCAGCCTGCACTATACCTTTTGGCAGGGCTGTTGGTACATCTTTCATGGAATGTACAGCAATATCTACCTGCCCTTTTATCATAGCGACATCAAGGGTTTTGGTAAATATACCTGTTATCCCAAACTCGTAAAGGGGAATATCTAAAACAACGTCGCCGTCTGATTTTACCGCTACAATCTCGGTAGCATATCCTAAATCATTCAGCTTCTTTTCTACAGTATGAGCCTGCCAAAGGGCAAGCTCACTATCTCTTGTGCCTATTCTGATGGCTTTGTTCATTTCGAAGTATTTTCAATCTTAAAGACTTTCTCTATCCACTCAATGCTCTCATCTACCATGGTATCGTTGTCTTTTAAGTGATTGGCAAAATGTGTTGTAATTTTATGAATTAATCGTTTACTGATTATCTCAGCCTGTTCCTCATCAAAATTACTTATTTTTTTGCGTTGAAAGCTAAGTTCGGTCTCTTTTATTGAGTTAAGCTTTTCTTTAAGGGCATGGATAGTAGGAGCAAACTTTCTGGCATTCATCCAGTTAATGAAGTCATCCTTAATTTCCTCAATGATCAGTTCGGCAGCAGGAATGTGTCTTTTCCTGTTCTCCAGTGTGCCATCAGTAATTTTAGAGAGGTCATCAAGATGCACAACAGTAACATTGTCCAGCTCCCTTACATTATCATGAACATTTTTAGGTATGGATAAATCCAGTATTAAAAGCGGTTTGTTTAATACCAGAATATCTTTATCTATGGTTGGCACAGGTGCTCCTGTAGCCACAACAAGTACATCGGCCTTTGGCACTTCCAGCGGAAGCACGTCATAGTCCTTTACCACGAGGTTAAACTTACCGGCAACCTTTTCTGCCTTTTCCTTGGTCCTGTTAATTAAAACAATGTGTTCGTTTTTGGTATGCTTAACAAGGTTCTCACAGGTATTACGGCCTATTTTCCCGGTACCGAAAAGCAGTATGTTCTTATTGGAAACATCCTGCACATTATTCATTATGTACTGAACCGATGCAAAAGAAACCGAAGTGGCTCCCGAGCTAAGTTCCGTTTCATTCTTTATTTTCTTACTTGCCTGTATAACACTGTTTACCAGCCTTTCCATAAAGGCGTTTGCAAGTCCTTTTGATTTAGATTCCACAAAGCCGCTTTTAAGCTGGCTTATAATTTCAAAGTCTCCCAGTATCTGGCTGTCAAGCCCGGTACCTACCCTAAAAATATGATTAATGGCTTCTTTACCTTTAAAAACAAAAGCTACCTGCTGGAATTCCTCTACAGAACCCTGACTGTTATCGCAAAGTAATTTGATTAACTGGAACGGGTGCTGAGCAAACCCGTATATCTCTGTCCTGTTACAGGTAGATATTACAACAAGACTGCTTATCCCTTCATTTTTAGCCTGCTCAAGCACATCAGTCTTTGCTTCGTTGCCCAGGCTAAACTTACCCCTAATCTCGGCATCTGCCTTTTTGTAGCTCAATCCTATTGCATAAAAGTATAGGTGCCTCGATAAGTTATTATTCTCCATAGTACTCACTTTCCTAAAAGTATCACAAAATTATCATTAAGGCTTATTAAAAAATAACGCTCAAAGTTCTTTTTGTATCGCTGTGGGATATTTTAGACCAAAATGCATTTTTAATCCTTAAATACCCTAAATTTGCAATGAAATCAATGTTTTGCGAAAATATAGTTTAGAACAATTCTAAATAAAAGGATTTTATATTTTGAAAAATCCCGCTAAAAAAATATCGCTATGGGTTCTCACGAGGAAATTAAAATTGAGGATGATTTTTTTGTACTGCGTTTCCAGAACGACAGTGACGAAACCTCTCATTTTGAAAGGGATGTAAACACCGATTTAATTCAGTTTCACTTTGGATTAAAAGGCAGGGCTAAGTTTATATTCAACCAGGGGCGTTATGCCTTAGACCTAAGGGAAGAGGTATCTCTTTTTCTGTACAATCCGCAAAAAGAACTGCCGGTACATCTTGAAATTGCACCACATTCGTGGGTAATTTCGGTACTTATTTCTATCAAAAAGTTTCACAGTTTTTTCTCGGAAGAAGCCGATTATATTCCGTTCCTGAGTTCAGAGAACATTGACAAGAAATACTATAAGGACGATAAGATTAACCCGTCTATGGCCATTGCGCTAAACCAGCTTTTTAACTTTAACCTGCACCAGTCCATAAGGAAACTGTACTTTAAAGGAAAGGTATACGAGCTGCTTAGCCTGTATTTTAACCGTAATGAGGATGCCAATACCGAGCAGTGTCCGTTTTTGGTAGACGAGGACAACGTAATAAAAATAAGGAAAGCAAAGGATATTGTTATTGCCAACATGGCCGAACCACCGGGACTGCAGGAACTGGCAGACCAGGTAGGCATTAACCTGAAAAAGCTAAAAATGGGCTTTAAGCAAATTTATGGCGATAGTGTGTACAGCTTTTTGTTTGACTATAAAATGGAATATGCCCGCAAGCTATTGGATAGCGGCACTTATAATGTAAACGAAGTAGGTTTGCGAATAGGCTACAGTACTGCCAGCCATTTTATCGCTGCTTTTAAAAAGAAGTTTGGCACTACCCCTAAAAAATACCTGATGTCTATAAACCCTAATGCCTAATGTGGACACCAATAACTTTAGCCGAATTAAACAGTCTTATTAAACCGGAAGAATTTGATTTATCCGTTAAACAGTTATGGGAACTCATAAAAACAGAACCCGAAAAATGGCAGGAATCAAAATATGGTAATGAGGGTGGTGGTTTTTGGGTTGTGGCAATTTTTGGAAAAAAAGTTATCTGGTATAATGATATTGAGGAAGGATTTAATGTATCATCATACACTGTCTATGGTGAAATAGATTATTACTATTGTAACCAGGATGAGCTTAAGCACGTTTTAATAAACTTGCACAACAATAAAAAGTCATTTAATAGAAGCGAACCCAAAGGACTTTAAAAATTAAGTATTCGCTAAAGTAAAATTGCAACCAACACAAACCAATGAAAGATATAAATTATATAAAAGGCGATGCCACTAGCCCTCAGGATGAAGGCAACCGCATTATAGTACACATTTGTAATGATATAGGCGGATGGGGCAAAGGTTTTGTAATGGCTGTTTCCAAAAGATGGCCCGAACCGGAAAAACAATACAGGGAATGGCACAAATCTGGTGAGAATTTTAATTTAGGTGAAGCCCAGTTTGTTCAGGCTAACGAAAACACATGGGTCGCCAACATAATTGGTCAGCATAAAATAAATAAAGACGAAAGCGGTAATCCGCCCATACGTTATGAAGCTGTTTTAAGCGGACTGGAAAAAACCGGCGCTTTTGCTCAGCAAATAAATGCTTCTGTACACATGCCAAGAATAGGTTGTGGTCTTGCCGGAGGGACCTGGGATAAAATTGAGCCATTAATCATTTCGGCACTATCAGAAAAAGATATTGCTGTTACAGTTTACGATTTTTAAAACCGTAACATTCAACATTCGTTAAAAATAAAATTTTTGATATTCCGAGCATGGTTTTTGATGACCTTTGCCGGACAAACACTAAAAACAACAACAGTAAGATAAACATGAAAGGTGTATTGTTAGTTAACCTTGGATCTCCGGACAGTCCGGAACCAAAAGACGTAAAGCCATATCTGGACGAGTTCCTTATGGACAAGTATGTTATAGATGTTCCTTTTTTACTAAGAGCACTTTTAGTTAGGGGTATCATTTTAAGAAAAAGGCCGGAAGACTCGGCAGAAGCCTACAAAAAAATATGGTGGGACGAAGGGTCTCCGCTTATTGTGCTTTCTGAAAGGATGCACAAAAAAGTGGTACAAAAAACCGAACTTCCTGTAGCACTGGCTATGCGTTATGGTAAACCATCTATAGAAACCGGGTTACAGCAACTGGCAGACCAGGGTGTGACCGAGGTACTGCTTTTCCCGCTTTACCCGCAATATGCCATGGCTTCTACCCTTACTATTTTAGTATTGGCAGAAGAAATACGTAAAAAGAAATTCCCGCAAATGACATTAACCGATGTCCCTGCGTTTTACAATAAGCCCGACTATATTAAAGTACTGGCAAACTCCATTAAAAGTTCACTGGAAGGTTTTGATTATGATCACCTGCTATTCTCTTACCACGGTATACCGGAACGCCACATAAGAAAAACCGATGTGACCAAATCACATTGTAAAATAAACGATACCTGTTGTACAACACCATCGGCAGCACATAAATTCTGCTACCGTCACCAGTGTTATGAAACGACCAGACTGGTAGTAGAACAACTGGGTATCCCTGAAGATAAATATTCGCTTACTTTCCAGTCAAGACTGGCAGGAGACAAATGGCTTGAACCTTATACCGACATCGAAATAAACAAGATGCCTGCAAAAGGAATTAAAAACCTTGCCGTGGTTACCCCTGCATTTGTAGCAGACTGTCTTGAGACGCTGGAAGAAATTGCCATGCGTGCCAACGAAGACTTTAAAGAGCACGGAGGTGAAAACTTCCATGCTATTCCTTGCCTTAATGATAATAATGAATGGGTTGATGTGGTGGCAAACTGGATAAACGAGTGGGCTAACGCAGAAAAACCTGTGGTATAATGTCTATAACCTCTACGGATTTAGCCAATAAGGACATTAAGCAACTGCTTTTCAGGCAGTCGGTTCCTGCTTCCATAGGTATCCTGTTCATGACAGTTAATGTCCTTATTGACACCATATTCGTAGGCCGTTGGATAGGTGCGCTGGCCATAGCAGCCCTCTCGGTTGTTATGCCCATTACCTTTTTCATATCCTCTATGGGTATGGCCATCGGTATAGGGGGTAGTTCTGTACTCTCCCGTGCATTGGGTAAGGGCAATCGTGAAAAAGCCCTTAACACCTTTGCCCATCAAATCATGATGACCTTTGGGATCGCATCGTTATTTGTAATTATAGGCTTCTTTTTTAGTGAAGAGGTACTTTTTGCCTTTGGTGCTAACGGAGATATTATGGCTCCGGCTAAAGAATTCTTTTTACCCATACTTTTTGCCGTACCTTTTCAGGCATTCTGTATGACGGGTAACAACGTTATACGTGCTGAAGACAAATCCCGCCACGCTATGGTGGCCATGATCATTTCGGCAGTTTCAAACATTATACTCGATATTGTATTCATAAAGGTATTAAACCTTGGCGTGTTTGGTGCCGCACTGGCAACCTCATTCTCTTTTTTTCTTTGTTTTTTATATATCCTTTGGTTCTTTATTTACAAAAGCGAACTGAAACTGGAACTAAAGCATTTTGTTTTCCATAAGAAACTTGCCCGCGAAATACTATCCTTAAGCTTTGTAACCTTTGCAAGGCAGGGTGTAATAAGTATACTGGCAATTATTCTTAACCATACCTTATATGCCGAAGGCGGCGAACATGCCGTTGCCGTATATGGTATTATAAGCCGTATGCTAATGTTTGCGCTTTTCCCGGTACTGGGAATTACACAAGGGTTTATGCCTATTGCAGGATATAACTATGGTGCCGAAAACTACAGCAGGGTTAGGGAAACCATTTTTACCTCTATAAAATATGCAGCACTTTTTGCTGTAATCGTTTTTATAGTCGTTCTCACCTTTGCCAAACCTATAGTATCGGTATTCACTACTGATGCCGTTGTAATTGCTGATACTCCTGGCGCTTTGCGTTGGGTATTTGCTGCATCGCCTATTATAGCGGTACAACTTATAGGGGCGGCTTATTTTCAGGCAGCCGGTAAGGCTACAAAAGCCCTATTACTAACACTTTCCAAGCAGGGCTTTTTCTTAATCCCGCTAGTGCTTATTTTACCACAGTTTTTTGGTATTTTTGGTGTGTGGGTTTCATTCCCCATTGCAGACGTGCTCTCTACCATAGTAACAGGACTGTTTTTAAGGCAGGAAATGACACACCATCTTAAAAAAGAATAATGGAATATAACTACATAAAATCACTGCATCTCATTTTTGTAATTACCTGGTTTGCCGGGCTTTTTTACATAGTGAGGCTATTTGTATACCACCTGGAGGCTAATGATAAGCCTTCGCCCGAAAAAGAAATACTTATCAAACAATACAAGATTATGGCTTACAGGTTGTGGTATATTATCACTTGGCCATCAGCAGTACTGGCAAGTATTTTTGCCTACTGGATGCTGTTTTTTACCCCTACGGGTAACGCTTGGCTGTCACAACCCTGGATGCATGTTAAGTTGGGGTTTGTACTCCTGTTATACCTGTACCATTTAAAATGTCACTCCATTTTCAAACAACTGCAGCGTGACGAGATAAAACATACCTCAAACTTTATGCGTATTTGGAACGAAGGGGCTACCATAATTTTATTTGCCGTTGTTTTTTTAGTAATTTTAAAAAACGCCGTAAACTGGATTTATGGCGTGGTAGGTATTTTACTATTCTCCATACTAATAATGCTTGGTTTTAAGTTTTATAAAAGGATTAGGGAGAAAAACAACTCGTAATGCGTTAAATGAAGCAGCAGTTTAAGATAAGAAAATGGTCGCTAAGGGTGAGGATATTCCTTTCCATGATATTGGTGACCCTTATAGCCTCGCTACTTATTGCTGCGGTTTCCATTTATCAGTTTGGAAAAGAGGCAAAAGAATACCATGAAGACAGACTGGAGCGAAAGGAAAATGCCATAAAGGAGCATATTAACTACATCCTTTCTACCACTACCTACCCGCTTTCTACCGAAAACCTTCCGCTTATTTTCAGGGAAAGGATTCATGAACTGGCAAATATCCACGGGCTGGAAGTAAACATTTATGACCTTAACGGACATTTATTAAAATCGTCTAAAGCCGGATTCTCGGTAGATACTGTAGACAATACTACCATACCTCCAAATATTTTGAGGGTACTGCGCAGTACTGCCGAAAAACGCTATGTAGATCTTAAAAATATTGACGGGCAAAAGTTCCGTTCCTCTTACAGCTACCTTAACGATACCAAATTCAAACCACTGGGAATACTTAACCTTCCCTATATAAAGGACGAAGGATATTATGAAAAAGAACAGCGCAATTTCTTTATGCGCTTTGGTCAGGTATACTCCTTCATGTTGCTTATCTCTATAATTGTAGCCTATTTCCTTTCCAGCTTTATCACCAAATCGCTCAAGGCCATTAGTGAAAGGATAGCCGAAACCCGACTGAGCCAGACAAACGAAAGAATACACATGGACGATTCCCCACAGGAAATTAACCAGCTTGTAAAATCATATAACGCACTGGTAGACGACCTGGAAGACAGTGCCACAAAACTGGCACAAAGCGAAAGGGAACAGGCATGGAGAGAAATGGCAAAACAGGTAGCACACGAAATTAAGAATCCGCTTACCCCTATGCGCCTTACGGTACAGAGCTTTCAACGCAGGTTTGACCCTAATGACCCTGATATTAAGAAAAAACTGGATGAGTTTTCTAAAACACTTATTCAGCAAATAGATACTATGAGTTCGGTGGCATCGGCGTTCTCCAGCTTTGCCTCAATGCCTGCACAGCAAAACGAAACGGTTAATATCGTTAAGATTGTCCAGCTCGCACTTGAAATATTTAACGAAGGGTTTATCTCCTTTGTCACCGAAGAACCGGATATCACTACCCGTATGGACCGCACCCAGCTGATACGTATTATTACCAATTTGGTTAAAAATGCAATACAGGCCATACCGGAAGATCAGCACAATCCTATTGTACAGGTACGTGTTTACCGTGAAGGGAATTTTGTAAAAATAACGGTTAAAGACAACGGTAAGGGAATAAGCGTAGAGAATAAAAATCGTATTTTTGAACCTAAATTCACTACCAAATCAAGCGGAATGGGACTTGGACTGGGGATTATTAAAAATATCGTGGAAAATTACCACGGAACCATCTCCTTTGAAAGTGAACTTGGTAAAGGCACCAAATTCATGGTTTCCCTACCGATTACCGACAGTGATTTACCTATTAAAGAAACAGACAATAACTAAAATAAACTCAAATGAACTACGAAAATATTTTAGCGGAAAAAGAAAACGGGCTTGCTGTAATTACCATTAACAGGCCTACTAAACTAAACGCACTTAACAAGACTACTATACAGGAACTTCATGAAGCTTTTAAAGCCCTTGATGCTGATAAAGAAGTAAAAGCCATTATTATAACCGGAAGCGGAGAGAAGGCTTTTGTTGCCGGAGCCGATATTTCGGAATTTGCCGATTTTGATGTGGCTCAGGGTGGCGAACTAGCAGCTAAAGGTCAGGAACTGTTATTCGATTTTGTAGAGAACCTTTCTACTCCGGTTATTGCCGCAGTAAACGGTTTTGCTCTTGGTGGTGGGCTGGAGCTTGCCATGGCAGCACACTTCAGAGTAGCGTCTGACAATGCTAAAATGGGATTACCGGAAGTATCTCTCGGTGTTATACCGGGTTATGGCGGTACACAACGTTTACCTCAGCTTGTGGGTAAAGGCCGTGCTATGGAAATGATTATGACAGCAGGAATGATAGGTGCCGAAGACGCTAAGGCTTACGGATTGGTAAACCACGTAGTGCCGCAGGCAGAGCTTGTAGATTTTTGTAAAGGTATTGCTTCAAAAATCATGAAAAACTCACCTGTTGCAATATCAGCAGCTATTAAGGCTATCAATGCTAACTTCACAGACGGTGTTAACGGATATAAAGCAGAAATAAAAGCGTTTGGTGAAGCGTTTGGCACTGCCGATTTTAAAGAAGGAACTACCGCTTTCCTTGAAAAGAGAAAAGCCGAATTTCCAGGAAAATAATACAAACAAATCAATTATGTTAAAAATCCAGACAAATGTCTGGTTTTTTTGTTTCCTATTTAAAAAAGTAAGAATATATTTGCGTATTAACATTTTTTTTATGAGAAACATATTACTAATTATTTCGTTTATTGTGAGTATTTTTCACACTGCTGCTCAGGAAGCTGACATTCCCTGTAATGTGAAGAAAAGCGATGTATTTAAAGATGAATACAAACATTCAAAAATTCTGTTAGTAGAAGAAGATTCAAACGGCGGGGTATTTATTGTACGTGCATATCAGGGTAGTCTTTTATCAGGAGCAACACGTGGATTTTATTTTGAACATTATAATGCCAATCTGCAACTCATTAAAGAATATGAATATGAGCTTAAACTAGGTGTACTAATAGGTATTGTTGTGAATAATGATATTGTACACATGATTGATTATGGCTATGATAAAAAGAAAAAACAATATGTATGTTCTGCTAATTCAGCCAATATTAAAGACTTCAAGTTTACAAAAAAAGAACTTTTCTCACTGGAATGGGATGAAGTTAAAACTCCGGGGTTATTTAATTTCGGAAGTATTGATAATGATTACATATCGAACTTTATAACAAATAACGACAAAACCGCTTTTGCTGTAACTGTTGATGTTGAAGATAAAAATGATAAGGAAAAACACCTGATACATGTATTTGACAACAATCTTAACCCTACCCTTAAACATGAATTTAAGAGAGAGGTAAAAGACAGGAAATATAAATACGAAAACATAGATATATCTGAAGACGGAAAAGTAGTTTATGTTTTGGGCAGGGTAAAAGATAAAAAAGAAGGAAAAAAAGGCGGAAGCAAAAAATACCATTATGAGCTTACCCGTATTACCTCAAGCGATGCTAAAATACAAACTTTTGACACCGATGAGCATTACGCACAATCTCTTAAAACGGTTTATAAAAACGACAAAATTTCCTGTGTAGGTTTTTATTCTGACAGAAACGATAACCGTTTTAAAGGTCTTTGTTACTTTGATATGGATCCTGTAACCCTCGATAAAAAAACCACCAAATTCAATGAGTTTACAGAGCAGTTTCTAATAGATAAATATGGAAAGAAAAAAGAAAAAGAGCTTAAAAACATCTCTTACAGGGATATATTTTTAACCCCTGATAATGACATTGTATTTAATGCTGAAGAGTATTATATAACGACCCATCACAGAACAGGTCAAAACGGCATGAGCACAGGCGTATATTATATTTATCACTATGATGATATTGTTACAGCAAAAATTTCACATGACGGAGAATTACTTTGGGCAAGAAATATTAACAAGCGTCAACAAACAAGTGGTGACGAATCTTACATTTCATACACCTCAATGATTATAAATAATGATACCTATTTCTTTATTAATACAGGAGAAAAGGTAAAAAAACTTCGTAACGACAGGATACAGTTTGGACAAAAATCAGCCAAAAAATCAAACCTTAATGTAATTAAAATTAATCATAACGGTGAATTTGAGTTTAAGGAAATACTTGATGATAAGGATAATGAAGTTCCGTTTATGGTAGCATATGGAGCCACTACTAAAAAAGGTAACAACATTTACTTTTTAGGTAGGAAAGGCAGAAAAAAACAGCTGGTTAAATTTTCCTTATAAAATAAAAAAGCCCCTCAGTGAGGGGCTTTTTTATTTTATTATTTTTGCCTCACCAACAAACCAACTTATTATCACTAATGAAAAAAATCTTATTAGGGTTATCCCTATTACTATCCCTATGCTTAAACGCACAGGATATTAACTGTGCTATTGAAACAATAGACATTAACAATTCTAAAAATTTCTCATACTATGCCCGTGAGGTAATTGAAAAACCCAATGGAGAAAAATTGTTTATTTGCGATGGTTATAGAAAAATTGTGTTCTATATTGTTGATGAAGATAACAACTTAATAAAACAAGAAAAATATACAATAGGTGAAGATAATGAATTAATTTCTCTTTACACTTTTAAAAACAAGATCTACATTATATATATACATTACGATAAAAAAACATCAAGTATTTATGCTTCATCTTCAGATATAGATACACTTAATTTTACATCAAAAAAAATATTTACCGGCAAAGTAGGTCATTTTCAGGAATTAAAAGATATTGACATAGATTATACTACTCCCGTAAGATCATCGATGGTAGGCAATGCCCTTGTGGTTAGTAATGATCATTCTGCTTTTGCATTTTGTTTACCACCTGGTGATACTAAAAATGATGATACAAAGAGTAAATTGATAATTTACAGCAGCGAAACTCTTGATCCGATTTTGGAACACACTTTTAATGATGAGGATGATAAAAAGTTTATTTATCATTATAAAGCCTTTACTCTTAAAGATGATATGAAAACGGCAATTCTTTTAGCCAAAATTACAATAAGACCAAACAATCCGTTTAGCACAAAAACAGATGGGTATGACAACCGTTACTCGCATTATGAAATAGAACGCTTAACCTCTTCCGGGTTTGAAAAAAAGATTCTCACAACCGGGTCTTCCTCTCCAAGAACACTAACAATGATTGAGGAAAATGACAATATAAAACTATTTGGTTTTTACTCCCAGACAAATAAATTTCGTTTAAAAGGAGTATGTTTCTTTAATATTGACAGCAATTCATTTTCTGTAAAATCAAGTAATTTCTCAGCTATATCTTCTCAGCTTAACGTTGATATTAACGATAAACATATATATTGGCCAGATTTAATAAAAGGAGTTCATACTGCTGATAACGGAGATAACCTTATTACTTTTGAAATCAGATCTAAAGTTCAAAGCAATATGACAGATGGACAAAACCGACTTATTAAACCCTATTTTTATACGTCTTATGGTAATATCTATGCAGCAAGAATTGATTCTGAAGGGAATTTAATTTGGCTTAGAGGAATACAAAAATCCCAATCCGGACATAAGGGTAGTACTCATCTTTCTTTTTCTACTTTATTTAAGGATAATGAATTGTATGTATTTCTTAATACTGAAGAAATTAAAGTAGCTAAAAACGGAAGAATTAAAATATCAGCAGACAAGGCAGAAGATGCCGATTTTACAGTTTTAAAATTTGATGCAAAAGGGAATTACACCTATAAAACTCTTTTAGACCATAACGAAGTTAAAAGTTATATTCATCCGTTTGTAGGAGCAACACCTAACAGTGAGAATAGTATTTACTTTTATTCGTCCAAAAGAAAACAACATCCTTCTGGAAAAGTAGATACCTATCAGGAAATCTATAAAATCAAACCATAATAAAAAAGCCCCTCATTGAGGGGCTTCTTTATTCTTGCTGTTCCATAACATATTCCCTTATGGGTTTGTCATCTACAATAACATCCTTTAAATAGGTTTCACCATCTTTTATGGCTACTAATGCATACGCAGGTTTAGGGTTTCCGGCAGCACTGTATTTCCTGTAAGTAACTTCTGCCTGAGGCGCTTTACTTTCTTCCATGTAAAAGCGGTCAAAAGGAAAATCAAGGTGTAGTTCATCTGATACCAAATAACCTGTTTTAGCTTTAAAGTAATCTCCTTCTTCTGGCTCTTCTCTCAAAACTTCCTTTACCCGGGCATACCCCTCACTGTCATTTTCAACACTAACATATACATCCTGTCTCATATCCATAAGAGAATCGGTGGTTTTAAAATTTTCCGCTTCAAAACGCAGGGTGATATACTTACCCCTAAAAGGGTCATTAGGATCAATGGGTTCAGTTTTAAATTTATAAACCGTACCCTCATCATTTATCTTCTCAGTATCATATATCATTTTTAGCGGAACAAATGCCTGAACCACCGCCACAACCACAAATACTATAAACATGTTTTTAGTTTTCATCTTCTGTCGTATTTAAAACATTAGCTCTTTTCTTTTTAACAAGCATGGAATTGGCTACAAAAAAACCTACACCCACACAAACAAACAATACACCTCTCACGGCAAAAGTCATATTAGTATCAAAAAAACGACAGATGATAAGCGCCGCGATAATTGTTAACCCGAAATTAAGCTTCCTGAAATCAACCTTATCAATACCGTGTTTTACGGTTATTACCCCAAGTGCTAAAACCATTACATTATCTAATATTGCCGCCAGTACACTGTTTCCCATACCTATAAGATACACCACCGGAAATAGTACCGTTACAGCCTGAAAGGCATTTTTATAAAACTGTTTCCCTCCGTTTATTATCGCCATATATACCATTCCTGCAAACAATATTACCCAAAGTATGATATAGTAACTGTCTACAAACTGTTGCGTTTCCACAGCTTCCCATATCCATTTAAAGGAAGAAAGCAGCAATATAAAGGCAATACCAACCGATCCCAGCCCTAAATAATCATTACGGCTTTCCAGTTTAGGTAAAAGTCCGGTATTATAAATAAAGCCCAGCAATGCCATGTAAATAAGGAAACCAAACTCTCCTGCCCCTGCAATAAAAGCCCCAAGGGTTATGATAAGGCTTAATGGAAAAAGCAGATTAAACAGCGATGTTATCCTGCCAAATGGATGCTCTTTTAACCTCCTTAAATAAAACGGAATAAAAGCTCCTAATAGTAATAGGTAAGGCCATGGTCTTTCGGTTTCAAAATAGCCCGCTACAACGGCATAGTAGGTAATGAAGCCCAAATGCAAAAAGGCTAACATATTAGACCTCAACAAGTACATTAAAGGCATACACAACAGTGTCCAGCTTAAAAGATAACCTTCAAGATCACCGGGTATATTGTAAATTTGAGCCACCAGTGCTATTGACGAACCTACCGTAAAAAACAACAGTATACCTGCTATATCCTTAAAAAGCTGACTCTTATTTTTGAGTATAGCATATCCGGCAGCAACCTGACATAACAATAAAGGTGCTATTGCCAATAGGGTTTTAACGGATTTTGAAAAATTATCCCAGTTATGGGCAAATATCAAAATAATGCCCAGCCCCACAAGTATGGCGCCAATACTCCCAAAAATCATCAGGGTGTTACTCCCCTGATCCTCTTTTTTTGCGGCATAATACCGCTCTATGTCTTTTGCCGTTTGTTCACTGATAATCTTGTTGCTTATCAGTTCGGGCAAATCTTTAATTATAGAACTCATAGGTGATTGGTTTTAAATTAAAAGTAAGATTTTTATTCTTTATGAACATCCCTAAACTTCAGCATATCAAATAACCGCTGTTCTTTCTCGTTGTCAAACCCGCAGGAAGTTTTAAACTCCTTAGGGTTTTCATAAGTCCCAAGAAGCATGTCCCACCAAACTATATCCCCATAATTGTTAGTATGTTTATTATACTCATGATGAATGCGGTGCATTTCAGGACGCTGAAAAATATAACCTACCCATTGCGGTGTTTTAATATTGGTATGATAAAAAAATTCTCCAAGGGCAGTACAAACCGTATATATCCCTACCGCCTCTAAACTTAGCCCCAGCAATGTATAAACCAACAAACTCCCTATTATGGAATTGACTAACATTTCAAGCGGATGCTTATAAAAGGAGGTAATAACCTCTATTCGTTGCGGACTATGGTGTATTTGATGAAAATGAGTCCATAAAAAATCAATACGGTGTCTCCATCTGTGCCACCAATAAAATATAAATGTGGCAATAAAGTATGCGATAATACCTCCCCAAACCGGAGAGACATAATCTATAAGGCAAAACAGGGAAGAGGAAGAAAGCCATTTTTCCCAACTTATACCGGCAAGTAATACAACCCCAAGCTGAATAAAATTAACTCCAAGAACCCTAATTGTCCAGGTAGGCACCTGCGGCAGCTTCCAGCCAAGGTTAAACCTCTCTATTAAGAAGCAAACCCCAAACGAAATAAATATAACGGTTAGCATAATGTTTTTATATGAGTTTACATAAGCGAAAAGATATTCCACGACAACAATAAACCCGAAATCACCACAAACACAACGGCTGCAGGCTTTAGAAAATTGGCGCTTATGGCTTTTATAAAACATACCAGAGAACCCGATAGTAATAAAATCGTGATTCCGGTTGTTATGGTCGCATCCTGCAATGATGCAGGGAAGTTGTCAAGATAAGCCTGTTTGGTGTCTTCAAAACTGTCATATTGTGCACAGGCTCTAAACCATAAATACATTAAGAAAGATGCTGATGCCAACAGTAACGTACCCAGTCCGAATAATAAAATAAGAATTTGTTTTTTCATAATATCGTTTTAAAAAATTAAGCCCCGCAGTAGCTTCGGTAAGGTAAAGCTACCACAGGGCCGTCCGCTAAGCGTTTGGATTCTCCTTTTCAAATGTCTTTAAGTCGCGGGTATTTTTTTGTACGGCTATAGCAGCAAAGAGGCTCAGGGCAAACGACATTCCGTAAAAGCCTTTTTCGCTAAGTTCAAGGTCGGCATTCCATAGTCCTATTATCAATAGTATTACCGATGCAAATGTGGTAAACCAGCTTATGCCATAATACATATCGGTTACCGGGATGCCTTCCAGCCTATCCCTTACACTTTTTTGTACCGATACTACCGAGAAGAGTCCGAAAAGCAATATGGTAAAATAGTATCCCTTTTCGTTAAGCAGCATTGCCCCGGCATTAAAAAGTCCTATACAGTAAGAAGCCATTCCTATAATAAGGGCACACCATGAGGCGCCCACAAAGGCATTACTTGGTTTTGCTGCTCCTTGTGCAGTTGTTGTTTTCCTGAATTTGTTTTCCTGTGTGAAGGTATCGTTCCCTTCGTTTGTTTTTAGCGGATCCATAATTTTTGGTTTTTGATTATGAGGCAAATCTCACATAAAACAACAGGGTACAAAACCCAAAAAATAACAAAAACTGATGATATATTATTTATATTTACACCACTAACCGCTTAAGTAATTTTAATATGAATGCATTAGGAGAAATTATATCTATAATGTCAACAGATGATAAATCAGCATTTATAAAACATCTTAACAACAAAAACAAACGGAAAGACACCCTTAACACTGATTTGTTTAAATTACTTGAAACTGATGATATAAATATTAAAAAAAAGCTTTACGGCACTTCAAAAAACACCGATGCCTACCATGCGTTACGCAAAAGAGTATACGACAGCCTTATTAGTTTCATGGCTAACCGAAGCTTTGAAAGTAATACCGATGATGAGCACGAAATAATGCGCCTGCTTATGGTTAGCAGAGTATTTTTTGAACACAAACTATACAAAGAAGCCTTTAAGTGCCTTGCCAAAGCCGAGAGTAAAGCCCTGGCTACCGAGCATTTTTCCCTGCTTAACGAAATCTACCAAACCCAGATACAATTTGCTCATTTTGACCCCTCGTTTAATTTGGATAAGGCAATCGCAGGTTTTTCGGCCAACAATAAAAAACTGCGAAACGAGGAACAGCTTAATCTTGCCTATGCGGTTATGCGCCGGGAACTGGGCGAAATTTATCATAAAGGGAAAATTACCGACCTGCAACAGTTAATTACCAGCACCATGAAATCGTTTGGGATATCGTTAAGGGAAGTGCTTACTTTCAAATCGCTGTACCAAATGCTTTTTATTGCAAACGAATATGCCTCCATAAACAGCAACTACGGCCTAATAGAGCCTTTTTTGGAAAGAAGCTACCGTTTTATCATTACCCGCCAGGAACTGGCGCAAAAGCACCTATACTACCATATATACATATTGTATTTTATGGCTAACATCCATTTTAGAAACAGGAGATTTACGTTGTGTTCGCAATACCTGGAGATAATGGCTGCCGAAATGCAAAAACAAAATAAAAAATACTACAGCCGTTTTATTGCCCGCTACTATTTGCTGTATCTGCTTAATGAAAATTACAGCGGAAACGACAAAACTACATTGGCAATGATGACAAAAGCACTGGCAGAAACAAAAAAAGCCGACCCTACCGACAGAAATGACCTTATATTTTTTGCAGTGATATACTGGTTACAACACAACAATGCCCGCGAAGCCCGTAGGTATATGCGTGAGTTTATCCATAGTGACAGTTGGTATGAAAAAAGAATGGGTATGGACTGGGCCATAAAACGCAGCCTCGTGGAAATTGTAATGCATACCGAACTGGAAGATACAGAACTTGCCCTTTCCCGACTAAAAGGTTTTAAAAGACGCTACAAAAAATACCTAAAGGAAGTAAATGAAGAAAGGGTACTGCTATATGCAGCATTAGTAGAGAAATATATACTGGACAAATCTATAGCACAAAACAACACCTTTAAACAGCAACTGGATTTACTAACCCAACATGCCATTACCGAAAGTGGTGATGTATTCGTACTTAGTTTTATAGGATGGTTACTGGCAACCGTACACAAAAAACAGGTTTACCCTACCATTCTTAGTTTGATAAACAATCATTTCTCACCGTTCCATTCGGCATAGAACTGCGACAGGAAATCTTCCATATACCTGTGGCGCTCTTCGGCAAGTTGTTTACCTGTTGGAGTATTCATCCTATCTTTAAGCAGTAACAGTTTTTCATAAAAATGATTAACTGTTGGCGCAGTACTGGCCTTATATTCCTCTTTGGTCATATTTAGGTTAGGCTGTATGTCAGGGTCATACAACGTCCTGTTTTTAAAGCCTCCGTAATTAAAGGTTCGGGCAATGCCTATAGCACCAAGCGCATCCAGCCTGTCGGCATCCTGAACAATATCCAGCTCAACCGATGAGAATTTCTTATCAAAATTACCACCCTTAAACGATATGTTCTCTATAATACCTACCACCTGGTCGATTATAGTTTCACTTACATTTTCCTGTTGTAAAAACTTACGTGCCGTTTCCGGCCCCACGGTTTCATCACCATCATGAAATTTGCTGTCGGCTATATCATGCAGTAAAGCCCCCAGCTGTACAACAACAGGGTCACACTTTTCACCTTTTGCAATAAGCAGGGCATTGTTATACACCCTCTCTATATGAAACCAGTCATGCCCGCCTTCGGCACCCTGTAATTGCTGTTTTACAAATGTTTTTGTTTTTTCTATAAGATTACTCATGGCAGGAAACTATATAAGATAAAAAAGCTGCCCGAAAGCAGCTTTATATGTTATTTTATTAGTGCAGGCTGCACCCATTTAAAAATGTGTGACTCCTCCGGTATTACAATTCTTTCAGATATTCTTGCCATCCTGTCCGGAAGCTTCATAAGGTAATCCCTTGCTTTCTCAGCTTCGGCAGTAAGACCGTCAATTTTATCAATTTGCCATTTGGCAATCAGTTTTCTAAGTATATCCACATAGTCCATAGCAGTATATACCCCTATGCGCTGTGCCGAATCAGAGAACTGCTCAAAAGCACTTCCTAAAGCATTACCCGACTCCCTTAAAAAATGGGCAGGCATGGTAATCTTAAGCTTCATCATGTGCTGGAAAGCCAACATCATTTCGCTTGGATCTACTTTAAAAATCCTGTCTACAAATTCACTGTATGCCATATGGTGACGCATTTCGTCTCCCGCAATAAGCTTACACATTTTAGACAGTTTATTATCTCCGTATTTTTTAGCCAGCTGCGACACACGGTTGTGTGAAATATAAGTAGCCAGCTCCTGGAAGCTTGTATAAACAAAGTTTTTGTACGGATCCCTGTCGGTACCAATATCAAAACCATCATTAATAAGGTGGTGTGTGGTCATTTCCACTTCACGCATATTTACCCTTCCGCTAAGGTATAGGTATTTATTAAGTAAATCGCCGTGGCGGTTTTCTTCTCCAGTCCAGTGTCTTACCCATTTACCCCATCCGTTGCCCGGGCCTTTCTCTACCTGTTCAATACCTTCCACATCCATTAGCCATGACTCATAGGTAGGCAGTGCTTCCTCGGTAATAGTGTCACCCACTAATACCACCCAAAAATCATACGGAAGATCTTTAGCGATCTCTCTAAGCTCCCTAAGGTCTTCCTCAAAACTCTCACTCTGCGTATCAGGCAACATATCTGATGGCTGCCATATCTTCTCTACCGGTATAAGATAGTTTTCCACAAAAGAATCAATGTTCTTTTCCAAAAAGTGCATTACTTCTAAGCGGACGTTTTTTATAGACATAATTTCTAATTTTTTATTCCTTGTACAACTGCGTTCTCTGTTCTCTCCATTACCTCTTCAAAAGGAATATTTTTTATGGCAAAAGGTTCCTGTACTGTAAAAGTAACTCGGGCACCTAATCCTAACGGATACTGACCGTAACGGTTCAGTTTCCAGGAATTATTAATACTAACAGGCACAATGTAAGCACTTGGTGCGAACTTACAAAGTATTTTAAGCCCGTTTTCCGAAAACTTTTTCGGTTTCCCGTTTTTACTGCGGGTCCCCTCAGGAAAAATTACTGCCGATCGTGTATTCTTTTCAATGTAGGTAGCAATCTGTTTTATGGCAGGTAAGGCTTGCTTTGGGTCTTTTCTATCTATTAAAACGGAACCCCCATGCCTTAAATTGTAAGACACGCTTGGTATTCCTTTCCCTAATTCTTTCTTACTTATAAATTTAGGGTGAAATTTCCTCATAAACCAAATAATGGGAGGAATATCATACATACTTTGGTGATTGGCCACTATAATAAGTGGTACACCTGCGGGCACTTTTTCTATCCCTTCAAACTTGTAGCTAGTACCTAATATATGTGTTGTTCTTACCAGAAAGAAGTTAAGTATATCAACACTCTTTTTATGTGCCTGATAACCAAATACGTTAAGGCAAACCCACTGCACCGGATGAAATATCAGTAGAAACAGCAGAAAAACCAGGTAATATAGTATCGATATAGGATATGACAATATTTTGCCCATATATGTTTTTAAAAAATTCGCGTAAAAGTACAGTCTTTTTGGTTAATAATAAAAACATTTAGTATGCAGGCATACTAATGTAAAAAAGAAAGCCGCACCAAGGGCGCGGCTTTAAACTTTAAAAGAGCTTTTATTAGCAATGTTCGTCGTAAGCATCTTTAAGGTTCTCTGCAATCATTTCAGCAGGACGCCCTTCAATATGGTGACGCTCAAGCATATGCACAAGCTCACCATTTTTAAATAATGCCATACTTGGTGATGACGGAGGGAAAGGAAACATAAGTTCTCTCGCTGCATCAACAGCTTCTCTGTCTACACCTGCAAAAACAGTAACAAGCGAACTTGGTTTTTTACCGTTATCAAGGCTCATTTTCACACCAGGTCTTGCATTTCTGGCAGCACATCCGCAAACAGAGTTTACTACTACTAATGTAGTACCTTCTTTAGAAATCGCTTCTTTAACCGCGTCTGGTGTATATAGTTCTTCAAAACCTGCTTCCGATAGTTCGGCACGCATTGGTTTTACTAGTTCTTCTGGATACATAATATATTTATTCTTTAAAAAAGTTATTTAAACTGACTACAAAGATACATATTTTTTAGCCAAATACTTTTTAAGCGAAGTGTTAAGCTTTTCGTTTTTGAAACTGAAGCAACTGCTGGTAAATCACCTCCCGGGTTCTCTCTTTCAGTTGTTTTTTATCGTCAAGGGTAAGTCCTTTTGTTTCTATAAAGTGATGAACCCTAGCTCTCATAAGTCCTGGAGTCCCACTAAAGAAGGTAAACGAGAATCGTTTTTTATTGTCGGGAAACGTCATGGGCACAATCGGGATCTGGTGTTCTATTGCCAGACGGAAAGCTCCGTCTTTAAATTCATCAAGAAGTATATCCTCATCATCGGGCACACCGCCTTCGGGAAAAATACATATACTCAATCCCTGGTGCAGCCTTGCCTGCGCACGCTGAAACACTTCAAAACGGCTTTTGGAACTTTCCCTGTCTACCAATATACAGGTACGCTTGTAAAAGAACCCGAAAACCGGAATTTTAACCAGTTCCTTTTTCCCTACAAAAACAAACGGATTTTTAGAGATTATAAGCATAAGCATTATATCGGTCATAGAGGTATGGTTAGCCACAAGCATGTAGCTTTCCCCTTTTACAAACTTTTGCTCACGCTTAACGGTGTAGTAAAAGCCCATCCCGAAAAGTATGATTTTTGCCCATACCCTAGCCAGCCTGAAAAACTGCGGATAGGTTTTCTCTGAAATGATGGTAAGTATAAGTAAAGGCGACATTATGATTATAGGAACACCCATCAGGATATAAAACCAGATGCGCCAAAGTATCCAAAAAATCACCTTTAGTATTTTCATGCTGCCAAATGTAAGAATTCAATCCCTATTTTTTGGTAAAACCTTTTACCTTTGTGTAAATTTTAAAAGCATATCATGGCAAAAATATTAACTGGTATCCAAAGTACGGGAACCCCTCATCTAGGCAACCTTTTAGGTGCTATAATACCAGCCATAGAAATGGCTAACAAACCAGAGAACGAATCGTTTTTATTTATTGCCGACCTTCACTCTACCACCCAGATTAAGGACGGAAAAACCCTGCGCGAAAACACGTATAGTGTTGCTGCCACATGGCTTGCGTTTGGGCTTGATATAAATAAGGTAATTTTTTACCGCCAGAGCGACGTGCCTCAAACAGCCGAACTGTCATGGTACCTTAGCTGCTTTTTCCCTTTCCAGCGATTAACACTGGCACACTCCTTTAAGGATAAGGCCGACAGACTTGCCGATGTGAATGCCGGACTGTTTACTTACCCTATGCTTATGGCTGCCGATATATTATTGTATGACGCCGAGTTTGTACCTGTAGGTAAAGATCAGCTACAGCACCTTGAAATTACCCGCGATGTGGCTTCACGTTTTAACCACCAAATGGGTGATACGTTTGTTTTACCGGAAGCTATTTCGAGCGAGGAAACTAAAATCATACCGGGTACCGACGGGGAAAAAATGAGTAAGTCACGCAACAACATTATTAATATTTTCCAGGAAGACAAACCGCTTAGAAAGCAAATAATGTCTATAGAGACCGACAGTACTCCACTGGAGGAACCTAAAAATCCTGATACCTGTAATGTTTTTGCCATTTATAAATTACTGGCAACACCAGAGCAAACCGAAGAGATGAGAGGCAACTATCTGGGAGGCAACTATGGTTATGGTCATGCCAAACAGGCTTTGTTTGAACTTATAGTTGAGAAATACAAAGAGCCAAGAGAGAAGTACAAATACTATATGGAAAACCTTAATGAAGTAGAGGCTCTTCTAAAATCAGGAGCCGAAAAAGCTGCTGTTATTGCAAACGGTGTACTTGGAAGAGTACGTGAGAAATTAGGTTTCAACTAATACACTTCAACATAAAACAAAAGCCCGATGAATGTCGGGCTTTTGTTTTTTATAGAGATTCCTCCTTCCGGTCGAAATGACAGGCTAACGGAATACGGACTTATATTGCCTCAAAAAGTTTTCCGGGCAACGGTCTTATTACACCTTTAAGCTCCATAGTAAGTAATAGTGACGAAAGTTTGAATACTGGCATACCACATTCCAGCGCTATAATATCCATTAGTTCCTTACCGTTTTTCTGCAAAAAGTCATACACCTTCTGTTCCTCATCTTCCAAGGTAATAAAAAGTTGTTTTTGCACAGCGGCAGGCTTCTGCTCTTCAATATCCCAGTTAAGCATATAAAGCAAATCGGCAGCTCCGGTTAGCAAGTGCGCCCTTTGGCTTTTAATCAGGTCGTTACAGCCTGCACTATATTTATCGGTTATACGTCCCGGCACGGCAAAAACATCCCTGTTATAATCGTTAGCAATATTTGCCGTAATAAGTGAACCACCCTTATCAGCACTTTCTATTATAATAGTCGCTTCAGATAATCCAGCTACAATCCGGTTACGCTTTACAAAATTCTCCCTATCAGGATTAGAACTGCTCCAAAACTCGGTAAAAAATCCACCGTTCTCCTCCATTTTAGCCATGTACTTTTTGTGTACTTTAGGGTATATCTGGTTCAGTCCGTGTGCCAGTACTCCTACCGTTTGCAGGTTGTGTTCCATAGCGAGCTGATGTGCAAAAATATCTACCCCATAAGCAAACCCACTTATAATTACAGGGTTTAGCGGAGCAATATCCTCAATAAGCTTACGGCAAAAATCAGCACCATAAGATGTCATTTGCCTTGTACCTACTATACTTATGGTTTTCCTGCCCTCAAGGTTTATATTCCCCGAACTGAAAAGCAGTACTGGTCCGTCTATGCAGTGTTTCAGTCTCTCGGGATATTTCTTTTCTGTATATAATAAAGGAGTTATTTTTTCCTCCTGTATAAATTTCATTTCGGCTTCGGCTAGCTTAAAAACCTCCTTATCCTGGAGGCTTTTGTAAAGCACCTCGCCAACACCCTCTATAGCAGTAAGCTGTTGCTTTTTTGCCTCAAAAACCGCCTGGGCACTCCCCAAATGATTAATAAGTTTTTTTGCCACTATATCCCCCACACCATCAATCCTGAGCAGGGCCAGTATGTTAAACAATTCGTTGTCAGTCATTAGTAATTTTAAAGGTTGCGAATAAAATTGGTTTGGCGCAATTGTTAATAAAATTTGTGAATAAAATTTTGCAACTGCAGTTGATTCGTTAAATTTGTTGTTATGATGATAGAGAAACACATATCGGCGCTACTATATCGTTACCAGTGCGTTATCGTTCCGGGCTTCGGTGCATTTTTAACCGAAACCAAGTCGGCCAGCATAGATACAGCTACTAATACGTTCTATCCTCCTAAAAAGCTGATTTCTTTTAATGCGAATTTAAAGAATAATGACGGGCTTTTAGCCAACCATATCGCTTTACAGGAAAAAATTTCTTACGAACAGGCTGTAGAAGACATTAAAAAGATGGTTACCGTTTGGACAGACCAACTTGAAAACGGCGATAAGCTTATACTTAAAAACATTGGTGACCTTACTTATAACAACGAAGGCAGCCTTGTGTTCTATCCTAACACTCCGGTTAACTACCTTACCGATTCTTTCGGTTTAGGCAGCTTTACCTCTCCTGCTATTAAACGTGAAGTTTACAAAGCAGAAATTGAAGAGCTTGAAGAAGAAGTTCCGGTACTGTTCACTCCTGAAAAAAGAAAGAAAAACTACTCTTTCCTTAAATATGCAGCAGTATTTGTTGCAGCATTATCTATAGGAAGTGCTGGTTTTAAAGTATACTACGACAATAAGATAATAACCGAAACCCGTATTGCCGAACAGCATGTACAGGAACAGGTAAATCAGGAAATACAAACAGCAACGTTTTTCCTTGATCCTATGCCGGCAGTAAAACTTACCGTTAAGGAAGATACTGCTGAAGCAGATGAGGAACTTTATTACCATATTGTTGCCAATGCTTTTCGTAGTGAGGCTAACGCTAATAAAGCGGTAAACCAATTAAAAGCTCAGGGCTTTAAAGCAAGAAAACTGGACAAAAACAAGTATGGTTTATACCCGGTGCTTTATGAAAGTCATACCACTTATGAGGCAGCTCATAAAAATCTTAACAGAATAAGAAAGGAATATAACAAAGAAGCTTGGCTTCTTGTTAAAGATTTATAAAAATACCGTCCCATGCTAAAGCGTGGGATTTTTTTTGCCTTTTCTGCACTATCTTTGCCAAAAAACAATTACATGCAGGCAAAATATCCTTCTGATTCTATGTGCATTATGACCGATTTGGTCTTACCCGGAGAAACTAACCCGCTTAACAACCTTTTTGGTGGTGAGCTACTGGCGCGTATGGACCGCGCTGCAAGTATTGCCGCCAGGAGACATTCAAGGAGAATTGTAGTTACCGCATCGGTTAACCATGTTGCATTTAACAGATCTATCCCTTTAGGGAGTGTGGTAACCGTTGAAGCTAAGGTTTCACGCACCTTTAAAACATCTATGGAGATTTTTATTGATGTATGGACAGAAGACCGTGAATCGGGCGTTAGGGCAAAAGCAAACGAGGCTATTTATACCTTTGTTGCTGTTGATGAAACAGGACGTCCTGTAGAGATTGCTCCTATTGAACCTCAAACAGAACTGGAAAAACAACGTTTTGAAGCGGCATTAAGAAGAAAACAACTAAGCCTTGTTCTTGCCGGAAAAATGAGTCCGCATGATGCAACCGAACTGAAAGCATTATTTATAGAATAAAAAAAGGAAGCCAATGGCTTCCTTTTTTGCTTATTATCTTTATCTAATATTCCCTACTACTATTTTAACGGATTAAGCCACTGTTGCGGATTTAACAGGCTAACATCCTGAATAATATAAAACTTAAGCACCGTTTCGCCCGTTGCTTCATTTGTCCAAACTTTACCTAAAGTTTGTTTAATACCCACTTTATCACCTTTAACTACATTAACGCTTTTTAAATTAGTATATGAAGTAACATAACTACCATGGCGCACCAAAACAGTGTAAACCTTATCAAATGTCCCAACGTGTGTTACAAGGGTTACTTCTCCTCCAAATACCGATCTAACATCGGCATCTTTCGAGGTAGCGATATCAAGACCATTATTAAAAAAGTTACTGTGAACTTTTACTCCATCTGCCTGCCCTCTGTAAGGCCCATAAGGCTGAGAAACATAACCTCTTTCAACCGGCCATGGTAACTGGCCTTTGTTAGCTTTGAAGTTATCTGAAATAATCTTACCCTCTTTAGTAAGCTCAATTTTTGTATTAGAAACATTAGCAGTGCTTTTTCCGTTTTCCTTAGCTCTCTTTCTGTTTTCTTCAGCAATCGCCTCTCGTATAAGTTTCTGTATTTGCTGCTCTAGTTTCTTTTCGTCCTGCTGCCTCTTCTTAATATCAGCGGCATATTTCTTTTTATCCTTCTGTATTACCTTAACAAGCGCATCCTGTCCCTTTTTATCAGCCTCAAGCTCTTTCTTCTGTTTCTCTGTTTCAGCGAGCAGGTTTTCCTTTTCTTTTTTCTGTTCTTTCAGTTTTTCCAACAGGGCTTCGAGTTCAGCCATTTTCTCCTTAAGCTCTTCTGCCTGCATTTTCCTGAAATTGGCATACTGCTTCATGTACTGAATACGTTTGTATGCCTGTAGGAAATTCTCTGAAGAGAGAATAAACATTATTCTGCTTTGGTCAGACCTGCTTTTGTATGATTTAACAATCGTGTTAGCATAATCTTCCTTAAGTACTTCAAGCTCTTTTTCAAGCTTGTTTGCTTTTTTCTGGTTTAAGTAAATATTATCTGTAAGCAGCCTGCTTTGTTTTTGTATAGTGTTAATAAGGTTTTGCGTAAGCCTTATTTTAGCTTCGCTTTCCTTTATTTGTACTAAAACCGATTTTTCTTTTTTATTTTGTGTGCTTAATAAACTTTGGAATTCCTTTATCTCCTTTTGAAGTTTGTTTTTTTGCTGTTCCAGCTTTTTTTGCTCGGCAGTATTTTGCCCCCAGCTTAAAGCAGTGGTACAGATAAGAAGTAAAGTAAAAAGCGCTCTTGTCATTTTCTCCGTTTCGGTTAGTCTCTATTCTATAAATATACGATCCATGCCTTGTGGCACCTTGTAGGTAAACCTCAGGTCTTCATTGTCAAAGGTAACATTCTTGTATTCAATCTCAATGTATACCTTATCGGCTTTTTCGGCCTCTACCATTACACCTGTAGGCATAACCGATTTTTCATGTTTCCTGAATCCAGGGTAATTCACTGTAAGCTTTTGTGGCTCGTACCCTTTGTATTCTATTACCTGTTTCTTTAACAGCAGATTAGCCGCTTCAAAAAGAAACTCTTTAAAAACACCGTTGTCTTCCTTACCCTGTAGTTTATACAACCCTTCCTCAAGTGAAGCTTTGTATTTACCATCGGCAAGATTATCCATGGCGCGACCCGTTATTATATTTTGAACCTTATCATAATCAAGATCAGTACCCAGCCAGTCACTCAATACCCGGAAATCGCCTTCAAAATATTCCTTTTGGGTATTTACATAGTAGCTTACCTTATCTTTAGTAATTAACGCCTTAGCAACAGGGAACCCCATTACAGTAGCGTTAACCCATATCATTTCATCTTTTTTAACTCTTATATCAAGAGTAAAGTTATACGAGTCTCCTCCTCCTTCATAATGAGCTCCGGCTCTTATTTGCAGGTTATCAAATTCCAAAGGGTTTTCATAATGCCCTTTTACTATTTCTTTAACCGATTTTTCCTTTTCAGCGTTTTTTTCAGATACCAGTCCCTGCTTTGATTTACAGGAAACAAGCACAGTAATAAGCAGTAAGGCTGCTGTTATTTTTTTCATGGATTATTCTCCGGGTTTTAGCAATTTATTGGCTTTAGAAAAATAAGCCTCTTTTTTCTTTTCATCTCCAAGCCCGGCATAAGCCTCTCCCAGTTGCCTGTTAAAACCTGCCTCAAGCTCTGTATCCTCTACAACAAAGTCTATTCCGTTTTCAAGCCATTCTTTTGCTTTTTTAAACTGCTGCTGTTTATTTGCTGCTAATCCTGCAAAATAATACAGTCTGGCATGGGTAGGATACAGCTCTGTATACTGTGTTGCCATATTATACAGTTCGGCAAAATTATTATCTTCAGCATAGCTGTACAGCAGTAATTCTATAGTCTCTATATCATCGGCACTGGTTTCCAAACTTTTTTGGAAGTAATGAATAGCCTGATTAAAATTCCTTTTAGTAAAAAAGAACTTGGCAACTTCTTTAGGTACATTAATCTCTTTATCATCTTCAAAATAACCTACCGCCCTGTCCAGGTCGGTTTCATATTTTGGATTGTTGTTTGTATAAATAAGAAACTCGTTAAGTACCCTGTGTTTTATTTTACGGTCAATTTTATCACTCCCCAAAACCCTGAACATGGACTTTGCTGCCTCGTCTCCCTTATTGTCATTAAGATTAAACTTAAAGAGACTTACCTGAGCCCAGTCTGACTCCGGAATTTCCTTTTGCAGCTTCTCGGCTACTTTTGCCGCTTTTTCCTCCTCGTTACTTTCAGAGTACAAATAAATCAGTTCCAAATAATTGGATTCCTCTTTCGGGTTTTTCTTTATGGCCTCCTCAAGAGCTTCCTTTTCAGGTTTATTGTACCTGTTATCACTAAGGATTTGCAGTTTATACATTTCCCTGCGCTCAGTATGCCCTACCGTTTCTTCCAGTTCGTTTATAAGCGCAAGTGCCTTATCATACTGATCTGTATACATGTATAACGATACCAAATCTTCCTGATAATACTCTTTACGCCATTCGGTAAGCTTAAGCACTATAGGTATAGCGCTGTTATAATTTTGGGTTTGGTAATATACATCATAAAGCCCCACCCAGTACCAACGATTGGTAGGGTCAAGCTGAGTAGCTTTTAAAAAAGCTTTCTCGGCCTCTGGGTAGTTTTTAAGGGCAAGATAATTTTTGCCCATTTCATGGTATACCACCGGATTGTTTGGCTCTTCGACCCTGCATACTTCCAGGGCCAATAGCGCCTTATCATAATTTTCTATTCCTTTTTGTTTTAATGCTTCATAAAAGTTGTTTTCAAACTTATCACTGGCCAATGCAATTTTATCGGGCTCCTCCTGGGCACGGGAAACTGCAGGGGCTAATAACATCCCTGAAAGCAATAATCCGCAAAAAAGAATTTTTCTGTTCATATTTTATTCTATAACCGAATAGTCTCCAATACTTATACTGGTAAACTTACCGTTAAATGTAGCGTGGTTACCTATCATAGCATTATCCAAATGAGCATTTGTTATTACCGCATTGGTTTGTACCAGGCTGTTTTTAATCTCACTGTTCTCTACTCTTGTATTATTACCTAACGATACATTAGGCCCAACAGTAGAATTTTTAAGTACTACATTTTCACCTATAAAACACGGAGGGATAATAGTACTGTTTTCATTCACTACCGATGATGATACCATGTGCTCTCCGTCTTTATGTAAAAAGTTAAGCATTCTTGAATTGGTTTCTACAGTTACATTTTTGTTACCGCAGTCCATCCATTCATCTACTTTACCCGGCACAAACTTCAGCCCTTTTTGCTTCATGTTTTCAAGTCCGTCGGTAAGTTGATATTCACCGCCTTTTACAATGTTATTATCCAGTAGGTACTGTAACTCCTCACGAAGGGTTTCTCCACTTTTAAAATAATAGATACCTATAATTGCAAGATCTGAAACAAACTCTTTTGGTTTCTCTACAAAATCTACAATCTCTTTTTTATCATTTAACTGAACAACACCAAAGGCACTGGGATCATCAACCTGTTTTACCCAAATAACACTGTCTGCTGTAGTATCTAACGTAAAATCGGCTCTAAAAAGTGTATCGGCATAAGCCACAACTATAGGTCCGCTCATAGATTCCTTAGCACTCATAATAGCATGAGCAGTACCAAGTGGCTGCTCCTGATAGTAAATAGTGCCTTTAGCACCCAGTTTTTCGGCAATGGCAACCAGGTCTTTCTCTACCTGAACACCAAAATCCTTATGTATTATAAAAGCAATCTCTTCTATTTCCTGATTTATCACTCCTGCAATATCTTCAACCAGCCTGTGTACAATAGGTTTTCCTGCAATAGGTATTAACGGTTTTGGTACAGTAAGTGTGTGTGGGCGTAGGCGTGAACCTCTTCCCGCCATAGGAACAATTATTTTCATTCTTATTCTGTTATTTCTGTGTTGTCCTGTTTAATGAGTGTAGTATACTTAGTGGTATTCTCAAAACTTCAGGACAAAGTTGGTTTTATGATTTGATTTTTACTTATTACTTTACACCTGTGCTACCAAAACCTCCCGCACCACGGCTCGTTTCGGTCAGTACTTCTGCCTCCAGCCATTCGGCACGCTCATGTTTTGCTATAACCAATTGAGCCACTCTTTCTCCGTTTTCTATAGTTACCGGTTCATTAGACAGATTTACTAATATAACCCCAATTTCTCCACGATAGTCAGCATCAATAGTCCCCGGGCTGTTAAGCACGGTAATCCCTTTTTTAGCTGCCAGTCCGCTTCGTGGTCTTACCTGAGCTTCATAACCTATAGGCAATTCCATAAACAATCCTGTTTTTATTATAGCCCTTCCCAGCGGACTCAATACTACAGGTTCATCTATATTTGCCCTAAGGTCCATACCTGCAGAGGCTTCTGTTTCATAATTAGGTAAAGCGTGATTGGATTTATTGATAATTTTTATTGTCATTACGGTAAATATTTATATTTCAAATATATCAAAAATAGCGGGTAAAAGTGCTGTTTTTATGGTGTATTATTTCCGTTTTAGCACTCTGTTAAGGGTTTCTTTTTCGTTTTGGTAAATAAATAGGCTGTAAACAATTATAACAGCTGCACCAACGTAGTAGTTTTCTCTAAAATAATAAAAGTAAACCAGGGACATGGATATGGATAACCCCAGATAACCTCCTATTTTTTTTAGGTCGTAAGGAATAGGGTAGTACTTGTTACCCAAAAAGTATGAAATAATCATCATGGTACCATAGGCCGAAATGGTTGCTATAGCCGACCCCATGTAGTCGTATTTTTCAATTAACAGGAAGTTTAGCCCCAAAGTAACCAATGCACCTACGATAGATATGTAGGCACCCATTTTGGTTTTATCGGTAAGTTTGTACCATACCGAAAGATTGTGGTAAATACCCAAAAAGAAATTAGCCAGGATAATAAGCGGAACTACCTTCATCGCTTCCCAATACTCCGGACTTTTTATTAGAAGCACCTTTATAACATCGGCAAAAACAACTACACCAACCAATATAAGGCTACCAAAAATTATAAAGTATTTGGTTATCATGGCATACGTTTTTGGTGCCGATTCGTTTTTAGCATAACTAAAAAAGAAAGGTTCAATTCCCAGTCTGAAAGCTGTGGCATAGAGCGTCATGAACAGCGCTATTTTATAACAGGCTGAGTATTGCCCTACTTTGGCCTTGGCAATATCTTCAGGTAAGAGGTTTTCCAATAATATCCTGTCAAACGATTCGTTAATGGCAAATGCTATACCGGCGACCAAAACCGGTAGACTGTAACGCATCATTTTTTTCCAGAGTACCTTATCAAAACTCCAGTTTATTTTAAAATAATGCGGAGCCAGTACTAAAAGCGTTAGGAAACTCGCTATAAGATTAGAGACGAAAATATAGCCTATCTGGAAATTATCTATATATATCATTCCCCAAAAACTACTTGGCTTTGCCGCAGCCCAAGCCGGTAATAACGCTATAAACACCACATTAAGCCCAAGGTTTACAACTACATTACCTACCTTAATGGCGGTATAATACAGAGGCCTGCCCTGTGCCCGTAATTTAGAAAAAGGTATTATGACCAATGCATCCAGCACCAGTATCCATATGGTATAAGTAATATACTGCTCTTCAATACCCGACCAGTTTGCTAGGTAAGTTCGTCCTAAAAGCGCCAGAAACAAAAAACCAATAGATGACCAGAAAAGTGATATGGTTGAAGTACTCTCTACCTCCCGTGAATTATCTGTACTGTAAAACCTGAAAAAAGAGGTTTCCATACCATAGGCAAGTATCACATTGAACAATACAATCCACGAAAAAATTACGTTTACATCACCATACTCATCATCCGGAAGGTACTTGGTATACAGTCCTACCAAAAGGAAGCTAAGCATCCTTGGCACTACCGTTGCCAGTCCGTAAATAGCGGTTTGTTTGAAAAGGTTTTTAAAGAGACTCAAAAGTTAGTCGATTTAGTAAAACAAAAATAACTATATAAAATATAGAAATAAAAAAAGCGACTGAATAATAATCGCTTTACTTTTTACGAATTTAATAAAAAAGAGCCACGCAATGCGTGGCTCTTTATATAGTTGTGTGCTGTGTTCAGTATTATTAATTGTTCAAAGCTTCTGCACCACCTACAATCTCTAAGATCTCTCCTGTAATTGCAGCCTGACGTGCTTTGTTGTAAGTTAATTTTAACTGGTTTCTAAGTTCAGTAGCATTATCGGTTGCTTTATGCATTGCTGTCATACGTGCACCGTGCTCTGAAGCAAAAGAATCGCGAACTGCTTTATAAAGCTGAGTTTTTAACGAAAGCGGTATAAGGCTTAATACGATTTCTTCTTTAGAAGGTTCAAAAATATAATCAGTACCGTTACTATTTACTTCCTCTGTAGCCTGAGCAGGAGCTAAAGGCAAAAACTGTTCTGCCATTACAATCTGAGTAGCTGCATTTTTAAAGTGGTTGTAAACTAACTCGATTTTGTCATATTCACCAGCTGCAAACTTATCCATAAGTGTTTGTGCCACATCTGCTACGTTTTCAAACGTAAGGCCGTCAAACAACGAACTTTGGTTAGCTATAATGTTACAGCTTTTTTGTAAGGCATCATTACCTTTTTTACCAATGGTTAAAACATCAACCGTTTTACCAGCATACTGGGTAAGTAGGTTTTTTGTTTGTTTAAGCACATTAGCATTAAAGGCACCACACAAACCTCTGTTAGAAGTAACTACAACAAGAAGTACTTTGTTTACTTCACGCTGTTCTGCAAACGCACCTCCTGTATCTCCTTCCAGAGTAGCGCTAAGGTTTTGTAATAGCTCTGTAAGCTTCTCAGAATAAGGTCTCATAGCCGTAATAGCATCCTGAGCTTTTTTAAGCTTAGCAGCAGAAACCATTTTCATCGCACTAGTAATTTGCATAGTGGATGAAACCGAAGCAATCCTGTTACGTATTTCCTTTAAGTTAGCCATTGTTATTTATATAGTTTGAGTATTGAGAGTGAGGCTTCAATAGCTCAGCTCTCAATACTTAAGTCTAAAATCTAATTAGTATTTTGCAGCAATTTCAGCAGCAGCTTTCTCTAAAACGTCTGTAAGCTCATCGGTAAATTTACCGGCTTTAAGAGCGTCAAGAGTATCTCTGTGCTTAGCGTTTAAGTACTCGATATAATCTTTCTCGAATTCTTTAACTTTAGATACCGGTACGTTTTTAAGTAGGTTTTTAGTACCTGCATAAATAATCGCAACCTGATTCTCTACAGTGAAAGGATCGTTTACTGCCTGCTTAAGGATCTCAACGTTTCTTCTACCTTTTTCAATTACATTTAAAGTAGCAGCGTCAAGATCAGAACCAAACTTAGCGAAAGCCTCAAGCTCACGGAACTGTGCCTGGTCTAACTTAAGAGTACCCGATACTTTTTTCATTGATTTGATCTGAGCGTTACCACCAACACGTGATACAGAGATACCTACGTTAATTGCAGGACGTACACCCGAGTTGAATAAATCTGACTCAAGGAATATCTGACCGTCTGTAATCGAAATTACGTTTGTTGGGATATAAGCAGAAACGTCACCTGCCTGAGTTTCGATAATAGGAAGAGCCGTTAACGAACCACCACCTTTAACGATTGGTTTTAATGACTCAGGTAAGTCATTCATATTTTTAGCGATATCGTCATCTGCAATTACTTTTGCAGCACGCTCAAGTAGTCTTGAGTGAAGGTAGAAAACGTCACCAGGGTAAGCCTCACGTCCCGGTGGTCTTCTAAGTAGAAGAGACACCTCACGGTAAGCTACCGCTTGTTTAGATAAATCATCATAGATAATAAGTGCAGGACGACCTGTATCACGGAAGTACTCACCTATCGCAGCACCTGCAAATGGTGCATATACCTGCATAGGAGCAGGGTCAGAAGCGTTAGCAGCAACAATAACTGTATAAGCCATTGCACCTTTTTCTTCTAATGTTTTTGCAATACCTGCCACAGTAGAAGCTTTTTGTCCTACAGCAACATATATACAGAATACAGGCTTACCTGCATCATAAAATTCTTTTTGGTTAAGAATGGTGTCAATACAAACTGTAGTTTTACCAGTTTGACGGTCACCAATTACAAGCTCACGCTGTCCACGACCTACAGGAATCATGGCATCAACAGCTTTAATACCTGTTTGTAGCGGCTCTGTTACCGGCTGACGGAAGATAACTCCGGGAGCTTTACGCTCAAGAGGCATCTCATAAAGATCACCACCAATAGGACCTTTACCATCAATTGGGTTACCTAGTGTATCAACTACACGACCTACCATTTGCTCACCTACTTTAAGTGAAGCAATACGCTGTAGTCTTTTTACAGTTGATCCCTCTTTGATTCCGGTAGAAGGGCCAAGCAATACTACGCCCACATTGTCTTCTTCAAGGTTTAATACAATACCCTCTAACCCGTTATCAAACTGTACTAACTCACCATATTGAGCGTTAGACAATCCGTATACACGGGCAATACCATCACCTACCTGAAGAACAGTTCCTACTTCTTCTAATGTAGCACCCGATTCAAAACCGGACAATTGTTTCTTTAATATTGCTGAAATTTCAGCAGGTTTAATTTCTGCCATCTTACTTTATAATTTAGACACTTTAGTGTGATAAATACTTAATTACTTAATTCTCTTTTTAAGGTTAGCAGCCTGTTTGCTACAGATGCATTGAACTGCTTATCACCAACCCTTAGGATAAACCCTCCTATTATAGATGGATCAACCACATTTTTAATGGTGATTTTTTTATCTGAAAACTCTTTTATTTTCGCCATTACCTTAGCTTCAAGCTCGGGGGTTATAGGGAAAGCAGTAGTTACAGTAGCATGTTCTATACCGCTTGCTACGTCAAATTGTCTTGCATACTCCACAGCAATATTATCAAGAATTTCAAATCTCTTATTTTCTAATAAAAGACGGAATAATCCTTTTGTAATGTTTTGTGAAGAAGCAAACACTTCGTTTAAAGCACTTTCCTTAACCTCTGCCTTAATGGTAGGGCTTTCAATAAAGCTGTTAAGCTCGCTATTTTCTTTAATTGTAGATGCTATAAGAGCCATATCCCCGTTTACCTGCTCAGCCACGTTAGAAGCCTGAGCCATTTCAAGGATTGCCTTTGCATATCTTACTGCAGCTCTTGAACCTGTCATAAGATTAGTTTAATTTTACGTCATCTAACATTTTCTCAACTAAAGTAGTCTGAGCAGCGTCGTTAGATAATTCTTGTTTAAGTATCTTCTCTGCAATTTCAAGTGACAGGCCTGAAACCTGAGCTTTAAGTTCTGCCATAGCAGCGTTTTTCTCGCTGTTAATAGTAGCCTTAGCCTGCTCAATCATTTTCTCTCCCTGAACCTGAGCTTCAGTTTTAGCATCAGCGATCATTTTTTCTTTGATCTCTCTTGCCTCTTTCATCATAGCATCTCTTTCAGCTCTTGCTTCCTGAAGAATTCTTTCGTTATCTGCCTGTAAGTTTTGCATTTCTTTACGTGCAGCTTCAGCAGCAGCTAAAGCGTTAGAAATACCTTCTTCTCTTGCAGTGATAGAATCCATAATAGGTTTCCAGGCAAATTTAACAAGTAGTACAATTAATACTAATAAAATTATTGCCTGCCAAAAGAACAAACCAAATGAAAAATCGTTTACTAATTTATCCATCTTATATATGTTATATATAAATTACTTAAAGTCAAATTTTAATTTAAAACAACACCTGTAGCCAACCGCTACAGGTATTGTTTTTACAAGTTTACTCTTTATTAGTTTTTTCCAAGGATTAAAGCAGCGAATGCTAAACCTTCTAATAAAGCCGCGATAATAATCATCGCAGTTTGGATTTTTCCAGCAGCCTCAGGCTGACGAGCGATAGCGTCCATTGCAGATCCACCGATTTTACCTAAACCAAGGCCTGCACCTATTACTACTAAACCTGCTCCTACTAAAGTTGGTATTGTACCCATGACTATATAATATAAAAATTAAACTTCTAAATAATTAAATGATAATCGGTTCTTCTTCTGTATGAGGATCATGATCCTCAGCATGATGATGCTCCTGTACCGCCATACCAATAAATAGTGACGAAAGCATTGTAAAGATAAACGCCTGTAAGAACGCTACCAGTAATTCAATTACAGAGATAAACAATGTAAGACCTATAGAAATTGGCATATCTGCCGCTAGGTTTTGCCCCACAAATATCATTGCAATAAGACTCATAATTACAACGTGACCCGCTGTAATGTTTGCGAATAAACGAATTAACAATGCAAATGGCTTTGTAAGTGTACCTAATATCTCAATAGGCATTAATATAATTTTCATAGCTACAGGAACGTCCGGCATCCAGAAAATGTGTTTCCAGTAATCTTTGTTTGCACTAAATTGAGTAATGAAATAAGTAAATAATGCTAAACATACCGTTACAGAGATGTTACCCGTTACGTTAATACCTATAGGAGTCATACCTATAAGGTTAAGAATCCAGATAAAGAAAAATACAGTTAACAGGTAACCCATATATTTTCTGTATTTCTTTTCTCCGATATTAGGAATAGCAATTTCTTCTCTTACGAAAATGATAAGCGGCTCAAGTATTCTTCCGAATCCTGTAGGTATAGGTCCTTTTTTGTACGACTTAGCCATACTAACAAACATGAAGAACATTAAACCAGCTACAACCAGCATAGATAAAACATTCTTGGTAATAGAAAAATCAAGAGGTTTTTCGTTTGTTGGGTGATGATGCTCATCAAAATTTAAAGTACCCTGAGCATCTGTTTTGTATATTTTACCGTGGTGTAATGCATAGTAGTTACCATCTACCTCTGCAATCTCTTTACCGTGGTGGAATTTTGAAGATGAGAAAATTTTCAGTCCGTTATCGAAAAGGATAACCGGAAGCGGAAAACCATAGTGTTTACCTTCTGCTTTGTCAGAGAAGAAAACAAAATCATGAGCATCCTGTAAGTGATGGTCAATAAATGCAGCTACTTCGTCTTTTTTTGATGCTGGCTCATGCGATTCTGTCGCATGATGTTCAACTGCATGAGCAGCCTCCTGATTATGAGCCTGTAAGGAATCCTGTACAGAATTAGCCATGGCCATGAACGGAACTACAGCAAATAGGGTCGCTAACGCGATTTTAAGTGATTTTACGGAAAACACCATCTTATTAAAAATCTTAATTTTACGGTCCTTAAATTTTGTGCAAAGGTACATTTTTAATTAATATTCCAATGTTATTGGGCAAAAAAATTTACCGTAATTTCAGATTATAGGGTTTATTATTATTTTTTGTTTAATAAACGTGCTGTATAATAGGCCTCTATTGACAAAAACAAAATGAAAATCACAAAAAAATTGATTTTTTCAGGACTATTTCCCTCCACCCCATTAATGACCGGTGAACCAAAGGCATAAGCTATGGCGGCCTTTGCTGCGGTTAAAAAAAGGAATACGTACCCTAACTGTTCTTTACTTTTATGGGAAACAAATACCAGCACGGCAAGTATAGCTATAGAGCAGCCATAAAAAAACAGGTAGGTTACCGGTATTGGGTATACAAAATCTGAAACAGATACCCCTACACCCGGAATTATGTAGAATAGTGAATTTAAAACAAGTAGTATAACGGCAAACACCGTTAATAAAAGAAAGGCTGAAATATAGTCTTTTTTCATTATTTATTTAACTGGTTAACCTGCCTTATAACATTATACAAGGCAATTGCAACACCTATTAGTGTAAACAGCATAGTGTTTGGGTTTGAGGTATTGCCATATTTTTCGTCCAGCCAGTTACCAAACCAGCCAAACAAAAAAATAATTATCCCCATTTGTATGGGGATATTAATAAGTGCGATCCATTTGGTTCGGTTATTTCTATCCGGCCTGTTGCTGCTCATTTTTTTTAGACAATGGCTTTACCGAATTTTTCATGGTACAGGTTGCAGTAAATTCTGCTCCCGGCTCTACCGAAAGTTTATTTACGTTTACCTCTCCGGTAATTTGTGCCTTTGATTTTACGTTAAGTAGTTCGGCAACTTCAATTTTACCTTCAAAACGGCCTTCAATGTCGGCATTAGTACATTTAATGTCTCCTGTTACACTTCCGGATGGGCCAATTACTATTTTGCCCTGGCTTGTAAAGTTTCCTATTAATTCGCCGTCCAGGCGAAAGTCGGTTTTCGAAATGATATCCCCCTTAATTATTGTGCCCTCTACAATCCTATTCGTTTTACCTAAATCTGTGGTTGGTTTTTGAGATTTGTCAAACATGCTTATTCAATTGCTAAAAATTGTGTGAAATTCTTTTTGATTTGTATTACCTTATAATCTTCGCTCGATATTATATATGGTGTTTGGGTAATTTTGTATTCTTTGTAATCCTTTAATATACTCACGGCATCTACCGCAGCCTCTTTACTGTTAAGCCCGTGCATAACAATGAAGTCTTCGTTCATTGTATATACGTCCCTTGATATGGTTAAGCTCCTATTGTAGCTTTCCTCAATAAACTTTTTCAGTTTATCGTTTAATTCTTTTGCCTTAGGATCATCCTGGTTATTATCAAATTTGAATATTATTTTCCAGCTTACCGCAGGGCGACCAAAATCAATTTTCTCCAGCGTAGGAATATTTGTTTTAAGCATTGCTTCTGCCGATTTACCCTCTTCACTGTTAGGGTAGTTTAATGCCACATAGTTTAATGCATTTTTGTATTCTTCAAGGCCTTTAAGCCTTGCAACTATATTTGCCTTAAGAAGCTCAAATTTTGAAGCAGTCTCTTCCCCGGTATAAGTATCTATAGCTTCTTCAACTAACGGATATACTTCACGCAGTTTACCGTCTTCATATTGTTTGAACAGATTTGCATAAACCGCTTCCGGACTCTGATTGTTATTTTGTTCTGCACCCGGATTCCTTATAATCTCAGCATAACGACTGTCAGGATACTCGTTAAGTATTTGGTTTTTGTATAACTCTGCCCTCTCAGGGTTAATAATCTGGTATATTTTATACAGATTATATTTAGATGGCAGTATCAGCCTCTCTTCCGGTCTGTTGGTTAACAGTTTCTCCAGCTTATCGGCAGCTCTTTGGTATTCTTTAAACTTCTCCTTATATATAGTACCTAACTGATAGTATGCAAAGTTTCTTTCTTTCGCCAGGCTGTCCAGTACCACCTGTGAAGTTGGTAACTGCCCTATATAAAACTCAGGACTGTATCTTGGATTAAATTCATCTTCATTTGAAGCTACAGCGGTACTGTCATTAACCGTTTCTTCCTCTTCACTTCGTGAGCCACGCTGCTCTGCAGACCACCTCCAGTTATCAGCAAGTTTTCTGCCTCCCCATTTTCTCTGGAACTCAAGCTTACCATAAGAAACGATTGAATTATTATAGAAATAAAACGTTCCGCCACCAGATTGCTGTGTTTGTCCGGAAGCATTACTGTTACCTTTTGTTTTTGCCGCTACTTTTTGAGACATACTGCTATTACCTTGTTGCCCGTTAAATTTATTTTTGTCGGCAGCCGTATTAGTAGTACCCCCCATTGTGGTTAAACCATTATTCATTGGCATTCCCATAGACTGGGCATTTTGACCGCGGCTCATGTTCTCGGCGATTTGTGCTTCTCTTTCAAGTCTTTCTTTCTCTTTTTCGTCGGCCTCCTTAAGTTTTACTATATACTCTTTAAAATAAGCAATCCTTTGATCATCGGTCATAGCTGCCAAATTAAGAATACTGTCATTGGTTTGTGCTATACCTTCATACTTAATAACATCATCAAGGTTATCCCTTTTCTTTTTTATAGCCCTGTACTCTCTTGTTCTCTGATTAAGGAAAACCAAAGTACTGTCGTAATATTTACCGGCTGTAGGATATTTTGCATTCTCAAAATAAATCTCGGCAATATTCCTGTGGTTAGATGCTGCTAAATATTTATCCTTAGGATTTTGTCTTAATGACTTATTATAATACTCAACCGCTTTATCATCAAGATCCTGCTTATCGTAAAATAATCCTACCTGATGGTTAATCACATCCAGATAAGGCCTGTTCTCCCTGTCTTTTAAAAGTTTCCTGTACTTTTCCATAAAAACAAGTGTGTCCCCGTTTTTATAATCAAACTGAGCCGCCTGCCTTGCGTGCGCCTGTATAGTATACATTCTTGGTGATTTTCTTTTCATATCAATCACCGTTTGGAATTCTGCATAAGCACTATCAGGATATTCCAGACTTTCGTATAACTGACCTAATATAAAATGGTATCGGGCTTCTTCCTCTCTTTGCTTTGTAAATTCGGCTGCGTTTTTAAGTACAACAACAGCACTGTCTTTAGAGCCTGTAGCTATATATGCCTGAGCCAACATGGCATTTGCATCAGCAAAAATTTGTGGCTCTATCTTTTCTTTTTCGTCTAAAAGCTTTTTAAGGTTTTTTATAGCAATGGCTTCATTCTCTAACCTAAGGTTGGTTTTTTCCCTCCATACCTTGGCTTCAAATATTTTATCACTTGACGGATATTTATACAATATATAGTTAAAAGCCTCGAGTGCCGGTATAAACCTGTTTTCATAATACCTCGCCTTTCCTAATAAAAGGTGGGCTTCATCCATTTGCGGATTCCTTTCGGTACCGCCTATATACATGGAGTGTTTTTGGATTGCTTTTGTAGCTTTTTCCTCTGCCCTGTCAAAGTTTGGGTTGCTTTGTTTCTCTTCCTTCTCAGCCCCGGCTTTTCCTGCTGCCGGCTTTTGCTCCTCCTGTTGTTGTGCAACAGGCTGCATTCTTTCTACCGGTAAAAGCTCCCAAAAATTATCGCTATAGGTGGTTTTTAATTCCTCCACTCCATTAACAAGAGCAATGTTACCGTTATACAGCACATTATATTCGGTAGTGACCGCATGATAATTACGGTTAACAAAGCTGTCTTTTTTGGTAGAGCAGGCTATCAAAAAAGCAAAGGTTCCTGTTAGGAGTATATATTTATAAGTACTGGTTTTCAAGGCAAAACATGTTTTTATCCTTAACTTTTAAATTGATGTTTTAGTATTAAGGAGTCGTAAAAATACGTTTCTTTTTTTATTTTATGCAAAAAAATCCCCCGAAGCTTCGGGGGATTTATAATAAAGTTAAACAGCAAAAAAAGCTTCGAGCTCCTGGAGCGTTTCCTGCGATGTTTTAATATCTTTTACAATTTCGCCTTTGTGCAGTGCTACTATACGGTTACTTACTTCGGTAGTATGTGCAAGGTCGTGACTGGAAACAAGTACTGTGGTATTACCGTCTTCGGCCAGTTCCTTAATAATACGCTTCAGCCTTATTTGTGTTGTAGGGTCAAGGTTTGCAAAAGGTTCGTCCAGTATAACAACCTCAGGGTTTCCTATAAGAGCTGCAACAATACCTACTTTCTTTTGGTTTCCTTTTGAAAGATCCCTTAAGTACTTTTTTCTTTTAAGTATCTCTCCGTTAAAAAAGTCTTCATGCTTTTCTAAAAGAGCATCAACGTCGGCTTTATTCCATCCACGAAGCTCTCCTATAAAATAAAAGTACTCTTCGGGCGTAAGGTAACCTATTAAAAAGCTATCATCAATAAAGGCCGATGTAAAAGGTTTCCAGCCTTCACTCTCGTCTACCCTTATGTTATTTAATGTAATATTTCCCTGTGTAGGTCTTATCAAATCCAGTAATAAGCTGAAAAATGTGGTTTTACCTGCACCGTTGTTTCCTACCAGTCCGAAACTTTCCCCTTTTGGGATTTCAAGCTCCGGTATATTAAGTACTGTTGTATTGTTATATGTTTTTTGAAGATTACTTACTTTGATCATGATATATAATTTTTTGATTGGATGATTAGTTTACTTGTTTGTATGCCGCAAGCGTATCATACTTTTCCGATTTATACAGCTTAGCTATTTGGTTGAAAACAAAATTCCTGAATAAAAGACCTATTATTCCTGTACCGGCAATAAGAATGTAGGCTATGGTATCATTAAAAATGTAATGACCTACAGCATATAACGCTATTGGAATAATGAGTTTAGAGATCCCTAAAAGTATCATTTTAGGGTTAAAGGATTTTTTACCTCCCATTGCCTGCCTGGCTTTGGTTAAATCGACCGGAGTTTTTACAAAAGCTCCGCTTAAAAGTACCATATAAGCATTGATACCTATATTATAAACTGCGCAGGCAAGAATCATAAGGTATACATCGACACCAAAATAAAGATAAAAAGAAGCCAGTACTGTAGTTATAACCGTAGCAATTACCATAAGCCACCATTTTGAAGCTATATACTCCCTGTATGGTATGTTTTGGCTCATCATAAGCGGATAGTAAGAACTGTCCCAGCTTGGTACAAACTGCCCAAAAGTGAACATAAAACCACTGGTAAGCATTATGGCAGCAAACATTTTCCAGGTTGGTGTATTATATACCTCAATACTATTACTAAAAAACAATAGTCCGTAAAACAAAAATAATACACTCGATATTACCGTCATTTTTGCCCTTTTATTCCTAAGTATAAGTTTCAAATCATTTTTAAGGTAGGTACTCATGGAACCAAACTGATCCAGCCAAGCATAATTCTCAGTACGTGCTTCCTCTTCTTTGGTTTTCAAACCGGCATCCAGAAACATGTACTCATAAAAGAATTTAAATGTTGCTCTCCATACAATAACAAGCAGAGCTATAGGCAGCAACGCCATAAAATAAGTACTGTATAGTGAGGTAAAGAAAACTTCTGTATATGTTGTAATGTCAAAATAGCCATAATACTGTAAGCTTCCAAAGGTTGCCAGTAAAACAATGAAAACGGCAAAAAGCCAATTCTTACCCTCCAGTAATATGTTTAAAAAGTTATTACTGTATACCAGCGCCATAATAGCTACATGCCATAATACAACATTTACAGGGTTATATCCTTTTACTAACAGTACAATTGAAAAAGGAACAAAAAAGAAAGCATGTATTATATTGAAAAAAGTAGCCATACTTTTCCCTATGATAAAGTTTACTATGGTTTTCTTTTTAATATTGAGGGTTAATAGTGGTTTTATATTACTAACCGGAATATTTTGAAAAACAATCCTAATCCCTAAATCTACAATTATATAGTAAATAAGGTATTTGTTTACCCAAAGCATTGGGTCACTAGCTCCTGCTTTTTTTAGTATTGAAAAGGCTCCTGTTCCCAGTAATAGGAGAAAGAAAGCCATCATTATGGCATATAGTAAAACGATTATCTTAACAACAAGATTGGTACTAAAAGCTGCCGATCTGGTAAATGCTTTCCATTCGAGCTTTATAAATTTTTTAAACATCGTATTTCGGTTTGGTTTACCCGATTAGTAGTATAAAATGTAAAAACGTTACAATTTACTATTGCTTTAACACCTTATACTCAGGATATGTTTGCTTTAAATGCACTTCTGCCCTGTTTATTATTACATATAAAATTATGTATTGATATATAGCAAACAGCACCACTCCCGCTGCCAGTATCCATTGTCCTACTGCCGAATATTCTTTATCATACACGCACTCTATTACCTGATAGGGTATGAATATAAATACGGGTATACTACCACAACGGAATATTATTTCTTCAAGCATCCAGCGATAGCCTGTTTGTTTTACTTTTCTCCTGTACCTATGGTTAAGCACAAAAAAACGAAACAGACTGAAAATCAATATTGAAAATAATAGTACAGGGGCTATAACCGCATGAATATGCTGTATTGATTTTGCTACGAGTACTGTTAATGCAATAGTGAGTAGTATTTTAGGCAATTTGAAGTATTCCCTAAAATAAGTCCAAAGTAATTTTCGATATTTTTTGGTCAATGCCAGCTGTCTTTTTTCAACAACATCCATGAAACCGAAAACACCAAACTTTTTAAACTCCTGCTTCAGGGCATCATCAAACGACAGATCCGGTTGTTGTTGCCATTTCTCCTCAATGGCATTCGCCAGGTGATCTACCAGTTCGGTTTGCAGGTCGTAGTATTCTACAAAATGCTTACGGGTAAAAGCATAAAGCTGCTCTACTTCTTCATCAGATATTCTTTTTATCTTATCATCCTTCATATCTCAGTTTATATTTTTTCATCAATTGCCTTGACGTAACTATTGTCATAACAACAATAGAGACTATAACACATTGATATATAATAAAATAAAAATCATCTCCTTTTTCTTTAGGAACTTTAAAAGTATTTATCCCAAAAATCATTATCCCGTTTATTATAAAACTAACCACCTCCATCAACTTATGTGTACCCGACCAAAGTTTCTCCTTTTTTGTACGTTTATGATAAATATTAAACCCTGATATTACCAGTATTAAAACAAAATATGTTAGATAAAAAACGTAAACTAATTTTTCAAAATTCATATGATTAAGCCCTAATAATGATAATCCGAACAAACTCCCTGTAATAAGTAAACCTTTAACACTTAACAAATTACCAAACAGTAGTTTAATGGCTTTGTTTCTGGCAATTTTTGAAAATTTATTGTTAGACTCTAAAAGCTCTTTTTTATGTAAAACCATATAAGCCTTAAACTCATCATAAAAATCTCCTTCCTTTTCTTCAAGAACTGTTGCTACATGGTCAGTCATTTCATAACGTATGTCCAAATATTTTATCCCCGAATTCTCAAGATATTGGTCTATAAATTTTATTTGATTGTCTGTTACCTGCATGTTTAAAATTGTAAATCGGGATTTATTTTTGGGTTAACCAGTGTTTGCATGTTCTTTATAAACTCTTCCAGTTCCGCCAGTCGGTTTACCGTTTCTTTTTGCCCATCTTCTGTTAGTTTGTAGTATTTGCGGAGTCTGTTACCCACTTTCTCTACCTCAACATCCAGCAAGCCTTCGCCCTCCAGTTTGTGCAGTGCCGGGTATAGAGCACCTTCGGTAATATTAAGTTCACCTTTGGTTATACTCTTTACCTTTTGGGTAATCTCATAACCATACATGCGCCCGTTTTCTTCCAGCAGTTTCATAATAATGGTGGTAAGGCTGCCTTTATATAATTGGGAGTTTTTCATTTTAAGAATTTTGTACAGCAAAAATACATAAAATTCTTATGCATAATAGTTTTATGTATTTTTTATTTGTTTAATGTTGTTTTATACCGTTAAAGGATTGCTTATTTTTGCATTGAAAAACACAAAATATGTCAACATTTCACTCACTTACAATAAAGGATATAAGGAGAGAAACACCTAATGCGGTTTCTATTGCCTTTGAGATTCCGGAAAATCTGAAAAACGAATATAAATTTATTGCCGGTCAGTATATTAACATTAAAAGTATATACAACGGTGAAGAATACCGCAAGGCTTACTCTATATGCTCAAGCCCTAACAGTAACGAGCTAAGGGTTGCCATAAAAGCGGTTAAAAACGGAGGCTTTTCTGTATTTGCTAATGAGCAGCTTGCTGTTGGCGATACTGTTGAAGTAGGTATTCCTGAAGGTAAATTTACTTTTGAACCTAAAACTGACCGCCAGAGAAACTATGCAGCCTTTGCGGCAGGTAGCGGTATTACACCGGTACTTTCCATCATACATTCGGTATTGGAAAATGAACCTGAAAGTACGTTTGTACTGGTATATGGTAACAAAACACCGGAAGACACTATTTTCCACCAATACCTGCACGACCTGCAACAAAAATATGTAGGCCGTTTGTTTATCCAAATGGTATACAGCCAGGCAAGGGCAGAAGATTCTCTTTTCGGACGAATAGAACGTTCTACCGTAAACTTTGTGCTTAAAAACAAACACAAGGAAAAAGAATTCTCTAAGTTTTACCTGTGCGGACCGGAAGAAATGATTAAAACGGTAAGCGAGGTACTGAAAGAAAATAATGTTCCTGAAAAGAGCATCAAATTTGAGCTGTTTACCACTCCGGTTGAAGAGAACAAAATTGATGAAAGCCTGGAAGGACAGACCAAAATCACCGTTTTGGTAGATGATGAGGAGACTACTTTTGTAATGTCTCAAAAAATGACCATTCTTGATGCAGCATTAAAAGAAGGAGTAGACGCTCCTTACTCCTGCCAAGGGGGTATTTGCAGTAGCTGTATGGCAAGAATTACAGGTGGTACTGCAGAAATGAGAAAAAACGCCATACTTACAGATGGTGAAATAGCCGAAGGACTCATACTTACCTGCCAGGCACACCCAACCTCTCCGGAAATTCATATAGATTATGACGATATTTAATTAACAGTCTCAAACCCATAAAAAAAAGGATGCTTAGGCATCCTTTTTTAGTATATGGTTAATCTGGTTTATTACTGTTTCAGGGGGTATAGTCCGCATGGCATCCTCATAGCCTTCTACTTTTTTATTACCGTAAATGGATGTTGGCAGTAACGGATATTTCTCCCTGTCGGAAACCAACAGGTTTTCCTGTGGCTGATGGTAAGGAGCGAAACCAGCGTAAGGGTGTGTAGCTCCCCATAGTGTTACGGTTGCCACTCCCTGCATGACTGCCATGTGGGCATTACCGCTGTCCATACTGAGCATAACATCAAGGTTACTAATAAGTTGTAGTTCCTGTTGTAACTTTAATTTTCCTGCAACCACTACAACGTTGCTAATATTATTAGCAAAATAATTTAGTACTTCTATCTCTTTTGCTCCTCCGCCAAAAAGGAACAGTTTATACGATTTATTTTCGGCTAAACCGTTTATAACTTCCTGCATTAAATCCTGCGGATATACCTTACCTTCATGCTGGGCAAAAGGTGCTATACCTATCCACTGTCCTGATTTTTCTCCTGTTACTGTTAGTACATCGGGTGTCAGTTCGTGTTTCTCAGGGAAAACAGGTACACTAATATCTATAGGAAAACCAAGTTGGGCAAACGTTTGTGCATGCCTTTCCACAATTGGGGTAAGCTGTTTGAATATTTTGTTTTCGGCACGGGTTAAGGCTTTTTTCTCTTGCCTTGCCTTATCAGTAGTAGCCGTTTTTATTCCGCTAAAGGTAAATAGTTTGGTTACTATTTTAGAGCGAAGTACGTTGTGTAAATCGGCAACAGCATCAATATTCAGTTTTTTAAGTTCGCGATATAGTTTTAGCAGTCCGCCAAAACCTTTATGCCTGCCTTTTACATCGGCTTCATAAAAACCTACATTAGGAATACCCTCAAAAAAAGGTTTGAAAAAGCCTCTGGACAATACTGTGAATTTAACCTCAGGGTATTGTAAAGCTAAGGCTCTCAGCACCGGTACCGTCATAGCGACATCACCCATTGCAGAGAGCCTTATTACAAGTATATGTTTTATACCCGCCATATTGTGCAGGTTTTACTTTTTGTTTTGGTATAAAACAGGGTTTAATTCTTCGTCGTTGTACATTTTCATTTGTTTGTACACTTTCATGAATTTATCTCCGCTTTCAATATCTGCTAAAAGCTCATCAATAGCGGTAGAAAGATCTGTTTTTTGTTCTAAAAGAACATTAAGTTTCTCCTGACATTTTGCAATGTGCTCCGGCGAAGCGTCTGTACGGTTCACCTCTTCCTGCATGTGGTATATTTTAAGGGCAAGGATAGAAAGCCTGTCTATAGCCCATGCCGGACTCTCAGAGTTTGTTTTAGCATTATCTTTTACTGTAACATCCTGATATTTATTTAAAAAGTAGCTGTCAATATATTCTACCATATCAGTTCTGTCCTGGTTAGAGGCATCAATCCTTCTCTTTAATGCAAGTGCCGCTACAGGGTCAATTTGCGGATCACGAATAATATCCTCAAGGTGCCATTGTACAGTGTCAATCCAGTTTTTGGCATATAGTAAATGCTCTATCTGATCCTTACTGTAAGGATTGTTAACAGGCTGGTCAACATTATCAAATTTGTGATAATCGTTTATACTTTGCTTAAAAATGGGAAATGCTATTTTAGAAAACATAGGGTTAAAATTTTATTTTACAAATATAGTTTTAATACTTTTATCCTGCTAATACTAATTTACAGCACTATGCATATTCACTACCTTTCACAAAACAACAGTATATTAAACCATTTTTTGGCGCAAATACGCGATGTAAAAGTTCAAAAAGACACTATGCGTTTTAGGAAGAATATAGAGCGTGTAGGAGAGATTATGGCTTATGAAATAAGTAAAACACTTGAATATGCTCCTGTTAGTATTACCACACCCCTTGGAAAAAAGGAAACCGAATTTGTAAAAAAACCTGTGGTAGTTTGCTCCATATTGAGAGCAGGGCTTACCCTTCATAACGGACTACTCAATTTTTTTGATGACGCAGATAGCGGATTTGTATCAGCTTATCGTTATCACCCTAATAATGACGATGAGTTTGTTATACAAACCCAGTATCAGGCTGTGCCAAACCTTACAGGGAAAACGCTACTACTCGCCGACCCAATGCTGGCTACAGGTCTCTCACTGGAAGCTGTATTTAAAAAACTTATGGCAACAAATAAGCCCGAAGAAATTCATATTGCAGTAGTAATCGCAGCACCAGAGGGCATAGCCCATTTACAGGAAACCCTGCCGGATAATGTACATTTATGGGTTGCCGATAAAGATGAATATCTTAACTCTCACAAGTATATTGTTCCCGGGCTGGGAGATGCCGGAGATCTTGCTTATGGAGAGCGTTTATAACTGGGCTAAAAATAACCCTATCGATATTAATACAATCAGTATTAGTATACTCTCCCTTATCCACTTTACCTTTTGGCTTTCTATAAAGTTAGCTCCCATTATGGCCAGTGGCGCAAAAGTAAACGCCAGGAAACTATTGTTTTTATTGGCCGAAAGTACATATATACTTACCCCTATTAAGAAAGAGAAAATCACTTTTTTATAAGAGGAATGCAGGTTAATGGGTTTTCCCGAAAGCATAGCAACCTGTGCCACAACAAAAAACACCGCTATTGATGAAAACAGGGCAAGGGCTATATTTTGGTAAATATTTTCAAAATACGTAAAGTCGAAACTGGTTTGCATATCGGCATACAGGTCATAAAACAAATCATTACCAAACAGTAATACCGTTAAAACGTAAAGTGTAGTTGCCGAAAAAAAGGCTATAAAAGGTATTATCCAGTTACGATAATCTCTTGAAACATGGAAAACTATCGAAATAAATACCAGTAGTATATAAATTATACACCAAAAATGAAAAAAACTTGCCACAAATATCCAAAAGGAGGCATCAAAGATTTTTTCCTTAGGAGTAATGAGTGACTGTAGTGATATAAGCCTCCTTAAAGCCAACAGCAAAAAGAAGTTTGCCACTATGATTTTTGTGTTTACCAGTATAGTAGGAAAGAGCACTAAAAACATGGTAAATAAGAACATAGCATAGGTGTTATCCCTGCTTAATGAGTTCTTTCTGGTAATAAAATTTACAAGGAAAACCGAAAAGGCCAAAAGCAAATATAACCCCACTTTTTGTAGTATGAGCGAGAAATATTCTACCCAGTAAGTATCTTTAAACAGGTATAAAAAATAAAATAAAGTTATTAGTACACCTATTAAAGCATAATTTATCGGCTTTGATTTATTAAAAACACTTGCCAGCATGTGAATATTTTATACTTTTGTGATTGTAAATATAATACTTGTTTAAAGATGAGAGCATTTTTTGAAGGAATAGATTATCTGTTTGTACACATACTATTTGCACCGCTTGACTTTATTAGAGCCCTAGAGCTTGAAAACTGGTGGGTAGCAAACATTATTACCTGGATTTTTATCCTTATCTGCTGCGGGGCAACCTGGTACTGGATTCAGCAACTGAAAATTTTCAAAGCGAATCACGAAGATGACCAGGATACCACAGCACACTCTTTCTTATCATAGATCGAAACCTATATCTTTTCTAAAATATATCTTATCAAAATTTAGCTTGTCTATATTTTGATAAGATTTTTTTATGGCTTCATTAAAGTCAGCACCATATGAGGTAACGGCAATTACACGTCCGCCATTAGTCACCACGTTTCCGTTATCATCTTTTGTTCCCGCGTGGAAAACAAGAGAATCTTCTACCTTATCAAGTCCTGTTATAACTTTACCTTTTTCATAATCTTCAGGGTATCCGCCCGAAACCAGCATAATTGTAGCAGCACTTCTTTCATCAATTTCAAAAGCAGTTTCTGCAAGCGTACCATTATGTAGTGCTTTGAAAGCTTCAACAAGATCTGATTTTACCCTTGGCATTACTACCTCAGTTTCCGGGTCACCCATTCTTACATTATATTCAATAACATAAGGATCGTTACCTACTTTTATAAGACCAATGAAAACAAAACCTTTGTAATCAATCTTTTCGTTTTTAAATCCTTGTATAGTTGGCTTAACAATACGTGTTTCTATTTTCTCAAGGAATTCGGCATCTGCAAACGGCACCGGTGAAACAGCTCCCATACCGCCTGTATTAAGGCCTGTATCGCCTTCTCCAATACGTTTGTAGTCTTTAGCCATTGGTAATAGCTTATAACTCTCTCCGTCTGTTAAAACGAAACAGCTAAGCTCTATACCGTCAAGAAACTCTTCAATAACTACCTTAGTACTCGCCTGACCGAATTTTGCATCTACAAGCATGTTTCTAAGTTCCTGTTGTGCTTCTGCAAGGTCGTTTATAATAAGTACACCTTTACCTGCTGCAAGTCCGTCTGCTTTAAGTACGTATGGTGCCTTTAATGTAGTAAGGAATTCACACCCCTGCTCTACGGTTTCTTTTGTAAAACTCTCGTAAGCTGCTGTAGGAATGTTGTTTTTTACAAGGAACTTTTTAGCAAACTCCTTACTTCCCTCAAGCTGTGCAGCATACTTTGACGGACCGATAACCGGAACGTTGCTAAGCTCACTGTCGTTTTTAAAATAATCATATACACCTTTTACCAGTGGGTCTTCCGGACCTACTACCACCATACCGATGTTTTCCTGCTGTACCAGTTTTTTTACAGCTTCAAAATCAGTCGGGTTTATGTTTACATTATTTGCAATGGCCGATGTACCTGCGTTACCAGGTGCAACAAATAATTTAGAACACTGCGGGCTTTGCAGCATTTTCCAGGCCAGCGCGTGCTCTCTACCTCCAGATCCCAGTAATAAAATATTCATATGTTATTGCTTAATTATTATGATAAACACTAATAGGCTTTTTCTTCACCCTGAAAAATGTTTACCACCGTTTGTACTATAATTTTTAAATCCAGTAAAAGCGACCAGTTCTCAATATAAAAAACATCATACTTAATTCTGTTTATCATATCTTCATCGGTGCTTATTTCCCCTCTGTAACCCTTTACCTGTGCAAGGCCTGTAATACCCGGCTTTACATAAAGCCTTATAAGGTATTTTTTTATACGCTTGCTGTACAGGTTGTTTTGTGACCATAGGTGTGGCCTTGGCCCCACTACACTCATTTCCCCAATAAGTACATTTAGGAACTGCGGCATTTCGTCAATACTCGTTTTCCTCATAAAACGTCCTATACGGGTAACCCTTGGGTCATTTTTTATAACCGACTCTTCTGTCGTTTTGTTCAGCTTCATAGACCTGAACTTATAACAAAAGAATTCTTTTTCATTTATACCCGGTCTTCCCTGTTTAAAAAATACAGGACCCGGTGATTCCAGCTTTATTATAAGTGCCAGTATAGGTGTTAGCCATGTTAGCACAAAAACTATAACGAATAGCGAGAAGGCAATATCAAATAACCTTTTGGCTACTTTTGCCACCGGTTCATGTAGCGGTGTTTTTCTTAACGACAGTACCGGGAAAAACTCATAGTAATCTACCCTTAGGTTTTTGGTAAATATCTCCTTGGTATCAGGGATAAACTTTACAACTTTGTCATTAATATCGGCAAACTCTACCAGTCTTTTAATCTGGTAATTGGTAATTTCATTAAGCGAGCAGTAAATCTCGTCTATGTTATTATCTATCGCAAAGGCTTCTACTTCAGCTATTTTTCCTTTTACTTCATCGTTATGCTTCCTGTCGGAAAAGAATCCAAGAAACCTATATCCATACTCGCCCTTTTGTTCAAAAAGCTCTTTTAACCTTAAAGCATCGGGCGTGTAACCAATTATTACTGCCTTGCGGTAATTACTACCCGTAACCACCCTGTATCTCTTTAAGTAATAAAACAATACAAATTTAAACAGTATTATGATTATAAATGCAGCAATAAGATATTTTGCTATAGCCTGACCGCTAAATATGGCTTGTTTTGAAAACGGAAAAAAGGCAATTACCACCAGCAGGAACACTATACCCTGCCTTACAATTTTTACAATTATATCGGTTAGGCTGGTAAATCGGTAAATTTCATAAAAGCCAAATATATAGGCTATTATAAACCATGTAGCCAGCTGATAAACTCCAAAATAAAACTGGTTAATGCCCAGTTCCCAAAAGAAATAAGGGAACAACAGGGTTAGGACCAATACATCAAATGCTATATTTATTGGTCTTATATATTTTGAATATCTCCTTTTTCCGGATGAAGTCATTAATTAGTATATATATCCTGAAAAATCTTTGTGTTCTTCCTTAAGCAGTTCGTCGTGTGTTAACGATTTAAAGTATTCGTAGGTTATTTTCATACCTTCGGCACGATCTACTTTAGGCTCCCATCCCAAAATTTCTCTTGCACGGGTTATATCCGGTTGTCTTTGTAAAGGATCATTAATTGGTAACGGCTTATAAATAACCTTTTGTGTTGTACCTGTAAGTTTAATTATCTCTTCGGCAAAATCCTTAATGGTAATCTCGTCCGGGTTACCAATGTTAACCGGATATACATAATCAGAATGTAATAGTCTGAAAATACCTTCTACCTGATCATCTACATAACAAAACGACCTGGTTTGCATACCGTCTCCAAAAACAGTTAGGTCTTCACCTCTTAGCGCCTGACCGATAAATGCCGGAATTACCCTTCCGTCGTTTAACCTCATCCTTGGTCCATAGGTATTAAATATCCTTACAATCCTTGTTTCAACACCGTGAAACGTATGGTAAGCCATGGTTATGGATTCCTGAAAACGTTTTGCTTCATCATATACACCTCTTGGCCCTATGGTGTTTACATTACCATAGTAATCCTCATTTTGCGGATGTACTAACGGATCACCATAAACCTCAGACGTTGATGCGATAAGTATTCTTGCCTTTTTAACCCTTGCCAATCCTAAAAGATTATGTGTTCCTAATGATCCAACCTTAAGTGTTTGGATAGGTATTTTTAAATAATCAATAGGGCTTGCCGGTGATGCGAAGTGCAGGATATAATCCAGCTTATCGGGTACGTTTACAAACTTGGTTACATCATGGTGATAGAACTCAAAGTTAGGAAGTTTAAAAAGATGTTCTATGTTTTTAAGATGACCGGTAATAAGATTATCCATACCAATTACATAATAGCCTTCCTTAATAAACCTGTCACATAGATGAGATCCTAAAAAACCGGCTGCTCCTGTAATAAGTATTCTTTTCATCTTTAACTTCTTTCTTTTTCTATAATACTGGAATACAATTCTTTATTAAACAGGCAATACAAAACGATAAAGAAAATAACACCTCTTTGCCTCCATAAAAAAGATTCGGTCAAAAATAAGGCTATCATTAGAAATGCGAAAGCAATATGAACAAAATCTTTATTGCTGAAACCGTTTTTAAGGTTAATACCTAACATTACTATTAAAACTAAAAAACCTATAAGGCCCAAATCGGCAAAAACCTCAATATACTGGTTATGAAAGTTAAGGCTGTTATACCCCCTGTGGGTTTCGTCACCTTTGTATACATTATGCTCCTCTCCCTTTTCCTTAATTCTGTTAAGAGAGGCATTAAGTCCGTAACCGGTAAGCAAAACAGGATCTTCACTCATCATTTCGGTAAAAATCCTTATTTGGTAAACCCTGAAGGAAGTTCCGTTAAAATAATCGTTTTGAGTAAAGGTATCTTTCTTCCAGGCTTCCTGTATACTAATGGCATTGGTGCCCGATTCCCTTACGGTCATTTCTGTTCCCGGTTCCAGTTCTGATTTTATTCTTTCTCCTATTTTCGTGTAATATCCCGCTATGACTACTAATGTCGCAAAGGCAACTCCTATTGTCCACTTGGCTTTTTTGGTAATTCCCGACCAAAAAAGCACATAAATCAGAATAAGAAAAATATCGGCCAGAAGTATATTTTTTGACGACAAAAGGAAAACCATTATAAACAGTAATCCAAATGCCATATAGTCAATTCTCTTCTTATATTTTTTTACAAGGAAATAAAACAGCGCTACCGACAGGAATACCGAGACATATATGGCATTTACGTCTTTAGTTACCAGTTCGTGATAAAAAAACACCGAAGCATCTCCCGTGCTGAAATATTTACTAAAAGCTCTTATTATATAAAACAGGGCATATACAACCATGCCCCAGCTGTAAAACTTTACAATATCTTTTTGCTGTTTGGGCCATAGTCTTGTAAAAGCAAATACTACCGGTATTACCAGTAACGGAATTTCTTTGGAAAGCGCCTTTAGTGTACATTTAAATTCAACAGACCATATAAGGGAAGTGCACATAATAAGGAACAACAATACAGGCAAGGCAAGACTAAGGCTGAAATTAAAATGCCCTTTTTTTGCCGTAAGCAGGGTATAAACCACCAGTAATATGGTTGCTATACTACTAAATGCATAATTTAAAGGGATAGCAAGCAGTATGGTAACTACCAGAAAAACCAGCATTTTAGGACTTGCTGAAGGTCGTTTATTTTTTGGCAAGGCATTTTTCGAAGAAGTGAAGATAGTCCCCATTAATTTTTTCCCAATTAAACTCGTCTATTATTGCTTTATAGTTGTTTTCGATGGCCTGCAAATTATCACTTTTTTTTAACGTATTAACAATATTTGCGACTTCTTGTGGATTTGAGAAATAAAAAGCATTGTTTTTAAGAACTCCTTTATTAAAATCGTTGTTGTTTGCTATTATAAAAGCCTTTGATGCCATAGCTTCTAAAAGTGACGGATTAGTACCGCCAACTGAGTGCCCGTGAAAGTAAAGATTAGAGTAATACCTTAAGTTATCCAGGTGGTTTATATTGTATATACCTCCCATAAAACGGATATGGCTGTGAGCTTCAAACTTGTTTTTTAAATAGGCTCCATATTTTGTTTCATGCTTACCAATAACCAGTATTGGGGTTTTGTTTCCGCTTTGTACCACACCCTCAAGTACCATATCGATGTTATTTTCGGGTTCAAAACGGGCCATCACCATATTATAATTGCCTTTCTCTACACCATACTCTTTAATCACCCCTTCATCAGGGTTTTCAAAAGGATATGCGCCATAGGCAATATATTCTGACTCTTTGTTGTATCGGTTTTTTAGTGATTTCTGTATACCCAGGGAATCGGCTACTAAATAATCACTGCTTATAGCTGCCAGTCTTTCGGCAAACTTAAGGAACTGCCTTACCGGTGCCGAATATTTGGAACGTTTCCATTCCAAACCATCCATATTGCTGATTATAACCGATTTTTTAGGTAACAGGAAAAACCATATGGAACTACTGGTATACCCCAGCTGAAGAATAATATCAAAATCCCTTTTGCGGGAATCCATTATACAGTTGTAGTCATATATAAACTGACCGAAAGTACCCATTTTATACTCCGGATCATGTTTATGGATAATGTGTGCTCCCTTAAACATTTTTTCCTGATACGGGTGATTGTGAGAATTATATACATATACCTCATGCCCTTTATCGGCCAGATATGCCGAAAAGTATTCTGCAAACTGTTCAAACCCCCCATAGTAATTGGGAACACCTCTTGTACCTAGTATGGCTACTTTCATTATCACTTTTTAAGGTTGGCAAATATAAGCCTTTCCGTTACGCTTTTCTAATTGTTTAGCTTTCAGCTTCCAATACGCTATTGATCCCGTTAAGGTAGTTTTGAAGCGAAAACTGCTGTTTAGCCCTGTTATAACCGCTTTCTCCAAATTCTTTTCGCAGTTGCGGGTTATCCATAAGTTTGATAAGTGCATCTGCAAGGGCTTTATCATCTAACGGGTCTACCAGATAACCTGTTTCGTTATTCAGTACTATTTCTTTTAATCCGCCAAGGTTTGAGGCTATAAGCGGTTTTTTTGCCAGCATGGCCTCGAGTCCTACCAAACCAAAAGATTCTGCCTCTGTCGAAGGCATAAGGGCAATATCTGTAACATCCCAAATTTGCTTCAGGTTCTTTGTAAACGGCAGTATTGTTACCTTGTTTTCCAGCCCCTCGTATTTAATAATATCCCTTAGCTCTGTTTCATAATATTCCTGGCCCGGTACTGGAGAGCCCACAAAAAACAACTTAGCGTTACTTGTTTTTAAATATTTAGCAAATGCCGATACCGTCCATTTATGACCTTTTAAACGGCTTATTCTTCCTACAAGTGTAATCACGATATCTTCCTGAGTGAAACCGAAATCGGCTTTTGCAGCCACATTACTGACCCTTTGTGATTCATCCAGACCGTTGTATACCACAACCGTTTTAGATTGCAGCGCTGGAACCCTTTGTAATAAATTATCTCTGGTGGCAAATGAATTACAAATTACCTTATGTGCCGTTTTGTTTAAAAGTCTTGGATAGGCTTCAGCAAAAATTTTAGGATGGGCTATAATTTCATGTACATGCCATACATGTTTTATTTTTCTTTTACGGGCATAGAACATACCTAATAAAACAGCCAGCGTATTAGAATAAATCAGGTCAAACCTATACTCACCATTTAATTTATCTAAAAGGTTAACCCCTTTTTTTATGTCCTTAAAAAAACGATACAGGTTTTTTGGGGTGAACATTTTACGATAAACTTTTAATACCGGAGCTGTTACAACCTTAATATTTTCTTTTTCAAGTTCCTGCTTTAAAGGGCCTTCACCGGGAAGTACAACAACCGGATAAAAATTTGCCTTATCCATACTTTTAAGCAGCAGGAGAAGCATTTTATCTGAGCCATATAATTCGGCCGACTGATGTATTACCAAAATGTTTTTCATTACACGTGGTTTGTCATTGCCCTAGCTATATTTTCTCTATATCTCACCAGAAATCCAAAAATTACAGCCTTGGTATCAACAGTAAAGTAAAAGCCCATAAATACCCAATATGAAACTATTAAATACACTCCCGTACCTACTATTAAAAAATTAATATTTGTTATTATCGGGCTGTCAAAAGGCTTGTTTTTGTAGAGTAGAAAAATGGATATAAATAATAATATTAATCCAACCAATCCTGATTTTAAGAAAACTGTTGTAAATCCGTTATGTAAAAACGGGATAAAACGCATATAACTACTTTGTAGCCACATTTTTTTCTTTAAGTCTGTTGTTGAGCCCAGGCCTTTCCCGAAAGCAACTGTAGCAGGACCTTTATCTGTTACCTGCTTATAAGTCATTATCGTTTCATAAGAGCGGTAGTTATCATTTAGATCTTTCCAGTCGTATTTGTTTACGTGGGTTTTAAACGCTTCTTTAGGAGCATTTTTAATTTTATAGAAAAAAGCCTCTATACCTCTGGTTCTGCTGGGATTTGAATAATATATAGCCGTATAGCCTCCTCCTAATATAAGTACTGAAAATACAAGTATGGTTATTGAACGTTTGTTTGCAACAAAATACCCTTTCATTGCTATGTACAAAACTACAAACTGTATAAAGTTACTCCTTGCCAGATAAAGAATTGTAGAAAATATTAATAACGGAAGAAACAATTTAACCCTCTTGTCTGATATTTCTAAACCAAGCTGTTTCCTAAAAATTAATATTATAATAGTATATACTTCAAAATCGCTAAAATACCCTGTATGCATACGAAGTGTAGGCATATCTCTTATATGTAAAAATGTAAAAGCATAAGCCAGGTTAAACATATGAAAAACAGCAATAACTACGCCTGTTTTTACTATTATAATAAAAGGGTTATCAAAATAATCTTTACATATCTGGTATCCTATTAACAACCCTAGTATGGGTTTAAGCATATAAGCAAAATCTCTTACAAAAGGATAAGGTTCCGGAAAATCAAAAAAGCTAACTATTAGAGCAATTATGAGTATCCCTGTAAAACAGGCAAGCTGCTTTACCATAGTAAAACTGTATTTTTTTCTTAAGGTTATTAAAGCAGTTAGGCTCCATATAAAAAAGGTCGCCTCATATACATTAAAATAAGGCACAACAATACAAGCCATAAATAATAACTCATAAATACGCTGTTTCTTTATCTTAAGTCCCATATACTATTCTATATTCTTAATAATTTTTGCCGGTACTCCACCAATCACGCAATTATCCGGAAAAACACCATTTACAACAGCTCCCGCTGCTACTACACAATGATTGCCAACCACACACCCATCTAAAAAAGTAACCTTAGCTCCTACCCATACATTGTTGCCTATTTTAATACCTTTTGAGGTAACGCCCTGCTCTCTTATCAGTTTTGTTGTATTGGCAAAATTGTGGTTTTCGGAATGAAAACTTACATAAGATCCCATTATAACATCATTGCCTATTTCGATTCCTCCCGCAGCACCAAATTCAGTAAAACGCCCCATGGCCGAATTATTCCCTATTGTTAATCCCTTACCATATTTAGAGGGATGACTGGTACAGCGAATAAGCGAATAAGCACCAATACTGCTTCCGTTTCCTATAGAAAGCCTCTCACTGGCATATCCGTCTATTTTTGTATTATGGGCAATGGTTACATTATTACCAAAATCAATATTCCTTTTATTGGTAATAGTACAACCTGGGCCTATGTATACCTTTTTGCCCAGTTTTAAATAACCTCTTATGAGCATTGTTATTCTTTGGGATAATATCTTTCGGAAAAAACCATCGGGTATGGCAGGATCTACGGTGTAGTTTTTACCCGATTTGTGCAAAAGCTTCTGAAATAGTTTTTTCGTCATTCCTAATGCTGATATGGTCTCAAAAGTACAATAGTTTTTCTAATCTGCCTGTTTGAGCCTGTTTTTAATAACGCTTAAAAATAAAAGGCCTGTTATAAGTTCGGTCGCTATAAACGTAACTAAAATTCCCTGTAATTTATAAAAAGGCATTACTGTTATTATGGCTACAAGATTAACTATCACCATAATCATTGTTATACGGGTATATTGCCTGTTATAATTCCACCCTAAAACGAGCTGCTTTAATGGTACCGATAATGCAAATGCTATTGGTATTACTGCCCCTAATCGTAACAGGCCGGAAATTTCATCTACCGATTCCGCTTTAAAGTAAATAACAATCGGTTTTGATAAAACAAACAGCAACAACATTGCTATTACTATAAATACAAAGTTGGCTCCGTTAAACAGTTTCCAAAAACGTATTGCTTTCTTAGCATTGTTATCCAGTAAATAACATACTCTCGGGAAAACATAGTTAAAGAACAGTAGTATATAAGTCCTGAACATTACTACTATCCTTTCTACAATGGCATACATACCAGCAGCAGCATCTCCCATAAAGAGTTTTACCAATATTACAGGACTGTACATTTGCAGCGACAACACAGCCTGAGAGGTAAAAATGGAAAAATTATCTTTTAGATACTCCTTAACCTCTTTAAAAGAAGTGGCTCTAAAACTTATTTCATAATGGTTTTTAAGATATAAAAATGCTATTGTATTAGCTATTATCATCCCTAAGCCCCACCATAAATTAGCATAAATATAATCATCAGAAGTTTTAATAAAACAAAACACCCCCGCAACATAAATTACTTTTGAAAGAATATTAAGTATGGTAATCCATTTAAAATTTTCAACACCCTGAAAAACCCAGGTTGGATTTATAAGCTGACCTATCAAAATAGGAAGAGCCAAAAGATATAAATCCTTCTCTTTACTGAAGTAGGGTACTAGACTATACAGGGTACTCATAAAAGCTAAAACCATCATTACAAATAGTGCTTTAGCCGCATAGGTTGTACTTACAATACTTTCAAGCTTTTGTTTATTTTCCCTGTTTACGGCAACTTCCTTTACTCCTGTTATATCACTACCATAATCAATAATAACGATTAACAGAAACGAGATAGCCAGACCAGTACTGATTTTACCAAAACCATCCTCTCCGCAAACAGATATGAGATAAGGTGCAACCAATAGGGGAGTAACAAGGTTAAAACCCTGCCCAACACCATAAACCATAAGATTGATTATTGATTTTTCCTTAAGTACTTTAAGTACCCCCATTTTACTCCTTTTTTTCTATCTGAACAGAATATATTACAAGATTTCTGTCTTTGCCTTCTGTAAAAGTATCATTATCAAAAATAAACTGTGCTTTAGTTTTGGTATCTGCCTTTATCTCAAAAGGCAGTTTCATCTCATTATTATTATCATCGCCATTCAAATAGTAATCCCCTATCTTTTCATCTCCTAACTTTACCTGTAGGTGTGCGTGCTCTCCTTTTATGGGTTCTTTAGGCAGGCTGTTTGCTTTTATAACAAGATTATATTGTCCTTTTTCCAGTTTAAAACTTTCTGATGTTAGCCCTCCATTTTCAAAGAGATATAAGTTCCCGTTATCATCAATATTTTTAGGGATAAAGCTATCGGCAGATAATCGCAAAGGGAAATCCTGCTCTGTTTTCGATATATAATGCCTTGCCCAGCAATCATACAATTCAAAACTTTCTCTCATCATAAAGTTTTCATTTAAAAACGCCTCATCTTCTGGTGTTAAGTTATAAGACCTAGAGTTACCGTCAAGATACCAAAAAGATTCTTTTCGGACTTTACCCTCTTTTATTGCGTTCACATAATCACGCAGTTTCATTTCTAAAACCGGCTCCCCAGTAGGCTTAAAGAAATAACTCATAAGCCATCCCCACGAGGAAACCACTTTATCTCCCTGCGGATTGTTATTCATTATTTCGGTTGTCAGTTCCCTGTATTGTGATTTGGAAAGCTTATAATAATAGTCTTTTACAATAAAAATATCGGTTAAGGAAAGTATGACTATCATTGATACAATAAGTACCTGAGAAATCCTGTTGCGTATTTGCTCTATGGCAATGGAAAATAGTATTATCAATGCCGGAAGCATATGTATAAAATACCTAGACAGAATCATGGGCTCGTCCATATAAGACTTGATTATGGACAACGGTATGGCAAAAAATATCCAGCAGAAAAAGATGAGTGCCGAGAATATAATATTATTGGAAAGCAGAGCATGTGCACACAGCCTGTTCTCCTTTTGTCTAAAAAGATTTACAAAGTAGAATATTGCCAAAAGAAGAAACAGGAACCATAATAGTTCCGTATCACCGGTTAATGCCTTTACTATATTCGAAAAACCATCGGGACCCGGTAACGTAAGCCAACCTGATTTGTATTTAGATACTTTTAATATTAAACTGTAAGCGGGAAGTAACAGTAAAAATAGAGTTGTACCTGCTACAACACACTTTTTGAAAAAAGCTTTTCTTTCTTCTTTAGGTTGAGTATATAGTACAAACAGGGTAAGTAATACTTGTCCAAACAGGGTAAGGGCCGATACTATATGGGCATGAAACATAAGAGCAGCAAACACGCCATACCATATCGCATTTTTAACCGATGGCCTTTTAAGAAAAACTGCCAACTTATAAAAAGCCAGTGTACAGAATAAAACTAAAAGAATATACGATCTTGCCTCCTGCGAATAGGTTATATGATACAGGTTTACCGTTAAAAGTAATGCTGCTATAAGCCCTGTTCTTTTATTATGTAGTTCCTTGCCTAACAGATAAATGACATATATACTCGCTATACCAATAAATGCCGAAAAGAGCCTTGCCGTAAGTGCTGAGTATCCAAATATTGCATTAAGCCCCTTAACTATCAAAAAATACATGTGACCTATACCTTCCCTAAAAAGAATTATATGATTCATTTCCCTAAAAGTCATAGAAGGATCTGATTCAATCATGGTATGGATTTCATCAACCCAAACACTTTGATAATCTACATGAAACAGACGTAAAAACGAGGCCAATAACAGTATTGCCAATAGCCAGTAGTTTTGTTGTATATATGCTTTAATTTTTTTCATACCTGAAGAACAACTTGTTTTTGAGAAGGACAATTAGTCTTCTAAAAAATCGAGATACTTTTTAGTGTTAGGTGCATCTATATTTTTTCTGGAACTAAGCTGTAAAAGCAATACTATCAGGGTAACCGAGAATAACTGAAGTATAATACCCGTTATTATCATTATAAGGCTTGATGCCCAACCGGGTATAGCTTTTTCGGTAAAAAACTTTTGAAACAGTATATAAAAAACTCCTGTAAAACATAAAGCAATACCATAAAAGCAAAACTTTAATATTCTTACCGAAATTGAATCAAAATAAACTGAAATTGAGCTAAGCCCGTGTAATACCAGGCTGGTAAAGTTCATTTTAGACTGGCCAGAATACCTTTTACCCCTGTCTAATAAAACCTTACTGTAAGGCAGACGGGAATGCATAACAGCTCCGGAATAATGATTCCATATATTACTTAATGCTACTACCTTTTTCAATTGATTAACAGGCATAGCGCTAAAATTACCAAAGCTTATTTTTTTGCCTGTCAGGGTATTAAAAAGAACCTTATAAAACCAATATCCGGTTTTAAACATCAGAGATTCTTCCCTTTTATTTCTTTCGGCAAAAACTATAGTTTGGATTTTAAGGGTCTTTTCAAGAAGTAAGGGTATATCTTCAGGCCTGTCTTCGCCATCACTGTCTAAAACCACTACGGCATCACAATCATTAACTTCATTATACACATACTGTAACCCTATAGCTATTGCCCTTTGATGACCAACATTAACCTTAAGATTTAGTATTTTTATGTTTTCTGAACGAAAAATATCTTCTTCCGGCAATGTTACAGACCCATCGTTGACTATAACCAAATTAAACATAAATCCACTATGTTCTTTTTCCAACTGCCTAATCTTATCGGCTAAAACAACACAGCTGGTCCAATCGTTGTATAAAGGCGTAACACAGTAAACTTTTTGCATGGGCGATTAGTTATAAGGTTGCAATGAATCCTGCCAGTTATTTATCTGTAAATCAAATGTATTCTTTATTTTACTTTTATCCAAAACACTATACTGCGGGCGTTTTGCCGGAGTAGGATATGCTTCTGTTGGTATAGGTTTTAAATCTATACTCACATTATTAGTCTCAAAAATCTGTTTGGCAAAACCATACCAACTGGTTTCTCCTTCATTACTGTAGTGATAAATACCATAAGCCGTTTTACCGCTTTCTATAATTCTTAGCACTACTTCGGCCAAATCAACCGCATTGGTAGGGGTTCCCTTTTGGTCATCAATAACTCCAAGAGAATCCCTTTCGGCAGCCAGCCTTAACATGGTTTTCATAAAGTTATTGGCAAACTGAGAGTACAGCCATGAAGTTCTTACAATGTAATATTCTTTAAGTGCTTTTTCAATTTCCTGTTCGCCCTGCCTTTTGGTAAGCCCGTATACCCCCTGCGGATTTGTACTATCCAGTTCAGTATAGGGTGTTGATTTTGTTCCGTCAAAAACAAAATCGGTAGAAATATGTATTAGCTTAACGCCTCCTGCATTACAAACTTCAGCAAGGTTTTTAGCTCCGGTAACATTAACGGCATAAGCCTGTTCCTTATCCGTTTCAGCCTTATCAACAGCTGTATAAGCTGCCGCGTTAATACAATAATCAGGCTTTACTTCTTTAAACAGTTTTTCAAGCGCTGCTTTATTTGTAATATCACCCTCTTTACTATCAGCATAATAAAAAGAAAGCGAACTATGACTAGCCGCTATATGCTTAATACTTTGCCCTAACTGACCTGATGCTCCCGTGACTAATACTACCATATTGGCCTTGCATTTTTAAGGTTAGGAAGTACCTGATCCTTGTAGGATATAATCAGGTTTTCTGTAGGCAGTTGCCAGTCTATATTCAGTTCGGGGTCATTAAACAGTATTCCCCCTTCTGATTCCTTATTGTAAAAATTATCGCATTTGTAAAAAAACGATGCAGTTTCACTCAATACTATAAAACCGTGTGCAAAACCTCTGGGAACAAAAAGCTGTTTTTTATTTTCGGCTGTTAGTAATACAGTAACATGCTCACCGTAGGTAGCCGATTCCGGTCTTACATCTACAGCAACATCCAGTACCTCTCCTTCCAGTACCCTTACCAGTTTAGCCTGAGCATGTTCGCCGGTTTGGTAATGCAGTCCTCTTAATACTCCCTTTGTTGAGTGCGACTGATTGTCCTGTACAAAGTGTACCTTTTGCCCGGTTTGTTCCTCAAAACGCGCTTCATTATAACTTTCCATAAAATAGCCCCTGTCGTCATAAAAAACATTAGGTTCTATTATAAAACATCCTTCAAGTTTTGTAGGTATTGCCGTCATTTATTTAATCTAGTATACTTAATAAGTGTGTACCGTATCCGCTTTTTAAAAGTGGTTCGGCAAGTTTAGTTAATTGTTCTCTGTTTATAAAGCCCATTTTATAGGCAGCCTCTTCTATAGCACCAATTTTAAGTCCCTGGCGTTCCTCTATTACCTGTACAAACTGTCCTGCCTGCATAAGGGAGTTAAACGTCCCTGTATCCAGCCATGCCGTCCCTCTGTCCAGTATACTTACCTTTAGCTTACCGCGTTTAAGGTATTCCTTATTCACATCGGTAATTTCCAGTTCACCACGGGCACTTGGCTTTATGTTTGCCGCTATTTCAACCACGTCATTATCATAAAAATAAATACCAGGCACTGCATAATGTGACTTAGGGTTTTGAGGCTTCTCCTCTATAGACAGCACATTGCCCTGAGCATCAAAATCTACTACGCCATAACGCTCAGGGTCGTGCACATGATAGGCATAAATAATCCCTCCGTTTGGGTCGTTATTGGCCTGCAATAAATCAGAAAGGCCTGTACCATAAAATATATTATCGCCCAGTATAAGGGCTACTTTATCATTACCTATAAATTCCTTACCTATTATAAAGGCTTCTGCCAGTCCGTTAGGATACTCCTGTACGGCATATTCAAAGTTACAGCCGAGACTCGATCCGTCACCTAAAAGCTGCCTGAACAATGGCAAATCATGAGGAGTGGAAATAATAAGTATTTCCCTTATTCCCGACCATATAAGTGTTGATAAGGGATAGTATATCATCGGCTTATCATAAATAGGCATAAGCTGCTTACTTACCGCTAAGGTTAACGGATGCAGCCTGGTTCCCGATCCGCCGGCTAATATTATTCCTTTCATAGTTGTTTATTTTGTGAGTTTATGCAAATACCATTCTATGGTCTTTACAATACCTGTTTCAAAATTCTCATCGGCTTTCCAGCCCAGTTCGTTCTCAATTTTTGTTGCATCGATAGCATAACGCATATCATGCCCCGGCCTGTCTTTTACAAAAGTTATAAGCTCGTTGTATTTACCCGATTCACGAGGATGTATTTCATCCAGTAAATCACATATCTTATTGGCTATATACAGGTTGTTTCTTTCGTTTCTTCCACCAATATTATAGGTTTCCCCGGCTACACCTTTTTTGTAAACCAATTCTATCCCCTTACAGTGATCCAGCACATAAAGCCAGTCCCTTACATTTTCTCCGGTTCCGTAAATAGGAATGTTTTCTCCTGATATGGCTTTTCTTATTATAGTTGGTATAAGCTTTTCCTGATGTTGTTTTGGTCCGTAATTATTAGAACAGTTAGTAGTAACAACATTCATTCCATAGGTATGGAAATAACTTCTCACCACCATATCGCTTGATGCCTTTGAAGCACTGTAAGGACTATTTGGCGCATACGGGGTTTCTTCGGTAAACAACCCTTCCTTGCCCAGTGTACCATACACCTCATCAGTAGAGATATGATGGAAACGACAGTCTTTATAGGCTTCTTTGTACTGATTTGGGGATTCCATCCAGTGCTTTCTGGCAACATCAATCAAAACAAAGGTTCCCATAACATTGGTTTGTATAAATGCCTCAGGTCCCGATATAGAATTGTCTACGTGTGATTCGGCAGCAAAATGAATTATCCCCCTAAAATCATACTCCTTAAACAGTTGCTCTATAAGCTCCCTGTCACAAATATCCCCCTGTACAAACTTGTAGTTTGGATTGTTTTTTGCCTCGGTGAGATTAGCTAAATCTCCGGCATAGGTAAGTTTATCTAAATTAACCAATAAAACATCGTTATTGGCCTGTAAAAAATATTCAACAAAATTAGCACCTATAAATCCGGCACCTCCTGTTACTAGTATCGCTTTATTCATTCTCTTTTATTAGAATCTTTCTTTTGTTTACCTGTCTTTTATAAAACGATACAAACCATGCTAACAGCACAAATACCCCTATAAATATAACAGGATAAATTATTTTCATCTTTCCTCTTAAAACTGTTGGTTCATTAACATTAAGTACTACGCTTCCGTCTTTAATTATCTTAGAGTAGTTAACAAGATCAACTCGGTTTCTTGCCTGTTCATCTACCAGTCTTTGCTTTTCTTTTAAAACCTCATCAAGTGCTTTTTCTTCATTGAATACAACAGAATTACCCGACATTTTATTAGCATAACTGTCCAGAATACCATCTATCTGTTTTAAAAGTGTATCGTTTGCAGCAATCTTTATTTCCATATTTTTTGTCCATTCTTTTTGCATGGATTCTAAAAATGGATCATTGTTTAAAAACTTCATTATCCCATCAACTGTTTGTTGATTAGACCATTCAGAAGAAAAATAATTTATAACATGAAACTTATAGTTCTTGCTGGTAGTCTTATCTTCCATTATCTTATTAATATCGCCATTATCGGCCATAAGTTTAAGTATCATGTATTTTGTTTCATCTTCTTCTTCCCTTACAAAATCATAAATATCAACAACAGGCTCTACCTCTACTTTTCTAATTTGTTTTGTACTTTTAATTCCGAGATTACTGAAAAAAACAGAATCACCAACTCTTGAATTGAGAAAATCAGCCTGAGAATATAAATAATCCACACTCTTAAAATTAGGGATTACAAAAATTTGATTTTTGTAATAAGGTCCTTTTTTATAGTCTTTATAATAACCAAACCCTGCCCCTACTATAAATAATAGAACAAGAACAATAATATTGCGCTTTACAAACTGTACTGCATTAAAAAAAGAATCTCCGGTTTTAGAAAAATAACCTTTCACTTTTCCGGAAACATAATTAAAATCTAATTCCTTATCATAAGGACTATTTGTGTTTTCAGCCATAGTTTATCTGACATTAAATATTTGTTCTAAAATTTTAATTGTAATTAAATAAGTAGGTTTCACTCCTGTTGTACCTAAGCCACCCGAAGCAAGTGTACTACCTGTTTCAAGCGGATTATCTGACGCATAATAGGCATATCTTACCTTTACATCAGGGTTAATACTCCTGCGTATTTTTGAGGCCGACTGTATGGCTTTTTGATAATAGGCTCCTTCCATCTCCAGGCCTATAACACCCCAGGTAGACTCGTTAAAAAACTTAAGCAAGTCCCTGTTTTGAAGTGATGTACCTAAAACGGTTACCATAGCACCGGTATACACCGGTATACCGTGTCCTTCCAATAGTGCTGCCTTTAACTCGTTTTCAAACGGATAATTATCTCCTGTACCTTCGTTTATATGTGCCGAAGGTATCATAATATCACCCTTATTACCTTCAAGTATACCGGCTTTACCCATTATGGAAACCGATTCTATATCAAGGAAGGTTTTTGATTTATGCTCCTTAAATGGTTTTAACAGTTCATCAATAGTTTCATAAGCCTGCTCACCAAAAGCATAATCCATAACTATTAATACCGGTTTTACCCCTCCCTGTACGCCATTTTTAAACGGTGTACCTGTAAAATCAATAGCTGCCGTATCAAATATCTGTACGTCTATATTAGTGCCCGATGTATCGGGGATAAATATCATTCCGTTTTTTAGAGCCTCTTCTTCAATTCTTGCTCTTTGTTCTCCGTTACCGGTTTTGCTTAACTCTTCATAAATAAAGTAATCAGGCTTACCTTTAAACTCTTTACTCAATACCTTTTCGGCAAAAATTGAATTCATCACACTGTGCATATTAGCACTTATAATGTGAATAGGCCTTTCTAAAAGTCCGTTTTGTTTAAGAATGGTTTTTATATTATTGGCCCAAATCTCTCCATGAATATGATGCCCTAACCGTTCCCTTAAAATAGGACTAAAAGTTATGGTTCTTTTTGCACCGCCCATGGCCTCATCAATAGCCAGTTTACCCAACCAGTATATTATATGCAAAAACCTGTCGGGCATTTCTGCCGAACCAAAAGCATCATAAATATCCAATACTTCCGAAAATGTTCTTCCCAATACCGAAGACACATGCGAAATGGCTTTTTCCCTTTCTTCCAGTGTAAGCTTCTTTTTTTTCTGAAGCACTATTTGTTCGAGTCTAAACCAGTCGTGGGTAATTTCGCCGTTATCGTCTATAAGTACCCTGTCTTTTATTTTATGCGATTCTATAAAAATAAAAGTAAGGTGGGTAAGTATATCATATATATCCGATCTGCCTCGGGTAATTTCCACATTCATCTGCTCGTCATCAATACGGTAGCAGTTTCTTCTTCTTTTAGGCGGCACTATGGCCTTAAAATGTGATTTGGAATATCCTTCATCTGATGTAAGGCTTATAAAACGGCATTGCTCTATACCTATAGGCAAACGCTCTATAACATATAACAGTCCGTTAAGTTCGGCCTTCTCCTCTGCTATCGACCCGTAAATTTCGGGTCTTAAAAGCAAAAGTGCTTCCCTGAGCGTATCGCCCGATACTCCCATGGGTTTATAAAAACCACGGTTTAAAAGATGGCGCATTGTAATATACAAACGCTCAATTGCCGCAGAAGATTCCTGCGCCTTGGATCGGGATGTATTCTTAATGCCCTGCATAATCTTTTAGTGTTTTAAGGCAAATGTAGGATTTTATTTTTTACTTATGTTAAAGCCTGTATATCCTGTTAATTAACAAACGGGTTTACAGCGCATCTGCTATTTTTCTGTCGTTAGACAGTCTTGGCAGTTTATTTTGCCCGCCCAGCTTCCCTATTGATTTCATGTACTCCTGAAAACCGTTTCTACCCACTTTAGTAATTACCACTGTACGCAGTATATTGCCTGATATCAAATCGTCATAATATACATTTTGTTTTCTCATGGCCTTATCAATAGCCAGAGAAAAAGCATTCATATCTGTAGGCTCTTTTTCAAATTCAATAAACCATTCATGGTATGGTAAACCGCTATCCGGATTAATTTGCGGAGCTACAGTAAATTCATTTACACGTACATCTGTACCTTCCATTGCTTCTTTAAGGGCATTCTCTACTTCCTTGCCTATAACATGTTCTCCAAAGGCCGATATATAATGCTTAATCCTTCCGCTAACAATAACCCTGTATGGTTTTGTAGATGTAAACTGTATTGTATCGCCTATATTATAACCCCATAAACCGGCATTGGTAGAAATAATCATTACATAGTTAATACCCAGTTCCACCTCGCCAATGGTATAGCGTTTAGGATGCTCATTAAAAAACTCATCTGCTTTTATAAACTCATAAAATATACCTGAGTTAAGCAACAGCAACATTCCTTTTGCATTTTGTTTATCCTGATAGGCAAAAAAACCTTCTGAAGCCGGAAACAGTTCAATACTGTCTACCTTTCTTCCAATAAGATTTTCAAACTTAGCCCTGTAGGGTTCATAATTTACCCCACCATATATAAACAGGCTGAAATTTTTAAATATCTCGCCTACCTTTTTATGTCCTTTTTTCTCCAGTCTTTCAAAATACATTTGTACCCACGATGGTATTCCCGAAATAACCGACATATCCTCATTGTAGGTCTCCTCCACTATGGCATCTACCTTTTGTTCCCAGTCGTCAATACAGTTGGTTTCCCAGCTTGGCATGCGGTTGCGTTGCAGGTAAGCTGGTACAAAGTGTGCTACTATTCCCGAAAGCCGGCCAAACTTAATCCCGTTTTTCTCTTCCAGCTCAGGACTTCCCTGCAGGAATATCATTTTACCGTCTACAAATTGGGCTTTACCCGTTTCATGAACGTAATGCAGTATGGCGTTTCGGGCTGCCTCAATATGATAAGGCATAGACTCTTTTGTAAGCGGAATATATTTTGCCCCCGATGTAGTTCCTGATGTTTTGGCAAAATACAATGGTTTACCCGGCCAAAGTACATCTTCCTGTCCTTTAACCACCTTTTCCACATAAGGTTTTAAGTCCTCATAATCTCTTACAGGTACATGTTTTGCAAAATCAGCGTGCGATCGTATGCCTTCAAAATGATGATCTTTCCCAAAATTGGTTTGTGCTGCTTTTGCTACGAGCATTTCTAAAACCTTTTGTTGGGTTTCCACAGGTTTTTGAGCCCATTTTTGGGTATCGTTGTATATTTTTTTAGCAAACAGTTTTGCTGCAAACGATTTTATAGACATAAGTTATTATTCAAAATCAATAAACTGGGTTGGGTTAATAGGATAACCGTCCTTCCATAATTCAAACTGTAGGTGCGCTCCTTTATCAGCATCTTCCGATGTTCCTGCCATAGCTATTACCTCACCCGATTTTACTACATCACCCTGTACTTTTGTTAGAGATGAAGCTTTTTTATATGCCGAGATAATACCGTCGTTATGACGAATGATAATTACATTACCCTGTATAGGAGTCCAGTCTGAAAATAATACTGTTCCTGCCGCTACCGATTTTACCGGTGTATTTGCCGCAAGCATAATATCTACAGAAAAATGCTTGTCTTTAGCATTATAATTCTCGGTAATATGTCCTTTTGCCGGGGCGAATAATACCAGGTTTACTTTTGGCTGCGCCTTTTCAAACAGGTTATACTTGTCTTCCAGTGCTACCTGTTCCCTTAATTTCAGCTCTGCCTCTTTTGGTGCCAGGTCTACATTAGCGTCATTATGTTCGGCAGCTATTATAGAATCCCTGTTAAGGGCAGCATGTTCAATATCTCCGGTTAATACTTTTCTTATCGAAGCCAGATAAATGTTATTCTCATCTAATACTTTTTGAAGCGAGTCTGACTTTATAGCATTATCAATAGCATCTTTCTTCAATTTTGAAGATGAATAACCCGGTATATATTCCCTTAAAGGAGTAAATGCAATTATATAGGTTGTAAGGGCTATCATAACGATACTTATTAGCGTTAGCCCCACAAAAACATTCATTAAGTTAAGCTTTAAGGAAAATATTTCCTCAAACGAATCTTCATTTAATATTACAAGGCGGTTTTTTGTAAAGAGTTTCTTTCTGATTACCTGCCTTTTACGCTTTTTACCCGACATATTTCCTGTTTAATTCACAAATATACTAATACCATAGCCTCCTGCAATACGGTATATTAGCTAAAAATCTTTAAAATTCTATACTTTAACGCAAACCAATACTAAATATTTGCCGTAAATAGTTATTGTAAATTATTTTATATTTAACTTTGTCGAAATAATCATTTTATTTATTGTAATTATGAACATGTTAGCAATTTTTTTAGGAGCAGTTGGTCCGTGGCAAATAGCAGTTGTTGTGGTATTAATCGTGCTATTGTTTGGCGGAAAGAAAATTCCTGAATTAATGAGAGGCCTTGGATCTGGTATTAAAGAATTTAAAGATGCAGCGAAGGATGACCAGCCGGCAAACTCAAAAAATGAGCAATCTCAAAAAGAAGAAAATAAATTATAATATTTGTTTCTATACATAAAAAACCCTCTAAGTAATGCTTAGAGGGTTTTTTATTTTTTTACAATACCATGGTAAGCTGTATTCTTTTTCTGGTCTCATCGACCTCAAGTACCTTAACTTCTACATGCTGATGTAGTTTTACCACCTCATTCACATCACTCACAAAACCGTCCTTTAACTGGGAAATATGCACCAGTCCGCTTTCTTTGATACCTATATCCACAAAACAGCCAAAATTGGTAATGTTATTCACAATACCCGGTAATATCATCCCGATGTGCAGGTCGTTAATAGACCTTACGTTAGGATCGAACTCAAATACCTTTGCCGACTTCCTTGGATCCAGTCCCGGTTTTTCAAGCTCCTTTAAAATATCTTTAAGACCAAGTACCCCAACATCTCCGGTTACATAATTGTTTACCGGAATTTTGGCTATAGCCTCTTTGTTAGAAACTAAATCGGCAGTTTTAAGTTTCATATCCTTAGCCATTTTTTCCACTATACTGTAAGCCTCAGGGTGTACAGCCGAATTATCCAGCGGGTTTTTAGCGTTTGGAATCCTTACGAAAGCCGCCGCCTGCTGATAGACCTTATCCCCCAGCCTTGGCACTTTTTTAAGTTGTTTTCTGTCTTCAAACGGACCGTTCTCACTACGGTAGTTTACTATATTTTCGGCAAGCTTTTCGCCAATACCCGATACATAACCTAACAGCGATTTACTCGCCGTATTGATATTTACACCAACCGAGTTTACGCAGCGCATAACCACTGTGTCCAGTTCGTCTTTAAGTTTACCCTGATCCACATCGTGCTGGTACTGACCCACACCAATGGCTTTAGGCTCTATTTTAACCAGTTCGGCAAGCGGATCACTCAGCCTGCGCCCTATGGATACTGCTCCCCTTACGGTTACATCGTAATTAGGGAATTCATCCCTTGCTATTTTTGATGCCGAATATACCGATGCTCCTGCTTCGCTCACTACAAATACCTGTACGGGCTTATCAAAGGCTATTTTTTTAATGAAATGTTCAGTTTCGCGCGATGCCGTTCCGTTACCTATGGAAATGGCATCTATTTTATAGGCATTTACCATGGAACGTATTTTTTTCATGGCAACGGCAGTATCCTTTTGCGGCGCATGTGGGAAAATGGTCTCGTTATACAACAAATCGCCTTTCTCGTCAAGACAAACTACCTTACAGCCTGTACGAAACCCCGGATCTATAGCCAGTATGCGCTTTTCCCCAAGTGGAGGGGCTAACAGCAACTGACCCAAATTTCCGGCAAAAACACCAATAGCGGTGGCATCGGCTTTGGCTTTGGCTTCCTGCAATACCTCGTTTGAGATAGCCGGAGCCAGCAGGCGCTTATAACTGTCCTTTATTGCCAGCTTTAGCTGGCCGGCGGTTTCGCGGTTGTTTTTGATAACCGACTGCTCCATAAAATCGATTGCCTCATCGCTGTCTATATCTACCTTAAATTTAATGATACCCTCGTTTTCGGCACGTAGTATTGCCAGTACCCTGTGTGATGGCGCTTTAGCCAGATTTTCACTCCAGTCCAGGTACTGTTCAAATTTTTTAGCCTTTTCCTCATCGGCACCTTTAACCTTTTTAGTAGTTATCTCCGCCTTACGATTGTACATCCGCCTTAGGTTTTTACGGATGTACAGGTTTTCATTTACCCATTCGGCAATAATGTCGCGGGCACCCTGTAGTGCGTCGTCTTCATTTGCCACTTTATCATTAAGGTATTTTGATGCTATATAATCAATATCATCACTGTTTTGTGCCATGATGATTTTTGCCAACGGTTCCAGTCCGTTTTCACGGGCGGTGTCGGCTTTTGTCTTTTTGCGTTTTTTGAACGGAAGGTAAAAATCCTCCAGTTCGGTGATATCAAAGCTGGCATCAATTTTCTGCTTTAAATCGGGCGTTAGCCCGTTTTGCTCCTCAATACTCTTTAAAATCGCTTCTTTTCGCTTTACAATAGCTTCAAAGGCCTGGTTTAGCTTGGCTATCTGTTCTATTACCACCTCATCAAGATTGCCCGTTCTGTCCTTTCGGTAACGCGCAATAAAGGGAATAGTACAGTCTTCACTTAGCAGTTGTAATATATTTTCTATGCTTTTTACAGGAGCGGTAACCTGCCCCGAAATGAATTGGATGTTTGTCATTATTCAAAAATATGAACTACAAACATAGTATTCTTATTTCATAAATTTAATTGGTGCCGGCCAGAAGTTTTTAACCTCTCCCTTACTTACCCTAATGGCAGCATATACCGGATACAGGAAATTAAAAATCCCTATGGCTACCATAAGCCCTACAAAAAGAAATACATTAAACGGCAGGTGCATTATTTTGAAAAATACAAATATGAATATCAATAAATAAAAACAAACCGTCCAAACGATCTGGAAGTTAAGTATGTTTTTACCCTGACCCGATACGGAAACAATCCTGTCCTTTTTATTGAGCCATAAAATAAGCGGAAGGATTATATTACCTAGTGGTATAAATACCGAACTCATTACCGAAAGATGCATGTATACCAAATAGGTTCTGTCTTCGGTTTTACCGTAATCTACTAAGTCCTCAATATTAATTTCAAGGGCTTCGCATATCCCTTTAAGGCTGTTGCCGCGCGGTTCGGTTTCGTCTTTTTCAATACGCTGTAGTGTGCGTAAATTTATCTTAGCGCTCTCGGCTACCTCCTCCTGAGTTAGGCCTTTTTGCTTTCTGATTTCGGCAATTCTTTTTCCAATGGTTTCCATAATTTTTTGATTTAAAGTTATGGGACAAAATTATTGACCAAGGTAGGCATTTGATAGCGGTTTTACTACGGCATTTTTACGGCATTTGTGTCAAAGGGTTGGAAATAGATTAGTTGTGACTTTATCGCAAAATACTGATACAAAGATTTTAATATAAATTTTGTAGGTTATTTTTTCTTAAATTTAACTACAAATCCCAATTCTGATATGAAAATAGATAATGTGAAGTTCGATTTAAAAATTTTTAAAATCGATAAATCTTTTTATGAAATAAGAGAAAAAAAAGATGATGAAATAATTGAAATCATAAAAAATAATCATCTCAAAAAACTAAGAAGTAAATCTAAAGATTTTGATATTAAAATAGTAAATCCAAAAATTACTTATCTAGAAGAAGAAGAGTTTTCCTTTTGGTCTTACTGTTATAGGCAACCAAAAGAAAAATTTTATTGGAAAATATTTTTACCCGATGAACTTACTGAAAGTCAAAACTTTGATATAGTAGAGTTTTCTTTTGTTTTATTTATCAAATATAAAGGTGAAATCTATTGTGTAATAAGTGGAAGTGGAATGAGTGTAATAAAAAAATATATACATCCATTATTTGGTATAGAAGTCTATCAGAGATTAGCTAAACCCACTGATGATATAATAATAGAATTGGATACTCGTAGTATTGCAAATAATATATCACACAAAAAGCAAACTTTTAACATAAATCAGACAATATCTGAAACATTGGAATATTCTGAAGTCCCTATAAAGATTAAAATAAAGATTAGAGATGAATTAAAATTTAAAGAATTTAAAAAATATGATTTAGAGAAAAATTTAGCATTAATGGAAGTGGGTTCATATTTTTATTTAAGGAAAAAAATCGATTTTAAATATTTGAAATTTCTTATTATTGATATAGATAATATTATTAATACATACGAAGTAAAACAACTAACACTATTCTCAAAAATAAATGATGATAATCTTCTAAATAAATTAGATAATCAGCTCGTAGATATAGTTTTTGAAGATGTTCTGGCTCATAACACACCTGATAGAGTCAAATATATTCAACATGATATAATAGAAGTTGTTCATCCTTCTAAACTTGAATTATTTTATGAATGTGATAGTTTTAAAATCAGATTTAAATCTTCTAGAGGTAAAAAAGATATTTTAATTGATGATAGATCTAAATTATACTTTGAATGTACTAAATATATTTATGAAAATACAAATAACGTGCATGACAAGTTTAATATTAGAGGAGATTTATTCAGGTTAAATATTATTGGTTACATAAATGATAGAGAGAGTACCTATGGAAACTTTTTCTCTCATATAACTGCTGAAATTGATTATGATTTCAAAAAATATTTTAAAATTGATGGTCATTGGTATTTACTTGAGGATGAATTCTTAAAAATAATGAATAATGAAGCCAAAGAATATTATTCAAAATATGAACTTAAGGAAAATATTCTCTTACCTTGGTTAAAGGATGATGATGAAGATGGTTATAATAAAAGTTATAACGAATTAGCTGATTATTATGTATTAGATAAAGTTATAAGCGATAATATTGAACTATGTGATATTTTACATATTAAAGACAATCAAGTTTTCTTTATACATGTTAAAGATGGATTTAATACAAAAATGAGAGATTTATATATTCAAGTCATCCTTTCAGCTAAAAGATTATCGAATGATTTAAAAAACAATAGGGGAATTAGCTATTTAAAACAGACTCTTAAGATATATAATAAAAGAAATGAGGATAAAGAGATTAATATTGAAAATTTTATTAAAAAAATAAGGGATAAAGATTTATCTATCAATTTTGTAATGGCCTTCAAAAATAATCATTATAAAGGAAAAAATATTCTTGAAAGAATCGATTTATGTCAATCTAACATAGCTAAGTACTCATTAGTCCAAGTAATTAAAGAAATGCAACCATATAATTTTGGTATAAACCTAATAGATATTTCTGATTTATAGTTTAATCCTGCACAATAAAATCCTTAGGATCTTCCTTTTTAAATTCGGGCTGTATGTTAACGTGGTTAATTCCAAATTTATCATACAGCACATCTTCAATGTCCTGTAGCAGCAAGTTAAACTGCGATAATGTAATATCGTGCGTACAGTCTAAATGTGCTTCCAGGTGCAGCTCCTCCTCATTTAAGTGCCAAACATGTATATGGTGCAGTTTATTAACACCTTCAATTTTGTGTACTTCCCTAACTATAGCTTTAATGTCTATAAACTCGGGTGTGAACAGCATCAGCATTTTTGTCGACTTTATTAACAGGTCTACCCCTACCACCACCAGGTATATAGCAATAATAAGTGTAAGTACGGCATCTACCCAGTACATTTCGAAATAATGCATCATGAGTCCGCCTACGAGCACGGCTACCGATGCCATCATGTCTGTTAATAAGTGCAGGTAAGCCGATTTCATGTTCAGGTTATGGTTGGCATCCTTTTTTAACAGCAGTACCGAGAGTCCGTTTGCCACAATACCCAGTATGGAGAACCAAATTACAAGCCCCGGCTTAATAATAACCGGATCAAAAAAGCGTGTAATAGCCTCATAAATAAGGTAAAAAGCAACAATAACAAGGGTAAGCGAATTGACAAAAGCTGCAACCAGTTCAGATCGTTTTAACCCAAAGGTTTGGGATATGGTGGCTTTTTTACGGGAAAGTTTATGTGCCACATAACTAATTAACAGCGAAAGAACATCGCTAAAGTTATGCAGCGCATCTGAAAGTAAAGCCAGGCTGCCGGAAATTATTCCTCCCACAACCTGGGCTATTGTTATTAGTGTATTGAGCAGTATGGAAAAAAGCAGATTTTTCCCTTCAATTTCATGTTTATGTATTCTATGATTATGATGGTGCCTGCTCACTACAACTTTATGTTATTAACAAGGTATTTTGTTTACTCTATTTTGGTGTCTGCCGCCTTCAAATTCGGTATTTAAAAAAGTGTCTACCATTTCAACAGCCTGCTGTATAGAAGTATAACGTGCCGGTATACTAATAATGTTAGCATCATTATGTTGGCGCGCTAGCGCCGCGATTTCTTTAATCCAGCAAAGTGCAGCCCTAATTTTCTGGTGTTTGTTAACACTCATGGCAACACCGTTACCGCTACCACATATAATAATACCAAAATCGGCAGTACCGTTTTCAACATCATTGGCAACCGGGTGTACAAAATCAGGATAGTCTACACTGTCAAAAGTGTCTGTACCATGGTTAATAACTTCTATACCTTTCTCTTCCAGGTGCTTTACAATAGCTTTTTTGTAATCAGGACCCGCGTGGTCGTTACCTATTGAAATTTTCATACTTTAAAATGTATTTATAAATAAACTTATTGCTGCAAAGTTACCAAGATTTAAGCATCTGTAATATTATTAAAAGGGTTTTTATGTTTTATGCCTGATTTTCAGTACCCTTACGTTTTATAAATATGTTAAAATATTGAATTGTTAATAGAATATGTAAGTGTACTGAAAACTAAGTAGTTAAATTTTAACAGTTATTGTTAATAAGTTAACAACAGAAAAAAGAAAGTTTTTTAAAACTGTAACGATAAATTTTGTAATCAAAAACCTAACTTTTAAAACCAAATTTATTTCTTAGAATTTCTTTGAAAGTTATGAAAAGGTTAACAGGGGTTATTAACAGTAATCAACAGGGTAAGTTTTCAAACAAAATAATTAAAAAACAGTAATTAACCATTGTTAATAACCTATACCCTATTTTTAGGAAAACCTTTATTACTAATTATTTACAATTTCTTAACTTTGTTAATACCTTTGTATAAAATTGTATAACTCGCTGAAAAAACAAATTAGCCAAAAGTTATTCCTACTATTAACAAGCAATAATAACCATCATTTAATTTTTAAAATTTTTAAAAAGGATTTATTGTTTTTAATGTATGTTGAAAACCTTAATAACTTTTACGCTATACAATTTTGAGATTATTTGAGTCTTCTAAGTTTTTGAGTATCTCTTTTACGGTATCTAAGTCGTTAGTGTGAACTTTGAGTTTGATTCCGCCCAGGGCATGGGAGTAAAGCGGAGCTATGGCTGTAATGGTTTCGTTCTCGAAATAGAAGTTTATTCCGGCTTCTGTTAATAAGTGCCTCAGGATAGCTATTTCGTGCGGATAGCTAAACACGGCGGCTGTGATAAAGTCCTTCATACGTAAATGAGATTCAGTATTCTCCGTATAAATTTAGTAAGTAAATAGTTATTATTTCATTAATTGTACTAACTATTCTATAAGTAATTCGTAATTTTCAGCAATATTTAAACTATATATGAGTAAAAAAAGAAACGGAAAACCGTCTGTGAAAAGAGAAAAAGACTTTTCCAGGAAAATTTTTAAAATACTCTCTAAAGATCCAAATAAACTATTTAACTACAAGCAGATAGCTGCTGCACTGGAACTAAACGATACCAAAAGCAGAAACGAGATTATTAAAGAGTTGAAATTTCTTGCCTCTAAAGAAACGATTGAAGAAGTAGAGAGAGGCAAATACAGGGTTGTATCTAAAGCCGATTATATTGAAGGTGTGATAGATATGACCAGCAGAAGGACTGCCTACTTTGTGAGTGATGAACTTGAAGACGATATATTTATCCCTACCGCAAACCTTAACAAAGCCCTAGACGGCGATAAGGTTAAGGTATATATTTATAACCGTAGGAGAGGACGAAGACCTGAAGGTGAGGTAGTTGAGATTATTGAAAGGGCAAGGGTAGAATTTGTGGGTGTTATAGACATCCAGAAGAATTTTGCTTTTGTGAGTACGGCAAACCCTAAAATGTATACCGATATTTTTATTCCTAAAAATAAACTGGGCAATGCTCAGGACGGGGATGTGGTACTGGTAAAGATAGACGACTGGCCTGCGAAGGCAGACAGCCCGTTTGGAGAGGTTTTAAGGGTACTTGGACGCCCTGGTGAACACAATACCGAGATACACGCTATTTTGGCCGAATACGGGCTTCCTTACGATTTCCCTGTAGATGTTGAGGCGTATGCCCAAAAAATTGATACTTCCATCAAGGAAGAGGAAATTGCCAACAGGAGAGATATGAGAAAGGTATTAACCTTTACCATTGACCCTAAGGATGCTAAGGATTTTGATGATGCCTTATCGTTCCAGGTACTTGAAAACGGTAACTATGAGGTAGGTATTCATATTGCCGATGTATCGTATTATCTTGAAGAAGGTACCTTACTGGATGAAGAGGCTTTTAACAGGGCAACATCAGTATATCTGGTAGATAGGGTAGTACCAATGCTACCGGAGGTACTGTCTAACTTTGCCTGTTCACTAAGACCACATGAGGAGAAATATACGTTCTCTGCAGTGTTTGAAATTAATGAGAAAGCAGAGGTTGTTAACCAATGGTTTGGTCGTACTGCTATTTATTCTGATCAGCGTTTTGCTTATGAGGAAGCCCAGCATATTATTGAAACCAAAGGAAATACCATCCCTCAGGAAATATCGTTAACAGGGGAGGAGTACCAAATAAACGGTGATATACGGCATGCTGTTATTAAGCTTGATGAGCTGGCTAAAATATTACGCAGAAAGCGTATGCAGCATGGTGCAATTTCGTTTGATAAGGTAGAAGTAAAGTTCCATCTTAATGAAGCTTCCGAACCTACCGGTGTGTACTTTAAAGTAGCTAAAGATGCTAATCACCTTATTGAGGAATTTATGCTGTTGGCCAACAGGAAAGTGGCAGAGTTTATTGGTAAGCAACAGCCTAAAAAGACTTTTGTATACCGTATTCACGATGAACCGGACGAAGATAAACTATTTAACTTACAGTCGGTTATATCAAAATTCGGTTATAATATCAACTTCAGGTCTAAAGATTCGGTATCAAAATCACTGAATAATCTTTTAGCCGAAGTTCAGGGTAAAAAAGAACAGAATCTTGTGGATACATTGGCTATTCGTAGTATGAGTAAGGCAATATATTCTACTGATAACATAGGTCATTACGGACTTGCGTTTGATTATTATTCGCATTTTACCTCACCAATTCGTCGTTATCCTGATGTTATGGCACACAGATTGTTACAACATTATCTGGATGGAGGCAAATCTGTAGATGAGCAGGCGTATGAAGAGAAATGCAAACATTCGTCTGACATGGAAAACCTTGCAGCTAATGCCGAGCGTGATAGTATTAAGTACATGCAGGTTAAGTACATGCTGGATCATAAAGACGAGGAGTTCTTAGGTGTAATATCGGGTGTTACCGAATGGGGTATTTATGTTGAGATCGTTTCAAACAAATGTGAAGGCATGTGCCGCATAAGAGAAATAAATGATGATTATTACACTTTTGATGAAAAGCAATATGCTTTGGTAGGGCAGGTTTCCCACAATTTATTACAGCTGGGTGACGAGGTTTACGTTAAGGTAAAAAATGCCGATCTGGTTAAAAAGCAGCTTGATTTTCAGTACCTCGGTAAGAAAGAGTAATCAATCAAAAATTAATATATCATGAAAAAACTAATTGTGGCATTATTGCTTTTTTCGGGTAGCCTGTTTGCTCAGGAAACCAGGAATCTGGGGGATTTTTCTACTGTAAAGGTATTTGACCAGATTCATGTTTTAATGGTGAAATCAAATGAGAACAAGATTGTTATATCAGGTCATGATTCTCAGGATGTGGAAGTTGTAAACAAGAAAGATGAAGTAAAAATAAGAATGAAGTTTTCCAAACTCCTTCAGGGTGATGATATATCGGTTACATTGTATTACAAATATGTAGACCAGGTGGAAGCCAGTGAAGGTGCTTATGTTTCATCTGAAGATACTTTTAAAGCAGTTGCCTTTGAGCTTAATGCTAAAGAAGGAGCTCAAATTAAACTGAATCTGGATGTTGATAAACTTAAAAGTAAAATCAAATCGGGTGCTATATTAACCATTAACGGTAAGGCTTCTAACCATGATGTAAGTATTAATTCGGGAGGAATTCTAAACTCTAAAGATCTTAATACGGCACAAACTTCTGTAAGTATAACAGCAGGAGGAGAGGCCGATGTTTTTGCTACTGATTTTGTAGATGCCAAAACTACAGGGGGCGGTGATATTGATATTTATGGCGATCCTAAGCAGGTAAACAAAACCAATAATATAGGTGGTAATATCAATGTTATGTAATTAATTACCTGATTAAAAATTAGATGTCCTGATAAGCCGGTAAGGTTTATCGGGATTTTTTTTACTTTAACTGTAACAGTTTGATATACAAACCTGTCTTTATGTAAATGATCAACTAATTTTAAAGGACATGAAAAAGTTATTTTTAATAGCAGCTATTGCGGTATTTCAGTTAGCCACTGCACAAAAAACAGTAGAAATTAAAAGCTTTGATAAGCTTGCCATAAGTGGAAATGTAGAAGTGTATATGGTTGAATCTTCTGAAAACAAGCTAATTATTGGTGAAGGAGAAGATACATTACAGGTAAGTTCTGAAGAGGGTAATCTTGTTTTAAGTAATTCGGCCTCAACTGCTGAGGTTATTATCCATTTTAACGGACCTATTAATCAGATAGCTCTTTCGGGACCAATAGAAATGTTAGTAAAAGGTACTATTAATTCAAAATACTTACAATTAAGTGTTGATGGCGGTACCGAACTGAACTGTTCTGTTTATGCCGAAAATATGAGTGTGGCAGCTTCTTCAGGATCTGAAATTGTATTAAAAGGTAATGCAAAACAACTTGAAATTCATGCAGCAAGCGGCTGTGAACTAAATGCCAGTAAGCTGAAAACAGAAAACACTACAGTTTATATTGCATCGGGCGCCGAGGTTTCTGTTTATGCTACCGGTGTGGTAAATGCAGTGGTAGCATCGGGTGCAGAACTTGCTATTCATGGTAACCCCGATAAGATAAATGAAACTAAGGCTAACAATGCCGAAATTACTATTGTAAAATAGTTAGTATCCCATTGATTTACATTTATCTTTAGCACGGTTGTTTTTATTTAAAAATTTAAAATACTAACTTGCATCACTCTAATTTTAGTTGATGTTACAGGATATTTTAAGCGCCGTATCTATTGGTTTCATTTTAAGTATTATGCCGGGAGCAGTTTTTTTTGTACTGCTTGAAACCAGTGTTATTAAAGGTTTTAGGGCTGCATTGGCATTTGATCTTGGTGCTATATTTTCAGACATTATTTTTATTCTTATAGCTTATTTCAGTAGTTATAAATTACTTCAGAATATTAAAGATGAGCCTGCCTTATTTACATTTGGCGGGCTCATTATGATTACATACGGTATCATTTCATTTATAAAGATTAATAAATCGGCTAAAAATGAGATTATAGATGATGCCTCCCGCGATATTATTAAGAAGAACTATTTCAGCCTGTTTGCAAAGGGTTTCCTGCTTAATTTTATCAATATAGGCGTATTGGGCTTCTGGCTGGCAATTATCATTACCTGGGGGCCGCAATTGGATTTAGATCCAACGAGAATATTTATATTCTTTACCGCCATTATATGTACTTATCTTTTAATAGATATTGGTAAAATTATGCTGGCTAAACAGCTAAGAAGTAAACTTACCATTAGTAACATTTCTAAAATAAAAAAAGCTATCAGTATTATCCTTATGGTATTTGGATTTGCTTTATTAATACAGGGTTGGTTCCCCGCAGAAAAGAAACTAATGGACGAGGCTTTTGATAAGCTGGAGAATAAGAAGTAATAAATCAAAAACGATATAAAATAAAAAAAGCTATCATGAAAATGATAGCTTTTTTTGTGGAGGCATCGAGCGGATTCGAACCGCTGTAGCAGGTTTTGCAGACCTGTGCCTAAGCCCCTCGGCCACGATGCCCTTTTGGTTATGGTTGGCAAATTTACATATATTTTGCAGTAACGCAAGAAAATTTACCAGTAAAATTAAACTTTATACAAAGTTATCGCAATATATAATGTTTTATTTTACTATAAGTTATTATTACTGAAAAGTTTAGGTACGGTACTCTTCAATTTGTACAGTTACCGCCTGTACATCCCCGCCAATAGGGGGATTGATCTTTGAAACTCCCACAACAATTCTTGAAACCGAAGGTATTTCATCAAAAACACGTTTTACAATTCTTTTAGCTACATGTTCTAAAAGTTTAGATCGAATAGCCATTTCTTCAATAACTATTTTGTTAAGATGAACATAATCAACGGTATCAGCCAGTTCATCAGTCTCCATTGATTTTCTCAGGTCGGCTTTTATTTCAAGATCAACACTGTAGTCAGAACCTATTTTGCCTTCTTCCACCAAACAACCGTGGTAAGAAAAGGTACGTATATTGGTAAGTTTAATAATTCCCATTGCAAGTATAAAATATTGCTGTAAAAATACAATTTCTTAGCCTTTTATAGTGTTTTAAATATTCTAAAAAAACCGTCTTTTTTAATACCTTTGCAATCTTATTATTAACAGGATATGTCGACCAGAGAAAGATCATTAAATTTTATTGAGGAAATAATTGAGGAAGATTTGGCAAACGGAATGAACAGGGAATCCCTGCGTTTTCGTTTTCCGCCGGAACCAAACGGATATTTGCACGTAGGGCATGCCAGCTCTATATGCCTAAACTTCGGATTGGGATTGCGCTATAATGCACCGGTTAACCTTCGTTTTGACGATACTAACCCTGCCAAAGAAGAGCAGGAGTATGTAGACGCTATTAAGAAAGATGTGGAATGGCTTGGATACCAATGGGCCGAAGAGCGTTATGCATCTGATTATTTCCAGCAATTATATGATTGGGCCGTTGAACTTATTAAAAAAGGTTTGGCTTATGTTGACAGTCAGTCGTCTGAAGAGATGGCAAAACAAAAAGGAACACCGTCTCAACCGGGTAGTGAAAGTCCATACAGAAACCGATCTGTAGAGGAAAACCTGGAGCTTTTTGAGCAAATGAAAAATGGTGAATTCCCGGAAGGTACTCATGTTTTAAGAGCTAAAATAAACATGGCTTCTTCAAACATGCTTATGCGTGATCCTATTATGTACAGGATACTGCACAAGCATCACCACCGTACAGGAAGTGACTGGAAAATATACCCTATGTACGACTGGGCTCATGGGCAAAGTGATTATGTAGAATCTATTTCTCATTCTCTTTGTACCCTTGAATTCCTTATGCACAGGGAGTTATACGACTGGTTCCTGGATCAGATTTATGATAACAAATCCATGCGACCTAAACAGCGTGAGTTTGCCCGTAGAAACCTAAGCCATACTGTAGTTAGTAAGCGTAAGTTATTACAACTGGTACAGGAAGGTCATGTTACCGGATGGGATGATCCAAGAATGTCTACCATATCAGGGATGAGAAGAAGAGGGTATACTCCTATGGCTATCAGGAACTTTGCCGATACTATTGGCATTGCAAAGCGTACTAACCTTGTAGATGTTTCTGTGCTGGAGTTTTGTGTAAGGGAAGACCTTAATAAAACTGCACCAAGGGTTATGGCTGTATTAGATCCGGTTAAACTGGTTATTACTAACTATCCTGAAGGACAGGAAGAGTGGCTTGATGCTGAAAATAATCCTGAAGATGAGAGTGCAGGTTTCAGAAAAGTTCCTTTTTCAAGAGAATTATATATTGAAAGAGAAGATTTTATGGAAGAGGCAAACAGAAAGTATTTCCGTTTAACGCTTGGTAAAGAAGTACGTCTTAAAAATGCTTATATCATTAAAGGTGAAAGTGTTGTAAAAGATGCTGATGGTAATATTACCGAAATTCACTGTACTTATGATACTGACAGTAGGAGTGGAAGTGGTACTGAAGCCAGCCTTAGAAAGATAAAAGGTACTATTCACTGGGTATCAATTCAGCATGCTCTTGAAGCAGAAATCAGGATTTATGACAGGTTATTTACCCACGAAAATCCTGATGGTGATAAGGAAATTGACTTTAAGAGTTACTTAAATCCTAATTCGCTTGATGTTATTAAAGGATATTTGGAACCAAGTTTAAGTGAAGCTAAAGATGGTGACCGATTCCAGTTTCAACGTTTAGGATATTTTTGTGTTGACAGAGATTCTACAGCCGAAAAAATTGTTTTCAACAAAACAGTTGGTTTGAGAGACACTTGGGCCAAATTAGAAAGTAAAGAATAATACATATAAATATTTTCTATTTAAACTCCGGATATTATCCGGAGTTTTTTATTATATGTAAATACTATTGTTTTTATAATATATATAAATACTTACTATTAAAACTGACCTTCATAAATTGATTGTAACACATTATTTTTTGTAGGAAAGGTGATTGTAAGGTAATACATGTAAAACCGCTTTATATCTCATTAATTTAAATTTTTGATTTATTTAGCCTTCAATTAACTACACATTAACATCCTACAAATGTTAAAGTCTTTACCTTTATAATTATTAACCTAAAAATTCAATAAATTATGGCTGGTAAAACAGAAACAGCAGTAGCTGTACTAGTAGGAGCTGCAATAGGTGCCTGTGTAGGAATTTTATTTGCTCCGGATGAAGGATCAAAAACCAGAAAGAAAATTAAAGATGGTTATGATCATAAAAGAGATGAAATTAAAGATAAGCTTCATGAAATTTCTGAGCAGGTAAAAAGTAAGTTCGGACATTCTCAGGCAGACCTTCAGTCAGGGCTTGACCATTTGGTTGAAACAGTAGAGCAAAAGAAAGAAGATATCATTGCTACACTTGAGAAAAAATTAGAAGAGCTTAAAGGAACGGCAAAAGCTGCTGCAAACAAATAATTAGTTATATGGCATTTGAGGAAATAAAAGAAAATGCTGAGGATTTAAAAAACCAGGCTAAGGAGTTACTGGATGCAAATATGCAGTACTACAAGCTATGGGGTTTTAAAATCTTCATGAAATCAACATCTATGATGCTTAAGGTTATACTTTTAGGCATAATGTTGTTACTTGTTGTTTTATTTTTCTCGATAGCCGCGGCAATCGGTATTGGTTATGCCCTTGATAATATGGCCTACGGATTCCTTATAGTAGGCGGTATTTATTTAATACTGGCCATTATAGTATACTATTATCAGGATAAGATTACCGAGGGACCTTTACTGGCTAATTTTTCACGAATATTTTTTAAAGATTACGATTAGCCATGAAATCAAAAATTTACCATAGTTACGAAGAGATAAATAAAGACCTTAGGATACTAAAGGTTGAAAAAGATCTTGCGTACCATAAGTTAATTAAGGAAGTTGAAGAAACTAAAGAAAGCCTTCAGCTTAAAAATATAATAGGGGATACACCAAAACGGATATTAAGCATACTTGGTTTGTTTGCCGGACCGTTAAAAAGCCTGGCACTTACCATGTTGTTTAAAAAGATATTTAAATAAAAAGAGCGGCTAAATAAGCCGCTCTTTTTATTTTTAATCTTCGTCGTTATCAAAGTCAGTTTCCGGTTCTATGTATCTGTTAGAATCGTCATCTTTCTTCTTTTTTGAAGCATTTTTCATAGCCTCACCAACCTGGTTTGAAGCTGTAAATGATGCTACCATATTGTTTAGCATATCACTACCTGCCTGTGGTGAGTTAGGTAAAAGAATAAGGTTAGAGTTAGTATCGCTACCTATGGACTGCAGTGTATCATAGTGTTGTGTTACTACAATAAGTGCCGATGCTTCCTGAGAATTGATACCTACTTTGTTAAGTACGTCAACACTTTCTACAAGACCTCTTGCAATTTCACGTCTCTGGTCAGCAATACCCTGACCCTGTAATCTTTTACTTTCGGCCTCAGCTTTAGCTTTAGCTACAATACGAATTCTTTGTGCTTCCGCTTCATATTCTGCAGCCGATTTTTCCCTGTCGGCAGCATTAATACGGTTCATCGCATTTTTAACCTGAATATCCGGATCAATATCGGTAATAAGGGTATTGATAATGTCATAACCATAAGTGGTCATTGCATCGTTAAGTTCTCTTTTAACTGCAATTGCAATATCATCCTTACGCTCAAAAACATCATCTAGTTTTAGTTTTGGTACCTCTGCACGAACTACGTCAAATACGTATGATGTAATCTGATCGTGTGGATATTCCAACTTATAAAAAGCCTCATATACTTTTTCCTGAATAACCTTGAACTGTACCGAAACCTTCATTTTTACGAATACATTTTCTTTGGTTTTGGTTTCAATAATTACGTCAAGCTGTTGAATTTTAAGGTTTATTCTTCCCGAAATCTTGTCTATTAGAGGCACTTTCCAGTGAAGTCCGGCATGACGTATACTCCCGAATTTACCAAATCGCTCTATAATAGCAGCTGTTTGCTGTTTAACGGTAAAGAATGATGATAGAAATAATATGAATACTATAAACAGTAATACATACAAAAAAACGTTTCCCATGATTAGTTGATTTATTTTTGTTAAGATACGACTATTAGTATAATAAAAAAGCCTCTTGTTACAGAGCCTTTCAAATTTTATAATATATTTTATATTTGCAGGAATATTCTTAAAATTTATTATGAAAAAGTTTTACATGTTTTTCCTATTACTTTTTGGTTTTATGACCTATGGACAAAATTCATATTTGATTACGCAAAAAGATGAAAAGATTATTATTGATGATAATAGCTTTTATATCTATTTAATTGATAAAAGAGTAGGTTATAGATTACCTGGTATAGACTGGCAAAAATATGCCAGATTTAAAGACTTTAAATACTTTGTACTGGGTGAATACTTATTTAAAACATTTTACATTGATGGTAATAAAAAGCCATCTGCATATTATGTACTGGCAGAATCTAAGAATAAGAATCTTGTTTGTATTGTTAAGACAGTAGTAAAAAAATTATCTAGTATTGATTATGTTACCTATTTGATTTTAGATGAAAATGACAATACCATTTTAGAATCTACTTTTACTGAGAGACTAAATGATGAAAATAATGAAAAGAGAAATGAAGCTGTAAAAATGATTAAAAATCACTTTAATGATTGTACTGAATTAGTAAAAAGACTGGATGAATATTCCGTTAGTCATGAGCTTATTACAGATTTTTTCATTCATCCGGTTTATTTTGACTGTAAAAACTAATTTAATTTTTAACCATACTTTATCATGAAAAAGAACTATTTTCTTTTCTTATTATTCATTTGTTTTTATGCAAATGCTCAAGCGCCAAAAGGCGTTTTTCTTGCAGGTGGTATTAATCAGGCTTCATTGAATTCAGACCAATTAACAGCAGACGGATCTATAGGATATCATCTGGGTGCTGCTATTAACTTTGGTTACAATCTTAATTTTAACTACGAGTTCGGTATACTTTACTCGCGTAATGTTTTGTCTTTACCTTATGTATCGGGGGTATCTCCTGATTTTACAGATTCAGGTAATCAAAAATATAATGTAGATACTATTGATATGAATTTTATGTTTAATTACTATGTCATTCAACCTGAGTATAATAAAATGTTTTTTGGTCCTCAGGCAGGTTTAACAGTTGGAATAACCAATGGTGAATGGACTCCGGCTAAAGGTGCCAGTACAACAAATCAAACTTATGAATATGGATTAACTCAGAATAGTTTTCAAGGTGTACCTGACTTTAATTTAAGCACTTCTTTTGGTATTGTTGGTGGATTTAATGATTTTAGAGCTTCGCTTAAATATAATCTTGGTTTAACAAATGCTTTGTCTGGTGTTGAAAATAATGAAAGAGACCAATATAATCTTTATACCGGTCCTGATTTTAAGGGTAAGTTAAGTTCTGTTAGCTTTACACTTTATTATAAAATATTGTAGATAAATTTCAGTGATAAAAAAAGCTCCTAAATTAGGAGCTTTTTTATTTATAATGCTTCAACAGCTTTTTTAATCCTGTTCACAGTGTCTTCTTTTCCAATTAATGCCATTATATCAAACAAATGAGGCCCTTTTAATGAGCCTACAAGGCTTAAACGAAGCGGTTGCATAACTTTACCCATTCCTACTTCTTTTTCGTTTATCCAGGCTTTTATAACCGTTTCTAAGTTTTGTGAAGAGAAATCCATAGTATTGTTAATAACATCGCTTAAATCGCTTAAAAGTGCTCCTGTATCTTCTTTCCAGTTTTTTTTGGCTTTCTCATCATATTCTGTTGGGGAAATAAAGAAAAAGTCACTTAAATCCCATAACTCACTTGTGAAAGTAGCACGTTCTTTAACCAGTCCAACAACCTGTTCTACATAATCAACAGGTTTGTTTATACCTTTTTCAAGTAATGTATGGTTAAATTGAGAAGCCAGTGTACTATTATCCTGTCTAATGAAATACTGGTGGTTAAACCATTTGTTTTTCTCAGGGTCAAACTTAGCACCAGCTTTATGTACTCTTTCTAAATCGAAAGACTGTATCAGTTCTTCCAGTGTGAACAGTTCCTGATCATTACCCGGGTTCCATCCTAACAATGACAGGAAGTTAACAACAGCTTCCGGTAAAAATCCTTCTTCTCTGTAACCAGATGATTTACTTCCGTCAGCATTAGTCCATTCAAGCGGAAATACAGGGAATCCCATTTTATCACCATCTCTTTTTGAAAGTTTACCATTACCTACCGGTTTAAGTATTAACGGTAAGTGTGCAAACTCCGGAGCTTCCCAATTAAAGGCTCTGTAAAGTAATGAGTGTAGGGGTAGTGATGGTAACCACTCTTCACCACGTATAACATGGCTGGTTTCCATTAGGTGGTCATCTACTATATTAGCAAGGTGATAGGTAGGCATACCATCGCTTTTAAATAACACTTTATCATCTAAAAGATTGGTTTCAAACTTCACATCACCACGTATAATATCCTTTAGGAATAAAGTTTCTCCTACCGGTATTTTAAAACGGATAACATATTCTTCACCTGCAGCGATTCTTTTTTCTGTTTCCTCTTTACTAATTCTCAAAGAGTTATCCAGTTTATCTCTGTTGGTATGATTGTATATAAATGTTTTTCCTTCTGCTTCTTCCTGTTTTCTTAAAGCATCAAGATCTTCTGCTGTATCAAAAGCATAGTATGCCCAGCCAGTATTAATTAGCTGTTCGGCATATTGCCTGTACATTTCCTTACGTTCGCTTTGGCGGTACGGACCATATTTACCTTCTTTCCCAATACCTTCGTCAAATGGTATACCTAACCAGTTAAGGGCTTCAATTATATATTCTTCTGCTCCCGGTACAAAACGGTTTTGATCGGTATCTTCTATCCTCAGGTAAAAAACACCGTTATTTTTTTTAGCAAATAAGTAATTAAAAAGGGCTGTTCTTACCCCTCCAATGTGTAATGGCCCTGTTGGGCTTGGTGCAAAACGTACACGAACTTGTTTGGACATTGTTAATAAATTTTAGCTGCAAAGATACAATTATGATATTTTCAAAAACACCCAAATAAGCGACATATTTAATTATTACATGTAAATACTTAATTATCAAATGTTAAACTTGAAAAAATGAAATCACAGAAAGTAGGATTATACGTTTAATTATCCGGCAGAAATTGTATTTTTATCAGTTATTAACAATCGACTGTAATTTTGGAAGCAAAAAACATTATTTTCAACAAGCTTGAAGGCTTTATTAAGAAGTACTATACTAACGAGTTAATAAAAGGAAGTATCTTTTTTATAGGGCTGGGGCTGCTGTATTTTATATTCACTTTACTTGTAGAATATTTTTTATGGCTGTCTACCAGTTGGCGAACTATGCTTTTCTGGATGTTTATAGCTGTCGAAATATTTTTGTTATTTCGGTTCATACTCTTTCCTGTTTTCAAATTATTCAAACTACAGAAGGGTATAGATTACAATGAGGCTTCATCTATTATCGGTAATCATTTTTCTGAAGTAAGTGATAAGCTTACCAATTTTCTTCAGTTATCAAAGTCCTCCCATCAGTCAGAATTGTTATTGGCTTCTATAGAACAGAAAGCAAAAAATTTACAGCCTGTACCTTTTGCTAATGCGGTTAATTTTAAAAAGAATTTAAAATACCTGCCTTATGCAGCGATACCGGTTTTATTAATTTTAGTATTTACACTTAGCGGAAATTCTTCCATATTTACACAAAGTTTTGATAGGGTAGTGCATTATGACAAGCATTATACGCCACCTGCACCTTTTGAATTTGTTATTGTAAACAATTCACTTACGGCACAACAGGGAACAGATTTTACTTTAAGGGTTAAAACTGTTGGTAATATAGTACCTGAGAATACTATGATCACTATTGGTGATGAAAATTACTATTTAGAGAATACTGGAACCGGAGTTTTTGAATATACATTTGAAAAACCACTTAAAAATATTGATTTTCAGTTAGTTGCTAATAATGTTAGTTCTCAGGAGTATCAACTGACTGTTGTAGCTGTACCAACGATATCAAATTTTGAAATGCAGCTTAATTTTCCGTCATACCTTCATAAAAAAGCTGAAGTTATTCGTGGAACAGGAAATGCTGTAGTACCGGAAGGAACTAAAGTAACCTGGAAAGTAAGTGCTTTGGCTACCAATAAAATTGAATGGATTGGTAAGAATGAAAGCTTACTTTTTAATACTACTGATAATGTTTTCACATTAAGTAAAAGTATACTGGGTAACATGGATTATCAGATACTAACTTCTAATCATAAGGTTCAGCATCATGAAAAATTACAGTATGCTATTACTACTATTAAAGACCAATACCCAACTATCGAAGTAGGTACAGCCCCCGATAGTTTGAATTTAAAAAATGAAGTGATTCTGGGTCAGGTTTCCGATGATTATGGATTAACAAAATTACAGGTTGTATATTATCCGCAGGGTAATCCAGACAACGCTAAGAAAATGGTATTGCCTGTTAAGAAAGAAACCTTCGACCGATTTTTCTATAGCTTCCCGCAGGGACTTGATGTGAAGCAGGGTGTTAGTTATGAATACTATTTTGAAGTATTTGATAACGATGCAATACACAATTACAAAAGTAGTAAGTCTTCAGTTTTTTCTCACAGAGAATTAACCGATGATGAAAAACAAAATAAGGCTTTACAGGAGCAGAACAGTAACATAAACAGTCTTGAAAAATCAATTAAAAATCAGGATAAGCAGCTTAGTGATCTTGATAAACTTCAAAAACTGAATAAGGAAAAATCTGCCTTAGAATATAAAGACCTTAAAAAGGTTGAAGATTTTATAAACAGACAGAAAATGCTCGAAGAGCAAATGAAAGAATTTTCCAAAAAGCTTAACGATAACCTTGAGGAATTCAACCCGGATAAGAAGGATGAAAATAAAGAGGAACTAATGAAGCGTTTGGAAAAACAGGAGAAAGAGGCCGAGAAAAATGCAAAGCTTTTATCAGAACTTGAGAAGCTAACCGAGAAAATGGAGAAGGAAGAACTGTTTGACAAAATGGAGAAATTCAAACAAACATCTAAAAGCCAGACTAAAAGTTTAGAGCAGCTGGTTGAACTTACCAAGCGTTATTATGTAGAAAAGAAAGCCGAACAAATAGCTGATGAACTTCAAAAACTTGGTGAAAAACAAGAGCAGTTATCAGAAGATAAAGAAAATTCTGCAGAGAAGCAGGAAGAAATTAATAAGGAATTTGATAAGCTTCAGGAAGAAATGCGTGAGCTTGAAAAGGCAAACGACGAACTTAAAAAGCCTATGGATATTCCTACTGATAAAAATGAAGAGGAGAATATAGAAGAAGATATGCAAAAGGCAACCGATGAGTTGCAGCAGGACAATAAGCAGGGAGCTTCACCAAAACAAAAATCGGCAGGTGAGAAAATGAAACAAATGGGTGGGCAAATGATGCAGTCCATGATGAGCGGAGGTATGGATATGTTAGAGGAAGATGTAAAAATGTTACGTCAGATTTTGGATAATCTTTTAGCGTATTCCTTCTCTCAGGAAGATGTAATGAACCAGTTTAAGAATACCAGTTCAGGGTCACCAAGTTTCAGTAAGTACCTTATTAAACAACAGGATTTAAAACAACAGTTCCGTCATGTTGACGACAGCCTTTTTTCTATGTCTTTACGTAACCCTAAAATCACGGAAGAGATTACACAGGAGGTAGGAAATGTTCATTATTACATTGATAAAGCCTTAAATGATTTAGCTGAAAACATAGTACCTCGAGGTGTTTCTAACCAGCAATATGCAGTAACATCTGCTAATAAACTGGCCGATTTTTTAAGTGATCTTTTAAACAACATGCAGATGCAAATGCAAGGTTCTGGTCAGGGGCAGTCCAAGCCCGGTAAAGGTCAGGGGCAGGGTGGTATGCAACTTAAAGATATTATCCAGAAACAGCAGGGTCTTTCAGAACAGATGAAGAAAGGAATGCAGAAAGGACAGAATGAAGGTGATAAACCCGGCGATAGTAAAAGTGGAAAGAAACCAGGTGAAACGGGAGAGGGTGGAACCAGTGGTGAAGGTGAAGCCGGAGATCTTTTAGAGATTTATAAAGAACAACAACAGTTACGTGAAGCTTTTGAAAAGGCTCTTGAAAAAGAGGGTATGGGAGGTAATGGTCAGCGTGCTCTACAACAAATGAAGGATATTGAAAAGCAACTTTTAAATAAAGGTTTCAAGAACGAAACACTTAATAAAATGCTTAATCTTAAATATGAACTTTTAAAGTTAGATAAAGCTATACAACAACAGGGTGAGGAGAATAAACGTCAGTCGCAAACCAATATTAAAGATTATAAGAACAACTCTACCAATGTACCTGATGAGCTTAAAGAATATTTAAACAGCATAGAGATTTTAAACAGACAAAGTCTACCTTTGCGCCCAAATTATAACCAAAGGGTACAAACCTATTTTAAGAACAATGATTAACTTTAATTACGAAACCGATTTTGAATTAGAAAATGAAACCCTCTATGAGGAATGGGTTTCTAAAATTATAGACTCTGAAGATAAAACAGAAGGAGAAATTAATTACATTTTTTGTGATGATGAATACCTTTTGCAAAAGAATATAGAGTTCCTTAATCACGATACTTTAACGGATATTATTAGTTTTGATTACACTATGGGGAACCTAATTAGTGGTGATATTTTTATTTCTGTTGAAAGGGTGAAAGATAATGCTGCTGATTTTAATGTAGATTTTGTTGAAGAATTAAAACGTGTTATGGCTCATGGTATACTTCACTATTGTGGTTATAAAGATAAAACCGAAGAAGATTCTGCTTTAATGCGATCTAAAGAAAACGAAAAAATAGTGATGTTCTAATTTATATTATACATTACAGGTTGTTGTTAATTCTGATGTTTATAGCTGTACATTACCAAATAATAGTCTAATTTTGTACCGCATTTTTTTAAATGATGGTGCTATAGTTACTGGAAAAGTGATTCGTTAATGTTTCACGTGGAACAGTAGTTTAAAAATCTTTTTTGTTTTTTTTGTTCCACGTGGAACAAAAAAAACAAAATGGGGGTAAATTTTAAAACGTTCCACGTGGAACGTTTGAGTGAGAAGAAAATTTTTTAGCGTTCCACGTGGAACAAGATAGGAGAAATTAAAATGTTTCAAGAAGTATATGATATAATTGTAGTGGGTGCAGGTCATGCCGGAAGTGAGGCTGCTGCTGCTGCTGCTAATATGGGTTCAAAAACGCTTTTGGTTACAATGAGTTTGCAAAACATTGCCCAAATGTCGTGCAACCCAGCAATGGGTGGTATTGCAAAAGGTCAAATTGTCCGTGAGATTGATGCGTTGGGAGGGTACTCTGGAATTGTGTCTGATAAGACAGCAATCCAGTTCAAAATGCTCAACAAATCAAAAGGGCCTGCTATGTGGAGTCCGAGGGTGCAAAGTGACCGTATGCGTTTTGCTGAAGAGTGGAGATTGATGTTGGAACAAACTCCTAATTTGGATTTCTATCAGGAAATGGTTTCCGGATTACTTATCGAGAATGGTAAAGTAGCCGGTATAAAAACATCTCTTGGAATTGAAATTAAATCAAAGTCGGTGGTCTTGACAAACGGAACTTTTCTGAATGGTTTAATCCATATTGGGGAAAAACAGTTTGGAGGGGGTAGAGCAGGAGAGGGTGCTTCATACGGAATAACTGAAGATTTAGTTAAAGCTGGTTTTGAAGCCGGACGTATGAAAACAGGTACACCACCACGTGTTGATGGTCGTTCTCTTGATTACTCAAAAATGATAGAACAGCCTGGAGATGAAAACCCAGATAAGTTTTCATATTTGGATATAACAAAGCCACTGGTTCATCAACGTTCGTGTCACATGACCTATACGTCAGAATTAGTTCATGATGTACTTCGTGAAGGATTTGACCGTTCACCAATGTTTAATGGTAGAATCAAAAGTTTAGGGCCTCGTTACTGTCCGTCTATTGAAGATAAAATTAACCGATTTGCAGATAAAGACCGTCATCAGCTTTTTGTTGAACCTGAAGGATGGAATACTGTAGAAGTTTATGTAAACGGATTTTCTACTTCATTACCAGAGGATGTTCAGTTTAAAGCACTGCGTTCGGTAGCCGGTTTTGAGAATGTAAAATTCTTCCGTCCGGGTTATGCTATAGAATACGATTATTTTCCGCCTACACAGTTAAAGCATACGCTTGAAACTAAACTGGTGGAAAATTTATATTTTGCCGGACAAATAAACGGTACTACCGGTTATGAGGAAGCAGCTTCACAAGGACTGATGGCTGGTATAAATGCTCACCTGAAAGTACACGATAAAGATCCGTTTATATTAAAACGTAATGAAGCTTACATAGGAGTGCTTATTGATGATTTAATTACTAAAGGTACTGAAGAACCATATAGGATGTTTACCTCGCGTGCTGAGTACAGAACCTTACTTCGTCAGGATAACGCCGATTTTAGGTTAACACCTCTTTCTTATGAAATAGGTTTAGCTAATGAAGACCGACTAAAAAGAATGGAAAGTAAAAGAGAGCAGTCTCATGCTTTCGTAAACTTTTTCAAAGAAACAAGTGTTAAACCCGAAGTAGCTAACCCGATACTTGAAGAAAAAGGATCTTCGTTAATGAGTCAGCCTGATAAAATGTTTAAAGTGTTTTCAAGACCGCAAATTGAGCTTGATGATATTCTAAGATTCGAAAAAGTTCAGGAATACATTAACGAACATAATTTAGATAAAGAAGTTGTTGAGCAGGCCGAAATTCAGGTTAAGTATTCCGGTTACATTGAAAAGGAAAAAAACAATGCTGATAAGCTTAATCGTTTAGAGGATGTAAAAATTCCTCAAAATTTTGATTACGATAAAATTAAATCACTTTCTTACGAAGGAAGAGAAAAAATGAAAAAAATAAGACCCGTAACTATTTCTCAGGCTTCCCGCATTAGCGGTGTGTCGCCTAGTGATGTTTCGGTGCTTTTAATTCATATGGGAAGATAATATGAATAAACTAACAATGTTTCACGTGGAACGTAATATAAAAACCCTTTTTCAAAGAGGGTTTTTTCTGTTTTTGCTGGTTGGGGTTTTACAATCGTGTGTTTCGCCAAGACAGGCTGTAGATGTGTCTGAATATATTTTACTGGAGAACGGAAAACAGATTTACGGTAAAGAGGAAGGGCTTACTGCTTTTGTTTTTCAAAACAACCCAACAAAAATGACTTTTGCACAATTTTTAGGCAATAAGTATAATTTAATGAAGTTTACTGATATTGAATATTGGGTTACTTTAGAAGGAATGAAGTTTAAGGTGTTTTTTTATGAAAACGATGAACTGAACAAATATTTTGACACGACTGATTTTGTGGCTTCAAATGCAGTACCTGATTCATCAGTAGTGGGGTCTAAAGTAAAATTCCTGGCAATTTCTGTGGTAAATGAATATAATGAAGATTGCCTTGCTACTTCTTCATTGTTTAAAAATATTGTGATTGATTATCTAAAAGACTTAAAGGACGAATACAATAATTTATAATGAATTTTTCAGAAAATAACGTTTATATTACCGTAAAAGATCATTCGGTTTCGGGAGAAGAGTTTCAGTTATTACTCGATACTGATTTGGGATTATTAAAAACTCATCCGCAACCCGCACCCGAAAATTTAGGAAGCTATTACGAAAGTGATGATTACATTTCGCATACTGACGGTAAACGTTCGCTTTTTGAAAAATTATACCATGTTGTAAAACAAAAAGCATTAAGAGATAAATTATCTATCATAAAAAAATACCATCCTGAAAAAGGTAAACTTCTGGACATTGGTGCAGGGACGGGAGATTTCCTGGTAACAGCAAAAAATGACGGTTGGGATAGTTTTGGTATAGAACCAAGCGAAAAAGCAAAAAAAATTGCAGTTTCAAAAGGAATTTCATTCAAAAATGATATAAACGAACTTGAAAATAGCTCTTTTGATGTGGTCACTATGTGGCATGTTTTAGAACATGTTCCTGATATTCAGCAACATATAGCCGAATTAAAGCGAATTTTAAAGCCAAACGGACTCATAATCATAGCGGTACCCAATTATAACAGTTATGATGCTAAGCACTATGGAAAGTTTTGGGCTGCTTATGATGTGCCAAGACACCTTTGGCATTTTTCTAAAAATTCGATTAAGCTGCTTTTTTCAAAACAGGGTATGGATTTAATAAAAATCCTGCCAATGAAATTTGACAGTTTTTATGTGAGTCTTCTTTCTGAAAAATACAAAACCGGAAAAATGAATTTTGTGAAAGGATTTTTAACCGGATTACGCTCAAATTTAAAAGCAGCCGGAAATATGGAGTATTCGTCGCTTATTTATGTTATAGAACACGGTAAAAATTAAATAAAACTTCATAAATAAACGTTTGCCGTCTGTAATAAGGAAATACCCTGACGTTTTTAAAAACACTCTTAAAAACGATTTATGAAGCCCGAATTTGATTTACATTGTTTATAGCATAGATTTGTTTTCATAAAATTTATTTATGGTTAATTTTTTTCCGTAAATTTTAATAAAAACTTGTTTTTGCATCTTTGATGCGAATTATTACTTTTACCGAAATTTTTTTAAAAATCGAAAAACGCAAATGAAAAAATCTTTATTGATACTTGGTCTTGCCGTTACACTTTTTTCATGTAACAAAAATGAAGGTGGTGCAACTGAATTCAAAACGGCTTATGTTGACACGCAAAAGTTAATGGACGATTCTGAAGCTTTAAAGGATCTTAACTCAAGAAGCAACGTTAAAGGTGAAGAACTTAAAAGGGAACTTAACGATGAGTACCAAAAGTTAAGACTTGATTATGCAAAAGCTCAGGATGAAGCACCAAGAAGAGGAGCGCAATGGGTTCAGGCTAAAGCTCAGGAATTCCAGGAAAGAGAACAAAAACTTTCTATGATGCAGGATGGTATGATGAGACAGCTTCAGGAAGAGTTTGCTCCGCAAAGAGACAGTATTGTTGAAGAGATGCGTGCATACATCAAAGATTACGGTAAGAAAAACGGTTACGATTATATTTATGGTACCGGTGATTCTGCCAATGTGCTTTATGCTAAAGACAGCTATGAGATTACCGAAGAAATCATTACTGCAGTAAACGCTAAATTTAAAGGTGAGAATCCTGACGCTGTAAAAACAGAAGAGAAAGCTACTGAAGTGAAAGCAGAAACTACTGAAAAAGAAGAAGCTGCAAAATAATTTCAGTCTTATAATATTAAATTAAGCTCCCAAAAGGGAGCTTTTTTGTTGCCATAAATTTTTATACTTAATTTCGGGATTTCAATAATTATACGCCTCATGCAAAGTTTATCTACAGCTGCCGAATATACCTTACGTTTTATAAATCAAACAAATAGATCTATTTTTCTTACTGGTAAAGCCGGTACAGGAAAGACTACTTTGCTTAAGGAAATTATTCGTACCACGCATAAAAATGTAGTTGTGGTAGCCCCTACGGGTATTGCGGCGCTTAATGCAGGTGGTGTAACCATACACTCCATGTTCCAGTTGCCTTTTGCAGGTTTTATCCCCGATAATGTAACACCACAGGTGACTGATACTGTACGCTTTGAAAATAAAGACAGTCTGCGCAGGCATTTCAAAATGAGAGGGGATAAACAGGCAGTAATCAAAAACATGGAACTGCTTGTTATTGACGAGGTGAGTATGTTGCGAGCCGACTTGCTTGATGCTATGGATTTTATGTTACGAAATGTACGCCATAAGGATATTCCGTTTGGGGGTGTTCAGGTGTTGTTTATTGGCGACCTGTTACAGCTACCTCCGGTTGTAAAAAATGAAGAGTGGGATGTATTGAGTCAGTATTACAGAGGAAAATATTTCTTTCACTCTCAGGTAGTTAGTAATAATCCACCCCTGTATATAGAGCTTTCTAAAATATACAGGCAAACCGATGATGCCTTTATATCAATACTTAATAATCTGAGGAACAATGTAATAACCCCAAATGATGTAGCGGTTTTAAACAACTATGCCCAACCTGATTTTGATTTGAAAAAAAATCCGGGGTTTATTACACTTACTACCCATAATGCGAAAGCCGATAATATAAACGCCAAGGCACTGGATGAGCTCGATGAAAAGGAATTTGTTTTCCATCCGGAAATTGTGGGCGATTTCCCAGAGAAAATCTATCCGGTAGAGGAGGAGCTTAAACTGAAAAAGGGGGCTCAGGTAATGTTTATTAAAAACGACCTTTCTCCCGAAAAGAATTATTTCAACGGTAAAATCGGTATAATCAAATCAGTATCAGATGAAGAAATACTGGTACATTTTCCGGAAGAGGATCTTACCATTGAGGCCGACAAGTACGAATGGAAAAACGTAAAATACCACGTAAACGAAAATACCAAAGAAATAGAAGAAGAGGTTTTAGGTACGTTTGTACACTATCCGCTTAAACTGGCTTGGGCTATAACGGTACATAAAAGCCAGGGATTGACTTTTGATAAAGCAGCGCTCGATGTATCGGGCGTTTTCCTGCCGGGACAAGCCTATGTAGCGCTTTCGCGTTTGCGTTCGTTAAATGGGCTTATTTTGCTTTCTCCGCTGCAAATGAATGGTCTTACTAACGACATGGATGTAATGGGCTATGCCTCATCTAAAGTTAAGGAAGAGCAAATGGAACTGTTTTTGCAAAAAGATACGCTTCGTTTTATATTCAATTATTTGAAAAACAGTTTTGACTGGGACGAACTTACTGATGTTTGGCAACGACATAAACTGACTTATCTGCAGGAAGGACCAAGATCACTGAAATCCAAACACAGGGAATGGGCAAACCTATCTGAAGATAAGATAAAAAAAATGCATACTCCGGGGCATAAGTTTATTAGTCAGCTGGCTAAATTGTTTTCCGTGGAACAGCCCGATATGAAGTTTGTACAGGAGAGGGTAGAAGCGGCATACAATTATTTCTTTCCGGCTATGGACAGTCTTGTAACAGGTTTGCTTCAAAAAATGGAAGAGATAAAAAGACTCAGAAAAGCAAAAGGTTTTTATGAGGAACTCTCGGAACTGGAAGAACTTCAAACCTATACGGTTATCAGACTGATGAAAGCTAAAAGACTAATGCTTGCGGTGCTTAATGAGGAAGAGATTATAAAAGAGAATCTTATTACACCCGAAATACACTCGTACCGAATAAAGAAACTGGAAGCCATTCGCAAAAACCTGAAAGATAACCCGGTTACCTTATTACAGGAAGAAACCGAGGAATATGAAATTGATAACTATCCGACAAAAAAGAAACAGCCTAAAAAATCTACGCTTGAGGAGACGTTTGATTTGTGGAAGGAAAAAATGAGTATTGAAGATATTGCCAGAGTGAGGAAACTTACCGAAACTACGGTACTTAGTCATATTGCCGGACTGGTTCAGCGAGGTAAAATTCAAATTGAAGAAGTACTTCCTGAAGATAAGATTGCCGAGCTTGCCAAAGCTTTTGAAGATTTTGATGGTGAATCGCTTACCAACCTTAAAGAAAAACATGGTGAAGCCTTTACCTGGGGTGAGCTACGATTATACAGAGCCAGCCTTAACGATGATGAATAAAAAAGCCCCTCAACAAGGGGCTTTATATTTTTTGTTTGGTTAATTAATATAACCAGTTTAATAACAAAACGGTAGGAATAAAATAGATAACAATAGTCCTTGCACCGTCATAATCTTTGGCAAGACGCTGACCCAATAGCAGTAAAAGCAGCGTAGCGCTCGAAACTATTGCGGCATAACCGGCAAATTCGGTATCATCATTCATAAAAATCTGAATGATTCCAATAACCGAGAAAGCACCTGCAACCACCTCAAGTACAAGTACTAAAAGCAGTGCGGCCGGAACCTGGTTTTTAATTATAGTTTGTGAAAAATGACCTTTAAGCCATTCTACATTTCCTTTCCAGTCGGCAACTTTATCGTAGCCTGATTGGATAAAAGTTATGGCTAAAAAAATCAGGATAATAATGATAGCTGGTGTCATAATCTTTACTTTTTATGAATTAATCGCGTTAGTTTTATGGAAAGGTCGGTTAATATAATCTTGGCATTACCGTTTCTTTCAATGTGGTAAAGCGCGTCCGACAGTTCTTTAAAAATATCATTAATATTATTTCCGTTTACAAACGGAGCAAAATTTTCAAGTTTAAATTTATCGACAGTAGGCTCCATAAAAACCAGTTCTTTTGCTTGATAGTTAAGCAGTAATGCTTGGCGGAACATATCGATACAAAAATGAATAAACTGTTTTTGTGCTTCACGGCCAATACCCGCAATTTGTTCACTCCAGGCAATAAGGTCCTGTATGGCAGCGGCGTTTCCTTTTGCTCTAAAGGCAGCGCGTACCCATTGCACAAACCACTCTTCAAAAGGGAAACCGTTATTGTCTTTGTTTAAAATCTGTAACGCCTTATTGAAATTTCCCTGTGCCTGGTGAGCAATTTTCAGGGCTTCATTATTGTCAAGTCCTTTTTGGGAAATAAGAGCATCGGCAATAGCCTGCTCACTAAGTCCGCCAAAATGTAACACCTGGCAGCGTGAAAGTATGGTTTGCAGTATATCGTCATCACTTTCGGCAATCAGCAGGAATATTGTTTTTTGCGGCGGCTCTTCCAGTAGTTTCAGTAATTTGTTGGCTGTTGCCACGTTCATCCTGTCGGCCATCCATATAATCATCACTTTATAACCGCCTTCGTATGCTTTTAACGAAAGTGATTTTACAATCTCGTGTGCTTCATCTACCCCTATTTGTCCCTGTTTGTTCTGGATATCAATTTTCTTGTACCAGTCAAAAAGCCCGGCATAAGGATTTTCGGAAATAAACTCTCTCCAGTATTTTAAAAAGTTAGCACTAACAGGGTGGCTTTTCACTTCACTGTTGGTAGCAACCGGAAAAACAAAATGTAAATCGGGATGTGAAAAATTCTGGAACTTTAGGTTACAGGCAGCATTACCGCTGTTGTTTTCGCTATTAGTGTTGGAGCACAAAATATACTGGGCATAGGCAATTGCCATGGCCAACTTGCCTGATCCTTCGGGACCTACAAAAAGCTGTGCGTGCGGAATCCTGCCGGAATCGGCACTTTTTGTCAAATGGCTTTTAATATGTTCCTGGCCTAATATATCTGAAAAAAGCATAGGGCAAATATAGAAGAATTTATGGGATGATTGCCATAATAAACTATTACGTTTTAGTGGTTAATCTCCTAACTGTAAAGCAATGAGACATATATGTTAAATAATGGGGAGCCCCTTATTTTATTATAATTTTTTTAACGGAAAAAACTATATTTGCCTTTAATCAAATTTAAACAACTTAAAATACAGTATGAAGACCCTTAATGATTTTGACTTTAAAGGCAAGAAAGCAGTTATAAGAGTAGACTTTAACGTACCTCTTGATGAGAATTTTAATGTAACTGATGATACAAGGATTGTAGCTGCGAAGCCCACAATAGATAAAATCTTAAATGACGGGGGAAGTGCCATTTTGATGTCGCACCTTGGAAGACCAAAAGGGAAAGAAGAGAAATATTCCCTTAAGCATATTGTTGCCAAAGTATCTGAAGTACTTGGTGTTACCGTAAAATTTGTTGAAGACTGTGTGGGGGCTGATGTTGAAGCTGCCGCTGCGGCTTTACAGCCGGGTGAAGTATTACTTTTAGAGAACCTGCGTTTTTACAGCGAAGAGGAAGCCGGAGACGAAGGTTTTGCAAAACAACTTGCCAATTTAGGTGATATTTATGTTAATGATGCCTTTGGTACAGCACACCGTGCGCATGCATCTACAACCATAATTGCAAAGTTTTTCCCTGAAAACAAGTGTTTTGGCTCACTTCTTGCTAAAGAAATAGAAAGTCTTAACAAAGTACTGAATGATAGCAAAAAGCCGGTAACGGCTGTTTTAGGAGGATCTAAGGTTTCTTCTAAAATTACTGTTATAGAAAACATACTGGATAAAGTAGACCATATGATAATTGGAGGAGGGATGACATTTACTTTTATCAAAGCACAGGGCGGTAAAATAGGTGATTCTATTTGTGAGGACGATAAACTTGACCTTGCCCTTGATATTCTAGCCAAGGCAAAAGAGAAAAACGTACAGGTACATATTCCTGTAGATGTTATTGCTGCCGATGGATTTAAGAATGATGCAAATACTCAGGTTACTAACGTAACTGAGATACCTGATGGCTGGCAGGGACTTGATGCCGGACCAAAATCACTTGAAAATTTCAGAAAAGTAATATTAGAATCCAAAACCATTTTATGGAATGGCCCACTGGGTGTTTTTGAAATGGAAAACTTTGCTAAAGGTACAATTGCATTAGGTAATTATATTGCCGAAGCTACTGAAAGCGGAGCCTTTTCACTTGTTGGTGGAGGTGACTCTGTTGCGGCTGTTAAGCAGTTTGGGCTTGAGCCTAAAATGAGTTATGTATCTACAGGTGGCGGTGCCATGCTGGAGATGCTTGAAGGTAAAACCCTTCCGGGTATTGCAGCTATTTTAGAATAGCACTGTTAAAATTTATACGAATATTACAAAATTAAAGTTATAGCATGAGTTGTTATTTTTATAACAATTTGTAATATAACGGTTTAACAAGTAAATTATGAGTAAAAGAACATTGTCTCTGCTGTTAGCAGCATTCTCAATCGGGGCTTTTGCACAGGAAAGTGCAGAGGCCGATGTACAACTGAAACCGGTAACCAAAATGTCGTTTTTGGATTCCATTAAATCAGGATTTGTGCGTCATGACGAATTGAGATGTATTGACAGCCTATGGATGAAGGAGTTAACAAACACTGAGTTGTTTGATGACATGCAGGATGATATTGAGATGGTGAATCCTGATGACGATGTGGCTTTTGAGTTATCTACAGAGCTTTTACAGCAAAGGCTTAAGGAACTTGATGCTAAATCGCCGTTTAACATTGAATACAGCAAGGGGCTGGAAAATATTATTAAATCGTACTTAAAAAACAGGCCAAAAAGCTTTTCGCGACTTATGGCTATTTCACAGTACTATTTCCCGATGTTTGAAGAGCACCTGGCAAAATATGATGTGCCTATCGAGATTAAGTACCTGGCTGTAATTGAGTCGGCACTTAATCCGAGGGCAAAATCAAGGGTAGGGGCTACCGGGCTATGGCAATTTATGTATCCTACCGGTAAGCAGTACAACCTTGAGGTAAACTCATATGTTGATGAGCGTTGTGATCCGTTAAAGGCTACCGAGGCGGCTTGCCAGTACCTATCAAGCCTGTACAACATATTTGGCGACTGGGATTTGGTGCTAGCTTCCTATAATGCAGGACCGGGTAACGTAACCAAAGCGATACGCCGTTCTAACGGTCAAAAAAATTACTGGAACATTCGTAAAAACCTGCCAAGGGAAACACAAGGTTATGTACCTGCTTTCTTAGCTACCATGTACATTTATGAATATGGTAAAGAGCACGGTATTACCTCAAACGAAGCTCCGGTAACTTATTTTGAGACAGATACCATTATGGTAAAACGCAAAATGACTTTTAAGCAGGTGGCAGACTTACTTGATGTACCGGTGGCAGAACTGGAATTTCTTAATCCTATATACAAACTGGACGTTATCCCATATGTTGCCGATGAACCTCATTATTTAAGGCTTCCTAAGGACAAGGTTGGGTTATTCACTTCAAACGAAAAAGCAATTTATGCCTATATAGACTATGAAGACCTGAAAAGGGAAAGACCTTATTTTATTGATGAACAGGATAAGGAAGCATTGGCCAGTATAGGTAAAACCACTAAGGTTAGTACTAAATATCACACTGTTCGCAGGGGTGATGTACTTGGGTCCATAGCAAATAAATATGGTGTTTCGGTATCCGATCTTAAAAAATGGAACAGGGTAAAAGGTAACACCATTTACGCCGGACAAAAACTTAAAATACACAAAACCATTATTGTTAACCTGCCTAAGGAAGAAACTGCCGTAGCTGCAAAAACAAGCAAACCTAAAAAGGCAGAAACTAAGCCGGAGGTTAAAAAAGCAGAAGAAACTAAAGCTTCTCCAACTGAAGGAGATGACGAGAAAGTAATGGTTGCTGATGCTGATGAAAAAGTTCAGGAGGCTTTTGAAGCATCTGAAACTAAAGTAGCGGTTAAAGAGATTAAAAAATCTAAAACAGCTTATGAGGAAGCCCGTTTATACATTGTACAAAAAGGGGATTCACTGTTCAGTATTGCAAAAAAACACCCAGGTGTAACAGTAGAAAATCTAAAAGACTGGAATAAGCTTAGCGGCGAACATATTAAGCCTGGAATGAAGCTTAAGGTAAGCAGTATAAATTAAACGCATTTCATGTCGGGAATAAAACAAATACTGAATTTTGTTTTTATCCTGTGTATTATTAGCTGTAATAGCGATAGTAGCAGTGATGGCAGCAGTTCTTCAGGAGATATTAATGAAATTTCCATTATCATTGACGATAAACTGTGGAACGGTGATGTAGGCGACAGCCTGCGAAAAAAACTGGCTGCTCCCGTTGAAGGCCTTACACAGGAAGAACCTCTGTTTACCCTTAATCAGTACAATGAAAATATTTTTGACGGAGGACTTACCAAGGGGCGTAATATTATTGTAATTGATAGAGACAGTATAAATTCCTTTAAGTTCAAAACAAACAGGTACTGTTCTCCTCAAAACATATTTACCATAAAAGGGCAAACTGCCGAAGAATTACTTTTCCTAATAGAGATTCATACTGATGAGATTGTTAGGAAAATAAGGGAAACCGAAATTAATGAAAACCAAAAAAGGAATGCCAAAACAGGATTGGTAAACCACGGTGTTTTTGAAAAATTCGGGATATGTATTAATGTTCCCACAAGCTATAATTTTGCCATGAACAGGCATGATTTTCTTTGGCTAAAAAAAGATACTCCCGGCGGGAATACCAGTATTTTAATATACAGGGTACCCGCTACTGTTATAGAGCACGACAAAACCATTTTGAATAATATTATCCAAATGAGGGATTCTATAGGCAGGAAGTATATTCATGGTTTGGAAAAGAATACCTACATGATTACAGAAGAGGCTTATTCCCCTTACTTTTTTACTACAAGCTACAAAAACAGAATGCTGTTTGAAACCCGCGGTAACTGGGAAATGGAAAACGAATTTATGTCGGGTCCGTTTATAAACTATGCCGTTAGGGATAATGTTAAAAATGATTATTTTATAATCGAAGGGTTTGTATATAGCCCGTCTACTCCAAAAAGGGATTTGATTGTGGAACTGGAGTCTATAATCAGGTCTGCCGAATTTCTATGAAGCCAATATTCAAAATAAAGCGATTTAACGAGCTTTCTCTTTCTGAACTATACGAATCCCTGCAATTGCGTAGCGAAGTGTTTGTAGTGGAACAAAACTGCGTATATCAGGATGTAGATGGTAAAGACACAAAGGCAATTCATGTTTTAGGTATGTTTGATAATACTGTTGTGGCTTATGCCCGTTTGTTTGCACCAGGTGATTATTTTGAAAATGCCTCAATAGGAAGGGTTGTAATAAGCGAAAAATACCGCGACCGTAAATGGGGTCATGATTTGATAAAAGAATCATTACAGGCCATAAAAACACACTATAATGCAAAAGGGGTAACTATCTCTGCACAGCTATACCTTAAAAAGTTTTATGAATCGCACGGGTTTATACAACAGGGGGAAGGCTATCTTGAAGACGGCATTCCCCATATTGAGATGAATTTATCTTTTGTTTAGGTTTATACCTTTGTGATAAGGAATTCCACACGGCGGTCAAATTCTGATCCTTTACCTAAAGATTTAGTGTTTCCATAACCTTTATAGGTCATTCTCCTTGCCGGAATTTTTTTAGACACAAGATATTTGTAAACCGCATAGGCACGGTTTTTAGACAATTCCCTTTTTTTGGTATCTTTATCTATAGCTTCCTTTTGGAAAGTTGGTGTACAGCAAACATGTCCCTGTATTTCAAACTGAAGGTTTTTGTATTTGTGCAGTATGCGTGCTATTTTGTCCAGCTCTTTACGGGTGGAAAGTTTAAGTTTGCTACTACCACGATCAAAAAGAATGTTGCGTAAAATTATCCTGTCTCCCACAACCATTTCCGGTTTAATAGCGTCATAAACTCCGGGATCTAACGGAGGAGGGGGTAACGGTTTAAAGTTTACCAGTACATCCACACGTCTGTTTTTAGAACGCGCTTCCGATACGTTATCTATATCCTCTTCAAGTAAAATCCTACCGCGACCTTCAATGGTAACGATAATCTTGTTTTTTATGCCTTTTGAAACGAGTTTGTCTTTAATAGTGTTAGCACGGTTGTTAGACAATTTGTAGTTGTATTCGTCTTTACCACGGTCGTCACAGTACCCAAAAATCTGGATGCTTTCCACACGTGTAGTATCTAATGCTGTAATAAAGCTAACCACATCGTTGGCCTGCTTTTCATCGAGGTTAAACTTATCAAATTCAAAGTAAACTGAATGCACAAGCTCTTCCTGTGAAAATGATGTTTTGGGTAATAATAGTAATAGTAAGATGCAGATAAAAGGTTTCATTTGTAAATTTTAGTTAGGATCATCAACTCTTGTCAGATGCAAATCCTCAGGCGGGTGAATTACAATAGGGAACTGCTCTACTTTTACCGAACTGTTGTCCAGCCCGAAAGCACGCCCTTCTGTAAGGCTCACCTTTTTAAGGATAAAGTATATGTCAAGAATAATTCTTTCATACCAAGGCAAATCGTTGTCATAAGACAGGAACTTCTCGATAATCACAAACTTAAAATCACCAATTACATTGTTACGGTTAAGGGACTCATAACGGCTGGTAATATCTACCTCTCCGTTTTTCACCATGTCTTTTACAACGTTCTTAAACATAAGGTTAACCCTTGGCGCCACACGGAAACCAAGATAAAAGTCAACCCTTATCACATCGTCCTTCATTATTTCCCTAACACGATAATCCATACGGTAAGGTTCGTCTACCACGTTTACGTGAACAAACCAGTAAATATCGGCGCGTTTAGGGCGTTTTTGTAATATCGAATAAATAATTTTCGATTCAATCTCATCGCTAAACTGAGCATTGGTTAAGTATACCAGGTGGGTTGCATATTTTGGTATGGACTTGTCATTACTCAGGTCAGCCAATACGCTTTTGTAATTATCAATTTTCGTGAATTCTGTGTATTCACTACGTATCTTTTTAGCGGTAAACCAAACTGCCATTATAGTGGAAAGCAGTCCGGCAATTATGAGTGATACGTAACCTCCGTGTGTAAACTTACTGATATTAGCAATAAAAAACGAAATTTCTATTGAAAAATATACCATTACGGTAAACAGTATCAGTAAAGGGTTGTAACGTTTCATTACCATATAGTAACCTAATAGGGTAGTAGTCATTATCATACAAAGTACAATGGCCAAACCATATGCAGCTTCCATATTGCCCGACTCCCTAAAGTGCAGTACCACAAACACACAGCCCAAAAACAACAACCAGTTTACCGATGGTATATATAGTTGCCCTCTTAGTTCTGTAGGGAATTTAACCGATACTTTAGGCCAGAAGTTTAGGCGCATAGCCTCACTTATAAGCGTAAACGATCCGCTAATTAATGCCTGAGACGCGATAACCGCAGCCGATGTGGCAATAGCGATACCAACAGGTACAAACCAGTCTGGCATTAGTAAATAGAACGGGTTACCAGGGTTGGAATTATGACTTAACTGAGAAAGTGTTTTACCCGAATGTGATATTAGGTAAGCTCCCTGCCCGAAATAATTTAAAACCAGCATACTTTTTACAAAGCCCCAGCTTATCCTGATGTTACTGCGTCCGCAGTGCCCCATGTCACTGTAGAGTGCTTCGGCTCCTGTGGTACAAAGGAAAACAAAGCCCAGCACATAAAAGCCTTCATGGTGTATACTTAGCAGGTGTATGGCATAGTAAGGGTTTAATGCTTTTAGTACCGCGATGTTAGATACCAGTGGGATTATACCCAGTATACCCAGCATACCAAACCATATTAGCATCATTGGACCAAAGAATTTACCAACCAGTTTGGTTCCAAAGCGCTGAATAGCAAATAATATAAAAAGAATACCTATAACGATAGGTACTGTATCGATGTCCGGATTGTAAATGCGAAGTCCTTCAATGGCTGAAGAAACCGAGATGGGAGGTGTGATAATACCATCGGCAAGCAGGGCACTACCCCCAATGATGGCCGGTACAATAAGCCCGCGTTTCTTTAATCGTTTTACAAGTGTGTATAATGAGAAAATCCCACCTTCCCCTTTGTTATCTGCCTGTAGGGTAAGTATAACATATTTTACCGTGGTTTGCAGTGTAAGTGTCCAGAATATACAGGATAAGGCCCCAAGCACCACGTCTTCCTGTATAGGCAGTTCGCCCATTATGGCTTTCATTACATACAGGGGTGACGTACCTATATCTCCGTAAATAATACCTAAAGTAACTATTAGTCCGCCTAAGGTTACTTTGTTTAAATGTTTGTGACTACTGCTCACGATAACAATAAATTAAAACCGCAAAGGTATACGTTTTTATAAAAATCGATAAAGGTATGTGGGATATTTAACCTAAAAAAAATCCCCATACGGTTAAGTATGAGGATTTTCAAGCTTTTATTTGGAAAGAATTTTATTATACTCGGCTGAATTATTGAGTAAATCAGTAGCTTTTTTAATCTCCGGATTGCTCGTGGTGTAGTATTTATAAAGACCTTCTTTGTATTGATATCTTGTTATAATATCGTCTATAATTAGCTTTTTGATCTCTTCCTTGTTCTGGTCAAGTTCCTTTTCTTCACTCTTTTTAAGAGCGGCAAGTAACTGGTTGTATTCGGCAGCGATAGTCTCGTCTACCTTTTCTTTTTTAGCTATTTCCAGTGTTGCTTTTAGTGATTTTTCGGTTTCGGTATCAAAATCAAAATTAGTTGTTTTTAAAAACTGTTTGAATCCGTTATAGTCGGCATCACTAAATGTTGGTATTGCAGTACCCTGATTAGGGTGCTTGTAGTAATAATCAGTTACATAATTAAAAATAGCATCATTACGTTGCAGGGCATCGGCAATAGAGCTTTGTTTGCTTTCTTCCATAACTACATCAGGTAATATACCGCCACCATCATAAACCGTACGCCCATTGCGTGTTTTAAAGGCATTGTAATCTTTTTGGTCTATTCTTATGGCCTTACCATCGGCATCTTTATGGGTGTAATCAAGCGCCTGTATACCACGACCTGATGGCGTATAGTAACGTGAAATGGTAACCTTTACCTGAGTCCCGTAAGTAAGTTCAAGCGGACGCTGAACCAAACCTTTACCAAAACTCCTGCTACCTACAACAACAGCACGGTCCAGATCCTGAAGAGCTCCCGAAACAATTTCTGAAGCCGAGGCACTTTTACCGTTTACTATAACCACAAGCGGAATCTCGGTATCAATAGGAGTACGCTGCGTTTTGTATACGTTATTGTATTTTTCGTTTTTAGACTTAGTGGTTACAATAGTTTCATCTTTAGGAAGGAACAGGTTACAAATGTTTACTGCTTCGCCTAATAATCCCCCCGGGTTACCCCTAAGGTCAAGAATGATTTTTGTGGCTCCCTGTTTTTTAAGATCAAGTAGTGCCTCTTTAGTTTCCGACGATGCTTTTGCATTAAACTGAGAAAGTACAATATATCCGGTTGTAGCATTTACCATTGCATAGTAAGGCACAGCATTAAGGTCTACTTCAGTAAGTATCAGTTTTGTGCTTAATGTTTTACCCTGACGCAGGTATTTAATATCTATGCTTGTATTTTTTGTTCCTTTTAAAAGTTCTCCGGCATCTTCTTTAAAATCAACAAGGTTTACATCGCCAATCTGGATAATTTCATCTCCCGCTTTAAGTCCGGCTTTATCGGCAGGGTAGTCCTTGTAAGGTTCTTTTATTATAAGTCTTCCCTCTTTACGTGTAATAAGTGCACCAATACCGGTATATTCACCAGTGTTATTTATTTTAAATTTGGCCACATCCTGTTCGTTAAAATAAACGGTGTATGGGTCAAGGTCTGCCAGCATGTTTTTTATGGCAATATCCATAAGTTCGCCGGGGTTGGTCTCGTCTACATAGTTAACGTTAACCGTTTTAAACAGGGTGGTAAATATTTCTATTTGCTTTGCGATTTCAAAGAAATCGTTTTTAAAGCTTGCCCCAACAAACAGAAAAGCAACTGCAACTACCGGGATAACATATTTTCTTTTTAGTTTGGATAGCATGATATTATTGTTTTTTTCTTTTGATTCGTCTTCTGATTAAAATAAACACAATTACGAAAATAAGGATAAAAGGCCAAATTTGGATTAAACCGATAAAGAAACTTGAAAGTGAGTTAAATCCCGATTTTAGTGCATTGCCCAGTTTTGTGCCATATGATACCGTGGCACCCTGCTTTTCGGCAACTGTTTTGTAAAACTGAATGTAAATTGTACTGTATGAAACCTGGTTTTCCAAATACTGTAAACGGGCCTGTTTTGATTCGATTTCCTCACGTATTTCAGAGAGTTCCTTTTCTATTTCCAACATTTCCGAAACTTTATTGGCTTTTTTAAGCAGCTCCAAATAGCGTTCTTCCAGCGCTTTTTTAGTTTTTATGCGGGATTGAGTATCAATATACTCTTCGGTAACGTCGCGGGATGAAATTTCTTTTCTGTCAAAGTAAGATACCCCTTTACTGATTTCGTCTATAAAATTGTCAAACGATTCGTTAGGTACTCTTATGGTAAGGTTGCGGCTTACCGTGTTGTATTCATTTCTTTCTTCATCACTCTGTACCTGTCCATTAAATTTACCAATAGCCTGTTTTATATTGCCGGCAGTAGTTTCAAGGTTTTGTGTTTCAAAACGAAGGGTAGCGGTTTTAATGATTTTCGCTTCAGTTTCAACGGTTCTGGCTTCATCTCCCTCTATAGACTTATATTTGATTTCATAAGCCGGAGAAGTTTCTTCCACCGCAATAGCATCATCATATAATATCATATTGTCTACGCCTTCAACAGATTTTTTACATGAAATAAGTAAGGCGACAAGACTAAAAGCAAAAAGAAATTTTTTCATAAGTAAAGGTGTTTTTTGTTAAAAACGCAAAAACCTTTACGAATATTACAAAATGTTAAAAAACAGTTTATTGCGCCGTAATCTGAGCTATGAATTTTTCAAACAGCTGTACCGTTTTGGTGTTTATTTCCTCAAAAGATAAACGGTCTTTAGTTTGGTACATCAGCATATAGGCATAAGGTTGTGGCTGATTTTCAAGCAACAGTTGTTTATTGTGGCGGTAAGTTTCGCGAAGTAAGCGTTTAAAATAATTTCTGTCTACAGCCTTTTTAAAATGCCTTTTTGAAACCGAAACGCCAATTTTTATTGGCCCGGGTTCATTTTCGGGAAGGGGTACATAAACTAAGCGTAAAGGGTATTTTGAAACCGAACGCCCCTCTGCAAACATCAGGTCTATCGTGTTCCTGCTTTTTAATTTTTCCTCTCTAGGATATGTAAACTTCCCTTTTTCCATAAGTGGGGCAAAGGTACATTTTTTTAAAACAGCTTCAGTTTATCTGTAATTAAGAAAATTTTCTTAATATTGTAACAGAAAAAAATACATTATTATGGTTTCTGATCGATTAAAACAGTACATAGAAGCTAAGGGAGTTAGTTACTATGCCTTTGAAAATAGTATAGATGTGAGCCGCGGGAGTATTTCCAAAGCAGTAAAGGACTCCAAGAGTATTGGCTCTAACGTACTTGAAAAAATTCTTTCAGTATATCCTGATCTTAATCCGTCGTGGTTATTAACGGGTGAAGGAGATATGTTTAATAATGATGTTGAGGTTGTAACACCGGATACCGTAAAAACGTACCGACTTAAAACCGACAGGAATATTGAATCGCAGCAAATACCATTGTATGATCTTGAGGCTGTTGCGGGTCTTGTTCCGTTATTCAGCAACAATAAGGCATTAACGCCGGCCGACCATATTTCCATACCCCACCTCCCTAAGTGTGACGGAGCAATTTATGTTACCGGAGACAGTATGTACCCACTGCTTAAAAGCGGAGATATTGTTTTATACAAGGAAGTTAATGATATGGTTAACGGTATTTTTTGGGGCGAAATGTACCTGATAAGTATTGATATGGACGGTGAAGAGTACATTACCGTGAAATATATACAACGCTCTCAGGAACCGGGTATGGTAAAACTGGTTAGCGAAAACAGGCACCATCAGGAAAAAGAAGTTGAGCTTTCAAAAATCAGGGCATTGGCTTTGGTTAAGGCTTCTATCAGGATGAATGCCATGAACTAATATCCTACAAAAAATCCACACCTTCCTTCTACATTTTTACCCGTTTTTCCCCAATATTTTTTTATTTGGGGTTTAAATGTTTTTTGCTTAAATCACTGTAAAACAGTAGGTTTTATATTTTTTTCCTGATTTAAGGATTAAGGCATTATACTTGTTTTTAAAATAGTAATACCGAGAGGTATTGCAACACTTACTGAAACCAGAATTTAAAATGGCTTAACCAGCTAAAAACCATAAAACCGTAACACACTTTTGGTTAATTGGTTTTTAGTGCCTATATATATTTATACAGAAGCAGTGTTTTTTGATTCTATTTTATCTGTTTCAAAAAACCTCCGGGCTTAATTTCTCCGGAGGTTTTTTTGTTATCATGAAAAAGCCCTGCAAATGCAGGGCTTTCTTATATTATTGCTTTACATAAATGTTGTTTTCCTTATTTATGTCGGCCATGAGCTCCATAGGGTCTATCATAATCACCTTTATAGCCGATTTAGGCTTGTTTATGGTGAATTGGTAGGTTGTATGTGCCCAGTCCCAGTTTGCAAGCACTGTGCGCTTTAAATTAGCGTACGGATTGTCTTTTTGGTAATGCATTAAGCTAAGCGGTACATAGTACGTTTCCTGAGTACCGTCTTCATAAACTACAATAAGGTCCAGTGGCATTGGCATCATACCTATGCGCTCCAGTGTAACTGTTGTAGAATTAGTACTGTCACTAATATCTTTAATACTGTAATCAATAGTATTTGTGGTTTGGCACCAGTCGGTTAAATACCAGTCCAGTTCAGCCCCCGATACTTTCTCTGCCGTACGGATAATATCCAGCGGAGTAGGGTGGGTAAACTTATAATCATAGTAGTAACGCTTAATGGTTTTCATTAGGTTTTCCTGACCTATAACATCTATAAGCTGCGTAAGGAAAATAGTCCCTTTACTATAAGCCGATATACCGTAAAGCATATTAAGTGAATACCTGTCGGCATGTGTAGTTAAAGGCTGTTCTTTACCTGTAGAAACCATATAGAAATAGTTGCTGTAGGCATCAGTCCAGGGATGAGACTGTTTTTCTTTTTTGTCGTTAGGCAACACGGTTTCCATAGCAAGATCACTAATGAAAGAAGTAAAGCCTTCATCCATCCATTCGTGCTTAGACTCGTTAGAGGCTAAAATATGCTGGAACCATGAGTGAGCAAATTCATGAGCCGTTACACCTACAAGGCTACCGTAGCTGCGGTTACCTGTAATCAGTGTACACATGGCATATTCCATACCACCGTCGCCACCCTGAACAACAGAGTATTGTTTGTACGGATAAGGACCTATGTTTTCGTTATAAAACGCCAGAAGCTCGGCTGTTTTAGGCTGAAGCTTTTTCCAGTTTTCGTTGTACTCCGGGTTGTCTTTGTAGAAGAAATGCAGTTCTACACCGTTTGGTCCTATAATTTTGTCGTGTATGTAATCTTTATCGGCACCCCATGCAAAATCGTGTACCATTGGTGCTACAAAATGCCAGGTAAGGGTTTTGGTTTTTCTTGGGTGTTTAACTTTTACACCTTCATCTTCATAACCTTTACCAATTTCATTTTTGTTTTGCAGGTAGCCTGTTCCGCCAATGGTGTAGTCTTTGTCAATAGTAATTTTTACGTCAAAATCACCCCAAACACCGTGAAACTCACGACCAATGTATGGATCTGCATGCCATCCTTCAAAATCGTATTCGGCAATTTTTGGATACCATTGTGTCATGGAAAGGGCTACACCTTCGGTTGAATTTCTTCCTGAACGGCGTACCTGTTCGGGCACCTGTCCTTCAAAACTCAAATTAAAAGTGGTTGATTTTCCGGGTAGTATAGGAGTCGCTAAATCTACTTCCAGTACAGTACCCGCAACAATAGTTTTAGCATCTAAACCATCCTGCTTGAAATTAGATATGTTTAGGAAACCTATCTGATCTGGGGTTAGGATGCTAATACGACTTTCCTTAATGGTTTCTTCACCTCTTTTAAAGCTTTTTACCATCCTTCCGTCAGGGTCGGCAATAGTTTGCAGCCTGGCATCCATTTCACTTCCCGGCTGGAAAGCATTGTTGTATAAATGATAAAATACGCGGCGAAGCGTATCGGGAGAGTTGTTAGTATAAACAAGTTCCTGTGTTCCGGTATAGCGGTAGGTTTTTACGTCCATGGAAACGTCCATTTTGTAATCTACGTGCTGTTGCCAGTAACCCGGGTTAGGGTTGTTGTTTTGGGCAAATAAACCCGAAACGGCAAAAAGTGCAAATAATACTGATTTTTTCATGGGCTTAAAATAAAAAATGGAAGGGAATTTCCCTTCCATTTATCTGATTTATATGAAAATTATTTTCCTCTTGAAATCTGATCGGCCATTATCAGGGCGTTGTAAGCATTTACAATTTTACCTGATTTTGAAGCCTCACTGAACATGATTACTTTTTGATCTTCACCTTCACCTACCTGTACCTGCATATTTGGAGCTAAACCAGAATCCATAAGGATGTGCTTAACCTGTGAAGCAGAAAGTTTAGGGTAGTAAGCACGTATAAGTGCAGCTACACCGGCAGCATTTGGAGATGCCATTGATGTACCCTGTAGGAATTCATAATGATTATCCGGAGTTGTTGCATAAATTCTCATACCCGGGCTAAATACGTCTACGTTATTTTTACCGTAGTTGGAGAAAGGAGCTACTAAACCTTTTTCTGTAAGTTTGTTGTTAAGGGCACCAATACAGATAAAGTTATCTGAAAACTCAGGTCCTGTAACCATGTTATCGTTAGGGTAACGCTCTACACCTCCGTTTTTGTCAAGGTAAGCACCTTCGTTACCTGCAGCACAAACAATAAGAACATCTTTTTCTCCTGCATATTTAATTGCATCATATACCCACTCACTGTGTGTAGAGAAGTATTTACCAAAACTACCGTTGATTACTTTAGCACCATTGTCTACAGCATAACGAATAGCAAGTGCAACATCTTTATCATACTCATCACCATCCGGCACGGCTCTTACAGCCATAATTTCTACAACATCGCTGGCAACACCGTCACCACCAATACCGTTGTTTCTTACCTGAGCGATGATACCCGAAACGTGTGTACCGTGTTTAGCACCGTCTTTATCAGGGCCAATTACATTGTTATTACCGTAGCCTCTTGAATTGAAATCGTCAGGATTGTCGCCCAGAATTTCACGAGCGTTGTATTTTAGGTTAAGGTGGTATTCAATTTCATTTGTGTAGTGCTCTACACCAGAGTTAACTTCTTTAGCAAGTTCTTCTCTTGAAATCTGAGCCAGAATCATTACAAACTGACTTCTAACACTGGTTAGGCTAGGGTCTTTTAAGTCAAGCGCTTTAAGGTCTTCGGCTGTATAGTTTTCCTTACCTGTAAGTTCCTGGAATTTTTTATCGGCTTTCAGGATGAAGTCCATTTGCATTTTGCCTGCAAGTGCCTGGTTGTATTCTTCATCATATTTAGCTTTTGCTCTTTTGTAAGTTTCAGAACCATCGTCACCTTTTTTAAGGATCCTGATGAACTCCATGTTTTCATGGTTAATGTCACCTAAAAAGTTCCATCCGTGAATATCGTCAATGTATCCGTTGTTATCGTCATCAATACCGTTTCCGGCAATTTCTTTAGGGTTGGTCCATATAACCCCTTGTAAGTCAGGGTGCTCAATATCTACACCAGAATCTACTACACCAACAATAATTTTGGTAGCTTTTCTCCCTTGTAAAAGAGTACTGTAAGCTCTGTCTACACTCATTCCCGGAATGGTATCGGTAAACAGGTCTAAATGACTCCAACGTTCTTCTTGTGTATCAGTAAGGTCAGCTTTCTTAGCTGTGATAGTAGTGTTGATGGCAAGTGGAGTTGCCGTAATTTTTTTAGATGAACCACAGCTTGCCAGAAATAAAGCCAGGGCAGCTGACAGGTAAATTGACTTGAACTTCATAATTCGTTTTATTTAATTTTTTAAATAGGTCTAATGTATCCTGATTTTGTTACACAAAAATCCCGATTAACATTAAATTAGTATATCACTACACTTGTATACATCTTTCAGGCGCACACCTTTTTCAGTATGCTGTACTGTAATTATTTCATTGTGAGCATCGTGCTCTAAAAATAAATAATAACCGTTATCGGCAGCGGCATTCATAAATTTAGACTTTTCGTCCAGCGTTAATAGCGGGCGGGTATCATAACCCATAACATACGGTAACGGTATATGACCCGCAGTAGGAAGCAAATCGGCCATGAAAACAATGGTTTTGCCGTTATAGTTTATATGCGGAATCATTTGTTTTTCGGTATGTCCGTCTGCAAAAAAGATACCAAAGCCCAGCTCACATTGGTCTAAATAGTCACCTTTAGGGCGGTTAATAAACTTAAGCTGTCCGCTTTCCTGCATAGGGATAATATTTTCTTTAAGGAAAGAAGCCTTTTCACGGGCATTAGGTTTTGTAGCCCATTCCCAGTGATTGTCGTTTGTCCAGAAGTTAGCATTTTTAAAGGCAACCTCATATCCGGTACGTTCCTTATTCCACTGTACGCTTCCGCCACAATGGTCAAAATGAAGGTGTGTCATAAACACATCGGTAATGTCATCTCTGTGAAAGCCATATTTTGCAAGGGACTTGTCTATGCTGTGATCTCCCCAAAGCGAGTAGTAGCCAAAAAACTTTTCGTTTTGCTTATTTCCCATCCCTGTATCTATCAAAATCAGCCTGTTGCCGTCTTCAATTAAAAGGCATCTTGCAGCAATATCAATAAGATTGTTGGCATCTGCCGGGTTTGTCCTGTTCCATATCGTTTTAGGAACAACGCCAAACATAGCCCCTCCGTCAAGCTTAAAATTGCCACTTTCTATTGGGTATAATTTCATTGTATTGAGTTTAGAGGTGCCAAATTACTAATTTAAGCCCACATATCATTATAAGTATTGCTTATAATGCAATAAGGAGAAAAAGGTTATCTGCTATTGCAATCTGTAAAAATGGTGGTATCTTTGCACTAAATTTAGATTAAATGTAAATTGTTGAATTATGATAAAAGTTTCTGACACAGCAAGAAAGAAAGTCGCAAGCCTTATGGAAGACGAGGGATTTGATGCTGCTACCGATTATGTGAGGGTAGGCGTTAAAAGTGGCGGATGCTCTGGGCTTTCATACGATTTAAAGTTTGACAAAGAGCTTGGAGAGAATGACAAAGTGTTTGAGGATAACAATATAAAAATTGCCGTAGATAAAAAAAGTTTCCTGTATTTAGCAGGTACAATCCTGGAATATTCGGGAGGATTAAACGGTAAAGGATTTGTATTTAATAATCCAAATGCAAGCAGAACCTGCGGTTGCGGGGAAAGTTTTTCGCTTTAATTATTATGTTTCAGGTTTCAGGTTACACATTGAATCCTGAAAAATGACAACGTAAACGAATTTAGAATATATAGGTATTTCAGTAATGTTTCGGTATACTATGTACCGGTAACTTTCCACCTGAAACGAAACAAACGATGAGTAAGTACACAGAAGAAGAATTAAAAATCGAACTCGAGAACAAGGAGTATGAGTACGGTTTTTATACGGATATAGAATCAGATACGTTCCCTAACGGGCTAAACGAGGACATTGTTCGTGCTATTTCCTTAAAAAAGGAAGAGCCGGAATGGATGACCGAATGGCGACTTGAAGCTTTTAGAGCATGGGAACAGATGATTGAGCCGGAATGGGCTAACGTACACTATGAGAAACCTAAATTCCAGGATATATCATACTATTCGGCACCAATGAAAAAGCCGAAATATAACAGTCTTGATGAGGTAGATCCTGAACTTTTGGATACGTTCAAGAAACTGGGAATCTCATTAGATGAGCAAAAAAAGCTGGCAGGTGTTGCGGTCGATATCGTGATGGACTCGGTATCTGTTGCTACTACCTTTAAGCAAACACTTGCTGAGAAAGGTATTATTTTCTGCTCTATATCTGAGGCGATTAAGGAGCACCCTGAGTTGGTTAAGAAATATCTTGGTACTGTAGTGCCGCAAAAAGACAATTTCTATGCAGCGCTTAACTCTGCCGTATTCTCAGACGGTTCTTTTTGTTATATACCAAAAGGGGTAAGATGCCCTATGGAACTTTCTACTTACTTCAGGATTAATCAGGCCGGTACCGGTCAGTTTGAGCGTACACTTGTTGTGGCAGACGAAGGAAGTTATGTAAGTTACCTTGAAGGATGTACAGCACCATCGCGCGATGAAAATCAGCTGCACGCTGCTGTAGTAGAGCTTATTGCTCTTGATGATGCCGAGATTAAATATTCTACTGTACAAAACTGGTTCCCTGGTGATAAAACCGGTAAAGGTGGGGTTTACAACTTTGTAACTAAACGCGGACTTTGTGAGAGGAACGCTAAAATTTCATGGACACAGGTTGAAACAGGATCTGCAGTTACATGGAAATACCCAAGTTGTGTGCTTAAAGGTGATAACTCGGTAGGGGAGTTTTACTCTATTGCCGTTACAAATAACTATCAGCAGGCCGATACAGGTACTAAAATGATTCACTTAGGGAAAAACACTAAGAGTACTATTATATCTAAAGGTATTTCGGCTGGTAAATCACAAAACAGTTACCGTGGTTTAGTACAAATAGCTTCGAGAGCAGAAAACGCAAGGAACTTCTCTCAGTGTGACTCATTACTTATGGGTAACAGCTGTGGTGCACATACATTCCCGTATATCGAATCTAAAAACACCAGTGCACAAATAGAGCACGAGGCTACAACAAGTAAAATTGGTGAAGATCAGGTGTTTTACTGTAACCAAAGGGGAATCCCTACAGAGAAAGCTATTGCACTTATTGTAAACGGATTTAGTAAGGAAGTTTTAAACAAGCTGCCTATGGAGTTTGCTGTAGAAGCTCAAAAACTTCTGGAAATCAGTCTTGAAGGTTCTGTAGGTTAATCAATTATTAAAAAATACACCATTATATATTTTTATGTTATCAATAAAGAATTTACACGCAAGTGTTGAAGATAAAGAGATTTTAAAAGGTATAAACCTTGAAGTTAAAGCAGGAGAGGTTCATGCTATAATGGGGCCTAACGGTTCTGGTAAAAGTACGCTTTCTTCTGTTATCGCAGGTAAAGAGGACTATGAGGTAACCGATGGGGAAATTGTTCTTGAAGGAGAAGATATAGGAGAGTTGGCACCTGAAGAGAGAGCACACAAAGGTGTTTTCCTTTCTTTCCAGTATCCGGTAGAGATTCCGGGAGTTTCTGTAACTAACTTTATGAAAACGGCAATCAACGAGAGCCGTAAAGCTAAAGGTTTAGAGGAGATGCCGGCTAACGAAATGCTGAAGTTAATCCGCGAGAAATCAGAATTATTAGAAATAGACAGGAAGTTTTTATCACGTTCGTTAAACGAAGGTTTCTCGGGTGGTGAGAAAAAACGTAATGAGATATTCCAGATGGCTATGCTTGAACCAAAGCTGGCTATTCTTGACGAAACCGACTCTGGTCTTGATATCGATGCACTTCGTATCGTAGCAAATGGTGTGAACAAATTGCGCAGTAAAGACAACGCTGTAATTGTAATTACTCACTACCAAAGGCTGCTTGACTATATTGTTCCTGATTATGTTCACGTACTTTATAACGGTAAGATTGTAAAATCAGGAGGTAAAGAGCTTGCTTACGAGCTTGAGGAAAAAGGTTACGACTGGATTAAATCAGAGAATTAATTCGGTCTGAGGTCTAAAGTCTAAAAGTCAAAAGGTTGTTTAATGGCTAAGTTCAGTTCTTTTGAGGAAATTAATTCATGGCAAAAAGCCAGGGTTTTCAACAAAAGGATTTATGAAGTTACCGAAACAAGAGCTTTTAAAAATGATTTTGACCTTGCCAGACAAATAAGAAGGGCTTCGGTTTCCGTTTCATCAAACATTGCAGAAGGCTTTGAGCGAAATACAGATAAAGAATTCATTCATTTTTTATATGTAGCGAAAGGTTCTGCAGGAGAGGTTAGGTCACAGTTGTACTTAGCTTTTGATCTGGAGTATATAGACAGGCAGGTGTTTACAGAATTACTTGTCGAAATAGGAGAAATATCCAAGCTGCTTAGCGGCTTTATAAAATATCTGAATAAATAAAGTACAAAGGAGAGGTCTTTATGACTTTCAACTTTATAAACTTTTGACTTAAATGGATTTAAAAGAGAAATTATTATCTTCTTTCATGGCTTTTGAAGAGCGTGTGGATGTAAACGCCGATTTACATAACATACGCACAGAGGCTATAAAGAATTTTGAAAATAAAGGGTTTCCTACCAAAAAGGAAGAAGCGTGGAAATATACTTCGCTTAATGCAGTGCTTAAAAATGACTTTAGCGTATTCCCAAAACAGGAAAATGCATTAAGTTATGCTGAGGTTAAAAAATACTTTCTGCATGAAATAGACACATATAAAGTTGTTTTTATAGATGGTATATTCAGTTCTTTCCTTTCTTCCACTACACACGAAGGTCTTGACGTTTGCCTGATGTCATCGGCATTAACAAAGCCTAAGTATAAGGAAGTAATAGATACTTATTTTAATAAGATTGCCAATAAGGATGAAAGCCTGACTTCATTAAACACAGCATTTGCTCATGAAGGTGCTTTTATCAATATCCCAAAAAATAAGATAGCCGATAAACCTATTGAGATTATCAGTTTCTCTACAGGCAATGAGGCAGCCCTTATGGTACAGCCAAGGAATTTAGTTGTTGTTGGTAAAAACGCACAGGTACAGATTATAGAAAGACACCAAAGCCTTAACAGCAATCCGGTGCTTACTAACGCTGTTACCGAGATTTATGCTCATGAAAATGCTAATGTGGACTATTATAAAATCCAAAATGACGTTTTAACGGCTAATCTTATAGATAATACTTATATTTCACAAAAGCGTGACAGTAACGTGAGTGTTCATACCTTCTCGTTTGGAGGTAACATAACACGTAACAACCTTAATTTCTATCATGAAGGAGAGAATATAGACAGCACACTTAAGGGTATCACAATTATTAGCGGCAAGCAGCACGTAGACCATTACACGCTTGTAAACCACGCTCAGCCAAACTGTGAGAGTCACCAAAACTACAAAGGTATTTTTGACGGAAGTTCTACAGGAGTATTTAACGGTAAGATTTATGTTGAGAAAATTGCTCAGAAAACTGATGCTTTCCAACAGAATAACAACGTACTGTTAAGTGATAAGGCTACTATTAATGCTAAACCACAGCTTGAGATTTTTGCTGACGACGTAAAATGTTCTCACGGATGTACTATTGGTCAGCTTGACGAAGATGCGATGTTCTACATGCAGTCAAGAGGTATTCCTCAAAAGGAAGCCAAAGCTTTATTGATGTACGCATTCTCTAATGAGGTTATTGATAGTATCAGAATTACTGAGCTTAAAAACAGAATCAATAAAATTATAGCAACAAAATTAGGGGTAAACATGGGCTTTGACCTGTAACTACCATCAATTTTATAGTATAAAAAAGCAGCGCCAACAGCGCTGCTTTTTCTTTTATTTAGAATTAATAAAAATAATTTGGATATGTGATAACACCTAAGTAGATTTGCAATTTAGAATCAATCTAATTTAATTTAGAATGCAATCGGGCAAAATCGCAATACTTTTCTTTTTTATACACATAACCCTTACTGCACAAGAGCAAAAAAGGGATTCCGTTAATATCAATTCAAGCCTTGATGAGGTGGTTGTAACCGGTCAGTTTGAGCCACAATCCCTTAAAAAGTCGGTTCAAAATGTGCGCGTTATTACCCGTACTGATATAAACCAGCTTGGAGCAAACAACCTTGGTGATGTTTTAAATCAGTATGTAAACATAACGGTACGTCCCAGCGGTACCGACGGCCGATCTACCGTGAGTATGTTTGGCTTGGACGGACTCTACTTCAAAATACTCATTGATAACGTACCACTTGTTAACGAAGCCGGACTTGGTAATAACATAGACCTTTCCCAAATTAATCTTAACGATGTTGAAAGGATTGAGATTATTGAAGGTTCAATGGGGGTTACCCATGGTGCTAATGCCGTTAGCGGTATACTGAATATAATCACTAAAAAATCATCTAAGAATAAATGGGAAATCTCTGCAACCCTGCAGGAGGAAACTATTGGTGATGAATATGCCATGTTTGATGAAGGAAGGCATATACAGGGACTACAGGTATCACATACCCTTACAGATAACTGGTTTATTTCATTAAATGCAAACAGAAACGATTTTCAGGGTTACCTTGGAGATAAAAACGGACAGGATTATACCGTTAATGATGATACCAGAGGTTATAACTGGTTACCTAAGGAACAGTTTATGACTAATGCGCTGTTAAGCTACAGGCGTAATGACTTTAGGTTCTTTTACCGTTTTGAAATGATGGACGAGAATATTGACTATTACAACAGTCAGGTTGAAACCTTGTTTAATACCGAATTAGGCTCATATAAGGCATCTCAGGATAAGCGTTATTTTACCGACAGGTTTTACCATCATTTAAACGCTACAGGAAAGCTTTTTTCAAAGTTGGCTTACAATGTATCAGTTTCTCATCAAAAGCAGCAGAGAGACGTTGAAAGCTTCTTATACCGCATAACTCAGGATCAGGAAGTAAACAATATTACAGAAACCGATCAGTCCATGGAGGTTTTATACTCTACAGGGACTTTTAGTAATTTCTTTGAGAGTGATGTGGTCAAACTGCAATTGGGCTATGAGTTGGTTAATAACAACGGTTTTTCGGTAGTTCAGGAAGCTGATAATGTTTTTGTAGGCTTAAGGGAACGACTGGAAAATTATGATGTGTTTGCTTCTTCCGAAGTGAATGTTATTGAAGGTTTTTCCTTGCGTCCCGGTTTTAGGTATTCATTCCAGTCGCGTTTTGATAACCAGTATGCTGCATCACTTGGCTTTAGAAAACTGTTCAAAAACGATTATCAGTTAAGGGGAGCGATAGGGAAGTCTTTCCGAACACCAACTTTTGAGGAACTGTATACTAAAATGATATTTTCAGGACATTACTTTACCGGTAATGAAAACCTTATTCCCGAAACCAGTACTTCTTATGAAGTGAGCCTGAAAAAGAACAGTTATTTTGATTCGGGCTTAATGCTTACCAATAACCTGATTGTAAGTTTTATGGATGTGGAAGACAGGATCACTACCGCTTTCACAGGTTATACAGATGATAATGTACCTATGTATGAGTCTATTAATGTTAGTAAATACAACATGTGGAATGTATCTACAACTAATCAACTGCAATATGAAAACCTGTCGGTATCCTTTGGGGCAACACTGGCAGGAGTCTCACAGGAACTCAATAATGGGGATTTTAAGAGTGATGACAAATACCTCTATACCCTTAATCTAAACAGTAGTGTTTCATACAGAGTGCCTAAATGGAATACCACATTTTCGGCCTACTACAAATACAATGGCAAAACACAGCAATATACCGCCGATGAGGAAGAGTATGTGCTTACCACTGTGCCTGCTACAAACTGGCTTGACGCATCTGTAATCAAATCATTTTTGGATAACAGAGTAAACCTTACCCTTGGAGCAAGAAACCTGCTTGATGTAACAAATATAACCCGCACCGGCAGTACGCAAACCGGTAGCCATGCGGCATCTAATAGTGTGATGCTGGCTTATGGCAGATCTTATTATATAAAACTTATGTATAACCTTAATTTCTAATTATTTCAATATAATCATATGAAAAAAAGCATTTTAATTCTGGCGGCAGTAGGTTTATTAGCCTCATGCTCTAGTGACGATAGTGATAACAACAATAATGGTGGTGTTATAGATCCAGGCACGAATCCTATAGAAGAAACAGCCTATATTCAACCTGAAATAGGAGGGCCGAATGAACCGAATCAGGTGTATATCGGTTTGAACGGACCTCAGTCTGCCGTTGTGGAGCGTACAGCTTGGGATCTTGGATTCTATTCAGGGTCTGATTTTAGGGTAATCCTTAACGGTTCGCTTAAAATGGCTGCCAAAAAACTGGAGACTACCAATATTGATGAGGTACAGGAGCCAAACGCTTCTGTTACAGTAAGCTTTGCTACTCTTGCATCTTTGGGTTATGTTGATAACCCAACCGGAATCCTTACTGGAGATGGTAACGGGGAAGGTACTGCTATTGCTGAAGTTTCTGCAACAGACAGCGAGAACTTTGTTTACCTGGTAAATATGGGGTACGGACTTTCAACTACAGAGCCTGCTATAGGTAGTGTTAATGTTGATGGTGATCAACGTGGCTGGATGAAAATACGTGTATTGAGAAACGGAGATAACTATGTGTTACAATATGCTCCTATTGATGCTACTACACACCAAGAGGTTACTATTTCTAAAAATGACGAATATAACTTTACTTTCTTTAGTATGGTTAACAATAATGAGGTAATGGTTGAGCCTAAAAAAGGGGAGTGGGATATTAATTTCACCACATTTACTAACTATTACCCGTATCAGGGGGTAGATGTACTTTATCCGTTTGCTGATTATGCCGTACTTAACATACTGGGCGGTACAAGAGCCTATGAAGTTGTTACAGAGGAAGCCGACGGAGGTGAAGCAGCATACAATGCTTTTACATTTGCTGATGTGGATTACGGACTGTTTGAAGCTTCTGCCGAAGATCACAGGTTTGTAAGCTGGAGAACAGAAGCTGGTCCAAACACTACAATGACAGTACAAACAGACCGTTTCTTTGTGGTTAAGGATGCTTCGGGTAATCTTTTTAAATTATTGTTCAGGGCTCTTAAAAATGATGCCGGAGAGCGTGGCTATCCGGTGTTTGAGTATGAACAATTACAATAGAATCATTTTAATATTCATAGCTGTAAAAAGCAGTAGTTAAGTTAGTTTTTGTTTTTAATGCATCCCGACCGGATTTCATAGTTACCGGTCGGGATTTTTTTGTTTATAAGGTAAATATTGACAAATAAAAAACCCCGCTGATGCGGGGTTCACAATTTAAAGATAACACGAATTATAACGAAGCGACAAGTTCTCGCCACTCTTCAAGTTCAGGTATGCCCGGTTTTCTTTTTCCAAAGAACTGAACGATAATCTCTCCCAGTTCGTTGTATACCTCAATGGCAGTCACCATACCGTCTTCGGTTGGTTTTCTAACAATCCAGGTTTGGGCAATTTTATCCATATCAAGATGCAGGTTAAAATCAGGGTCCATAACGTTAAACCAGTTGTTATGCCACATGGTTTTTCTTACCAGTCCGGTGTGTATCTGGATATTCCCTCTGTTACCTACAAAGCACATAATAGGAGTCTTTGTTTCCGCAGCGCCTTCCAGCATTTTTACTACAGCTTCTTTTTCAATCTTCTTAGCAAAGTTTTCATTTGGAGCTAAACGCAATGCCTGTGTTCTGGTAACGCCAAACTTTTTAAGCATACCGAAGAACGCATGGGTGTCTTTTAGGTTCTCCCATGCTTCCTGAAAGCCTTTTACATCTATTTCAGTATCCGGTTTCTCATCAATGTTTAATGCAACATCCACTGTAGTTTCATCTGTACCTTGGTTGTCTGATGTATATTTTGCAACGAGTTCGTCAAAAGCAGCTTCGTTGCTGTCTTTGGTAAGGTATATTTTATGGATAGCTAAACCGTCTTTACCAAAAAACTGCAGACTTTTACGATCTCCGTGCTCTGATTTTTCGCTTACGGCAAATGCCTTGTCCCAATGCGCAAGGAAGATACGTAGATCGATATCCTCACCTACAAAAAGTCCGGCAAACGGACTGTTGAAATCAGGGTTAAGGTAAACACCTTTTCTTTCGTGTACACACTCGTCATTGCGCGTAAGTGCCATTACTTTACCAAGCTTTTCAATTTCTGTAAGTATGGCAGCAAATTCAGGCTTAAGTCGGGTTACCGTATCTCCGGTTTGCGTGGCTAAAAGCTCAGCTTCGCTTACACCAAGTTTTTCGGCAGCATTACGTATTCTTAAATGTGGGTTTTCGGCCTTAAGGGCATCCCACTGCGATTTAAGGTTATTGGTTATAGTATCCATAATTCGGGTATTTATTATTATGTTCCAAAAATTATTAACGGGTTATTATTAACAGGGTTAGGGCAAACGGTACAGGGAAAATTGTACACTTTGCTTATTATCTCGGGTGTAAACACTTTCTCTGGGGTGTTGTGTGCCACTACCTGTCCTTTTTTCAAAAGCATTATCCTGTCGGCAAACTGAGCGGCAAGATTAAGGTCATGCAATACCATTACTGCGGTATTGCCTTTTTTAGTAAAGTTTTTAATAGTGTGCAGTATTCTGTGTTGGTGTAGTACATCAAGGTTATTAAGAGGCTCGTCTAAAAAAACAAGTTTATTTAATACCTCGTTATCAAGCTGGGTAAGCACACGGGCCAGATGTACACGCTGTTTTTCTCCGCCTGAAAGCAAATTGTAATCACGGTTTTCAAGATGAGCGACATCAGTCTCTTCCATGGCTTTGAGTACCGCTTCATGGTCTTTTTGATTCGGGTTGGCGTTAAAATAAGGGTAACGTCCCATCATCACAACATCTTTGCATGATAGCGGAATGTCATGGCTGTTATTTTGCGAAAACTTAGCTTTGTTGTATGCCAGCTCCATTTGTTCCCACTCTTCAAAAGTTTTTTTCTTAAAGAAAATAGGCTCTTCATTCTTTCCGGTTTCGTTTGCTAATAAACTTAGCAATGTAGACTTCCCGGCGCCGTTAGGTCCTACTATTACTAAGAGTTCACCATAGTTCACCGATATATCTATGTTGTGTAGTATAGCATGCTTTTTATGCGAATAGGATATTTTGTAGGCTTCCAGCATATTACATCGATTTTCGGTTTCTTATAAGTATTACAATAAAAATAGGGGCACCCATAAAGGCAGTAAGTATGCCTATAGGCACTTCTGAAGGCTGTGCTATGGTTCGGCTGATGGTATCTGCCGTAAGGAGGAGTATTCCGCCCATTACGGCAGACAGAGGCAATATTATATTATAGTTGGATTTAAAGAGTAGCCTTAAAATGTAAGGAACTATAAGGCCTACAAAGCCTATGGTTCCGGCAAAGGCTACAGAGGTACCTACCATCAGCGCTGTTAACAACACTATTTGCTTTTTTATTTTTTCTACCGGAATTCCCAAATGCTGTGCATCGCGCTCTCCAAGCATCATAGCATTAAGCGCTTTTCCTTTATTGATAAGGAATACATAGGAAACCAGTACGATTACGGCTAAAATGAGGTTTTTGGTCCAGGTTGCTCCTGCAAGGCTGCCCAGGTTCCAAAAGGTAAGATCCCTTAGCTGCTCCTCTTTAGAGATGTAGATAAGAAAACCGGTTATGGCAAAACCAAGTGCTGTAAAAGCCACACCGCAAAGCAACATGACAACCACGTTAGTTTTACCGTTTGATGTAGAAATACGGTATACCAGTATCATGGTTAGCAACGCCCCGATAAAGGCCATTATACTAAGCAATGAGAAATGGAAAACTTCGGGGATGTATTGCTTAAACGAACTTCCCAAAACGATGGTAAGTGCGGCAAACAATGATGCACCCGATGTTATCCCGATAAGATCGGGTGTGGCAAGGGGATTTTTAAACATACCCTGCAGGCACGTGCCCGATACTGCCAAAGCACTGCCTATAAGCACTGCCATTGTAATGCGTGGCAAACGAAGGTTTAAAAGTACAAAGCGGTCACTTTGTGATATTGAACTGTCTCCCGACAGTATGCCCGAAAATAACTCTGCCACCGAGTGTTTTTCAAATGCATATACTCCCATATAAAGGGAAACTACTGCCAGTGTAACCAGCAGTAGTATTCCGGAGGTAATATATAACGAGAGCTTATTTTGCATTTTCGGCCAGCTGACTGTTTAATTGTACTGCAGCTTCTCCAAGACGTGGCCCGAAACCACTTAAAAGAGCACCGTCCATGATGATTATCTTTTTGTTTTTACCGGCATTGGTTTTGTCCATACCCGGTAATTTAAACACACCCTGTGGACCTCCAAGGCTTCCAACACCCGAGTCAAACATTAGTATAATATCAGGATTACCCTGTAAAAGGGCTTCAGGCGTTAGGGGCTTGTACTCTTCAAATCCGGTAACCGCATTAGTAGCACCGGCAAGTGTAATTACTTTATCTACAGGTGTATTAGTTCCGCTTACCATTAGCATATTTGCCCCACGGGCATAAATAAATAATACCTTAGGTTTGGTTTCTAAGTTTTGCACTTTAGCAAGATCTGTATCTATTTTATCCTGTAGGGATTTGTAGTTGTCATTGTTAAGTGTGTTTGCTACTTCTTCAATTAGTTTCTTAGTGCCTGCCGGGCTTATTTCCTGAGTGTAAATTTGGGTTTCTATACCGGCAGTTTTTAGCTTTTCTGCCAGTTCCGGGCCTATGTCTGTACTAGTTCCCAGTATCAGGGTAGGTTGAAGTTCCATTATGGTTTCTACCGAAAGGCTTCTAACATGTCCTAAATCCTTAGCAGTAGTTTTAACCGATTCGGGATAGGCACTGGTAACATCTACACCAACCAGTTCACTTTCATGACCCAGGGCAGCTATTATTTCGGTTACGGCTCCGTTTAGCGATACGATGCGTTGTCCTTCTACAGGAGCCACAGCTTCCTGTTCTGTTGTCGTTTCGTTGTTATTAGTGGTTTCTTTTTTACATGAAATAACTGTAAATAAAGCGATTGTAAGTAAGGTTAGAAGGCTTATTTTTTTCATTTGGATAATGATATTGTTTTTAATGAATCTAAATTAACGCAAATGTATTATTTTTATTTAGAATGAAAAAAAATAAGAACGTTAAAATAAAATAGCTTCACGGGAAGTTTACTTAAGGCGCAGTTTGATAGCTAAAATCTATTAAGTGATATTTTAAAACTGTGCCATTTATTCTGTTATTACAGAAACAAGACGTAAATTTGTACCCAATTTGTTGTAAAGCCATTAGTTGGCAAAAAATAGAGGAGAAGAAAAATGTTTGATATAAAAGCTGTAAGGGCTGATTTCCCGATACTTAACCAAACCGTAAACGGTAAACCGCTGGTATATTTTGATAATGCGGCAACATCACAAAAACCACAGGTGGTTATAGATGCAATTTCAAAATACTATGGAGAGATAAACTCCAACATACACAGGGGTGTACATACCCTTAGCCAGTTGGCAACCGATGCCTACGAGATTTCAAGGCAAAAAATCCAAAAGCACATTAATGCCAAGCACAGCTACGAAGTGCTGTTTACAGCAGGTACCACTCATGGTATTAACCTTGTGGCAAACGGTTTTGCGGCATTTGTAAAGGCAGGCGATGAGGTAATGGTTTCGGCAATGGAACATCATAGCAATATAGTGCCGTGGCAAATGCTTTGTGAAAGAGTAGGTGGTAAGCTTGTTGTTATTCCTATGAATGAAAATGGTGAGCTTATCATTGAGGAGTTTGAAAAACGCCTTTCCGATAAAACCAAACTGGTTGCCGTTAACCACATTAGTAACTCACTGGGAACCATTAACCCGGTAAAACATATTATTGATAAGGCACATGCTGTAGGCGCAGCGATACTTATTGACGGAGCTCAGGCAGCTCCACACTTAAAAATTGACGTACAGGAGCTTAATTGCGATTTTTATGCCTTATCAGGACATAAAGCATGTGGTCCAACAGGTAGCGGTATACTGTATGGTAAAGAGGAATGGCTTAATAAACTACCTCCTTATCAGGGTGGTGGTGAAATGATAAAAGAGGTAAGCTTTGAAAAAACTACCTATGCCGATTTACCTCATAAATTTGAAGCAGGTACGCCAAATATTGAAGGTGGTATTGTACTTGGTACGGCTATAGATTACCTTAACTCAATAGGGCTTGATAATATAGCTGCTTATGAGCATGAACTACTGGTTTATGGCACCGAAAAGCTACTGGAAATTGAAGGTCTTAAAATTATTGGTACGGCTAACGAAAAAACATCGGTAATATCGTTTAATGTGGGTAACATTCACCCGTATGATATTGGTGCTATTGTAGATAAAATGGGTATTGCCGTGAGAACGGGTCACCATTGTACACAACCGGTTATGGATTTCTTTAAAATACCGGGAACCGTAAGGGCTTCGTTTGCTTTTTACAATACCAAAGAAGAAATAGACGCTCTTGTTACTGCTGTTAAGAAAGCGCAAACAATGTTGGGTTAAATTTTAAAATACCTACTTTTACCGTAAAAAGTATTGTATGAAAAAGTTTGCAGCAATTGTACTATTGGCACTTTTTGCCGTAGGGTGTGCATCGGCACTTAAAAAGGAAAGCGACAAGATTTCGTTTGAATATGAAGCCATAACCAGGGGCAGTTACAAAAAGGTAATTGTAAAGCAGGATACGGTTATTACCATTAAAGACAGAGACCTGAAGGATGTGGTTACAGCAGGACTTAAAAACGGTGAGTGGAACAGCCTTTTAAAATCGCTTGAGGGTGTAAACCTTGAAGGACTTAACGAAATTAAGGCACCAAGTGTAAAGCATCAGGTAGATGCAGCACCAATAGCAAACCTAAAAGTAATACGCGGAGATAAAACCTACCAGAGCAAAAGCTTTGATCATGGTAATCCGCCACAGGAAATAAAAGATGTTGTAGAAAAAATTATGGCAGCATCTGATTTTAAAAAGAAATAAAACAAAATGGATATCAGAGAGATTCAGGAAGAGATAGTAGACGAATTTTCAATGTTTGATGATTGGGAAGAGCGTTACCAGTATGTAATTGATTTAGGTAACTCGCTTCCGCTGATTGATGAGCAATATAAAACCGAGGAGAATATCATAAAAGGATGCCAAAGCAAAGTTTGGCTTCATGGCGAGCAAAAGGACGATAATATTGTTTTTACTGCCGATAGTGATGCTATACTTACCAAAGGTATTATAGCAATACTTATAAGGGTATTCTCTAACCAGAAAGCAGCCGATATACTGGAGGCCAATATGTCTTTTATCGATGAGATAGGACTTAAAGAACATTTATCGCCTACCAGAGCAAACGGACTGGTTTCTATGATTAAACAGATTAAAATGTATGCCCTGGCATTCCAGGCTAAAAACTAAAATACTATGGAACAGCAAATTGATACTGCACAGCTGGGGGAAGAAATTGTAAAGGTTTTAAAAACTATTTATGACCCTGAAATTCCGGTTGATATTTACGAACTGGGACTGATATATGATGTAATGGTGAATACAGATCATGAGGTAAAAATCCTTATGACCCTTACATCACCAAACTGCCCTGTGGCAGAAAGCCTTCCGCAGGAAGTAGAAGAAAAAATTACCAAAATTGAAGGTGTAAAAGCTGCTGAGGTTGAGATTACTTTTGATCCGCCCTGGACACGCGACCTTATGAGCGAAGAGGCTAAGCTGGAGCTTGGTATGCTTTAAAGAAGTGTTAAGTCATCAGTTGCATTGAGCACAGTTTGTCATTCTGAATGAAGGGAAACGAAATAAAGAACCTCAGGTTGTATTTAGAGATCCTTCCTTTGTCAGGATGACAACCTCTAATGTATATATAATGGAACAAGAAGAAATAGTAAACAGGGTAGCAAACAGTGCCCTACAGGTTTTTGACCTTGAAGATTATTACCCGAAAGAAGAACGTATAGCTATAGATATTACGCAATGGCTTTGGCAGGGACTGGTGCTTAAGGAAAAAGATTTTCGTGAGGCGCTAAAAGACCATAACTGGGAACAGTATCAGGATAAGTATGTGGCAATATACTGCAGTGAAGATGCCATTGTACCCGCATGGGCCTATATGCTTATTACTTCATACTTACAGCCTTTTGCTAAAAGTGTAATGCAGGGAGAACTACATCAGCTTGATGTGAAGATATATAACGATATCCTTAACGGATTAGACTATTCTTCTTATGAAGGAAAACCTGTAATCATTAAGGGATGTTCACACAAGCCGGTACCCGAAGAGGCTTATATGTTAGCCATGCAAAAATTAATGCCTGTAGCCAGAAGCATTATGTTTGGAGAGGCCTGTTCATCAGTACCTTTATACAAAAAGCCTAAGGTTTAACTTTTTGTTAACTGTACGGTTTTACTGCTATTTATATATATTTGTGTAAAACCCCAACACAGTTATTATGAAAAAAGTACTATTTGCAGTAGCGTTATTTGGTTTTATAACGGCTAAGGCACAGGATCAGAATGCCGTGGCGGCCGATAACGATACCATTGGCCCATGGACGAAAAAAGGGAACGCATCCTTATTGTTTAACCAGTCAACTTTTGACAACTGGATTGCCGGTGGTGAAAACAACATATCGGGGAGTGTAGGTATAAACTACGATATAAACTACAAAAAAGGCCCGTGGACGTGGGATAATAAGTTTATTGGTGCCTACGGTCTTGTAAGAACTAAAAACAGCTCATTTACCAAGAAAACCGATGATAAGATAGAAATCAATTCGGTATTAGGTAAACAGGCAACCGAAAGATGGTACTATTCAGCCTTTTTAAACTTTAAAACCCAGTTTGCAAAAGGATACAAATACGGAACCGATGAAAACGGTGCAGAGATAAGAGACGAATATACTAACTTTATGTCTCCGGGTTACTTGCTTTTTGGTCCGGGTATGTTGTATAAAAAGGACGATAACTTTAAGATAAACCTGTCTCCTGCTACTTCAAAAATTACTTTTGTAGATAAGAACTTTACCCTGCCCGATGCTGCTTATTTTGGTGTGGACGAGGGTAAGTCAATGCGCTATGAGCTGGGTTTCAATGCATCGGCTTACTATAAGGTTGAGGTGTGGGAAAACGTATCGTTTGAAAACATACTTAACCTGTATTCCAACTACCTTGAAGATCCTCAAAATGTCGATTTGGACTATCAGCTTAACATAGTAATGAAAATAAACCGTTACTTAACCACTAACCTGTCGTTCCAAACAATTTATGACGATAATGCCTATAGAGGTTTCCAGATACGTCAGGTGTTTGGTGTAGCCGTTAATTACGGATTTTAATTAGAAAAGGCATAACATAAAAACAAAAATCCGGCGCTGTAAAGGCCGGATTTTCTTTATTCTTTTTCCTCAGAATGATTTTCCTTATAATCAGGATAAAGGAAATTGTTATAAGGAAAACGTGTTATGTGTATTTCTCTAACAGCCTCATAGACTTTTTCCCTAAATTCTTCGAAATTTTCTTTGTTAGTTGCCGAGATGAAAAGTGCATTTTTCTCTCCAACATTGCTCATCCAGGTAGCTTTCCACTCTTCCAGGCTATAATGCTTCGATGTCCTTTCTGTCATCAAATCATCTTCATCAATTACAAGAGGTTTATAAGCGTCAATTTTATTGAAAACCATTATAGTAGGCTTGTCAATACTGTCAATATCCTGTAAGATTTGGTTAACCGATGCAATGTGATCTTCAAAGTCAGGATGCGAAATATCTACAACATGTAAAAGCAGGTCGGCTTCACGAACTTCGTCCAGTGTACTTTTAAACGATTCAACCAGCTGAGTAGGTAGTTTTCTGATAAAACCAACAGTGTCTGATAAAAGGAACGGAAGGTTTTTAATTACAACCTTTCTTACTGTAGTATCAAGTGTAGCAAACAGCTTGTTCTCTACAAACACCTCACTTTTACTTATGGTATTCATAAGGGTAGACTTACCTACGTTGGTATATCCTACAAGAGCAACCCTAACTAAAGCCCCGCGATTGCTTCGCTGCACAGACATTTGTTTGTCAATGGTTTTGATTTTGTCTTTTAAAAGGGCAATCCTGTCCCTAACAATACGACGGTCGGTCTCAATTTCAGTTTCACCGGGACCACGCATACCAATACCACCCCTTTGTCTTTCAAGGTGTGTCCACATTCCTGACAGTCTTGGTAACAGGTATTGGCATTGTGCTAACTCTACCTGTGTACGGGCATATGAGGTTTGTGCCCTTTGGGCAAAAATATCGAGTATAAGATTTGTTCTGTCAAGCACCTTACATTCACCAAAAATCTTTGTTATATTTTTTTGTTGAGCAGGCGATAATTCATCATCAAAAATCACGGTCGAAATATCTTTTTCTTTAATGAAATGATGAATTTCATCCATTTTTCCGGTACCCAAAAAGGTTTTAGGGTTAGGTTTCTCCATTTTTTGTGAAAAACGCTTTATCACCTCACCTCCGGCTGTAAAGGTTAAAAATTCTAGCTCATCAAGGTACTCAGATAGCTTCTCTTCCGTCTGATTTTGGGTTATAATTCCAACAATTACAGTTTTTTCAAACTTAATTTCTTCTTTCTCCAGCATAAATGTTATTTAAAGAGTGCAAAAATACAAAATATATGAAAGTTGATTTTGTAAAAAAATCGAGGATAATTTAATGAAAACGTTAAATGAAAACAAAAAGTTACTAAAATGTTATATTTTTTTAATTTTGATTCCTTAATTCTACCAAAACTAACATAATTCTATGAGAAAATTTACTTTCATGATTTTCATGTCATTATTTTCTATTGCCAGTTTTGGACAATTGGCAATGGAAGGTTTTGAGACATGGCCCCCAACAGATTGGGGAATTTATGACAACGGTGTAGGTACTGGTACGACTACCACTTGGGTACAAAGCCCATTAGGAAGTCCTATTCAGCCTCCTTTTGAAGGCGATTATGCCGCTTACATCGCTGCGCAAAGCGTACCTTCGGGTACACCTGAAGACTGGTTGGTAACACCACAGTTTACCGCACCTGCTAACCCGCAGTTGCGTTTTTATTCGAGAACGGTACAGCCAGGATCGCAAGGAACAGTTTTAAAAGTGATGATTTCTACTTCATCAGATCCGTCAACTTTGGCAGATTATACTTTGCTTGAAGAGTGGAATGATGACGAAATCAGTGCTAGTGCTTATCAACTTACAACTGTAAACCTGCCAGCTGATGCAGTAGGAGAGGATGTTTATGTTGCCTTTGTAAGATCTGGAGGAAACAGCGGTGGAGGTGATCACTGGCTGGTAGACAACGTAAGTGTTGTACAGCAATGTTTGGCTCCTACTAACCTAACATTTACTAACCCTGGGTTAGACAGTGTAGATCTTAACTGGGATGCTAATGGTGCTACAGCATGGGAAATAGAGATAGTTCCTATAGATGAAGCGCCTACAGGTGTTGGTGTACCATATACAGGTACATTGCCATATCAGGCAACAGGACTTGAATCAAGTACTGTTTACAAAGTTTATGTGCGTTCGGTTTGTGATACTGACGGTAATGTAAGTGACTGGACCAATCCGCTTAACTTTAGTACCGTGGCACTTGGAGCAACCTGTGCTGCACCTATAGAGATTACTTCTTTACCGTACTCTACTACAGATAATACAGCGGGCTATGGAGATGACTACAGTGGTTCTCCCGGTGCTTCAGGCTGTGGAACAACTAATTTTTACCTTAACGGTGACGATGTTGTTTATGCATATACAGCACCAACAGACGGTGTAATTAGTATTGATGCAACTGATTTAGGGAGCTTTGCAGGAGTTTTTGTTTATCAAAGCTGTGACGATATAGGTGTTAACTGTATTAACGGTGGAACTGGTAACGGTACAAACCCTATCTCTATGCCAATAGTAAACGTTACAGCAGGTATTACATACTATATTGTAATATCTACATGGGCATCTCCTCAGTCAACACCGTATACTTTAACAGTACAGGTTGTTAACTGTGCGCCGCCTACAAACTTAACGGCAACAAATGTTGATGATGCATCTGCAGATCTTTCATGGGATGCAAATGGTGCTACATCATGGGAAATGGTAATTCAGGACAACGGTGCAGGCATTCCTGCTGGTGCCGGTACTACAGTAGCTACAAACGTTAACTTTGATGCTACTGCAAAAACAGACGGTACTCCGTTTGCTCCTTCAACTAACTATGAATACTATGTAAGAGCAGATTGTAACGATGGTACTTTTAGTGCCTGGGCAGGACCTTTTGCTTTTACAACTACACAAATACCGGGTAACCTGGATTATAGTGATGATTTTGAAACAGTATCAGGCTGGACATTAAGCAATGGTACCTCAGTTAATAAATGGATTATAGGTAACGCTGTAAACAATGGTGGTACTCAATCACTTTATATCACTAATGATGACGGAGTTTCTAACGCCTATACAAATTCAACTAATACGGTTGTTCACGCCTATAGAGATATTCAAATGCCGGCAGCGATAGATGCATTAACATTATCTTTTGACTGGAGAGCAGATGGTGAAAGTACTTTCGATTACTTAAGAGTATGGTTAGTACCTGCTACATTCAATCCTGTACAGGGTACTTTAATTAATAATACTAACGGTGTACAAATAGGGGGTAACCATAATCAGAATGCTACCTTTACTACCGAAGAGTATTATATTAATGCTTCTGCTTACGCAGGTCAGGTAATGAGACTTGTATTTGAGTGGAGAAACGATGGCGGTGGAGGTGAAAATCCACCTGCTGCTATAGATAACGTTAATTTTGAGTTTGTTGATTGTCCAATTCCAACAAATCTAACAGCTGGTAGTGAAACTTTAAACGGTGCTACTTTTGACTGGGACGGACCAACATCTTCAACTCCTACGTTTGACTACTATATAAGTGAAGATAATACAGCTCCTGCCGATACTACAACTCCTACAGGTAACGTATCTGCCGAAGATGTAACCTTAAACAATTTAACTCCGTCTACAATGTATCACTTCTGGGTAAGAAGTAACTGTGGTAGCGGAAGTACAAGTTTATGGGTTGGACCTGTAATAATAAATACGTTGCAAATTCCGGCGCAGCTTGATTTTAGTGATGATTTTGAAGGAACAATAAACTGGACATTAAATAACGGTACACAACCTAACCAATGGATAGTGGGTACTGCTACAAGTAATGGTTCGGGAAGCTCTCTTTATATTACCAATGACGGAGGTGTGACAAACGCCTACACTAATGATGAAGAATCAATTGTTCATGCATACAGAGATATTGAAATTCCTGCAGGTGCAGAAGACTTATATCTTACGTTTGATTGGAAAGGACAAGGAGAGAGTACTTATGATTATATGAGAGTATGGATTGTTCCGGTTACTTTTAATCCGGTAACAGGTACTCAGATTAACGGTGGTAATGGAGATCAGATAGGCGGCAATTATAATCAGAATACTTCATGGATGTCTGAAGCTTTTGTTGTACCAGCTACAGATTATGAAGGAACAACCATCCGACTGGTGTTTGAGTGGAGAAACGATGGTTTTTTTGGAGACAACCCTCCGGCAGCTGTAGATAATGTTAACCTTTCTCTTATTACATGTCCGGCTCCTGATAATTTAATTGTAGATAATTTAACGCAAACAACGGCAGACATTGCGTGGGAAGCACCTATAACAACTCCGTCTTCATATGATTACTATGTTAGTACATCTGATGTAGCTCCTGATGATGATACAACCCCAACGGACAATGTGCCTGACACAAATGCAACAGTAAGCAACCTTACTCCTGGTGCGGTACACTATGTATGGGTAAGAAGTAACTGTGGAGCAGGAGATACAAGTTTATGGATAGGGCCAGCAGTATTTGTATTACCACAAATACCTGCACAAATGGACCTTGAAGATGACTTTGATGCTAATGAAACAAACTGGACTCTTCTAAACATGGAGCAGCCTAATGTTTGGACTGTTGGAACGGCTGTAAGTAACAGTCCTGATAAATCACTGTATATTACAAATGATGGGGGTGTAACAAATGCCTATACTGCCAGCGAAGGTTCTACAGTACATGCATTTAGAGATATTGATGTTCCTGCAACTATAGCAGATGCTCAACTTTCATTTGACTGGAAATCTGCTGGAGATGATTTTGAAGGGGATTATTTCAGAGTATGGTTAGTACCAGTTGCCTTTACTCCTCAACCGGGTACTCAGATAACAAATGCTGATGGACAGCAAATAGGTGGTGAATACAGTCAGAATACTGAATGGACTACTGAAACACAAATCTTTAATGCGACTGCTTATGCAGGGCAAACAGTTAGATTAGTGTTTGAATGGAGAAACAATACATTTACCGAAGTACAGCCACCGGCTGCTATTGATAATGTACTATTTAAAGTTGTAACCTGTCCTCAGCCAGTAGATTTGATAGCTGAAGCAGTACAGGGAGCTTCATATATCAATCTTTCATGGACACCTACAGGTTCTGAAACACAATGGGAAGTTGTAATTCAGGCTATGGGATCTGGTACTCCTGGTGATGAACCTACTACATCTGTAATTGTTACTGATGATCCTTCATACATAGCTAACGATATAGTTTCGGGAGAATACTATGAGTTCTATGTAAGAGCTATTTGTGGAGAAGGTGATTCCAGTTTATGGTCTGGTCCGCAACTATTCTCAATATTCAATCCGCCGGGATGTGCTAATGTTGAGGTATTTGATCCTGAGCAGGATATTATTTTACCGGGTTCAGAGTATATAGTTTGTCCTGATGAAGACAACTGTGTGCCATTAAGCGCTAATTATATGCTTACTGGTGAGACTACTTCTTATGAAATAGAGTCTATTGATTATGCTCCGCCATTCCCGTTCACAGGAGGTACTCCGGTATCAGTTGGTACAGATGATGTATGGTCTCCTGTAGTAGAACTTCCTTTTGAATTCTGTTTCTTTGGGGAAATCTATTCTGAAGTTATTGTTGGTTCTAACGGTGTAGTCTCTTTCGACACAACTGATGCTGAAGGATACTGTCCTTATTCATTTAACCAAACAATTCCAAATACAGGATTCCCTATCCTTAATGCTATTTATGGTGTATATCAGGATATCGATCCTAACCAGGATAATGACGTAGCTAACCCGGATATTAACTATCAGGTATTAGGTACTTATCCTTGTCGTGCACTTGTAGTTAACTTCTCTGAAGTGGCTCAGTTTAGTGGTGATTGTAATAATAACCCTGATGTTGGTGCACAAACAACACAAATTGTACTTTACGAAATCTCTAATGTAATTGAGGTTTATGTTGGTAACAGGGTACCATGTACATCTTGGCAAAATGGTGCAGGTGTACTTGGACTTCAAAACGCAGATGGTACAGAGGCTTATGTTCCTACAGACAGAAATACTGGTGCTTGGACAGCAACTGAAGAAGCTTGGAGATTTACACCAAACGGAAACACTAACGTTGTATTCGAATGGTTACAGGATGGAGTGACTTATAGTGATCAAACAGATATTACTGTTTGTGTTACAGAACCTACTACACTTACTGCACGTGCTACTTATACTAACTGTAACGGTGAACTTCTTGTAAAAGAAAGTGATGTTACAATTCGTTTAGCTGAAGAGGTTGCTGTAGATAACCTTGTAGATCTTGGTGTTTGTACAACAGGAGAGATGGTAACTGTAGATCTTAATGATGCTATGGTTGATTTTGTTGCAGGATTAACAAATCCTGAGAACTTTACTATAACGTTCTATGCAACAGAAGAGGCTGCTATTGCTGGTGGTGATGATAATCTTGCTGCAGAGCATGAAACAAATACAACAGAAACAATTTATGTAAGGGTACAGGAAACAGGAAGTGAATGTTACTATATTGGTTCATTTGAAATCGTTATTTCAGATAACCCACCACAATTTACTTTAGATGGTGAGCTAGATGTTTGCGAAGGACAGTCTACTACTTTAACTGTGGAGCCAATTAACTTTGATCTTGCAGATGCAACTATTACATGGACATTAGACGGTGCTGATTTACCTGAAACAGGAGCAAGCATTAGTGCTACTCAGGCTGGTGTTTATGAGGTAAGTGTTGTTGTAGATTGTGAGGCTACTGAAGCAGTAACTGTTACTGTTCATGAATCTCCGATTGCAGATGTAATGGTAGATGTTGCAGAATGTGATTCTTTTGTGCTTCCTGCATTAAGTGCTAATAATAATTATTATACAGGTACTGGCGGAACAGGTGATATGCTTGTTGTTGGTGATGAAATAACGACAAGTCAAACTATCTATATCTATGCTCAGATTGATGGATTAGAATGTACAGATGAAACAAGTTTCGTTGTAGATATAGTTCCTACTCCGGCTTTAACTATTGCAGCAGGTTGTGAGGGTAGCCTTTATACTTTAGAAGTTTCTTTAGGTGAAGATTATACTGAAGCTGATGTTGTTATTGAATGGACAGATTCAACAGGTGCTACTGTTGGAACTGATACTTCTCTTGTTGTAGAAGAACCGGGAGAATACACTGTGACTGTAACTCCTACAGGAGATGTAAGCTGTCCGGCAGTTCTTTCTGAAACTGTAGATACTGTTGCCTGTATGATTCCTAAAGGTATCTCT
>NZ_JRLV01000045.1 GCF_000769915.1 Flavobacterium beibuense F44-8
AGTCAAATATTCATGGTAATATAGATTTGTTATGGAATGATTATACCAATTGTAGTAGGTAAAAACTATTTAGTGTCCATGGTGTCAATGGAGGTACTGGCATACAAGTATCATAGTAGGTAGTTTTTCCGTTATTGGTAAAAGTAGTTACTATATCAGCATCATACAGGGTAGGGGATTGGCTGTTTGGTTTAAGTGCCAGGAATGATTCGTACTCACTGCCTTCGGCCATATAGTCTGCAGGCATATAAAAGGCTTTGAATATACCATCTGTAGTAAGTGTTATTTGTTTCTCTGCCCAGTCAGCATAATTTCTGTCCCAATCCTGTGTTCTTACTCTGGCTTCCGCTTCAGAGATCTCGTCGGTAGAGTTACCCGGAGTATATTCCTGAGTGTTAAGTGCTGAAAGGTTTTTCAGGTCGGCCTTACATATTGTAATGGCGTTAAACAAATCGGCATCACTTTGCTGTATATCCTGTTCTTTGTCAATAAGGAAAAAGTAAAGCTCATTACTATCTTTAGAAACACCGGGATAAACATGTACGGCCTCGGCTTTTTTGTTTTTAATGAAAGTAATGTGGTTTCCAAGGATAAGGTAATTAACTACACCTGATGGGTTGTTTCTAATGTTTTCCCATTCTTTCATAGCTGCAGTAACATCGGATAAATTTTGAAATGTCATTTTTTATATTGTTAAAAGTCAAATATTCATGGTAATATAGATTTGTTGCGGAATGATTATACCAATTGAAGAAGGTAGAAGTTGTTTTGTGAATAATCTCCTTGTCCAAAAGGAAGTACTGGTCTGGAAGTATTATATAGTAAATAATTTTGCTAATAGTGGTAAAATGGTTAATGTATAAGTGATATTAGCAGTAATTGTACTATAGACTATAGTATCTTAAGAATTTAAGTTTTATTAGCCGATATGTAGATTTTTTGGAAATATTAAAAGGGGATTTAAAAGCTCTTTTTCACATTTATTCAATGTATCATTGTAATGTGATTTCTAAAGGTTAATGTATTTTTATTACATTATGTAAGCTAGCTATAATATCATCACTGATATTGTGATTAAGTATAGTCAAAATCTATGCCAATAAATTTACTGTCATTTAAATCAAAGAATATAGGTAATAGGGAGTCATGTAAATTTTAATTTATCATACATTCCTTTCAGGCCTTTCAGGTTTTGTTATTATTCAGATTTTTTCTTTGATTAAATAAATGATGTTATGTAATGTTTTGTTATTTAACGTGTTATTGTTTCTGTTTGCGATGTGTTCAAAATGACAGATTAAAACTATAATGTGTTTTTTATTGTAATTTAAAGTAAAACTTATTAGGATTGATTTATTTACTAATATGATTTTTATGACAACTTCATTATCAGTGTGACTTTTTGACTGATGACACTTTGGCGTAATAATGTCTGCCTATTTGGATTAATATTGTTCCTGACAAATACTATTAGCATATATGTGTTTATCGGTTTAATTAAAAACAAAGAAGAATAAATAAAATATTTTTCATGACTTTCTCAAGATAGGTTGTTGTGATTTAAAAAGTAAGATGTGGTTATACCGGAATTTTTCATGCGTTATATTTTATCTCAAAACGATGAGGTAAAACTATAACAGCCTCTTTAGTTATTTATCCCTGATTATAGTGATTTTACTAAAAACAAAAATCCCCAACCATTCGGTTAGGGATTTT
>NZ_JRLV01000046.1 GCF_000769915.1 Flavobacterium beibuense F44-8
ACCTGCGGTGAGTAGGGCTGTTTTTTAATAAGGATACAGCATGATTTACCCTTAACTCATTTAGGTAGGAGTTAAAGTTTTTCTCTTTGTAATGGTTAATAACTTTAGACAGGTAGGTAGTGTTGGTTTCCAGTTCTTCTGCCAATGCCGACTGGGTTATACCTGAGTTTAGATAGTTTTTTTTCTTTTCAAATTCCCGAAGTCCTTTAAGTATTTTTGAGATAATCTCTTTATTTATGTCTAAGCCTTCCGGTGTAACTTTAGGGACTGTTGTTGGTAATTCAGGCAGGCTTTCATACTCTTTTGTTTTGGCTATAAGTTCGTTGTATTTTAACCTGTATGTTTTTTGTTTTTTATAATTGGCTACAAGCATATAGGTGATTACCAGTATAATAATACTCCCTACTCCATATATGCTATAACTTATTACCTTATTTCGTTTAAGTGTTTTTTCAAGATTGTTTTTAGAGGCAACCAGCTCGGCAGTATCATACTCCTTATGTATGGTGTGGATAAGATCCTTATAGTTTTTTTCAAGTATCCTGTCGGCTTCCAGTAGTCGATTGGTGTATTTTAATTGATTTTCAAGATCATTCTTCTTTTTGTAATAATTGATAAATAGCTCGTAGGTTTCTCTTAAGTCAAGGTTGGCATAATGATGTTTTTGTAAAATGGAGTCTACTTTTAGTAAGTACTTAATGCCTTTTTTATCATGGTTTAACTTAAGGTAGTCTTTACCAATATACATGTTTGTAAGTGCTATATTGACAAAGTCTTCATTGGTTTTTATGTTAGGGAGTGATTTTTGTAGGTAATTTATAGATTTGGTGTAATTTTCTTTAGCAAATTGATTTATTCCTTCTGATTGTAAAAAATAGCTTTTAATTAAAGAAAAATCACCACTTTTGGTTTCGGTTATTCCTAGTTCATTTATTTTGGAGCATTTTTCCAAATTGCCAAGGCGATAATTGCAAAGCCCTATTGAGCAAAGGGAGTGTAGATAACCTTGTTTATTGTTATACCCCTCTTGGTTTTTATAGAAGTCTTTGCATAAAGTGAAAAGATCAAGTGCTTCCTGGTAATAACCTAAATAGAACTTAATATTGGCAATACCATATTTTATTTTGTATTTGGTATATATGTCATTCTTATTATTGATGTATTTATCTGCAATAAGATAGTTGTCTAGTGATTTTCTATAGTTTTTGTATCTAAAATAAGCTACAGCCTTATGTATATATGTTCTGCCAATCAGCTTTTCGTCTCTAAGGGAAAGAGCAATGTTCAATATACTGTCTGTGTACTGTAATCTTGTAGTTAGAGGTAGATAAAATAAGATGTTACGATACCCTTTAATTAGCTCCTTATTGTTGTTTTCTTTTTTAGCCTTTTCAATATAGGTGTAATAGTATACCCAAAGTTTAACACTGTCATTCTCGTATTTGTCAATGTCGTCAGAGAGCTCATCATAACTTTTTTTAGATAAAGAATCGGGGATTTTAAAATTTGTTTGTGCTTTAGCAAAAAAAAATGATAACAGGAAAAGGAATAAGTAAGGTGATTTCATGGGGGAGTATAGCCTTTTACAATTAGTAAAAGGCTTATTTTAGGTTTATGGTAGTTGTTTTTAAGCACTCATTAATAAGTCAGGTTCTTTTTCAATCTGTTTAATAAAGTAGGATGGTTTGATACCGGTTT
>NZ_JRLV01000047.1 GCF_000769915.1 Flavobacterium beibuense F44-8
CTGAACCAACTGAGCTAATCGCCCGATATGTCTGCAATTTCGTCCCTAGTCAGTTCCTTATTGCGAGTGCAAATATAAACTGTTTTTTGTATTTGAGTTTCAATTTTTTTAAAAAAATATCGCAGCAATTCATCCATTCAACATCTAAAAAAACAACTTGTTCATATACAAACAGTTTAGTCAAAAAAATACCCAGTAATAGGTATTTCAGAGCATCAAAAAAGTAAAGACTTTTACACGATCACCTAACATTAAATAAAATATCATGATAAAAAAACTTTTTACCCTCATTGTTTTACTCTTACTAAACACTATGCAGGGACAGGAAAGCTTTGATTTAGGATTTGATTCTAACAAAAAAAGCGTTTATGATGTTACAACAGGCAAGGAAACTATTATACCTGTAGAAATTATAGGAAAAAATATATCTAAAAATTTTATCGACAGTAAATTTAAATTCTCGGTAGAGACCGATAGTGCCAAAACCGTTTTACCTTATACTAAGATACTCTTCAATAATAAAAAATCTTATGAAAAGACATTTTCAGAATTTAAAAAAGACAAGTCAAAAATTGTTAGAGAGACAATATATATTAGTATTAAGCCCGACTCTGTTATTCCCGAAAAATCAAACCTTACCTTAAAATTAATTGTAAAAGATTCTTCAGACCGAATTATTACAGATGAAAACACCGCTTTTAATAAAGCAATAGTATTGAATCTTGAAAGTGGTTCTAACGCGCCCTACAGTAAGTACAAAAACCTTTCGTACATAGGGACAAATTTTGATTTAGTAGAAGGAGTAAAAGCTCAAAACCTCTTTTTTGCAACAAATGTATTATCCCATCCTTCAAAAAATTCCAAAACCGGTTTTTATCTTAGCCTATACGGTAACCGCGCAATGAGCAATACCGAAAATATTGACGAAAACTACATAACCACAGAAGTTATTCCCTTTGATAGTATTCAGGCAATAAGAGTACGAAAAATGGTTTCATCAACACGAACTACAACTACAGATAATATTGGCGCGCACTTTAGCACACTACACCCTATATTTGGCACCCTGAAAAGTAAAAGCGAATTTAAAACTTACTTTACAGCGTCTATTGAGTTTATATGGAAACGTACAAACATATTAACTGAGTATGGAGAGGTTAAACACGTAGATTCAATACTATCTAACAGTTCAATAAAAAATCATTTAGTTTTAAACAGCTTACAACCTAGTACTCAATCAGTCAATGAGTACGCTTTTCATTTAGGCCCCGGAATATTTTTAGCATTAGAAAATGATGACATCAGCATAAGGATACATCATACTATAGGTTATGCCTCAAACTATTTTTTAACCCCCGGCTCTATTAATTCAACCGAAGTTAAAGTTGAACAAAAAAAAGACATATTTTATACCGGGCGTGCATGGATAACCGAGCCTAAAACAGGACTTACATTACAGGCAGAAATAAACAATCAGCTTGAAAACCCACGTCCATTTTATGTAGTAACACTCTCAAAAGCCTTTAAACTGGATAAGCTTGCCGGCTTTTTCTCTCCTGTAACAGCAAGGTAAAAAAGTAAACACAGTCTAACTATCCCCATGCTATAAAATGCAAAAAGCCGAAACTTTCGTTTCGGCTTTTTCTTGTGGGCGATGAGGGATTCGAAC
>NZ_JRLV01000048.1 GCF_000769915.1 Flavobacterium beibuense F44-8
ACCCCAAGCCTAGGCTTGGGGTTTGTTGGTTCTGGCTTGATTGTTATGTACACTATACACAATCGTATATGGACAAAGAGATATAAAAAAGTGAATAGTAAACTGGAAGTATATTAATTAAATTAAAGGCAACCAATACGGTTGCCTTTATTTATATACTTAAATGTTTTACTATTTGGGCACGAGCAAGATGCTCACGCTAACGGAGGCTTGGGGTTAGATGACTAAGAACTTAAAGATACAAAGCTACTCGCCAGTTACCGCCTCTTTAATTTCTTGTCTTGCATCTTTCTTTAAAATGTCAATAATATATTTTTGAACAGTTGTTTTATCTCCTGAAGGAGCCTTATCAACGAGTAAACGAATTCCTATTTCGGTTAAAGCCTCATTAGATTCTTTTATATTTATACCTTTATCTGCAGATATATCAATAAATGATTTTAAAATATTTTTAGCCATTTTATTTTTAAATAATGCCTGTACTGCCGCATCAGAAATATCCACTTCTTTTATGTTTCCTTTAACTAATGCCTGTCCTAAAACATCCATAACCCCTTCACCTACGGATGACTGAAGAAGCTTTAATGCTTTGCTTGATAGTTTAAAATTAACCCCTCCAAACATATACATTGAGGCTTCTCTGACATTTTCCACAGTTGCAATGTAATTTTTGTCTCGAAAATCCATATCCTCATCTGCTTGGGGTAATATAGGGTTATATTTCTTAACAGCTTTCCATATTAGACCTTTATCTCCATGAGGAATATTTTCAACAGTATTATTATATTCATATACGGGATAACTTCCAGTAAGATCTACAAATAAAACCCCTGTTTTTGGAGTAAGAACATAATGGGTGTCATCTATTTTTTGATGTGAAAGATATTCTTTTTTACCAAAAAATACAGCTTTATCTCCATAGAAAGAAATTTGCTTATAATAACTTACCTGAATACTTAGCCAGTCTTCCGATTTGAATTGAGAGCGGTTTTGTTCTGACCATCCATATTTTTCTCCATTATATATCATAATTCTTTCTTCTAGACCTTCTAGTTCTCCATAAGCAATTACTTTATTACCACTAAAACTATAGGGAGTATAATGTGGATAACGAGGAGACAATGGGTCTACCGCAAAGAACCTACCAATTCTAGGGTCATGCATCCTATATTTAAAGTTATAACTATTCCCTTCACCTTTAATTTCATTATCTTTTTCCTGCCCCTGGAACCCATACCTATAATCGGTTCCGTTATAGAAACGGTTCGGCA
>NZ_JRLV01000049.1 GCF_000769915.1 Flavobacterium beibuense F44-8
GTTGCTGTTGCAGGTACGGTAATAATACCGTCTGCATCTACCGTTACATCTGTAAGTCCGCCATCATTAACAATAGAGATAGTGATATCATTATCATCTACCGGCTCGTAGTTGTAAAGGTCATTTAGGGTAATATCTCCTGCCACACCGCCTGTACCTTCGTGGATTTCAACATCGCTAAAGTCATCAGCCTCTGCCCATAACCTGTTTCTGATTAACAGGGTTGCCGCCTGTGAAGAAGCACCACAACCTATAACCTCATTAATTACCACTCTGTACTGGTAGTTATTAAGGCTTAGCGGAGCATGAACAACAGAAAGCATATTGGTATTTACACCAAGGTAAGTAGGATTTACACCACCATCGGTAAGGTTGTACCATGTAGTACCACCATCGTTACTTTCCTGCCACTGGTAGCTGTATGCATTAGCTACATTTACTGTAAAGTGAGCATCACCATCAAACGGAGTAGAATCATCTACAGGCTGTGCGTTAAATGTCGCTGCAGGAAGTCCCTGTATAGTTACGTTTGCCGAGTTGGAACAACCGTTGGCATCGGTTACAAATACACTGTAAGTACCTGCTGTAAGACCTGTAATATTTGCTGTAGTAGCACCATTACTCCACAGGTAAGTATATGGCATAACACCACCCACAGCAGTTACGTTTGCCTCACCATAAGCAGCGCCTATACAGGTAGGATTGGTTTGACCCGCTGTAATGTAAAGCGGTGATGGCTGAGAGATCGTACATCCCTTAATAATCTGGCAACCGTTAACATCGGTAATGGTTACGTTATAACTTCCGGCTGTAAGAGCTGTAATAGTTTGTGTTGTAAGTCCGTTACTCCACAGGTAAGTGTAAGGAGCAGTACCGCCATTGGCATTGGCTGTAGCTGTACCGTTACTACCACCGTTACATGACACATTGGTTTGTGCAATGAAACCTGTTAGCTGTAGTGGCTGAGTTATAATTACTGTTGCAGTAGC
>NZ_JRLV01000050.1 GCF_000769915.1 Flavobacterium beibuense F44-8
GATTAAGAAATAAGAAGACACGTTCATAGACATATTGGATTGACAGCATAAAGAGAGAGTAAGAAACTCGATTTATCGAAAACACAAGACCTAGCAATAAAGATCGTAAAAATATTAAAAATATACGATGAAGAGTTTGATCCTGGCTCAGGATGAACGCTAGCGGCAGGCCTAACACATGCAAGTCGAGGGGTAGAAATAGCTTGCTATTTTGAGACCGGCGCACGGGTGCGTAACGCGTATGCAATCTGCCTTGTACTGGGGGATAGCCCGGAGAAATCCGGATTAATACCCCATAGTATATAAGAGTGGCATCACTTTTATATTAAAGAATTTCGGTACAAGATGAGCATGCGTCCCATTAGCTAGTTGGTATGGTAACGGCATACCAAGGCTTTGATGGGTAGGGGTCCTGAGAGGGAGGTCCCCCACACTGGTACTGAGACACGGACCAGACTCCTACGGGAGGCAGCAGTGAGGAATATTGGTCAATGGACGCAAGTCTGAACCAGCCATGCCGCGTGCAGGATGACGGTCCTATGGATTGTAAACTGCTTTTGTACGGGAAGAAACTACTCTACGTGTAGAGTCCTGACGGTACCGTAAGAATAAGGATCGGCTAACTCCGTGCCAGCAGCCGCGGTAATACGGAGGATCCAAGCGTTATCCGGAATCATTGGGTTTAAAGGGTCCGTAGGCGGTTTTATAAGTCAGTGGTGAAATCCGGCAGCTCAACTGTCGAACTGCCATTGATACTGTAGAACTTGAATTATTGTGAAGTAACTAGAATATGTAGTGTAGCGGTGAAATGCTTAGATATTACATGGAATACCAATTGCGAAGGCAGGTTACTAACAATACATTGACGCTGATGGACGAAAGCGTGGGGAGCGAACAGGATTAGATACCCTGGTAGTCCACGCCGTAAACGATGGATACTAGCTGTTCGG
>NZ_JRLV01000051.1 GCF_000769915.1 Flavobacterium beibuense F44-8
TAATTTTCTTTACGCCACAGCACCTTAGGCCGTTTTTCACTGTTGTGTGCTCACTCATGCCTGTCATCCTGACGAAGGAAGGATCTCATTTTCCATTTCGACCGAAACGGAGTGTAGTGGAGAAATCTTCAGGAATAATGATATTTATTTTTAATTATATTTGGTTTACTGCTTTTTAACCTTACCCTTATGAAGAGATATGTTTTACTTTCGTTTTTGGTAATATCATGTACTGTAAAGCAACAGCCGCAGCCTGAAAGTTTAGTACTCACAGTGGGTAGCGGCATAAATCCCAACGAACCCCGATTTGGGATTGAACTTAAAGGGGACACCCTTTTTTACTGTGAAGAGATTAATCCTCGTGATTCTTTTAAAGATACTTTTCTCTATAAATACTCCTACTGTATTATAGGGAAAAAGAAAGTAAATGAAATGTTAGATCGTAGTAAAGCTGTTTTTGATACCAAAGTTGATTATGGACATATAGCAGATGCGAGTTACTACCAACTGGATATTAATACTGAGGCAGACACTGTAAAAACTACGTTTTATATTTCAAACCTCGAAACCGATAGCCAGAAACAGGCAGTATATGATATTATAGCCCTTAAGGACTGTGATTTAAAGCCTATGGAATTCCATGATTTTAAGAGTGGTATACTTCAGTATAAACTACCACCTCCGCCACCTCCCGTGATTATGGATGAGGCTTCTATACTTATGGGAGAGGAGTGATTTTACTGGTTGCTTTTTACTGTTGTGTGGTTACTCTTGTTGTCATTGCGAGGAGGAACGACGCGGCAAT
>NZ_JRLV01000052.1 GCF_000769915.1 Flavobacterium beibuense F44-8
ACTTTTTAGCTTCACTTGAAGGTGCGGACGGAACAAACGGTACGAATGGAACCAATGGTGTTGACGGAGTTGATGGTGACAGTGCTTATGATATTTGGATTGCCGCAGGCAATACAGGAACTGAGGCAGATTTCTTAGCTTCACTTGAAGGTGCAGACGGAATTAACGGAACAAATGGAACCGACGGAGTTGACGGCGATAGTGCTTATGATATTTGGATTGCCGCAGGCAATACAGGAACTGAAGCAGACTTTTTAGCTTCACTTGAAGGTGCAGACGGAACAAACGGAACAAATGGTATCGATGGAGTTGACGGCGACAGCGCTTATGATATTTGGTTAGACGAAGGTAATACTGGTGATGAATCAGATTTCTTAGCTTCATTAGTTGGAGCTACAGGTCCACAGGGTGAAGTAGGTCCACAGGGTCCAATCGGATTAACCGGTCCACAAGGTATCCAGGGTGAACAGGGTCCAAAAGGAGATACCGGAGCTACAGGTCCACAGGGCGAAGTAGGTCCGCAGGGTCCAATCGGATTAACCGGTCCACAGGGTATTCAGGGTGAGCAAGGTCCTAAAGGAGATACGGGAGATACCGGAGCTACAGGTCCACAGGGCGAAGTAGGTCCACAGGGTCCAATCGGATTAACCGGTCCCCAAGGTATTCAGGGTGAGCAAGGACCGAAAGGAGATAAAGGTGATACGGGAGATACCGGAGCTACAG
>NZ_JRLV01000053.1 GCF_000769915.1 Flavobacterium beibuense F44-8
TTTTTAAACCTAACGATCGTGTCTCTAGAAAGGAGGTGTTCCAGCCGCACCTTCCGGTACGGCTACCTTGTTACGACTTAGCCCCAGTTACCAGTTTTACCCTAGGCAGCTCCTTGCGGTCACCGACTTCAGGTACCCCCAGCTTCCATGGCTTGACGGGCGGTGTGTACAAGGCCCGGGAACGTATTCACCGGATCATGGCTGATATCCGATTACTAGCGATTCCAGCTTCATGGAGTCGGGTTGCAGACTCCAATCCGAACTGTGACCGGCTTTATAGATTCGCTCCCTGTCGCCAGGTGGCTGCTCTCTGTACCGGCCATTGTAGCACGTGTGTAGCCCAGGACGTAAGGGCCGTGATGATTTGACGTCATCCCCACCTTCCTCACGGTTTGCACCGGCAGTCTTGCTAGAGTTCCCGACATTACTCGCTGGCAACTAACAACAGGGGTTGCGCTCGTTATAGGACTTAACCTGACACCTCACGGCACGAGCTGACGACAACCATGCAGCACCTTGTAGAATGTCCGAAGAAAAGTCTGTTTCCAAACCTGTCATCCTACATTTAAGCCCTGGTAAGGTTCCTCGCGTATCATCGAATTAAACCACATGCTCCACCGCTTGTGCGGGCCCCCGTCAATTCCTTTGAGTTTCAAACTTGCGTTCGTACTCCCCAGGTGGGATACTTATCACTTTCGCTTAGCCACTCAG
>NZ_JRLV01000054.1 GCF_000769915.1 Flavobacterium beibuense F44-8
TCAAAATAATCACAATAAAAATCGTTTGGAAAATCAAGCCCGCCTTCTACTTCAAAATAATAGTATTTAGGATAACCTGCAAGTAGCCTGTAATAAATAACTTCTCCGTCTTCTGCCTCAAGTGTTAGTTTAACAGTATCGTTAGGATCACTGGAAACCACTTTAAAAACCCTGTTTTCCAGAGATTTGGGGTCAGAAGTTTCAAATCCTATTTCATGATAGGTATGGATATTATATTTATCTTTATAAAAATTATGATAGCCTTTTTGTATTTTTATTTCCTTATCAGTAAGCGGTCTTATTGTAACGGTTTTACCCACTAAAAGCTCCGGGCGTTTAAAAGGAAAAATTTCCGGTTTTTTTTCTTCCTGTGCTATTGCAAGCACACTAAATAGTAAAACTAATGCTAATGTAAACTGTTTCATTATTGATGTGGTTTGTTTGTATGATTTTTTTCAGATATAGAGATTGTTTGTTGGCTTCAAAATAAAAAACATCTACAATGTTATTTGTATAAATACCACTTCGCAGAGTGAAAACCTCATTAACATCAAGAGATTTTTCCTAACATCAAAATGACAAAATACAATACAAAACTGCTTTTAAGACCGTTTTTTATTTATAAATCTATGTTGTAAAGCACTTAGTTTTGTGCCATTCTTTCTTCAATAG
>NZ_JRLV01000005.1 GCF_000769915.1 Flavobacterium beibuense F44-8
TACCACCACCACTACCGGAAGTACCATCGGCAGTATTATTGCTAATTGTAGCGTTTGCAATAATAAGAGTACCACCATTAAGGTTGTAAATACCACCACCACCTTGGTCGGCATCGTTACCGCTTGCGGTGTTACCGCTAATAACGGTTCCGTCAATGTTCATTGTTCCTGTTCCGTTCCATAGTCCGCCACCTTCTGATCCTGCCATGTTTCCTGAAACTTCACCACCGCTAATAGTAATCATTCCCATACCTGTAACGTGTAGTCCGCCACCATTACCGGGTGAATTATTTGTAGTATTGTTGGTAATCATCACATTGGTTAATGTTACCGATCCCATCATACCCGAATTATCTTCAATACCACCACCTGCACGGTTTGATACATTACCTATTATTTCGGCTTCGGTCACTACCAGTGTAGCTCCGGCATCATTAAGGATACCACCACCACTACCGGAAGTACCATCGGCTGTGTTATTACTAATTACCGTTTCGGCATTTACATTAAGTGTACCGCTAAGGTTATAAATACCGCCACCACCTTGGTCGGCACCGTCTCCGCTGGCAGTATTACCGCTTATCACTGTTCCTTCTATGGTCATTGTGCCGCTACCGTTCCAAAGTCCGCCACCTTCGGCAGAAGCAGTATTGTTGTTTACCGTACCGCCTGTAATCATAGTGTCACCTGCACCTGTTATGTGTAGTCCGCCACCATTACCCGGGCTTGATGCAGTGGAGTTATTATTAAGGGTAACATCTGTTAGGGTTATCATTGTTCCTGCTCCCGAATTTCCTTCTATACCACCACCGGCACGTCCTGCCATGTTACCTGTAATAACACAGTCGTTAACCGTAAGGTTACTACCTGTGCCTACTAAAATAGCACCACCGCTACCGGCCATACCATCGGCTTCGTTTCCGGTTAGGGAAGAGGTGTTAATGGTTACATCGCTGTCGCCCATAACGTAAATGGCACCACCGCCCATGCCTGCTGTTGCTCCGCTGGCTGTATTATTGGTAAAAGCACTGTTGTTTATAAGTACATCGGTACCCGATACAAAAAGCGCCCCACCATTATCTGATGCGGCACCTCCCGTAAATGATATGTTATTGATGGTAACCTGCGTAGCGCCCGATATGTTGAATATTCTGTTGCTGTCGCCTCCGCTAATAATTGTAGCATCGTCTCCGTTACCGTTAATAATAAGTTCTTTATCAATGGTTATTTCGCTGTTAAGCGTTATTGTATTTCCATTGGTTGTAAGGGCAAATATAATAGTGCTGCCCGCAGAAGCATCTAGTACTGCCTGACGTAATGACCCCATGCCACTATCGTTTGAGTTTGTCACGGTAACCTGAGCATTGGCTGAAAAACCAAACAAGAGGCAAACCGTTAAAAACATCGTGAATGTAAAATTCTTCATCATGTTGTAAAAAGTTTCTGGTTCGTATTACTGTTAGTTACGATGTAAATTGTTTGTTGGTTTTTTAGTGTTGTAGTTAAATAATTCTTAAATATTTATTTTGTGAATCAATATGTTGATGAAAATTTCATCTCATACATTCAAAATGTATTATTACCTTTAATGAAAATTAAACAATACTGAAGATGAAAGTAAACTTAAGAACCGGAGTAGATAAATTACTGTTTGGAATGAAACAGCAGGATGTAAAGGCTATTTACGGCGAGCCTGACAGGGAGTATAAAGACGATGAAGAGAATATTATATACGTATATAATAAAGAGAAGTTCAGGCTTACGTTTTACAGTGACGAAGATTTGAGGCTTGGGTATATCATATCGGCAAATCCTGATTTAGAACTGTTTTCTAATAAAATAATAGGGCAGAAGTGGGGAGATGTTACTGCTGTGTTAAAAGAGAACAAGATAACCTCGTTTGAAAAAGAACCGTTTGATATAACCGATAATTATTTTAATGAAGATAACTGGGTTATTTTTCAGGTAGAGTTTGATGAGGTAGATACCCTTGAACTTGGCGCTGTTTTTAACAGTAAGGATGAGTTTGACTGGAAATTTTAATTTGCTGTACTACATAAAAAAAGGACATCTGAATAAGATGTCCTTTTTTTATGTTTATCCTGTTTAGGATTATTTTCTTTCCGGTTTTTTGTCAAGCATTTTAATTTCGAATGCAAGATCAGTATTTGGCGGAATTAAACGACCTGCACCTTTTTCACCATAAGCAAGGTGAGCAGGAATGTAAGCAATAAGTTTATCACCAACGTTTAACTGTTCTATAGCTTCGATAAAACCAGGAATCATACCTGTTTTCTTACCTGCTATAAAAGGAATTGGCATATAACCACCCTGTATGTCTCTTTGCTGGATGTATGTACCGAATTTTTTAGCTGTTTCAGGGTCGCTTGTATCAAATACAGTTCCGTTTTGGAAGAATCCGGCATACTGAATATATACTTCAGTTCCCGGTATTGGCTTGCCTGCAGAACCGCTTTCTAATATTTTGTACCTAAGTCCTGATGCTGTTTTAGTACCCGAAGTTTTTACTTCGTTAATAAGGGCAGCTTGATCTGCTTTAGCTTTTTCAAGAGCCTCAGCTTTTTCTTTCAGTTCCTTATTAGCCTTTTCGTAGTATTCTTTGAAAACTTTTTCAGCTTTAAATTTCTTAGCGCCTTTACCTACACGGATAATTTTAACGCTAATCATTGTATCATTGTTTTCAATTTGGTTTACCACGTCCTGTCCTTCTACCACGTGTCCAAAAACAGTATGGATGCCGTCAAGGTGAGGGGTAGCTTTGTGAGTAATGAAAAACTGACTTCCGTTTGTGTTTGGTCCGGCATTAGCCATAGATAGTATACCCGGTCCCGTGTGTTTTAAATCGGTAATCTCATCAGGGAATTTGTAACCCGGTCCGCCCGAACCGTTTCCGTTAGGATCTCCGGTTTGGATCATAAAGTTTTTTATAACACGGTGAAACTTTAAACCGTCATAAAAAGGTTTTCCTTTTCTGTCGCCTACAACCATATCGTTTTCGCCTTCGGCAAGCAATACAAAGTTAGCTACAGTTAAAGGTGTTTTTTCGTATTCCAGTTCTAACAGGATATTACCTTTGTTAGTTTCTATTTCGGCATATAGCCCGTCTTCAAGCTTAGTAACGTCATAACTTGGAGCGTCGGTGTTTTTGCATGAAAACATTAAAGCAACAATGCTTAAGAATAAACTTGTCATTGGTCTCATTTATTGATTTAGATTAATTTTTTGATGTCTCGTCGGCTTTTATATCGTTAAGGGTAACGGTACACATAAGCGGCTTGTTTGTGCCTATTTTATTTAGGTCACCACGGTAGCCGTAGCCAAGGTTTGAAGGGAACAGAAAGGTAACTTTTTCCCCTTTATTCATTAATTTGATACCATAGCGAAGCCCTGCCATTATATCCTCTTTGTCTACATAATAAACCTGAGGTTTCAGTTCTTCTTCGGTGTAAATAACGTTACCGTTTATATCCTTAATATCATAAGAGTAATAAGCAATGTCACCACGTTTTGGAGTAATGGTATCGGTAGTGTTTTCTATATCATAGCGGTACCAGTAGCCTTTATCGGCAGCGTGGTATTTGTGCTGAGGATTATTCTTTATAATAGAGTCTATAGCCATTTCCTCGTTGGCAATGAGCGCCTTATTGCGCTCTATGGACTGCTGCATAAAGGAACCCGAGCTGTGTGACACAGGTACTCTTGCCTGTTGTTGTGAACAACCGACTATAAGAAGTGTCATTAAGGCTACAGGCCATATAATTTTCTTCGTCATTATAATCTTGTCTATATTTTAATGTTTGCTAATGTAGCAATAAATTTTTGTAAAGTTGCTTCCAGACCTTCGTTTGATTTTCCTCCGGCAGCATTAATATGTCCGCCACCGTTAAAATACTCGCGTGCATACTGGTTAACATCAAATCCGTCTTTAGATCGGAAGGATATTTTTATAATGCCTTCTTCTTTGTTTTCGGTAAACATAGCTGTGAAATTAATGTCTTTCATGCTAAGCCCGTAGTTTACAATTCCTTCGGTATCACCTTTGGTATGGCCTAAGCTGTTAAGCTCATCCTGACTTAAATAAGTGTAAGATGTTTTATACTCCGGTAACACTTTCATGTTATGCAAAGCCCTTGCCAAAATTTGTAAACGATTATTTGAATGGTTATCATACAGTAAACTGTGAATTTCGCTATTGTCTACCCCTTTATCAATAAACTCTGCTACAATGCGGTGCGTAGTGCCTGTTGTTAGCGGGAATCTAAACGAGCCCGAATCGGTCACTATACCGGTATACAGGCAGGTAGCTATTGTTTTATCAATAAGCGAACCTTCGCCTAAAGCATTAATAAAGTGGTATACCATTTCGCAGGTAGAGCCATAATTAGGTTCGCTAAACATGTACTTGGCATAATCACCCGGTTTTTGGTGGTGATCTATCATGATAAACGTAGTAGTAAGCTCTTTTAATGCAGCTTCCATCATGTCTCCGGTGCGGCTCAGTACATTAAAGTCGAGTGTAAATATTATGTCACAGTTTTTAAGAATGGCTGTGCAGTCGGCATTATCTTTTTCAAATACCTTAACGGTCTCTGAAGCCGGAAGCCAGTTTAAAAAATCAGGGAATTCGTTTGGAGCTATAACCGTAACATCATGTCCTTTAAGTTTAAGGAAATAGTAAAGGCCTAAATTAGAGCCCATAGCATCTCCATCGGGGTTACGGTGTGGTATTATGGCTATTTTTTTTGGAGAAGCCAATAAACTCTTAATCTCTGCAATATCTTGGGATGTCATCATGATGCGAATTTACATTTTTTTTTTTATGGTTAGAAGGTTGTAAGCAGAGGACTTCAAAAAAAAACCTCACTCGGCTTAATGCCTTGTGAGGACTACTATTTAAAGGATAAAAGAGAGTTTTTAAAAAGATTTTTGTTTAATGTGTGCCGTTTAGCTGTATAACATTAAGGTTTCGTATGTCATCTTCTGCAAAACGTTTAAAATCCTGCAGGTATTTAAGGGATTGTCTTTTAAACGATCCCGGCATTATAAAAGCAATAATTTTCATAAAGCCTTTAAATTCAAAATAATTCTCGGTAATGTAACGGGTTTTGTTTCCCGGTATTGATATGAATCTGTTTTTTACAATATTGTACACGCCATTGGCCTCATAGGTTCCTGTAAATTCTTCAGGAAGTCTTTTTGCAGTAATGGTTTCCGTCATTTCAATGTTACGGTTTCCCATTCTAAATATCAGTCGCGATTTAGCGCCGGGTTGTCCCGGTATACCGCTAATACTTTCAAAGTTTACAAGCCCGTCCATCCAGTATTTTAAATTATCCGGATTATCAAATAGCTCGATAACTTTACCTAGGGGCAAATCAATTTCTGTTTCAACTGTGTACTTCATAATTCAAATTGCTAGAATTTCAACGAGTTAAGGCACCTGGAAACTTCAAAGTATAGTCCGTCAATGTTATATGAGTTTTCTTTTAGCGTTAAATAGTCATAGAGTCCTTCAACAAGCTCCTGTTTGCCGCCAAATTCAAATCCCAGTATGTTTAAAAGCTCATACTCGTTCATAACATTAATTACGTAAAAACTTGATTCTATAGATGTACCTTCTCCTGTGCTTAGTATCGCATCCAGAATCATGTTTGCCTGTATGGTCTCTTTTTCGGCTTCGTCAAACCTTTGGAGTTCCTTGTAGGCATATATTCTGTATTCTTTCATGCGTACACTAAAAGGATAAATCTTTAATATCTTTGCCGAAAGTACAAGTATATTTTCACAATCTTCAGGGGAAACTTCCCCTTTTTGCAAAATTTCGTTTAATTCCTGTTGTGCATCAGATCGCTCATAAGGAGCATATTCGTCCTGAAAAGAATACCCAAAATACAGGTGTCTCCTTTCCTGAATGGTCATGGTGCTGTCGGCCGCAATGTATTTGGCATACAGCTTATCAAAGTGCAGGGGAGAGTTTTTATCCTTTACATTTTTTTCAATGAGGTCAAAATCAGGTTTTTCAAGCTGAAAATCCTGCGCAAAAGAAAATTGTGCTATAAATACTATTAGCAGGGAATAGATTAATTTCATATGGGGTTGGTTTTGAATTGATTAAAGTTAATGAAAATTATCAAATTTTTAACATAAAATTGGAAAATTAATCTCCGCCGCATCCACCACATCCGCTACAGCCGCTGCAACCTGATCCGCATCCGCTGTCTCCGTGGGAACTGCATCCGCTGTCAAAGCTGTCGTTGTTACATGTACTACATCCGCTACTGCTGTTGCCGTTACCGTCGCCACCTTTTTTGATTGCGCGGAATAAAGCTATTAAAAAGAGAATAACAACTATTATCCCTAAGTTGTTACCTGAAGCCTGAATGCTAATAGCTACTACTATACCAAGAAGGCACAATTTTATAAGCTTTAATGTTAGAAGAGGAGGTTTTTTTATGAGCCAGTAATTATCCATACTAACTCTACGGAAATTAATTTTTGTAAAACGGGTTTTGTTGTCCTGCCATATATCCTGTGGCGGATTATTACCAAACATCTCCTTATATATAGTATGTAGTTCAGTATAGTTGTTATTGAACTTTTTCCTTTCACTTTTTCCTCCTTTGGTAGGGTTGTGGTGTATTTCTCTTTGCAGGGTATTTTTGCAAAAATCTATCCAGTATGATTTTGTGTAAGTTAAGTGCAGATGCCATACCTGGTCTACAGGATCTGAAGGGGTTACTGATGATTTTGATACACAGCACAGAAAGATAAACTTTCGGTATTCTTCAATAACGCTGTTGGTGTATTCTTTTGTCCAGCCGTTTTCTCTGGCAAGTCGTGCCGAAAACGTAAAGGAGGCATCAGGGTCGTCCAACCTGAAATTTGAGATTTTATCCCATAGCTCTTTTTGGGGTGCGGTCATTTAAAAAATAAATTTCGCTAAAAATATAAAAAGGATATCAAAATACAGAATTTGATTTTTTCTTTTGTTATGAAAATGTAATCTGCCGTTTTTCAGTTCTTTTTGAATGGTTGATTTTTAAATTAGTTATGTTTTAGATAAAATAATAATGTAGAATTACTTTTTATTTGATGATAACTAGTGCTTATTTTAGTTGTTAATAGTGCATATTTATTGATAAACCTGCTAAAAAATAATCAAATTAAAAAACATAAAAACTCATTTTTCAGTTTCAAAATATTGAATTACTTTTGCGCATGCAACACAATGTACTTATTCTAGATTTCGGATCGCAATACACACAGCTTATTGCGAGGAGAGTTCGCGAGTTAAATATCTTTTGCGAAATTTTCCCTTACAACAACCCACCGGGTGATTTATCGTCTTACAAAGCCGTAATACTTTCTGGTAGTCCATTCTCAGTAAGGGCAGAAGATGCACCGCATCCAGACCTTTCTGAAATTCGTGGTAAACTGCCATTATTAGCAGTTTGTTATGGTGCGCAGTATCTTGCTCATTTCCATGGAGGAGAGGTAGCGCCAAGTAACATCCGTGAATACGGTCGTGCAAACCTTTCTTATATTAAGGAAGACGAACCATTCCTTGAAGGTGTTAGTGCAGGTAGCCAGGTATGGATGAGCCATAGTGATACCATTAAGCAGTTACCAACAAACGGTGTGAGAATTGCAAGTACTAAAGATGTGGAAAATGCTGCCTATAAAATAGAGGGCGAAACTACTTATGCTATCCAGTATCACCCAGAGGTATATCACTCTACAGACGGTAAGCAAATGCTTGAGAATTTCCTTGTGAAAATCGCAGAGGTACCTCAAAACTTTACACCGGATACTTTTGTTGAGGATATTGTTGAAGAGCTAAAAACAAAAATCCAAAATGATAAAGTAGTACTGGGGCTTTCAGGAGGGGTAGACTCTACTGTGGCTGCGGTACTTTTAAATAAGGCTATTGGCCAAAACCTTTACTGTATATTCGTAAACAACGGATTACTGCGTAAAGATGAATTTGAGAGTGTACTTCACCAGTACAAGGATATGGGGCTTAATGTTAAAGGTGTTGATGCTTCTGAAAGATTCCTTAGCGAGCTTGCAGGAGTTGAAGATCCTGAAACTAAGCGTAAAACCATCGGTCGTGTGTTTATCGAAGTGTTTGATGACGAGGCACACTTACTTACCGATGTGAAATGGCTTGCACAGGGTACTATTTATCCTGATGTTATTGAGTCGGTTTCTGTAAAAGGACCTTCTGCAACAATCAAGTCACACCACAATGTAGGTGGATTACCTGATTTTATGAAACTTCAGGTTGTAGAACCGCTAAGAATGCTGTTTAAAGACGAAGTGAGAAGAGTAGGAGCTACTTTAGGTATCGATCCAGAGCTTTTAGGAAGACACCCGTTCCCGGGACCAGGTCTTTCAATCAGGATTCTTGGAGATATCACTCCCGAGAAAGTACGTATACTTCAGGAAGTAGACCATATCTTTATCCAGGGTCTTAAAGATCACGGACTTTACAATCAGGTATGGCAGGCAGGAGCAATACTATTGCCTGTAAACAGTGTAGGTGTAATGGGGGATGAAAGAACTTATGAAAAAGTTGTTGCCCTTAGAGCTGTAGAATCTACAGATGGTATGACTGCCGACTGGGTTCACTTACCATACGATTTCCTTATGAAGGTTTCTAACGAAATTATAAATAAAGTGAAAGGTGTAAACAGGGTTGTTTATGATATTAGCTCTAAGCCACCAGCCACTATTGAATGGGAATAATATTTCTTTAATTTATATTTTAAATAAGCCTTTGCAACCGCAAAGGCTTATTTTTTTATTTGTGGCAGGGTTTTGGTAAATTGTTAAATGGATTTAATAATTTGACCAAAAAAACGTTTAATTTTAGAGCGACTAAATTTGACTAAAAAACTACAAGCCATGAAAAAACTTTTATTATTGGTGTTGTTCACTACCTTTTCTTTTACAGCTGCTATGGCACAGAATAACTATGGTGACGACCAAAATTACGACAATGATGATGATACCTTAGAGATGACAGATGAAGATGATATGTATGAGGAGGAAGACCCAGATGCATTTTTTATTGATCATAAAATTTTACCGGGGGAAAGAATGATTATGATATCAAGAAAGTATATGGTAGACCCTAAAGAGATTTACAAATACAATGAATGGGCTATTAGCGGATATGATGCTAAAACAGGCGGAGGTGTATTGAAAATTCCGTTACATAAATCACAGAAAAAGGATCTTGATGCTTTTAAAGAAAAACTTGAAAAAGAACGTGGAGGACCAATACAGGTGCCTACGCCAAAAAGAAAAAAGAAACATCTTACTACCGATACCGAAGAATAAAAGAAGCAGTGATTGTGCGGTTATTTTAACTGAAATTTATAATAAAAATACTGTACAGCACTCGTTACATAAATTAAATTTGCACCAACTTAAACAATTAGTATAAACCAAAACTTGAATATGAAGCATTTTGTAATTTTATTTTTTTCACTCGTGTTGTTATCCGGTTCGGCTTTTGCGCAGGGCAAGTATAAAAAGCATCAGGTAGCTAAGGGAGAAACGGTGACCGAGATTGCAAAAAAATATAAAGTTACCCCATATGATATTTTCAGGCTAAACCCTGATTCTCAAAATGGTATTAGCGAAGGTGCGGTATTGCTTATACCTACTGCAGGTAAAGTGAAATCGGAAACTGCTGCTGTGCCTGTTACAGAAAAAGCTACCAGAATTTCTAACCCTATACATGAGGTAAAGGCTAAAGAAACTATGTATGGGCTTACAAAACAGTACAATGTTACCGAGCAGGAACTTATTGCTGCAAACCCCGAACTGGTTGATGGGTTAAAAATAGGGCAAAAAGTAATTATTCCGGTAAAAGGGAGTGGTGTTGAGGCACAGGCCGAAAGAGCAGAGAAAGTATTTGAGAAAAAAGATGCGCCAAGTTATATGTATCATACCGTTGAGGCTGGTGAAACAAAATACTCTATAGCTAAACAGTATGGCATGACCCAGCAACTTTTGGAAGAGCTTAACCCTGAGGTTAAAGATGTGCTTCCGTTAGGTTATAAGCTTAAGCTTGATAAGGCCTCGGTACTGACTAAAGAAATAGGTCCCGGCGCACAGTTAAAGCAAGATGAGCCTCAGTTTACCATGTATACTGTTCCTGCAAAGGAAACAATGTACAATCTTACCAAAACAACAGGATTAACTAAAGAAAAAATAGAAGAGCTAAACCCTGAACTGAAAGAAGGCGGGCTTAGAGAAGGTATGGTTTTAAAGTTTCCTGCACCTAAAACAGGAGGTTTTATTACCGGAAAAAAAGCGCCCGGAGTTGTAAGTCTTGTTGATTCGCTTGATGTGCAGGGAGAAAAGCAACTAGCACTATTGCTGCCTTTTAATCTTATAAAAGATCAAAGTAGTGAGGAGGAAACAGAGCGTGTAAGAACAGACAGATTCCTTAATATGACTCTTGATTTTTATGCCGGAGCTTTAATAGCTATCGATTCGGCTAAAACATTAGGACTACCTATTAAGGTTAAGATACTGGATTCACAGGAGTCTAAAACTTCATCTGCTGTAGACAGGCTTAAAGCAAACCTTGTAGGGGTGAATGCGATAATTGGTCCGTTTTTTCAAAGCAACGTAGAAAGAGCTGCACAAACATTAACAAATATTCCGGTGGTGTCGCCACTTTCTAAAGAGGTTGGTAAACCAATTGAGAACCTATATCAGTCGGTTCCTAGTCCTGATGTGGTAAGAGTAGCAATGCTTAATTTCATTAAAAGCAAAAACGCTAACCTTATAGCGGTTGTTGATGAGAAAAAACTGAGTTCAAAACAGTTTATTAAAAACAATTATGCAGGAGCAAAAATTACCGACCAGATGGTAACCGAAGAGTTGCTTAAGCCGTTACTTGATCCGGCAGGGGTTAACTATATATTGCTTGATACCGAAAGTGCCGGTAAAGTGTCTAACACGGTAAGGGTACTTATGAAGATAAAAGAGGAGTATAAAATACAACTGGCTGTTTTTGAAAGGACTGATGTGTTGGATAATGAGGAGGTTCCGTTGCATTTATTAACGCAGTTAAAAATGCAGTATGCTTCTATAACTAATGATACCGATACTCCTGAGAAACATTTGTTTATTAAGAAGTTTAAGGAGAAAAACGGAGTTTCTCCAAATCAGTTTGCTACCAGAGGTTTTGATGTAACTTTTGATGTTATTTTACGTTTGTTCCAGCCGGAAAGTTTTGGAGAAACAGTAGTGACAAAATCGTCTGAACAGGTAGAAAACAAATTTGCCTATAGATCTCTTAACGGAGGTAATTATAATAGCGGAGTGTATATTTTGTATTATGATGAGGATTTAAGTATTAAACACGCAGAGTAATTATGACATCTAAAGTAACTTATTTAGGAGATTTAAGAACATCATCTGTTCATTTACAATCGGGTAGTGAAATTATATCCGATGCTCCGCTTGATAATAATGGTAAAGGAGAGGCTTTTTCACCTACCGATACTGTTGCAAATGCTTTGGCAACCTGTATGTTTACTATTATGGGTATAAAGGCCAGGGATATGGGGGTTAGTATGCAGGGGTCTGTTGCGGAAGTGGCTAAAACCATGGCTGCCGACCCGCGAAGAATCTCAAAGATTAAAGTTGTTTTTAATCTTAAAAGCGATGCCGATGATAAGGCAAGGGTAATACTGGAAAGGGCAGCAATGCATTGCCCGGTTCATTACAGCCTGCATCCCGATATTGAAAGAGATATAACGTTTAACTGGTAATTCGGTTTTAAATATAAAAATACCCTTCATTGGGTATTTTTTTTGTTTTATAGCCAGGGTACATTTGATACAGGAAGTTTTTTTAGATTCCTTTGGTTTATGCAAAGTGTTTCATTCGCGTGACACTTGGTTATAAAAAGCACTCTGGATAAAGAGTGCTTTTTTGTTTTAGGGATGGCTTTTGGTTACTACCTTTGCTGTTTACAGTATTATTTATGGATGAACAAAGGGAGTTGCTAATAAAATTAGCACATGCCAAAATGCCTTTTGGTAAATATGAAGGGCGTTACCTTATTGATTTGCCCGAACATTATGTGGTTTGGTATCATAATAAAGGGTTTCCTGCCGGGCATTTAGGTAAGCAGCTGCAACTGGTTTATGAGTTAAAACTTAACGGACTTGAGGGGATGATAAGAAACATCAGGAATCAATATCCAAAGCCCTGAAAAATTGAAAATTTGTTAAATAAACACCCTGAATTACTGAAAAATAAAGCTGTTTTTCAGACTTTGGGTATTGGTATTTTCAAATTTTCAAATAACCTCATTTACAGATTACATTTTATCGGATAAAATTGCTTATTTTTGCCACGTTTTTTACAACAACAACAGCACAACAACAGTACAATGAATCAAACGAAGTATATTTTTGTTACAGGAGGTGTAAGTTCTTCTTTAGGTAAAGGAATCATAGCGGCTTCTTTAGCAAAATTATTGCAGGCAAGAGGCTACAGGACAGCTATCCAGAAATTTGACCCATACATTAACGTAGATCCGGGAACGCTTAATCCATATGAGCACGGTGAATGTTATGTAACAGATGACGGAGCTGAAACCGATCTTGACCTTGGGCACTATGAACGATTTTTAAATGTTCCTACTTCTCAGGCTAACAATGTTACTACCGGTAGAGTATATCTTTCGGTTATTGAAAAAGAGAGAAGAGGGGAGTTTTTAGGTAAAACTGTACAGGTTGTACCTCATATCACTAACGAAATCAAGGAGCGCATGCAGCAACTTGGTAAAACAGGTGATTATGATATTGTTATTACCGAGATAGGTGGTACTGTAGGTGATATTGAATCACTACCGTACATTGAATCTGTTAGACAGTTGGTTTGGGAACTGGGTGAAAACAACGGTATTGTTATCCACTTAACGCTTGTACCATACCTTGCTGCTGCCGGAGAGCTTAAAACCAAGCCTACACAGCACTCTGTTAAAACGTTAATGGAGAGCGGTATTAAGGCCGATATACTTGTTTGCCGTACAGAGCATGAGCTTTCGTCTGACTTAAGACAGAAGCTGGCACTTTTCTGTAATGTGAAAAAAGAAGCTGTTATACAGTCTATAGATGCTTCTACTATATATGACGTTCCTAACCTTATGCTGGAGGAAGGATTGGATAGGGTAGCCCTTAAAAAGCTTGACCTTGCTGAGAAAAACAATCCCGACTTAAAACAATGGAACGAATTCCTTTTCAAACTTAAAAATCCTAAGCATACCGTTAACATTGGTCTTGTAGGTAAGTATGTAGAACTTCAGGATTCATACAAATCAATCCTTGAGGCGTTTATACATGCCGGTGCTGTTAATGAGACTAAGGTAAACGTTATCAGTATCCACTCTGAATATCTTGATGAGCAAACTGCAGCCAAAAAACTTTCTGGTTTAGACGGTATTCTTGTTGCTCCGGGATTTGGAGGAAGAGGTATTGAAGGTAAAATAGAAACTGTTCGTTTTGCCAGAGAGAACAAAATACCTTTCTTTGGTATTTGTTTAGGTATGCAAATGGCGGTTATAGAATTTGCACGTAATGTACTGGGCTGGAAAGATGCTAACTCTACAGAGATGAATGAGAGTACTCCTTATCCTGTAATCAACATTATGGAAGAGCAAAAAAATATTACCGATATGGGGGGTACTATGCGTCTTGGTGCATGGAAATGTCACTTAACAGAGGATACTCTTGCTTATAGCATATATAACAAAGCAGATATTTTAGAGCGTCACCGTCACCGTTATGAGTTTAACGGTAAATACCTGAATGAAATGCAGGAGGCAGGACTGGTAACATCGGGTGTTAATCCAGATACCGGACTTGTAGAGGTGATTGAGCTTAAAGATCATCCTTTCTTTATTGGGGTACAATATCACCCTGAGTATAAGAGTACGGTAGCTAACCCGCATCCGCTTTTTGTAAGTTTTGTAAAAGCTGCGGTTAAGAAAAAAAGCGAATAATTTAGATAATTATATTCCTTGTAAAAGGATACACTTTGCGGTGTAACAAACTAATTAGATGGAAGAAAAAAAATTAGATTACAAATCGGCCATAGGTTTTGCCCTAATTGCTGTGCTTTTAGGCTGGATGTTATTCAACCAGGTACCTACACAGGAAGAACTTGATAAAGAGAAAGCCGAAAAGGAAAAAGTAGAGCAGGAAAAGCAGGCTAAACTCGCAGATGAAAAAACAGCTGTAATTACAGAACAGGATTCTATAGTTACAGACTCTGTAAAACAGGCTGGCCTTAGGGATGCTCTTGGAGCATTTGCTTACAGTGCATCATTACCTTCTGCTAAAGATGCTGTAACCGAGCTTAAAAATGATAAGCTTTTACTTGAGGTTTCTAACAAAGGTGGTTACATTTCTGTAGCTACTCCGCTTGGATTTGAGCAATTCAGTAAAGATTCCGGTGAGATGGTAAAAATCATCAAGGATAACAATGCCGATTTTAACCTACAGTTTAAAACCAAAGATAACCGTATCCTTAATACAAGGGATATGTATTTTGAGCCTGAGCTTACTAAAAATGGCGAGAATCAGGTTTTAACTATGCGTTTAAAGGCAGGTGCTAATGCTTTCCTTGAATATCGTTATGAAATGACACCGGGGCAGTATATGGTAGATTTTTCTATCCGTACACAAGGATTATCTCAGGTGCTTGATACTTCTAACCCTATTGACTTAGAGTGGAAGCTTAAAACTTACAGAAACGAAAAAAGTATCTCTTACGAGAATAGATATACTCAGGTTATTTATGAGTATGAAGACGGTAAAGATGACGATCTAAGTGTAGGTAGCAACGATAGCGAAAAAGCAGATGATGTTACTTATGTAGCGTTTAAACAACACCTGTTTACCTCTATCCTTTTAACAGATAAAGCATTTAAAACTGCCGATCTTGCATCTGAAAACCTGGTTAAAGATGAAGAGGTAGATACACTTTACACAAAGCAGTTTACTGCAAAAATGCCTCTTGAGTTTGATGGTGGTGAGCTTAGCTATAACATGGACTGGTACTACGGTCCTGCAGATTATAAGATATTAAACAGTTATGACAGAAACCTTGACGAGGTAATTCCTTTAGGATGGGGTATATTCGGTTGGATTAACCGTTATATTTTTATCAAGGTATTTGCTTTCCTTTCTTTATTCCTTCCATACGGTATAGGTATTATTATATTCACTATCCTTGTAAGGTTGGTAATGTCTCCGGTAACGTACAAGTCTTACCTGTCTCAGGCTAAGATGAAAGTTATTCGTCCTGAAATACAGGAGATAAACGAGAAGTACAAGAAAGACCCAATGAAAAAGCAACAGGAAACCATGAAGCTTTATAATAAAGCGGGTGTGAACCCAATGGCAGGCTGTTTACCGGCATTAATGCAAATACCTGTATTCTATGCCTTATTCCAGTTCTTCCCGTCTTACTTTGATTTAAGACAAAAAAGTTTCCTTTGGGCAGATGACCTTTCGTCTTATGACTCTGTTTATCACTTACCGTTCCGTATTCCTTTATACGGTGACCACGTGAGCTTATTCCCTATACTTGCCTCTATTGCTATTTTCTTCTATATGAAAATGACTACCGGAGATCAAAGTATGTCGGCACCCCCACAGGAAGGTATGCCTGATATGAGCAAAATGATGAAGGTAATGATTTACATCTCTCCTGTAATGATGCTTATATTCTTTAACAACTATGCATCAGGACTGAGTTTGTATTACTTCATATCAAACACCATTACCATAGGTATTATGTTTGTAATTAAGAACTACATTGTGAACGATGAGAAAATCCATGCAAAAATTCAGGAAAACAAAACCAAGCCTAAAAAGCAGGGACGTTTCCAAAAGAAAATGCAGGAAATGATGGAACAGGCACAGGAGCAGCAAAAAAAGCAGCAACAAAATAAAAGATAAACTGTAAAGCACTCTTCGGAGTGCTTTTTTTAATAAATTGGCTCACAGTTTGCAATACTAAAAACAGTACAATTTAAGTTTAGATATAAAACGTAAATATTATTATGAGATACTTCGCAGTACTTATTACTCTTTTTATAACCTTGGGGCTTACCGCTCAAAACAAGGATAATATCAATAAGTTTGACAGTAACGGTAAACGCCACGGTGTTTGGAAAGGCACTTATGATGCTACCGGAAGACCGCGCTATGAAGGTACTTTTAATCATGGTAAGGAAACCGGAGTGTTTAAGTTTTTTGACGATACCCAAAAAGGTTCGGTTATAGCAACAAGAGATTTTACCGAGGGTAACGGTGTTAGCTTTACTACGTTTGTTGATCAAAAAGGAAATAAAGTAAGCGAAGGTAAAGAAGTAAACAGGCAGCGTGAAGGCGAATGGAAAACATATCATCCTGACGGAAAAACTGTAATGCTGTTGGAACATTATTCTAAAGGTAAGTTAAACGGTATGGTGAAAGTATTTTTTGCCAAAGGTGAGCTTGCTGAAGAAAAAGAATACAAGGATGGGGTACTTAACGGTATCTATAAAAAATATAATGAAAAAGGTACTGTACTGGAGGACTCCCACTACAAAAACGGGAAGCTTAACGGGCAGGCAGTATTTTACGATAAGTTTGGAAATGTATCGTCTAAAGGCGAATTTGTAAAAGGGTACAAGTATGGTTACTGGGAGTATTATGAAAATAAGAAACTGTTAAAAAAGGAGTTCATGTTAATGCCTAAAGAGGTAACAAGGGACTAATAAATATTTTGTAGTACTTTTGCAGAAATTTTTTCAGGAAAGGAATTAAAAATGAAACGAGTAGTAGTTGGACTTTCGGGCGGAGTGGATTCGAGTGTTGCGGCATACCTGTTGCAGGAGCAGGGGTATGAGGTAATAGGGCTGTTTATGAAAAACTGGCATGATGATTCGGTTACCATCTCTAACGAATGTCCGTGGCTGGAAGATAGCAATGATGCTTTGCTTGTAGCCGAAAAGCTAGGTATACCTTTTCAAACGGTAGACCTTAGCGAACAATATAAAGAACGTATAGTAGACTATATGTTCAATGAATATGAGCAGGGAAGAACTCCAAACCCTGACGTGTTATGTAACCGTGAGATTAAGTTTGACGTGTTCATGAAAATTGCCCTAAGTCTGGGAGCAGACTATGTGGCAACAGGACACTATTGCCGTAAAGGTACCATTGAGAAAGACGGTAACGAAGTATATCAGCTTTTAGCAGGTGTAGACGGTAATAAGGACCAGTCTTACTTTTTATGTCAGCTTTCGCAGGAACAATTGGGTAAAGCTTTATTCCCTATAGGTGAATTAACCAAGCCTCAGGTGCGTGAAATCGCAGCTAAGATGGATTTGGTCACTGCAGAGAAAAAAGACTCTCAGGGGCTTTGTTTTATAGGTAAGGTTCGCCTGCCGGAGTTTCTTCAGCAGCAGCTTCAGCCTAAAGAAGGACTTATTTATGAGATTGATGCCGCTCAGGATACTTATAACCTAGATAAACCGGTATTTGACAGTGTAAAAGAGCAACTGGCTTTTGAGGCTAAAAACATTGACTACAAGCCAGAAATGGGTAAAGTGGTAGGAAAGCATCAGGGAGCGCATTACTACACCATAGGGCAGCGTAAAGGGCTTAATGTGGGTGGTACAAAAGAGCCTTTGTTTATCATAGCTACTGATGTAGCGAGTAATGCTATTTACACCGGGCAGGGGCATACCCATCCGGGACTGTTCAGGAAAGCATTATTCATACAGGGTAACGAGGTACATTGGGTACGTGAAGACCTTACTTTAAAAGATGGTGAAACCATGGAAGTAATGGTTAGAATACGTTACCGCCAGCCGTTACAAAAAGCAACCCTGCATATGTTTGATAACGGAATGTACATTGCTTTTGAAGAACCACAGTCGGCGATTACCGAAGGGCAGTTTGCAGCTTGGTATATTGACGACGAACTTATTGGTTCGGGCGTTATTTCGTAATAAAGAATATCATATTTATATATAAACCCAATGCTGATAAGTGTTGGGTTTTTTGTTTGGGTAAAATGTATATTTGTTAATATGAAAAGAATACTATTATTTTTAAGTATAGTGTCATTTTTTGCTTCCTGTAAAAAATCGGAGCAGATACCTGCTGTCACCACAGTTCAGGAATCAGTGACAGATTCTTTACCAAATGTCGTTCAGGATAATCAAAAAGATACATTAGTTAATCAAAATCATTCAGGAGTTTTAGTTCTTAACGAGGTCGCGACTTTTGTTGGTAAGATGGAACAGCAGGGATGGATATCTGATACTGTAAGGCTAAAAAAGCTACATCAGTATAAATATCTTAATACCGACTCAATTCATTATATTAATAATTATCCATTTTATAAGATAGTTTTAGATGACGCCAGAATTAATGATGGTATAAACGATGAGGGGTATGCCTTTATGCGAAAAGCTAAAAGTATTGTTGATTATTTTTATTATAACAAAGTCAAAGGCAATTTTATCGCTGATGGTATAATTGAACAATGGGAGTTTAAAGATAATGAAGAGGCAAAGCAGGCTTTAGATATTATTAGGGATAATGGTAATAATATTTATTTCAACACTAACCATTTTGCATGTCGTATTAAAAACTATGTGATTATTTTTCATACCCGTGCTATGTCTTTTAGTTATGATCAAAAAAATATTTTCAGACAATTTACTGAGGATAATAAAATTAAAGAAGCAGACTTATATAATGGTCCATATAGGATGTAACTATGATTTAGTAAATTTGGCTCGAAGGCTATCATTAAAGAAATAATTGAACACGAACCTGAATTTTAATGCTTTATAATTTACATACTCATAACTACACGGCTAATAGCGACATATTTGAAGTGGTAAACCGCTACCCTTATGAGGAAATAGATGTACCTTATTTATCTACCGGTATACATCCCTGGTATATAGATATTGATAAACTGGAGGAGCATTTAGCTATAATTGACCAAAGGTTGGGAATGAATAATTGCCTTGCCCTTGGTGAGTGCGGACTGGATAAACGTATTGAAATACCCTTAAATGTACAACAGGAAGTGTTTGAAAAACAGCTTCTGTTAGCAAAAAAACATCAAAAACCCGTAATTTTGCACTGCGTTGCCACTTATCAGGAAGCAATAGCTATTAAAAAGCAGTTAAAAATGGAGGAGCCCATGATAATACACGGGTTTTCTAAAAATGCTCAGGTAGCAAAGCAATTGCTGGATAACGGTTTTTATATTTCGTTTGGTAAGTATCTGTTGCGTAACCCCGAGCTTTCGGCTGTATTTGCTACAGTGCCTAATGACAGGTTTTTTATGGAGACCGATACTATTGAAGAAGGATTGGAACTGGTATATGAAAAGGCTGCAACGGCAAAAAATATAGAAATAGAAGAATTAAAGAATATAGTAAGCAATAATTTTAAAACCGTTTTTAAGAATGGCTGAATGGACCGAGAGAGCAGAGCTCTTATTTAAAAAAGAAGGGCTTGATAGATTAAAAAACGCAAAGGTAATGGTTGTGGGACTTGGTGGAGTAGGATCGTTTGCAGCCGAGTTTCTTGCCAGGGCAGGAGTAGGTAACATGACAATTGTTGATGGTGATACTGTAGATATTACAAATATTAACCGTCAGCTGCCGGCATTGCACTCTACCGTAGGAAAGCCAAAAGTACAAATAGTAGGTGACAGGCTTATGGATATTAACCCCGAGCTTAACCTTACAAGGATAGAGGAATTCCTTTCTCCCGAAAGAGCTTTTGAGCTTGTAACGCCAGAGTTTGATTATGTATTGGATTGTATAGACAGTGTTACACCAAAGCTTAACCTTATTATTGCAGCAAAAAGGAAGAAGGTAAAAATTATTAGCAATATGGGAGCAGGAGGGAAATATCTTGCTTCTAAAGTAAAAGTGGCCGACATCAGTAAAACCGAATATTGTCCGCTTGCTAAAAATATAAGAAAGCGTTTAAAGAAAGAAGGTATCACAAAAGGCGTAAAGGCGGTTTTCTCTACCGAAGAACCGGATCAGACAAGCCTTAAAATGACCGACGGTAAAAACTTTAAGAAATCATTCTTTGGGACTAATAGCTGGATGCCCGCCCTGTTTGGGCTTCATGCAGCCGAGACCGTTGTAAAGTATATACTAAAACATTAAAAAATCCCCGTAAGGGGATTTTTTGTTTGTAATGTTAGTTAAGATAGGGTTAGTACCCTTTTTATAAAAGGGTATTTATTTTAATCCCGACTGGTTTGTGGTATCCTGTACGGGTTTCTTTTTAGATGTTGTGTCCTTTTTAGGTAAGGCTATGGTAGGCTGTACACTAACAGGTTGTGTGCTTATAGGCGTAACCGTTGGAGTTTTCTTTCTCACAGTACGTGGTCTTGCAACTGCAGGTGCTTCTGTAATCACTTCTGTGCTGTCGTTAACCTGTGTAGGTTCTTCTTCCTCAGGTAATATTGAGCCAATAGGGATATAAATATCGGTAATCCATTCGGCAGTATCTTTTGTATCGGCAGGGCCTTTAGTGTATACCTCAAGGTACGGAAGCTCAAAATTCTCTTCCAGTTTTTTTTTCTTTATGTTTTTAAAGGCAGCATCCCAAGCTTTTTTAAGATGCCTGTAATCGCCTTTTAAAGTTGTTTTAAGCGCATTAAAACGCTTTATCTGTCCTGCTTTGAATTCGCTTCCTTCAGACATCAGTATTTCATCCTCAAGCGGAATACAAGTCATAAACACTGTACTGTCTTTAGCTTCGTCAAAAATATAATAGTATGTAAAAGGTTTGCCGTTTGTAGCAATGTTATTCTCGGTAACAAACTTATTAACCTTAGCAAACATACCCGGCATTTTTTGTTGCATTTCAGATATTTTACAACTGGTAGAGTCGGCTATATAATAAGTTCCTTCCTTTACCATAACGCCATCTACCTTTATCTCAAAAAAGTTGACACGGTTTACAAGCATGTAGTTAACCCTTTTAAGGCTATGATTAATTAGGTTGGATACCTTTTTATCGGTTCCGCCTTTAAGTATAGCATAAGCCTTTTCCGTAAAGCTAAGTTGTCCTTTCATTCTAAGGCTAACTGTAGTAGCTTCGGTTAAGGTATCTTTAAATGTCCAGTGTACTTCTATTTCTCTGTCGTTTAACACAGAGGTTTGTGTTATGGAGTCATTAGGGGAAGTGGCAAGGTTTTTTACACTGCCTGTAGTCCAGTTGGCGTAGGCACCTTCGCCCGTGGTTGTGTCAGAGAAAGTATAGACAGCAGTAGTATCTTTTGTAAGAATTCCTGAGTTTTCCCAGTTTTTTAAATTTCCTACAAAGTTGTAAACAAGGTCTTTTGGGGCTTTTATGGTTAGTTGTTCAGTAACATCATATTTACCGTTTTGGGTAGCTATAAATACAGTTCCTGCTATTGATGCCAGCAACAAGAGAAGGAAGAGGTACTTAACAATTTTCATATAGGCGGTGACTTTCTTATTTTACGTAAATGTATAAATTTCCTGTAAGAAAGCAAATAACTGTTACGTTTAAGTACTAAAAAGCAAAAAACTCCGTTTAACGGAGTTTTTTGTAATTTTAAAATGCCTTATTCACATTCTATAAAGTTTTCGGGATAAGGAGTCATACTCACCTTGTCTACAAGAATGTAAATATCCTCCAGGTCAGTAAACAAATCAGCTTCATCACTTTGTTTTCCACCTTTAAGTGTTTTTCTGTGAGTGGTTAATGTATACTGCTGTACCTTATCTGTCACTGTATAGTTAAATGATATAAGGTTGTTGTAATTGTTTTTAAACTGCACTTTCCAGTGGTGCTGCTCTCCGTTTTTTCCGTCATATTTTAAGCGGAACTCAATTTTTGAGTAACAGCTTGTTTTTTGCCACTCTCCCCATCCGTTATCTGTTTGGGCAAAAGCAGTGTTTAAGGCAAAAAAGAAAAATGCGAGTAGTATAAACTTTTTCATGAGCATTGTTTTTTATTGGAAATCTGTTGCGTTTACTCCTTCGTTAACCTTTATCTCAGCCGTTATCACCTCAGTTTGACCTGTAGGTGTTACGGTTTTGGTTTTAAAAGGGAAAGCAAGACCGTTTACTTTTCTGTAATCAGTAAAATATGAGGTGCTGCTTGTTGTTTCTATCGTTGCCGAGCTTGCTACAAGAAGACCCGATTCGACATCATAATAGTTTAGCATGTCGGCATTGGTTTTAGCATCTTTGTAACTAATAACATAGGCTTCCTTTTTATCTACAAAACCTATACCTTCCAGCCTTGCATTTGGATCTTTTAACGGAACAGAGTAATTATCTCGAAGTGTATTTCCGTTTTTAATAGATTCATACAGAGTTTTGTCCAGTTCGGTAGGCTCTAAGTCAGGCATTTTCATATACCCCCCGTTATCATTCACTACAAGGGTATAAGTTAGTTTGCCATTTGTATAGCTTTGAATAAGCATATCGTTTTGATCTGTTATTTTAGAAACCACTTCAATTTTTGTGGTAGTGCCATTGTACTCGCTTAGCGTATTTGTTCTCGACATAAGGGTTTTCATATTCCTTATCTTGTCTTCACCACCGGAAGCCGCAATGTAATTATCAATAACCGACTTTACCGTTACATAGCTTGGTGCCGGATTGAATGCCCTTTTCTCTGCCGGTATGGCAATTGCTTTTTTAACCTTTAAGTCAGACGTGTTTTGTGCCGTAAGTCCCGATGACATAGCTGGAGAAACCTCTTTTTTAGGAGTCGCTGCCACTGCAGGGGTATTAACAGGTTGGATAAGTTCTGTCCGTCCAAAATCAAAATAGTTAACTATTTGAAGTCCTTTTTTATACTGAATGTAAATAGTATCAGTATCAATACCCTGAGGCCCCTGTTTTTTGATTAGGAACTTGTTTTCGCCTTCATGCAACGGTACCCGAATGTAGCTAATGGTAGCCGGCAGGGTTTGCCAGTTACGGGTATCGGCTTTTTCGGTAGCTGCTCCGGCAACATCGCCTCCCAGTTTAATAAGGTCTCCGGCGGTATCGCCAAAAAGCTCTTTACCTAAGGCGCCTAAACCTGCACTTGCTGCTTTTTTTGTAGCAAAACGGGCTACAAGATCTATCGTTTCACGAAGCATCCTGTCTTTAAGGCACTGCTTGGCAATAGGATAAATGTCTTCGGCTAAGTTAAAAGGAACATCCTGATTGTTTACCACTACGGCAGCATTACTGTAATAAGTACCTCTTTCCCTATATTTAGGGATGGCTATGGCATTTACACTACCTATATCAAAACCTACAGGTATAGGGATGAATATCTCTTCCTGTGTGGCTCCGTCATAATAGGTACCGTAAAAGAAACCGTCGGTACCGCTGGCAGTAATCACAATTTGATCTTTAGCCGGGCCAAACCCGTTTTCCCAAAATACTATGGCTTCTCCTGTTGCTTTAGTAGCAATATCATCTGTAAGCTTGAACTTATTGCTGTACTTCTCATAATCGTCCCTAAAGCCCATTAGCTTAGAAGTCCTTAGCAGGTCTTTTTTAAGCTGTAGGGGAGTAGGTACATCAAAGTACATGTCGCCGTTTTTAGCATAAATCTCTTCGGCATTCCTGTAAGCAATATAGGCATTGTTTATATCGCCGGTACTTTCGTAAAGTATGCCCTGAAGGATTTGAGAGAAGGCATCTTCACTATACCTGTTTTTGTTTTCCTTATACTTTTCATTCAGTTCATATAACTTAATGTTAATCCTTTTTGCCTCCACAAGAGCTTCGGCAGGTTGACCTAAATGAAAATAGTTAAGGGCTTTGTAATAGTGAATAATTACCTTTTCAAAATCCTCACCTTTGTAGGGCTCGGCCATAGGATTGGTGAATTTCGCAGCTATGGCCTGTCCTGCATTGGTTTTGGTCATCTTGTCTTCAATCATAATGTAAGCCTCTTCAAAAAGAGTGTTACTTGCCTCATAATTTCCGCTAAGATGCTCTACTTTTCCTTTTTCCAGCAGGTATAAAAGCCTGTTTCTGTTTTTATTAAGGAACTTGTTTTTATCGATGCCTGTTATGGCTTTATTAAAATCACCATTAAATAAATCGCTTTCAATATCTGCGGTTTTGGTGTTATAGGTACTACAGGATTGAAAGGCAATCAATAACAGCAGTAATGCCAGTTTTGCAGGCATTTTAAGTATGTTTTTGGTTGCTTTCATGTTGGTTGTTTATTTGGTATTGAAGCAAAAATTACATGTTTTTCTTACCAACGTATTTTTTGATCTTTTTGTCACCAATCCATACTTTATCATTAGTTTGGATATTAGTAAGCTCAAGGTCAATTTGGTAATAAACAGTTTTTTCTTTAGATTTTTGATCTACAATAGAGTTTATTGTTCCCTGAAGCATGAAATCGGCACCGTTTTCAAGTCCGAATTTTTTCATGGTAGACTGAGAAGAATAGTTTTGCTGATCGGCTCTTTCGGCTCTGATCTCTTCTCTCATTGGGCCACCCTGAACAAGTTTCATTCTTCCGGAGTTGATAATCTCTTTTTCAATGTCTTTAGAGAAAGTTTCGGTAGCAATATGCTCGTGTGATTTATTAGTAATCATACCAACAATAATAACCGGTTTTTTACCTCCGTTTTCGGCAGCATAAGTGCTATACCATGAGTGCGACATAAGTTCGGCAGTGATTTCCTCTGCAGTTAGTCTGGAATCGGTATCGTTCCATCTTCCGCTTAGGTCTATAACACTGTCTTCGTTTACACGCTGAACTTTAGAAGCACAACTGGTTAGGGCTAATCCTAAAACAAAAGCTAAAATAAATTTGTAAGAAGTTTTCATAATTATTCGGTTTGATTAATAATTCAAAAATAGTTAAAAAAGGTTATTGTTAAAATAATACTAAAACCTCTTTGCAACATTGATGCCATTTTTTTGGAAGCTAAATACCCAAGAGGGTATTTAGCTTATATTAATCCAGTTAATTGTTTGTTTTTCAGGTGATTATTTTTTTGATTAATCGTTGAAAATACTACAGTCGTAATCAATCCAAAACTGAGCCTGTTCCTGATACAGGTAACCGTAACCACAGTCTTCGGCAGCATTGATAAGGTTTAGTGCAGCAGTCCTAACAGCACTACAGGTAGAAGGAGTTGCATTGTTACTGAAAACAAGCGTTTTTTCATACAGAATATCTGCCAGTATTTCCAGTTGATCCAGGCAGGCATCATTACCGCTTACCTCTGTAGTTTCTTCTTCTTCACAAGATACAAATGCCACTGGTACAGTAAGTAGCATACACAAAATCATAATTGTTTTGATAGTTTTGATTGTCTTCATAATAAATTGATTTTAAGGTTAGTACTTTAAATTATTTATTACAAAGTTCCGTTTTAGGGTAAAGCAAAAAAATACCCATTGCTGGGTATTTTTACTACAAAAAAAATCAAAATGATTTGTTAATTCTACCAAAACTAAAAATCATATTTCCGTTCCATGGAATAGCGAAGGAGTTCGCTTTTACCATGCAGGCTCAATTTTTTAAGTATGTTCTTTCTATGTGTGTCTACTGTTGTTTTTCCTATAAAAAGGAGATCGGCAATTTCCTGAGATGTTTTTCCCTGTCCTACAAGGTTAACAATTTCTTTTTCGCGTTTACTTAAAGGTACATCGCCTTCATCTTTTTTTGGAGTTGCAGCCTTGATGGAATCGTCAAAGAAAGTTTCCCCTTTCATAACCGCTCTAATGGCTGCTAAAACTACTTTTAGGGAAGAGTTTTTCATAATATAACCGTCTACACCTGCCTGAGTCATCTGGCTAACGGCCTCTTCCTGCTCAAACATACTAAAGGCAATAACCTTACAGTTTGGGAATTCTTTTTTTATTTCTTTTGTGGCTGCAATGCCGTCGGTTTTTGGCATGCGTATATCGGTAAGTACAATATCGGGTTTTTTGGAACGTACAATTTCCAACAGCCTTTCGCCGTCGTTAGCTTCGCCTACAACTTTTATGTCGTCTTCGTATTCAAGAAAAATCTTAATACCGTCTATAAGCGACTGATGATCTTCTGCAATAGCTAATCGTATCATATTGGTAAGTCTATTATTATGGTAGTGCCCTTACCGGGAGTGGAATCTATAGTAAAGGTGCCGCCAAGTTGTTCAACTTTTTTAGTAATGGTATTTAATCCCATTCCGTCTGAAGATGGTGCTGTGGTATTTTTAAACCCCACACCATTATCTTCTATTATGATATTGATATTGTCGTCGTGGTTAGTAAGCTGAATGGAAGCCTCTGTTGCTTTAGAATGCTTTATAATGTTGGTACTCAGCTCCTGAACCATCCGAAAGATAGCAATTTCAATTTTATTTTCCAATCTTTTATCGAATCCAACTGCAAGAACCTCAATGGTTAACTTTCCGGGAATCGATATTTTTCCCGCCATTTTCCTTATAGCAGGTATAAGACCTTCGTTAGCAAATACACCGGCATTTTTAGCATGGGCAATGGTTCTTACCTTTTGGTAGGCATCTTCTATAAGCTGATCAGTGCGGTCATATAGTTTGTTTTCTTCTTCACGTATTTCATTTTTACGCAGGCGAAGGTGTTCAAAGTTCATTTTTAGTGTAGCCAGCATACTACCAAGATTGTCATGAAGATCGTTTGCAATACGCTCGCGTTCTTTTTCCTGCCCTTCAAGCATAAGGTCAATGCTGTTAAGTTCAAACTCCTTTAAGGCCTTTTCCAGTTTTTGCTGCTCTATAAGTTTTTCCTGTTTGGAAATATACACGCGCCTGCGGGCATTTTTTATAATAAGGAAACCTATAACAAGACTGGCTATAAGCAGGCCTATAAATATATATACCAAAATTTTACCAGTCTTTACTTCGGCAGTTAATACTTCATTTTTTAGTTCTGTTTCGCGTGTTTGGTACTTAGTTTCCATTTCAGAGATGGTAAGGCTCTGTTCCTGAGCGCTTATACTATCTTCAAAACTTTTATATTCAATATAAGTCTCATAAGCTTTTTTGTAGTCGTTTTTTTCGACATAGTTGAGGGATAAAATTTTATTTATCACGCTTTTAATACCAATAGGGTATTCGTTTATTGGTATGCTGTCGGCTGATTTTAAGAGTTGTATGGAGGTATTAAAGTCTCCTAAATAATAATATGAAGCTGCCTGATTTATATAATTTGTACAGATGTCATAATTGTTATTAGGTTTGCTTTTTAGATAAATAAGGTCTTTTTTTAGGTAGAATAGTGCCGAATCGTGCTCGTTTAAAAAATCGTTGTATAAGGCAGCCAGATTGTTGTTTATTTGCGACTCAAGCTCTTTATTTCCCAGCCTTTTATTTATTTGCTTTGCCTTTTGAAAGTACTCATAACTTTCTTCACTCTCTTCATATGATATTTTTGTTGAGGCTATTTCTATGTATGCCTTGGCTAATTTTAATGAGTCGTTACTTTTCCTAGCATAGTCCAGGTATTCGTTAAGGTATTTTTCGGGATTTAGTTTGTCGCTGTTTTTTTGCGACTTTATAAGGTAAGCAATATTAAGGTTTATTTGTATTGCCTTGTCTATAAGTCCAGCTTTGTTGTACAGGTCGCGGGCCGACATGTAGTTTTGCAATGCTAAGGAGTCAATGTATTTGTAATCATAAATTTTAGCTTTTAGTAAATGATACCATGCTCTGTTTTCTAAACTCGCGGTATCTTTTTCCAGTAGCTTTAGTTTTTTTGTAGCCAGCTCCAGCTTATTTTCATTAATATCGTTTTCTACCTCTTTAAATCCCGGCTGTTGGGCATAGGTCATGCCCATGACCGCTAGAGCCATGAGCATGAATATAAGTTTTAAATTTTGTATACGTATTTTCAATGTTAAGGTGTAAAGCTTCTTTTAATTATAGTTAAACCTGCAGTTCGTGGTCTAATGAACGGAAAACCGTCATCATCAGGATTTTCATCATTCAGGTTAGGAATGTTTGATTTAGGTATAAATAAAGGGGTTAAATCAGGAGCCTGATGGCGTTTATAAGTTAAACCGTTTTTTTTCATATCATTATAAAGCATGTTTGCTTTTCCATAAAAATATCCCGGATATGATGAGTTAAAGGTATTATCGTGGAATAGGAGAATTAAAGCATCTTCAGCATCATAATCAAAGGTTTCTGAACTGTAAGGAACTAAATCACTATTGTTAACCAATAAGTTATGGTCAGCCAGGTTTGTTAGTAATGTTCCTCCGTTATCAGTTTTCTTTTTCATAAAAATCAAAACGGCGCTTAAATACTTTTGGTCACCGTTCTCATCAGTTATGGTTTGTGAGATATCAAACTTCTGATAAAATTCATACTTATTTAAAGGGTCTTCTTTTGTAATGTGTAAATCCAGGTTTAAACTCCTTGATGCAGAGGTATAAGTTCCTGATGTTTCATAGGGATTTGTTGCACTCATAATTTTTGTTTTAAAAGGTTGGTTTACAAAATTGTAACACAAAAGGTAAAAAAAAAATCCCCATTAGCGGGGATTTTTACTTTATTTTTTTAACAATTTTAGTAGGATTATTCTTTTACAAAGTATTTAATGCAAAACAAAATTGCTATAAATGCAAGGAAAGCTATTAGTATCCAGTAACTTCCTTTATAATATTTTTTATGGAGTTTAAGGTCTTTCCTGTAAACGTATATCATGGCTGCTACAAACACTACAACGAAAAATGCAGCAAAATACAATTGGCCTGTACTAAACATGTTGAAATCTTTTTTGCAAAGCTACAATAAGCCTGTTTAATTTTCTATACTTTTAAAACTTAAAATACGATTATCATGAAAAAACAATTAGATGCCGTAAAGGAGTTTCACAGTGCTTTTGGATTAGGAATTAGCGAACAGCCTAAAGCCGATTTAGGAGATGCTGTAAATATGCTAAGGTTTAACCTGATGAAAGAGGAGAACGAAGAATACCTTGAGGCTGTACAAAATAATGATCTTACCGAAATTGCCGATGCTCTTGGCGATATGCTTTATATTTTATGCGGAACTATTATTGAACACGGACTGCAACATAAAATTGAAGAGGTTTTTGATGAGATTCAGCGTAGTAATATGAGTAAGCTGGGTGAAGACGGCAAGCCCATTTACCGCGAAGACGGTAAGGTAATGAAGGGGCCTAACTATTTTAAACCTAACTTTGAAGAGATACTTAAATAGTAATTTATCATATAAATAAAAAGCCTCAGCATTTGCTGAGGCTTTTTATGTACCTAAAAATGGGTAATTATATTTTTACAGTCCAGCCAAAAGTATCTTCGGCAAGTTTGTACTGTATGTTGTTTAATTTCTCTTTAAGGAATAATGCTACAGAGTTTTCCTGTTTTGGCAACTCATAGTATTTCTCTTTGTAGCTAAAGCCTACAATAGGGTTTACTACAGCGGCTGTACCTGCACCAAATACTTCCTGTAGGGTGCCGTTTTCGGTAGCTTCCACTAGTTCACTAACTAATACCGGGCGAACCTCTACATTAATACCTTCTCTTTTAGCAACGTCAATAAGGCTCTTTCTGGTAACTCCGTCAAGAATCCTTTCGCTGGTTGGAGCGGTGTAAAGTGTATCGTTTATCCTGAAAAATACATTCATTGTACCGGCTTCTTCCAGCTTGGTATGTGTAGCATCATCAGTCCATATTATCTGCTGGTATCCCTGCTCGTTAGCTAACTTAGTAGGGTAAAACTGTGCCGAATAGTTACCTGCCGCTTTTGCAGCACCAATACCACCGTTTGCAGCACGGCTAAAATGTTCGGCTATAAGTACTTTTACCTCTCCTGAGTAGTATGACTTGGCAGGAGAAAGTATAATCATGAATCGGTAAAAAAGAGCAGGAGCAGCTAAAACACCTGGTCCTGTTGCTATCATAAACGGACGGATATAAAGCGAATTACCTTTACCTTTTTTTACCCAAGCTTTCTCTATTTCAACAAGTTTTTTAAGTCCGCCCATAAATACATTTTCAGGTACTTCAGGCATAGCAAGCCTTGTGGCCGACTTATTAAAACGCTCATAATTTTGATCAGGGCGGAATAACCATACATCGTCATTCTCATCTTTATAGGCTTTCATACCTTCAAAAATGGCCTGACCGTAATGGAATACTTTTGCAGACGGATCTATTAAAAAAGGTTCATAAGGTTTGATAACAGGCTTCTCCCACACACCGTTTTTGTAATCACAAATAAGCATGTGGTCGGTAAACACGTTGCCGAAAGTAAGATTCTCAAAATCAACTGAATCAATTTTAGAACCCGGGGCAAGGTTTACTGTAATGTCGTTTTCGTTCATTTATTAGATTAGTTATAATAGTAGTGTTGTTGCAAATTTACTAAAAAAAAGTCCAAAAAGCAGAATCTGTTAAAAAATACGCAGTGAAACAGCTGTAAATTATTGGAAGTTAGAAAAATAAATAATATCTAGCTTTTTGCAGCCTTTATAATTTTCTGTATAAATTTGCATACACTAAACATAATTCGCTAAAAAAATGAAAAAATCATTATTTGCAGTGTCATTACTGCTGGCACTTACAGCCTGTAAAAACAATACAAATGTGGAATCAGAAGATACAGTTGTTGAAACTGAAAACGGAGCAATAAACATTAATACCGATTCTATTAACGAAGATGAAGAGGCGTTACATGTTGATGCCACAGCAAACGATGGTTTATATGCATCTTTTGGCGATGAGATTGATGCTAATGAGGCATTAACAAACAAAGAAATGTTTGCCAAGTACAAAAGCCTTAAGCCGGGCGATACGGTTAATGTAAAATTCCGCGCCCATATTAACGATGTTTGCCAAAAGAAAGGCTGCTGGATGTCGTTAGGACTTGAGGGAGAAAATGAGTCTTTTGTGAAGTTTAAAGACTATGCATTCTTTGTGCCGTTAAACGCTGCTGGTCAGGATGCTGTTGTAAGCGGTAAAGCTTTTGTTAGTGAAATATCAGTAAATGAGTTAAGGCATTATGCTAAAGACGGAGGTAAATCAGAGGCTGAGATTGCTAAAATTACTGAACCTGAAATAACATACGGCTTTATGGCCGATGGTGTTTTAATCACTAAATAATGGGAAGGAAGTTATTACCTGTACTGTCGGCCTTTATAATGCTGGCATCATGTAACGATAAAACTGTCAAAGAAGCTGCTCCGGAGGCTGAAACTCCTGTAAAGGAAGCCAAAGCCGAAAAGAAATTTGAGATGTATGAAATGTCTCCAATGGCGGCTTTAATGGAACAGATGTATGTTGATAACATGAGGCTAAGGGAACGTATTATAAAAGGGGATACCATAGGGGCTTTTCCAAAACATTTTTTAAGGATACATACTACTTTGATGACTGATGAGTCAGATCGTGACTTGTTTTTTGAAGAGCATGCCAAACAGTATATTGAGGCACAAAAGCGTATTTATATTGATACGGTTAATGTTAAGGAACGCTTTAACGAAGGGGTGACTTCATGCCTTAGCTGTCATGAATCTAAATGTGGCGGACCCATACCAAGGATTAAAAAGTTATACATTAGGTAATTGAAAAGAGAAATTATACAAACGCTGGACGGATCGGTAACGATACATCTTCCTGAAATGAAGGAAAGTTACCACTCTAAATTTGGGGCTATCCAAGAGGCGTATCATGTTTTTATACAAAACGGGCTGACCTTACTACAGGATCGGCCTGTTTCTGTTTTGGAAATTGGCTTCGGTACAGGGCTTAATGCTTTTATTACTTTTTTGGAGTCGGTTAAAACAGGGCAACAAATTAATTACACTGGGGTAGAAGCCTATCCGGTAGAGGCAGAGGAGGTAAAACTGCTTAACTATGTAGAGCAGCTTGATGCGCAGCAACACAGTAACGTTTTTGAGGCTATGCACGGTGCCGAATGGGGAAAACGGGTTGAAATAAATGATAAGTTTACTTTACTAAAAAGAAAACAGTTTTTTAGTGAGATAGAAGATGTCGAATTATATGATATTGTTTATTTTGATGCTTTTGGGTTTCATGCCCAACCCGAATTGTGGACTGCCGAAATTTTTTCTAAAATGTATAAGGCTTTAAAAACCAATAGTGTACTGGTAACCTATGCATGCAGAACAAGTATTAAGAAAGCCATGCAGGAAGCGGGTTTTACCACAGAAAAACTTCCCGGCCCTCCCGGAAAAAGGGAAATGCTGCGCGCATTTAAACATTAATATTATGTTAAAACTTTGAGTTAATTAGAATTTTAACGCAATCGATATAGTTGATTTTCATCGATATGTTATTTTTATTATTATCTTTACATGCATTCTAACAGAAGCACTAACCATTTAACACAATATTATTTTTTTAATTATGCCCAGAAGTATGTTTGCTTACACAAAAACGATTTTGGAAAGCGTAAGTTTTGACCCAAAGTTGTTTTGTAAGGAAGTAGAAAAAGCAATTAAGCTGTTATTACCCTATGAGGTGGAACAGCTTGTAGACTGGCTTAATAATTTTACGACTGAAAAGCCTGAATTAAAAGCTTGTCTTATATATGTAGAACAATAAAAATTAAAGGAGCCCATAAGGCTCCTTTTTTATTTTTATGACCGCTTTATAATTACTTATGAAGCGGAGAGGTAATCTCTACATTGTGGAAAGCGATAGCCCCTCTAACAACTCCTGTTATAGTGGTGCGTAATGCGTCTATAAGGTGCAGTTTAAGTTCTTTTTTGGAGTATATTAAACTCACTTCTCTCGATGGTCTCGGTTCGGTAAAATGACGTAGTTTTGATTTTGCCTTTTCACTCATGTCTAATGTATGCAGGTAAGGCAATAGTGTCATACCTAAACCTTCATCGGCAAGTTTAACCATTGTCTCAAAGCTTCCGCTCTCCAGGTGGAAACGATTATGCTGTGGCAGTGATGCCGCTTTACAAATATTAAGTACATTGTTACGGAAACAATGTCCGTCCTGTAACAGCAGTATATTATTTAAGTTGTCTTCAAGGTCTTTTACACTAAACTCTTTTTTGCCAAAAGCAGGGTTGTTTTCCGGTATGTAAGCCACAAACGGTTCGTAGTACAACACCACTTCCTTAATACTTTCCTCGCTAAGCGGGGTAGCTGCTATTGCTGCATCAAGCTGACCGCTTTTCAGCATTTTTATAATCTCCTCGGTAGTACGTTCTTCAATAATAAGGTTAACCTTAGGGTACTTATTGGTAAAGTTGGTAATAAACATAGGGAGCAGGGTAGGCATAACGGTTGGTATAATACCTATTTTAAAGTCTCCGCCTATATAGCCTTTTTGTTGGTCTACTATATCTTTAATACGGTTAGACTCGTTAACAATACTCCTTGCCTGTGTTACAATTTGCTGACCTACGTCGGTAAGCTGAATAGGCTTTTTACCCCTGTCAAAAATTTGTACATCCAGTTCTTCCTCCAGTTTTTGTATTTGCATACTCAGGGTGGGCTGGGTTACAAAGCATTTTTCGGCAGCGAGTGTAAAGTTTTTGTATTCGGCTACAGCCAGTACATAGTGCAATTGGGTTATGGTCATTACTAAAAAGTATTAAGTATAGATTTTTATGATAAAATTATAAAAATCATCGATAACGCTTATATTTTTTTTAAGGTTATTTTCTGTAACTTTGAGAGTATAGATAACCTAAAATAATAAAACAAGTAAAACATGAAAACGAAAAAAGAGAAAGAACAAGCCACGAACATATTAGGTTTACCGGTAAAAGAAACCGAAGTTATTGCAGCAGAGCTGAATATACTTTTATCTAACTTCCAGGTGTATTATCAAAACCTGAGAGGAATACACTGGAATATTCGTGGTAAACGTTTTTTTGACCTGCACGTAAAATTTGAAGAACTTTATAATGATGCCCAGCTAAAAATAGATATGATAGCAGAAAGGGTACTGACACTGGGAGGATCACCTTTACATACTTTTGAAGATTATATTAAAAATAACAGACTACAGGTAGGTAAAAACGTCTCTAAAGATGTAGATGCTGTTCAGCTTATTATGAGCTCTTTAAGCGATTTATTAAAGATAGAAAGGGTAATACTTGACGAAAGTGATAAAATTAATGACGAGGGTACTAACTCTATGATGAGTGATTTTATTACCGAGCAGGAAAAAACCATCTGGATGATGAAGGCTTGGAGCGAAGAGGAAATTTAACATACGGAATTCAAAACTTATTTAGAACCGTTTAAAATATATTCGCTACTTTAGCAATGTGAAATTTCTTGTAAAAATAGTAATATTCCTTTTCCTGTCTTTCCTGGCAACCCCTACGGTTATAAGCCTGTTGGAAGATGATACGGATATTTCTATGGTGTATAGTCTTAACGAAGAAGAAATTCACAAAGAAATAAAAGAGATAAAAGCCGGACCCGAAACGGAGTTCGAGATGCCTTTTATTATAGTTGAAAAAAAATCTAAAGTTATAAACTCAAAATATCTCCTTAGGCTTGATAATGCCTTTGGAGATATTTTTTCTCCACCTCCCGAGACGGTATAATTCAATTACTGCCGCTATTTTTATATAGCTGGTTTTGAGTGAAATGTCTGCTTGTTGCAGATGTTTAATACTGTATTAATTGTATTATATCTTATCGGTTATGACAAAAAAGAATAATCTTTTTGCCAATTTTAAGTCTGATTTTCCTTCAGGTCTCGTTGTTTTTTTAGTGGCTTTACCGCTATGTCTTGGTATAGCTCTGGCTTCAGGTGCGCCACCATTATCGGGTGTTATTGCTGGTGTGGTAGGTGGTATTGTTATAGGTTCTCTTAGTAACTCACACATAAGTGTATCCGGTCCTGCTGCGGGACTTATTGCCATAGTGTTAACAGCCATTGCTACCCTTGGCTCATTTGAGGCATTTTTGCTTGCTGTATTCCTTTCGGGAGTAATTCAGTTGGCACTAGGCTTTTTAAGAGCGGGTAGTATCTCCAATTATATCCCTGCTAATGTGATTGAAGGGATGCTTGCGGGTATTGGGGTTATTATCATTATCAAACAGATGGAACACGCTGTGGGGTATGATAAAAGCTATGACGGTAACGAATCGCTTTTCAGGCTGGATGGTGGTAATCCTTTTTCGGATATCCCCGATATCCTTCAGCGTTTTGAAGGCGGAGCAGTAATTATTACTATTATATCCCTGCTTATACTAATTGTATGGGAGAGAGTCCCTGCGCTAAAAAAACTGAAACTGTTACCGGGTGCCCTTGTGGCGGTAATCGTCGGTATATTACTTAACGAGATATTTACAAGAACGGGAAGTCATTTTGCTTTAGGCACTGAGCACCTGGTTACATTACCGGTACCTGAGTCTTTTAGTGATATAGCCGGTTTTATAATCACTCCTGATTTTTCTGTTATTGCTAATCCTGATGTTTGGATATCGGCAGCTACCATAGCCGTAGTAGCATCGGTAGAGACATTGCTTTGTATTGAGGCTTCCGACAGGATGGACGTACAAAAACGTTATACCGATACTAACAGGGAGCTTAAAGCTCAGGGTATAGGTAATATGGTAAGCGGATTCATTGGCGGACTGCCTATTACATCGGTAGTGGTACGTTCTTCTGCTAATGCCAGCTCGGGCGCAAAAACCAAGATGTCGGCAGTAATTCACGGATTTTTATTACTGATATGTGTACTTGCCATTCCATTTGTGCTAAACAAAATTCCGTTTGCTACCCTTGCAGCTGTACTCTTACTTATAGGTTACAAACTTGCAAACCCTGCTAAGCTTAAACTGTTTTGGAAAAAAGGTAAATACCAGCTTGTACCATTTGTGGCTACACTTATTGCCGTTGTGGCGATAGATCTTTTAAAAGGTGTGGCAATAGGTATGGCAATAAGTATAATATTTATCCTGAAAGGTAACCTGAAAAGGGCATATCATTTTAGGAAAGAACAGTATGAAGAAGGCGATATAATACACATAGACCTTGCACAGGAAGTGTCTTTTCTTAACAAGGCGGCAATAAAATCTACCTTAAACGATATTCCTCAAAACTCAAAAGTGGTTATAAACGCATCTGAAACAGAATATATAGCCCACGATGTGCAGGATTTAATCAAAGAATTTAAAAATATACGCGCTAAAGAGAATAACATAAAAGTACAGCTTGTGGGCTTTAAAGATGCTTATGAACTGGATGATACTACAGAACATGTTTTCTTTGAACACGCAAAAAGGAACAATAAAAACAACTAAGTTTACAAAGAATATAATTTACTAGAATAAATATGAGCGAGTTTTATAAACAGTTATTAGAGAACAACAAGAAATGGGTTGAGAGCAAAATTGACAATGACCCTGAATATTTTACAAGACTTGCCGAGGGGCAGTCGCCACCGTTGTTATGGATAGGATGCAGTGACAGCCGTGTACCTGCAAATGAGATTGTAGGGGCACAACCGGGAGAGGTGTTTGTACACCGTAACATTGCCAATATGGTTGTTCACTCTGATATGAACATGCTTAGCGTACTGGATTATGCTGTTAACGTACTTAAAGTAAAGCACGTTATTGTATGCGGACATTATGGTTGTGGTGGTGTTAAGGCTGCTATGGGTAATGCTTCGATAGGATTAATTGATAACTGGATTAGACATATTAAAGATGTGTACCGTCATCATAAAACATACCTTGATTCAATTGTGAATGAGGACGAGCGTTTTAACACCTTTGTAGAGATAAACGTAAAAGAGCAGGTGTATGATCTTGCCAAAACATCTATCGTACAGGGTGCATGGAAAAACGGACAGTCGCTTCATCTTCACGGATGGGTATACGGGGTAGGCTCGGGGATTGTAAAAGACCTTGGGGTTAACGTAAGTGATAACAACGATCTGGATAAGGTATACCGCCTTAGCCTGTAACAATAAAAAAAGGGACGCTGTTAAGCGTCCCTTTTCATTTTTATATCTATTATTATTCACTATCCTTTTCAGGCGTTTGGTTCCTGAAAACCAGGTTACCGTCAAAACTATCCAGTAGTATAATACTATCGGTGGTAACCTTACCGCTAAGAATTTCTTTAGACAGTTCGTTCATCACCTCTTTTTGTATTACACGTTTTACAGGACGTGCTCCAAAATCAGGGTCATAACCTCGTTTGGCAAGGTAATCAATAGCTTCCGGAGTAGCATCGAGCGTAATATTTTGCTTAGACAACAGTCTGGTAACCGATTTAAGCTGAAGGCTTACAATCTCCCTGATGTTATCCTGTGTAAGCGGAGTGAACATTACAATGTCGTCAATACGGTTAATAAACTCCGGCCTTACAGTTTGTTTTAGCAATCCAAGTACTTCGGTTTTAGCCGCCTCAGTAGCTGCTTCAATACTGCCTTTAAGGTTTTCAAATTTCTCCTGTATAATACCGCTACCCATGTTTGAGGTCATTATGATAATGGTATTCCTAAAGTCGGCTAAGCGGCCTTTATTGTCCGTTAAACGACCTTCATCAAGCACCTGTAACAGGATGTTAAAGGTATCAGGGTGGGCTTTCTCAATTTCATCAAGTAGTACCACGCTGTATGGTTTTCTCCTTACGGCCTCGGTAAGCTGTCCGCCCTCATCATACCCCACATATCCCGGAGGCGCACCTACAAGCCTGCTCACACTGTGACGCTCCTGATATTCGCTCATGTCAATACGGGTCATTGCATTTTCATCATCAAACAGGTAGGAGGCAAGGGCTTTGGCAAGTTCGGTTTTACCCACACCGGTTGTACCAAGAAACAGAAACGAACCTATAGGTTTCTTTTGGTCCTGTAAACCTGCACGGCTACGCCTTACGGCATCACTCACGGCCTGTATAGCCTCTTCCTGACCCACAACACGTTTGTGCAGTTCTTCTTCCAGATGAAGTAGTTTTTCGCGCTCACTCTGTAGCATTTTAGTTACCGGTATACCGGTCCATTTAGCAACAACTTCGGCAATATCCTCATTGGTAACTTCCTCTTTAATAAGGCTGTTTCCTTTTTGGCTTTCCTGAAGCTGTTTCTCCATTTCGTCCAGTTTCTCCTGAGCCTCTTTGATTTTACCATAACGAAGCTCGGCTACTTTACCATAGTCACCTTCACGTTCGGCACGTTCGGCTTCCAGTTTAAAGTTCTCCACCTCTGTTTTTGTAGCCTGTATGTTGTCTACAATATCTTTTTCGCTTTTCCAGCGGGCATATATCTCGTTGCGCTCTTCCTTAAGGTTGGCCAGTTCCAGTCCTAACGATTTCAGTTTTGTCTCGTCGTTTTCACGTTTAATGGCCTCAATCTCAATTTCAAGCTGCATTATTTTACGATCCAGCACATCCAGCTCTTCCGGTTTGGAATTGATTTCCATACGCAGTTTGGATGCCGCTTCATCCATAAGGTCGATAGCCTTATCGGGCAGGAAACGGTTGGTAATATAACGTTGCGAGAGCTCCACCGCAGCTATAATAGCATCGTCTTTAATACGTACCTGATGGTGGGTTTCATATTTCTCTTTAATACCACGAAGTATGGAAATGGCACTTTCGGTATCCGGTTCGTCTACCAATACCTTTTGGAAACGACGTTCCAGTGCTTTGTCTTTCTCAAAGTATTTTTGGTACTCATCAAGCGTAGTGGCACCTATGGCTCTTAATTCACCACGGGCAAGGGCAGGTTTCAGGATGTTTGCGGCATCCATAGCACCTTCACCACCACCTGCTCCTACAAGAGTATGGATCTCGTCTATAAACAGTACGATATCACCTTCGGCAGAAGTTACTTCCTTCACCACCGATTTAAGCCTTTCTTCAAACTCACCTTTGTATTTTGCACCTGCAATAAGGGCACCCATATCCAGTGAGTAAACAATTTTGTTTTTAAGATTTTCGGGCACATCACCCTGAATGATACGGTGTGCTAAGCCTTCTGCAATAGCGGTTTTACCCACACCCGGCTCACCCACAAGCATTGGGTTGTTTTTGGTTCGCCTTGAAAGGATTTGCAGCACACGGCGTATTTCCTCGTCACGACCAATTACCGGATCCAGTTTACCATCGTTAGCCAACTGGTTAAGGTTTTTGGCATATTTGTTTAGTGAGTTGTAGGTTTCTTCGGCACTTGCCGATGTTACCCTTTCTCCTTTGCGAAGATCGTCAATAGCCGCTTTAAGCCCTTTTTCGGTAACGCCCTGATCTTTTAAAATTTGGGCTACTTTACTTTTAGAATTGAAAATAGCCAGTAACAGGTGCTCTATGGAAACGAACTCGTCATTCATTTTACGGGCAATGTTTGATGCCTCTGTCAATGCGGTTGCCGCATCGCGGGATAACGACATTTCACCTCCCGAGACTTTAGGGAAACTTTGTAGGGTACTGTCCAGTATTTGCTGAAACAGTTGTACATTTACATTAAGTTTTTTAAGTAAGAACGGAGTTACATTTTCGTCTACTTCAAGAATAGCCTTTATAATGTGCTCGTTTTCAATTTGCTGATGGCCATAACCCTGAGCAATTTGCTGTGCTCTTTGTATGGCTTCCTGAGATTTTATTGTATAATTATTAAAGTTCATATTCGAATTGTTTAAATTTGATATGCTTTATTCAATTTATATTCCAATAAGTAAAATCTGACGAAATGTCGGTTTTTGCCGGAAAAATTAACTTTTAAACAGACAAAGTGTCTGAAAACATGACGATTATGAGTTTTTTTGATAAGATATTCGGTGATTCTAACAGTAAAGTTAGCGGTTCTGGGGCAGAAATGTGGAACGATTTAACAGAAATAAAACAGTTAGACGAGATAGTGGAGGAGTCACAGCAAATTCCTGTTATTATTTTTAAACACAGTACCCGCTGCGCCGTTAGCCGAATGGCTTTAAAGCAGTTTGAACAGGAGTATGCCATTGATGCCGATAAGGTTAAACCGTATTTTTTAGACCTGTTGGCTCACAGGGATATATCTAACGAAATTGCCGACCGATTTGATGTGATGCATCAGTCACCACAAATTATATTGATTAAAGAAGGAAAGGCAATATATGATACTTCTCACAGTGCTATTGATGCCGGTGTGGTACAGAGGATAGTGTATAGTTAATATTCTCAAAATTTTATGGAGTAGATATTATTGGGGTTCACGAAAGATGTATTTTTCATTATAGTCAATGTCAAATTTTTTTAGAAATTCAAGGTATTCTTCCCTGAAAGATTGTTTTTTATGATGCTCTTCCTGTTTATGTATATAGTTAATGACATTTTCTACATGTGATTTACTGTATGAAAAAGCTCCATAGCCTTCCTGCCATTCAAACTTTCCCGTAATAAATCCTTTTTGGTTAATCCATAATGATGAGTTACGTTTAATATCTTGTAATAAGTCAGAAACTGACTGTGTAGGTCTCATTCCTATAAAAATGTGTATATGATCGGGCATGCCGTTAATGGCTAAAAGTTTGTGTCCGTTATTTTCTACAATGCCCGAAATATAAAGGTATAGTTCTTTTTTCCAAATAGGAGAGATTAGAGAATTTCTGTGTTTAACTGCAAAAACAAATTGTAAATGTATTTGGGTATAGGTATTTGCCATGAGGTAAGATGTTTACTACAAACATAACAAATCTATTTATTCCCTACGGGGAAATAAATATCATGATGTAAATTTCTACCAATATAAAATCCCTAATGGGATAAGCAATTTATGTATAAATATTATCTGGATTTATAGAATAATAGTTATAGAGTTTTCTATCTTTAATTATTTCTTTATTCAGGATTATAGTGTTTTCCGAAAAGAAATTATTACAAGCTAATTTCTAAATCCCGTTAGGGATTTTATATCGGTAGAGAATAGGATGTTATAACGTATTGTTTCCGTTAGGGAATAAATAATTAAATTATATTTTCCATTTTTTGTGTAATCTCGTTTAAGCACAAATTGTTTATACTGCCTTCATGAGAATGTTTTGTAGCTTTAGGAGAGACAAACGTACCGTTCTCTACCTGTTCGCCTACAATTTTATAAGCATCTCTAAAAGGTATACCCTGAGCTACCAGTTCGTTAAGCGCATCTACCGTAAACAGATAGTCGTATTTTTTATCGTCCAGTATATTATCATTAACCTTAATCTCCTTAATGGAATAATGTGCCATTTCAAGGCAGGATTTCAATGTTTGTAAAGCAGGGAAAAGCCCTTCTTTAAGCAACTGGAATTCCCTGTGGTAACCACTTGGTAAATTATTGGTTATAAGAGTAAGCTCATAAGGCAATGCCTGTATTTTATTACACTTACCACGAATAAGCTCAAAAATATCCGGGTTCTTTTTATGTGGCATAATGCTCGACCCTGTGGTTAAGTGCTGTGGCAGACTTATGAAATTAAAATTCTGACTCAGGTACAAACAAATGTCCATAGCCAGTTTTGATAATGTCCCCGCTACCGATGCTAATGCAAAAGCAGTAGTCTTTTCGGTTTTACCACGGCTCATTTGTGCGGCTACCGAATTGTATTTCAAAGTAGCAAAACCCAGTTCATTTGTGGTAAAAGTCCTGTCTATAGGGAAAGAGCTTCCGTACCCTGCTGCCGAACCTAACGGATTCTGGTCGGTTACTGTTAGAGCTGCATTCAGCATAACAACATCGTCAATAAGACTTTCGGCATAGGCAGAAAACCACATCCCGAATGATGACGGCATTGCAACCTGAAGGTGTGTATACCCCGGTAACAGTACATTTTGATTTTCACTTGCCATAGCCATAAGCAGGTCGAAAAAATCTTTAACCTGTTGTTTTATGGTGGTGAGCTCCGCTTTTAGGTATAAGTGAACATCGGTAAGAACCTGATCGTTACGGGAACGTGCTGTGTGTATTTTTTTTCCGGCATCGCCCACCTTTTCAGTAAGCAGGTATTCTACTTTGCTGTGTACATCTTCAAAGCTATCCTCAATCAAAAAGTTTCCGGCTTTAATGTCTGCCAGTATCTCTTCCAGTCCGGTAACCAGTTCGCTTACTTCTTTATCGTTTAATAGTCCTGTTTTTCCAAGCATTTTGGCATGTGCCATAGACCCTATAACATCATATTCTGCCAGTACAAGATCCAGTTCGCGGTCATTGCCTACGGTGAATATATCGGTTTTCTTATCTGTTGGTATGCCTTTATCCCAAAGTTTCATTACTGTTGTTTTAATGTGGCCTCACTGGCCGTTTTGGTAGTATAATTAAGGAATTGGGAAAGTATCTTTATATACAGTTCAACTCCTTCTTTAATTTCATTGATATAAATAAACTCATCTGCCGAGTGTGAACGCAGTGATAATCCCGGCCCCAGTTTTAACGACTGGCAGCTTAGTACCGACTGGTCTGAAAGGGTAGGGGAACCATAGGTGGTTCTGCCCAATGCTATTCCTGCCTGTACAAGAGCATGCTCTTTTGCGATAGATGATGAGTTAAGGTGCAGTGACCTTGGTTTTACTGTTACCTTACCATTCTCAATACCTGATTTTATGGTTTCCAGTACTTCAAGGTTGGTATAACAGTCGTTTACCCTTACATCCACAACAAGGTTGCATTCTGCCGGAACCACGTTGTGCTGTTTTCCTGCATTGATTTGGGTAACCGTCATTTTAACCGGACCTAATACGTCAGATACTTTTTCGAAACTATAGTCCCTAAACCATTCAATAACCTTTAAGGTGTTGTAAATGGCCATATCATCGTTAGGATGTGCAGCATGCCCAGGTGTCCCGGTTACGGTTACATCCAGTACCAGTAACCCTTTTTCGGCTATGGCAAGCTGCATTTCGGTAGGTTCGCCCACTATGGCACAATCAGGTTCGGGTAAATGCTTCAGTACACTGTTCAGTCCGTTAGGGCCGCTACTTTCTTCCTCTGCTGAGGCAACCATTACAATGTTATAAGGCAGGTTTTCAGCTTCATAAAAAAAGGTAAAGGTAGCGATTAGTGATACCAGGCATCCGCCGGCATCGTTACTGCCCAGCCCAAACAGTTTACCGTCCTGCTCAATAGCCTCAAATGGATCTAAAGTATAAGCCTGATTGGGCTTTACGGTATCATGGTGTGAGTTAAGTAGCAGGGTGGGCTTACCTTCAGCAAAATGCTTATTGAAGGCCCATATATTATTGTTTTCCCGTTTAAAAGAAATACTGTTATTATTAAACCATGCCTCAATCAGTTTTGCCGTATTCTCTTCTTCCGATGAAAAAGACGGAGTGGCAATAAGTGATTTAAGCAGGAGTATTGCTTCTTCGGTTAGGGTATGTATCGTTTTTAAACTCATAGGTTTTGTTTTTAGAGCGACACCTGTGTGCAGGTTATTTCGTTCTGTTTTATCATTTCGGGACTGCCTATGTATACTGCTGATACGCCTTTGTTAAGGGCATCATAGCAGTTTTCCAGCTTTGGCAACATTCCCGAATGGATTATTTTTTCTTCTCGTAACTGACTGTATTTATCAAAAGTAAGTTTTTTTATAACCGAATCGTCATCATCAGCATTGCTAAGCACCCCTTTTTTCTCAAAGCAATACAGTAGGTTTACGTTAAAGTCGTTACTGCAGGCTACGGCTAGTGCGCTGGCAATGGTGTCGGCATTTGTGTTAAGCAATTGCCCGTTACCATTGTGTGTAATGGCACAAAATACAGGGACTACATTTTGCTGTAATAACACTTTTACCAATTTATGGTTTACCGAAACAATATCACCTACCCAACCAAAATCTATGGCAGCATTATTCCTTTTTTCAGAAAGGATCATGTTACCGTCGGCTCCTGTAAAGCCCAATGCGTTATTTTGTAATGCCTGTAGCTGTGCTGTTATATCTTTATTGATAAGTCCTGCATAGGTCATAACCGCCACATCCAACATAGGCTTATCGGTAATTCTCCTTCCTTCATGAAAAACGGGAGTAATACCTAAACCTTCGGCTGTTTTGGTTGCTATTTTGCCTCCGCCGTGTACCAGTATTTTGTAACCGCTTAATGCTGCAAAATCCTTAAGGAATGCCTTTAGGGTAGGTGTACTGTCAATTACATTACCGCCTATTTTTACAACGGTAAGTTTTGGCTTATTCTCCATGCTCCAATATTTTGGTTAGTATCGCCTGTGCGGCATACGTCCTGTTATTGGCTTGAGCTATAACGATAGATGTTTCACTGTCCAGTACCTCATCAGTAACAATCATATTTCTCCTTACCGGAAGGCAATGCATAAACTTAGCATTGTTGGTAAGTTTCATCTTGTTGGCTGTTACAGTCCACGACGGATCTTTACAGGTTATTTGTCCGTAATCCATATAGTTGCTCCAGTTCTTGGCATAAATAAAGTCGGCACCGGCAAAAGCCTCATCCTGATTGTGCGTAATGGTAACCCCTTTGGTAAACTCAGGGTTAAGCTCATACCCTTCAGGATGCGTGATAACAAAATCAACATCGGCCTTTTTCATAACCTTAACGAAAGAATTAGGTACGGCATGCGGCAGCGCTTTAGGATGCGGTGCCCATGTAAGTACGACTTTAGGCCTTTTTACGGTTTTATATTCCTCTATGGTTAAGGCATCGGCTACAGCCTGTAAAGGGTGTTCGGTAGCGCCTTCAAGGCTTATTACCGGAACAGATGCATATTTTTTAAAGGCAGAAATTACCTGCTCTTCCTCATCTTTCTGCTTATCGGTAAGAGTAGGGAAGCTTCTTACGGCAATAATGTCGCAGTATTGCGAAACAACCTGTGCGGCTTCTTTAATGTGTTCGGCCTTGTTGCCGTCCATTACTACACCGTCTTCAAACTCCAGTGCCCAGCCTTCGGTATTAAGGTTCATCACAATGGCATCCATCCCAAGGTTAAGGGCAGCCTTTTGTGTGCTGAGCCTGGTACGTAGGCTCGGGTTAAAAAACAATAGTCCCAGGGTTTTGTTTTCTCCTTTTTTTTTGTTGGCAAATGGTGCCTGCTTTATGTTTTTAGCTAACGCAATCAGTTCGTTAATATCCTGAATGTCGTCTACCGAAGTGAAGTGTTTCATTTTGTAATTAATTGAAAAATAACTTATAAATCCTTTAATGCATTTTTAAGACCGATAAAAAAGCGGTCTATGTCCTCCTTGTTTATAGACAGTGGCGGTAGTATGCGCAGCAGGTTTTTTTGTGATGCACTACCGGTGAATATAAACTCGTTATAAATCAGTTTTTTCCGTAATTCGTTTATCTCAAAATCAAACTCAAGCCCTAGCATGAGTCCGCGTCCTTTGATCTTTTTAACCTGTGGTATAATAGCAGCCTGTTCCTTAAAATAGGCACTCATGGAGTTAACATTGTCCATAAGGTTTTCCTGCTCTATAACATCAAGCACCGCAGTTGCGGCTGCACAGGCAAGATGATTACCGCCAAAAGTAGTTCCCAGTAAACCGAATGATGCCTTAAACTTAGGTGAGATAAGGATGCCGCCAATAGGAAAGCCATTACCCATACCTTTTGCCATAGTGATGATGTCCGGCTTTATATTGTGGTATTGGTGTGCAAAGAATTTACCCGAACGACCATAGCCACTCTGTATTTCATCCAGTATAAGTACTACATCATTATCGTTACAGGCTTTTTCTATAGCCTTAAAGAAAAGAGTAGTACCCTCGTCCAGTCCGCCTACACCCTGAATCCCTTCTATAATAACACAGCAAACATCACCTTTAGCCAGTTCTGCTTTTAAAGCTTCCTCATCGTTAAGCGGAAGAAAAACCACTTCGTGCCCTGCATTGATTGGTGCAACTATCGATGGGTTATCTGTAGCGGCTACTGCAGCAGAGGTACGTCCGTGGAAGGCCTTATTAAAAGCAACAACTTTCTTTTTACCGTTATGGAACGATGCCAGTTTAAGGGCATTCTCGTTAGCCTCAGCACCCGAGTTACACAGGAAAAGGCTATAATCAGGATAACCCGAAAAGCTAACCAGTTTTTTGCCCAGTTCTTCCTGTAACGGATTTTCGATTGAGTTGGAATAAAAACCCAGTTTCGCTACCTGTTCACTAACAGCCTTTACGTATACCGGATGTGAATGTCCGGCAGAGATAACTCCGTGACCTCCATAAAAATCAAGGTACTCCTGTCCTTTATCGTTCCAAACTTTTGCCCCCAGTGCCTTTACCGGAGTTATATTATATATAGGGTATACATTGAATAAATTACTCATTTTACTTTTTATTTAACCTGCAAGGTATTTGTCCTTGTAGGTTTAGTTTTTTATTTAGCATACCTACAAGGTTTTTAAAACCTTGCAGGAAATTATTAAAAACCGGTAGCCTTAAGCTGTAGTCCGGTGGTTTCGTCCAGCCCGAACATAAGGTTCATGTTTTGTATTGCCTGTCCCGAAGCGCCTTTTACAAGGTTGTCTATTACCGATGTGATTAAAAGGTAATCGCCTTTTTGCTCCAGGCTTATAAAACACTTGTTGGTTTGTACTGCCAGTTTCAGGTGGATACTATCGGTAGTTACCCTAACAAAAGGTTGATTACTGTAATAGTCTTTATACATAGCTGTAACCTCATCAAAGCTTTTGCTTACTTTGGTATAAAGAGTTGCAAATATCCCGCGGGTAAAATCACCACGGTTTGGAATAAATAATACCTCCTGATTAAAACCGTTTTGCAACTGCCCAAGACTTTGTATGATTTCGCCCATGTGCTGATGCTCAAAAGCCTTATAGTGAGACATATTACCTATACGCCAAGGATGGTGTGAAGTAGCCGATGGCTGAACTCCTGCACCTGTACTACCTGTAGTAGCATTAATGTGTACCGCATTGTTTAGCAGTCCGTTTGCTGCCAGTGGTAATAAGCCCAACTGTATTGCTGTGGCAAAACACCCCGGATTAGCAATGTACTGTGCCTGTTTAATCTGGTTCTTATTCAGTTCAGGAAGCCCGTAAACAAAGTTTTTACCATTAAAAACAGTATCTTTCTCTAAACGGAAATCGTTCCCTAAATCTATTATCCTTGTGTTTTCTAAAAACGCATTGGCTTCCAGAAAAGCGATTGACTTACCATGTCCCAGGCATAGGAAAACCACATCAACATCAGGGTTAACCGTATTGGTAAAGTTAAGTTCAAGATCGCCATACAGGTCCTGGTGCACACTTGCTACCGGACTGCCCGCGTTTGTAGTGCTGTAAACAAAATCAATATTTGCCTGCGGATGGTTTGCTAGCAGTCGTAACAATTCGCCTGCTGTGTAGCCTGATCCGCCTATAATACCAATGTTAATCATAGCTTTCTCCGTTTACCTGTGCATAAATATTTTGTGCGTTGCCTAATATCTTAATAAAGCCTTTGGCATCGTTAGATGTCCAGGCATTGTTCACCTCACCATACTGCCCAAACTTGGTATTCATCAAATCGTGAGCCGACTCAATTCCGTCCAGCGTAAAGTGATAAGGTTTAAGGCTTACCCTTACAGTACCTGTTACCGTTTTTTGAGTGTCCTCTAAAAACACTTCCACATTTCTCATCACCGGGTCTAGGTATTGCCCTTCATGGAAAAGCATTCCGTACCAGTTGCCCAGTTGCTCTTTCCAGTATAGTTGCCATTTGCCCAGTACATGTTTCTCTAAAAGGTGGTGTGCTTTAATGATGATAAGCGGAGCAGCCGCTTCAAAGCCCACACGTCCTTTAATACCTATAATGGTGTCGCCCACATGTATATCCCTGCCTATGGCAAAGGCAGATGCCAGTGCTTCAAGCTTCTGGATATTAACCGAAGGCTTATCAAACTCGTTATTGATACCTGTAAGTTCGCCTTTTTCAAAGTGAAGTACAACTTTTTCAGGTTGCGTTTTTGTTAATGGAGAAGGGTAGGCTTCTTCCGGTAACGGTTGTGATGAGGTTAGGGTTTCCTTACCGCCTACGCTGGTGCCCCATATCCCTTTGTTAATGGAGTACTGTGCTTTTTCCCAGCTGTATTCCACACCGTTTTCCTGCAGGTAAGCCACTTCTTCCTGACGTGTAAGTTTAAGGTCACGTATAGGGGTAATGATAGTCATTTCCGGAGCTATGGTTTGGAATACCATATCAAAACGGATCTGGTCGTTACCAGCACCCGTACTGCCGTGAGCAATGGCTTCGGCACCTACGCTTTTTGCATATTTAACCGTTTCCAGTGCCTGAAAAACCCTTTCGGCACTTACAGAAAGCGGATAGGTGTTGTTTTTAAGTACGTTACCAAATACAAGGTACTTAATTGCTTTTTCATAATATTTATCAATAATGTCTAGGTTTACGTGATGGGAACTCCCCAGTTCGTATGCCCTTGTTTCTATACCGTTTAATTCTTCAGGAGTAAAACCGCCTGTGTTTATAAGTATGGTATGCACTTCATACCCCAGTTCGTTTTTTAGGTACTTAAGGCAGTAAGAGGTGTCAAGACCGCCGCTGTAAGCTAAAACTACTTTTTTCATTATACTTTTTCTTTTTTAAGGAAAAGTGCCAGCTTTATATTTTTAAGCCTTAGCAGCACTTTTTTGTTAAACGTGTATTTTTCTTCTGTTTTCTTTTTGGCAGGGTCATACAGCATACCGGTACAAAGGCACATTTTGTACTCTTTGCGCTCCAGTATATCGAAGTTTGAACAGCCACGGCATCCGTTCCAAAAGCTTGGATCGTCTGTAAGTTCGCTAAAAGGCACCGGCTTGTAGCCTAAATCAGAATTGATTTTCATAACGGCCAGCCCTGTGGTGATACCAAATATTTTTGCTCCCGGATATTTTTCCTGAGAGTATTTAAATACTTTTTCCTTTATTTTTTTTGCAAGCCCCAGTGCCCTATAATCAGGATGCACTATAAGACCTGAGTTTGCCACAAACTTGCCGTGAGACCAGCTCTCTATATAGCAAAAGCCTGCAAACTTTCCGTTTACGGTTGCTACCACTGCATCGCGGTTCTCCATTTTCTTCATAACATACTCAGGGGTTCTTCGGGCAATACCCGTACCTCTTTGTACGGCAGAAGCGTTGATGGTCTCACAAATTTCTTCTGCAAATTTGTAGTGCTCTTCGTGAGCTATTACAATAGATACATTCATTTCAGTACTAATAGAAATAAATTAATATATGATCAATAAAATAAACAGGGTAAAACGGTGCCGGACGGATCGGACCATAGTGATATTGTAGACCTTACGGTCTGAATCGTCGTCGATTCTCTAAAGAATTAGGATTAGATATAAAAGAATGGCCTTTTACTACAGACCTTAAAAAAACAGATAGTGTTTTCAATTCCGTTAAAATAAAATTAATACTAAATAAAGTACACCCAGTATGTGGCAGGTATAATTATACCAACCGCACAACCCGGTAGTTAACCCGGATAGCTGTTTGATTTTTAGGGAGTTTAGTATTAAATCTATTTTTATTCATCGTTGCAAATTTATAATTTAAATTAAACGATGCCTGTTAAATTTTATGTAAGTCTGTATTTTTAACTAAAAAAAGGCAAAATTGGATTTTGATTTAATATTTTAAATTTTTTTGAGGTTAAAATTTTTAAATATTAATTTTTTTAAGTCAAAAAAGTAGGGGAGTAGTATAAAAAAGCCCCTCATTTGAGGGGCTTAAAGTATTATTTTTTGCTGAAAGGCGGCAATAATTTGCTGCTTACCTCACCAAAACCGATTCTAACCTCATCGTTTTGACAGTAACCTCGCATAATTACGGTATCTCCGTCTTCAATAAATTTACGTTCTTCTCCGTTGTTTAATTTAAGCGGATTTTGTCCGCCCCATGTAAGCTCCAGCATAGAACCGAAACTGTCTGGTGTTGGTCCGGAAATAGTACCACTACCCATTAAGTCGCCCGAGTTAACACGACAACCGTTTACAGTATGGTGAGCCAGTTGCTGAGACATACTCCAGTACATGTACTTAAAGTTAGAGTTACATATAATGGTTTCCTCTCCGTTTTCAGGAGCTAACCCTACCTGTAACTTAATATCAAACGCGTGCTCTCCTGTTTGCTGAAGGTACTCTAATGGCTTAGGATCATTTTGCTCCGGTCCTGCCGTACGGAATGGCTCCAGCGCATCCAGTGTTACAATCCATGGAGACATAGATGATGCAAAGTTTTTAGCAAGGAACGGGCCTAGTGGCACATATTCCCATTTTTGAATATCACGTGCGCTCCAGTCGTTAAACAGTACCATACCAAATATATGGTCTTCTGTTTCGTTTACAGGGATTGGTTCACCCATTATGTTGGCATCGGTAGTGATAAAAGCCATTTCAAGCTCAAAGTCAACTCTTTTTGAAGGACCGAATACCGGCTGGGTTTCTCCCGGAGGAAGTGTTTGCCCTTTAGGACGGTGTACTGGTATGCCCGATGGTACAATGGTAGAACTTCTGCCGTGGTAACCTACCGGAATGTGAAGCCAGTTTGGTAAAAGGGCGTTATCCGGGTCACGGAACATTTTACCTACGTTTGTAGCATGCTCGCGACTAGAGTAAAAATCAGTGTAATCACCAATAAGTACCGGAAGCTGCATTTCCACATCCTTGATGTCAAATATTACGATCTCTTTTTGTTTTTCGTTGTCCCTTAGTTTAGGGTTGTTAATGTCGAAAATATCCGCAATACGGTTTCTTACCAAACGCCATGTTTTTTTACCGTCTGATATGAAGTCGTTAAGAGTATCCTGCATGAACATATCATCTGTAAGCTCAATGCCTTCAAAATAGTTTAACTGTTGCAGTGCACCTAAGTCTATTGCGTAGTCTCCTATTCTAGTTCCTATGGTAATCACGTCGTCTTTAGTGATAAAAACGCCAAAAGGAATATTCTGTATAGGGAAATCGCTGTTTTCGGGTACATTAAGCCACGATTTTCTGGAAGGGTCGTTTGCTGTTAATGTCATATTACTTTGTTTGTGTATGATTTTGTTATTCAATTATCAAATATACTTTGCTATATCGTTTTGACAAACGATTTTTTGTATTTTTGACGGCAAATTAACGAAAAAATATAAAATGCTACGCGACGAACAAATTTTCGACCTGATCCTTGAAGAACAAGACAGGCAGATTAACGGACTGGAACTTATTGCATCAGAAAACTTTGTGAGCGACCAGGTAATGGAAGCAGCGGGTTCTGTACTTACTAATAAATATGCCGAAGGTTATCCGGGAAGGAGATATTATGGCGGATGTGAGGTAGTAGATGTTATCGAGCAAATTGCCATAGACAGGGCGAAAACCTTGTTTGGTGCTGAGTATGCAAACGTACAGCCACACTCGGGATCTCAGGCTAATGCTTCTGTATTCCACGCTTGCCTTAAACCGGGTGATAAAATATTAGGTTTTGACCTTTCGCACGGTGGTCACCTAACTCACGGTTCTCCTGTAAACTTTTCGGGTAGGTTATACCAACCTGTATTTTATGGTGTAGAGAAAGAAACCGGAAGACTTAACTACGACAAAATACAAGAGATAGCTACACAGGAACAGCCTAAAATGATTATTGCAGGTGCTTCTGCCTACTCTCGTGATATGGATTTTAAACGCTTTAGGGAAATTGCCGATAGCGTAGGTGCTTTACTTCTTGCCGATATTTCTCACCCTGCAGGACTTATTGCCAAAGGTTTGTTAAGTGACCCAATACCTCACTGTCATGTTGTTACTACAACAACTCATAAAACTCTTAGAGGACCAAGAGGTGGTATGATATTAATGGGTAAAGATTTTGAAAACCCATGGGGTATTAAAACTCCTAAAGGAGAAGTAAGAATGATGTCTTCTTTACTTGATGCTGCTGTATTCCCTGGTAACCAAGGTGGACCGTTAGAGCATATTATCGCTGCTAAAGCTGTTGCTTTTGGTGAGGCTTTAAGTGATGAGTTCTTCCGTTATACACTACAGGTACAGAAAAATGCTCAGGCTATGGCCGAAGCTTTTGTTAAGAGAGGATACGACATTATCTCCGGAGGTACAGATAACCACATGATGCTTATTGACCTTAGAAACAAAAATATTACAGGTAAAGAAGCAGAGAATGCTTTAGTTAAAGCTGAAATCACTGTTAACAAGAACATGGTTCCGTTTGACGATAAGTCTCCGTTTGTAACATCAGGTATCCGTGTGGGTACAGCTGCAATCACTACACGTGGTTTAGTTGAAGCGGATATGGAAACTGTTGTTGCTCTTATTGATAAGGTTATCACTAACTTTACTAATGAAGAAGTTATTGAAGAAGTTGCTGATGAGGTAAACGGTATGATGGGTGAAAGACCTATTTTTGTTTACTAGTCAACACACTATACAGTATATATAAAAATCCCTCCTAATCAGGAGGGATTTTGTTTTTTATATAAATGCACTTTATCGATAAATTTCAAATTTTACATTGGGCTTACCTAAATAAAATGTTTTGCAATACTTTCCTGTATAAAAACTTCTTAAGTTTATAATGGAAAAACTTAATATTCATCAAAACCAGTAAGTTATGAGGAAATATTACACACTTTTATTACTACTCTTTACAATAGCTGCTGCCAGTGCCCAGAGTTTTGGCAGGTCTGAACTAAAGATAGACGGTACTTATGATATTAACATGCTTATTTATGATGTTTGGTTACGGCAGGGAACCACAGCAAATATTACAATGCGCTTTAACCAGACACCCGAAGGGATAGCCAAAGCATTAGAGATGGTGAACAAAATGCTCAACGAAAACGGGCACTTTGTTGAAAACCCAGATATTTTTAACAGTTTTGAAGGAAAGGATCTTGACCGTAAGAATCCGGATAAAATACACTATTCGGTACAGGCGGGAAATTCCCGTATCAATGAGGGTTGGGTACTTGACGACGGATCGGTACTGCAGCTTTTACTTGGTGCCTGCAATTATGAGGTTAATGTTTTGAATGCCTATAAATAAAAAAGACCCGTGGGTGGAAGCCCCTGGGTCTTTAAATTGTTGGCCCATAACATGACCAGCAATGAGCGGCAAATGTATTGCTAAAATTTGATTAACACTACAAAAAACTGCTTTATTTTATCTAATTATTATTTCGTGTTTGGTAAGTAGTCCCTTAAGTCCTGACTCTGAAAATATTGCCTTTTTAAGTTTATTCTTTTCGGGGTCTATAGTGTAGTTGTAACTGGTAGAAAAATCTACTTTATTGGCAATAGTATCTAAAAAAACGCTCTTATGGAGGTTACAATTATCAAATATTACGTCGGTAATATCGGCATTCATAAAGTCGGCTGCTATAATCTGGCATCCTGTAAATACAGTCCCCCTCATTTTTAGCGTATAAAATTTGGTATAGTCCAGTATACATTCTTTAAACTCAAATTTAAACAGGAGGCTGTCTACCATGGCAAAATTCACTCCTGTAAAGTTACAGCCGGTAAACATCACATCCCTAAACGATACATAGTTGATTTTTGCTTCGGTAAAGTTACAGTTTACAAATTCGCAGTCGGTAAATGCTACCCCAAGGTAATTGCATTGTGAGAAATCGCAGTTGGTAAAAATACAACGTTCGTAATCCTTGTACATAATATCGTCAGGGCCGAATACTGTATTATTTATTTGTGTGTCGAGTATATAGTTTGCAGACATGTTTTTGTATTAGAGGTGCAAGTTAACCATTAGCGTGCCTTATTTTGTGATTTTATTAAAACAAAATGATTTATAGAATGGCTAACTTAGTGGAAACTAATAAATAACTAAAACAAAAAACATGAAAAAGATTGTAGTAACATTCGTTTTTTTATTAGGAGCATTAACTATGCAGGCTCAAACCTTTGGTGCCAGTGGGCTTAGTGTAAAAGGAAATTATTCATCTGCTAAAGCAGATTATAATCAATGGTTGAGGATAGGGAATACCTTTGATGCGACCATGAAATTTGAACAAACCGAACAGGGACTTGACCAGGCAATAGGTTTAGTACAGCGTATGCTTATTGAGAACAACCTTGAGATTGGCAGACCGGATATTTACAAAAGTGTAGGGGCAGAAGGAACAGCAAATAAGAGTTCTAATGACTTAAATGAACTGATAATGAAAGGGAAAACGAGAGTTAACCTGGCGTGGTTCTCTCCCGATGGTTCTACACTGCAATTGTTTTTAGATAAGAACAGTTATGAGGTTAATGTAATGAATGCTTACAAAGTAAGATAAATTGTATCTTAGTTTCCCTAACCGGGAAATATGGATTCACTTAAAAAAATACAGCAAACCGTTTTTAGTCTGCATCGTTTACCGGATGCCGAATGGGATATGTTTGTACAAATATTGACCTACAAAACTTTTCGAAAGGGTGATGCCTTAATAAAGGAAGGCGAGTACGAACACTATATTTACTTTTTAGAAAGCGGGGCAACCCGAAACTACTTTTTAAAAGAAGGGAAGGAGTTTACCGTGGCTTTTCATTTTTCGGGTGAATTTGTTACGGCTTTTTATTCGCTTATAACAGGCACACCAAGTGTGGTTACTATTGAGTTTTTAGAAGACGCCAAAGTAATAGCTATACCTTACAGAGATTTAGAGGTGTTTTACCAAAATTCTTACCACGGCGCTACAGTGGGAAGGAAAATGGCAGAAATGCAGTATGCTCACAGGCTGAAAAAGGAAATGGAGTTACTTTCCCTTACTGCCGAAGAGCGCTATGTAAGACTATTGGAAAGAAATCCTGAATTAGTAGCAGCAATCTCCGTAAAGCACCTTTCTTCCTACCTGGGAATACAACCCGAAAGCCTAAGCCGGATAAGAAAGCAATACGCACGAAACTAACATACATCATTTTTTATCATCTCTAACAGTCCCAATTTTGTATTAATCAAAAAACGGACAGTTATATGGATGTGTTAATAGTACTTTTTACGGTTTTTATTGTAGGTATAGTGATAAGTAAGCTTACCCAGAAAGATTTTAAATGGCGTTTTAACGGTAATCTTGCCATGTGTTGTATGCTATGCTTTACCGGTGTAGGGCATTTTTTGTTTACAGAAGGGATGGCAATGATGTTGCCCGGTGTTATACCCTATAGAGAGGCTTTGGTATACATAACAGGCATAGCAGAGATTATATTTGGTATACTTTTGTTGTTCCCTGTTTATAGAAAAACTACAGGAGTTATTATAATACTGTTTTTCGTTCTCGTACTTCCGGCTAATATTTATGCGGCTTTGCATAATGTGAACCTTATGCAGGCAAATTATACAGGTAAAGGGGTAGGCTATTTGTGGTTTAGGATTCCGTTACAGGTGTTTTTAATTGTGTGGATCTATATATCTTCTGTAAGAGAGGAAAAAAATAATAAGCTATTGTTTTAAAAATCAGTTTTTTCCTAAAAAGTCAGTCTAATTTTTTGTTAAAAGTAGTCCTTTATGTGTTAAATGAAGGATTATTTTCTATATTTAAGAATAAGAAATCAGGTCCCCACTTATTTCTGAAAATTAAATGCTAAAGCTATTATGTAGAGAATAAATTAATTTTTGTCCCACATAATTTAAGCTGATGACCCACACAAAAAATTGGCTTAGCAATTTAACCCCACGTTTTCATACAACCCTTTTTTGGGTAGTATGCTTATGCTGTTGTTTTAATGCTCGCGCCCAGAAAAACGATACCATTATCCTTAAGAATAAGGATAGGCTTATCGGAGAGATTAAAGAGATGGACAAAGGCGTCCTGATTATTGAAACAGACTACAGTGACAGTGATTTTAATGTCAAATGGCTTGATATTAAAAAACTAAGCAGTGAACAAACTTTCCTTATAACCCTTAGGAACGGAGACAGGTTAAACAGTATGCTGCAAACCGATTCCATAAACGGAGGCAGGGTAGTATTATATGATGTAACCGAAAAGAAATACATTTATACATCAGTGCACGATATTGTGTATGTAAAATCTATCAAGCAGGGGTTTATCTCCAGGCTTGATGCCTCGTTATCTTTGGGTGTAAACCTAACACAGCGTGACAATTTTAAGCAGTTTACTATGAGGAGTACCTTAGGGTATACTGCAAACTACTGGAGCTTGCAGGGAAGTTATAACGCCATTAAAACAAAGCAGGATAATAGTAATGACATTAGCCGTACCGATGCCAGCCTTGGGCTGAGGGTGTTTTTAAAACACGACTATTTTCTAAACCTATCAGGAGAACTGCTTCAAAATGATGAGCAGCAGCTGGACATGAGGGTAACTACTAAGCTTGGTTTTGGTAAGTATTTTGTACATACCAATAAACTGTACTTTGGTGGGGTAATAGGCGGAGCATGGAATAATGAAAGATATGAACCAATACTGAATGCTGACAGGAACAGTGCCGAGGCATTTGGAGGTATTGAACTTAATATGTTTGATATTAAAGATTTCAGCCTGTTAACCAACGCAGTGGTTTATCCCAGCTTAACAGAAAAACACAGGGTTAGGAGCGATATAAAACTCGACCTTAAATACGATTTGCCTCTTGAGTTTTTTATTAAATTCGGGTTTACATATAATTACGACAGAAGGCCACCGGAAGGTGCCAGTAAAGAAGATTATGTTCTCCAGGCTACATTTGGCTGGGAACTATAACTAAGTTAGTTTTTTAAAAATCCCCTGCCTATAAGCAGGGGATTGTTTTTTTGTAACCTGTTTTAAAACAAACTGTAAGAGAGCTTAACGACATTAGTGTAAGGGGGTAATTTTTTTAGGCGAGCCTAAATTATTATATTTGCTGATATTCAATCGCTTTTTAGAATTGCATATCGCATTCTTCATGCCTTTCAGCCCTTATCTGTATTACCAAATTTTAGTATCTGTATGGTAATTGGGGCTTATTACAAAAAAGGCTATTAGCATAAATAATTAAAATTAATAATGGGATATGTGTATATCCCATGTATAAATACGCTAAAACTTTTTTAAATAATGGAAATACATATTGTTGATTTAATAATATTTATAGTTTACCTGATAGTAATGCTGGGTGTTGGCTTCTATTTTATGGGACGTAATAAATCTAAAGATGATTATTATGTAGGGGGCAGAAACATGTCGGCTGGGCATATAGGCCTTTCGGTAGTAGCGACTGATGTAGGCGGAGGCTTCTCCATAGGTTTGGGTGGTCTTGGTTTCATGATGGGACTATCGGGTAGCTGGATGCTTTTTACAGGACTTTTGGGAGCATGGTTAAGCGCAGTATTGTTAATTCCTAAAATATATCCGGTAGCAAGGGAAAACAAATTTCTTACATTTCCTCAGTCACTGGCACATCATTATAATGGTAAAGTAGCTCTTATAGCCGGGTTTATTTCACTTATAGGTTATGTGGGCTTTACCAGTTCGCAAATACTGGCTGGTGCTAAATTAGTTGAAGCCACATTCCCTTCGGTATCTATTAATATGGCAGTGCTTATAATGGGAGTAATTGCTGTGGTTTACACGGCAATAGGAGGTATTAAGGCTGTAATTTATACCGATACCATACAATGGATAATATTGATGGGCGGACTCATATTTATTGGTATTCCGGTAGGGTATGCTTATATAGGCGGATGGGAAGCTATTAGTAAAACCGTTCCAGCAGAGTTTATGTCGTTGTCCAACCTTTCATTTGTTCAGTTTTTTAACTGGCTTATTACCATAGTACCTATATGGTTTGTAGGGATGACATTGTACCAGCGTATTTTTGCCTGTAGGGATGTAAAAACAGCTAAAAAAGCATGGTTTATTGCCGGATTGTTTGAATGGCCTATAATGGCGTTTATGGGAATAGCCTTAGGTTTGTTTGCAAGAGTAGGTTATGAACAGGGAATGTTTGCCGCTATAGGCTATGCGCCCGGTACACAACTGGATGCCGAACTGGGACTACCACTGTTTTTAAGAACAATACTACCGGTAGGATTAATGGGGCTTATGCTTTCGGCTTACTTCTCGGCTATTATGTCTACAGCCGACAGTTGTTTGATGGCAGCTTCGGGTAATTTCACTACCGATATTTTAGAATACTTTAAAGGTACCAGAAAGTTCGGACATATAAAATACTCACAAATTATCACTTTAATAATAGGGGCATTAGCCATTATACTGGCAACTAATATGCAAAACGTACTGGAACTAATGCTGTACTCGTATGCATTTATGGTATCAGGATTATTAGTGCCTGTTTTGGGTACGCTAATACTCAAAAAGCCTTCGGCAAGGGCGGCTGTTGTGGCTATGGTTGTAGGCGGACTTACAACGCTTATTCTTATTATTACTCAGGTAAAACTGCCATTGGGGCTTGATGCCAACTTTTTTGGTATCGCCGCTTCATTCATATCATTTGTACTGATACAGTATACCGACAAACCAAAAGGTGTTGTAGCATAGTATAAATAGAATTTAAATTGATTAAAAGCTCCTGATTTTTCAGGAGCTTTTTTATTAAATGCCTACAACAAAAACTCTTTGTTCAGCGTTAGTTTAAGCGACAACCAATTAATAACCACACTTAATCAAAATGATAAAAAATGTATTGTCTGTCCTGTTATTTCTAATAGGATTTCAGGTTACTGTAGCCCAAAGTGTTTCGGGCAGGATTATAGACTCAGAAACAGGAGCGCCACTTTCTTTTGCCGATGTACAGATAAACGATTCCGGTAACATAATGAGTAATACCGAGGGAGCGTTTACCATCCCCGAAAAAAGTGCTGACGATGCTACTATGCTTACTGTTTCTTTTTTAGGGTATTATACGCAGTATTTAACCGTAAGGGATTTAAAAAATAGTGATGGTACTGTGCGGTTAAAACCCGGAGCATTTGAGTTGGAAACGGTTTATATCTCTAACGCCAGTATGAATGCCGACAGTATTATGGCATCAGTAAAAAGCAATCTAAAAAACAATTACAGGTTTTACGGCAGTAATAATAAAACAACATTTTTTTACAGAAGTTCGGCAGCTATAAATCCTGTAAAGGCCGAAGCTAAAATAAGCCAGTCTACCAAATACAGTAAAGAAGAGATTAAAGAGGCTAATAAAGAACTCGAGGCATTTATATCAGTAGCTAAAGCAAATCCGCCCAAAGAATTTGCCGATGTGCTTATTGACCATTATATGGCAAAAAAAACGCTAAAGGGTAAACAGGGTTTTCTTACTAGAGATCAGGTTACAAAAGCAGTAAAACTAAAAGATAACAGTAGTCCTATATCGCTAAACGATATGCTTGAAACCGGAGCAAAAATTTTATTTACTCATCTTGACCCTGAAAAGTATTACAGAATAAAAAGCGGATGGTTTGGTACCCGTGATACGGTTGTTTCTCATAATAGCTTTGATACAGATGAGGTTAAAACAGAGAAACGTAACCTTAGGGAGGTAACTTCAGAAATTAGTCTTTTCAAGTCGGGAAACAACTTGCTGTACAGCAGTAATCTTGATTTTGTAAAGAATAATGAGATTTATGACTACACTTTTGCCGGAGTGACAGAAGACGGTGATAACGGACGGGTATTTATAATAAAATTCAGACCGGGAAAACACCGTGCAAAATACAACGGAACCCTGTATATAGCCGAAAAGGATTATGCTGTTGTAAGGGCTGATTATGAACTTGCTGAAGGAAGAAAAGTTAGCGGCATAAACCTGAGGTTTATTTTGGGGATTAAACAACTGGAAAATGTAAGCAGGGGTACCCTTGTATTTAAAGAAAGGGAAGAAGGAGGTTATTACCTAAAATATGCTTCAAAAGAATCGGGGGAGTATGTTTACATTAACAGGGCTTTAAAGTTTATAGAGATAACTAACGGAGGCAAGGAAAAAATTGAATTTGAGATAAAGGTTGAAATGAATATTTTAAACAGGCAGGAGTTTTGTTTTGTGTCAAAATCGGCTATAACCGAAGCTGAATTTGACGCTGTTAAAGAAATGGATTTTGAATATGAAACAGTAAATGGTTATAGTCCGGATATATGGAAGGAGTATACAACTATAGAACCTCTTGAAGAAATGAAGCAGTTTAAATCGGTTGAATAAAGGAAAGCAAAAACCCATACATTGTATGGGTTTTATTTTTAATTGGATAACAGACGGTTATTACTTTAGCATATAAGTAATAGCACCACCGTCAACAGTAATTTCAGTACCGCTTATAAAACTGGCATCATCAGAAGATAAGAATACTACAGTTTTTGCAATTTCGTCGGCATTACCTAAGCGTTGCAGTGCCGTAGATCCTGCCAGGTTTTCTTTAGCTTCGGCATTTGCTACACTATCAAGCCCCGGGGTTTGTATTGGACCCGGACTAACAAGGTTTACACGTATTTTTCTTTCAGCCAGTTCGTTTGCTGCAATTTGTGCAATTTTATTAATAGCTCCTTTTGTGGCAGAATATACACTGGTACCTATACCGGCTGCTGTTGCCACTATTGATGAGGTAAATATAACAGATGAACCATTTGCTAAGTGTGGTATTAATTGCTGTAATGTAAAGTAGTGTCCTTTTACATTGGTGTTAAACTGTGCATCAAAATCGGCTTCAGTTGTTTCTGCAATTGGTCCGAAGCTGGCGATTGCAGCATTTAAAAAAAGTACATCCAGTTTCTTACCGCTTTCTGCAACAAACTTTTCTAAAACCGAGATGCCTTCAAGGTTTGAGGTATCGGATACTAAAGTCTGTAAATTAGGGTTATTAATTTCGTCCGAAGCCTTTTGTAAGTTGTCAGCACTTCTGCTTGTTATTACTACGTTTGCTCCTGCCTTAATAAATGCTTTTGCAGTTGCTAAACCTATTCCGGTACTTCCGCCGGTTATTACTACGTTTTTGTTTACTAAACTCATTTTTTGATTTTTAATTATTAACAGTACAAAGGTAAATTGGATTAATTTATTATTGTAACTTTGTAACTAAAAGTAACAGTAACTTTAGAGTAACCAGGTAACTTATGACAGAGAACGTATGCCACAAAAAAGAAATCATGGCCATACACGACACTATGGACGTGTTAGGAGGGAAATGGAAAATATCCATTATATCAACCATGTGTTATTACAACAAAAGGCGCTTTTCAGATATACTGAATGATCTTAACGGTATATCTAACAAACAACTAAGTAAGGAGTTAAAGGAGTTGGAACTAAATAAGCTTGTTAAGCGTACCGTTTTAGATACTCAGCCAATATCAGTACAATACAACCTTACAGAATATGGATGTTCCCTTCAAAGTCTTATTCATGACCTTGCTGCATGGGGCGCAAAGCACAGGGAGATAATAATAGCAGAAAGTAATATTGGTTAGCAAAGTTTACAACAATAAGCTGAGTAAATTGATATTAATAAGAGTAGTTGCAGCGATGCACAATAAATTATGGAAACAATTAATAAAAAAATAGCCTATTCGATACTTGAACTAGCCATTGTATCGGATGGGGTTACTATAGAAGAAACATTTAAAAACAGTGTTGCTTTGGCACAAAAAGCCGAAGAAATGGGGTACAAAAGGTTATGGCTGGCAGAACACCACAATATGGTACATGTTGCCAGTGTTGCCACTTCAATACTTATAGGACATATAGCAGGAAACACAAAAACAATACGTGTAGGCTCTGGCGGTATTATGCTGCCTAACCATTCGCCACTTATTGTAGCAGAACAGTTTGGTACACTAGGCAGATTGTACCCTAACCGTATAGACTTAGGTTTAGGAAGGGCACCGGGAACCGATCAGGTAACGGCACATGCTATTAGGAGTGACAGGATGCAGTCGGTTAACAGTTTCCCAAAGGAAATAGAGAAGATACAACAGTATTTCTCAACAGAGAGTGAGTGGGAGCAGGTGCGTGCTGTTGTAGCCGAAGGGGTTAATGTACCGTTGTATATTCTAGGTTCGAGTTTAGATAGTGCGCATCTTGCCGCAAAAATGGGGCTGCCCTATGCTTTTGCCAGTCATTTTGCAACCGGACTACTGGAAGAGGCACTGCATATTTACAGGAAAGAGTTCCAGCCATCTGAATACCTCGATAAACCTTACACTATTGCCGGAGTTAATGTAATTGCAGCCGATACCGATGATGAAGCCGAAAGAAACTTTACATCCCTAATAAGGATGTTTTTAGGAATACTTACAGGGAAAAGGGAACCGTTACAGCCACCAATGGAAATGACCGATGAGCTGATGATGATTCAGTATAACCCAGCGGTTCGTGAAATGCTTAAATACTCATTTGTAGGAAGGAAAGAAGCCGTTGCAAAACAGGTAGATAAATTCCTTAATGAAATGGGGGTAGATGAACTTATGGTTGTATCTAACTTTTATGACTATAATGACAGGGTTAAATCTTATGAAATATTGTCTGAAATAATTGATGAACGAAATAATAAATAAGATAAAAAGCTCCCGGCTAGTTGTTGTAAATATTCAAAAAAGTAAAATACAAATAAATGAAATCTTTAAGCTTATTTAGTATGATAGTACTGATATTGTGTTCTGTTCAATGTGCAGGGCAGCAGGTAACTCCTCAAAAACCGAATGGGCTAAAGAAATTTAATAAGGCTAAGTATAGTGAGTTAAATGAGAAAAATAGCCTGAAGTACACAGAGAATGATACAATTTATGAGATTAAAGAGGAAAGTAGTTATTTTTTGGAGTTAAAGCGAAGTATAGGGAATAGATTCATAAGTATTATTCTTACCACAAGTCAAACCTATCGCTACGAGAGGAAGGACAATCTTTTTCAGAGATGCCGATTGGTATTAGAAAAGTTTATGACGAGAAAGGAACTATGATTAAGGAAATTAATTATGATGAAGACTATTCTTTCAGTGTAACAGATCTCATTTCTAAATTAAAGAAAGAGAAACAGATAGACCTGAATGAAGAAAAATATATAGTATTACGTCATCTTGAAAAAGATAAGCCTTACTATTTTATAAGGTATCCCTTTAATGAAATTTCATTTAAGTATATAAAGATAGACGGAAGCTCCGGAGAGATAATATTAGATAAATTTTTATATCACACGGAATGATATAAAATAAAAAAAGCCCATACATCGTATGGGCTTTTTTTATTTTTAGATTTGGCTCTATGAAGTCAAGAAGCAGATGTAGTATTTATAAAAAGAAAAGTCCCTCTATAAAATATAGATGATGAAAATGAATAATATTAACAAAACAATGAAGCATCCAGGTGAGTTTTTATTATTAAAGGTTTGCTTAAATTGTAGTTTATTTATTTCTCTTTTGAAATCTTTTTCCCAGTTAGTTGGGAGTTCAAATATTATCTCTTTTTCAATAACTTTAGGGTTAATATCATTTCTTTGATATGAATCATTAAGAGAAATGATTTCATCTAAATCAGAAGGAATAGAAGCTAGTTTATTGATTTGTGAACCTATCAGGTTCTTTAATAATTCAATGATTTTTTGGTATTCTTCAGAAACAATTACAAAATGAATTCTTTCTTCAAATGCTAATACGTGTTCTAGATAATTCTTAATTAGTTTTGTTACATGATGAATTTCTGAAGTGTTGCCAGGTTCTCCTGGTATACCCCAACTTTTAGTAAGTCGGTTCATCAACTCTACAGCTGGATTAGTCATTACTGTTAGCTCGGAAAACCTCTCCTTAATCCAGTTAAGAGTATCAGTAGAGTTTATGATTTCGGGATGTTTTAAATATAGTCCTCCTTTTAAGTCCTCAAGTTTTTTAAAAATGGGGTCATTCATAAATCTCATTAATTCAGCTGTTAATCTGTATTCCCATCCATCAGGTTTGTCAATAACAATTCTTTTAATTAAAGGGGGATAATTGTCAAATTCATGAATAAGAACAGATTGTTCCTCATACCATATTTGTTCTGTTTTATTTCCTAATGACAGAACTATATATTCTTCATGTTTTTCCCTCCATTTAAATAATATGTTTGGTGAATATTTCTGTTCATCAGTATCAATAAGCTTATGACAATTTCTACAAAGCCAAATAGAATTTGTAATTTCAGCCCTTTGCGAATCAGTCATATTTGGATTATATCTTTTTGAACCAACTCTTGCGCCATAAATATGAGCAGCTTCACCTATTTTTGTTGATTTATTTGGGTCTGTATTTGGGCCAATAGTATTTACTCTGCAATCAGGATTTGAGCATCTAAAAGATGCTCGCTTTGCTAAAGTATCAATTGTTTTCTTATTAAAATCAGGATTCACAATGGGTTTATTTGATTTACACAAATTACTGAATAGGAATTAGAAAAACAATAAATAAGTATTACACAGTTTCAGGATTTCAAGAAATTAGCTTACTTTATATAAGATAAGCTTTCAGTTTAACTGTTTAGATATCCTGTTGGGGTTTAAAATACCTTAGGAGATTAATCGTATTCTGGTGAGAGGACTTGCCCGAATAATTTTCGAACACTTTTATAGGTTATTTTTCAATATTTACGAGGCTTGTGGTGTGATAGACTTAAGATGGGTCATGAGGCACGATACAGGATACCAGTTTTTGTCCAACTATCTAAAACATCACAAACAAACTACTTTTAGTAACTGTAGTTGTTTTTAGTCTTTTACGCTTAGCATTCTTTACGTTCATCTCATTCTGTAAGAAAGCTCAAAGCTTCGATTTCAATATATAATTTATTTTGTAGGAGTTCCGCAAAAGCAGAATACAAAATAGTCAAGACCATGAATAATCTTTTGTTAAAAATTGCGTTATCAAGTCTGGAAATGAATTTTAAAAAATAGATAAAAATTCAAGAAAATTGATTTCCGATTAGCTCTTACCGGAAATCTTATATTTTGGTATTTTTAATTTTTTTAATCGCTTTTAGTTTTTTTGGGTTATTTTAGCCACTTTGAAGAAAATGTTCTGTTATCTATGTTAAAAATACTTCAAATAATCGCCCTTACTCAGGGCTTGTTTCTTTTAACCGTTCTGTTTGTTAAACAAGAAAATTACAAGCGGATAAATTTTCTACTTCTTCTGGGATCGATTATTGCTTTACTTCTGAATGTTGTTGGAGATGATAATTTTAACCTGTTCTTTTCTGAGGCTAATTGGTATTTTTTCCAATCTCCTTTAATCATTACACTGTTTTTTTTACTTATAAAGTATCATAACTCCAAACAGGATAAGTTTCAACTTAGGGATTTTCTTTATTTTATTCCCTACTTGTTTTTTGTTACGCTTCAAATAGTTGAGGACGTAAACGGCTTAGTTGAAAATATATGGTTAACAATAGGAGAAATTTTGGCAGGTGTAACACTATTATCTTATTTAGGTTATACTATCTATGATATAGTTAAAAACAAAAAGGAAAGATGGATGCTGTTTTTTATAGTTCCTTATGCTTTATTGCATTTAATAGACGAAATTTCATTTATTATAACAAACAGTTATGATAATATCTCCTTTCTGGAAAGTTATGGTATTATAGGTTTGTCGGCCATACTTCTTTACATGATTTTATTTAAGCTTGTTGTATCACCAAAATCTGTATTACCGAAGGCTGATATCAAAGCTTACAAAACTTCAAACCTTAGTAAATCAAAAGCTGAAATATATAAAAAGGAGTTTTTAAGGCTCATGGATAAAGAAAAGCTTTTTACTAATAGTAATATAACGGTTAACCAAGTGGCTCAAAATATGGGTATTCCAAGACAGTACTTATCTGAAATCCTAAATGTATACCTGAAAACCAATTTTCAGGACTGCATGAACAAATACAGGGCTGAAGAATTTGTAGGTTGTCTCAAGGATGACAAGTTCAGGAGTTATTCTATTATGGGCATTGCCAACGAAGTTGGTTTCAAATCCAAATCCTCTTTTAACACTACCTTTAAAAAAATATATGGGGTTACACCTAGTGAGTTTAAAAAGACTTTGACATTAACTTCTTTAGACTAAACACTTCCTTTTTCTCTTTACTCTTCATAGAAGAATTACATTTCAAATTTACTTCTTAGAAATTTAAGAAGCCTCAACTTTTTCGATGAGTATCGGATTGTTCGCTTAAATAGAGACGCCAACTATTAATATTAAGGCTCTGTATTTATAATTACTATTTGAGTTGCAGGCCCACAAAAGTACTACCCACTTTGTGAAATGTTTTTTTCATTACCATGGTTTTAAGCCAAACCATAAACTTGTAAACCCTTACTCAACTAAAAAAACAAAAAGCCTTAAATTTTTCATTTTTGTGTTCCCTTAAGTGCGGGAAACGCATTTAGAACCTTTAAAACACACTAATTTATTTGGTTTAATGATTTGATATATAGTGTTTTAAAATCAATATAGCGCCAAATAGGTACTTCAGGCGGATTCAAGACCTACTTCATTTTAACCTTGAGATATGCATGTCTAATTTTGTCTTGGTAAAATGAAAACCTTAATCTAATTCTATTTAAGTATGACAAAAAAAAAGCGATTAAAACCATTTAGGTCAGTAAAAGGGTTGGCCTTATTTGTGGTGACAATGTTGTATCCGGTATTTTTCTTTGCACAAACAAACTACACCATTAGCGGTGTCGTTAAGGATGCTAATAACGGTGAAACACTCTTGGGGGCAACCGTCCTTTTAAAAGGTACCTCCATTGGAAGTACGACCAACGAATATGGTTTTTATTCTATCACAGCGCCTGAAGGTAATTATACCTTACTCATTTCCTATTTAGGGTTTACAACTCTCGAAAGAGCTATAAATCTTAGTTCTAATCAAAAGCTCGACATTGAGATCAATGAGGATTTCACTCAATTAGATGAGGTAGTTATTGTAGCTGAAGAATCAAAGAAAGTAAACCTTCGAACACCACAAATGAGTATGACGAAACTTTCAGCTAATGACATAAAACAGATACCCGTTGTTTTGGGCGAGGTAGATTTGATAAAGTCCATTCAATTGCTACCTGGTGTTACCAATGCCGGGGAAGGTGCATCAGGCTTCAATGTACGCGGTGGTGCAGAAGACCAAAACCTAATTCTTTTGGATGAGGCAATTATTTACAATGCATCCCATTTGTTTGGTTTCTTCTCAGTATTTAATGCTGATGCGATTAAGGATGTTAAATTATATAAAGGAGGCATTCCCGCACGTTTTGGAGGAAGGGCTTCTTCGGTACTGGACATACGTCAAAAAGACGGAAACAGTAAAGGCTTTGAACTCACTGGGGGTATAGGTGCTGTTTCCAGTCGTTTGGCGGCGGAAGGACCAATGTTTAAAGACAAAGGTTCATTTCTGGTGGCCGGAAGAGCTTCTTATGTAAATATATTTTTGGCCTTAGCTAATGAAGACAGCAGAGCCGGATTTTACGATTTAAATCTGAAAACAAATTATGAAATTGATGAAAAAAATAAGCTATATCTATCAGGTTATTTAGGTAATGATAATTTTAACCTGGCGGGATTTTTTACTAATTCATACGGAAACCTCTCCGGTAACTTGCGATGGAACCACATTTTTAATAACAAGTTATTCTCCAATGTATCCCTGATATACAGTCGATATAATTACAACCTGGAGATTCCTGTTGAAGGAATTGACTGGACTTCAGATATCAGCAATTATAATGTACGCTATGATTTTGGCTACTATGCAAACGATAAATTAAAATTTGATTTTGGCGTAAATAGTATTTATTACAAATTTAATCCAGGGAAACTCAATCCTTTAGATGCAAATTCGGGTGTTAATCCGGAAAAGTTAGATAATAAATTTGCTATTGAAGCCGGAGTGTATACAAGTTTAGAACATAAAATTTCTGATAAACTTACCGCTCAATATGGTTTACGTTTTAGCTATTTTAATCGACTGGGGCCGCAAACTTTAAACAATTATGCCAATAATTCACCAGTGGTTTACAACGAAGAGTTAGGTATTTATGAGCGTGCTGAATCTATTTCTAATACCAAATACGGAAAGGGAAAAAGTATAGCAACCTTCAATAATTTAGAACCTAGGGTAGCACTTTCGTACCAACTTAATGAGAAATCTTCTGTTAAAGCGAGTTATAACCGAATTGCTCAATACCTACATTTAATTTCCAACACTACATCAGCCACGCCATTAGATGTTTGGGCGCCTAGCGGGAAATTTATTGAACCACAAATTGCTGACCAGTATGCGGTAGGCTACTTCAGAAATTTCAGGGGAAATATGTTTTCGATTGAAGCCGAAGCCTATTACAAGACTATTGACAATAGGGTAGATTATATTAATGGAGCAGAACTTATAGCACAAAATACCATTGAAACCGAAATTTTAACTGGTGAAGCAAGAGCCTATGGATTGGAGCTTTTATTAAGAAAGAACAAAGGTGATTTCACAGGTTGGGTGGCCTATACATTGTCAAAGTCGCAACAACGTACACCTGGTGGGGCGGCAGGAGGTTTAGGCATTAATAACGGGAAATGGTATAACTCTAATTGGGACAGGACTCACGACTTTTCGTTTACCGGAAGTTACAAACTCAACGAGAAATGGAGATTTGGAGCTAATATGGTATTCCAAACAGGACGACCTGTTACTTATCCAAACGGACAGTTTGTGTTCAACGGATTATCTGTAGCAACATATTCCGACAGGAATGCAGACCGATTGCCGGCCTACCACAGACTTGATCTTTCCGCAACCTTAACACCCCGAAAAAATGAAAACAGGAAGTGGCAGGGAGAATGGGTATTTGGTATATACAATGCTTATAATCGAAAAAATGCAGCTTCTATTTCTTTCGGTCAAAATCAGGAGACAGGCACAACAGAAGCGACTCGTACTGCCATATTTGGTATTGTCCCTTCAGTAACGTATAACTTTAAATTTTAAAACGATGAAAAATATAAATATATATAGCAGGCTGGGAGCACTCCTTGTAATAATAGGATTACTTCACTCATGTACGGATGTAATAGATGTTGATTTGCCTAACGGCGGTGCCCGACTGGTGGTTGATGCGTCTATTAGATGGCAAAAAGGTACTATGGGGGAAACGCAAACCATTAATTTAAGGCAATCAACTGCTTTTTTTAATAATACTCCAGATGTCCCTGTTACGGGTGCTTCGGTAACAGTAACTAAAGAAAACGACGGGTCGATATTTGTGTTTGCCGACCAGAATAATGGCAATTATACTGCAACCGATTTTGTTCCGGAACTAAACACAACATACACTTTGGAAATTCTCTACAACGGCAACATCTATAAGGCAACCGAAACCTTAATCGCAGCACCTGTTATTAATCGTGTTGAGCAAACCATTGAAGGTTCTGGCGATGACACAGAAATTCAGCTTCAGGTATATTTTGATGATCCCGCAGCAATTGAAAATTATTATTTTGGGGAATTTATTCCGTCTAATTTACCACTGCCTTCTCTGGCCGTTATTAGTGATGAATTTACTGATGGTAACGAAAATTTTATTGAAAATGATAATGAAAACTATACTGCTGGAGTAAATGTAAATATTAACCTCTATGGTATTTCAAGGCGGTATTATGACTATTTAAAAATATTGATTCAACAATCCGGGAGTGATGAAAATGGACCTTTTCCTGTTACCCCTGTACAGTTAAAAGGGAACTGTTCTAATATCAATAATTCTAACGAAGAGGTATTGGGATATTTTAGGCTAGGTGAATTCGATACTACATCGTATACAATTAATTAGCTGTAGAATAAAAGACAGTGCCATGGTTCAAAAATGTTTATTAGGAAGTATTGATAATTGCATAAACGGGAATAGGCATTTTTGAACCTTAATCTTTTTAGATATTTTATACAGATGGATTTACGTGAAAATAGATGAAAATCTAATGGACGCTCAGGAAACTCAAAACAAAAAAATTAAAATGAATCCAAGAAAAATTATCAGGACCGCAACGAGGGGAGTAGCTAGATACCTTACTGCCGGTTTTAATAATAAGTCAGGAAAAGGAATCAGTAATAATGATGATATAAAAACAATCTTAATTTGCAGACCAAACCATAGATTAGGAAATTTACTGTTGCTTTTACCTTTGATTCAGGAGTTGGAATCCACATTCCCAAATAGCGAGATTGATTTGCTGGTAAACCAATCATGTGCTATCCAACTATATAAAAATTATGATACTGTTAAAGAAGTTATTGAACTTCCCCGGAAACCTTTCAGGAATCCCATAAAGTACATCAGGACATTGCTACGGCTTAGAAGCAGGAAATATGATTTGGCTATAAGTGCCGTAGAGGAATGTTTTTATGGAAGAGTATGTACGGGCATTTCTAATGCAAAGATCAAGTTTGTAGGTGATATGGATTCAGGGGTAAAAGAAAGACATATCGCAAAGCAAGTGATTTATTCCCTGAGGTTTTTTTTGTCCAATATAGGGGTTAAGTCAAATGTTTCGACTCCGGATAGCTTAGACTTGAGACTTTCGAATGATGAGCTGATACATGGTGGTAATATGGTATATAACATAACGCAAAATGGATTACCAACAATTTGTTTATACATGCATGCCACTTGTGCCAAATACCCTACAGAAGGATGGTGGCTTGATCTATATGAGCATTTACAGAAAGCATTTCCGGATGTAAACATTATTGAAGTACTTCCAAAAGAAAATGTTTCTAAGTTTGATTTAAGAGCCCCTGCTTTGTATTCCACAGACATAAGGGAAATGGCAGCTATAATTGCAAGCACAGATGTTTTTATTGGCACCGATAGTGGATTAATGCATTTGGCTAGTTCGTCGCTTACACCTACAATTGGTCTGTTTTCTGATACTGATACAGAAAAATACAAGCCTTACAACGAGGGAAGTGTTGCCGTAAAAACCAATGAGGTGGAAATCGATGAGTTGATAGTACTTGTTAAAAATAACCTTTATCCAGATCTAAACACTTCATTATGAAAATTAGGAGTTACATCAGGTTTTAAAGAGAATACAGAGAAATGGGTTTTATTTTAGAGTCCTAGTTGTGTTTATATGTTTGAGTTAGCTGCAACTTATGGGTAGATGGAGCCTCTGACCTCATCCAAAAGCCCATAAGATTGCAGGACATGTTTGTACTTTATGCAATGCCAGCTTAGCTTTGAGTCTATATTGATTAGGAAAAATAATCAAAAATTAAACGATTCTTCAATAGGCTTAGCTGGCACCATTGCATTAAGGGTTTTGATTTTCAAATAGGCTATAATACAACTATTCCCCTAAATCTGAAAAATGTTATGCAATGTCGTAATGACATCGAAGATTATGATAAATATTAGCTGATTAAAAATGAATCAACAATTGACAAGAAAAGATAAAATATTGGTAACAGGGGCTACGGGTCATTATGGGTATTCAGTTATTGAATCATTGATTAAAAATGGGGTGAATGAAAGTCTGATTTATGCAATGGCCAGGGATTATACAAAAACAGAGAAATTAAACTCTTTGAATGTAAATATTGTATTGGGCGATTATGACAATTACAGTTCAATGCTGAAGGCATTTTCTGGTATCGATAAACTATTTTTTGTTTCAGGTAATGTACTGGAAAACCGTAGTGAGCAACATCTTCAAGTTGTGAAAGCGGCTGTAAAGTCTGGAGTTAAGTATATTCTTTATACAAGCCAGGAACATAAAGAAGTTAATTTTTCTCATATTGATTTTATATTAAGTTCACATTTAGCAACAGAAAATGCCATTAAAGCAAGTGGTATGAATTATACCATATTACGAAATGGGCTCTATATGGATACATTGTCTAAATTTTTAGACAAGAATATTTTTAAGCATGGTATTTACCTACCGGCCGGTAACGCGAAAATAGGATTTGCATTACGAAGCGAAATGGCGGAGGCAGCAGCGAAGGTTTTAGTCTCAAAGGGGCATGAAAATAAGACGTATACTGTATCCGGACGGAGTTATTCATTTTTAGAAATTGCAGAGTATATTTCTCAAATCACTGGTAAAAACATTACTTATTTAAGCCCGGGTGTTGATGCTTTTCTTGCTGTTGTAATTAATAAGGGAGTATCTGAAAAATGTGCTAAAATAATTGGTTGCTTTGCTGAAGCTGCCAAAGATGGGGAGTTGGAAAAGCTTCAGTTTATACAAATGGAAAAACTATTGGGTCGAAAACCCCTAACCGTTAAACAATATCTGGAGGAAACTTTTATTTTTAATTTTTTGAGTAGTGTGGGTAAAGAAAGGATTTAGGCGCGACCAACTTTTAATTCTAATTTAGAATACTACATTAACAGGCAAATATTACTCCTGCTGGGTGGAGATATTGATTTTGCAAACCTCGATCTGCTTTTTCATAGCTTGCAATTCCTTGATTTTTTGATTGATCTGGACAACCTTAAGGTCTAGTACTTTTATTTTAGCAGCACGGCTCATTTCTTTCCGATACCATGCATCAATGACTTCTTTTATTTCGGCAAGGGTGAAGCCCACTGATTTTGCCATTTGTATAAACTGAAGCTTTTCCAAGGCGTCATCACCATAATAAATATAATTATTAGTTGTGACTCCGTCCTTTTTCTGTCCACTGATTAGGCCTGTTTTCTCATAAAAGCGTATCGTCCCGATTGGAATTCCTGACTCTTTGGCTAACTGATGAATTAATTTCATAAAAAGTTAAAGTGTATAGTATACTGTATAGTTGTGAGTTACAAAATTAGTATTTAATTTTACATTCAAATACGAATTCTATGAAATATTCTGATGAAGAATTAGTGAGACAATTGCCTGGTTTTAAAAACGGTTATATGGCGGTAAACGGGACTGAACTGCATTACGTGGAAGGAGGTGAGGGCAACCCTATTATTTTACTTCCGGGATGGCCACAAACCTGGTGGGCATACCATAAGGTTATGCCTATACTGGCCACGAAATTTAAAGTAATTGCGATTGATATACGGGGTATGGGTAGTTCACATAAACCGATGGAGGGATATGATAAGAAAAATATGGCTCTTGACGTGTACATGCTTGTAGATAAGCTCGGCTATAACTCAGTTGCAATTGCGGGACATGATATTGGTGCTCATGTTGCCTACAGCTTTGCCGCACAATTTAAGGAGGTAACCTCAAATCTTATAATGCTTGATACTCCCCATCCTGATCCCAGCATGTACAGCCTGCCCATGCTTCCTATACCCGGGCTGGACTATACTTATCCCTGGTGGGTGGCTTTTAACCAGGTTAAGAATTTACCGGAGCAGTTGCTGGAAGGAAAGATGGATATTGTTACAGAATGGATTTTTTCCCAAATGCTGCAGGATAAAGATTGCGTATCCGAGTTTGACAAGAAAGTGTATGCAAGTGCATACAATACTGCTGATGCCATTCGCGCCTCCAACGCTTGGTATCAGGCATTCGGGCAGGATATTAACGACAGCAAGAGCTACACTAAATTGACTATGCCGGTTTGCGCAGTCGGCGGTACAGGGTACGATATGCTGCAGGGAGCACTGCAGGGTCAAGCGGAAGATTTGCAACTGTTCAGGCTTGATGGGTGCGGACATTTTATCCTTGAAGAGCAGCCGGATATCGTTGCCGGCATTATAATGGAATTTTTGCAGAGGCAGCTCACATAATAAGTATTCGGGGAATCTTAATCATAAAGAATTGGGACTATTCCTAAGTATTCGATACGGCAATTCTCTACGGAGTTTTTTTATATGAAAAGCAAAATGACTCTATGATTATATTAACTAGGAAAGTAGCTTGGCGTTAAAAGATGTGTTTGCTTACCTAAAGATTAAGTTTATCCCAGGAAGCCGCACTTTGGCTGATTTTTGGTTGTTATAATTCCCCTTTATTATTTGCGGTCTTTCAAATCCTTGTACTCAATAACAAAAGCTGTTAATTCAGCCATTTTTCCATCACGAAATCTCCATACATCACAGTAAGAATATTTAATGCTTTCTTTGTTTTCGTTCATCACAGCGATTTGACCAATTGCTGTAAGATAATCATTTTCTGCAATCAAATTTTTAACCTCATTTTGTGGTGGTTGTATATATTCATTAGACATCCATTTTCGGACCGCTTCTTTTCCGTTTAGTATCTGGTCACCTACAAATATCCATTTGGTATCATTGGTACAATACTGAAGAAATTCTTCATAATTTCCTTTAGAAATAGCTTCGTTTGCCTTCTGTAAAATTATTTTGTTGTTTTCTTTCATAGTAGTATTCTGTATTTACATAATAATAGTAGCTATCCGTATGTTGAAAATATGGAATAGGCTATATAGCTAGAAAATTATCCGGAATTTCACGATCAGGATGTATTGACAATTTTGTTAATCACGATTATTTTCATCTTCCTGCAATAGATTAAGCATAACTTTTTTAAGAAATTTTGATTTGTTCTTTTTTACTTCTTTGAGAAACGGCGAACATTCATCAGAGTTAGAGATATATTTTCCTCCCCAAATGGCTAATTCAATCAAAACCGGTATTAAATCAGCACCTTTCGGACTAAGTCTATACAGCCCTTTTACTTTATTGCCGGGATATGGTAATTTGGTAATTATTCCATTATCCTCTAATAACTGTAACCTATTTGCTAATATATTCGTTGCTATTTTTTCTGCAGATTTTGTAAAGTCTCCATAAGTCCGTGTTTTGTATAACATTAAATCCCTAACTATCAATAACGACCATTTATCTCCGAAAATATCCAGTGATGAACTTATCGGGCAATCGGAGCGCATTTCAGCTTTCTCATCAGTTTTTATGTTTTTTACTTGCATATTAAAAGTAATTATTTAATTTTATACTTGCTTTTTGCAAGTTGTTATTTTAATTTTCACTTGCAAATAAAAAGCAAATTTAAGTATTAAAAATAAAAATATTACATCATGATGAAAATTTTAGTGACTGGAGCTACAGGAGTAGTTGGAAAAAGTACAGTTGAGCATCTGTTAAAAAAGGGTGTTCCCGCAAATCAAATTATCGGCCTTTCCAGAAAAAAAGAAAATCTAAAGGACTTAGCAGCAAAAGGTGTAGAAATACGTGAAGGTGATTATTTCGATTACAATTCTTTACTACGTGCATTTGAAGGTGTCGATAGAATTATGCTAACAAGTGCAATTGCTTTTACAGATCGATTTACCCAACATTATAATGTTATTACCGCTGCCCGACAAATGGGCGTTAAGCACGTAGTATATATGTCAATTATGCGCAAAGAAGGTTCGGGGCGTATCATACCTGAAGTTACGGAGTCAGATCGTTTTACAGAGCAAGTACTTCAATCTTCAGGACTGGATTATACTATAGTATACCATCCACCTTTTGCAGATCTTCTATCGTTCTATTATAGTCCCAATCCGTACGAAGATGGAATAAAAGTTCCTGCAAATAACGGGAAAATGGCGCCTGCGACAAGAGATGAATTGGCTGAAGCCCATGCTGAAGTACTTTCTACACCAGGGCATGAAAACAAAACGTATTCATTAGGTGGTTCCTATTCTATTTCGTTTTCCGACATAGCAAAAATTCTATCTGAAGTAGGAGGAAAGCCAGTTTCTTTTATCACCATTACAGCCGAAGAATATATTGATGGGATAGTTAGCCGAGGAGTCGCTCGTCATGTAGCCGAGTTTATAACTGCTTGGGTATTGGCAATTGAAGGAGGTGAATTCGAAAATCAATCAGGTGACCTGGAGCGTTTATTAGGTAGAAAGACAAAAAGTTTCACAGATCTCGTGGAAACATCTTTAGTTGAGAATAAGTAAAATAATAGATTTTAATAAGCGAAATGGCACAGAAGATATGTTCTCAGCAACTTCGTTATGTCGCTGGTGCTGTGCTAAACATAGACAGGAAGTATAAGCATTTAAAAAGCGACAGAAGGTTTTATAGTTAGTCATTTGAGTTGACTTTTCAAAATTAAATAGGCAATAGTTGCAAAATAAAGCCATAAAGAAAAAGTACAAAACCGTAGCAAATACTCCGGTTGAAAAAGATAGTCGACTATTATTTTTCTTTGAATTATGTAAAAGAATTTTTGAATGAAAGCTTTCAGCAGTCTTGAGAGTTTTTTTATGTACTCACAATATAAAATTTACAGATTTAGTTTTATTATTTAAACGGTTTAATCCTGTCGGGGTAACTACTCGGGACATCCAAACCCGCTGTAAAATCTTATAAATCTTAGTGTATAATTCTAAATATGTAAGATTATACAAATAAAAAAATCCCTAAATCATATCGATTAGGGATTTTTGCTTGTGACCTCGACAGGATTCAAACCTGTAACCTTCTGAGCCGTAATCAGATGCGCTATTCAGTTGCGCCACGAGGCCTTTTTGCTTCCCGATGTGCCAAAATAAACCAATTGGCTTATCGTTCTTTGCGGGTGCAAATATAGGGATTATTGATTAACTTGCAAACCCAAATGAATATAAAATTGAAAAAAAATGGCATTAGAAAACTATATACGTGACATTCAGGATTTTCCGAAACCGGGAATTGGTTTTAAAGATATAACTCCGCTTTTAGGAAACCCCGATGCGGTTAAGGAATGCATGCAATTATTATTAAATAGCCTTAAAGATAAAAACATTGATAAAGTAGTAGGGGTGGAGAGCCGAGGTTTCTTTTTTGCTACTTTACTGGCTTATGAACTTAACGTAGGTTTTGTACCTGTAAGAAAACCTAACAAGCTGCCGTATGAAACCATTTCATCATCATATGAGCTGGAATATGGTATGGATACCCTGGAGGTGCATATTGACGGAATTAAGAAAGGGGACAGGGTACTTATACATGACGACGTACTGGCCACAGGGGGGACCGCCGCAGCAGTTTGCGAACTGGTAGAAAAACTGGGAGGCGAAATTGTACAGTGTAATTTTTTAATGGAGCTGTCGTTCCTTAACGGGAGGAATAAAATAAGCAAATACGATATTTATTCGCCATTGGTATACTAATCCAGTGCATGTATGGTAACGTAATATTTCCAGGCAATTATTGCTTTTTGAAACTTGGTAGCTTTGCTGAGGTCAAGCTGTTGTTTACTGTAATTAGGTAACAGCCATTTATTGAGTTTTGCCAGTAGTTTAAACATTGTGAGCGGGTTTTGGTTGTATCAAATATAAAAAAAGACTGTCTTGATTGACAGTCTTTTAAGTAAAATATAAGATTTCTCTTTTTATAAATTTTTTTATTGGACAAATGCTTTTACCTCACCGTTTTTTATGCCTATAGCAACATTGGGAATACCATTTGAATCCTGACATGTTATTGATTTTGAAGTATCTTTCCTGTCGTCGGTAATACTTACTTTCAGCTTAACAATTTCACCTGCCTTATTTCTTCTTACTGTTTTATATTTTATGGCTATTCCCATTTTTTGTAGTACATCTTTATAATCTTCAAGAGTTTTATCGCTAGCATTTTTATTGATTACCACTAATGCATTGTTTTGCTGTTCTTTTTTAGGTTCCTCCTCCATTCCTGATGTAGTAATAGTAACTGTTTTAGGCCTGTTTTTAGTGGTAGTGACCATAATAATACCATTTTTGGCCTTTTCACCATATTTAGCTACATTTTCTTCGGTTTTTTTACTTACATTAATTGCTGCAATGTTATTATGATCAAGACTTTTAACCATTTCAGGGGTGGCTTCTTTACCGTCAATAAATATCAGGGCATCATCTGCATTAACCATATTATGGTTAGTTCCGGTTTGTTTTACAACAGTATATTTACGTATTCTCCCTGTTTGGTCGTCACTTACCCTTTGGGATATTGATGTGTTTATATCTTGTGAGGAACTCCTGTCGTAAAAAACAGTATCTACAGTAGTAGAGAGGTAGGTAAATTTACGTACTCCGTTTTGGGTTAAGGTATCGGTTGCTGTATTTATAATAACGCCATTTTTACCGGTTTTAGGGTTGTTGTGTTGTTCAGGAGCGTCTATTTCAGTGCCACCGTCAGCACCATACTGTATTTTTTCCATTTCAACAAAATATCCCCCTTTATCATTTTTCTCAACAATAAGTAAAAAAGGATCTAGCCCTATATTCTTTGAAGTACTCCATGACTTAACGTTAGCTGCTCCGTTAATCGTTAAAGCTATATTAGAAATTTCGTCATTTTCATTTCTGTCAAGTGCAGTAATAGTAAAAGTACAGCCTGTTGCTTTTTCCAGTTTTTTGATTCCTTCCTTAAGGGTTTCATCACTAGTATTTTTAGTTATTTCTAATGCATGAATCTTGTTTTGCGATTCGGTTTGAACAGTTTGATTTTCTGTTTCTTTAATTTGAGCTTCTGTTTTTATCTGGAAAAGAAAAACAAAGGCAAACATAAATGGTAGTATGAAGGCATACTTAAATGTATTTATTTTTTTTGATGAAGGCGTGTTTAACATCATGATACGTTTTTTTATTAATGGTTGATAAAAATGATTGCTTACCCCCATATACTCTTCATTAAGCGTAAACTTAAGTAGTGTTTTCTGGTAATTTTTTCTGTCATTTATCTGTTTACAGGCTTCGGCATCGGCAATAAACTCCAGGTTTTGTGATATTGTTTTTTTATACAACCACATAAACGGATTAAACCAAAACAGTATGGTAAAAAGCTGGCCTATTATAATATCTGCCGAATGTTTCTGGCTACTGTGTACTTTTTCGTGTTTTAGAATATCGTTTAACTCCTCTGGCTCAACTGCTTTCGAATTATAAACAATGTAACTGAAAAAAGAGAAGGGTAGTGTAATACCCGTGGTATCTATAATGGTATACTGTTTTTCCTTTTTACCATTATTACCTTTTATTATTGTTTTTATTCTGAATAAATCAATTACTAACTGAATTAATAATATAGCTGCTATGGTTACATATATCCCGATAAGTACATAAAACCAGTTAATGGTAAAGGCTTGGTCAACTATTACTTCAGTATAATTTTCTGCTTCAGGCATTAGTATTTGAAAAGGAGTAGTGTTAGTGCGCTCTACAATTACTGTTTTTGTAATAGTTAGCAGGGGTAAAAAAGCAGCAGTAAATAATCCGGAGAGTAAAAACCACCTGTTAGCAGTAAAAAAGGTTTCTTTTTTTAAAAACAGGATGTAAGCAAAATAGAATAATGCAATTATCCCCGATGCTTTTAACATATAGATGGTAAGGTTCTCCATGGTAGTATTTTTATTTTTTTTAGGGAATACAGTTGAGGGCTGTATTCCCCATCATTACTGTTGCTTAACTAACTTTAACAATAAAGATTTATTCTTTTTCAGTATTTATTTTCTCAAGCTCTTCCTTAAGTAGCTTTCTTGATTCCTCTATTTCTTTGCGGGCTATTTCCATTTCCTTTTTCATTTCTTCCATTTCCTTTCTCTGCTCCGCTATTTCTTTTTGCTGTTCGGCTTTCATTTTATCAATGTCGCCACGTCTTTCTTCAAAGTGTTTTTTACGTTCTTCAAGTCTCTTTTTTAATTCTTCCCTTCTTTCTTCAGCATTTTCTTTTAGTTCAGTTTTCCTTGACATTATTTCAACCCTTCTTTCTTCAATTTGCGCTCTTCTTTCTTCAATTCTTTCCATGTCACGTGCAATTTGAGCCTCGCCTCTTTTTAGCTGGACAAGACCTCTTTCAATTTGCTCTTTCATCCTTATTTTGTCTGCCTGACTCATTTCCTCAACACGCTTCATTTGTTCTTCAACACGTTTAGCCATTTCGCCATCAAGCTGGGCAAGTGCTTCCATATCCATCATACTTATAGGGTCGATACTGAAATCCTGAATCATGTCCATGTCCAGTACCATTCCTTTAGGCATTTTTACAGCATAGCCTCCACCTGCTTGTGTGGTTACTACCAGTACGCCGTCTTTAGCTTCTTTACCGTATTTCTTTTTAGCTTCTTTACCTGTAATAACATTTATATTACTAACAATTTGTCCCTGTGGTATGGTTACTGTACTGCCTTTTTGCTGTTTTACACCGTTTACAATTACCAACACATCTTTATTATCACTGTTTATAATTTGTAGTCCGTTTTGTGGAGATGGTGAAATGTAACTCATGCCCGGAGCTACTGGTGGAGCAGGTGGTGCCGGCGGAGCAATCATAGAATTTGGTGCCATAGGAGCAGGTGGCGCCGGTGGCACCATCATATCGGGTTCATCCTCATAGTAGCTGTTAGCGTAGTTTTGGTATTGGTCGTTTACAGGTAATGCGTTAAACGCAATTTTATTACCTGTGTCTTCGCTACTTTCTATAGCAATTTCAAAACGGTTTATAGGTTGCGTACTGTTTGTTTGGTATACTTTTGACTGATTGCCATCGTTAACAGTAACCTTAATCGCTGTAATTTCATTATTGCTGTTACGGGTTATGTTGCTAAAAGTAACATTGGCGCCAAACTCTTTTTTAAACAGCTCTTTTATTTTTTCAAGTTCTGCATGTGTAGCATCTTTTGTAATTTCAAGAGCCATTTTGAACTTTTCATAGCTTACTTCCTCCACAGCCTTATCGCTACTTTTTTCCTGAGCAATAACCCTTATCTGAAACAGCATCATAAAAGCTATTAGTACCGGGAGTACTATAGCATATTTCCAGCTGTTTACTTTTCCTGATTTTTTTTTGTTTAACATAACGATTCGTTTTTTGATTAATGATTGATAAAAATGATTGGTGATTGATATGTATTCCGGCTGAAGCGTAATTTTCAGCATTGTTTTTTGATAAGCCGTGCTGTCGCTTATTTGTTTTGTAGCAACAGCATCGGCAATAAACTCAAGATTTTGAGAGATCAAACTTTTATACAGCCAGGCAAAAGGGTTAAACCAAAAGAATATGGCGGTTAACTGACCAATAAGCATATCGGCCGAATGGTATTGCCTGCTGTGTACTTTTTCATGGCAAATAATGCTTTCCAGTTCGTTAGACTGCAATAATGCCGAATTGTATATTATATAATTAAAGAAGGAAAACGGAGCGTTTACCCGTGGTGTATCAATAAGTTTGTATCGGCCTTCTTTTATTATAGTTTGGTTTTTTATTATTCGCCTTAGCGATATAAAATTGAATAACAGTTTTATCATTAAAAATAATACAGCCGCAATATATATACCTAAAACAACATTGGGCCAGCTAAAGCTTACAGGTGGAGGTGTTGCCTGTTGTGTGTTATCCTGTAATTGTAGTAGCTGACTAACATCTATTACCTGCATTTCCTGCTGTGGCGCGGGGTCTATCCAAACAATTTTTTTAAAGAACACCAATGGTAGCGCCAATGCCGTGCCTAAGCCAGAGAGTAAAAACCAGCGGTTGGAAACAAAGAAAGTTTCTTTTCGTAAAAAAATATGATACGCAGCATAAAACAGGGCGATTAATCCCGAAGCTTTAATCATATATGTAAAAAACTGTTCCATGTTATTCCTGTTTGGGTTTTACTTTAGAGCATTTCTTATTTTAGTTCTTTTAGTTCCTGTGTAACCAGGCTTTTTAGTTGCTCTACGTTATACTTGTTAAAGCTCATAAACTTAAGCTCAGGCATAGTGTCAATAGTAATAGTGAAACTTTTGCCTGAAGCCTCATTTTTGCTCGCCTTTTTTGTAGTAATCTCTAAGGTGTTTTTCTCCTTTAAAACATTTACAGCTACGATATCTATACCCTCTTTAAGGTTTGTATCGTTGTTTTTTACTTTACGTCCGTCAATAATAACAGTTATGTTATTTTGACTATCAGCCTGGTTAGCATACCATTGTTTACCATACATGTCATAAATTAAAACCTTAGCGGCTTCTGTTACCGGTACTGTGGTTGTAAGGTTGCTAATGTTATTTGCAGCTTTGCTTTGTGCAATGGTTTTAACCTGAAACAGTAGCATAAATGCAGCCAGAGCAGGGATTATTAATGAGTACTTTGCAGCATTTGCTTTACTTGATTTGTTTTTGTTCATCATAACGATTCGTTTTTTAATTAGTGATTGGTAAAAATTATTAGTGATTGATATGTATTGTAACTGTAATGTAACCTTTAGTAATGTTTTTTGATAATCTGTGCTATCGTTTATTTGTTTTGTAGCAACAGCATCGGCAATAAACTCAAGATTTTGAGAGATCGAACTTTTATACAGCCAGGCAAAAGGGTTAAACCAAAAGAATATGGCGGTTAACTGACCAATAAGCATATCTGCCGAGTGGTATTGCCTGCTGTGGGCTTTTTCATGGCAAATAATACTTTCCAGTTCGTTAGGTTGCAAAATTGCCGAGTTGTATACTATATAATTAAAGAAGGAGAACGGAGCGTTTACTCTTGGTGTATCGATAAGTTTGTATTGACCTTCTTTTATAACAGATTGATTTTTAATTATCTGTTTTAGCTGTATGATATTAAGTAACAGCTTTATGGTTAAAAATAGCACTCCTGCAATGTATACTCCAAAAATCAGGTTAGGCCAGCTAAAACTTATGGTGTTTGATAACGTAAACGGGGTTTCCTGTAGCTGTTGTAACTGATTTGCATCTATAACACTTACTTCCTGTATAGGAGAAGTAGTTGTCCATACAATTTTTTTAAAGAATACCAGTGGTAGCGCCAATGCCGTGCCTAAGCCCGAGAGTAAAAACCAGCGGTTGGAAACAAAGAAAGTTTCTTTTCGTAAAAAAATATGATACGCAGCATAAAACAGGGCGATTAATCCTGAAGCTTTGGCCATATATACAAAAAACTGTTCCATGCTACTCTTCTTTCTCTATCATCTTCAGTATTTCGCGAAGCTCTTCGGCGCTTATCTTTTCTTCTTTAGCAAAGAAAGATACCATACCTTTATATGAGTTATTAAAGTAGTTTTTAATAGCGTTACTCATATAGCCTGTGCGGTAATCTTCTTTAGATACGGTAGGGTAGTACTGGTAGGTATTACCATAGGCAATGTGATCTACATAACCTTTTTCCTCCAGGTTTCTTATTATGGTAGAAACAGTGTTGTAATGAGGTTTACTTTCTTTTACCTCAAGCAGTACATCTTTCACAAAAGCTTTTTCAAGTTTCCATAAAATCTGCATTACTTCTTCTTCTTTGTTTGTTAATTTTTGCATGGCATCTTTAATTAATAATCCAAAGCTAAAACTATTTTTATAGTTTACCAACTATTTTTATAGTTATATAACTAAAATGGTAGTTTTTTATTGTGTAAAGATGCCTTAAAAATTTATGTTATGCGTGTGATTCTTGTTTTAAACGCCTTTGTACGAGTAGTATTGCAGCAGCAGAGAGCAGACCTAAAAATCCCATAACCGCCCAGTTAGTATTATAACCAAAGAAAGAAATATTGAGCATTCCCAGTTTAGAACTAAATATATGAGCCACACTAAATGTCATGGTATAGAGTGCCATGTAACGCCCTTCATGACCACGTGGAGCACGACTCATAGCAAACGAATTGGCAAACGGGAAACAAAGCATCTCACCAAGTGTAATAAATATTACACTTAATAATAGTACACCTATCCAAACATTAATTAACAGGGTAAAGAAGGCAAGGGCAAAGAATACCGAACCCCATAAAAGCACTTTGATTTTAGATATGTTTTTCCGTTCAATATACCCAACCAAAGGCATCTCTAAGGTAAATACCATTGTACCGTTAAACGACATAATAAGCCCTGTTTCAAATTCGGTTAGGTTATATACTTCCCCATGATAAAGGGGCAGGGTGGTAAACATCTGGAAAAATATAAGGGCTGTAGCAAAACTGGTAAACAAGAACAACAGGAAAGTCCCATCGTTAAAAACAGATACGTGTTTTGTTATATCTTCTTTTACAAGCGATTTATCTTCTGTTACTTTTTTCTTCTCCTTTACTAATATATAGAACAGTAATATAGAGATTATACACGAAGCCCCATCGGCCCAAAATAATCCTTTGTAGCCAATATTTGTAATTATGAGTCCGCCCAGTGCAGGTCCTGCCGCAAAGCCAAGGTTAATGGCAAGTCTTACCAGCGCCAGTGCACGTGTACGATTTTCGGGTTTTGCATAGGTGTTAAGGGAAACAAACATGGCTGGTCTAAAAGTATCGGCAATTACCATTATACCAAACATGGCAAAACATAATCCGGCAAAGGAAGTGACATACTGTAACCCGAAAAATAAAAGCCCCGTGGTAAACAGGCTGTATACCATTACTTTGTAAAAACCTATCCTGTCGGTTAGTTTACCGCCTATCCATGATCCCGCCATTGAACCCAGTCCGAAACATACCATTATCCAACCTACCTGACCGTATGAAAAACACAGGTCTTCTTTAAGGTATTTGGAAAGGAAAGGCAGTACCATAGTACCGGCGCGGTTAATAAACGTAATTAGCGTTAGTATCCATATCTCCCGGGAGAAGCCCCTGAAGTTATTGATATAGCGCTTAAAGGCTTTAAGAAACATGTAAATGGGATGATTTACCACAAATATACAAAGGAATGAGTCCTTAATATTAACTGCCCAATAAAAATATTTTAAGTTATTGGTTACTTTTGTATAAAACCAATAATAAGATAATGAGGAATATAATAATTGGCGGAGCATTACTGCTATGCCTTATGGCAAAAGCACAGGAGTGCTCAAAGGAAAATGCTGTGGCTTTTCAGGAAAAAATGAATAAGGAATATGCTGATCCAGATGAATCTCCGCTTACCAAGGAAGACATAAAGACGTTTAAATCGCTTGAGTTTTATCCTATAGATACTGATTTTTGTGTGGAGGCTAAACTGGTTGCAACACCAAATGAAAAGCCTTTTTACATGCAAACCACTACCAGCAGGAAGCCACGTTACAGGAAGTATGGCGAACTGCATTTTACACTAAAAGGGAAAGAGGTAAAGCTGGATGTTTTCCAAAGTATGGATATGATGAAAATGGAAGAGTATAAGGATTATCTTTTCCTGCCGTTTACTGATTTGACTTCGGGTAACGGAAGTTATGGAGGAGGCAGGTATGTAGATCTTACAATTCCAGCAGGAAATACACTTACTATAGATTTTAATACTGCCTATAATCCATACTGTGCCTATAACCATAGTTTTTCGTGCCCGGTACCGCCGGAACAAAATGATATACTGGTTGAAATCAAGGCAGGGGTAAAGGAGTATAAAAAGCATTAATAAAAAATCCTGAGCATTGCTCAGGATTTTTTATGGTATTATTTACTTTCTTTAAGTACCATATCAATTGTAATTGCTCCGGCTAGTATAGCTACTTTGTTATCGTTTTGAGCAAATTCAGGATGAATGGTTACATTGTATTTATCTGCTGAGGTGAAAATTTCTTTCATAGCACCATTCCACTTTTTATTAATAGCACCAATTTGGTTTTCGGCAGGATCGGTAATATGGAAGTTCCAGGCTTTCCAGTCTCCGTTTATTTTTGCAATATGAGAATCGGAAGCATCAAAAATATTGAACGTAGGCTTAAAGAATTTAAATTTTTGCTTTACGGTTCCTACCACTTTTCCGTGTGGATTTGTTATTGTTATTTTAGACATCCAAAAAGTCCACCCTCTTGATATTGATGCCTGAAGCCTGTCTTCAGAATCCCTGATTTCCAGTAAAAACGGAAGCATGGGCTTTTTAAGTAACAGTCTTAAAAATTTTTGACCTGCACTTAGTTTTTGCTTTACACTACCAATGTTTGCTCCTTGTTCATTATAAATCTGGTAGCAGTTTTCAAATTTAAAAAAGTTTACTTTTTCGTCGATAAAGTAACTGTTTGTTTCAAAAAAGTTTGAGTTCATAAAAATAAATTGTCCCTACTCATAAGGCATTTCAGGATTTTGCCCCGTTTTTTTGTGGTTTCCGGACTCCACTTACGATTGGTTTGCTGTAAAAACAGACGAGGCGAAAATAAGTAAAAACTTATTATTTTAGATGAGGGAAGAGTTAAATTAAGAAAGCCGTATCGGGAACAGATACGGCTTTTCAACTAAACATAATCAGAACTACTAATTAATTAGCTTCGATTAAAGATTCATGAGCAAGAGTTTCTTTTTCTTTTTCAACATTTAATAAGATAAAAGACCTTTCGGCAGGATTACCGCTGTGCAGGGCTTTTACATTTTCAAGGGAAATATTCCCTGTTATGTATCCGGAATCATGATTTGCATATGACTCCTCAATAGTGTCAAAATATTCTTTTAAGCTTTCTGCCTCTTCCTTTTTGTGGCGAAGCAGTACCTTAAGCGCAACCTCATTGCTAAGCAATAGGTTTTCTTCCTGGTATATTTTTTTGTATTCGTAACGGTAATCGTAACTTAATGCAGAGATGTCTGACAGCACAGCAGAGGCTGTAGGATGTGCACCTGCACCACGCCCCACAAAGAAATGAGTATCGGCAAAGCTGGTTTTGGTTAGCACTCCGTTAAATACATCGTCTACAGTAAACAGGCGATCATCGCTACCTACGAATTTAGGGATAACAAAAGCCGATAGAGTTCCCTGTGGTGTTTTAAATGCCTGGGCAACCAGCTTAATTTTAAGTCCTTTTTCGCGGGCATATTTAAGCTCCAGTTTGCCTATGTTATCTATACCTATATTATATATGTCGTTAGGGTTGGCAATGTAACCAAATGAATGTGCTAATAATATTAGCAGTTTGTACTTGGCATCAAAGCCTCCAGTGTCAAGAATAGGGTTACTTTCTGCATAACCGTTATCCTGAGCCTGTTTAAGGGCAGCATCATACGAAAGGTTTTCTGCAAAAGTTTTGGTAAGTATATAGTTGGTAGAGCCGTTAACAATCCCCTCGATAGATTCTAAAAGATCGTTGTCATAGTACTCTTCCAGATTTCTAATTATAGGCATACTGGCGCAGCAGGCAGCTTCATATAAAAGCGGCACGTTGTATTCACGCTGTAGTTCCAGGAGTTCGGTAAAATGTTCGGCAATCATCTTTTTGTTGGCAGATACCACTGCTTTCCCTTTTTTAAGAGCAGCCACTACAATTTCAAAAGCAGCATCGGCATCATCTATAAGTTCTACTACCACATTGATATCTTCGTCGTTAAGGATGTCGTTTTTGTCGTAAGTAAAGTTTTCTGCACCTATTTCACGAGTTTTGTTTTTGTCCTTAACACAAATGTTCCTGATGTTTGCTTTCAGTCCCGGAGTTTTTTCCAATACTTCGTATAGTCCGTAACCTACACATCCAAAACCGAATAATCCTATATTTAAATTTTTTCTTGACATTTTGTATTTCTTCTTTTGTGAGATGTTTAATTAAGCTGTTACGCTAGCTTTATCTGCATTAGCTTTAACAGCAGTGGCAATAGCCTGTTTTAAGTCGTCAATAAGATCATCAGCATCTTCAAGACCTACAGAAAGGCGTATAAGACTATCGGTTACACCAGAACTGTATCTCTTTTCTGCCGGGATTGATTTGTGAGTCATTTCACATGGCAGGCAGCAAAGGCTCTTAATTCCTCCAAGACTTTCAGCCAGTTTAAACAGTTTAGTGCCCGATACTATTTGTGAAGCCAGTTCTTTATCATCAATCACAAGATCAAAAGCGATTACACCCCCAAAGTATTTTTGCTGACTTTTAGCAATCTCGTGGTTGTGGTGTGTTTTAAGGCCGGGGTAGTAAACATTTTTAATTAGTTTTTCTTCCTGTAAGAACTCAGCAATTTTCTGAGCATTTTCGGCATGTTGTTTTACTCTTAGAGTAAGCGTTTCAATACCACGGATTACTAGCCAGCTGTCGAATGGTCCTAAAATAGCGCCCGATGCGTTTTGTATGAATTTGATTTTCTCACTTAGTTCCTGTGTAGAAGTTACCACAAGACCTGCAATTAGGTCACTGTGACCTGCAATGTATTTAGTTGCACTGTGAATAACGATGTCTGCACCAAGATCGATAGGTTTTTGAGAAACCGGCGATGCAAAAGTGTTATCTACGCAAAGCAGTATATTGTTTTCTTTTGCTGTTTTTGCGATAGTGCGTATATCAGATACTTTTAGGGTAGGGTTTGTAGGCGACTCAATCCATATAAGTTTTGTTTTATCGGTAACTGCATTGGCTACGTTTTGAGCGTTTGTAGAATCGACATAGTTAATTTTGATTCCGAATTTTTGGTACACGTGAGTGAAAAGTCGGAAAGCACCTCCGTAAATATCATCTACGGCAATAATTTCGTCTCCTGCCTCAAGAAGCTTCACTACCGAGTCGATAGCTGCCAGTCCGCTTGCAAAGGCAAAACCCGCATGACCGTTTTCAAGTGCTGCGATGCAGTCTTCAAGAACCTTACGTGTAGGGTTGTTACTGCGTGAATAGTCGTAACCTTTGTGAACGCCCGGTGCGTCTTGTACAAATGTTGATGTTTGGTAAATTGGGGTAGCGATTGATCCTGTTAGTTCGTCTACCGGAATGCTGTTAAGAATTAAAGTTTGCTCTCTCATTTTTTTGCTGTTTAGAATATTTGACAATTTTTTAAATCCTGTTAAAAAAACATTCTAAACCAGTCTATCGGAAAGTGCATAAACAAAAAATGCCTTTCCGATAAGTCAGAAAGGCACATAATATTATGAAATATTATCTACGTATTTCTAAACTTATCTTTCCACATTTACATGTGGTTGAATGTGGCACCTTATTCAAATTAATGAACAGGTTGCCAAGACGTCATAGGGTCAAATCCCTCGATCTTTCTGGATAAGAATTATTTTCTAAAGAACTTGCTGCAAATTTAAAGTACAATGATTTTAATTTCCAAACAAAAATTAAAATATTTTTTATTTAACTGTAAATCAGTTTTTTAAAAACGGGTTTTTTGATTTTAATGAGCTTGGAATTGAGATAGTGTTATGAAAAAGATGGCAAAAAGTGCTAAAACGAGTCCGACATAATTAAGTTTTGACATTTTTTCTTTAAAAAATAAAATACCCACAAGGCTGCCCAGTACAATTACACCCATATTCATTCCGGCAAAAACTGTTGACGGATTTTCAGAAAATGCCTTATGCGCTTTTAAATAAAAAAGAATATTACAAAAGTTGAAAATACCAACCAGTGCTCCAAAAGCCAAATTCATAAGGCTTAGTTTTTCTTTACTCACAATCAGTTTAAAAAACACATACAACCATGCCACGGCTAAAGCTCCGCAAAACACTATAAAAAGCGATGTGGTGTAAGGCATGGTATTGTGCAGGGCTATTTGTTTAAAAAGTATATCTACTATACCAAAGCCCAGTAAAACTATTGCAGGGTAAAACCACTTTGATGCGGTATTATTATCTTTTTTAGAGAGTATTAAGGCTATAGCGGGGAAACCTATAAGCAGCGCTATAATTTTATAAGTATTAAAACTCTCCTTGAAAATAAAGTAGGCTGCCAGTATTGGTATAAACAGCGACAGGCGTTGGGCAGCATCGGTTTTTACTATTCCCATGTGCTTAATAGATAGCGCCAAAAAAATAAATATAGAGGGAAGCAGTACCGCTAGCGGAATATAAATATGCCACGTGGCATTACTATCTACAGTACCCATATCGGGCTTAAAAAACTGATAGCATAACCCTACGGCAAACACATAGTTCCAGGCCACAATCTGGCTAATGTTAACAGGGTAATTTTTTGCAGTTTTAAACAGTACACCAACGGTAACACTGCATATAATACTTAAAATGAGGTATAACATCTTTAAAAGAATTTGGGCAAAAATAATATCTTTTCAGTTTTTGCAGGCATCTTTTGTATATTTGATTCCGCTATGAAATCGTATTAAGAATAAACCATAAATCCTTACAGGGCGTATATTCTGTAAAGAGTAAGGTTAAAAATTAAAAAAATGAAAAAGCAGTTACTATTACTTTTACTTGTATTTACTGCAGTATGTAGCGCTCAGCAAGATGCCTGGGTGTATTTTACCGATAAACCGGATGCCGACTATTACTTTGAAAATCCGCTTGAAATGCTTTCCCAGCGTGCGTTAGACAGAAGAGCTGCACAGGGTATTGAATTGGACGAACTGGATGTTCCTATTCATCAGGAATATATAGACGGAGTAACAACTGCTACCGGAATAACGGTAATGGCTAAGTCAAAATGGCTTAATGCCCTGCATGTAAGAGGAGAGCTAAGTGATATAGCTGCACTAACAACACTGGAGTTTGTGTACAGTATTGAGTATGCCGATAAATCACTTAACAATCCGGGCAGGCCTGCAATAGCCTCAAGGCAGCAGGAGGTGAATAAAACACTGGATGTTCAGGCCGATTTTGATTATGGTATGAGTACTACCCAAATACAAATGCTTAACGGACACGTACTGCACCAGCAGGACTTTACTGGTGAGGGTATGATAATAGCCGTAATGGATTCGGGTTTTCCAGGTGTTAACACAGCACAACCGTTTCAAAACCTGTTGAATAACAACCGTATTTTAGGAGGTTATAATTTTGTTGCTGCAACAGATGATTTTTATACCGGTAATCAGCACGGTACCTTTGTACTTTCTACCATGGGAGGTTATGTTGAAGGGGCACTTGTAGGTACTGCACCCGATGCTTCTTACTATCTTTTTGTAACAGAAGATACCTCATCTGAAAATCCTGTGGAGGAATCCTACTGGGTAGAAGCAGCCGAAATGGCCGACAGCCTTGGAGCAGATGTAATTAATACCTCACTGGGGTATTATGATTTTGATAATCCCAATTACGATTATACCTATGAAGACCTTAATGGTCAAACTGCATTTATAACACGTGGAGCTAATATTGCTTTTACACGCGGTATGATTTGTGTAACTTCAGCAGGGAATACGGGCAGTACCGAAAAACCTTATGTTGAGGTTCCTGCCGATGCGGCTAATGTACTTACCGTGGGTGCAGTTAATTATGAGGAGCAAAGAGGCAGTTTTAGTAGTATAGGACCAACGTTTGACGGAAGGTTAAAACCCGATGTTATGGCAATGGGGGTGGCTGCTATTTACTCTAAAACCGATGGTGAGATAAGTTTTGGTAACGGAACATCGTTTTCAAGTCCTATCACTGCAGGTTTAGTAGCCTGTTTATGGCAGGCATTGCCTGAGAAAACCAATACTGAGATTATGGATCTTATAAAGGGTTCGGCAGACAGGTTTAATAATCCTGATTATGACTACGGTTACGGGATACCTAATTTTGCTTTGGCATTAAACGAACTGTCTGTACAGGAACTTTCTAAAAAAGATTTTGTAGTGTACCCTAACCCTGCAAAAGATGTATTTTATATAGCCCTTCCGGATGATGTTAATGAAGCTTCGGTTACGGTTTATAACAGTTTAGGACAGGTTGTTTTAAAACAGGAAGTGGTTGCTAATCAGGCAATATCGTTACATGGTTTATCGTTTGGAGTATATAACTATGTGGTGTCATCTTTCGATAAATCCAAAACCGGAAGGCTGATAAAGCAATAAACCATTACTTATGAGATACGCCTTACTATTCTTATATGCAATTTTATCAGTTTCCTGTCAAGAAGAAAAAACACTTCCTCCCCAAAATATGATTTTGGGTTCTTGGAGCTCGATAGATAATACAAACCAGTTTGCTAACAAAAGAGGTTTTGAATTTTTCCCTGATAGTATTTTTGAAGATAAATATGGTTTTTTTAGCGACAGATTCTATTATAGTGATAGTGTAAACGATCCATATAACAGGTATTTTCGTTATTTTGGCACTAAGTCTAAATATGCCTTATCAAAAGACAGTTTAAGGCTTTTTAATCCGGCAATTCAAAAATGGAGTTCGTATAAAGTAGAAAAACTCACTCCCGATACACTTATAATAACTACAAATGTTAAAGATGAGAGAGGTGGAACTTTTATAAAAAAGACATATAAAACAGATACTATCCCTGATTTTGATGCAATTTACTTTTACTCATCACCGTGTTATGGCTCCTGTCCTGTTGTTTCGCTACTTATTAAGAATAACGGAGATATTTTGTACATTGGTGGAGCTAATGTAAAAAATAAAGGACTGTATCAGTCAAATATCGGTAAGGAAGCATTTAACCGCATTCAGGAAAAGTTTAAAAGGGCTGATTATATGAATTTGGAGGATGCTTATTCTGCTAAAGTAACAGATGTATCGTCGGTAGATATTTATTTTATTAAAGATAATAAGGTAGTAAAGACTATTGAGGATTATGGGGCTGATGGACCCAATGAATTAGTTTGGGCTTATTTTCCTTTAGAACTAATAGAACAGGAGCTTGACCTGAAAAAGCTTGAGATTCCAGATGATATTGCAAAAGAGTTTAATATAGATAAAGATTATAAAGATATAGTATTTTATGTAGGCGAAAGAATGGGATTTGATTTTTTAATCCGTTTGTCTGATAATATTTAGCTTATTATATCAACTTTTCATTATGAAAAACACTTTACTATTATTAATTGTAATGCTTTTTATTTCCTGTCAAAAAGAAAAAACACTTACACCCCAAAATATGATTTTGGGTACTTGGAGCTCGATAGATACTACAAACCAGTTTGCTAACAAAAGAGGTTTTGAGTTTTTTACTGACAGTATTTTTGAAGATAAATATGGCTTTCACAGTGAGAAGTGTCATTTTATAAGTGCTGAAAATTCCAAATACGGGTCAAATGCATATTATATTTATTTTGGTACTGAGTCTAAATATACTTTATCAAACGACAGTTTGAGGCTTTTTAATCCCGCAACCAAAAAATGGAGTTTGTGTAAAGTAGAAAAACTTACTCCGGATACACTTAAAATAGCTCCAGATACTACACATAGGTACGGAGGGACTTTTGTGAAAAAGGTATATGAAACAGATACTATTCCTGATTTTGATGCTGTTTTTTTATATTCATCGCCGTGTTTTGGTATAAGTCCTGTTGTTACGCTTCTTGTAAAAAATAATGGAGATGTGTTATTTAGCGGCAGGTACAGTGTAAAACATTTAGGACTAAATAAGTCAAAAATTAGTAAGGAAGGATTTAACCGTACTCAGGAAAGGTTCAAAAGGGCAGATTACATGAACTTGGAGGAGTCTTATGCGCATAACGTAACAGATGGTATGCAGTGTGTTTGTATTTATTTTATAAAAAACAATAAAATAGTAAAGACTGTTAGGGATTGTGGAGCTCAGGGGCCTAATGAGTTAGTGTGGGCTTATCTCCCTTTAATAAGAATAGGACAGCTGCATGATATGAAAGAGCTTGAGGTTTCTGCTGATATTGCAAAAAAGTTTAATATAGATACTAACAGTACAGATGTAATGATAAATATGGATGTAAGAGAGAAGTTCGATTTTTTAAGCCGTTTGTCTGAAAATTTGTAGTTTTAAAGTTTAAAAAAATATTCATTTTACATGAACAGAATCACTGAATTATTTAATATAGAATACCCTGTAATACAGGCAGGAATGATTTGGGCCAGTGGTTATAAACTGGCAAGTGCAGTAAGTAATGCAGGAGGGCTTGGTCTTCTTGGAGCGGGGTCTATGTACCCTGAAGTACTGCGCGAACACATACAAAAATGTAAAAAGGCAACAGATAAACCTTTTGGTGTTAATGTACCAATGCTATATCCAAATATCGAAGAGATAATGAATATTATTGTGGATGAGGGGGTGAAAATCGTATTTACATCTGCCGGAAATCCTAAAACATGGACAGCATGGTTAAAGGAGCGTGGTATTATAGTGGTACACGTAGTAAGTAGCGTAAAGTTTGCCCTAAAGGCTCAGGAAGCAGGGGTAGATGCTGTTGTAGCCGAAGGTTTTGAAGCAGGCGGACACAACGGTAGGGAAGAGACCACTACATTTACGCTTATTCCTATGGTGAAGGAAAAATTACAAATTCCGCTTATCGCTGCAGGAGGTATTGCAACAGGTAGGGGTATGCTCGCCGCTATGGTTCTTGGTGCCGATGGCGTACAGGTGGGTAGTCGTTTTGCTGCCTCGGTTGAGTCATCGTCACATGATAACTTTAAACAGGCCATTGTGAATGCACAGGATGGCGATACACACCTTACCCTTAAGGAGCTTGCTCCGGTAAGGCTGATAAAAAACAAGTTTTTCCATGATGTGATGGATTTATATACAAAAGCCCCTACGGTAGATGATCTTAAAACATTACTGGGCAGGGCACGTGCCAAGAAAGGTATGTTTGAAGGTGACCTTGAAGAGGGCGAACTTGAAATTGGGCAAATTGCCGGACTCATACATGAGGTAAAACCCGCAGCAACAATTTTAGAGGAAATTATAACCGATTTTAAAGAGGCAAAGCAGGAAGCTGTAAGTCTTTAAACATAAAAAAAGCCCGGCAGTTAGTGTCGGGCTTTTAATTTTTTATAGGTTGTAATAAGCTGTAGCATAAAAAATACCTGTGCTATAACAAAAGCAGTTGTAGCCAGGAAAAAAGCTTTAAAAATCAAAGCCGTATTTTCAGCAGAAAAGTTAAGGTCTACATCGGTTTTATATAAAAATACTATTACTAGCGGAATGCTGAGTAGTACATGGATTATGACCAATAGCCTGTTAAGCGGCCATTTTTTTATAAAAGCCCACAGATAAATTAATGCTGTGAATAGTAACCAGGGTGTTATGAAAAACGAAAGGAAAAAATGAGGAGGTAATATGGTTGTATTCCATCCCGGAATTAAACTCATAGCAAAATCAGCAGGGGTAATGGCCACCCATGCAAAAAACAGGCTAAATGCTACCAGAAATAAAATTAATGTGGTTGTAACTATTTTTCTCATGATATTTTTTTGTTTTTACCTGTTTTGTAAGCTGTAAATAATGCTATTGCAATTAGTATTATTTCTATGGTAATCATAATCGTATGATTAGCTATGGGGTAGTATTCTTCTTTAGTTTTTTGAGGTTCAGCACTAAGTGGAGGATAAATAGTCATACTTCCGTCAGAACCAATTCTGTCATTTATAATAATTGCTTCAATCCATAGTAAGGCAACTAGTATAATAAATAATATAAAGACAATATTTATAAACTTGTCCCTGAATTTATTGATTAAGGTTCTTATTCCATAAATAAGAAATCCCGGTATCGCAATAAGCAGGAAAACTAGTGAAAAACGATCCATTACAAAATAAGTATCGTCCACATTTATATCTATTGTTGAATCTTCAGAAGAGTAGAGAAACACACATGGCAATAATATAATAATTAACCATAGTATTTCCTTAAGATATCTATTCATTGGTGTGGTTGTTTTTGCTGCTGCAATATATAAAAAAAGAGGTTGTCTCAAATTAATCCTGTAGGATTAGTGTCATTCTGACGAAGGAAGAATCTCTGTTTTTCAGAAGATTTTTATACTCCACTTCGTTTTGCTCAAAATGACATTTGAGACAACCTCTTTTTTTATATAGTTTTGTGCATTGCCAGAACTTATTTTCCACTTTTCCACTTCAACCTTGTGGAGAAATCTCTAGGGCTTTTTATTGAGATTTCTCGACTTCACTGCGTTTCGCTCGAAATGGAACTTTTGAGACAGCTACTTGTTATTTCAGAATTTGTTTTCTACTTCGGCAGCTTCAAGCATAAGGTAATGCAGGTCGATGTTTTTAACAAACGGCTTAAGCAGTTGGCTACCCGGACCAAACATTGCCAGCTCTACATAATCTGCAGAGTGGTTCATGCTAATCCATCCTACCGAGTTGTGTTCTTTTTGCATTTCTGCAAAAGCCTTAAACGGTAAGTGTTTGTAGTTGTATAGTCCGTCTTCTTTTTCAAGCCCGGTATAATAGCCTAATATGGTTTTAGCTTCTTCCTGAGAGATAGTCCTGCCGTTGGCGTGTTTTATTATTTCCCTAACCTGGTCTACACTGGAGTCACTGTGAATACTGTTAAGTATCCATTCGTTAGTCTGAGTATAGTTTTGGATGCTGTCAAAGTTACTGTTTGCTTCCTTACCATATATGATACCAGGATTGGCATTACCGTGATCGGTAGTGATAACAACAAGGGTGTTACCATCTTTTTCGGCAAAATCAATTACAGCTTTAATAGCATCGTCAAAAGCAGTTTGGTCATATAAAACTGCACCAATATCATTAGCGTGTGCACCCCAGTCTACCTTACCAGCCTCGATTTGAAGTACAAATCCGTTTTTGTGTCCCTTCATGCGATCAATAGCCTTTTGAGCCATTTCAGCAAGGGTAGGAGTGTTGTCGGTAAGTTCTTTACTGCTTCTGCGGTCTATGGTGTATGGAAGTCCGTCATCCGCAAAAACACCTAATATTGGTTTGTCATTGCTTGCTGCCATCATTTCGCCACGGGTACGGGCAACCTGCCATCCCTTAGCTTTATAATCAGCATAAACGTCTTTCTTATCTTTTCTTTTATCGGCACTAAAGTAATTGTTACCACCACCCATCATTACATCAAAGCCCAGTTTTAGGTACTCTTCAGCAATTTCGGCCTGCGCATTACGGCTGTCGCTGTTTACACAAAAACCTGCCGGTGTGGCGTGGGTAATAGGCACTGTGGTAACACAGCCAGCCATTTTACCAGCTTTTTTGAATTTTTGCCATATAGGCATGTTTCTTTCTCCGTTAGGGCCTACGTTAAGGGAACCGTTGTTTACCCTTGCACCGCCACCCCATGATGAACTTGCAGCAGCAGAATCGGTCACTATAGAACTGGCCGAAGCCGTATCCATAAGTGCCCTGCTAATGCGCTGGTCTTTATAAAGCTGTAACCAGTTAGACCCTTTACCGTTTTTACGGTTAAGGTATAAATCGGCCATGTTTAGCGTACCGGTACTCATACCGTCACTAACCATGAATATAATGTTTTTAGCCTTTTTGTTTTTATCTAAATTATTGATGTCAAGTACCTGTGCAGTACCTTCAAAAGGATTAAGGACAGCGGTGCCTATGGTGAAAAGCGAACCGTTCCTGAAAAATTTTCTCCTGTTCATTTTTTTAATTTGTTAATCGTAAATAGGAATCCGCCAAATTTACACAACTATACCAACAAGGGGTTAAAGAGCAATGTTATTTAAACTTTAAGGAAAACTGTAGTAAAGTTTAAGTAGCAACCCGGCAAAGTTACACAAGTTTTAATGAACAGCTTGGGGTTTAACATTTTGGGCTAGTTAGCCTTAATTGCTTTTTTCTATAAAATAATAAATTCCGGTAACGGCTACCCATGTAATTAGGCAATCCAGTATAAGGTTTATTATTTTCCATTCCCAGTTTAGAAAATCATGCCCCGCCCAAAACTGATAGTAGTATACAAAGGGGAATCCTATTTTAATATTAAAACCGTAAGTGTCAGATAAAGGGTTAAGCTGAGGTAATATCATAATAAACGAAACCGAAAAGAATACCAGTATGGATAATAGTAAGCCCTTTATTATTGTTTTAAGATGAGGTTTCATGTGGTTAAGGTTTGTATTTCAAATATATCAAAAAAACAAAAGACCGAAGCTTTACAGCCCCGGCCCTGAAACAATAACAAGTATATATAACCTAACTAAACCGTAATAGGTTCATCTTTAAAATCCATAACAACCTGGTTACGGATTATATCTTCAAAGGTTTCCCTTTTTCTAATAAGGTGGCCTTTTCCTTCATACCATAATACCTCTGCCGGACGAACTCTTGAATTGTAGTTTGAAGCCATAGAGAAGCAGTATGCCCCCGAATTCCTGAAACAAAGCACATCGCCCTCTTTTATTTCAGCAATCTTTCTGTTGCTTGCAAACGTATCGGTTTCACATATATATCCTACAACCGAGTAAAAACGGTCTTTTCCCTTAGGGTTACTTATATTTTCAATGTGATGGTGTGAACCATAGAACATAGGGCGGATAAGGTGGTTAAAACCTGTATCAATCCCGGCAAATACAGTAGAGGTGGTTTGTTTTACCACGTTTACTTTTGCAAGGAAGTAACCTGCTTCACTTACCAGGAATTTACCCGGTTCAAAAGCAAGGGTAAGGTCTTTACCATACTCCTGGCAAAATGCGTTGAAACGCTTGCTCAGTTTTTTACCCAGTTCTTCTACATTGGTTTGAATATCATCTTTTTTATATGGTACTTTAAAACCGCTTCCAAAATCAAGGAACTCAAGGTTTTTAAAGTTAAGTGCTGCTGTAAACAGTATCTCTGCAGCATAAAGGAATACTTCAATATCAAGTATGTCAGATCCGGTATGCATGTGTATACCGTTAATGTTCATACCTGTATTTTCCACAATCCTTAAAAGGTGAGGCATTTGGTGTATTGAAATACCAAATTTACTGTCTATATGTCCTACAGATATGTTGCTGTTACCACCCGCCATTACGTGAGGGTTGATACGGATACATACCGGTATATTAGGATGTTTTGCGCCAAACTGTTCCAGTATGGACAGGTTGTCTATATTGATTTGTACGCCAAGGGCGGCTACCTCTTCAATCTCTTCCATAGATACACCGTTAGGGGTGTAAATAATGCTTTCGGGCTTAAAGCCGGCCATAATACCGAGTTGCACTTCCTGTATGGAAACGGTATCAAGGCCGGAACCCATCTGTTTAAGCAATTTTAATATAGATATGTTTGATAACGCTTTTACGGCGTAATTGATTCTTAAATTTTTTACCTTTGAAAACGCATTTTCTAAACGATAATACTGCGTTTGGATTTTAGCCGCATCATACACATATAGAGGACCTCCAAACTCTTCGGCTAACTGTAATAAATTATTTGCTTCCATTTCTTTTTCTTAGATATACTTGTTTCGGTAGCAAAATTATTTACAAATTCAATTCCAGTCAATTAAATAGAGTATACTAACAAAATATAACAAAAAGTTAAAAATATAACATTTGTAATTTACTATAACGATTTAAATCACGGTAAAAAAATACCGGGCTCATCCTTTAAGCGGCAGTAACGTATAGTAGCTTATGGATTTGCCCGGAACTGGGTAACAATTAAAAAATGATGTTGTGGTTAACTATATAAATAAATATGATTCTGATTAAATAGCTGAGGGCTTACTGTCTTGAAAGTGTTATTACATAACCGTCTATATAGGTCTCATCAAGTGTAATGGTATTGTTTTCCATCTTGAAGCACCCTAAATCATTATCATTAACGATAAGAGAGGTTTCACACCCAAATGTAGTTGATTCGGTTACCATAAACTGAAAGCTGTAATTACCTGATTCAAAATAATCATTAGCTGTTTCATCAGTATTATTATTGGTAACGGTAACTGTACCGTTTTCATTAAATTGCCAAACAATGGTTCCGGGGTCAAATTCCTGGCTGGTTCCGGCAAACCCGCCATTTACTTTTATAAGCGACCAGCTGTCGTAAAAACTGTTGTCAACAGGACTGTTGTCATCGTCATTATTACAGCTTAATGTTAAGCTTGTAATAGCTAGTAATAGTAGTAATTTTATGGTTTTCATAGGCAATGGTTTTACTATTAGATGATTAAACCTAAAAAGGGTTGCGTGACCCAGTATTAAGGATTGGATAAAAAATTAAAAATACTTTCGGTCATTGGATTGAATTTTCTATTTTTGTTCCACTTTTAATAAGATAAATGCATTAATTATGAATTTACACGAATATCAGGGAAAACAAATACTGGCAAGCCACGGCGTACGTGTACAGCGCGGTATTGTAGCTAACAATGCTGTGGAGGCTGTTGCTGCCGCTAAAGAATTAACTGCCGAAACCGGAACAGAATGGTATGTGGTAAAAGCACAGATCCACGCAGGTGGCCGCGGTAAAGGTGGTGGTGTTAAGCTTGCAAAAAACCTTCAGCAGGTAGAAGAGATTGCAGGACAGATAATAGGTATGGACCTTATCACACCTCAAACTCCTCCAACAGGTAAAAAAGTTCATAAGGTACTTATCGCTGAAGATGTTTACTATCCCGGAGAAAGTGAAACTTCAGAGTTCTATATGTCTGTACTTCTAAACAGAGGTAAAGGACGTAACATGATTATGTATTCTACTGAAGGTGGTATGGATATCGAAGAGGTTGCAGAAAAAACTCCTCACCTTATCTTTACTGAAGAAATTGATCCTGCAGTAGGACTACAGGGATTCCAGGCAAGAAGAATTGCATTTAACCTAGGTCTTTCAGGTAATGCGTTCAAAGAAATGGTAAAATTTGTTGACTCTCTTTATACAGCTTATGTACAAAGTGATTCATCTCTTTTTGAAATCAACCCTGTACTTAAAACTTCAGACAATAAAATTCTTGCTGTAGATGCTAAAGTTGTTCTTGATGACAACGCTCTTTACAGACAAAAAGAATATGCTGATATGCGTGACGTTCGTGAGGAAAACCCAATTGAGGTTGAAGCGAAAGAAGTGGGACTTAACTATGTTGACCTTGACGGTACTGTAGGTTGTATGGTAAACGGTGCAGGTCTTGCAATGGCTACTATGGACCTTATTAAGTATGCAGGTTTTGAGCCGGCTAACTTCCTTGACGTAGGTGGTACTGCAGATGCTAAACGTGTTGAGACAGCTTTCCGTATCATTCTTCGTGATCCAAACGTAAAAGCTATCCTTATCAATATCTTTGGAGGTATCGTTCGTTGTGACCGTGTTGCTCAGGGTGTTGTTGACGCTTACAAAAACATGGGTGACTCTATCAACGTGCCTATCATTGTACGTTTACAGGGTACTAACGCAGATATCGCTAAAGAACTTATCGATAACTCAGGTATGCCAATCCTTTCTGCTACTCTATTCCAGGAAGCTGCAGATCAGGTTAAAAATGCTTTAAGCTAATAAGATAAACCAACAGGTTTTATATAAAAAAATCCCTCGCAATGCGAGGGATTTTTTATTTGGTATCCTTTATTTCTTTTTCTTCTTGAGCTCTATAATTCGGTTAACTTCTTTAACCAGTAGGGGGAAAGCAGGTTCTGTCATATTATGCCCATAACCTTCCAGTTCATAAAGACGGGTATCTTTGTGGCCTGCTATTTTCATCATTCGAGCCATATAAGCGTTTTCCTCATAGCGTCCCAGCATTTCCATTTCCCTGTCGCCCGTAATTAAAAGCAACGGAGGTGCATCGGCACGTACATGGAACAACGGAGCATACTCATCAACAAACGGTTGTTTTTCAGGGATGCCTCTTTCTTTTCTTACGGTAAAGTGAGTTATGCACTGCCCGCTAAACGGAATAAGTCCGGCAATCCTGTTAGAATCGATATCATATTTGGCAAGGTATTTTTGATCCAGTCCAACCATACTTACCAAATAACCTCCGGCAGAGTGACCTGAAAGGAAAACAAGTGATGGATCTCCGCCATATTTTTCAATATTATTGTATACCCATGCTACGGCAGCAGCGCTGTCTTCAATATAAGCAGGCGCTTTTACATTAGGGCTTAAGCGATAGTTAACCCCTACAATGCAATACCCTTTGTTTTTAAGATATTCGGGTATTTCCTTACTCCCCTGAGTTATTCCTCCGCCGTGAAACCATACTATTGTAGCAAAGTTTTTGGTATCCTTAGGTAAGTATATGTCCAATACACAACGTTCGGCGATATAGGAATCTGACTTGTTTGTTGCCTGATCGTAATACTGAATGTTGGTTTTGGTAACGTACTCCGTTTGTGCTTTACTCACTGTAGCAGTAAGCAAAAACAGGAATAGTAAAAGTTGTTTTTTCATTGAAAATGATTTTAGATATTATTAAAAGATGGGTAGCTCAAATATAAAAAAATCCCGAGCTATGCTCAGGATTTTGTAAAACTAATATTTTTTTAGAAGTAATTGTAGGTGCAAATTTCATTAGTGATACCCTCAGGGCTGGTTGTGTACTCAGCCGTAGGATAACCATTTTCATTTATCGTATAGTATACATTTTCTGAAACAATCATATTAGGGCATAAACCGTGCTTATTATTGTATACACTTAAACCATTACTGTTTTCAAGATAATAGGTGGTTTCATAGTGCTTTTTAAGGGAGTAATAATATGGGTTTTTTGTTTCTCCATAAGTATAACTAATGGTTTCGGGCTCGCTGTTGCCTTCAAGTACTCTTATAATACTTGTAATGTTTCCGTTTGTATCATATATATAATCTACAATATCAACATGAGAAACACTTGTGGCAGGATCTAAATCGGTCATTTTAATAATACGTCCCTGTTGGTCCAGTAAAAGTTCCCTTTTTTCAAGCTTATCACTGATTACATGGTATATATGTGTTATTACTTTGCCTTCTTCATAAAACAGCTCTGTGTAATCTCCAAATGTCTCAGACCATAGTTTAGTTATTCTCCCTTGGTCGTCATACTCATATATGTATTCTGTTCCGTATTTTGTTCTCTCTGATAATCTATTATTACTATAAAAATATTCTCCGTTAAATTTGGTGTCACCATCTGCCTTGGCAAGATTATGCTCAGCATCATAGAAATAATGTTCGCTTAAATCTACGGTTAATTCATCACCGGGGTTATTTACTATCGGATAAATAACCGATTTAAGTAAGCGGGCGTTTTCATCTTGCGGATTATTGCCGGAATCATCGTCAGAACACGAAATAAGGGCTAATGCTACACAGGGTAGGGATAGGTATTTTAAGATACTTTTCATAGGTATGGTTTTTTATCCCTAAATGTATAAAATTATTTTACAATATTACACTGTGTTAACTCATTAAGGAAATCAAGCACCTCTTTAACCGACTGTACCCTATATTTTGCAGATGTATTGCCAGAGCCTACTTTAACCGAGTGCTGGTAGCTGCCGGTAAGTTTTTCAAACAAATCTTCATCAGTCTTATCATCGCCAAAGGCAAGTATAAAGTCGTAATCTTCATTGTAAATACTGTTTTTATAAGTAGTCCCCTTGTGGGCAAGGAAGTGTTTAACCTCAATTACCTTATTGCCGTCTATAATTTGTGTAGGCATGTTGTACAATTGATTCTTTAATAGCGAAAGCAATTCACGCGATGCCAGGAAGCCCTGCCTTTGCTCTACATTTCTGTAGTGCCATGCCACCCCAAATTCTTTTATCTCTACAAAACTTTCAGAATTAGTGTCTACATAATCCTGCATTATTTCTATCACGCGGCCTTTCCATTCGGGCGTACCATTTATAACCGACTCCCATTTCTCTCTTTTTACATATCCGCCATGTTCGGCAACAAGGCCAATAGGTAGTTCGCCAAGCCATTTTTCAAGGAATTCCCTGTTACGTCCGCTAATAATCCATACATCGTTTTTCGGGTCGGCAGCAAGGGTATTCAATAGTTTTATGAGTTTATCATCCGGAACAGCCATTTCGGGTTTAGGCTGAAGGTTTACTAGTGTACCGTCAAAATCAAGTAGTAACAGTCTTTTTTCTGCATCTTCATACTTTTCATAAAGCTCAATTCTTTCTTCTCCTGCAAGGGCTACTGCTTTGGTATCTTTATTATGAATTTCTTCAGTTTCATTTAAAAAGTCGGAAGCCCATCTAAATACATCATGCTTTTTTAAATAGCGCTGCATGTGTTCCAGTCTACGAGCCTGTTCTTCCTCACTCATGGTAAGTCCGTAATTAAGCTTTAGGGCTATCTGTTCAAAATCGTGTGGATTTATAGTTAGCGATTCCTGTAGTTCTTTTGCTGCACCTGCCATTACACTCAATACAAGAGCTCCTCTAAGGTCTTTGCGGGAAGCGACATACTCTTTTGCCACAAGATTCATTCCGTCTCTTACAGGTGATATAAGTGCGGCATCGGCACTGGTGTATAAGGCAATTAGCCTGTCAAAGTCGACCGACTGGTACTGGTACACCACAGGTGTCCATTTATAGTTACCCAGTTTACCGTTTATACGCGCAATGGTAAGTTCAATCATTTTTTTACGTTCACCATATTTAGTTATCTCCTCACGCGATGGTACAATAACAAGCAGGAATACTACCTTTTCTCTCCATTCAGGGTAGGTGTTAAGGAAGGTTTCATAGGCATTAAGCCTGTTTGTAATCCCCTTTGTATAATCGAGCCTGTCTACCGAGAAGATTATCTTTTTATCCTTATACAGGTCTTTTATCTCGTTGCGTAGTTTTACCACATTAGGATTATCATACGCATTGTGGAACTTATCAAAATCGATACTGATAGGGAAGGAGCCTACCTTGGTACGATGGGTATCCTGACTAAATAGGAAGTTTTTGTGAGGGAAGCCCAGCATTTTCTCAATACATTCGGTAAAGTGGATAGCATTTTCCCAGGTATGGAAACCAATAAGGTTACTGCCCATTACACCTTCCATAAGGTAACGCCTTACTTTATTAGGCAGTACCCTGAATATTTCAAAGTTTGGGAAAGGGATGTGCAGGAAAAATCCAATTTTTGCCTGTGGATGCTTTTCACGTATTATTTTTGCCAGTCCCATAAAATGGTAATCGTGTATCCAAACAATGTCACCGGGTTCGTAAATACTGTTTACCTTATCGGCTACAATTTCGTTAGCAGCTTTATAGGCTTCAAATCCGTCGTGGGTATATTCTATAAAGGATGGGAAGTAATGAAACAGTGACCATAAAACGGAATTACTGAAAACATTGTAAAAATTACGGTTAAGCCTGCGCTCTAAATAAACGGGCTCAATATCAAAATTGCTGTCGTAGTTGTTTTTGTTTTCTTCCCAAAGCTGTTGGTCAAAATCGGCTACACCTACCCAGGTAAGGTTCTTTTGGCTTTTTTCAGAGTAGGAGAGTACTGCTGTTGCGAGCCCTCCGGCACTTTGTGTAATTTTTACATTGTCTTTTTGTCTTTTAATAGACACAGGTAATCTGTAAGATACGGTAATAATTTTCATTTTTCGGCTTTTTGCCTGATGGTAGTAGAGGCCTGCCATACAGGCGATTCACTCAAATTTACAAAACGAATAGCGTATGGACGTTTAATAGAATGTTAGTTAACATATATTTATTAAACTTTTGTGGGATTGATAAAATGAAAGAAAAAAATTACGAATCTATTAAACAGAATATTTTAATAATGCGGTATAAGGATCACCTTTTAGGTCTAAAAGCATAGCAAAGGCAGGTTCGGTTTTAATGCCCTTGCGTTTAAGGTCAATTATTTGTTGTTTGAAGTATTCTCCTTTTGCCTCTAGGATTTCAAATTCCTTTATCATGTGGAGATAGGCATTTTGCTGTTTTACAGGTATGGCCTGCCCGAAAATCTCTACTTCAAACCCGTCAATCCAAAAACGGACTATAACACTATGTATCCCGTTAATTAGTTTTTTATTGATGCTAAAGTCTTTTTCCGACTGAAAATTATTGGTTAAGGCTAATATAAAAGATTCCCTGTCCTGATATTCACAAATAATATCAAGATCGCTGTTTTCTATATTAATGGCTATAGGGTAGGTGCCTGTTAATAGTGGAGTAAAGCCCGAAAGCTTTTCCATAACCTTGGCCTTTGTTAGTACAGCATAAACTTCCTGTTGTATGGCATTGCCTGTTTTAAGGTAGGTTATGGTGTCAAACTGATTCAAGGTTAGTCCTTATTTGGTTTCTTACCGTTTTTAAAACGGGTTTTATCCATTATAGGTTCTTTCTTTTTAGGCTTGTTGAATTTTTTTATCGGTTTTTTTGCAGTACCTGTTGCTTCGCCCTGTGTTTTAGGTTTTGGCTTAGGTTTTGGCTTAGGTTTGCCTTTATAAGTACCCGGTTTTTTTGGAGCAGAAGTATCTTTACCTGCTTCGGCTTTTATGGCTGCCAATACTTTTTTAGGGTCTTTTGGCTCATCTTTAGTACCGCGTAAGTGAATAATAAGTCCGTTTAAAAAGTTGCGTAGTACCTGATCGCCACAATCCATATAATTAGGGTGGTTCTCATTACGGAAAAATGCTCCCAGCTCAGGTTTTGAAATCCTGAAATCTACCAGTTCTAAAATCTCAACAATCTGGTCGTCACGAAGCTGAAGTGCTACCCTTAGCTTTTTAAATATATCGTTATTATTCATTACGTTATTTTTTGCAAAGGTAGTTTAAATATTCAATTAATAAGCCATAAATAGGCTTCTTCAAACTGACCTGCCCAAAGCTTTTCGTTATGCCTGCCGTTGTGTACTATCTTTTTATGATACAGCTTCTTATCTGTTAGCTTAAAACGAATCAGTTCTTCCATACGTTCCAAATCAGTAATCATTTCGCTGCTTTCATGGTCACCTGCCATAAAGTACAGTTTGGCATCAATGTTTTCCACGGCATGAACATCATCATATATTTTATCGTTAAACCAAAATGAAGGGGAAAAAACAGCTGCTTTACCAAATACTTTTGGGTACTTTAACACAGCATAAAATGATATAAGTCCGCCAAGGGAGCTACCCATTATCATGGTGTTTTCCTTATCGCTAAGGGTGCGGTAGTGTTCGTCTATATAAGGTTTAAGTGTAGTAACCAGAAAATCAAGGTATTTGTCTCCATTGCCTCCACCATACTTTTCATTAGGGTAGGGAGTGAGTTCGTCAATACGGTTGTTGCCTCCGTTTTCTATGCCTATAACAATTGTTTCGGCTTTAAGGCTGTCCAGTGTTTCGTCAATGCGCCACTCTCCTGCAAAAGCGGTAAAGCTGTCAAACAGATTCTGACCGTCATGCATGTACAGTACCGGAAACTTTTTATCGCTATTCCCGTATATATCAGGTAGGTATATCCATATTTTACGCTCGCCACCCAGTTGCGGGGCATTGATGGAAAAAGTCGACACATTTTGTGATAAAGACGGGGTTTGAGGTTTGGCAGTCATACACCATAAAGATAAGGTGAATAGGAAAAAAATGCGGACCATAATTAAAAACTTTTACGGTAAAAACGATATATTAGCTAAAAATACCACAATCTATGAGCACTTACGAAGAAAAATTAAGCTTATTGTCTGAAATGATTGCTTTTGCAAGAATTGACGGTGAGATACACGAAAGGGAGTATCAGTTTCTGGCTATAGTTGCTTCGCAGCTCAGTATTGATAAGGATGTTTTTGAAAGTCTTTTTGAGCATGAAGCCGAAAAGGTAGCCATAAAATCAGAGCACCAGCGAATACTTCAGTTTTACAGGCTGGCACTTTTAATGCATGCCGATGGTGTACTGCATGAAAACGAGCAGATTGCCATACGCGAAATGGGCATCAACATGGGGCTTAGTCCGTTTGCCATGAGAAGCGTACTGCAGGAAATGGAAAAATCGCCAACCGGGCTTATTGATCCGGATATTATGCTGGCACTTTTTCGCGCCCAGCACAATTAATCGGCAGCTTTGTGAATAACCCTTTGCGGGAATGGTATAGATACTCCGTTTTGCCTGAATTTATCCAGTATTTTGTAGCGTAAACGGCTTTTTACATTCTCGGCCCTAAATACATCTTCTACCCAAAAGTAAATGGAGAAGTCAAGTGATGAGTCGCCAAAGTTATTAAAGCGGACAAAAGGCTCGGGTTTTGTAAGTATGCCCTGTTCTTCGGCAGCAGCATCATGTAATATTCGGGTAACCAAATCAACATCCGACGAATAATCAACCCCTACAGTAACATCAAAACGGGAAGCCAGGTCGTTGTGCGTCCAGTTTATAAGTTCGTTTTTAGTAAGGTCAGAGTTAGGGATAATAATATATTTATCATCGCGGGTAAGTACGGTAGTGGTGCGCAGGCGTATTTCCTGAACGGTCCCCACTATATTGTTTACCTCTATTACATCGCCCATTTTTACGGTTGAGTCTACCAGTATTACAATCCCCGAAATGTAATCGCTAAAAAGGTTTTGTATACCAAGTCCCAAACCTACCAACAGGGCAGCAGAACCGGCTAACAGTACCGAAAGGTTAAAACCTACTATCTCAAGCGACAGTACTAAAACAACTACAAGTAGTATATACTTTATAAGGGTAAAAATGGAATACTTTTTAGCCTCATCAAAACTATGTATTCGGTAAATGCTCTTTTTTATGATTTTCATTACGAAAGCCACACATACCCAAAAAACAATAAGTGTAATAATGGAGCTTACCTTAAGCTGCGTTTTACCTATGGTAATCAGCGTTTCATTTAGCAGTTCTTTAATATGTTCCCACATGGTTTATTCCGGTTTATTCTGTTTGTCTTTGTTCATTTTTACATTAAAGGACGGGGCTTCATAATCCTTGTCAAGATAGTTTTGCGGGATGGTAGTCATGTTTCCGTCGCGTGCAGCCCTATAGTGTGGCGATAGTATCTCAATACCTTTTTCGTTGCAGCAGTCCTGTATGTTTTTATGCAGTTCGCTGTATATGGCAGCCTGTTTGTTAGCTTCTTTAGTATAGGCATTAATTTGATAAGCTACATAAAAATCCTCCAGGCTGGTTTGCAGTACAAACGGTACAGGCTCTTTTAGTAAATGTTCGGTCCTGTCGGCAGCATCAAGCAATGCCTGCTGTATGTCTTTCCACGGAACGTCATACCCAATAGTTACCGTAGTGTGGAGTATAAGCCCTTTGCTTATAGTGTCGCTACTGTAATTAATGGTATGGCTACTCATTACGGTGGAGTTAGGTATGGATATGATTTCGTTTTTAATGGTACGTATACGGGTTACCAGTAGTGACTTTTCAATCACATCGCCCACAACTTCGCCAATTTTTACGCGGTCGTTAATTTTAAAAAGTCGCATATAGGTAAGTACAATCCCCGCAATAATATTGGATAACGACCCCATAGAACCAAAGGTAAACAGGAAACCTAAGAAAACCGACACTCCTTTGAATACCTCTGAATCACTACCCGGCAGGTAAGGGAATATCACTATTAAAAGGAAAGCCAGTATAAGTACGCGCACAATTTGATAAGTAGGGTTGGCCCAGTCGGGGTAAAAGCCATCTATATGGAGGTTACCGCGTGCAATTTCGTTTTTAAGGAAACGCGCAAAGCGCAGTATGTACCTAAAGATAATAATCAGTACAATAATAGTAATAAGGTTTGGCATGTAATCCCAAACACCAAACGTTACTTTTTTAACCGGAGTAAGAATATAGCTGAAAAGCGTTTCGGCAAAGTTTTGTGTCCACGGGAAAATACCAAACAGTACCGGTAGTGCTATATAGATAAGCAGGAAAATAAACAACCACTTTATAAGTCTGTTAACCAGTAATAGCAGGTTTACCTGCCTGTCGGCATCAAACAGTTCGTAGGTTTTGATTTTTATACCGTGTATTCTTTTGTCCTTTTGCTGTTTAATCTTGTCGGCAGTCCAGCCAAACAGTTTTCCCGAAAGATAAATAAGCAGTACCAGTACCCCAATAACCAATAGTGCCAGTGCTATTTCTTTTATCAGAGTCTTAAAGCTGGTTTCGTTTTTGTAGGTGGTTATCTCATCAGCAATTATAGTTTTGTAACTATCGGCAAGTTCCTCTTTTGTGGTGTTATTCCAAATAGCATCGTTCTCCGATAGGCTAATGATTATCCTGTCGTGGTATACTACATCTGAAGTCGCTTCGGCAGAAACCACCTGTAGTGAATCGGGCTGGAAAAGAATCCTGCCACCCAGTTCTTCAATGCGGCGGGTTACGGCCTGGGCACGCTCGGAAGCCGAAAAACTGCCCTGTTTGCTGTAAATGTGGAAAAGAGTATCGTTAAAGAAACCCGTAACCGGATTCCCTTTTATGGTGGAGCGCAGTTTGTCTATCTGTTCCTTTTTTGCGGCAAGCCTTTTGGTTTCGCGACTTTCAAGCTCTTCGAGCTCTTTTTGCAGTTCTTCCTTTTTAAGGTTATCGGTAGTTTTTAACGACTGTATCTGTTGTTCCAGTTCGGCTTTTTTAACCGAGTCTTTTAACCGTTGTTGCTCAATAAGCGCAATTTTGGTATTAAAAGCCTCAAGGTTAGCAGCGTTAACCGAGTCGTTTACCCGGGCAATACTGTCTTTTTGGGCAAAAGCACATTGCGTTATAGTAAAAGCAATTATCGTTATAAATAAACGGTAAAGTTTCTTCATCCTCATATTCTGTGTTACAACACATAAATATAGGGAATTTTTTGAATTTTAATACTTGGAATATACGGTCTTTGTAATTAAAGTTTTACTCTTTTGTTATAGCGATATCAGGATATTTGGCATTTAACGGTTTGAGAATGGTATCTTTTACTAAGTACTCATTAGTAATAAGATTATTTGTGAGTTTAGGCAAATCGTCTCTTAGCAGTTGTAAAGTATCGTTACTTATGGTATAATCACCCTGATATACTTTGATAAATTCAAGATGCCTTTCGCATATTTCAAAACTATTATTTTTGTATAATGTTAAAGAAATATCTCTACTATAGAGACTGTCGGTCTGTGTATTAAGTATAGGTTTTGTCCAGAATTTATTGTGAGCAGAACTAAAATTAAAATAACATATTAGCAGGAAAGCTGCTGTTACGAATGTCATAGTATAATCAAAATTCTTGTTGCGTTTAACTAGTTTGGTAATTATAACTATAAGTGAAAGAATTAAAAATAGTACACTTAATATAAAAAAACATAATACATGTACAATCCCTGATTGATAATCTCCAATAGGGAGTATAATATAAAGTGCAAGTAAGGCGATTATGATACCAATGTATTTAATAGAGTTTAATGTCATTTAAACATCTTTATATCTTATCCTGCAATACTTTAATCTCGTCTCTTAGTTTGGCAGCCTGCATAAAGTCAAGATCTTTAGCGGCTTTTTCCATAGCCTTACGTTTTTCGCGTATAATCTTTTCAATTTCGCCCTTAGCCATATAAGTGGTATCGGGTTCGGCAGCCATTTTAGGCGAATTATCATAATGGTATGACGACACCGGACTCTTAGACAGCGAGTTCTCAATTTTCTTATTAAGGGCTTTAGGTTCTATACCGTTTGCCTTATTAAAGTTCATCTGTTTTTCACGGCGGTAGTTGGTTTCGTCAATAGTACGCTGCATACTGTCGGTTATCTTATCGGCATACATTATCGCCTTACCGTTTACGTTACGGGCAGCACGCCCCACGGTTTGCACCAGCGAACGTGTACTTCTCAAAAAGCCTTCCTTATCGGCATCCAGTATGGCAACAAGCGATACTTCGGGTAAGTCAAGCCCTTCCCTTAAAAGGTTAACCCCAATAAGTACGTCAAACAGACCTTTACGCAGGTCCTGCATGATTTCCACACGCTCCAGTGTATCTACTTCCGAGTGGATATAACGGCATCGTATTGCTACCTTAGTAAGGTATTTAGCCAACTCTTCCGCCATACGCTTGGTTAGGGTGGTGACCAAAACACGTTCATCTGCCTCTACGCGTTGCTGTATTTCCTCAATAAGGTCATCTATCTGGTTAAGGCTTGGGCGTACTTCAATAATCGGGTCCAGCAATCCTGTAGGGCGTATAACCTGCTCTACATAAATACCGTCACTTTTTTGAAGCTCGTAGTCGGCTGGGGTAGCACTTACATACACCACCTGATTTTGCAGTGCCTCAAACTCCTCAAATTTAAGCGGACGGTTATCCATCGCAGCCGGAAGCCTGAAGCCATACTCCACAAGGTTTTCCTTACGGGAGCGGTCTCCGCCATACATGGCATGTACCTGCGATACGGTTACGTGGCTCTCATCTATAACCATTAAAAAATCATCAGGGAAGTAATCCAACAGGCAGAAAGGCCTTGTGCCCGGCAGTCTGCGATCCAGGTAGCGAGAGTAGTTCTCAATACCCGAACAGTATCCCAGTTCACGAATCATTTCCAGGTCAAAGTTAGTACGTTCCTCCAGGCGTTTTGCCTCCAGGTGTTTGCCTATCTCTTTAAAGTAATCTACCTGTTTTACAAGATCCTGCTGAATCTCCCATATAGCTCCCTGCAGTACATCGGGCGATGTAACAAACATATTGGCAGGGTAAATATTCAGTCGGTCATACTTTTCAATCACAAGGGCTGTTTTGGCATCAAAGGCTTCAATTTCTTCAATCTCATCGCCAAAAAAGTGTACCCTGAAAGGATCATCGGCATAACTCGGGAAAATCTCTACGGTGTCTCCCTTAATACGGAAGGTTCCCGGCAGGAACTCGGCTTCGGTACGGGAGTAAAGGCTCTGTACCAGCCTGTGTAATAATTTGGTTCTCGATATAACCTGATCACGCTCTATGGAAATTACGTTTTTTTGGAACTCCACCGGGTTACCAATACCGTATAGGCACGAAACCGAGGCTACCACCAGTACATCACGCCTGCCCGAAAGTAGGGATGAGGTGGTACTTAAACGCATTTTTTCGAGCTCTTCGTTAATCGAGAGGTCTTTTTCTATATAGGTTCCCGTTACGGGAATATAAGCTTCGGGCTGATAGTAGTCGTAGTAGGAAACAAAGTACTCTACGGCATTATCGGGGAAAAACTGTTTGAACTCTGTGTACAGCTGTGCTGCCAGTGTTTTGTTGTGTGCCAGTACCAGTGTAGGGCGTTGTACATTTTCTACCACGTTTGCCACGGTAAATGTTTTACCCGAACCGGTAACTCCTAAAAGTGTCTGGAAACGTTCTCCTGAATTTATGCCTTCACTAAGCTGTTTTATGGCTGCGGGCTGGTCGCCCATAGGTTTATAATCAGATACTACTTTGAATTTCATTTTTCTGTTTTTCCTTCCTTTTTTACAAAGATAGTGAAATGATTGTTTGCCCTTGTGTATTTTAAAACGGTAAAAAATATTGATTTTTAAATGTATAACATTATTTTTGAGATACTAAAATGACAGTTTTTTCTGTTTAATATACAAACACAGTCAGCCATGAAAAACACACCTTTAATCCTTGCTTTGTTATTATTGTTTTTAGTTTCCTGTAAAGATGAAAAACAGCAGGAAGTACAACAGGATGTTACCACAGAGATACCTGATTTAATAGCCGATTCGGGAAACAGAAAAGCTTTTACGACCGATAACCTAAACATGCAGACCTTTACACTGGATGCAGGGAAAGATAATACTATTAAAGGAGAGAAGGGAACCGAGCTTACTATCCCTAAAAATACTTTTACTGATGCTCAGGGTAATGTAGTGACCGGAAATATTACTGTACAGCTGAAAGAGGCTTTAAGTATCTCTGATATAGTGACGGGAGGACTTACAACGACATCAAACGGAGAAATATTGAGTTCGGGCGGGATGTTGTATGTTAATGCGAAACAGGGTGATAATGATGTTTTTATAGGTAAATCAAAATCAATAGGGGTAAGTGTGCCTACCGATAATTTTGTTCCCGAAATGCAGATTTTTACAGGTAATGAAGATGCCGACGGAAATATTAACTGGGTTGAACCAAAAGATATTATTAAAAAGCCTGTTGCAAAACCAACTCCAAACAAAGCAGCAAAATCTACTAAAGCAGCAAAACCTACTCAGGGTAATATGTTTGATGCTATATTGGATTATGTTGGAGATGGGGATAAGGATGATACATATCCGGCTCCTTATACAAAGCCCTTAAAACCTTATAAAAATGACGGAGGTATAGTTATAGCAGTAAATATAGATAACCCTGAACTTTTACCGGAGTTTATGCCTTTTAGTAATGTATCGTGGAAACTGGTAGATGAGTCGGCTTTCTCAAAAGAAGATAATGGAAAAGACTGGAAACATGTATCAGTAAAGCGGTCTGCTAAAGATAACATATATATATTGACCTTTAAGGGAACAGAAAAAAATAAGGATGATATAAAAGAATATGAAGTTTATCCTGTACTTGAAGGCGAAGAGTATGAAGTAGCTTTGGCCGACTATAATAAAAAAATTGCTGCTTATGAAAAGGAAATGAAGCTACTGGAGGAGAAAAGAAAAGAGCAGGAGGAAATAAATAAAAGGATAGAAAGAAATTTGACTGATGAATCAAAAGCAATGGATTTTGCTAATGATTATATTTTTGAAGTGACCCGTTTAGGTTGGATTAACTGTGATTATTTTTATCGTAAGGGTAATCTAACAGATGTTTTGGTAAGGACAACTATTAATAATACAGGTAAAAATGATGTTTACGCTTATATGGTAATTAAAGAAGATAAAGTTTGTTTAGCAGGTTTTCCTGATGAAAACGGTAGTTTTATGTTTGGTTCTGCTGGTAATGCATATATCAAAATGCCTTTAGGTATAAAAGTAACTATACTTGGAGTAAGTGCCCAGGAAGACGGGACATTAAAATTTGCGAGTAAGGATGTAACTATAACTAAAGAAACTTCGGTCTCATTAGAATTAAAACAAGCTACTGAAGAAGATATGAAAAAGGCTATTGAAACAGGTACGATTAATACTTAATCAAAACACTCCATCATAAGGAGGTCGCCTTCCTTGTGTTCTATAAGTACAATACCATCCTTGAGGGTTACATTACTGCTGCCGGTACGGTAACCCAGGGTTAACTCTTCATTATTGAGTTCATATTTAAGGTTTTGTGTTTTTATTCCCGATACTTTTCCTATGGGGATTAGTGACAACGGAGTATTTTCGGGATACCATTTTTCAAATTTTTTAGGCAGCAGGAATACTTTAGAGTGATCGTCCAGTATAACCACCTTGATAAGATTGCGGTAGCGTACAATATTAGTAATGTTTGTAATGGTATGGTCGGCACGTTTACCTGTAGCCCAAATTACATTGGCAGCGGGTATTTTTCTGTCTATAAGGTAGTCCAGTGCTTTTTCGAGGTCGGTTTTATCCTGACTCGGGGTATGTACTATTTCCAGGGGGTATTGTAACTCCTTGTATTTTTCGGCATCAAAACCATTGTCAAAATCCCCAAGTAAAACATCTACTTTAATACCCAGTTCCATTACACGCTCTATTGCGTTATCCAGTACTATTACAAGCGGAGACCATTCCAGTAACTGACCCATAAGCTCTTTGCTGCATGCTGCGCCGTTTGCAATAATTAATGCAGGTTCCTGATCGTCTCTAACAATGTGGTGGGATGACATAATTTTGATTTAGAGAGCAAAAATACAAACTTTATTGTACTGTATACTCAATAAAAGAAGCTTCACTAAGCCTGAAATAACCCAAAGGATAATTATCGGGGTTGGTTTGGTTTACAATATTGCCCCTCACACTAATAGGAGGTGTTTGAAAAGGGTTTGGAGTATCGGGTGGAATTAGGCTCAGTAACTTACTCATATAGTTGTAATAGCGCGGAGAAATGCCATACAGGTAAATTATCATTTCTTCATTTGGCTGTAAATCATCATACAAACGAATTGTGTAAGTATAATTCCCATTAACGAATTCATCGTCAAAAATAGCATCGTTAGATCCTTTATTAGCCCTTATAAAACTGTGCAGATAGTAATTTTCCTCATCAGGAGGATCCTGAAAGTAAGCCCTTAAAGTAGTGTCTCCTTCATTAAATCCCTCATCGCTTTGTATTACTTCCTCCAGTTGAGGCACACTAATAAGAGTTTCGGTTGCGGTATAGGTTTCTCCGTTCAGTTCAATATAGAGTGTATACGTTTCGTTTATGGCAGGCTGGAAGTTATCACAAACATACTGTCCTGTTCTTTGTATGTTATCAGACTCAGTAAAGTTATATACATCGTTATTACTGTTTTTTACATAAACCTTAGCGCCCTTTACGGTAGGTATAATGGTATCGTAAAAACCTGTAGTAGTGGTAAGCCGAATGGTTTGATGTTGCCCAGTATATCCTTTTATCCAGACTATTGAAGCATCGACCACAAGGCGGGGCGGAGAATTGGGTATATCTAAATCAACAACGTCTTCGCAAGCCGTTAAAAAAAGGCTCATGAAGACGAGTGATAAATAGTATATTTTTCTCATTTTGTGGAGGTTCGCTTACAACCTAACACAAAAATAAAGTAATTATTGTACGGTATACTCCATAATGTCTACTTCAGTAACGCGAAAATAACCATAGGCATAGTTATCTATATTGGTTTCGTTTACCAGATTACCGCGTACTGAGGTAGGAGGAGTTTGGAACGGACCGCCACCCGGCTCAGCAACATTTGTAAGCTGCATAAGATAATTAAAGAATCTTTCGGAAGTACCGCCAAGCTTAAAGTGTACAATATCACCTGCTTTAAGATCTTCATGGCTAATAAAAGCAAACATTTCATTCCCTTGGAAAAATTCATCATCCAGTGCATCATAATCAGGGTAAGGCAGTACATCTATATCAAAACGGGCCATATAGTAGTTAACTTCGGCACCGTTGTCCTGCCAAAAGAAACGCACTTCAATCTCATCGCCTAAAACACCCCCTTCGTCATCCTGTATCACATTAGAGATTTCGGGAACGGCAAATAGTTTTTCGGTAGCGGTATACGTTTCTCCGTCATTAATTACGGTAAGGGAATACTCATCATTAATAACAGGAATAAAATCAGTACACACATAATTACCGGTGTTTGGTACTTCGTTAAAAGTAAATACTGCACCCGATGTATTGTTAGTAACAAATACCGTAGCACCCGATACTACAGGGATTTCCGGTTCATAATACCCCGTTGTTGTGGTTAGTCTTATGGTTTGGTTACTTCCGTCAGTACCTTTTATCCATTCTATTGAGGCATCAATAACCAGCCTCGGTTCTGCTGTATCAAGGTCTACTTCAATTACATCTTCACAACCTGTAAAAGCCAGCGAAGCAGTAAATAATAATAGTAGGAATTTTATATTTTTCATGATGATTGTCTTAGAATTTAAAGTTATAGGTAACACTTGGTATTATACCGAAAATGGAAAGCCTAACTGCCTCGTTAGCTCCGGTATCTTCGTTTTGCCTAAAGTTTATGGAAGCGGCATTCATCCTGTTGTACAGGTTGTAGATACTAAATACCCATTCGCCCTGCCATCCTTTTTTCTTATCGGGTTTTGGGGTATAGGTAGCCGATACATCCAGGTGGTGGTATGCCGGAACCCTGTTTTCATTTCTTAATCCGTAGCTAGGGATTACTAAATCACCATAAACGTACTGTCCGTTTGGATAGGTAACAGGCTTGCCTGACTGTAATGCGAAAATTGCCCCAAACGACCATTTGTTGTTGTACTCGTAAGACCCTGTAACCGAAAGGTTATGTAGTTTATCGTAGCCCGAAAGATACCATCCGCCATTGTTAATGCCTGTTTCATTAGGTGTCCTGCCCGGTGTTTGCTGTTCAGATCTCGAAAGAGTATAAGAAACCCACCCTGTTAGCTTACCTGTGTTTTTCCTGAAAAGGACTTCAAGTCCGTATGAACGGGCTTTACCGTTAAGTATAACCTGCTCAATATTGTTGTTGGCAATAAGGTCGGCTCCGTCAATATAATCAACCCTGTTTTTTACTTTTTTGTAAAAGGTTTCGGCTTCTAGAGTATACTCGTTGTTCTTAAAGTTTCTGAAGTATCCTAATGCTACCTGATCCAATAACTGAGGTTTAATGTACTTACCACTTGGCGTCCATATATCCAGCGGAGTAGGGGATGCAGTGTTAGAAATTAAGTGAAGGTATTGTGCCATCCTGTTATAGCTGGCTTTTATAGACTGATTGTCATCGAGTTTAAAGGAAACACCTGCTCTTGGCTCCAGGTTGCTAAAATCGGCAATGGTTTTACCGCTGCTGTAATATTCGATACCTGTAATTTCACCTTTCTCATATATTTTAAGTTCGTCGTTAAACACTACAGGCTGGTCGTTAGCGTAAAGCGTTACTTCCTGTTGTCCCATCCTGTAGAACATGCTGTAACGCAATCCATAACTAACGGTAATATTATCGGTAAGCTCGTGTTCTGCCTCAATGTAGGCGGCAGGCTCAAAAGCGTATTTTCGGTCTAACTGATCGGGGTTAACCGTTGAGGTTTCGTCAATAGGTTTAATAGTACCCGGGTTAAAATCGTAGTAAACGGCATTAACACCATAGTTTAGCTTAAACTTGTCTGAAATATAGTTCTTAAAGTCGTATTTGAAATTGTAGTTTTTAATCCCCGATTCCCATGTAAAGCCTACAAAACCAAGCTCCAGCCCATAGTAATAATCACTGTAGATTAAAGAAGCATTAGAGAACAGCTTTTCGTTAAACAGGTGGTTCCATCTCAGGTTAAGTACCGTGTTGCCATATACATTATTAAAGCTGTTGCTGATGTCAAAAAGGTCACGCCCAAAGTACCCTGAAAGGTACAGGTTGTTGTTTTCATTTAACTGATAGCTTAACTTGGTATTTAGGTCATAAAAATAAGCCGAGTTATCGTTATCTGTAAGTTTAAGGAAAAGGTGAGCATAAGAGGCTCTACCACCTATAAGGAAAGAACCTTTGCCTTTTACAAGCGGACCTTCGGCCAGTAAACGGCTGGAAATAGCGCCTATACCACCATTCATATGGAATTCGTTTTTGTTACCTTCTTTCTGGTATATATCCAGTACCGATGATAACCTGCCGCCGTAACGTGCCGGGATTCCGCCTTTGTACAGTTTAAGGTCTTTTATGGCATCTGAATTGAATACCGAAAAGAAACCGAAAAGGTGTGAGGAGTTAAATATAGTTGCCTCATCCAGTAATATAAGGTTTTGATCGGCAGCGCCACCACGCACGTTAAAGCCCGATGAGCCCTCTCCGGCATTGGTAACCCCGGGTAGGGTAAGTATGGATTTTAAAACGTCTACTTCACCCATAACCACAGGCATTTTCTTAATTTCCTGTACAGAGAGTTTGTTAACACTCATTTCAGGTTTTTTGATGTTAGCCCTAGGCTGATTGTCTGAAATTACAATTTCGCTAAGTTCCTGGCTTGATGATGAGAGTTCGTAGTTTTTCCTGATGTTTTGGTTCAGGTTTACGGTCTCGGTAATAGTGGAAAAACTTACATAACTAATTTCGATGGTGTAAGTACCTTCCGGTAGTGATATGGAAAAGAAACCATATTCGTTAGTTGAGATAGCAGTTTGGGTTTCTACAATGTAAACGGTAGCTCCAATAAGGGTTTCACTGCTGCTCATGTCTGAGATTGTTCCGCTGAGCGTATATTTTTCCTGGGAAAAACCTACAGCAGCAAACAATAGTAAGATGGCCGTGAGGCATCTTTGGGTAATAATGTTCATTGTTTTGATTGATTGAGTTGTTGTTTTCTTTTTAGCAAAATTCGAATACTAAATTATGATAAAGGTAAATTATTCTCGGGAAAAAGTATAATCCCTTTATTATTCTTTAATATTTGGATTGATAACGTCTAACAGACGTTTGAAATTGTATTTTGTTACATGCTTTACATTTTTTTAAACCCTTTACATTATATTTCCTTCCAGCCAATTTTTAAAAGAAGTTACTTTCTCCCGGCTAACAATAACACTATCATTAGCTGGCGGTTCGAGTTTTAATATTAGTCTGCTGTTAAAATAACCGCTTATTTTTTGAATGGCATCTATGTTTACCATAAACTGCCTGTTGATCCTGAAAAAATTATGTTGGTCCAGTATGTTTACCAAATAATCTAATGTATAATCCAGAGGGAATTTTTGATTATTAAAGGTGTACACATAAGGTATGCTTTCTGAAACCTGTATATAGGCTATTTCCTGAGATTTTATGTAAATAAACTGGTTGTTGATTTTTACCAGTAACCTTGCAGTGTCTCTTTTAAAAAAGGCATGGGCAATTTTATTGATATCCATAGCCATAGGAGATCTAAGCTGTTCAAATTTATTGATAGCTGTCTTTAGTTCGTTAAGATCTATAGGCTTCATTAAATAGTCAATACTATTAACTTTAAAGGCTTTGAGCGTAAAGTTATCGTAAGCTGTGGTGAATATGACAGGAAGATTCAGGTTTGTTTTTTCAATCAGTTCAAAGCAGTTTCCGTCAGATAATTGTATGTCCATTAAAACCAAATCGGCAGTACCACCATTATCCAACCATTTTAATCCTTCAGCGACAGAGGGAATAACAGCTACTACATTGATGTTTTTTCCTGTTTTTAGCAGTAATTGTTCCAGCCTTTCGGCATTATGTTTTTCATCTTCAAAAATTACGATATTCATAAAGGCAGTATTACAGGTATTTTTACAATAAACGAATCATTAGTTTCACAGATAATAATGCTGTTGTTTCCTATTAGCTCATAACGTTTTTTAATATTCTCCAGTCCCAGTCCCGAAGAGGCTTCTGAGTTTTGTTTTTTACAGAGATTGTTTTTAACAATAAGCCAGTTATTCTCTCGTTTTAAAGAGATAAAAAGCGGGGATGTCAAAGAGAATCGGGTATGCTTTATAGCGTTTTCAAATAACATTTGTAGGGTAGCGGGAGCAATAAGACATTTTTTAATAATATCATCATCAAGATCTATCTCAATATTAATACTATTTTGATGCCTTATGTTGATAAGAAACAGATAGGATTCAAGGAAATTTAATTCGGTTTCTAAAATAACCATGTTTTCAAATTTCTTATCGAGTATATAGCGGTAAGTTTTGGCAAGCTGTGTTATATAATCGGCTGCAATATCAGGGTCCTTATAAACAAGGTTTGTTAATACACTAAGTGAATTAAAAAAGAAATGCGGATCAATCTGGTTTCTTAGGGCTTCATATTTTGCTTCTGTATTTTCACGCATCAGTCTTTCAGTATGCAGCAGGTTTTCCCGCCATTGCCTGTAATAAAAAATGATTCCGTTAAAAGCGAGTATCAGAAAATAGAACAGAAAACTTCCAAAGATGAGATCGTAACTTGGTAAAGTAAAACTGTCCCAGGCTTCATAACGGTTAAAAAAGAAAATATCAGTTACAGCATATATAAAACCAAAAGCGAATGCAGCTATAACACCATATAGTAAAAAAACGGAGCAAAGTACAATTAGTTTTTTACGATTACCGGATTGGCTTAATTTACGTTCTGTAAATTTTGCTATCCTAATAGCACCTTCCCATATAAGGAACCCCACTATAACATACATTGTTACAAATACAAGAGAGCGTGTATTATAATCAGGGTTATCCTTTATAAATGACAAATCGAACGATTTGAAAATAAGCCCGAAAAGTACAAGTACTATAATTCGGGCTATGATTTTATAAGTCAGGTATTTATTTGTGTTAGGGCTCATTATTTTAATATTGTTTCAAAAATAGAGTGCCTGTAATGAATGACAAAGTTATTTTTTCTGAACCGGCTTAAAAAGTAGCTGAAGTGTTGAATTTATAGGTTTAGGCGTATAAAAAAAGCTGCCGGTTAGGGCAGCTTTTTAATTATAGTAAATGCTTGTATTAAGCCAGTTTCGCTAATATAGCGTTTAACGTTTGGCTTGGACGCATTGCGTTGTCTGTTTTAGCAAAATCAGGGTGGTAGTAACCTCCTATTTCCTGAGCTTTACCCTGAGCACCAATTAACTCATCGTTAATTTTAGCTTCGTTAGCAGTAAGTTCTTCTGCAATCGGAGTAAATTTAGCTTTAAGTTCTGCATCCTTATCCTGACCTGCAAGAGCCTGAGCCCAGTAAAGTGCTAGGTAGAAGTGAGAACCACGGTTATCAATCTGTCCTACTTTACGTGCAGGAGACTTGTCGTTTTCAAGGAATTTCTCGTTAGCAACATCAAGAGCTTCAGAAAGTACGATAGCTTTAGCGTTGTTTTGAGTTTGACCTAAGTGTTCAAAAGAAACACCAAGCGCTAAGAACTCACCAAGTGAATCCCAACGAAGGTATCCTTCTTCAACAAACTGCTGAACGTGTTTAGGAGCAGAACCTCCTGCACCTGTTTCAAATAAACCACCACCATTCATTAACGGAACGATAGAAAGCATCTTAGCTGATGTTCCAAGCTCAAGGATAGGGAACAGGTCAGTAAGGTAGTCACGTAGTACGTTACCGGTTACAGAGATAGTATCAAGACCTTTTCTGATTCTCTCTAAAGAGAATTTAGTAGCCTCAATAGGGTTCATAATATGGATTTCAAGACCGTTAGTATCATGGTCTTTAAGGTATGTTTTTACTTTTTCGATAATCTGAACATCGTGTGCTCTGTTTTCGTCTAACCAGAATACTGCAGGAGTTTCAGATAGTCTTGCACGGTTTACAGCAAGTTTAACCCAGTCCTGGATAGGAGCATCTTTAGTTTGGCACATTCTGAAAATGTCACCAGCCTCAACATTCTGTTCCATGTAAACGGTACCGTTGTTGTTGTCTACAACCTTAACAACACCGTTTGCAGAAAGCTGGAATGTTTTATCGTGAGAACCATACTCTTCTGCTTTTTGAGCCATAAGACCAACGTTTGGTACGCTACCCATAGTCGAAGGGTTAAATGCACCGTTAGCTTTACAGTCTTCAATAGTAGCTGTATATATACCAGAGTAACTTCTGTCCGGTATAATAGCAAGGGTATCCTGTTGTTTACCTGCTGCATTCCACATTTGTCCTGAGGTACGAATCATAGCCGGCATAGAAGCATCTACGATTACGTCTGAAGGGACGTGAAGGTTAGTAATCCCCTGATCAGAGTTTACCATTGCGATAGCAGGACCGTTTTGATATACTGCCTCAATAGCAGCCTTAACTTCAGCTTCCTGAGCGTGGCCTGCAATTTTAGCATAAACATCACCTAAACCGTTTCTTGTATCTACACCAAGCTCTTCAAATAAAGCAGCATATTTAGCGAATACATCTTTAAAGAATACTTCTACGATAGCACCGAAAATGATAGGGTCTGAAACCTTCATCATCGTAGCTTTAAGGTGAACAGAGAATAATACCCCCTGTTGTTTAGCAATCTCTACCTGTTCTGAAACGAAAGCCTTAAGTTTGTTAAGGTTAAGTGCAGAACAGTCAATTATTTCTCCTGCTTTAAGCGGAGTACTTGGCTTAAGTACAGTTGCAGTACCGTCGTTAGCCACAAATTCGATTCTTACATCAGTAGCGTCTTTTACAGTAACTGATTTCTCACTTCCGTAAAAATCACCTTCTGTCATGCTTGCAACGTTAGTTTTAGAATCTCCGCTCCATGCTCCCATTGAGTGTGGATGAGCCTTAGCGTAGTTTTTAACTGCTTTTGGAGCTCTACGGTCAGAGTTACCTTCACGTAGTACAGGGTTAACTGCAGAACCCAGTACTTTAGCATAACGTGCTTTTATTTCTTTTTCAGCATCTGTTTTAGCCTCTTCAGGATATTCCGGTACGTTGTACCCCTGAGCTTTAAGTTCTTTAATTGCAGCTTTAAGCTGAGGAACAGAAGCAGAAATGTTTGGTAATTTTATAATGTTAGCTTCAGGAGTTTTAGCAAGTTCTCCAAGTTCGCTTAGTGCGTCACCTATTTTTTGATCGGCAGTAAGGTTTTCAGGGAAATTAGCAAGAATTCTTCCCGCAAGTGAAATGTCTCTTGTTTCAACTTCAATTCCTGCCGGAGCAGCGAATGACTGAACGATAGGAAGGAAAGAGTGGGTGGCCAGCATTGGAGCCTCATCGGTTATTGTGTAAATAATCCTAGATGTTTTTGACATTTTTTTACGTTTTTTAAAAGCGCCCTACGGCTTTACCTCGTGAAGCCGAAAGGTTAATTATTAATGAGTTAATCTATATTATGTGAAGCCGGTTCATTAAAAGGAGTGTATTTGTATACGAAAGTCGTATTCCTTTTAATATCAAGGCTCGCAAATATAGCAAAAACTAACTTAATTCACCTTTTGTAAACTTTAAAAAAATGATTGAATCCCAAACATTTATTGTTTAGCAGGTTGTTTTTTATGACTCTGCTTTTAGTGTTGACATGCCTAAGTAATGCCTTTTTGTAATATTAAAAGCATTAAATAATTAAATAGGGTGCACGCATAATTATTTAAAATTTGAGCAAAAAAAATCCCCGTGTAAAACACAGGGATTCTATTATGTAGCTCTTCAAAGAAATTATCTTCTTCTCTCTTTGATTTTTGCTTTTTTACCAGTAAGGTCTCTAAAGTAGAATATACGTGCTCTTCTAACTTTACCTCTTTGGTTAACTTCGATTTTTTGTAATGCAGGCATGTTAACAGGGAAGATACGCTCTACACCTACTGAACCAGACATTTTACGGATAGTGAAAGTTTGAGTGATACCAGCACCTCTTTTTTGGATAACAACACCTTTAAAGAACTGTGTTCTTGTTTTTTCACCCTCTTTAATTTCGTAGTACACAGTGATTGTGTCTCCTGAATTGAACTCAGGGAAATCTTTTTTTGTTACGAACTCGTCCTGAACGAATTTTACTAAATCAGACATGATTTTTTAATTTAAACGTTTGAATCAGAGCAACATGCACGGGTATCGCCAGAGGTTGGTCCGAAATTGGCTGCAAATATAAATATTTTTTTAATACACAGAAATATTTTGATCTTAAATTAAATATAAATTTTAAGCTTGTAAGTGTTTGCTATTCAAGTAAATCGGGTCTTCTATTTTTGGTATGCTCCAGTGCTTTGTCCTCTCTCCACTGGTCAATTTTAGAAAAATTACCGCTTAAAAGTACATCGGGTACTTTCCAGCCTTTGTATTCGGCAGGGCGTGTGTAAATAGGAGGGGAAAGCAGGTTGTCCTGAAAACTATCGGTAAGTGCCGATGTTTCATTGCTCAATACTCCCGGTATAAGCCTGATAATAGAGTCGGCAACAACGGCAGCAGCAAGTTCACCACCCGAAAGTACAAAGTCGCCTATGGAAATCTCTTTGGTAATAAAATGATCGCGCACACGCTGATCTACACCTTTATAATGTCCGCAAAGAATAATAATGTTTTTAAGCATAGACATTTGGTTTGCCATTCCCTGATTAAGGGTTTCGCCATCGGGAGTCATGTATATAACTTCGTCATATTCTCTTTCACTTTTCAGTTTAGTAATGCAGGCATCAATAGGTTCGATCATCATAACCATACCGGCGCCACCGCCAAACTGGTAGTCGTCTACATTTTTGTGTTTGTTAGTGCTGTAATCCCTCAGGTTGTGCAGGTGTACTTCTACAAGTCCTTTATCTATAGCTCTTTTTAGTATTGAAGCTTCAAACGGACTCCTTAAAAGCTCGGGTAATACAGTGATAATATCGATGCGCATTTTACTAATTTTTAAATGAACCAGTGGTTTAATGTACCAATGAGGGTGCAAAAGTAAAGCGAAATTACCGAAGCTACAATAATTACTACATTAAGCCACTGTCTTATTATTACATTTATACACCAAACTGTTTAAGGTGATGATCAAGGTGTTTGTATTGCAGTATGTCCCATTCCTCAAAGGTCATTTCTCCAAAAAAAGGATGTTTCATATTCTTTATGCAATCGTGTCCTTCTTTTGAGAAAGTCTCTACCAGTCTGATTAATTCTGCCTTAGAGGTTTCAAAATCGGGTTCGTGTGTAACTTTAAGTTCTTTTGCTGTAGGCATACCTTTTCCAAATGGTTGTGGTTCCAATAATTTTTTCTTGGCCGATTTTCCGAAAAAGAAAACAAGAAATTTATTAGGCTTTAGCTCCAGTGTACCGTGTGCTACTTTAATAATTTGCTGGCAGTGCAGCAGCATTTGGCTAACAGTCATTTTACCCCATTGTGAAAGTGTAATAGGGGAAAGCTGATTTATTCTGTCGATAATTTCGTGATTATCGGTTGGGTTGAAAATGCTTTTCATGTTGTTTTTTGATTAATGACCCTCAAAATTAAGAATAAGTCAGTTTACTTTTTTACTGCTTTTAGAGCATAAACAAAAGGAATTTTGTTTTGCAGGTGTGGTATTCTGTAACGTTTAGGCTCAAATTCTTCCATGTCGTTAAAACAGTCGTATGGAGAGTAATTGTATTCTTTAAAAGTTTTAATTTCAAGGTTGTTGTTTATCAGGGTGCTAAAGACTTCACTAAGATCGTGGTTCCATGATATGGTTTTTGTTTCCATATCGGCAGCTTTGTCAGCATAAGTACCTGTTTCGGTTTCAATAATGGCTTCCTCGTTAAAGTAACTATAATCTATTTTACTGAACCCCGGGTCAAACATCCATACAAAAGGATGAAATTCAGCAATGATAAAGTTACCTCCTGGTTTAAGGAAATGGTTTATCACTTTGGCCCATCTGTCAAGATCAGGTAGCCAGCCTATGGTACCATAACTGGTGAATACAATATCAAATTGTTCGTTAAGATTGTCGGGCAGGCTGTATATGTCACAGCATATAAATTGGGTATTAGTGCCAGTGGTTTCTGCAAGTTCGCGGGCTTTGGTTATGGCAGCATCTGAAAAATCTACACCGGTTGCTATGGCTCCCATCCGACTAAGGGAAATGGTGTCCTGACCAAAATGGCACTGTAAATGCAGTATTTTTTTGCCTGTAATATCCCCAAGCAATTCAAGCTCTATACTATTTAAAGTTGACTTTCCACTTAAAAACGATGGCATATCATAAAACGATGATTCTACGTGAAATGTTGTTTTTTTATTCCATGCCTCCTTGTTTATATTGATATAGTTGTCTTTTATTTCCATAATAAAAAATTGGTTTCTACAAATTTACCTTTTTCTTATAATTCGTTGTCAGGTTTAGTAGTAATTAATTTGTAAATTTGCCCCTCATATAAAAACAAAAAGACAGATGGAAAACGGAATTTACGCTAAATTCAATACACCAAAAGGTTCTATTTTAGTGAAACTTACGCATGACAAGACCCCGGGAACGGTAGGTAACTTTGTAGGTCTTGCTGAAGGTAATCTTGAAAATGATGCTAAACCACAAGGTAAACCATATTATAACGGACTTAAATTTCACAGGGTTATTCCTGATTTCATGATTCAGGGAGGGTGCCCGGTAGGTACCGGTGTTGGCGGTCCCGGTTATCAGTTTGATGATGAGTTCCATCCGGAACTTACACACAGTGGTCCCGGTGTACTTTCTATGGCAAATGCAGGTCCTGGTACAAACGGTTCTCAATTCTTTATTACTCACGTAGAAACTCCGTGGTTAGACGGTAAGCATACTGTTTTCGGTCACGTGGTTGAAGGTCAGGATGTGGTTGATGCTGTTGCTCAGGGTGACGAAATTGAAAGCATTGAAATTATCCGTGAAGGTGATGAGGCTAAAAACTGGAATGCTGTTGAAGCTTTCAGAGTTTTTGAAGGTGCGCGTGAAAAACGTATTGAAGAGGCTAAACAAAAAGCTGAGGCAGAAATGGAAAAACTTGCTGCCGGATTTGATAAAACTGAAAGCGGACTACGTTATAAAATAATTCAAAAAGGTAACGGCAAAAAAGCTGAGAAAGGTAAAACAGTTTCTGTACACTATACAGGTGCTCTTGATGATGGTAGAGTATTTGATTCTTCTTACAAAAGAAAAGACCCAATTGCTTTCACTCTTGGTATAGGGCAGGTAATTTCGGGTTGGGACGAAGGTATCGCTTTACTACAGGTAGGAGATAAAGCTCGTTTTGTTATTCCTTCTCACTTAGGTTACGGTTCAAATGGTGCAGGTGGTGTTATCCCGCCGGATGCAACACTTGTTTTTGATGTTGAGCTAATGGATGTAAAATAATAGCATCTCACATTATATTAAAGGCTGCCTACTGGCAGCCTTTTTATTTGGAATACTTTTTGAAAGTCATACATATATGGATTACTTTTGTAAAACACATTAATATGATTATGAAAAAGCTACTGTTACTGTTTGTTATATTGTTTGGTATTTCTGCAAAAGCACAAATACCGGGGTCAAGTATGCATTGTGGGTATGACTTTACGTCTTACTTAGTGTTGCACGTACACGAACAGGGAAATGAAGATAACATAAAAAACTTAAGAGTTACGGTTGTAGACAGCTTAGGTAGGGATCTTATTAATGTAAATAACATGTACAGCTGGAGTAATGCTAATAAGCCGCTTGAGTTCTCTCTTAACTACAAGATAGACGATAACAACAAAAGGTTAGCAGAGGGAGCTACTGCTACTAAAGAGCGTTGGTTTTTTCCTTTTGCAAAAGATAATTACCTGTTATCTGTAGCTAACACTTTCAAGGCAGATAATTTTAGTGTAAAGGTTGAGGATACTACAGGTACTTACAAACCGGTTATCATTCAGCTTTATGCATACAATATGTATGTGCTTTGCTCTAACGAAAGTAGGGACGCGGCTATGAAATTTGGTCGTAAAATGAATAAGCCTTTGGAAATAGTGCTCGAAAAACAGTAGTGTTTACTGTCCACGAGTCTTTTTAGCTTTAAAAAAGCATATTAGGCTGATTATCATCAAAAGAGCGCTTGCTGTTAGCTCGCTATCAATTTCTTCTTTACGATATATAAAAACAGAATTATCATCATTGGTTTTTAAAATGATATATGGCTGATTGATCAGTGTGTCTCTATACTTGTATTCTACTCTTTTTGTATATGTTTTTCCCTGATAGTCAAATTTAAAATCACTGGTTTTTCTTTTTCCAAATCCTGTTTTATAAGGTTTTTGTGTAATTGCAACTTTTACCTCTTTTCCGTTTAATTGTATAAGTTTTTTTTGAACGTTAGTGGTTATTCCAATCGAACCAATTATAAAAATAATTATACAGCCTATTCTTAAAAGGTTCATTTTACCTCCACTTAATATTACAGCCTATACTTGGTTTTTGAGGTTCGGGTATATTGCGGTTGTATAAAACACCATCAATAGCATTGCGCAGGTCACTACCGCTTACAGGGATATTGTTACCAGGACGTGAATCGTCAAGCTGACCACGGTATACCAGTCGGTTTCGGGAGTCAAAAAGGTAAAAATCTGGGGTGCAGGCCGCGTCATAAGCTTTTGCTACTTCCTGTGTTTCATCAAACAGATAAGGAAAATCAATATCGTTTTTAAACGCAAATTCTGTCATTTGGTCGGGTGCATCCTGTGGGTATTTTACCGGGTCGTTGCTGCTTATGGCTACCATACCTATTCCCTGTACGGTATAATCATTTGCAATCATAATAATTTCCTCAATAACATGAATCACAAAAGGGCAGTGGTTGCATATAAACATTACCAGTGTGCCTTTTTCGCCTTTAATATCGTTAAAGGTGTAACTCTCATCAAAGTTGGTTGCTTTTAATGAAAAATCAGGGGCTATAGTGCCCAGCGGTAACATGTTTGACGGTGTGTTTGCCATTTTTGAAAGAAATAAATTACTTTAGCAAATTACGATAAATTTTAAAATAAAATAAATACAAAAGCTATGTTAACCTGGGAAGAATTTGAAAAAACAGAAATGCGTGTAGGTACCATTACAGAAGTGAACGATTTTCCTGAAGCCAGAAAACCCGCCTATCAGCTTGTTATTGATTTTGGTGAAACGATAGGGATACGAAAATCATCAGCACAAATCACAAAACGTTATACGAAAGAACAGCTAACCGGAAGGCAAATTGTAGCGGTGGTAAACTTTCCTAAAAAGCAAATAGGTAAATTTATGAGTGAATGCCTTGTGCTTGGCGCAATGGGACCGGATAATGATATTGTGTTACTGGCGCCCGACTTTAAAGTAGAAAACGGGTTGCGTATAGGGTAAAAACAAAAAAAAACTGCCAAGTGGCAGTTTTTTTATTAAATGTCTTCGAAGTTTACATCTGTAAAACTCTCTGTTCCTACAGGTTCAGGAGTTTTTTCTGTAAACATTTTCTTGAAGTCTTTTTGATGTCTTTCAGAGATTACTTCTTCTCCTTTGCTATCAAGAACGTATTCTGTCATCTCATCCAGAATGCTTCTGAAGGCAGCAAAATCTTCTTTATAAAGATAAATTTTGTGTTTCTTAAAGTGGAAAGAGCCGTCCTCTTCAGTAAATTTTTTGCTCTCAGTGATTGTAATGTAGTAATCTTCGGCTTTAGTAGCTCTTACGTCAAAAAAATAAGTCCTTCTTCCCGCTCTTAAAACTTTAGAAAAAATCTCTTCCTTTTCAAGCATGTCATTATCTCTCATAATCCTTCGTAGTTTTTTAATTGGTTTATGTAGCTACCAAAAATCTAAAAAAAATCTTAAAAATCCAACAAATTAATTTATTTCTTTTTCGGATAGTTGTTTAAGATAAAGTTCCTTATAATAGCCGGCCTGATTTACAAGTTGATTGTGAGTGCCTTGTTGTATGATTTCACCGTCTTCAAGTATAATTATCCTGTCGGCATTTTTGGCAGATGATACCCTGTGGCTCACAATAATAGTGGTTTTATCTCTGCAAAACTCCATAAGGTTGTTAAGTATAGCTTCCTCAGTTTCAGTATCTACTGCCGAAAGTGAGTCATCCAGTAGTAATACCGGGGCATCTTTAATCATTGCTCTGGCTATAGATACACGTTGCTTTTGTCCTCCCGAAAGTGTTATACCTCTTTCTCCTAATATGGTTTCGTAGGCTTTGTTAAAAGCGGCAATATTGTCGTGTACTACAGCTTTTTTTGCAACAGCAATAACTTCTTCATCTGTAGCGTCTTCATCACCAAATTTGATATTGTTTTTTATAGTGTCTGAAAACAGGAAGGCATCCTGTGGTACAAAACCTATGCTGTTACGCAGGTCGTAAAGATTTAACTCTTTTATATTAGTATTGTCAATTGTTATTGTTCCCTGTTCAACATCGTAAAGCCTGCTTATAAGTGATAGTATGGTAGATTTTCCCGATCCCGTTTTACCTAATATGGCGAGCGTTTCTCCTTTGTTAATATTAAACGACACGTTTTTCAGTGCTGTTATATTAGTGTCTTCATAAGTAAAGGTTACATTGTTAAAGGCTATATTACCTTCTATAACCGATTTTTCCGGATTGTTGTTTTGGATTTCCGGTTCGGTTTTAAGGAATTCGTTGATTCTTTTTTGGGATGCTTCGGCTTCCTGTACCATACTGGATATCCATCCTAAAGAGGCTACAGGCCAGGTTAACATATTTATATATAGTATAAATTCTACTATCATACCAATGTTCTCAATCGTTCCTTCTATATATAGTTTACCGCCTACATATATAACTATAAGGTTGCTTAGTCCTATTAATAATATCATAAACGGACCAAACATGGCACTTACTTTAGCCAGGCTCATATTTTTTGCCATACTGTCGCGTGATAGTTGGGTAAAATCGTCCTGTTTTTGTTTTTCAAGAGCATAGGCTTTTATTACCCTGATGCCCGAAAACATTTCCTGTGTGAAACTTGCCAGTTTAGACAGGTTTTCCTGATAGCGTGTACTTCGCTTATTTATCTCTACACTAATTTTAAATATACTATATGATAATATAGGTAACGGGATTAGTGTATAAAGTGTTAGCTCTGGCGACAGGATTGACATGTGGGTAATAATAATGATAAAGCGAATAATGGTGTTAAGGCTGTACATAATTGCAGGCCCAACGTAAGAGCGTACTTTGTTTACATCTTCACTAATACGGTTCATTAAATCACCGGTACGGTTCTTTTTGTAAAAGCTTTGAGATAGTTTCTCGTAGTGTTCAAAGATTTCGTTTTTAAGATCGAACTCTATGTGGCGTGACATTACAATAATAGTTTGTCTCATAAAAAAGGTAAGGATACCGGCTACAAGAGTTGCTCCTATAATAATAAGTACGCTTTGTAATATTTCATGCTTAACCCCGTCCATACCTATTTTGCCGCCTGTATAGTTCTCAACGGCAGTTATAATGGCTCCTGTATACTGGGGTGTAAACAGGGAGAATATGTTACTTAAAATGGTAATTAAAATTCCTAAAAGAAATTGAAATTTATATTTTATAAAGTATTTGTTTAAATGCTGAAGTTCTTTCATTTTTCTGTTTTTAACTCAGAATATTTTTAGGTAAAATTGTTAAAATTTGTATTTTGGCCGGTAAAAGGTACTATCAAAAATAAACTATTTTAATTATCGAAAAATTAAAAAAAAGGTTTTATTTTGCTACATCTTAAATTTAAGTGTATTTTTGTAACCAGTTTTTGAATAAATTTCAATTTAAAAAATAATATCATGATAACAGAAGTTGTTAATGCTAACGAACTTGTAAAAGTTGATCCGGTTTTTGGACAAGCTTCTTTTAATGACCATGAACAAATCGTTTTTTGTCATGACAAAGATACTGGTTTAAAAGCAATAATTGGTATTCATAATACAGTTTTAGGGCCTGCACTTGGTGGAACGAGAATGTGGAAGTATGCAAACGAATGGGAGGCTTTAAATGACGTATTGAGGTTGTCTCGTGGTATGACGTATAAGTCGGCCATTTCAGGACTAAACCTTGGTGGTGGTAAAGCTGTTATTATTGGTGATTCAAGACTTGATAAAACTCCTGAAATGATTACAAGATTCGGGCAGTTTGTTCATTCTCTAAGCGGTAAGTATATCACTGCTGAAGATGTAGGAACTACAACTCCTGATATGGATCTTATTCGTGATGTGACTCCTCACGTTACCGGTATCTCTGAAGAAAGAGGTGGGTCTGGTAACCCGTCGCCTGTAACTGCTTACGGAGTTTATATGGGTATGAAAGCTGCTGCTAAGCATCAGTTTGGTTCAGAAAACCTTGCGGGTAAAAAAGTATTAGTACAGGGTACAGGTCACGTAGGTGAAACACTTATTGATTACCTTACTAAAGAAGGTGCTCTTGTACAGATATCTGATATCAATCAGGCAAGAATGGAAGAGGTTGGTGCTAAATATGGTGCAAAAATCTTTATGGGTGACGATATTTACAGCGCTGATGTAGATATTTATGCTCCTTGTGCACTTGGTGCTACTGTTAACGATGAAACTATTGCAAGGCTTAAAGCTAAGGTAATTGCAGGTGCTGCAAACAACCAGCTTGCTGTAGAGAACGTTCACGGAAAAATGCTTCAGGATAAAGGTATTCTTTATGCTCCTGATTTCCTTATCAACGCCGGAGGTATAATCAATGTATATGCAGAGATTGCCGGATATGATAAAGCTGAGGCTATGAAGAGAACTGAAAATATCTTTAATACTACACTGGAGATTTTCCACTTTGCTGAAGCTAATGGTGTTACTACTCACCAGGCAGCAATGACTATCGCTCAAAAACGTATAGACGACAGAAAAAAAGAAATGGCTAAATAATTATATAGCCTTAAAATAATATTACTATTTTTGCGAAGCGAAAGAAGATCTCTTTCGCTTCGCTAATTTTTAAATGTTCTTACGACGGATGTTAAACAGAAGACATATTCGTGTTAAAGTGATGCAATCCATTTATGCGATGCATCAAAATGGTTCAGATAGTTTGGATAAGGAAGAAAAATTCCTTTTTCAGAGTATAGAAAATATACAGGATCTGTACCTTATTATGCTTTCTGCACTGGTTGAAATCAGAAACAGTGAAGAGGAGTTTTTAGATAGGTCAAGCAAAAAACACCTTGCTACAGCCTTAGAAAGAAACCCAAACAGGAAGTTTGTCAATAACAAAGTTTTACATCTTTTAGCAGAAAGCAACTCGCTTAGTATAGCTATTGAAGATCGTAGGGTTTACAACTGGAAAAATAACGACGATTATATTCTTATCCTTCTTGATGCCGTTAAGGAAAGCGAGCTGTATAAGGAATATATGGACAACGAGGAAAATAGTTTTGCTCAGGACAGGGATTTTGTAGTAAACCTGTTTACCGAAGTTATTGCTCCAAACGAAAAGCTGTATGAATATCTTGAAGATCATAAATTAACCTGGGTAGATGATATCCCGTTAGTTAATACGATGGTTGCAAAGCAGCTTAAACAAATCAAAGAACCTAAAGACGAGGAGTATGATGCAATACATATTCCTAAATTATATAAGGATATTGATGATCGTGATTTTGTGAGAAACCTGTTTAGAAAAACGGTTTTAAATGAAAAAGAACTGTCTCAGGAATTTACAGATAAAACACCTAACTGGGATGCAGAGCGTATTGCAGAGCTTGATGCCATTATATTAAAAATGGCTATTTGCGAATTCTTAAAATTCCCATCTATTCCTGTTAAAGTAACAATTAACGAGTATCTTGAGATTGCTAAAGAGTATTCTACGCCAAAAAGTAGTATATTTATCAACGGTATTTTGGATAACTTAATTAAGGATTACCAAAACAGTAATAAATTAGTAAAAACCGGTAGAGGTTTAATGTAAAACCAAATTAAAAAATTATAAGTTATGTTGAAAAAATCAGCAGCTATGTTAGCCATAGCGTCTCTTATTTTTACAGTTTCATGTAAAGAAAATGCTGCACTTAAAATTGATGAAAATAAAGCAAAAGAGGCTGAAATAGCTCATGCAGAAGCAGGACAGGTACCTGTTATTAAGTTTGAAACTATGGAGCACGACTTTGGTACTATTAAGCAGGGTGATAAAGTGGAGTATGTGTATAAGTTTACTAACGAAGGTGCTGCACCGCTTGTACTAAGCCAGGTTAAGCCAAGTTGTGGTTGTACTACTCCAGACTGGACTAAAACTCCTGTTGCTCCGGGTGAATCTGGTGAGATTAAAGTTGTTTTTGATTCTCATGGTAAATCAGGTAAGCAAAACAAAACTGTAAACGTACACTCTAATACAGAGGCCGGTACTGATGTACTTAAGTTTACAGCAGAGATTGAAAAGCCGGAAGGTATAGGTGCTAAAAACTAATTAGACAGATAAAATGGAAGAAATTTCGAAGTTTGCTCCCTTATTATTAATGTTTGTGGTAGTGTATTTTTTAATGATACGCCCACAGCAGAAAAGGCAAAAGCAGGAAAAAGAATTTGAAAGCCAGCTTAAAGTTGGAGATAAGATCATAACAAAAAGCGGAATACATGGTAAAATAGCTGAGCTTGCTGAAACAAGTGTAGTTATAGAAACTATGGCAGGAAAGCTTAAAATGGAACGTTCGGCAATCTCACTTGAGTTAAGCAAGAAAGTTCAACAACAATAATAAAAAAATCCTCAGCTTACGCTGAGGATTTTTTTTATCTGTATTTATCATTAAGCCCAATTCCCTCAAGGATCATGGGCTTTATTTTTTCCAGTCGTGAGAATTTTGTAGCCTCCCGTTTGGCTGTTTCTATAAACTCGGCATATTCTCTCTGCTTAAATGGCGTTAGTGTCTCAAAAGCAGTTTTTAAAGCCTTATTGATGTCTAGTTCCTGTTGAAGGGCTTCCGGTATAACGGTTTCCCTTTTCTCAGGTTTAATTTCCAGTCCGGCTTTTTCCACTTCAATAGCTTCGTTAATATAGTTCAGTACCAGTTTCTCGTTAACTTCACTCTTATCGGTAAAACGCCATTGCCTTAGCGATTTGGTGTTACCTTCGTTTGCATTAACAAGCACATTTTTTTCGTCTTTCAAAAAAACACCTTTAAAAAACCAAATGGTGAAAAAGTTCTTAAAGCCACCTATTCCCAAAATATTCTTGTTATTGTAAGTATAAACTATACCACCCCATTTTGTAGTTTCGGTTAGGGGTGTTTTTACAATAATGCTTTTAAGTAGCTCAAGCTCTTCTGCCCATTGGTTGGTTTTATCCCATGTTTTCTTTTGAGACATAGTGATTGTTATTTCTTAGCTGTAAGTTCGGCAATTTTAACGATAACTTCAACAGCTTTTTGCATGCTCTCTACAGGTACATATTCATATTTACCGTGGAAGTTGTGTCCGCCTGCAAAAATATTAGGACAAGGTAATCCCATGTAAGAAAGCTGAGAACCATCTGTACCACCACGTATAGGTTTGATAAGAGGAGTAATGCCTAATTCGTTCATTGCTTTTTCAGCAATGTCTACAATATGCATAACAGGTTCTACCTTTTCTTTCATATTAAAGTACTGGTCTTTTACTACAGCAATAGCGATGTCTTCACCAAACTGCACTGCATATTGAGCGTTGATGTCGGCCACTATTTTATGGATAAGCTCTTTACGAGCTTCAAACTTATCTCTGTCGTGATCACGGATAATAAGCTGTACGGTAGTTTCTTCAATACTTCCGTTTAATCCTGTTACATGGAAAAAACCTTCGTAACCTGTAGTTTGTTCAGGCACTTCGCCTTCTGGTAACTGAGAGATAAACTTATTAGCCAGTAGCATTGAGTTTATCATTTTTCCTTTTGCATAACCGGGGTGAACACTCTTTCCTTTAAAAGTAATTTTAGCTCCGGCAGCATTAAAGTTTTCGTATTCAAGCTCACCAATTTGGCTACCATCCATGGTGTAAGCCCAGTCTGCACCAAATTTCTCTACATCAAACTTGTGTGCGCCACGACCAATTTCCTCATCGGGAGTGAAACCTACACGTATTTTACCGTGTTTGATTTCAGGATTTTTGATAAGGTATTCCATTGCAGTAACAATTTCTGTAATACCGGCTTTGTCATCGGCACCTAAAAGGGTAGTACCATCTGTAGTGATTATTGTTTGTCCTTTGTATTGTAAAAGGTCTTTAAAGTAGCCCGGAGACAGTACTATGTTTTGTTCTTTGTTAAGTACTATATCACCACCATCATAGTTCTCAATAATTTGTGGTTTTACGTTAGCGCCTGTAAAATCAGGGGTAGTATCAAAGTGAGAAACAAAACCTATTGTTGGTACATCGTGGTCTACATTTGACGGAAGCGTAGCCATGATGTATGCATTTTCATCTATGGTAACATCTTCCATGCCTATAGCTTTAAGTTCTTCTACAAGCTGATTGGCAAGATCCCATTGTTTTGCTGTACTTGGAGTTGTGTCAGAATTCGGGTCTGATTCAGTATCAACTGTGACATAGCTAATAAAGCGGTCAATTATATGCTGCATTTTCTCTGTTTTTTAAATGAGCATCAAAGTTACAATTTTGTACAGAAGTACAATAATCTTAAACCGTTTTAATAGTATGTTTTAGGGGTAAAGTTATGTTAAAGGTAGCTCCTTTTCCGGGTTGTGATTCGGCTGATATTGAACCGTTATGCTGTTCGGTAATTTTTTTACAGATGCTAAGCCCTATACCCGTACCGGCATAATCACCTTTACCGTGCAGGCGTTGGAAAAGTTTAAATATCTGCTCGCTGTACTGTGCGTCAAAACCAATGCCGTTATCCTTAAAAGTGAGATGAGCCAAATTACCTTCTATTTGAGCGGTAACACTTATTTCGGGTTTTTCAGAGCAGTACTTTAATGAGTTACTGATAAGATTAGAAAACAGCTGTTCCATTTGTAACGGAATAGCTTTTATGGTAGGAAGTGTGTTCCTGTTGATTACTGCATTTTTCTCTTTAATAAGCAGTTCATAGTCTGCCAGTACAATATCCAGTATTTCGTTAAGGTTTACATCTACAAACTCTTTTTCTGCCGATAGCCTGCTATATACCAAAACATCTTTTATAAGTTGGGTCATACGTCCGGCAGAATCATGTATCTTCTTAATGTAAGGTTCTGACTCCTCGCGGGTCATATCCCTGTCTTTTATAAAAGTTATAAACGTTTGTATTTTACGCAGGGGTTCCTGTAGGTCGTGACTTGCTATATAGTTAAATGATTCCAGCTCTTTATTGGATTGTTCCAGCTGAGCATTTTTATCAGCAAGTTGAGCATTAACTTTATTAAGTGATGCAGTACGTTCTTTAACCTCCTCTTCCAAACGGGTGTTGAATTCGCTAAGTTCACGCTCAACATTTTTACGGTTGGTAATATCGTTAAATATAATGGCAACTTTATTGTCTTTAACATCGCTTAATGGAAAGGCTGATACTTCATACCATCCGTTAATAAGGTGTTTAGCCTCCTGCTCAAAATACTTCGGCTTGCCGGTAAGTGCAATTTCACCATAAATCTCAAACCAGTGGCTTTCGTGATTAGGTTCCAGTTCCTTCATGGTCTTGCCTATAGCATTAACAAGCCCTGTTTGATTTTCAAAAGCCGGATTGGTTTTGACAAAAATATAGTCAATAGGTTTTTTATTTTCATCAAAAAGTACCTCTATAATGCAAAAACCCTGATCAACAGAGTTGAAAAGGGATACGTATTTGTCTTCAATCTGTTCGGCAATAACAATATTGAAGTTTCTTTCGGCTATTTTCTGTTCAGTTATATCTTCCCAAACCCTGTAAACACCATCTCCGGCTTTGGTGTCAGACACTTTGAACCATCGTTGTGCACCATCAAGTTTTTCATAATATCTTGTCCAGTTTTGTGTTGTACCGGTTTTGTAAGCTGCTTTAAGGCTTTCAATTTGGTTTAGCTGATCGGGCAGTACCTCAAGCAGTGTTTGCCCTGTGTAGTCAATACCTTTAAAAAAGTCTATTGTACCACGGCTAAGGAGTGCAAACCTAAAATCTATAATTTCACCATGATTAAATACTGGCGTAAAAAAGATGCTCCTGTTATTAGGTGCATCAAAAGCAAGCTTCATAAGTTCGACAGCAGTGTCGTTTTTCTTTTGAAGCATGGTATTCGCTGTGTCGTCTTTAATCGTTGACATAGTTTTTATAGTATGGTGATAGCCAAAGATAATGATTTGATATAATTGGCTTAGCTAACAATAGCTAAAGTTTGGTTAATTCTTTTCTTATATTTTCTTTAGCATTCTCCTCATACTTAGCGCGAAAGAATTCGGTTTTATATATAAAACTCATGGAGAGGAAATGTTTTAAAACTTTTTTTCGTCCAGGTTTGTAGAGTATATCAGGATAGTAAGAATATTCTTCTCTTACCTGTTTATAATATTTCGCATATCTACTCCAGTCGTAACCCAATATTGATAAGTCGGCATCGGTAAACAGATTAATGTCGTTATCGCTAACCGGTAGATGTGATTTGGTTGCCAGTATCATCTGCCTGCATCTTTCGGCTTTGTCTTCAGGATAATTAATTTCCTTTAGTCTTTGTAAGGCTAGTTCGGCACTTTGTTCCTCATTGTCATTACGGGTTGACTTATATATAATGTCGTGATAAAACAAGGCAAATAGCACGGTGTCCCAGTCTTCAATCAACTCTTTACAAAAGGAAAGTTCCTTATATAGGTTTTCAAGATGGGTAAGGTTATGGTACTTTCGGCTTTTGTGGCTGTAATATTCTTTTATTTCCTGCCACATTGATTGTGTGGACTCTTTGTTATATGGATTTACAAGGATTGTAAATATGTTTTCTAACATAAGGTGTTTTATATGGTAACCAAATATAGCGCTTTTTAAGTGTCCATGTATTATTATATTTACAGATATAATAGTAAATTTGCAGCCACAATAATTTAGCTATGTACAAATCTCTAATCAGGCCTGTATTATTCCGTTTCGATCCGGAAAAAATTCACTACTTCACATTTTCAACCATCCGATTTTTAAACTGTATACCGGGTATGCCATCTATACTGAAATCAATGTTTGAGGTAAACGACCCAAGATTGGAGCGTGAGGTGTTTGGGTTAAAGTTTAAAAACCCTGTAGGGCTTGCTGCCGGACTTGATAAAGATGCTAAGTTGTACAAAGAACTGGGTAACCTGGGCTTTGGCTTTATAGAAATAGGTACACTTACTCCAAAACCACAGGACGGGAATCCTAAAAAGAGACTGTTCAGGCTTAGGGAAGATGGCGGACTTATAAACCGTATGGGTTTTAATAATGGAGGTGTAGCTGAAGCTGTAGAGCGCCTTAAAAAAAATCCTAAAGGTAAGGGGCATGTGCTTATAGGTGGTAACATAGGTAAGAACAAGGTAACGCCAAATGAAGATGCTGTAAGCGACTACGAAATATGCTTTGATGCACTGTATGATTATGTTGATTATTTTGTGGTAAATGTGAGTTCGCCTAATACACCAAACCTGCGTGAACTACAGGATAAAGAGCCTTTAACTCAGTTACTGCAAACGCTTCAGGATAAAAACCAAACAAAACCGGTGCAAAAACCGATACTGCTTAAAATTGCTCCTGATTTGACCGATAGTCAGTTACTGGATATTATTGATATAGTACAGACAACCAAAATAGCAGGTGTTATAGCAACTAATACTACCATTTCGAGAGAAGGGTTGCAGTCTGAAAATAAAAAGGAAACGGGCGGACTTAGTGGTAAGCCGTTAACAAAAAGATCTACCGAGGTAATTAGGTTTCTATCAGAAAAAAGTAATAAAGCATTCCCTATAATAGGAGTAGGAGGTATACATACTGCCGAAGATGCTATAGAAAAACTGGAAGCAGGAGCAAGCCTTATACAACTTTATACCGGCTTTATATATGAGGGTCCGGGGCTTATTAAGGCGATAAACAAGAAGTTATTATCAAAAAAATAGTATACAGGCTGTTTTTGTGGTAATTTTTCAAAGAAAACGATTTCGTAAACCCGATTCTTTAATTATCTTTGAACCTCTATGAAACAGGTTAAGATTATCGAGTGTCCAAGAGATGCCATGCAGGGCATCAAAGAATTTATTCCCACAGAGAAGAAAGTAGCTTACATTCAGTCGCTGTTAAGGGTAGGTTTTGATACTATTGATTTCGGTAGTTTTGTTTCGCCTAAGGCTATTCCGCAAATGCAGGATACAGCCGAAGTACTTGCAAAACTTGACCTGAGTGCCACAAAAAGTAAACTACTGGCCATTATAGCCAATACAAAAGGAGCAGAGTTGGCCTCTGTACATCCTGAAATACAATATTTAGGATATCCGTTTTCCATTTCAGAGAACTTCCAGATGCGTAATACGCATAAAACCATAGCCGAGTCTATTGTTACTCTACAGGAAATACTAAACATTGCCGATAAAAGTAATAAAGAGGTTGTGGCTTACCTGTCTATGGGTTTTGGTAATCCTTATGGTGACCCGTGGAGCGTGGAAATTGTAGGGGAGTGGACCGAAAAACTGGCAGGAATGGGAGTTAAAATACTTTCACTGTCAGATACCATTGGTAGCTCAACTCCCGAGGTTATCGATTATCTTTTCTCTAATCTTATTCCTAAGTATCCTGAAATTGAATTTGGGGCACACCTGCACACCACACCAGATAAATGGTTTGAGAAAGTAGACGCAGCCTACAAGGCCGGATGTATACGTTTTGATGGGGCTATACAGGGATTTGGCGGTTGCCCTATGGCAAAAGATGACCTAACCGGAAATATGCCTACCGAAAAGATGCTTTCGTACTTTACTGCAGAGAAGGTGGTAACCAACTTAAATTCACTTAGTTTTGAGAGCTCATACAACGAGGCTACCAAAATCTTTACCCAGTATCACTAAGAATAAATTTTCTTTATAAAGGCATAACGATTTTTTATAAAACAAACACTTTCTTATTAGGTTAAAAAGTACTATATTTGCATGCAATTTAACGACAAATTGCAACATGAAAGCACACACAACTAAAATCATCGGTGAAGGTCTTACTTACGATGATGTACTGCTGGTTCCAAATTATTCTGAGGTTCTTCCACGCGAAGTAAGTATCAAATCAAAATTCTCGAAAAACATAACATTAAACGTGCCTATCGTTTCGGCGGCTATGGACACGGTGACGGAAAGCGCTATGGCTATTGCTATGGCTCGTGAAGGTGGTATAGGTGTATTACACAAAAACATGACGATTGAGCGTCAGGCTACAGAGGTTAGAAAAGTAAAAAGAGCAGAATCGGGTATGATTATAGATCCTGTTACGCTTCCTCTTAATGCTACAGTTGCAGATGCTAAAAACGCCATGCGTGAGTTTGGTATAGGAGGTATTCCGGTAGTAGACGAAAACCAAATACTAAAAGGAATTGTAACTAACCGTGACCTTCGTTTTGAAAAAGATGGAACACGTTCTATTGTAGAAGTAATGACTTCTGAAAACCTTGTTACTGCAGGTGAGGGTACTACTCTTGATGTGGCAGAAGGAATTCTTCAGGAGCATAAAATTGAAAAACTACCTGTAGTAAACAGCGAAAATAAACTTATTGGTCTTATTACTTTCAGAGACATCACTAAGCTTACTCAAAAGCCTATCGCTAACAAAGATAAATTCGGAAGACTTCGTGTTGCTGCTGCCCTTGGTGTTACTGCCGATGCAGTACAGAGAGCAGAAGCGCTTGTAGCTGCCGGAGTTGATGCGGTAATTATCGATACGGCTCACGGACATACAAGAGGTGTGGTAGGTGTACTTAAAGAAGTAAAAGCAAAATTCCCTGAACTAGACGTTGTTGTAGGTAACATTGCAACTCCAGAAGCGGCTTTATACCTTGCTGAAAACGGTGCAGATGCTGTGAAAGTTGGTATCGGTCCGGGTTCTATATGTACTACACGTGTAGTTGCAGGTGTTGGTTTCCCTCAGTTCTCTGCAGTTCTTGAAGTTTCTGCAGCGTTAAGAGGTACCGGTGTTCCTGTAATTGCCGATGGTGGTATCCGTTACACAGGTGATATTCCTAAAGCGCTTGCAGCGGGTGCCGATTGTGTAATGCTTGGTTCATTACTTGCAGGTACTAAAGAGTCTCCGGGTGAAACTATCATATTTGAAGGCAGGAAGTTTAAATCTTACCGTGGTATGGGATCTGTAGAGGCTATGAAAGAAGGTTCAAAAGACCGTTACTTCCAGGATGTAGAAGATGATGTTAAGAAACTTGTACCGGAAGGAATTGTAGGTCGTGTACCATACAAAGGTGAGCTTTTTGAAAGCATGCTTCAGTTTATCGGAGGTCTGCGTGCAGGTATGGGTTACTGTGGTGCTAAAGACATCCCAACACTACAGGAAAACAGCCGTTTTGTACGTTTAACTTCAAGCGGTATATCTGAGAGTCATCCTCACAATGTAACTATTACTAAAGAGGCTCCAAACTATTCAAGATAATTTGAGGTCGAAAGACTAAAACATAAAAAAGGCAGAAGTTACTAACTTCTGCCTTTTTGTTAAATATTGTTTTAATTCCCCTCCTTTGGAGGGGTGGCTGAAAGCCGGGGTGGTTTATTTTTTATCTCCGTTACTGTTTTCGAGGTTTTCTTTTCTCAGGTCTTCACTTTCCCAAGCATGGTCGTTAGCTCCCAGTTGGGCATATAAATCGTTTTTAAGCAGTTGCTCCTGCATTTCGATCTCTTCTTTGGCAGTCATAAGGAAAGCCTTTTTATCATGTCGTTTCTGCGAAAGTCTCAATACCGCCTGCTCATCATATTTAATGAATCGTTGTCCCTGCCTTGTGGCGGTATAACGACGGTGTCCCAGCTCAACCAAAGCATCTACACCTAAGTGTACGGCACTGTACAGGTTTTCACGGTAAAACTGATTAATACCCATATCTACCAGTTCAAAGGCATTACTTCGGTTACGAGCTCTTGCCAGTATTTTTAGATGAGGGAAATGTTTACGTATCATTTCTACCACAATAAGGTTTACAGTAGGGTTATCTATAGCAGCAATAAACAGTTTAGCGTTTTCACATCCGGCAGCCTGAAGCAGTTCCAGCCTTGAAGCATCTCCGTAGTATACTTTGAAGCCCATTTTACGCAGGGAGTCAACTCTGTCAGAATCCATGTCTAGTACCGTTGCGGGTATACCGTTAGTTTTTAATAAACGCCCTATGGTACTACCGAAGTTCCCGAATCCGGCTATGATAACATCATTGTTATCGTCTTCAATATCGTCATACTTATTAGAGTCTTTTTCCTTAACACCAAAGTAAGGATCTATCCATTTTTCATTAATGAAAAGCAGTATTGGAGTACCTATCATACTCAGTGCTATAATGGCCATCATCTGGCTGGCGAGGTAAGTAGGCATAAGGTTAAGCTGAGTGGCAAATCCTAATATTACAAATCCAAATTCTCCTCCCTGACTTAGTGCAAAGCCGAAGAGTAGGTTTTGGTCAGAACTTTTCTTGTAAATTTTACCTATTCCCAGTAGTACAAGGAATTTAATAACATTAAACAGGGTACAGAAAACAATGATAAACACAGGGTCTACCATGATAAGGCTAAAGTTTATGGAAGCACCTACACCAATAAAGAAAAGCCCTAAGAGGAGTCCTTTAAAGGGGGCTATATCGCCTTCGAGTTCATGCCTGAATTCACTGTTAGCTAATACGACACCAGCCATAAACGCACCTAAAGCGGGGCTAAGCCCTACCATCTGCATTATATAAGAAACTAAAAGTACCAGTAATAGTGCTGCTCCGGTAAAAAGTTCCTGTAGTCTTGTTGCTGCAACTACATGGAGTAGAGGTACAATAATAAACCTCCCGGCAAAGTATATAAGGGCGATGGTCCCTATTACAATAAGAGTTTGCAACCATCCCTGTAAATCGGAAATAAGGGATTCGTTTATGCCTTTGTTTTGTATATCGCCGTCGGCTAACAAAGGTAATATAGCAAGTATTGGGATAACGGCTATATCCTGAAACAATAGTACTGCAAACGCCGAACGCCCCATTGAGGTTTGCGACAGTCCTTTTTCTTTAAGGGTTTGCAATACAATAGCAGTAGACGATAATGTTAGTGCCAATGCTATAGTTAGTGTGGCTTCCCATTCCCATTTTAAAACCAGTAAACATGCCAGAAACAATATAATAGTGGTGCCTAAAACCTGTAACGAACCCATACCGACAATAAAACGCCGCATCCGCCAAAACTTGTAGGGATCAAGCTCAAGCCCAATAAGAAACAGCATCATAACCACCCCAAATTCGGCAAAGTGCATAATGTCTTCTCCCTGCTGTCCGATAAGCCCAAGTACAAACGGGCCTATTAAAATACCGGCAAACAGATAGCCTAATATAGAGCTAAGTCCCAGTTTTTTAGCTATAGGTACACATATAACAGCTGCAGCCAAATAGATAATTGACTCAAAAAATAATCCGGTTTCCATACGTTTTTAGCCTAATTTAGTTTTAAACCAATCGTTAAAATACTGATAGCCGGAGAGATCTTCAGGAGTAATAGTTTTGTTTTCCAGGTATTCCAGAATTTGCCTGTAGAGTTTTCCGTTCTCTATATATCCTTCCGTCGTCATGGAGTGTGTACCATGAACTACAAACGGGGGTAGGTAGGTCAAATTACAAACTTTTGCAGTTTGATTAAAGGGTTCTAAAAGTTGTTGTATTGTAAAGCGGTCGCGCCCTGTAGAACAGTAGTTTTCTTTGCGTCCGCCGGTTGTAATGGTTTGTAAGAGCAGTTTGCCTTTTAAGGCTGTACCTTCCTTACCATATGCCCAGCCGTGTTCCAGTACAATGTCTATCCATTGTTTTAAAAGGGGAGGGCAACTGTACCAATACATAGGGTGATGCCATATAATGATGTCATGTAGTAAAAGCAGCTCCTGTTCACGCTGCATATCAACATCAAATTCCGGATACTCCTGGTACAGGTCGTGAAACGTGATGTTAGGACTATCCGGAATGTGGTTTACAAGTACATCATTCACATTCGATTTCTCGAACAGCGGGTGTGCAAATAGAATGAGTATCTTGTTGGGCATACATTATTATTCTTATTTAATTATGGTAATATACCTAAATAATTGGAAGGAGTAATGTTCATTAACTCCGCTTTAACGCTGTCTGAAACGTTAAGTGTTCCTATAAAGGCATGGATAGAATCTTTATTGATAACATGGTTTGTTCTTGTAAGCTCCTTAAGTGCTTCATACGGGTTAGGATATCCCTCACGACGTAATATCGTTTGGATAGCCTCAGCCACAACAGCCCAGTTTTTCTCAAGGTCCTGCTCAAACTTCTCAGCATTTAAAAGTAGCTTGTTAAGTCCTTTAAGGGTAGCTTCAAAAGCAATAAGAGTATGCCCTACAGGTACGCCTATGTTTCTTAGCACTGTACTGTCTGTAAGGTCTCTTTGCAGTCTTGATATAGGTAGTTTAGCAGAAAGATGTTCAAATATGGCATTAGCAATTCCTAAGTTACCTTCAGAGTTTTCAAAATCAATAGGGTTTACTTTGTGTGGCATTGCAGAAGAACCAACCTCTCCGGCTTTGATTTTTTGCTTAAAGTAATCCATAGACACATAAGTCCAGATGTCTCTGTCAAGGTCTATAATGATGTTATTAATACGTTTTAAAGCATCAAAAAATGCAGCAAAATGATCGTAGTGTTCAATTTGTGTTGTAGGGAATGAGTGTTTTAACCCAAGTGTTCCTTCAACAAAATCAAGTCCGAACTGTCTCCAGTCGTTTTGCGGATAAGCCACAAAGTGCGCATTAAAGTTACCTGTAGCACCACCAAATTTGGCAGCAAAAGGTACGTTGAAAAGTTGACGTAACTGCTCTTCAAGCCTTTCTACAAAAACATGTATCTCTTTACCTAAACGGGTAGGAGATGCCGGTTGTCCGTGAGTACGGGCAAGCATTGGTACATCTGCCCACTCTTTAGTAAGCTCTTTAAGTTTAGAGATTACCTTTATAAGTGTTGGCATATACACATCTTCAAAAGCCTCTTTAGTTGATAGAGGGATTGCAGTGTTGTTAATATCCTGAGAAGTTAAACCAAAGTGAATAAACTCTTTGTACTGCTCAAGGCCAAGCTTATCAAAAGCCGATTTTATAAAGTACTCAACCGCTTTTACATCGTGGTTGGTTGTTTTTTCTATTTCTTTTACCTGTAGTGCATCCTGTGCCGAGAAGTTTCTGTAAAGATCACGAAGCGGCTCAAACACAGCTTTGTCTACACCCTGTAGCTGAGGTAGTGGCAATTCGCATAATGCTATGAAATACTCAATTTCTACATGCACCCTATATTTTATAAGTGCTTCTTCAGAAAAATATCCTGATAACGATACGGTTTTACTCCTATATCTCCCGTCTATTGGGGAAATGGCATTCAGTTCAGATAAACTTTGCATTGTTTGTTGTTTAAAAATACGTATAGCCGCAAAGATAAACTTTTACAGGCAATTAAAGAAGGTACAAAAACAATTAAATAGGTAGTTTTTATACTAAAACAGCTACCTTTCTGTTTTGTAATTAACCATAAAACCACCTTGCTATGAAAAAACTATTTATCTTTTTACTGATTTTTACTTCGCTTACTGCTTTTAGCCAAACCAATAAATCACTGGATGAAATTGTACAGGAAAATAAAGGAAAAGTTATCCTGATAGATTTTTGGGCCAGCTGGTGTAAACCCTGTCGTAGTGAAATGAGAAAACTGCCTTCGTTTAAGGAGAAACTAAAAGGTAAAGATGTGGTTTATGTTTTTATTTCCATGGATACTGAAAAAGACAAATGGGTAAAAGCTATGGAGATCGAAGGGATAGTAAATGATATTAACCTTTTAATCTCTCAGGCTAAAGATGCTAAAGTACTGGAAGGACATAAAGTAATGTCTATACCACGCTATATGGTAATTGATAAAAATGGAAAGCTGGTAAGTGCCCATTCTCCGGGGTATAGTCGTAAGCTTATCAAAGTAATAAATAAGTATTTGGAAGAATAGGTTATATTGTTTTCAGTTTTTCGTAAACCAGTTCCATTCCTTCAGATCCTGTGAGTTTAATGTTTTCAATGTAATAATGCGTACTGGGGATACTGCCTGGATTAGGGTCTATGTAGTAAATAGGGATAGTTTGTTTTGCATAATCTATAAGCCCTGCAGCAGGGTACACCTGTAGTGATGTACCTATTATAATTAGGTAGTCAGCTTTTTCTACTATGTTAATAGCTTCGGGTATGGCTGGGACTGCCTCTCCAAACCAAACTATGTGCGGACGTAACTGATGTCCGTCGGTATGCAGGTCACCTTCGTTAATATCACCTGTACATTCAACAATATCAAATTCGTTATTTACACTGCGGGCTTTAAGTAGTTCGCCATGCAGGTGCAAAACTTTGGTACTTCCGGCACGTTCGTGCAGGTCATCTACGTTTTGGGTAATAACGGTAACATCAAAGTGATTTTCAAGTTCGGCAATTATGGTGTGTGCCTTATTTGGTACAACCTCAAAAAGCTGTTGCCTGCGTTTGTTGTAAAAATCGAGTACCAGCGCAGGGTTTTTGCGCCAGCCTTCGGGAGAAGCCACTTCCATTACATTATGACCCTCCCAAAGACCGCCTGCATCACGAAACGTTTTTATTCCGCTTTCGGCACTAACACCGGCACCCGATAGTACAACAAGTTTTTTTTTCATTTATGATTTCACTTCCCCTAAAGTATATAATTGTTCAAGTGTAGGTGAAGGGCTACCACCGGCAGGCTCAAGTGTAATACCAAATGCTTCGGCTCCTTCAAAGTTCTCTACAGCAAATATACCTTTATTTTGAGTTCTCTGGCTGTCGTCAAGAACACCAATACTTGTTGGGTCAAGCTGAGGTTTCAGTTTAAGTGCCCAAACCTGGTATACCTTGTCTTTAGGAGGTTCCGGTAAACCGGCTATATCCACATAAATTTTATTGTCTTCGTTGTTTAAATATACTTTAGCATAAGCTTCGGGGGCAACGGTTTGCCCGGCAAGAGAAACCACATTGTTGTTCTTGTCACGAATAATGGCAAGAGCCTTTTCGTTTTGTGTATTCTCCTGGCTTACGTTAGCAAGCATCTGTTCAAACTTATCACGTTCTGTTTTTGTAGCCTGAACTTCCTCTGTAGCCTGATTGTACTGGTAATACTGGAAGCCAAGTCCGAATAACAGTATAATAGCGGCAGCCCACCCAAGGTAAGAGCCTGTGCTTTTGCGTGGCATTTGTATAACACCTTCGTGTTTTTCAATAAGCTGCTGGCGTATTTTATTATACACCTCTGCCGATAGGTAGGGCGATACGCTGTATGAAAGGTCAATAACGGCTTTTTCTATAGACAGTATCTCTGCTTTTACATCTTCATTGCTGTCTGCCATTTCTTTAACCTTCAGGTTTTCTTCTTCCGAAAGTAACCCAAAGACATACAGTTCCAAAATTCCTGATTCAATATACTCTGTGTTCATTATACCTCTAATATAGTTCTTAAATCTCTAATACAATTTCTGTTTTGTGTTTTCACTGTGCCCAGTGGTATGGCAAGTTCTTCCGATGCTTCCTGTTGGGTGTACCCCCTAAAGAAAAGCAGGTCGATAATGCGTACACATACCGGTTTCAGTTTCTTTACAAACTCACGGATACCTATGGCGTCAATTTTATTGGTCACCGAGGTATTGTGGTCTAAAATATTTACGAAATTGTCGACAGAGAGGTTTTTTAAACTGTTATTATGTCCCTTAGACCTTAGTTTATCTATAGCGGCATTACGTGCTATATTAAGAATCCAGGTAAAAAATCGGCCTTTACTTTCGTTATAGGAATCGATATTTTTCCAGATTTTTACAAAAACGTCCTGTAAAACATCTTCTGATTCCTCTTTATCTTTTAAAAGGTTGAATATAACTCCAAAAAGGCTTTTGGAATACATGTCATACAGTAGCGTGAATGCTTTGCTGTCTTTTTTGTAGATTTGCTCGAGTAATTCTTCCTGTGTCATATATAATTTGTTGGATTTGGCACTTCTAAAATACTAAAAGATTTTTAACATTTAGCTTAAATAATGAAAAATACCTCCGATATCCAATATCTCAATTACCTAGAAGAGTTTATTACTGAAAACCGTAAGGAAACGTTTTTAAATATATTACAAACCCGTACCAAACATTTTACAGTTGCTATTGAAGATGTTTTTCAGTTGCATAATACCAGTGCGGTAATGCGTACCTGCGAGGTTTTTGGTGTACAGGAACTTAATGTGATAGAGGAGAAGTATGGTAAGCGTATAGATAAGGAAATTGCTCTTGGTGCGCAAAAATGGGTAGATGTAAAACGATATGCTTCGGCATCCGAGTGTATTGATAATCTAAGAGCAAAAGGGTACAGAATTATAGCTACTACGCCTCATGAAAACTCGTGTATGCTGGATGAGTTTGATATTACACAGCCTGCAGCCATATTTTTTGGTACTGAGAAAAACGGACTCTCTGAAGAGGTAATGCAGAAAGCCGACGGTTTTTTAAAAATACCTATGGTAGGTTTTACCGAAAGTCTTAATATATCATCTTCGGCAGCTATTGTAATTCAGGATATAACCAACAGGTTAAGAAAATCAGATATTAACTGGAGGCTTAACGATGATGAAATGCTGGATAAAAGGATTGACTGGAGTAGGAAATCAATAAAGGATATTGACTTTATTACTCAAAAATACCTGGAACAGGAATAGTGTTATTTCCTGTTTATGGCTTTGTACTCTTCGTAACAACCGTTAATAGCATCCATTATCTGGAGGTCGTTTGCGGTTCGTATAAACTCTTCAGAATAGTTGCATTGTTCCAGGATTTCAGAAATATCTTCTTTAGTTACTCCTAAAAGGGCAGCCAGTGTTTCTCTGTCAAATTTTGAAGCGAGCAAATTCCTTACGGTATCATCCTTTTTCATTTGCTTAAGCCTTTTCATCTCATTAGGTTTTTTTCCAAAAATGTTATGAAGCAGGTCGGCAGGATTGAAAACAGAGTTTATAATCTTCTTAAAAGCGTTAGGGGAGGTGTGTCCGCCCTCATAGCCATAGTTAAGTCCGGATATACTGTAACGATAGTTCTGTTTAACAGGTACAAGCTTAGAGTCTACCTGTAGGTATCCGGTAAGGTTGTGCTGGTTAATAACCACTTCTTCCAGTGCGTAAGCCTTTTCTGTTAGGGGTATTTTTGTTGAGGTGGTATTTTTAATCCAGTCGTTTGTAACACGTACTTTAATAGGCTGGTAACCTATAAGGGTAATGTGTAGTGTATCGTTGGTTTTTGCAGCTATAGTAAAATTACCCTGCTTATCGGTCACAGTACCTTTTACAGTGTTGATATTGATAATCGTCGCGTTTTCAATAGGTAAAAGATTGCTCTCGTTTACTATTGTACCACTTACACTGGTTGTGTCTTCCTGCTTCTCGGTTTGCGCGAAAGAAGGGAACGATAGTAATAAAAATAAAATAACTACAAAATATCTCATTGTTTGCTTTAGTAAAGTAAAAGTAATAAACAAACGCGATATTTTGTAGTTAGTATACAATTATATTAAAAAAAAAATTAATTGCTTCTTCTCGGCTTTCTGTCTCTTGGAGCACTTTTGCCGTCTTTTCTCCTAGGAGAAGATCCGTCTCTTCTTGAGTTTCTGCTGTCTCTTCCGTCTCTGCTGTCTCCGCCTCCTCTAGGTGAGTTGCGTCTGAAGTTTCCTCCTCCACTGTTTCCTCCACCGCTGTTTCTTCCGTTGTGGTCTCTGCGTCTTCCTCCGCCATCATTTTTAGAAATCTCAACGTTTATCTTACGGCCTTCAAGGTGCATGCTGTTAAAGGTGTCAAGAACTGTTTCGGCATGTTCGGCTTCTGTATTAAAGAAAGAGAATCCTTCTTTTACATCCACTTTAAAGATATCATCACGACCTAAACCTAATGTGTCACGAAGGAAATCTTTAAGGCTCATCCAATCGAAATCGTCACGTGATCCTATGTTGATAAAGTAACGAACTGCACCTCCTGTTGGAGTAAAGTCGCGATCTCCGCCTTTCTGAGTAGATAGGTCTTTATTCTTTTTATAGTAGTTGATAAACCTATTAAACTCTACCGATACCATTTTCTTGATAAGTTCCTCTTTGCTAAGGTCTTTCATTACCTCATAAATAGCAGGAAGGTAAGGGTCTATTTCATGGTCTATCTCAACGTCTTTAATTCTGTTTGCTAAGTGGAATAGCTGTATTTCGCAAATCTCAATACCCGATGGGATAGATTTTTCTTCAAACTTCTGTTTGATAGTTCTTTCGATAGCCGATATTTTGCGAAGCTCACTCTTGGTGATAATAACGATAGATGTACCCAGTTTACCGGCACGTCCTGTACGACCACTACGGTGGTTGTAAGTTTCTATATCATCAGGTAACTGGTAGTTGATAACGTGAGTTACGTTGTCTACGTCAATACCCCTTGCAGCTACATCGGTAGCAACAAGCATTTGTATTTGCCTGTTTCTGAATGATTTCATTACCGCATCACGCTGAGCCTGAGAAAGGTCTCCGTGAAGTGCAGCAGCGTTATATCCGTTTTCGATAAGCTTTTCGGCTACAGCCTGAGTATCTCTTTTCGTACGACAGAATACAACCGAGAAAATATCAGGGTTAGCATCTGCAAGACGTTTTAGCGCCTCATAACGATCACGTGCATTTACAAGGTAAAATTCGTGTGATACTGTAGATGAACCTGAGTTTTTATGACCTACTGTAATTTCAAGTGGTTTTCTCATAAACTCACGGGCAATACGTGCTACCTCCTGTGGCATAGTAGCAGAGAAAAGCCAAGTGCTCTTATCTGTTGGTGATGTAGAAAGAATAGCAACGATATCATCATAGAATCCCATGTTAAGCATTTCATCTGCCTCATCAAGTACACAGTAGTCTATTTTAGATATGTTTACCAGGCCACGGTTAATCATGTCCTGCATTCTGCCCGGGGTTGCTACAATAATTTGTGCACCTCTTCTAATTTCTTTAGCCTGTTCTGTAATACTGGCACCGCCATATACAGCAACAGTATTTAACCCTTTAATGTATTTAGAGTATAATTTAATCTCGTTAGTGATTTGTAGGCAAAGTTCACGTGTTGGAGATAATATTAAAGCCTGAGTGTTTTTATTTTCGGCATCTATCTTCTGAATTAGCGGGAAACCAAAAGCAGCAGTTTTACCTGTACCTGTTTGCGCTAAAGCGACGATGTCTGTGTCTTTTTCCAATAATAGGGGAATCGCCTTTTCCTGTACCTCCGACGGACTTTCAAATCCTAGATCGTTTATCGCCCTCAGCAGCGATTCATTCAATCCTAATTGTTCAAATTTATTCATATATATTTTTAAAATAGCTGCAAAGGTACTGTTTATTAGCGAGATAAACTAATAGGTTTAACAGATTTGTTTTAATTAAATAAATTGAAAATCAGGAAGTTACTTTTTTAGAAAAGCAATAAGCTGCTGTACAGCCCTGCCACGATGGCTAAGTTTGGCTTTTTCGTCCATAGAAATTTGTGCAAAAGTGAGGTCTAAACCTTCCGGTTTGAATATAGGATCGTAACCAAAACCTTTGTCTCCTGCCTTGTTTGTAGTTATTACACCATTTACTATTCCGGTAAATAAATGTTGTTCTCCGTTAAGGTTAAGTGCAATAACGGTTTTAAACATGGCGTTACGGTTACTTTTACCTTTAAGGTTTAAAAGTAGTTTGTCCATGTTGTCGTTAGCATCCTTTTGTTTTCCGGCATATCGTGCCGAATATACTCCAGGTTCGCCGTTAAGTGCTTCTACTTCAAGCCCTGTATCATCGGCAAAACAATTGTACCCGTATTTTTGGGTTACATAATCGGCCTTTAATATGGCGTTACCTTCAATGGTGTCGGCTGTTTCGGGGATGTCTTCAGTGCAACCTATGTCTTCAAGGCTTAGCAGTTCAATATCATCCGGTAGCTGATGTTTTATTTCCTGTATTTTATTCTTGTTGTTTGAAGCGAAAACAAGTTTCATATGTTATATGTTATAAATGTCTCTTTTTTCTTTTGAGCATAGGCGATCGGTAATACCGGCTATTAAAAACCAGCGTACGTTTTCTCCTTTTTTTACCTTAATAGAAGTGTAGATTACGGCAAAGAATTCAAAGATATTAAAAAGAACTATAAATAACATGTAAAAGAGGTAAGGTACTGTGATCCCTTCAAGCAAAGGCCATATGTGATGGCGACCATCGTTACCGTATTCAGCAATTAATCCAATCGATTTTAAAATAATACCTAAGGTCCATGCCCATGCAATACTGTTAAAGGGTATAAGTATAAGTTGTGCCAGTATTGCCTGTATGGAGTGCCAGCGAACAAAATAGGAAGATTTACGCTTGGCCAGATAATAACAAAAGGAGGCTATGAGATTGATAATAGGGAGGGGTAATCCGGCAATAACTCCTACAACAGTCATTAGGTAACTGTTTGCAGCCTGTTCGTATTCGTTTTGATGTATAACCTTATATGTTTTTTGGTTGTTCATAATCCTTTGTAAATGTTCCAAATCCAGTTTGCCAGGGTTACTAGTATTAAAACAATTGCTACCCATTTTATTTTGAGTGTTTGCTCAAACTTTTTGTAACCATTGTATAAGGTGTCTTTTTTTGAAATAATATCAAACAGTAGCCATATTGGTACTATTAGCATAGCTAATGCAATAATGTAGCCGAAAGGGTTAAGCATAAAGGCATCTGCAAAGTTACCCTGTATTATTTGAGATACGCTACGGGTGCTTCCGCAGGATGGGCAAGCTATACCTGTTACATTTTTAATAGGGCAGGGAGTAAAACTGATATTATGATTGGTTTGTGTTAATGACCATCCTAACCAGCAATATCCAACTGCGATTAATAGAATTAAAATCAGGTATAGCTTATTCCTGTTCATAACTTTACAGGTATGCCTGTAGTTTTTCCATGTTTTTGTCTCGGGTTAAATCCATAATGATAAACCAGTCAATAATAGTCCAGATTCCAAAGCCTCCGCATGTAAGTAGTTTAGCAACCCCTGTGCCTGTTTCGCCTATTAAAAATCGGTCTACCCCAAGTGCACCTGGTCCTATTAGAGAAACAAGCATGATAGAGTTAGGGTCTTTAAAGTCAAGAGCCATAATTCTGTTCCATTTTGTTTCATCTATATTAAGAAGCTTCTCTCTAATATAGTTTAAGTGTTCTGCTTTAAAATACTTCCCGTTTATCATCATAAACAGGTCTACTTTTTGAGTGTCCATAATAATTGATTGTTTTTGGTTATAAATGTTTTTTGAGCTTCAAATATATAATGAAGTTTGAAATATAAGTAGCAATACCCGTATATTTGTTACATGTATTGTTGAAAATAATTATGACGGGAAAAATATAATAATTACTTTTGACGCGTTTTTTAAAACACAAATTCTCAAGACATGGTAAAAGATTTATTTGACAGAATACAAAAAAATAAGGGCCCTTTAGGTAAATGGGCTTCTCAGGCTGAAGGTTATTATGTATTCCCTAAACTGGAAGGTCCTTTGGCAAACAGGATGATGTTTCACGGTAAGGAAGTTATTAACTGGAGCATAAACGATTACCTTGGACTTGGAAACCACCCAGAAGTAAGAAAAACGGATGCAGAAGCTGCAATTGAATATGGTGCTGCTTACCCTATGGGAGCAAGAATGATGTCTGGACACACATCTGTACATGAGCAATTAGAGCAGGAACTTGCTGCTTTTGTACAAAAAGAGTCGGCTTATCTGTTAAACTTCGGTTACCAGGGTATGGTATCTATTATTGATGCCCTGGTTTCTAAAAATGACGTTATTGTATATGATGTAGATTCTCACGCATGTATTATAGATGGTGTTCGCCTTCATATGGGTAAACGCTTTACTTATAAGCACAATGATGTGGAAAGCTTAGAGAAAAACCTTGAGCGTGCTACAAATATGGCTGAGACTACCGGTGGCGGTATCCTTGTAATTACCGAAGGTGTTTTTGGTATGAGGGGTCAGCAGGGTAAACTAAAAGAAATAGTTGCCTTAAAAGAAAAATATAACTTTAGACTGTTAGTAGATGATGCGCACGGTTTTGGTACACTTGGTAAAACAGGAGCCGGAGCAGGTGAGGAGCAGGAATGCCAGGATGGTATTGATGTTTACTTCTCTACTTTTGCTAAGTCTATGGCGAGTATTGGTGCTTTTGTTGCTGCCGATAAAGATGTGATTGATTTCCTTAAATATAACTTACGTTCGCAAATGTTTGCTAAGTCGTTACCAATGATTTTAGTAAAAGGTGCGTTAAAACGTCTTGACTTGCTTAGAACAACCCCTCAGCTTAAAGATAAACTTTGGGAAAATGTAAACGCACTTCAAAACGGACTTAAAGAACGTGGATTTAATATTGGTGATACTAATACTTGTGTAACACCGGTTTACCTTGAAGGTAGTATCCCAGAGGCAATGGTGATGGTTAATGACCTGCGTGAAAACTACGGTATTTTCCTTTCTATTGTGGTGTATCCGGTAATTCCTAAAGGTATTATCCTTTTAAGAATGATTCCTACAGCTACTCATACAATTGAGGATATCAATATTACACTTAGCGCTTATGAAGCGATTCGTGAAAAACTTTTAAACGGTACGTATAAGAAAATTGCTGAGCAGACTACAGTTGATGTTTCTGCCGAGTAATTTCTATAAAAGCATAAATAAAAAAGCCTCCTTTATAAAGGAGGCTTTTTTTATAGATCTTTTTTATATGTTTTTCTGCGCTTATGAATTTTAGGATCAAAGTTTTTCCATAAATTATTCATGGCATGGTTCTCTTCAAGCTCAGGAGTTCTTATGCAGTTTACAATATTGTTTTTGGTGAATACCTTGTGGAATTCTTCAAAAATAATAGCGGTAACCCCTTTGTTTTGATATTCGGGGTCAATACCTATAAGGTAAAAAACAACATCTTTACTTTTCTTTCGGGCTCTTAGCAGGTGTATAAACCCAAATGGGAACAGTTTTCCTTTTGCTTTAATAAGCGCTTCAGAGAACGAAGGCATTACTATGGTAAAGGCTATCATGTTGTCGTCCTTATCCATAATGAACTTAATATACTCAGGGTTTATAAAGCTGATGTATTTCTTTTTAAAATATTCAATTTGTACATCGCTAATAGCTACAAACGAAGCTAATTTTGAATAAGTAGCATTAAACAGTTCAAACATTTTATCTACATAAGGCATAACCTCTTTAGTAGAGCTAAAGTTTACTGCTTTTAACCCATACCTGCGTTTAATCAGTTGGCTGGCCTTTTGGAAATGGGCAGGGTCTACATTGTTCATAGTAAAAGTGCTCTCGCGATACTCTTTTTCAATAGTAAAGCCCAGTTTCTCAAAATGTTCCATATAGTAGGGATGGTTGTACCATGTAATCATGGTGCCTATCTGGTCAAAACCTTCGGTAAGTACACCTACCTTGTCAAGGTTTGAGAACCCCATAGGGCCTTCTACGTACTCTAAATTATGCTCACGGCCGTATTCGTATACTTTTTCTAAAAGTGCTTTAGATACCTCTATATCATCTATAACGTCAAACCAGCCAAAACGTACTTTTCTCTTTTGTTGCTGGTTTACTTCCTGCCAGTTTATAATAGCGGCCGTTTTACCTACAATCTTACCGTTTTTATAAGCCAGGTAAAATTTGGCTTCGGCATTCTCAAAAGCAGGGTTTTTGGTTTTATCAAAACTTTCAAGTTCTTCTGAGATGATAGGGGGTACCCAGTAAGGGTTGTCTTTGTATAGTTCAAAAGAGAACTTTATAAAATCTTTTAATTCGCTTTTTGTTTTAGCTTCTTTAATCGTAATCATTAAATGGTGATATTAGTCTTCTCCGGTTTCAAAATCGTCAAGACGTTCTTTCTTTTTATCCTTTTTGTTCTTCTTCTTTTCTTTTTTCTCTTCCTCTTTGCTTTTTTCTTCCTCATACTGAGCCTTACCCGGAAGCAGGATATCATTATAATCGGCATCAAATCGCCAGGAGAACCCTACGCCCCCGTAAAGTAAAAACGGAGTATCTTTAAAATTCTTACTTATGGAAGCATCTATTTGCATAGTATCGTTTAACAGGTGTGCAGCACCCAGCCTGAAAATAGCATCGGCATAATAGTCGCTGTCATATCCCTGAAATTCTCCAAAGGCTGACCATTTGTCATTAAAGCCATGTGTAAGAGTAGAGATCCAGCCATAGCTTGGATACTCTGTAGTGATTTTATCAGCAATAATGTTATTAACCCAAACCCATTTTCCAAAGTGATGATGGGTGATAGCCATAAGTTTAGGGCTAACCTCGTCCTGCGGGAAGGTGTAAACACTTTTACCGCCTACAAGGTTGATACCTCCATACACTGCAACGGCAGGAATAAGGTTTCTCCATCTGAATTTATGGTTGGCTTTCCAGCTGTATAAGTTTGGTTCAGGATTATAATTTTTGTCAGGGTCATAAATAAGATATTTAGCACCTATAGTAAACTGCCTGAAGTCGTTACGGGTATAAGTTTGCAGGGCATTGTCATACCAGTCAAACTGATACTGGGCATCAAGCACAAACTCCAGTTCTTCTAAAAAAGCGCCATAACGTATTTGTAGGTCAAGACCTGTACCTTTTGCGTCGTAGTTTAAAATATCGTGATCTTCCCAAATGCCGTATATTCCTGTTTCTACCTGAAAGATAGTTTTACCTACAGCAAAGCCCGACATTGACTCTCCCGGTCGGTTTGAATTGATTTGGTCGGTATATTGTGCATGTAGACATGCGGTGGTTAAGAGTAAGGCAAGCGGAAAATTTTTTTTAATGAAATTCATGGTTTGGCTCGTTTATTGAACGTAATGTATTACACTTTTTCAAATGTAGTATATTTTATTATATTTTAGTGTGCCTATTTATTTTTAAGGAAGAGATTCTGTAAATTTGAGAAAATTAAAATGACAATGGTTACTGCAAGCTTTACCGGTTTTATAAGAACAATATTAATTATAATTGCTGTTTATTATCTGTTTAGGTTTTTAATGAGACTGTTTGCTCCAATGCTTATACAGCAAATGGTTAAGAAAGCCGAACAGAATTTCAATAATATGAATCAGCAATACAATCAGCAGGCGCAACAGCAGCAATATCAGTCGCAACGCCAGCAGGAAACTACTAAAGAAATGCCTAAGGAAAAGAAAAAAGTAGGCGAGTATATTGATTTTGAAGAACTTGATTAAATGATATGATAATCCTTCCAGGCGGAAGGATTTTTTATTTCCGTCCTTTTTATTAATTGAATACTTATAACGGTATTTTTAGCGAAAATAAGTATCTTCACGGCGTTTAATAATTCCTTAACGGGAAATAAAAATCAATAAAAAGGCATATGAAAAATATAAGTAAGTATTATCCGCACCTGCTTGCTGTTATAGGATTTGTTTTTGTTTCATTAGTTTATTTTTATCCGGTATTACAGGGTAAAAAAATATATCAGTCGGATATTGCCCAATATACCGGGATGGCAAAAGAGCAAAACGATTTCAGGAAGGAAACAGGTGATGAGCCTTACTGGACAAACAGTGCCTTTGGCGGAATGCCTACTTACCAAATGGGGGCAAACTATCCGCATAACTATATTAAAAAGATAGACAGTGTTTTACGCTTTTTACCGCGCCCTGCCGATTATCTGTTCCTTTATTTTATAGGGTTTTATATACTTATGATGGCCTTAAGGGTTAGTCCGTTAAAAGCATTTTTCGGAGCACTTGCCTTTGGTCTCTCCACCTATCTTATTATCATACTCGGGGTAGGGCATAATGCTAAAGCCCATGCTATTGCTTATATGCCTATGGTTGTAGCAGGAGTGATACTGGTATTCCAAAAACGATATATTGTGGGAGGGCTGCTTACTATGATGGCAGCAGCGCTGGAGATAAATGCCAACCACTTCCAAATGACGTACTACCTGTTACTGTTGTTACTGGTACTGGCTATTTATTTCATTATAGAAATTGTAAAAAGTAAAGATTTTAAACATCTTGGTAAAGCCATGGGAGTGTTTGTTGTGGCGGGTATACTGGCGCTTGGTGCAAATGCTGCTAACCTAATGGCTACTTCAGAGTTTACTAACTTTAGTATAAGGGGTAAAAGCGAACTTACTTTTAATCCTGACGGTACTGAAAATACAACTACATCGTCAATGGATTACAGCTATATAACCGAATACAGCTATGGTGTTGCCGAGAGTTTTGACCTTATAGCACCAAGGCTTTTTGGTGGTGGCGTTAGGGAAGATGTAGGCGAGGATTCTCATTTATATAACTTTATACTAGGACTTGGAGCATCTAATGCTGAGGCTAGAGAATTTGCGGCAAATTCACCTACTTATTGGGGTGATCAGCCTATTGTGGAAGCTCCGGCTTATATAGGTGCTGTTATCTTCTTCCTGGCAATATTAGGACTGTTTATAGACAAACGAAAAATAAAATATGCCTTTTTGGCAGGTGCAATTCTGTCATTATTACTGTCGTGGGGTAAAAACTTCCCTGCACTAACAAACTTCTTTATAGATAATGTTCCGTTATACGATAAGTTTAGAGCGGTATCATCCATACAGGTAATACTGGAACTGTGTTTCCCTGTACTGGCGATAATGGGATTACAGTCTTTCTTTAAATCAGAAAAACAGGAACAGCTTAAAGCACTGTATAGTGCTGGCGGAGCTGCACTGGGAGTAATAGTGCTTTTATTCCTGTTTAAAGGTTCTTTTGACTTTTCAGGCGGAAGCGACGACCAGATCAGGCAGATGTACGGGCAGATGGGGCCTGACTTTGTAAAAGCCCTTATTGAACAACGTAAGGAGATGTATACCTCTGATTTATTACGTTCGGGTATATTGATACTGATTTCTGCTGGTGCGCTTTGGATGTTTGTAAACAAAAAGCTGTCGGACTTTGTGACGGTGCTTGTAGTGTGTGGACTTATGGTGTTTGATCTTTTCTTTATAGATAAGAACTATGTAAATAAGGATAACTTTAAAAGCGCAAGTCAGGTTGACAGACCTTTCCAGGCAAGTGCTGCCGATGAGTTTATAATGAAAGATACTTCCAGTTACAGGGTGTATGAACCATATGGAAGGTTACAGGCAAGAACATCTTATTTCCACGAGTCGGTAGGAGGGTACAGTGCTGTTAGGCCGCAACGTACCGACCAATTGTTTACCTACAATGTGGAGAATAATATGGGAGTGCTGTTCAAATCAGTAGACCCTGAAACAATGACATTTACAGAATCGTTACCGGTGCTTAACATGCTTAATGTGAAGTATGTTTTACTACAGTCTAACGATAATCAGGATATACCTGTTGAGAATCCGTTTGCTAACGGAAGCGGATGGTTTGTAAACACGGTTAAGAAAGTGAATTCGGCCGATGAGGAAATAAAGGCTCTTGATAGTCTTGATACTAAAAATGTAGCCGTAGTTAATGTGGCTAAATTCCCTGAGGCGGTTTCTAGAGCTACTTTTGCTACTGATAGTACTGCTACTGTAAAACTGGTTAAAAGAGAGCCTAATTATATTAAATATAAAACCAATAACACTAACGACGGACTTGCGGTATTCTCTGAAATATACTACCCTAAAGGATGGATAGCCACTATTGATGGTAAAGAACAGCCACATTTCCAGGCCGACTATGTTTTAAGGGCTATGCAAATACCGGCTGGTAAGCATACCGTTGAGTTTAAGTTTGAGCCACAGGTAGTGAAAAAAGGTAGTACTATAGCACTTATAAGCTTTATACTAATGCTGGTATTAATGGCAGCAGGTATATACTTTGGTACTAAAAAGAAAAGCGAAACGGCAGAATAATATATAAGGTTAAGGGATTATGAAGAAGGTACTTATAATAACGTATTACTGGCCTCCTGCAGGCGGACCGGGAGTACAGCGTTGGTTAAAATTTGTAAAGTACCTGCCTGAGTATGGTATTGAGCCCATAGTTTATATCCCAAAAAATCCTACCTATCCTTTAATAGATGAAGAGTTACAAAAGGACGTGAGTTACAATACCACTATCCTTAAAAATAATATTATTGAGCCTTACGGTTGGGCTTCGGTATTTTCAAAAAAGAATACAAAGAAGATAAGCTCGGGGATCATACCTGATAAGAAAAAGCAGTCGGTACTCCAAAAACTGATGCTTTGGATTAGGGGTAATATGTTTATCCCGGATGCAAGGGTGCTTTGGGTAAGGCCTTCGGTAAGCTATTTGACCAACTATTTACAGGGCAGTGGTATTGATACGATTATTACTACCGGGCCTCCGCACAGCCTTCATTTAATAGGGATGGAGCTTCAAAAAAGGTTTGGAGTGAAGTGGATTGCCGATTTTCGTGATCCGTGGACAACTATTGGTTACCATAAGGAGCTTAGGTTAAGTGAATCGTCTCAGCAAAGGCATAAAAAAATGGAGCGCGATGTACTTAATACTGCCGATACTATTATTGTAACAAGCCCTACCACCAAAGCCGAGTTTGAACAGTTAACCGATAAGCCTGTTACTGTAATCACTAACGGTTATGATGTTGAACCGGTGGCTAAAGAACCGCTTGATGAGAAGTTTACGTTAGCACATATAGGTTCGTTTCTGTCAGAACGTAATCCAAAGATACTTTGGGAATCACTATCAGAGCTTGTGAAAGAGGATGCTGAATTTAAAGATAAGTTCGAACTCAAACTTATAGGGGCTGTTAGTCAGGAAGTACTGACTTCCATAGAACAGCACGGGCTTACCGATTATGTTAATAATATGGGCTATGTATCGCATAGTGAAGCAGTAAAGCAGCAACGTAAATCGCAGGTATTACTGTTAGTCGAGATTGATTCTCTTGATACGCGTTGTATTATACCAGGCAAGCTGTTTGAATACATGGCATCTGAAAGACCTGTTATAGGTGTAGGGCCACAGGGAGCGGACTTTGCTGATATTATTAAAACGACTAATACAGGTGTGTTTGTTGAGTATACAGAAAAAGAAAAGCTTAAGGATGCCCTTAAATCTTATTTCGCACAATATATGGGTGAGGGGTTAAAAGTACATGCTATTGGTTTACAACAATATTCTCGTAGGAATTTAACAAATCAGTTGGCAAATTTGTTAAAACAAAGTTAAAAAACGTTGTAGTTGTTTTTTTAACTGGTATAAAATTCTAACCTTTAGGCTGTTAAAAAAGAAAATCCCGCTATTCTGGGAGAATAACGGGACTTAACAAACCAACCAACCAATTATTAACAAACCTCAAAATTATAAAATCCTGAGATTTAATTAAATAATTACAATTATCGTGCCAAAAATTAACCATGAGTTAATTCAGTTGACCCGAATTGTAATACAAAGTTAACGAATAATTAATTAATAAATTATCATTTGTCTTTTAAATATTTCGTTTTAATTGAATTTTTTTTATAAGAGGCAGTTAAAAAACATTGAAAACCCCAGCTATAGCTGGGGTTTTGCTTTATTCTTAAAATGTGCTTAAAATCATTGGGTTACGAAAAAAATTCTCCGAAATGCCATAATATCCCTGACGGATCGTGTACAAAACATTCTTTACCCCATTCCATAGTGCGTACAGGTACCAGCCTGACATTTTCATATTTTGTTGTAAGGTTAAGTTCATTTAGGTTTTTCCAAAAAACATCAACGTTTTCCACTTCCATAAAAAGCATGGTATTATCTATCCAGTCCTTTACATAGGCTTTCTGTAAATAGAATGCTATTCCGTTATCGGTTTTAAAAACCGAAAGATCTGCAGAGAGTACGGTTTCCTCAAAGCCAAGGTCACGGTAAAACATTCGTGAAACTTCAAAGTCTTTTGCTCCTATAAAAGGGCGTATGGATTTAGCATTATGGTTCATGGTTTAAAGGTTTTGTATGGTTTATAAAGATATAAAATATGGGAAGCTATTTTACATTAGCTGTTCTCCATATACAGGAAAACCAAAAACAACATAATAAACAGCACGAATATTACAATAGCAATAAGTGTAGGAGGGGACTCCTTTACTTCCTTTGGTTGTTGTGGCTCGGGAGGATTATTGGTAGCTGTGATGCTGTCATTAATCTTGTTCAGTAGGTTAATGCGGTTAACCATCCTTACATTACCATCGGCAAGTTTTAGGAGCCTGTCGTGAAACTCATGTTTAAGGCTTTCGTCTATAAATATGGCGCAGGTAAGGGCTTCGTCTATAATCAGGTGGTTGATGCTTAAATCCTGTTTGCGTATCAGGAAACTGATGTTCTCCTCACTCAGTAGCCTGTCAATAGCATTGTAGAGTACATTTTTATTAACGTGTCCGCCGGCACTCAGTACGGCATCTTTTATACGTTTTATCTGTACCAGGTATTTTATAGGGCTGGGTTTGCCCGGTTCGCTATATTGCGGTTTGTTTCCTTTTTTAAAACCCTTGAAATAATCGTACTCCAGGCGGGTTTCCTCGTCACTTAGTATGATGTAGGACTCCAGTATAGCCTTAAAGTTTTCCTCACTCTGTTTATCACCATTATTTTTATCGGGGTGGTATTTTACCGCCAGTACCCTGTAAGCCTTTTTTATTTCGGCCTGAGTACAGGTTTGGGAAACACCAAGTATTTCATAATGGTTTTTCATTTAGTAATCGTTGGGATTGTAAAAATAGGGAATTTTGGACTGTAGTTTAAATTTGTATTAAGTGCTGTCATTGCGATGAGACACTACGGAGTAAACTTTTAAATTTAACTAAAGAGATTTCTCACTCCGATACTCTACGTTCGAAATGACAGCATGCGTTTTAATATTACGAGGGTTTTCCATTTCGACCTTGCGGAGAAATCTCAGAATATTAGAGATTTTTCGACTCCACTTCGTTGCGCTCAAAATGACAGCACGTAACAGGTAACCTGAAACTTCAAACCTGAAACCAACTACAACTTCTCTCCCAAATATTCTCCTGTTACCGACTTAGGGTTTTTAGCAATTTCCTCAGGAGTACCAAAGGCTACTAAATGTCCGCCATTTTCACCACCTTCAGGACCAATGTCTATAATATAGTCGGCACACTTAATAAGGTCAAGGTTGTGCTCAATAACAATGATTGAATGTCCTTTATCGATAAGGGCGTCAAACGATGCCATTAGTTTCTGGATATCATGGAAATGAAGCCCTGTTGTAGGTTCGTCAAACACGAATAAGGCTTTATCTTTCGTATTTCCCTTAACCAGGAACGATGCCAGTTTTATACGCTGTGCCTCACCACCCGAAAGGGTAGAAGACGACTGCCCTAACTGTACATACCCTAAACCAACATCCTGTAACGGTTGTAGTTTTTGGGTAATTTTGGTTTGCTTGTGCTTATCAAAAAACTCAAGGGCATCATCTATGGTCATGGTAAGTATATCATCGATATTCTTACCTTCAAAAGCCACTTCCAGCACCTCTTTCTTAAAGCGTTTACCATTACAGGTTTCGCACTCCAGGTGAACATCGGCCATGAACTGCATCTCTATAGTAACTTCGCCTTCCCCTTTACAGGTTTCACAGCGTCCGCCATCTACATTGAACGAGAAATGCTTTGCCTGATAGCCTCGTAGTTTGGAAAGCTTTTGCTTAGAGAACAAATCTCTAATATCATCATAAGCTTTAATGTAGGTAACCGGGTTAGAACGCGAACTGCGCCCAATAGGGTTTTGGTCTACATATTCAATATGCTTAATGTGTGAGTAGCTACCCTGCAGTTCGGTAAACTGTCCGGCTTTTTCGCCCACGCCTTCCAGTTTCTTTTGTATGGCAGGGAATAATATCTTTTTTACCAGTGTACTCTTACCACTACCCGAAACTCCGGTAATAACCGTTAGGCAGTCCAGCGGGAAGGTTACATCTATATTTTTAAGGTTGTTTTCGCGTGCGCCTACAACATCCACATGATTTTTAAACTTGCGACGTTTTGCAGGTACTTTGATTTCCATATCGCCGTTAAGGTATTTTGCGGTAAGTGATTCTGATTTCAGGATCTCATCATACGTACCCTGAGCTACCAGACGACCACCGTGTGTACCCGCTTCCGGACCTATATCGATAATCATATCGGCAGCCTTCATGATGTCTTCATCGTGCTCTACCACAATAACGGTGTTGCCCAAATCACGTAGCCCGATAAGTACCTTAATAAGTCTTTCGGTATCTTTAGGGTGAAGCCCTATACTTGGTTCATCCAATATGTACATAGACCCCACAAGGCTACTGCCCAGTGATGTTGCCAGGTTAATACGTTGTGATTCACCACCCGAAAGGGTAGACGACCTACGGTTTAGCGTAAGGTAATCAAGCCCCACTTCCTGCAGGAAGCTAAGGCGGTTATTGATTTCAACCAACAGGCGTTTAGCTACCTTTTGGTCGTATTCACTAAGTTGGATTCCTTTAAAAAACTCAATAAGGTTTTTGATAGGCATATCCACAAGGTCTGATATGGTATGGTTGTCAATCTTTACGTGATTGGCTTCCGGTTTAAGGCGTTTGCCCTTACATGCCGGGCACTTGGTTTTACCACGGTAACGCGAAAGCATAACGCGGTTTTGTATTTTATAGTTTTTCTCTTCCAGTTCGGCAAAAAAGTCATCCAGTCCTGTAAAGTACTGGTTACCTTTCCATATAAGTGCCTTATCACTTTCAGACAACTGGAAGTACGGTTTGTGTACAGGGAAATTGAATTTGTGACTGTTGTTGACCAACTGGTCACGGTACCAGCCCATGCTCTCACCACGCCACGGATAAATGGCATTTTCAAATACCGAAAGGGCTGTGTTTGGGACAACAAGCTCCTCATCTATGCCTACTATGCTGCCGTAACCTTCGCACGACGGACAGGCACCATAGGGATTATTAAAACTGAAAAGGTGTACGTTTGGCTCCAGGAAGGTAAGTCCGTCCAACTCAAAATTACTACTAAAAGCCAGTCGGTTTCCGGTTTTTACATCCTGAAGGTACGTTTCGCCTTTACCTTCGTAAAAAGCAGTTTGTACGGCATCTGCCAGTCGGTTATAAAATTCCTCTTCATCTTTTACCACAATACGGTCTACAATAAGCATTACCTCTTTGTTGGCAAAGTCGGTATCGCCCAGTTCGTCCAGTCGCAGCATTTCGTTATCTACCAGTATACGGGCAAAACCCTGCTGTAGTAAAACGTTTAGTTTTTCTTCAATGGTACGGCCTTTCTCTATGTGTACAGGTGCCAGTAACAACCATCGGCTGCCGTCTTCCTGTTTTTTAACCTCTTCAACCACATCGGTTACTGTATGCTTTTTAACCTCACGACCTGAAACAGGGGAGTAGGTACGCCCTACACGAGCAAAAAGTAGTTTTAGGTAATCGTAAATCTCGGTACTGGTGCCTACGGTAGACCTCGCATTGGTAGTGTTTACCTTTTGCTCAATGGCAATAGCGGGGGCTATACCCTTAATGTATTCTACTTTTGGTTTGTCCAGACGACCTAAAAACTGACGCGCATATGACGAAAGGCTTTCCACATATCGGCGTTGTCCTTCGGCATAAAGCGTATCAAAAGCCAGGCTTGATTTACCTGAGCCCGAAAGCCCGGTTACCACAACCAGCTTGTTACGCGGAATGGCTACATCAATGTTTTTAAGATTGTGAAGCTGCGCCCCTTTTATAAGGATGTTTTTTTTAGGTTCGAGTGTTGATATATCGGTTTTTATCATAGCAAAAATGGTAATGTGCAAAGATACTATTTTACACTGAAATTTTTGTTAAAGAGGGGAAGGGATAAAGCGTTATATTTGAGGTATAGTTAACATAAAACCAACCACACTGTAATGTCAAATATAAAATCAGCGCTACTGGGAGTAGCCGTTGGAGATGCTCTTGGGGTGCCTGTAGAATTTTTAGAGCGTAGGGTATTAAAGGATAATCCTGTAACCGATATGAAAGGATACGGGACACACAACCAGCCACCGGGTACTTTTTCAGACGACAGTTCACTTACTTTTTGCCTTGCAGAAGCCCTTACAGAAAAGTATGATCTTAACAGCATAGCCGAAAATTTTTTAAAATGGTTGTATGAAGGATACTGGACAGCACACGGAAATGTATTTGATATAGGAATAGCTACCAGGGAGGCTTTGATTCGTTTTAAGAAAGGTTGTGAACCACAACATGCCGGAGGATTTGAGGAATACTCAAACGGAAACGGTTCGTTAATGCGTATACTGCCTTTACTTTTTTATATTCAGGATAAGCCTGTAGAAGAGCGTTATCGTATTATTAAAGAAGTATCATCCATAACACACGGTCACGTACGTTCGGTTATAGCCTGTTTTTACTATTTGGAGTTTGCGCGTCATTTAAACCGTACTACCGACCTTACTTATATTTACAGTGTTGTACAAAGGGAGGTTAATGAACTATTGGTGAAAAAAGAGATAAATCCCGCAGAGATAACTGTTTTTGAAAGGCTTTTAAAATATGATATATATAGGTTGCAGGAAGATGAAATACAAAGTTCAGGATATGTGGTACATACTCTTGAAGCATCGATATGGTGTTTAATGACAACAAAGAACTATAAAGATGCTGTGTTGAAAGCTGTAAATTTGGGTAGTGATACCGATACTACCGCTGCAGTTACAGGCGGACTTGCAGGATTGTTGTATGGTGAGGAAACAATACCTTCACAATGGCTTAGCTTACTTGCTAAACGCCTATTTATTGAAGACCTGGCAGAACGTTTGGAAAAGGGTTTACAGATACAAAAATCTCATTTTATAGCAGAGCTTAAGTACCGCACCACAGAAGAAGGGGGAAGGAAAAGCTGTTCTCATAGTGGTTACAGACCTGCATTAAAATTTGCTTTTGATGCTATGATAACTACAGGGGTACAGTATTTTTTAGATAAAGAAAAAGTATATCCTGGAGAAACTGTAAAGGCAGCTATAGGTATTATTGCTTTTCCTTATTTTGAAAAAAGACTTGAGGTAGGAATGGATTTTGATTTTAGGAAAGGAGACCTGATTATTGGAACTGGTGTTATAATTGAGATTACAGATAAAAGTCTTGAAAAACCAAAAACTCCTTAAAGCATGCTTTAAGGAGTTTTTGTATTACTCTTGTTTACTTGTTATGCTTCGGGAGTAAGTTGTTCCGGAGTTTGGTTCTCGCTGTCGGTGTCTTCGTCTTCTTTTTTCTTTTTGCCTGTAATACGTCTGTATATTGCTCCAAAGAATGCTATAAGACCTATAACGATAAACTTACCAAACTTAGCAATTACTGCAAAGAAACCTACTTTTGCCAGTACTTTACCGGCTACAAGTCCGCCAATAGTCCATGCAGCTACTTCGTCTACAGAAGGGTCGAAATCTTTGTACTTATATCCGTCGTTAAACTCTACTATGTTTAATACCTGAGGAATATCCTGTTGTACAATACCCAAATCTTCCATTGAACCGATAGCGTTTAATACCAGTACACCTTTTCTACCCAGTACCCTTACATTGTAGTTTAAGGTATGTATGGAATCTGTTCCAAATTGTATTTCCTTTGCCCAATGCAATATTTTTCTGTCTTTGTCATAGTAAGGAGGAGTAGCCCATCCTATTAAATCAATAGGATCGTAACCCATTGTCACTCTGCTTTTACTGGCTTCACGGGTTTCTTCTTTCATTTCTTTTAATAGGTAGGTATAGTCAATATCATCGGCATCATCATCTTTTACGTATCCAATTTCATCATACATAATGTTAAAAACATATCCATGATCGCTTAATACGCCATATTTTTCGGGCATAATAAGCCCCATGGTCATATCTTCTTCATCAGGATTTCCCCATAAGTCTACCAGTACATGTTTAGATTGTTCTGCATCCAGATACTTAAAGCCTTGGGGTACATTAATTGCACCAACCCCATTTTTAAGTTCAATTTTTCCATACTGATAGGTGTATGAATTTTCAATAGAGTCGTAAACAGCCTGTATTTCTGCTTCGGTTGGTTCTGTTTCCTGTGCATGAACAGCAGCAGATAACATAGTGACCATAAGGGCACTCATAAATTTTTTGATCATTTTTTTGTAATTGGTTTGTTTGAACGGCTAATATAATTATTAAGTTTTTTTTAACAAATATTAATATGCGTTGGGGTTTTCTTTTTAATTAGTTTTGAATCATCTAATCTTTTTTATGAGGATTTATTAATAATATGCTTTTAACCGATAAAGAATACCTGCTTGAAAAGTTTCCTGGGAAAGGAGGGTGGACCTATGCCGCGCTACCGGAAATAAAACCTAACGGCGATATGCCTTTTGGCCTGGTTAAGGTAAGGGGCAGTATTGATGGTTATGAAATAAATAGTTATCACCTTATGCCTATGGGTAATGGTAATCTGTTTTTGCCTGTTAAGGCTGAAGTACGTAAAAAGATAAAAAAACAGGCAGGCGATTATGTACATATTACATTATATAGGGATGATAGCGAATTTGAAATACCGGAAGAAATTTTACAATGCCTTAAACTTGAGCCCGAAGCAGAGGTAAAATTCATGAAATACAAAAAAGGGGAGCAAAAAAAATTTACGGACTGGATTTATGCTGCCAAAAAAGAGGAAACAAAAGCCGACCGCATCGCAAAAATGCTGCAAATGCTGGATAAAGGCGAAATGTTATAAATTTCATAAAAGTTTGAAATTTCCTTTATTATTGCGACTTTTTTCAAGAATATTGCCCGTTATATTGTATTCCAAATGTTAAAATTTAAGTTTTTTTTTGCATGTTAAACTTAAATTCCTTTATATTTGGGATATAATTAATTCAAAATTAACATTGCCTATAGAAAAAATTACTTTTTAGAAAAGAAACCCAGTTTCTGATTATTTATTGAGAACCCAAATTCAAAAAACTAAAAAGTATTGCTATGGCTAATGTTGTAATCCCAGATGCCGTATTGGTTAAGAACTATATGTGCGGCGACGAAAATGCTCTTGCCTGTTTAATTAACAGACACCAATCAAAAATTTACGGTTTTATCTACTCTAAAGTGACTGACAGGGATATTGCAGACGATATCTTTCAGGATACTTTTATCAAGGTAATTAAAACCCTTAAGTCTAACGCTTATAACGAAGAGGGTAAGTTTCTTCCGTGGGTAATGCGTATTTCGCATAACCTTATTGTGGACCACTTCAGGAGAAACAAAAAGATGCCTATGCACCGTGAAACGGAAGAGTTCTCTATTTTCTCTATTATGACCGATGATAGTCCTAATATTGAAAGTATGCTAATCACAAATCAGGTTGAAAGTGATTTGAAAAAAATGATTGAAGAACTTCCTGATGATCAGAAAGAGGTACTTCAAATGAGAATATACCAGGATCTTAGCTTTAAGGAAATAGCTGATTTGACTGACGTAAGCATTAATACTGCGTTAGGTAGAATGAGGTATGCACTTATGAATTTGAGAAAACTGATTGAAAAAAATAAAATAATTTTGACAAATTAAACAATATAGGGGCTTCGTTTTGCGTTGTATAGAAAATTAAGTACAAAATACATGGCAAAACTTTACTCTAAAAAGAAACAAGAAGCTCCGGAAATGTTACCAAAAAAAGAAACAATAGCGTTTTTACTTAACTATTCAAAAGCATTAAAAATAGTTAAGACCTCAGGTAATCTTACTTTTGAGAGCATCGCTAATTAATAAAAAGAAGTCCCGTTTTTTAACGGGACTTCTTTTTATTATACTCATCTATTACTGTTTTCCGCCCGATGGTGCGGGTAATAATATCTTTTTCTAAATTCCATCCGCGGGCAGGGGAGTATTCCCTACCATACCATATTATTTGAAGGTGCAGATCGTTCCATAATTCTTCCGGGAACAGCCTTTTTGCATCTTTTTCTGTTTGCTCTACGCTTTTTCCGTTACTAAAGCCCCATCGGTACATTAATCTGTGTATATGAGTGTCCACAGGAAATGCCGGTATACCAAATGCCTGTGACATTACTACACTTGCTGTTTTATGGCCTACAGCCGGCAGTTCTTCGAGATCTGCAAAGTTTGCCGGAACCTCTCCGTTATGTTTAGCTATCAATATTTCCGATAGTCCGTGTATGCCTTTTGCCTTCATTGGCGAAAGTCCTACCGGTTTAATTATTTCCCTTATTTCCTCAACGGTTAGTTTAACCATGTCATAAGGGTTATCGGCACGCTCAAAAAGCAGAGGGGTGATTTGGTTTACTCTCACATCGGTACTTTGTGCCGACATCAATACGGCAATAAGCAGAGTATAAGGGTCTTTATGGTCTAGTGGGATAGGTATGGTTGGGTATATTTCCTTAAGGGTATCTATAGTGAACTGAACCTTTTCTGCTTTGGTCATTTTTATGTATTTTTATGAAAAAACAAATATACACTTATGATTACATTAAAAAAAGGAGATAAGGCACCTGACTTTTCGGGAGTTGACCAGGACGGAAACAAACATACACTAGCCGATTATAAAGGCAAAAAGCTGGTTGTTTTCTTTTACCCGAAGGCCAATACGCCGGGATGTACTGCCGAAGCCTGTGACTTAAGGGATAATTTTGAACGTTTTAAAGCCAATAACTACGAACTTTTAGGGGTGAGTGCCGATTCGCAAAAGGCTCAGGGTAAGTTTAAGGATAAGTATGAGTTTCCTTTTCCGCTAATTGCCGATGAGGATAAAGCGGTAATCAATGCCTTTGGGGTATGGGGACCTAAAAAGTTTATGGGTCGTGAGTACGACGGTATACACCGTACCACATTTGTAATAGATGAAAACGGTATTATTGATGAGGTTATAGAAAAAGTAAAAACCAAGGCTCATGCCGAACAGATATTGAAATAAAAAAAGCAGCCAATAGGCTGCTTTTTTTATTATTCTATTTTCTTTGCTTCATAATCTATGCCCTGTTCGGGTTGTTGTACCCTGTATTTAACAACTTTTCCTTCGCTGTCAAAAGTAAATTCATAACTAACTTCAGGACTGAAACCGTCAACAATGAATTTTGTTTGGGATACCGGTATAAGTTCAAGCTTTTCTTCCTGACCTACGGGAACATAAATTTTACCGTCCTCATAAATAATTTCCTTTGTTTTACCGGTTTCGGTTACATATTTTCCTGCGTATTGCTGTAGTGTACTATTATCTATTTTAACCTGTTTTTCAGGTTGCTGGTTGTAAAGTATACGCCTAATGTTTTTTACAGGTATTTCTGTTGTGGATAAGGCATTATTTTGAAGTACAATAATGGTTTTGTCATTATCTAAATGCCTTTCAATATAGGTTATATAACCTCCCCAGCTACCGCTGTGTAAGGCTATTTTGCCATAATCGGGAGAATTGGTAAGCATCCACCCAAACCCATAATCAGTGCTTCTTTGTCCTGACATTTCATAAGAGGAAAATATCATTTTTCTGTCATTATCATTAATGATTTCATCCCCATATAATGCCCTGTCCCATTTTAGTAAGTCTTCAAGGTTAGAGTTTACCATTCCGTCACCCACTATACCGTCTAAATAAACCACATAAAAATCAGAACCAAACTCATCAGGAGTTACCTTTTTGTTTAATTCACGAGAGAAAAGATAACCCGATGCATAGTTGTTTTTAGTTTCCGGCTTAAACCACCTTCTGTAAACAAAAGTATTATTCATTTTTAACGGTTTAAATATAACCTTATCAAGGTATTCTCCATAGGATTGTTTGCTTATTCTTTCAATTATAGTAGCTAACAGTAAGTACCCTGTATTGCTGTATTCCCATTTTTCATTAGGAGAGAATAGTGGTGCAGGCTTCTGTTTTTCAAATGCTTTTATAACATCATCATTGGTTGCTATTTTACTTTTATCCCATTCTTTTGCCAGTAAATCCATATAGTCGGGTATTCCTCCTGTATGGGTTAAAAGATTTTTTATTGTTACATCGCCGTAAAACGAAAGCTCGGGAATGTATTTGCTTATTTTGTCGTCATAAGATAGTTTACCTTTTTTTTGTAACTGCACAATTCCCATGGCAGTAAATTGTTTTGAAACAGAGGCAAGCTCAAAACAGGTTTGTGTATTTAGTTTTTGTTGTGTTTTTTCGTTAGCCAGGCCATAACTTTTTTCAAAAACTACCTGTCCCTTTTCTGCTACCAGTATATTTCCGTTAAAAGCATTTTTTTGGTAAAGTTCATTAATGTAATTGTCTATTAATTCTTCCTTTTGAGCCAAAACTTTAAAGGAGCATGTTAAAAGCAAAAGAAGCATTATATTTTTTTTCATACTAGTTGGATTGGTTTAATACATAAACGGAAAGGTTGGATTATAATTATAAATACAACTTAGTAAAAAAGCAGCTTATAGGCTGCTTTTTACTGAACTTTTACTTTAAAGCTAAGCATTCCGTATATGCCTGAGTATATTGTTAATTCTCTTATTCTTTTGTCTTTAATAATATAATCAAAATTTAAAATACCATCAGAATATTTTACCTGATCGCTACTGTATTTGATACGATTATCTTCGGGTTTAAAATTTGTATCTATTATTATTTGGTTCTGTCGGGGGTAGTCATCACTCACCTGTATTTTGAAGTGAATTGTATCGCCTACTTTTGCATTAATTATTCCTGATTCCGGACTTATAACTGTAAAGTATGGTATTGCCGGAGATGCATATAGAGGTAGGCTTTTATATTCCTCTTTAGCATTAATGTATGTTGTATGCCTTATCCATTCAGGATCTGAAGGGAAATGGTTTAACAGCATCCTTTCATAAGGTGTGCACCAATAAGAGTAATTGCGCTCTTTTATAAATCCGGTCGGTTTCATGTTTTTATCTCTTGGACAGTGGCCTGCTCCCCATGTAACATCAAAATAATAGTACTGATTGTTTATTACAACAACATTCCACGCATGGTCTATTTTTCCCAGTATTCCTATCTCTCTTTGAGACTGTTTTGTATATCCATTCACTATTGAGCTTTGTATGCCTGCTAACGAACACATTTTTTTAAATAAAAAGGAATAGCCAAAACAAACTGCTTTTCTTTTGTTTATTATGTTTTTTAGAAACCTGTCTTCCCATTTAGCATATGCTTTACCATAGTCTTTTCCTTGTTTATGTTTAGGATATTTGACCTTAGTATCACCTTTATTGAAGGCTTTGTAGTCATATTCAATATTTTCGGTTATCCATATAAATATGGCCCGTACTTTTTCGAGGTCTGTAGTGCAGTGTTTGGTTAAATCACTAACTAATAAGGGTATATCGTTTTTGTATTCAGTATGAATAGCTATATTGTCAATTGTATAATACGGATTATTTATGTCTTTTTGGCAATAACCCTTTAGGAAACAAAATAGTATGGTTATACTAAGTAGGAATTTTTTCATTATGATTTAAGGTGCTGAAGCGTAAATATAAATAAAAAAGCAGCTATATAATAGCTGCTTTTTTATTTATTGTACCATTTTATTTAGTTCTGTTCTGCTACCAGTGTTTTAGGATCGTAGCCAAACAGTTGGTTTTTCTTGATAATTTCGGCAACCCCCGGAGGAAGCATATCTTCCCATCCTGATTGACCTTTGCTAATCATTTTAAGTACCTCTCTTGAGAAAATATCAAGATAACTGGCATCTATATCGGCAATATCAATCACCTTACCGTTAAATTTAAAGAACTTGTACAGCTCTTTCATACGAGGGTGAACCATTAGGTTTTCTGAAGTGATTATTTCACCTTCTTCATCCTTCATAGGGTATAGGAATACCTTAAGGTCACGGTAAAACAGTTTACCGAAAGCCTCAAGTATACCACCACTTAGGTGACGGTAATATTTTTCATCAAATATATCTACAAGGTTATTAACCCCCATAGCAAGCCCCATACGGGCTTTGGTGTAGCTAGAGAAATATTCAACCACTTTATAGTACTCCTGAAAGTTGGATATCATTACGGTTTGACCAAGTGAACACAGCAGTTCGGCCCTATCCATAAAGTCACGCTCATCAATTTCTCCCTCAGATCTAAGGTTTGAAAGTGTAATTTCAAAAACCACAAGGGCTTTATCTTTTTCCACTTTGTTTTCTTCCAGGAACATTTTGTATGATTGCTCATACATATCCATATTCACTTTAGTTACCGGGCGAAAACTACCTCTTAATGCAAGAATGTTTTTCTTGTATAGTATAGCTGCCGGAAGTATGTTATGACCATCAGGGCCAAACATTACCGCATCGGTCATACCGTTTTTAACAAGCTGTAAGCTCATTAAGCGGTTATCTACAGTGGCAAATCGCGGACCTGAGAAGTTGATGGTATCAATCTCTAACTGATCTTTATCAAGGTGATCATAAAGGTAGCGTAATAGCTTTTTAGGATCGTTGTATTTATAATAAGCTCCATAAATAAGGTTAACCCCCAGTATACCCAGTGTTTCCTGTTGCAGGCGGGCATCGGTTTCCTTAAAACGGATGTGTAGTGTAATTTCGTTATAGTCTTCGTCCGGTTCAACCTGGTATTTAATACCTACCCAGCCGTGTCCTTTAAACTGCTTTGCAAAATCAATGGTAGCCACGGTATTGGCATAACTAAAGAAAACTTTATTAGGGTGTTTATCCCTTTTAAGTCGGTTTTCAGTAAGTCTTACCTCGTGTGCCAGCATTTTTTTAAGTCGGCTTTCAGTTACATACCTACCGTCGTCTTCAGCGCCATAAATAGCATCACTAAAGTCTTTGTCGTAAGCAGACATGGCCTTTGCGATAGTTCCTGATGAACCACCTGCCCTGAAAAAATGGCGGACAGTTTCCTGACCGGCACCAATTTCGGCAAAAGTACCGTATATGTTCTCGTTTAGGTTAATCCTTAAAGCCTTGTCCTTTATGGAAGGTACATGCTCTATAATTTTGTCTCCTTTCAGAGTGATATCAGAATCTTTTAATTTCATGGAAGTGCAATGATATTTGCAAAGTTAGGAAAAACAGGACTTTTAATAAAAGATAAATCCTATTTTTGTAAAAATTTAATGTGTGATTAAAGTATGGTTTTTAGGGACAGGAACATCGCAGGGCATACCGGTTATAGGTTGTACTGATGCTGTTTGCCAAAGTGATGATCCTAAAGATAAGCGCCTGCGTGTGTCCGCCTGGATACAGTGGGACGATTTCTCTTTTGTGATAGATTGCGGCCCTGATTTCAGGCAGCAAATGCTTACCTGTGGCTGTAATAAACTGGATGGTATACTCTTTACACATGAACATGCCGATCATACTGCCGGGCTTGATGATATAAGACCTTTTTTCTTTAGGCAGGGGGATATAGCCATATATGCCCATAGCCGTGTACTAAGCGAACTGGAAAAACGCTTTGATTATATTTTTGAAAAGGAAAACAAATATCCGGGAGCACCGTCTGTTAAAGAACATATTGTAATTAATAACCAGCCTTTTGTTGTGGGGAATAAAACGGTTACGCCAATAAATATTATGCATGGCAGTTTGCAGGTTTTTGGTTACCGCATTGATGATTTTGCTTACTTGACTGATGTGAAAACCGTAGAGCCTGATGAGAAGGAAAAGCTTAAACGTTTAAAAGTACTGGTGGTAAATGCACTAAGGGAAACCCAACATCCTACTCATTTTAATCTTGAAGAGGCTTTACAGTTTATAAACGAAATTAAGCCCGAAAAAGCTTACTTAACTCATATAAGCCATCTTATGGGTTTGCATGAGGAGATACAGGCAAAATTGCCTGACAATGTTTTCTTAGCTTATGATAACTTACAGATAACCATTTAACTATATTATGAAAAAGAACCTTTTTTTATACCTGTTTATTTTCTCTTTACTTGTTAATGTTTTTACTTACATGTATTTTACCAATAAAGATAAATTTCAAACTACAAATATTGAAACTCTGGAGGGTAGAGTACAGGCTTTAAAAGATTCTGTAACGGCAAATGAAGATAATCTTTATAAGGCCAACTATTTTACACTTGATCAAAATGAAGCTGCGCAATTATATTTTGGAGATAAGGACTTACAGAAAATTCAAATAGCAATAAGAGACGCTATTTATGCGGGTAATGCAAAGGCAGGAGGTAACCCTTTGGTTAACTATCCGCAAATAGGGAGTCCTTTTTTAGTTAATAACTACAGGATACTTAACAACCGTTGGGTAATAATTGATTTTAGTAACGGAACTCTACACGGTGAATCTATAGTTAAATATTTTGTAGAGGAAGATGGTAGTATAACATTTGAGCCTGCCGAAACACTTTTACATGCGAATAATTAATTTTTTCGTATTTTAGAGTTATCAAATAAAAACGAATGAAAAAGTTATTGCCACTGTTGCTGGCGGGGATGAGTTTAATTTCCTGTGAGCAGATGATGAAAGATCGTGGTGAGGAGCCTGAAGCAGAACCTGTAAAAAAGGTGGTTATTGGTAACGATAAAGATGCTAAAGGCTGTGTTACTTCTGCCGGATACCGGTGGTCGTTATTAAAAAAAGAATGTATAAGGGCTTATGATGTGGGGTACAGGCTTAACCCTGTACAGGAACTGAAGGATGTAGGGACAGCCTATAGTGCTTTTGTAGTTTTTAACGATGACCAGAGTGTTGTGGAGGTTTTTTTACCCGATTCATCAAAAACATTCCTGCTTTCAAAAACGGAAGAAGGTATTTACAAAGCAGACAACTGGATGCTTGAAGTAAAAAAAGATTATACGCTGTCTAAAGAAGGGAGTCCGTTGTATGCCGGAGCCCTTATTGAAGAAAAAAGAGTAACGGGCGATGATAATGCCCAAAGCTAATACAACAGTAAGATAATAAAAAAGGCGGTTTTAAAACCGCCTTTTTTATTATCTATTAGTCTTGTTTATCCAACTTAACAGGTCGTAAAAGTTTTGTGGTGTTACACCATGTCCTACAGGGTATTCATGATATTCCACATCCAGCTTAAGGTCTTTTAAAACCTCCGGGGCTTTACGTGCCCAGTCTACAGGGATAACCTGATCTACCACTCCGTGAGAAATAAAGAAGCGTAGCTTAGAGATGTCGTTAGTGTTAAAACCTTTGTCTATAATGTCCATGTTAAGGTATCCGCTAAGGGCTACAACACGGTCAATTTTTTCAGGATAGGTTAGTGCTATAGAATAGCTTAGTATAGCGCCCTGGCTAAATCCAAGCAGCGTTACTTTTTGAGCATCAATAGGGTATTGGTCTATAAGTTCGTCAATAAACTTAACGATAAGTTCCCTTGATTCTATTGCCTGATTGTCATCGGAAAATTTATTCATATCCGAATCAAAATTAATAGCATACCATGCATTTCCGTAAGGAGGGATGTGGTATGGCGCTCTTGCCGAGATGATATAATACTCTTCCGGAAGCTGTCCTGCAAACGAGAACAAATCTTCTTCATTACTACCGTAACCGTGTAGTAACAGTATTAAAGGATTCTTTTCCTGTTTTACTTTAGGCTCTCGTATTAAATAGTATAATGAGTTACTCATTGATTAAATGCTTTTAAATAGTTTTTGGTAAAATTTACCTAATAGTGGTACTGGTATTGTTTGTCCTTTAACAGCAGTTACGATACCATAAGTCCATAATATTGAAATAAAGATCCACATTGGGAATAATATTCTTGGATCTGGAAAGTAGCTTATGATTGATCCTAAACCTATAAAGGTAATGGAAAGTCCAATGGCTTGCCTAATATGGAATGCTGCAAATTTATTTTTATTTTCAGCATTCATAGATAATGCAATAAGTGCTCCTACAACAAGTATATAGCTTGTTATTGCTATAGATTTTCCATCACTGATCTCAGGTTGTGTATTCATTTTAATATATTTCTATTGTACTTTTTGCTTCTATATCTGTTCGTGTATCAAATACCACATCATAGTAAGATGCATCTCCGGATTTTGTATTAAGAACCAGTTTTTCACGACCAAACTCAACACCTTTTTTGTCCTTTACGGTAAAAGTAAGTGTATCGTTAATAGCCTTTTCGGTAATAATATAAATTACCAGTTTATTATCTTTGCTGTTGCCTTCGTCTTCAATGTAAAACTTACCGGTTTTAATACCTTCATTAATAAGTTTTTCAGATAGGCTGATTTTACACTCTAAAGTCCTGTCAACCCCTTCGCTAACCCCTTCAATAAATTCGGTAGCAGTTTCTCCAACAGCCTCTCCGCCTTTATTAATAGTCTCTTTTGCCTTTTGGCAGGAACATATTGTTAACGCACAAAAAGCGGTAATTAGAAAACGGACAGGTGACTTCATAATGCTATTCGTTTAAAATTAGTTTTCCGTTGTGGTATACACCATATGCCTTACCTTTTAACTCCTGACCTAAGAAAGCGGAGTTTTTAGATTTTGAAAGGATATTGGCTTTAGTAAATGTATGGTTACCTTCGGTAGTAAATAAGGAGAACGATGCAGTAGCGCCTTCTTCCATAGCGTGGTCTTCAATTTTAAATACGCTTTTGCCGGCAGTAAGTTTTTCAACAATAACATCAACCGGTAGTACATTGGCAAGTGCTCCAAAAGCAGTTTCCAGTCCTATAGTACCGTTTTTAGCCATATCAAACTCCATTTTCTTTAACTCAACGTCAAGAGGATTATGGTCACTGGTAATCATATCTATTGTTCCGTCAAGTACTCCCTCTATAAGAGCTTTTCTTTCATTTTCAGGTCGTAATGGCGGAGCTACTTTGTAACGGGTGTCAAAGTTAACAAGAGTATCATCGGTAAGTACAAGGTGATGCACTGCAACACTACAGGTTACATTTAATCCTTTTGCTTTAGCCTCTCTTATAAGTTGTACCGATTTTCCTGTAGATACGGTAGGGATATGCATTTTACCACCTGTATATTCTAACAGATACAGGTTACGTGCTACCTGTAATTCTTCGGCTAGGGCAGGTATACCTTTTAATCCTAAACGGGTACTAACAAACCCCTCGTGTACCACACCTTTACCTTTAATTTTGCTGTCCTGACAAAAAGTAATTACCAGTCCGTCAAAATCCTGAGCATACTGTAGAGCAATCTTTAATAGGTTTGCATCAGGCAGGTCTTTATTATAATCACCAAAAGCTACGGCTCCGGCATTTTGCATATCAAAAAGTTCGGCGATATCAAGTCCTTCGCTATTTTTTGTAAGCGCACCTATAGGGTGTAATGATGTAGCAGCATTGTGTCCTTTGCTTAATAAAAAGCTTATATCTGCCTGAGTATCGGCAATAGGGTTTGCGTTAGGCTGTAGGGCTATGTTTGTAAAACCACTACGTGCAGCTACGCTAAGTCCGTTTTTAATAGTTTCCCTATCCTCATAACCAGGTTCGCCAAGGCTTACAGAACTGTCAAACCATCCGCGTGAAACGTGAAGGTTATCCAGCTGTATAACTTCAAAATTTGCTTCTTCGGCAATATCTTTAGCTATTTTAGTTATAACACCATTTTCTACTTTAATATCAACAGCCTGATTGTTGAATTTGCTGTTTTTATCAATAATGGTAGCGTTTTTAAAGATGAGGTTCATTTTACAAATTTTTGGATAAAGAGTTCAAGTAACAGGAATACCAGCGCGCCAATAATAAACCATTTCCATAATTCGCTGGCAGTCCTTAGTGATTTAATATCGTTGTATACGGTTGAAACAGAATCTGTTTTTGTATAGTCTTTTACAATGTTGCTGTTTTGCAGGCTAAGGTCACTTTCTGTTCTTGGGTAGTTAAAACTGATGTTCTTTAAAATATTTTCGTTTTTCACTACACTGTAGTTGCCTGCAGTTTCGGGATAATCACCAAACGACAGTTTAATCTTATTGTTTAGTATTTGCTGCATTGGTATAAAGTCGCTCACGTCGTTCTTCACGGTTACCACTTCATCTTTAGAAAGCAGTGCATCAATAATAAGATTTTGATTTTCTCCTATCTTGTATGCAAAAACTCCGGTTTTGTTATTGTTTTGAGCCATGTTATAAAAGGTAGGCACAATAAGCGGAGAGTTTTGGAAATTGGTATTCTGTTTGTTGATAGGGGCAGAGAACAGGTATACATTACCCAGCCTGTTTGTTAACGATGTCAGGAACGGAGTCTGATCGGCATACGATAGTACCGGAAGCGCAGTTCCTTTAATGGTAAATGAGTTATTTACCTTAGGGTATTGGAAGTTTTTAATTTGCCTTTCGAATACGGTTTGGTATAATGGATGGCTAAATGATATTTTGGTTATCTGCCTTTCGTTGTTGTTAAGTGTAAGAAGCGATGCATTACCAAAAGCCGCCATAAGGCTGTTTAGGTTTTGTACAGATGCTTCTGCCGAAGGGATAATAATGATATTACCGCCTTTTTCGTAAAGCGATTTTAATGTTGTAATAAGTGCCTGCGGAATCTCAGTAAGCTCATTAAGTATAATGGCATCCTGTTTTTCAAGGCTGTTATAGTCTACACTGCCGGTCTGTACCGAGTTGAATACAAAATCATCGTCAGTATAAATGCGTGAAAGGAATTTGTTTTTCGCTTCGTCACCAATCGCCAGAACATTTGATTTTTCGGGTTTTGAGATACTGAAATAGTACTCATTATCATAAGTCAGGCTATTATCCCTTACCGATACATAACCGTGAAAATCTTTTTTGGGGATGGTAAAGTTTAGTGTTTTTGATGGCTGATCAAAAGTAACCAGTGTTTTGGCAGTAAGTTCTTTACCGTTGTATAGCGCTACCGATGTATCATCGTTAACCGTTCCGTTTGCTTTTAAGTCTACCGCAATCTCATAGAAGTTTTCCAGTGTTTGGTATATGTATACACTATCTACCGCCACGTTGTTTTTGTTTTGGGCTTCAGGTACTATAAAGTATACAGGAGATTTTGGATCAAGCTTACTAATACTCTGGCTTTCCAGGTTAACAGCATCGGTAATAACCACTATATCTTTACCTGTATTAGGCTTTTTTGTCTCGGCTTTTGTAATCAGGAAATCAGGATTAAAAGGTACGGAACCATAATTAATATTCTGTAATTCCTTTTGTATGGATTTTACATCGGTATCCCAGTATGCATTGGTAGGTGTTATAAGCGAAAACTGCTGATCTTCCGGCGTGTTTTCCAGCATGTCCTGTACGGCTCTTTTAAGTAGTTCGCCTTTACTGCCTTTAGCCTGCATGGAAAAGGAATTGTCCAGCAGGATAACCATTTCATTACTCTTGTTGTTATCGTCACTGGCTTTGAAAAACGGCTGTGCAAAAGCGAGTATAAGGCAGGCAAGTAATAATAGCCTGGTAAAAAGTAAAAGCCATTTCTTGATTTTAGAACTCTTGCGGGTTTGCATGTTGAGCTCCTTTAGGAAACGTACGTTTGTAAAATATTCTTTCTGAAAGCGTCGCAGCTGGAACAAGTGTACCAGAACAGGGATTACCAATAGGAATAAGAAGTAAAGGATTTCCGGATGTTTGAACTGCATTTAGTTGAAAGTTTGTCAAAAATACAAATTTTTATTCTAAATGAAAGTGCATAACTACAGTATAAATTTCACATAATATTTAAATACCCTATTTTTGTTATCATTAATTTGCACTCATGAAAATTACCCGATTACTTATTTTGTTAGGATGCATTAGTTTACATGCACAGGACAATTACAACCTTATTATAGGAACCTATACCAATGCCTGCGAAAGCGAAGGAATTTATGTTTATGATTTTAATACCAAAACAGGCGAAGCTACTTTAAAAAGCAGTTCACAAGGAGTTATTAATCCGAGTTATGTAACGGTTTCTGCCGACAATAAATTTTTATACAGCGTTAATGAAAACGGAGAGGAAAGCACAGTAAGTGCCTTTAATTACATGGCTTCCAGCGGGAAGATAGAATTTATTAATAAAAAGGATTCTAAAGGTGCCGATCCATGCTACATAATTAATGATGATAAGCATGTTATCGTGGCTAATTATACAGGAGGTACCATAGCGGTTTTTGCTAAGGACAAGCATGGCGGACTGACAAAAGCCAAACAGGTAGTTAAACATAGCGGCAGTAGTATTAATAAAGACCGTCAGGAAGGGCCTCATGTACACATGGTTTACTTTTCTCCTGATAAGAACTATATTTTTGCCAATGACCTGGGAACAGATAAGATATCTGTTTATAAGTACAATAAAAATGCTACCGATGGCAGTAAAGTATTAACACTAGCTGATACGGTAGAGGTAAAAAAGGGTAGCGGCCCGAGACATTTGGTATTTAGCCCAAACAATGTTTTCTTTTATGTACTACAGGAACTGGATGGTACTTTAACTGCTTTTAGTTATGTAAAAGGTAAAATAGAGAAGATACAGGAAAGTACAATTGTGACCCCGTATTTTACAGGACAAACCGGAGCAGCTGATATTCATATATCACATGACGGTAAGTTTTTATATGCCACAAATAGGGGAGATGCGAATACTATTTCTGTTTTTAGGGTACATGCTAACGGAAAAGTAAACCTGGTGCAGCAAGCCACTACTGAAGGTATAGGACCAAGAAATTTTACTTTTGGACCAAAAGAAGACTACCTGCTGGTTGCTAACCAAATTAGTAATGATGTTATCATTTTTAAAAGGGACAGAACAACGGGTATGCTTACCGATACTGAGAAATGTATAGAGCTTTGCTCACCGGTATGTTTGGTGTTTACAGCAGCAAAATAAGCTAACAGAGATATAAAAAGAAAGAGGGATTATTTCCCTCTTTTCTTTTTTTGTGACTTTTTCTTTTCGGCAGCCCTGTTACGTGGTTTTGTTTTTCTTGGGTTTCTTTTACCCGGCCCACCAAGGTTAACCTTTTTGTTTTTATCTTTTTTATCGTGAAAGGCAGCCCCTCCTTCCAGTTTAGGTCTCTTTAAAAGGAATTTTATTTTCTTTTTGTCTTTTTCAAATTCAAGTAGTCTTTCTGCAACTTCAATATCTTGCGGCATAGGGAGCATTTCAATCTCCTTTTCCATTAAGAGTTCGGTTTCAATAAGCAGTTCTTCTTCTTTTGGGCTTATAAAGCTTATAGCTATACCGGTTTTATCGGCACGACCTGTACGCCCTATACGGTGAATGTATTGCTCTTCCACCTCAGGGAATTCCATATTGATAACATGGGTAATATCAGATATATCCAAACCACGCGCCATTACATCAGTAGTAACTATACCCCTAAGGTTACCTTCCTGAAAAGTAGCCATAGTGTTAAGCCTATAGTTTTGTGACTTGTTAGAGTGGATAACACCAAACTGCTCAGGGAAAGCTTCTTCAAGCTGTTCCATTAAAATGTCGGCCGTTTTTTTGTTGTTCACAAATACCAGTATACGGTTCATGCCTTCATCCTCTTCCAGTAAACGTTTCAGTACGTTCATTTTTGTAAGGAAGTTAGGAACACGATAGCCAAGTTGTTGTATTTTTTCAAGCGGAGTACCCGATGCTGCCAGTGAAACCTCTTCTGGGAAATCAAAAAATTCATCAAGCATTTCATCTACATCCTCGGTCATAGTGGCCGAGAAGAGTATGTTTTGCCTTTTTTGTTTCATCATGGAAAGGATAGAGGTAACCTGAAAACGGAATCCAAGGTTTAGAATCTCGTCAAACTCATCGATAATAAGTTTTTGCAGGTTGTCAAAACGAACCACATTGTCAAGTGCAAGATCCATTAATCTACCCGGTGTACCTACTAAAACATCTACACCCTGATATACTAAATTTTTCTGTGTATTGATGTTAGTACCACCATATACACCCAGTGCACGTATAGACATGTACTTTGTAAGTTTTTCCACTTCTTCAACCACCTGTACAACAAGCTCACGTGTAGGTACTATTACTACTACACGGGGAGTATCTGTAGGGGCAAATTTCCATTGTTTTAAAACAGGAAGCAGGTAAGCAAAGGTTTTACCGGTACCGGTTTGTGCAATCCCCATCATATCGCGGCCGGAAAGTATAACAGGCATCGATTTTACCTGAATAGGAGTAGGGTTTTCAAACCCGAGTTCGTCTAATGCTTTTTGAAGCGATTTAGGTAAATCAAGATCGTGAAATGTGGTCATTGCGTTTTATTTTGTGCAAAGATAGGTATAAAAGTTAACTACCGGGTTATTGTGAGGAGGCTATAAAATTAAATTGAATTTTAAAGTAGGGGATTTGAGTTTTTAATTGTTTTGGTAGTATATCAGCTGATTTTATAAAGATAAATCAAAATTTTAACCAAAACCAAAAGCTATGAAATTAAAATTACCTTTTTTGACCATGATGGTTTTATTTGTTACCAGCGTATTTGGACAAACAACAGCAAACCAGCCACCGGATATTGTACAATGCGGATTGGAAGTTTTTGACCTGACACAACAGGACGAAATTATTTTAGGGGCTCAGGATCCTGAATACTTTTTTGTAACCTATCATGAAACACAAATTGATGCAGAGGAAAATACAAACACTATTTCTAATCCCACACAGTATGTGTCTGTTGGTAATCAGCAAACTATTTATGCAAGGGTTAATAGTTCTGAAGATGACACTTTTGCTGTAACATCATTTCAGATTATTTGGTCCAGTTGGGAAAATATAGATACAAACCCACCAAGTCCAATTAATGTATGTGATGATGACGAGGATGGTGTAGTTATCCTGGATCTTACAAGTGTAATTGATGAGGTGGTTGAAGATCCTAGCTCTTATTATATTACATTTCACTATATAGAAATGGATGTTGTGACAGGTGACAACCCTATTGAAAATCCGGAGGCTTTCTCTACAGAACAAATGGGAGACTGGTCAGAGATATGGATTAGGGTAGAAAACCCTGAAACAGGATGTTATGTAATTCACTCAATTCCTTTTTATATGGAGCCGTGTACAGATAGCACTGTGTCTGGTGATTTGCGATTTGGAGATATGGCTGACTTTGGTTGTATTGACGGTCCGCCGGCAGCACATGTTATGGTAAAGATGACTCATGATAATGATGTTTTTTATACCTATACAGATGCAAATGGTCATTATACATTTTATAATGTACCCGACGGAGTTAATGAAATAAGCGTACTGGGACAGGGTATTTACACTTATGTATCTGAGCCTATATCTTATCAGGTTACTGCACCGGGTGTGTTTGAAGATATTTATTTTTGCCTTGAATCACCAGAACCTATTGATGATGTGAGTGTTTATATGGTTTTACAACAACCAAGACCGGGATTCCCAATGTATGGTTATATGGTAGTGCAAAATTTAGGTAATACTACAGCAAACGGTACTATTTCTCTAGAATTTGACGACTCTTTGGTAAGTTTTGTGAATTCTGTACCTGCTTTAACACAGTCTGGCAATACACTATCTGTAAATTACAGCGCAATGGCAGGATCCCAGTATCTTGTTTATTACCTGGAATTTTTAGTAGAGCAGCCGCCTACAGTTAATCTTGGTGATGAAATTACATTTACAGCAAATGTTACTACAGACGGTGATGATATTGACCTATCTAATAACGAGGATGTATTAACCCTTATAGCTGTAAACTCTTATGACCCTAATGATATAGCATGCCGTGAAGGGGATTATATTACTGAAGAGCAGGCAGAAGGTTACCTTAATTACTACATACGTTTTCAAAATACAGGTAATGCCGATGCTATAAATGTAAGAATAGAAGATATTCTTGACGATAAGTTAGACTGGGAAACCCTACAGCCACTATCGGCGAGTCATGATTACAGGGTAGAGGTAGAGAATAATACGGTTCAGTTTATATTTGACGACATTAACCTGCCGGGAGAAGAGGTAAATGAGCCTGAAAGCCATGGTTATATTGCTTACAGGATAAAGCCGAAAGCCGGAGCAGAGATAGGTGATATTTTTGAAGCAACTGCTTCGATTTACTTTGACTTTAATGAGGCCATTGTTACCAATACTGCTACTACCGAAATTCAGTCAATAATGGGGCTTGGAGAAAATGTACTTAATCAGTTTGCATTATACCCAAATCCGGCAAAAAATATTGTGAATATAGCGTTTGGAGATTCAGTTGCTAATAATGTTAGCATATCAGTAAGTGATATTTCGGGTAAAATTGTACTTGCTACAAATATTAGCAACAGTGTAAACAGTTTTGATGTATCTGCCTTAACATCGGGAATGTATTTTGTTACCCTAACCTCAGATGGTAAGAAACAAACTAAAAAATTAATAATCGAGTAGTTTTATAATTGAGTTGAATAAAAAAGCGGACTGTACAGTCCGCTTTTTTAATTTTATATTATATAAGAGGTAATTCCTCGGTCGTTACAATATGGTGCTGTATGGCATAAATAACAAGTCCGGCAATGTTTTTGGTTCCGGTTTTAATAAAAATATTGTTTTTATGTCCTTCAACCGTTCTGGGCGTTATTGTAAGTATTTCACCTATTTCTTTTGCAGTTTTTTGCATAGATATTAGACGTAATATTTCTTTTTCCCTTTCGGTTAACAGTTTATCATCTTCAAGGATGATAAGTTCTTCCTTATCGTGTATTTCCTCTTTAATGTTAGTTATCTGGTCATCAAGAAAATATACTCCGTTTTTATGAACCGTTTCAATAGCCTTTATAAGTAGGGTAGGTGAGATACCTTTTGGGATAAAGGCGGCAACCCCGCTTTTAATCATAAAATCCAAAAAGGTTTTCTGGTAATGGGACGACATCACCATAATTTTAATAGACGGATATTCTGATTTTAGTATACGGGTAATTTCGGTACCGTCCATTTCTTTCATTTTAAGGTCTAAAAGAACTACATCAGGTAGTCTTAAAGACTCTTTAAGTTTCAGCAGGAGTTCGTTGCCATTCTCTGCTGTAAAGTTAACAACTATATTTTCCTGATTATTAAGGTAACTTTCAAGAAGTTTAGTGACTAAAGTGTCGTCATCTACTATTGCGGTAATAATTTGTTTCATAATTAGGTGTGGGATTGGTTAGGTACATAAGCTATAAATTTAGGTATTCTATATTAGCGTTAAGGTAGTAATGCGGGAGGGCTTTGTTTACATATTTAGGTTTATATGCAAAAATAGTAAGAAACATCTTATTTTTATTTTACTTATAGTCAATAGGTTTTAGGTTAAATTTCTTCAAAGTTAAAGTTTTAAGTATAAAACAACAAAAGTTATCTATGTGTTGTATGTAAATATAGATGAACTACATGGTGTTGTATTATTTTGTTTTTTTTAACAAAATGAATAGATTTATTTCTTTTCGTTGTTTTTAAAGTGTTAAAAAAAATACAAATTAATATTTTATTAACACTTTAAATAAGTTAAATATATAACAAAAAGTGATTTTTATAGATAAAAAGTTTAATTACGTCGATTACTAAGTGATTTGTAAATAATTATTTATTTATCAAATTACCTTCGATATGCAGTTAAAAAACAAACCATAACTGCTTAATGTCTAACCAATTAATTATTACTTTTTATGAAAACCAAATTATTTATTTTGGGCGCTTGTGCAGCACTAGTGTTAGCTGCATGTAGCAAAGATGAAAACCAAAACACAAACGATTTTACGCTTAAAGCATCAGAAGAGTACTCTATTGCTGCTTTACAGGCAAATGCCATGAAAGGTTTAAAACAAAAATTTGTTTTTGAAGCTAATGGTGAGGAGGCAGTAATACATGTAGAAAGCGGTGTTAAGATTAGGGTACAAACCTCTACAGTAAAAGTAGGCGGACAGCCTTATTTTGGACCTGTTGTGGTTGAGTATGTTGAAGTTTTTGGCAGAGGAGCCATGCTAACTGCAAATAAAACTACCTCTGGTTTAACAAATCAGCCACAATTTGAAGATGATACAAGGCCACAGCCACTTATATCAGGTGGTGAGTTTTTTGTTGATATGAAAACGGAAGAAGGAGAAAGTATTGATGAAGGAGCAGAATATCAACTTGAAGTACCGGTAGAACTAACCGGTGGTGAGGCTGATGAAGATATGACCTCATGGACAGGAAATCAGGAAGATACTGATGGCGATGGTGAGGCTGATGATGAAGGCGATGTTACATGGGATGAAGATGAAGCCGGCGACGGAGATGATGATAATGGTGACGGAGATAAGGATGTTCCTGTTGAAAATGGAGAGTATATTCTTAAACTAAAGGAGTTTGGATGGTGCAATATTGATAAACTGGCAGAGTATCCAAACCCAAAAACAACTATTTTTGTAGATGTACCTAATGGTTTTGATGATACTAATTCTAAAGTATATCTTGCTTTTGAAGGTCAGCAAAATATGCTGGTTTCACTAGATCATTATGATGCGGGTACTGAGCTTTTTGGAGAGACTTATAACCTGTTGCCTCTTGGTGAGCAATGCCATATTATTTTTGCATCAGGACAGGGTGGCCAGTGGATTTATTCTATACAAACAATTACTATAACAGTAAATGGTATTTATGTAGTGACCCCGGGATCTTTAGTAACCGCTACACAGGCAGATGTTATTAATATGCTTAACAGTTTGCCATAATCAGTATAAAAGCACAATCATTTTATACATAAAAAAGTCCCCGTGAAACGGGGACTTTTTCTGTTTTAAGGGAAACAGTTTTTAAACAATGCGTATTTTTTTGTTAATTTACTTCGATTAAAATTTATGAAGCCGTAATTTAAACCTACTTTTTGAATATAATTTAACCTTACTATGAAAGATAAAATAGTGCATAAGCTAAACGAGTTACAGGCAACAGCTATTTGTGGTAACGATATTAGCTCTTCCTGTTTATATGTATCGGCACTTACTATTGGTTACGCAGGGCAGTATGCCTGGATTTCTTTACTTGTTGTTGCAGTAGTACTTTTTATGTTTAGAAAAATATATGGCGAAGTAGTAGGGGCACTACCCTTAAACGGAGGTGCTTATAATGTTTTGCTTAATACTTCCAGTAAACGTATAGCATCAATAGCTGCAATATTAACCGTACTGTCATACATGGCAACAGCAGTTATATCTGCCAGTGAGGCAATGCATTATCTCCATAATATATTTACTGGTATTAATGTGCAAATTGCTACAGCAATAGTACTGCTAATATTTACAGCTATAGCCATTGTAGGTATAGGAGAATCGGCAGCAGTGGCTGTATTTATCTTCATAGTACACCTAATATCATTAACGCTATTGGTTGGTACTGCGTTATTTTTTATACTTAATCATGGCACCGAAACCTTTTCACTAAACTGGAAACTTCCTTCACATCCTCAGGGTATAGCTTACACATTGTTTTTGGGCTTTTCGGCAGCAATGCTTGGTATTTCAGGGTTTGAGAGTTCGGCTAACTTTGTGGAAGAGCAACAACCGGGAGTTTTCAGGAAAACGCTCCGCAATATGTGGGCTATAGTAAGTTTCTTTAATCCTGTTATTGCTATTATACTTATAGCTATTATTCCTGTAATTGAGCTTGATGAGCATAAAGAGTCTCTTTTGGCTTATTTAGGACAAACTACCGGAGGTTCATGGCTGGCATGGGTAATATCAATAGATGCCGTATTGGTACTATGTGGTGCTGTACTTACCTCTTTTGTAGGTGTATCTGGGTTACTTAAACGTATGACGCTAGACAGGATATTACCTAACTACTTTTTAAAGGAAAATAAAAACGGTAGTAGCTACAGGATAGTTATTGTATTTTTAATTTTATGTATATCGGTAATGATTGCTACAAAAGGACACCTTGAATCTCTTGCGGGTGTATATACCTTTTCCTTTTTAGCGGTAATGGCTCTTTTTGGTATAGGTAACCTTATGCTTAAAATTAAAAGGCGAAAACTGCCAAGGCCTGAAAAGGCAAACGGACTGGTTGTAGTGATTGCCATTGCTTTTATTATTACAGGGTTTGTAGGTAATATGTATTTAAGTAAGGAAGCCTTTAATACCTTTATAAAGTACTTGGTTCCGGCGCTTATTTTTGTTTTCCTTATGCTAAACAGGTCAATGCTTATTAGGACCACAGTAAGTGTACTTTCGTATTTCTATAAACCAATAAGGAAATTTGCCATTATAAGTAACCGTTACCTTGAAAGGGTTAATCGTAAGCTTCATTCTCAGGAATTTGTGTTTTTCACTAAAGGAGACGATGTTGCTATACTAAATAAGGTTATGCAATATGTAGAAGATAACGAGACGACTAAAAAACTAAAGATTGTAAACATTAAAAAAGAGAATACCTGTAATGAAGAACTCAAAAAAGATTTAGAGGTATTAGACAGGGCATATCCTGAAATACATATAGAATTTGTAGAAATGCAGGGTAACTTTGGCCCTGAACTTATAGATGAATTATCCAATAAATGGGATATACCTAAAAACTTTATGTTTATTGGGTCGCCTGGAGATAAATTCCCCTATAAGGTATCAGAACTTGGAGGAGTACGTCTTATTATGTAGTTTAAGTGTTTGATTTTTATTTTGTTATGTTTTTGTCTTTAATGTTATATTAAAACTTTTTTTTAGGAAAAATGTTACAATTTTAGTGGTTTGGTTTTTTTTAACAATTCATTTTTTTAATCTTAAAGAAATGTTAATATTTTTATTTTCTAAACCACTAAAAAAGGACTATGAGGAAAATTAAACTACTATTACTGTCCCTAATGTTTATGGCATCTGCATACGGGCAGGTATCTAATGACGGGAAGCCTACAAGCTGGAGATTGACAGAATTACCGGATGTAGCACCTATTCAAATGCCGTCATTTAATCTCGATTCCATTCAGGCAGAAGACAAAATAAGGGATGCCCAGCAAAACAAACCCTGGCGTTTTGGGTATGAGTTTCTGGTTGATAATAACCTTGAAAACAGCGGTAGCTGGCAAACTCTTGAAAATGGAGACAGGATATGGAGAATTCGTTATACTTCAAACGGTGCAAAAACGATGAACTTTGTTTTCTCTGATTACTTCATCCCTAAAGGAGCTAAAGTATATCTGTATAATAATGACAGAACTGATTTACTGGGTGCTTATGACGAAAAGCAAAACAATGAAAGGAGAATACTGGGTACATGGCTGGTTAAAGGTGAAGATATCTGGATAGAATATTATGAGCCTGCAGCGGTAACCGGACAGGGAAGACTGGAAGTGTTTAAGGTTGTACATGGTTACAGAACCAAAACATTTACTGAAATTGCTTTTGATGATTCACTAAACCAATCAGGTAACTGTCACTATGATGTGGACTGTTATGTGGAAGGTATAGAAAATCTTAAAGAGATAAGTAAACAGGCTGTTGCAATGTTAATTACAGGTGGTAACGGTTTTTGTACCGGAACTCTTGTAAATAATACCGCCGAAGACGGTACACCATATTTCCTAACAGCAAACCACTGTTACGAAGGTAATGACGACCCGGCACAATGGGCTTTCCTTTTCAATTGGGTAAACCCTAACCCTGTATGTGCTGAAAGTCCGGGAAGTACATCAAATACCGACTATCATTTAACGGCTAGTGGTGCAGTTTTACGAGCAAGAAGAACTCAGAGTGATTTTTGCTTAGTTGAAATTACTACCGAACTACCTGAAGAATGGGATTTAAAATGGGCAGGCTGGGATATTAGTACTACAATACCACCATTTTTATATGGAATTCATCATCCAAGAGGTGATATTATGAAAGTTAGTGCCGATTTTGATGCACCTACTTTAGAGATTACTCAGGTTGATGTAGGTGACGGACCTGTGACTGCCGAAGTTTGGACAGTTGAAGAATGGGATCTTACCGGCTTACAGCAAGGATCATCAGGTTCTGCAATGTTTGATAATAACGGACTTATAAGAGGACAGGCATGGTATGTGTCTAACCCTGATTTTTGTGATGGTACAGTGGCTACAAATCAAAGTACAGGTTATGGTAGGTTTGATAAGTCATGGAATACAGGTTCCAGCGCTGCTACAAGATTAAAAGACTGGTTAGACCCTGCGGGGATTATAGGTACGGGTCAAACATCGATAGGATATTATCCGCCTCAAAATCTTTTTGCAGTTGATGCTAAAGTACTGTTTTTTGATAAAGGGTATGAATCGTGTGGTAACAATGTAGCACCAACGGTAAGACTTATAAATAATGGTCTTGAAAATCTTACTTCTGCTCAAATATCTTATTCTATAAATGATGGCGAGCCTATTGTTATAGACTGGACAGGTAATTTAGGTGAAAATGAAGGAGAGCTAGTAGAACTACCTGAGTTATCACTTTCTACCGGACAAAATATTGTTACTGTAACAGTTTTAAATCCTAACGAATCAGAAGATATGTTTACTCAAAATAATACCCTTACTAATATTATTAATGTAGCTCCTGTTTATGGAGTACAAAATGTTATTGTTAATGTAAATACAGATGGTAACGGTAGTCAGGTAAGCTGGCAAATAACTATGAATAATGGCTCAAATCCATTAGTATTGTATAACTCACCAAATTATGGTAATAACCAAAGTTATACTAACGAATATCTAATGAACTCTGAAGCGTGTTATACATTTACTATAACAGATGCCGGAGGCGATGGATTAGGTAGCGGAAGTTATTCGGTATCCATAGGTAACAATGTAATTATTGAAGGAGGTGATTTTGGAAGCACTGAGTCAGTATATTTCAGACTTGACGGTTCGGCAGGTCTTGAAGATTTTGCTACAAATCCAATCACAGTATATCCAAACCCTTCGTCAGGTATATACACAGTTTCTGTTAACGAGGAGCTAACAGATGTAAATTATACTGTATATAATATGTTAGGACAGGCAGTGGCAAACGGTAAGTTTGTTAACGGCGCTAACACGGTAAATATTACCGATATGTCTAAAGGCGTTTACTTTATTAAAGCTGCCGATGCATCGGGTAAAATGTTTACAACCAAACTTATTAAAGAATAGGAATTTAATATTAGTTGATTAAAGAGGCAGGGTGTTATACTCTGCCTTTTTTCATTTGGTAACAATTTTAAGCACAAAGGCTTTATCGTCTACTTTTTGTTTAGGGGTGATAAAATGCAGTCCGGTATTATCAATGTTGAAATCGATTTTTTCATTTGATCCTAATACCGAAACACTTTCAACCTGTGGCATCTTTTCACCAAGAGTATTTTTGGTAAATGATTGTAAGGTAACCGTAGTATTTTCTCCCGGCCAGCCCAGTACAATGGCATAAATCACATTATCCTTTTTGGTATAGCGAACATCCTGTGCTGTATAGTCAAGCTTATCAAGGAACATCCCCGATTTTTCCTGTTTGGTAGGGCCTTCGCCAAATACTTCCCAGGTGCGGGTACCATAAATGGCCTCTCCGTTTACTTTTAACCATTTACCTATAGTGATAAGTATATCCTTTTGGTTTTGCGGAATAGTACCGTTTGCCATAGGCGATATATTAAGCATAAGCGCCCCGTTTTTACTAACAATATCAGCAAGAATGTCTACAATGTCATTGGCTGTTTTAAGCTGTAAATCGTTTGTATAACTCCAGCTTCCTACAGATACTGTTTCGTCTGTAAGCCAAAACTCCTTAGTGATTTGGTTAGCACGTCCTTTTTCAAAATCCTCAATACTTACGCTTTTAGGCAATTCACCTTCTTTATGGGTTATAATAACCTGTTTCCCTTCTTTAGCTGCATGGTTAAGATAATAAGCCGAGAACTGAGCCTTAAGACTATCCGGCAGTTTGGACAGTTTTCCGTCAAAATAAATCAGGTCAGGGGAGTAGTTATCAATAACTTCTTCCAGTTGACCTAACCATTCACGGTAAAACTGCTCTTTAGGGATATTACCGTAAAGTTTAGCCAGTTTAGGGTCTTCCGATGATGTTGGCATATTGGGATTATACGGAAAGTAGGATTCATCATCCAGCCATTTGTCAGGATTATCTTTATTAATTTGCAGATTACGTGCCATATGGAATGAGGTAACAAATTTTAGCCCTTTGCCATGTATGGCCTTTTCAAGCTCACCCACTAAATCCCTGTGAGGCCCCATACTTTTGGCATTCCACGGATTAATTTTACTATCCCAGTTAGCCCAGCCGTCATGGTGTTCGGCAACAATACCGCCAAATTTTGCACCTGCCTGTACATACAGGTCGGCCCACTCTTCAGCGTTAAAGTTTTCTGCCTTAAACATCGGTACAAAATCATGGTAGCCAAATTCAGATGGCAGACCGTAGGTTTCCAAGTGATGTTTGTTCTCCTCGCTGCCCTCAACATGCATAAGGCGTGCATACCAGTCGTTAGCATAAGCCGGTACCGATAGCACTCCCCAGTGAGCATATATACCAAACTTAGCATCCTTAAACCATTCGGCAGTAGCGTCATGATCTTTCATGGATTCCCAGTTAGGTTGGTATGGCCCGCTTGCCTGTTCCTCTTCTTTTTTCTTGTCAGAACAGGCTGTTAGGGCAACAAATGTTAATACGTATAATAAATTACGTTTAATCATAATTATGCTTTACTGGATGGTTACTGTTACTTCCTGGGTTATGTTTTTGCTTGAATTACCCAATTTGAATGTATAGTCTCCTTTTTCAACTACCCAGCCTTTGCTGTTTTTGTCGTAGTAAGCCAGTTCTTTTACCGGAACTTTTATAGTCACCTTTTTGCTATTACCCGCTTTAACCAGTACTTTGTTGAAACCTTTAAGTTCTTTAGCAGCACGCTCCACAGCAGATTTGGCTTTGGAAACATATAACTGAACCACCTCTTTACCATCGTGGTTTCCTGTATTTTTTACATCAATAGTAACGGCAATTGTTTCGTCTTCGTTGTATGATTTTTTATTGGCAGTAGCATTAGCCAGTTCAAAATCAGAGTACGATAAACCATAACCAAACGGATATAAAGGCTCTACATTTTTAGTATCAAACCAGCGGTATCCTACAAGGATTCCTTCCTGGTATGTTACAGTATCTTCACCCGGGAAGCTGTTTGTAGCATGAGCAGGGGAGTCAGATAATTGTTTAGGCATTGTCCATGGTAGTTTACCTGATGGGTTAACAGTACCCAATAAAACATCGGCAAGAGCGTTTCCGCCTTCTGATCCGTTATACCAGCTCCATACTATAGTTGAGTTTTCCTTTTCAACATTGTTAATGTCATAAGGAGCTCCGGCAACAAATACCACTATAGTTTTAGGGTTAGCAGCTTTTACGGCTGTTATCAGTTTTTCCTGCCCAAACGGAAGGCTAAGATCTATACGGTCGCTTGCTTCGGTTTCATAGTCACGGTTAGCACCTACAAACAGTATAGCGATGTCTGATTTTTTAGCCGCTTCAACCGCTTCGGCAATCATTTTCGGGTCAACATCTGTAACAGTTTCTTTAGCTTCCTGAGTTACCTCACCAAACTTCATTTCCTTTTTAGGCTTGAAAAGTGTTTTGTAACCTTCTGCATAGTTAATAGTAACCGATTCCGGAAGCTTTGCTTTTAAAGCCTCAAGCGGAGTAACCTCACGTTTGGTTTTTACACCGGCACCAAAACCTCCCTGAGCATGTTTAGCTGTGGCGTTAGGGCCAATTACAGCAATACTTTTAACTTCCTGAGTATTTAACGGTAACAGGCTCTCGTTATTTTTAAGCAGTACAACCGATTCGGCTGCAATGTTATAAGCATCTTTGTAGTGCACTTCGGTAGCAAGGCTTCCTTCGGCACGACTATCTGTATTGCCCATTGCCTTAACATTGAATAACAGTTTAAGTATTCTTTTAGCATGTACATCTACTTCAGCTTCGGTGACTTTACCGTCTTTAACTGCCTGTATAAGCGGGTTAGCAAACCAAAATTCGTCAAACGACGGAGCGTTTGTTCCCATTTCAAGATCGGTACCTGCTTCAAGTGCTTTTTTTGTAGTGTGAACAGCATCCCAGTCGGAAATTACCACACCCTTAAAGCCCCATTCATCCCTAAGTACATCCTGTAGCATATATGGGTTTTCACAAAGGTAATCCCCACGAAACTTGTTATACGCCCCCATAACACTGTAAGCATTTGCTTTTACAACAGCATCATGGAAAGCAGGAAGGTATATTTCACGAAGCGTACGCTCGTCCATAAGTACGTTTACCGTACCACGGTTGGTTTCCTGATTGTTTGCAGCGTAATGTTTAATACAGGCAGCCACGTTATTTTCCTGAACACCCACTACATAAGGTACAATAAGTGTTTTGTTAAGAAACGGGTCTTCTGTCATGTATTCATAAGTACGACCTCCAAGCGGTGTACGGATAATATTGAAAGCAGGGGCTAGTAATACATCCTTACCACGGGCACGTGCTTCCTCACCAATACTTCTACCGAAGGTATGAGCCAGTTCAGGACTCCATGTAGCCGAAAGTCCGGCACCGGCAGGGTAGTAGGTAGCAAAGTCGTTATCCAGTCCAAGCTTAGCCCAACTCATACGCTGTAGTTCCTCACGAATACCAAGCGGACCGTCGGCCATGTGTAATTCAGGTACTCCAAGGCGTTCCACACCTTCGTTGGTAAACATGCTGTAGCCGTGTAAAAGGCCTATTTTTTCTTCAAGGGTCATTTGCCCTACAATAGAATCTATTTTAGCATCAAACTCATCACTCATAGGAGTACCCTTATATTGGGCAGTTTCCGGCTGAGCTACCGTGTCGTTTGATGTTTTGTCTTCTTTGCACGAGGCCATAATCAGTACAAGTGCAGCCGAGAGGCATAAAATCTTATTTTTCATATATGCGGTGTATATTATTTTTTAATGCTAATCTGTTTTGTGAGTGCTATTGCATCAGATGATCCTCCTACCTGGAGTTCTATGTCTTCGGATTCCAGCTCAAATCGTTGTTTTGCCGTGTTCCAGTATTCAAGGTCTTTAGCTCTTACTGTAATAGTTACCGTTTTGGTTTCTCCTGCTTTTAAAGGTACACGTTTAAAGGCTTTCAGTTCCTTTATAGGGCGCTCCACTTTTGAGTTAAGGTGTTTTACATATAGCTGTACTACTTCTTCGCCATCTCTTTTTCCGGTATTGCTTACCGTAACCTTTACTTCAATTTCCTTGTTTTTAGATAGGGTATTGCTACCTGTTTCTATGCTTTTGTAAGCGAAAGAAGTATAGCTTAACCCATAACCAAAGGCATATAAAGGTTCTCCCTTAGAGTACATATAGGTACGCCCGTTACGGATGTTGTAATCCAAAAGAGGAGGGAGGTCGGTAATATCTTTCACCCATGTTTGGGTTAGTCTTCCCGCCGGGTTGTAATCGCCAAAAAGCACATCTGCCAGTGCGTTTCCTGTTTCCTGACTGTTATGTGTTATATGTATAATTGCCGGAACATTTTCCTGAGTCCAGTTTATGGCATAAGGGAAACTGCTTTGCAGTACAACTACTGTATTAGGGTTACTCTGGTAAACTACTTTAATAAGGTCTTCCTGCTCTAAGGTTATAGCCTGCCTGTCTACCGCTTCTTTACCATTACTTGGCACGGGGCAGTCTGCCCAGCCTGCATCACAGTAAGGATGGTTGCCTGCTATAACAATTACCACATCGGCTTCGGCGGCTATTTTGGCAGCTTTACCATCGGCATTGTTTTTAGCATAAGTAACTTCGATATTATTACCAACTTTATTTTTTATTCCCTGTAGAGGACTCACCTTATACGGCGGAGTACCACTATACCAGTCAAGGTACACATCTTCGGCATATTGCCCGATAACTGCAATACGCTTAATATTGTTTTTGTTTAAAGGAAGTAACTGTTTTGCCGGGTCGTTATTTAAAAGTACGATTGATTTTTGGGTAGCTTCAAGCGCCAGTTGTTTATGGCTCTCGCTAAGCCACGGGTCTTTAGCATTTTTATCAATGCCTATTGCAGCATACGGGTTATTACCTGTAGCATCCAGCATTCCCAGTTTTATCATTACCCTGTAGTCGCCCTTCAGTACTTCATCTATTTCTTTTTCGGTAAGGTAACCGTTTGAAATCGCTCCATACACGGCTTCGGTAAACTCATCAAGAAACTGATTGATACCTGCTTTTATAGCAGCAGCAGCTCCAAGGAATTTATCTTCATAATATTTATGGTCTGATAATAATAATCTGAAAGCTCCACCATCGGTACAAATGATTCCGTTTTGTCCCCATTCTTTAACTGTGATATCCTTAAGCATTGGGTGTACCATTGCCGGAATTCCGTTTACTTTATTGTAAGCCGCCATATAGGCACGTGAACCTCCTTCCATTACTCCCATCCTGAAAGGAACGGAGTAGTACTCCCTCCATAATCTTTCGTCAAAATCAGATGAAGTATAGGTGCGTCCGTCCTCATTACTGTTAGCAAGGAAATGCTTCATAAGCGAAGCGGTTTGCCAGTATTTGTCGTTATCTCCCTGTAATCCTTTAACAAAAGCTACAGTCATGGTTCCGTTAAAAAAGGCATCTTCACCATAGCTTTCTTCGGTACGTCCCCATCGCGGGTCCCTAGCCAAATCGGCATTAGGAGCACGCACTACCAGTCCGCCACGATTATAATGCTGATAGGCAAAGCGGGTTTCCAAAGCTTCAACCGCTGCAATTTTTTGCATTAGTTCGGTATCCCATGTTTCCCCTAAGCCATATGCCTGCGGAAAAGTGGTAGTAGGTAATGGTTCGCGGTTTTTTCCGCCCCATTCTCCGGGTCCGCCAAGGGCAAGTCCGTGAAGTCCTTCCACATGCCCTGTACCTTTAACGCCCAAACGGGGAACCGAAGGATCAGTGCTTAACGCATTAATCTTTTCGTCCAGTGTCATTAGCGACAGCAGGTTATCAATACGCTTTTCGGTATCCATATCAGGATTTTGAAAAGGGTACTGATAGCCTTTTTGCTGCGCGGCTAACGATGTAGTTATTAATAATAAAAAGTATAAACAATACTTATTCATTACTTACAGTTTTTTAAACCTGATAGCTGTACCGCCCGAAGCGCCAAGCTTAAGGGTTAATTTATCTTTTGCTGTTACGTTTTGTTTTGTAATGCTCACCTTAGCCGGGTTATGAGTCTCATCGGTACCTTCGGCATCAGCATAAATCTGAGCTTCATATTGAGCATCTGCATCAAGGAAGTCAAGACTTACTTCAAGGTCACGGGCTTTCTCATTAGTGATACTTCCTAAATACCAGTCAGCACTGTGTACATCCTTACGGGCAGTAGTAATGTATTCGCCAATTTCCCCGTTAAGTACTTTAGTATCTTCCCAGTCTGTAGGTACATCTTTAAGGAACTGGAATGCAGGATTCCCCTCGTAGTTTTCAGGAAGGTCCGCAAGCATTTGAATAGGAGAGTAGATGGTAACATATAGCGCCAGCTGTTTTGCAGCCGTAGTATGTACCCTTTTACCCGGGTATCCCTGAGTAACCTCTACATCCAGAATCCCCGGTGTAAAGTCCATTGGACCCGATAGTAATCTTGTAAACGGAAGGATGGTTTCATGGCTTGGCGGGTTACCCTCGCTCCATGCATTGTATTCCATACCGCGAGAGCCTTCGCGTGCCATCATGTTAGGGTAGGTACGTCTTTCTCCAGTATCTTTAATAGGCTCGTGGAAGTTAACCGCTAAACCGTATTCTGCCGCTTTTTTAAGTACATAGCGGTAGTAGTTTACACCAAACTGACCGTGGTGCCATTCTTTCATGTTTAGTTTAGAACCTACCTGACCTATTTTTACATTGTGTATACCTAAACGCTTGTAAAGAGCAAAACCTTCGTCTATCTCTTTTAGGTAATTGATAAGGTTAGAACCTGTTTCATGGTAACCAATAATATTTACGCCTTTGCTTTTACCGTACTCCACCACTTTTTCAAGGTCGAAGTTATCGGCATTTTCAGTAAAGCTGAACATGTGCATCCTGTTTTCATACCATGCCGGAGTCCAGCCTTTGTTCCATCCTTCAATAAGCAGGTAGTTAATCCCTTCCTTGTTGTTGAAGTCGATATACTCTTTAGCGTTCTTTGTAGTAGCACCCTGGTTTTCACTTTCCCAAAAAGTATATTTACCTATGTGCATTCCCCACCATATACCGGTATATTTAAATGGCTCTATATAAGAAGTATCGGTTAATGCATTAGGCTCATTAAGGTTAAGAATCATGTAGGAAGTAATAAGGTCACCCGGTTTTTTACCTATCTGTATAGTTCTCCATGGTGAAGTAAAGGTTTCGGTAGTACGCACCTTAACTCCGTCTGCCCAAGGCACAAGCTCTGATTTTAGGTTAGAACCTTCGGTATGTCTTAATACCATACTGGCAAAATCTACAAGGTTTGCCTCGTGGAAGCTAACTACAATCCCGTCTTTATTTTCTATGGTTAATGGTGTATGCACCACATCCAGTGTACTTACCGGAGAAGCCTCATACAGGTACTCATAGCGGTTTTCCTGATAGGCAGGAATCCACCATGCTTTACCGTCTTCTTTTAGGTTAAAGGCCGTAACCTCGTCCATAATGAAGATGCTGTCTTTTATATTTTGTTTTGGGAATACATAGCGAAATGCCACACCGTCGTCAAAAGCACGGAACTGTATTTCCAAATTGTGTTTTTCTTTGCTTTGAAGCTTAACCACCATTTCGTTATAATGGTTTCTGATGTTTTTCTTTTCGCCCCAAACCTGCTCCCAGGTATCATCGTGTGTTGAAGTTTGAACATCTACCAGTTCAAAATCTTTGGTAAGGTCTTCGTTTTTAAGTACGAATCCAAGTGCCGAAGGGGTAATGATCTCTTTCTCCTCATGATTAACGGTGTACGTAGGCATGTTACCGTTTAGGGAGAAGGTAATTTTGTTTTCACCGTTTGGCGAAGCCAGTTCGTGTGTGGTTTGTTTAGTTTCCGAACAGCCTGCAAAAAGCAGGGCAAGTAAGGCTGGTACTATAAATTTTCTTGAGGTCATGATAATTATTTATAAATAATAGATGTGCTTAAAAGTAATAAAACCGGGGACAGGAAGTCTAAACACTGGCCCCGGAGTGAGTAATAACTAACCCAAAACAACTTAATTTATTTAATCCATTCGGTTTTAAAGGTAGTTTCCCCGCTTAGAGGGTTGCTGTCCACTTCAAATCCGTTACCTTTTTTAGTAAGTTTTATGTTTTGTAACGCTTTCCCTTCCGGTAGGTATACCTTAGCTGTAGCTGTAGTAGTACCTTCGGCAGCATATACTTTAAGGGTAAGCCTGCTCCAGTCCATATCTTTTGTAGACTGAGCCAGTTTTATGTGAGGGATGGCTGTACCGCTTTTAACCAACACGATAATTGGTAATTCACCGGCAGCAATTCTGTGCCATCCGCCATTATATACTTTTTTGGTTTGGTAATCTACCCATTGTCCCGGCGGAAGATATACATCCCTTTCGGTTACTTCTTCAAATAACGGGGCAACAAGCATATCTGATCCAAACAGGTATTCGTTATCAATTAACCATGAACCTGCATCCTGCGGATATTCCACAAAAAGGGCACGCATCATTGGTAATCCTTTTTCAGAACTTTCCTTCGCCTGAGCATAGATGTACGGCATCAGTTCATAACGCATATTATCGGCATTCCTGAATGATTTAAGGAAATCTTCGCTGTACAACCAAGGCTCTGTAGGTGGTTCACCGTGGCTTCTTACGTGTGAGGTAAGCATACCAAACGGAGTCCATCTTTTGTATAGTTCTTCTGGCGACTTAGTAACGAAACCTCCCACATCATGACTCCAGAAACTGAATCCGCAAAGTCCTAATGAAAGTCCGCCACGTAGTGTAGCCGACATCGCTCCGTTTGTAGTGGCGGCATCACCACCCCAATGTAACGGATAACGCTGGCTACCAGCCCATGTGCTTCTTGCCCATATAAGGGTATAACCTTTTTCTCTTTGGGTAAGTTCGGCTACAGCCTTGTTATAGCGAAGCGGGTAGAGGTTGTGCTCGTAGAAGCCGGTACGACCTGAGTGGTAAATACCCTCGGCCGGTGCAGCCTCCCCAAAGTCAACCTTAAATACTGCCACACCCTGATCCATTAAGTGTTTTAGTTTTGCCTGATACCATTTTACGGTTTCGGGGTTAGAGAAATCCAGTACGGCATCCTCATAAGGAATGTTACCTTTTCTGTCCTTAACAGCTAAACCGTTATCAACTATTTCGTTAAACAGGGTATTTCTTGGTGTAAAATACGGTAACTGCCACAGGCATACGTTAAATCCGTCCTTTTTCATATCTGCCATCATTTTGGTCGGGGCATCAAAACGTTCTGAAGCAAACTCGTAGTTGTTTCTCCAGTCTACGTCAAACCATCCGGTATCAAAGTGGATAACATCACTTGGTATTTTATTTTTACGAAGGTTTTTAGCAATTTCACGTCCTTCTTTTTCTGAAAAGTAAGTAATACGGCTCATCCAGAAACCAAACGACCATAGCGGTGGCATAGAAGCCTTACCTGTAAGATCGGTATATTCGTCAAGGATATCTTTAGGCTCACCAATAAATATGAAAAGGTCAGCAACGTCATCGCCAATCATCATTTTATTGGCACCGGCAAAGTATTTACCAAAGTCGACCGTAACAGGGGTAGAGGTATGCATAAAAACACCATACCCACGGCTACTCATGTAAAACGGAATAGGTTTGTACATGGTTTCGTTTTGAACACCGTTTGCATCATCTGTCCATAAAACTACTTTTTGCCCGCGTTTGTTAAACTGGGTGAACGATTCACCACAACCGAATATCTTCTCATCCGGCTCAAGGCTGAAAACAGGGGCTACACTACGGGAGTAATCACTGTTTCTGCGAACATAAGAATACGGCAGTACCGGGGTGTAAGTGTTTTGAAGGTCTGAATTATGAAGCGTTGAGGTAAGCAGCTTACCTTTTGCATCATATATTTTTACGTGCCACGGATTGGTTTGTATTTCCACACTGCCGTATTGGCTTGTATATTTATGTCCCGTTGCTGTTTTGCTGTATTTCCAGTTTTCAGGATGATTTGGCGCTGTGCCGTTTACCAGCATCAGTGATTCTTTCGGTTGGTTAAACTGCGGACCCGATGTTGTTTTTATCCTTATGGCACGCTCTGAAACAAACTCGATACTGAAAGGTAGTACAGGAGCAGCTTCATATTCTGTAGCAGGGAATTCATTTGCCGCTACGGTATCAGGCTTCATCATCATGTTATTGAATGCCTGACGCGTTTTGTAATTGTAACGGGTATATTTTACGGTACCTTTTCCGGTTTTAGGATCAAACGAAGCCAGCTCGTCGGCAAAGTAAAAGGTATTAGCATAATTCTCAAAGTCGGTACTTACATCCACGGGGGCATTAAGTACAGGCGCATTTTGTATTTGCGCACTAACACCCTGTATGGCTGCGGTGGCCATAAAGAGGCTTAAAGAAATTTGTGTTAATCTGTTTTTCATTAGTTTTTATTCTTCTTGGTCACTTACTGTATTTATAGTGATAGTATTTTCTTTTAATCCATCTCCCGATGCGGTTAGGGTAATGGTTCCGGCTTCTTTTGCTGCCTGTACTATCACGAGGCATTTACCGTTAAGGGAGGTATGACTGTTACCTTTGTAAGATTCATGGCTCACAGGATCCCCGCTGCAAACGCCTACAATTTTACCGTTGCCCTTTACACTAAAATGAATCTCATTGTTAGCAGTAGCGGCAAATACACCCTTATCATCTGTAATATCAACAGTAATAAAAGACAGGTCATTACCATCAGCTTTAATGGTTTCCCTGTCGGCTGTAAGTTGTAGTTTAGCAGGTTCTCCGGCAGTTTTTACTTCTTTTTCCAGTACGGTTTTACCATCTTTTCTGGAAACTGCTTTTAAGGTACCTGCCTCAAACGGAACGCGCCACATTACATGCAGATCATCGTTTTGTTTGCTGCGTTTTCCAAGCGATTTTCCGTTAAGATACAGTTCTACTTCATCGGCATTGTTATAATAAGCCCAAACATCTACGGTTTGTCCTTCTTTCCAGTTCCAGTGCGGGAAAACGTGCAGTACCGTTTTATCGGTCCATTCGCTTTGGTACATATAGTACACATCTTTAGGGAAGCCTGCAAGGTCTACTATACCGAAGTATGAACTTATAGATGGCCATTGGTAAGGTGTAGGTTCGCCTATGTAATCAAACCCTGTCCAGATGTACATACCCGAAAGATAGTCGTGTTTTTTAATGATTTTCCATGTAGCCTCGTGTGTAGATCCCCAAGGTGCCTGTACCTGATCGTAAGCCGATACGGTATTACCCAGGTTACCATCGTAAAACGGAATGTCCCAACGTTTAGGCCACATTTTAACGGTGTCTGACCTGGTGTCATAATATCCTCTTGTAGCCAGTGCCGAAGTGGTTTCGGTAGCAATAAACGGAACTTTAGGGAAGTTTACCGGATGCTTCTCATAGGTTTGATGTGCATAATTGTAACCGATGATGTCCAGCGCCCCCGATGCTGCCAGTGCATTAGGTTTATCGGCAGTATTTTGGAACTGTATGTTTACTTCACCACTGTTCACTATTATTGGTGGATTCATGGCAGCCGTAACAGGGCGGGTGTTATCCATAGCCTTTACGATTGCCGAAAGCTCACGACCTATTTCGGCTCCTTTATCATTCCATTGTTCCGGTATTTCGTTACCTATGCTCCACATAAACACACTAGGGTGGTTACGGTCTCTCAAAATCTGGTCTTCAAGATCCCTTTTATGCCACTCGTCCCAGTAGTTGCTGTAATCGTGTGGTGTTTTGGCCTGTGCCCACATGTCAAAGGCTTCGTCCATTACAATAAAGCCCATTTTATCACAAAGGTCTAAAAGCTCAGGGGCAGGAGGGTTGTGTGAGGTGCGGATGCCGTTAACTCCCATTTCCTTCATTATTTCCAACTGACGTTCTATAGCCCTTGTATTGATTGCCGATCCAAGCGGACCTAAATCATGGTGCAGGCAAACACCTTTTATTTTTACCTGCTTACCGTTAAGCAGGAATCCTTTTTTCAAATCAAATGTAAATGTCCTAATGCCAAAAGGTGTTTTGTACTGGTCTACAACTACATTATTTAAAGAGATTTGTGTTACAGCCGTATACATTTCGGGTTTTTCAACCTCCCATAAAACAGGGTTATTTACCTTAACCTCCTGTAGAATGTTGTGTTGCCTGTTTGCGGCTATATTAATTTTTTTAGAGACAGATGCGATTTCTGAATTATCTTTAAAAAGGGTAGTGGTTACTACAAGTTCTTTTGCTTCAGGATATTCGTTTTTAATAGTAGTTTCAAGGTTAATAACAGCCTCATCTTTGGTAACTACAGGGGTTGTTATAAAAGTTCCCCACTGTGTTACGTGTGCCTTATCGGTTGTTTTTAGCCATACATTTCTGTATATGCCCGAACCCGAATACCATCTTGAATTGGGCTGTTTTGAATTATTTACCTTAACCAGTATCTCATTTTCCTTTTCACCATAGTTAAGGTAAGGGGTAAGGTTGTACTCAAAACCCAAATACCCGTTTGGACGATTGCCCAGGTGATGTCCGTTTACCCAAACATCACTATTCATATATACTCCATCAAAAACAACAGAAGTGATTTTTGTACTGTCTTTCTCAGCTACTTTAAATGTTTTTACATACCATCCCAATCCACCGTTTAAGGCACCTCCGCCAATTCCGGTAGGGCTGTTCTCGTCAAAAGGAAGCTCAATGCTCCAGTCGTGCGGAACATTAAGTGTTCTTGTCTGGTTTTTATCAATAATGGTATCGTTGCTGTCTTTGCTAAGGTAAAACTGCCAGTTTTCGTTAAAGCTTACTTTACGATTACTAAAGTCAGTATTATTTTTGCCCCCGCAGGAAGCAAGCAACAAAAAGCCTGTTAAGGCAAAAAACTGTATGGCTTTTAAATGTTTTACTGTCATGGTGCTAATAGAAAAATATCGATAAGTGGTTTTTCCGCTTATCGATATTTATTAAGTATTATTCTTTTGGCTTGTAGTGGAATACAATTAAGCATACTCCTTCACCTGTGCGGCTCTGGTCACGAATAACCGCAAGCCTTAAAGAGTTCTCAGTAAGTTCTACAACTTTTGTAGTAGTCCAGTTGCTTACATCAGGGTAGTAGTCACCACCGTAAAGCAGTTCCACACCACCGGTAAAAGTAAGGCTGTGCCCTTCAATGTCAAAAGAGAAACCACCTTCTTTAGTAGTTTGGTCGTTTGAGTTTAAAGCTGTTTGGGTAACACTTGAGTTGTAACCACCATCCAGGTTAAAGCTCATTTCACCCCAGTCTTTTTCTTCCATAACCCAGCTGTTACCTGCATAATCAGGGAACCAGTTCCAGTAGTCGCTACCGTCAGGATTATAAGGGAAGTCAAGACCTGCCCACCCGATAGGGTCAAAGAAATCAAGCTCCCATGTTTTACCGTCTACACCATTAGTTAGCATACCCCATTCAGGATCGCTAAAGTATTCTTCGTTATTAGAGTCTATAGTCACTACAATAGGACTTGCAGCTACAGGACCACCTTGAGTATAAGCAGTAAAGTAAACAGTATAAGTACCCGCAAATGGGAACATAACTGCGTTTTGGTGCTTGTTAGAGTGACCAAGATCATTACCTTCTGCATCAACATAATTCCAGTAAGGAATAATACCTTGCGTACTGTTTGTCATTATAACGCGGTTCGCGTTTTCAGGATCCTGAGTCACGCTAATGTTCAGGTCTGTTGAGCTTAGTGTCAAAGCAGGGAAATCGTCGCGATCTTCCTGCGGATCACAGGAAAACAAAGCTCCTGCAAAAACAAGTACCGTGATTATTTTAAAGTATTTTTTCATAATCATACGTTTTAAATTAATAATTAATTCCAACCCGGATTTTGTTGTATAGAACCATTTGAAAGTAATACCTGAGACTGAGGAAGGGCAAACCATCCTTCTGTTTCTGTCCTGAAGTTTATTTCAAATTCACCTCCCATACCAGAAGCATCGATAGCCGTTTTGGCAGTATTTACACCTTGTCTTATAAGGTCAAAATAACGATGACCTTCAAGAGCAAGTTCTAAGCGTCTTTCATTCATAATGTTTTCCATAGAGGCTGTAACACTATGATTATCATCGCCAAAAGCGCGTTCCCTTACTCTGTCTAAACAAGTTTGTGCAAAACCTGCGTTAGAGTCAAGGTTAAGTTCGGCAGCCATAAGCAGTACATCAGAAAAACGTATTACAGGGTAATCTTCGTAGTTATCAATTTGGAAATCACCACCGTTTGCAGCAACAAGAGCTTCACCGGCTTCGTTTGTTATAGGGCAGAATTTTTTCCATGCATATCCTGTAAACTGTCTTTGTCCTCTTGCTTCGGCATCAAAGTCAAGTTCTTCACCCGCAAAGTTAATGATGGTAGCATCTCTTCTTGTATCACCTGTCTCATAAGCATTGTATAAAGACGGAGTTACAGTTGCACCACCCCATCCCTGAGCGTAAGGGCCTAAGTTACCACCTCTTATAGCGATATTAACCTGGAAACGGTTACCTTCATGAAGATCCCAGTCTCCTAAACCGGAGCTGTTGTAGCGAATAGCAAATACCATTTCGTTATTTCCTTCACCTGCATAAGCAATATCCTGAGAATATGAAGCAGCAACCCAAAGGCTGGCAAAGTCACCCACAAGGTCATGCCCACTGTTATTTACCACATCATTGATGTAAGCAGTAGCTTCTGTTTTAGATACTACACCTGCAAGATCTGAAGCGTTGTAGTAATCAGTATAGAAAAGGAATGCTTTAGCAAGGTAAGCCTCTGCAGCCCATTTTGTTATACGACCGTAATTGGCGTTCGAAGGCTGAGAGTAGTTATCATCACTCAGGTTATCTGCAGCAAATTTAAAGTCTTCAGCGATAAGTGCATAAGTCACTTCTGCCGATGATCTTGGAGTTTCAAACTCTTCATTGGTAAGAGTATGATCTAAAGCAACGATGTCACCAAATACTCTTGCCAATTCAAAGTGGAAGTGCGCTCTTAAAAAACGTGCTTCGGCTTCATATCTTACTTTAAGATCTTCATCAGCTCCCCATTCTACGTTATCAAGATTTTCAAGAAGAATGTTAGCCCTGTAAATACCTATATAGCAGGTTTCCCATATAGGCTTGTTCATTTCTTTATCTGAAGTGAATTCAAAACGGTCCCAGTCTAAAGACACGTTGTTATCGGCAGTACCAAAACCACCATAACAGTCATCGGAAGCTATTTCGGTTGTAAGTAACCAACCACCGTAACCTTCTCTTTGTAAAACATCATACACGGCAACAAGACCTTCAAAAGCATCTTGAGGTGTTTTATAGAAGTTTTCTTCTACCTTATCTGTATACGGTTCGTTTTCGATAAAATCATCAGAACATGAACCTAAAACAAATAAGGATGTAAGTGCGAATATTTTAATGTAATTTTTCATTTTTTCAGCCATTTTTAGAAGTTAGCACTAAGTCCTATCATATAAGTTCTTGGTTGCGGGTAGTACCCCACATCAATACCTCTTGCCCACGACTGGTTTACGTTACCGAAACCAACCTCCGGGTCAAGTCCTTTATACTTTGTAAATGTAAACAGGTTGTTTACAGAAGCATAAATCCTGAACTGTGTTGCAAATTTAAGTGCATCTGTAAGCTTCGTTAAATCACAGCCTACAGTCACGGTTTTAATCCTGAAGAAACCTGCATCTTTTACGTAAAGGTCTGAAAATTTGGTATAATTACCATTTGAGGTAGTACCATAAGTTACTCTAGGAGTGCTGTTTGAAGTTCCTTCACCGGTCCATCTGTCAAAAATATCAGTAGTATAGTTAAAGAATGGTCTTGAGTAATCCCTTACACCATAAACGTTTTGGTTACCGCCTGCACCATAAGTGTAAACAGAGAAATCAAAAGCTTTGTAGTTTAACTGTACATTTAAACCATAGTAGTAATCAGGGTTAGGGTCACCAATATTGGTTTTATCGTCAGCATTAATAACACCGTCACCGTTGCGGTCTACAAACTTCACATCACCAGGCTGTGCGTTTGGCTGTACAGGATTTCCGTTTTGAGCATAAGCGTCAATCTCTGCCTGGTTTTGGAAAATACCATCTGTTTGTAATCCGTAGAAGTAACCAATAGGCTGGCCTTCCTCTACACGGTTAATCTCGTCAATACCCTGAAATAAAAGGTTAGATTCACCATATATAATTCCGTTTTGTGTGGCAACACGGGTAACCTCGTTTTTGTTATGAGAGAAGTTAGCGTTAACTATTATTCTCCAATCGCTACCCATGTTTGCAGAATAGCCTGCAGAAATCTCAAAACCTTTGTTGTTAATGTCACCACCATTAACAAAAGGAGCACCTGCACCTGCAATAAGTGGTGTTGGCTTTAGTACAAGCCAGTCTTTAGTAGTTTTGTCGTAATAATCAAAAGATAAAGTGAAGTCATTAAATAACCTTGCATCAAAACCAAGGTCTAACTGTTCTGAAGTTTCCCATTTTAAATCAGGGTTACTTAAATTATCAGGACTGGAACCTACCAATAATGGTAGCTCGTCGCTTCCTGTACCAAAATGGTAGTTTTTGTCGTAAGAACTGATGGTTGACATGTAGGCAAAACCTTTATCAAACTGATCGTTACCGTTTTGACCCCAGCTACCACGTAGTTTAAGAGAGTTTACAAAAGCATCTGTAGGGAAAAACTCTTCCTGATCAATGTTCCAACCTGCAGAGAACGATGGGAAAACAGCAAACTTATTGTTTGGACCAAACTCTGACGAACCATCACGTCTTATTGTAGCAGTAAACAGGTATTTGTTATCATAATCATATAATAATCTGCCAAAGTAAGAAAGGATATTATAGTCTGTACGTCCGCCCGATACTGTATTCTGCTGCTGGTTAGTAGCATTGCTTAAGTAAGCGTGCTCAAAATCGTCAAAAATAAGGTTTTGACCTGTAGCACTTTGGTACTCTGACACTCTTTCCCTTGCCGACATACCCACTAACACATCAATGTTATGTTTTTCGGCTAAAGTGGTTTTGTAGTTTAAAGTGTTTTCCCAAATCCATGAAAAGTTTTGGTTAGCACTTTGAGTAACAGATGAAATGTTATTATAAGATACAGATGAAAGATTGTACTCCGGAGTGAATGAACGATAGTTTGAATCGCTAATATCTATACCAAAGCTTGTTCTGTATGTAAATCCTGCATAGCTGGCTTCGGCAAAAATGTTACCTACATAACGGTTTAATTTATTTTCGTTAAAGTTGTTGTAGTACATTAATCCGGCAGGATTTGTAATATCTGAACTTATGTTTGAAGAAGCATACTCGCCGTTCTCATCAAAAGTTGGGAAGTTTGGCGGAGTATTCATAAACCCTCTTATTGAATTGTTGTATATTCCGTCGTCCTGTACTCCTCTGCTTTTTGTCCTGGCGTAAGAGAAGTTTTCACCTACTTTTAAATGATCATCAATAAGATTATAAGTTGAGTTCATTGTAAAAGTGATACGATCGTAGTGAGACTGGTTGTTTTCACCACCTATTAAACCATCCTGACCGTAGTAAGAAAGGCCGGTGGCATAAGTAGCTTTTTTATCACCACCGTTAATAAACAGGGAGTGGTTTTGTTTAACTGCATCTTCAGTAAACAGGTCATCCTGCCAGTCGTGATCAACCATATTGTTTATCTGATCCTGAGAGTAAAGCGGAGCAAAACCTGAGTTTACACGGGCTTCGTTCATAATTGTAGCATACTCACGGGCATTTAGTAAATCCAGTTTTTTATATGCATTTTGGAAACCGGTGTAGCTGTTAATCGATACGTTCATTTTACCCTGAGATCCTTTTTTTGTTGTTACTAAAACAACACCGTTTGCAGCCCTTGCACCATAAATAGAGGCAGCAGAGGCATCTTTAAGGATATCAACCCTTTCGATAACAGATGGATCAAGGTAACCGATACCGTTGTCTACCACAACACCGTCTACCACATAAAGCGGAGTGCTGTTTCCGGCAGTCCCGGTACCACGGATGTTAACCAACATACCTGCTCCCGGCTGACCCGATGTAGAGGTAATGGATACACCTGAACTTTGTCCCTGTAAAGCCCCAACAGCATCAATACTGTTAGTTTGCTGCAGGTCTTTACCGCTAACCACAGAGGTAGCAGCCGAAGCTACTTTTCTCTTTTGGGTACCGTAACCTACCAGGATTACCTCGTCCAGTTCTGAAGCTTCAGACTGCATTGTAATGTTAATAGTAGACTGGCCGGCTACAGCCACTTCCTGTGAAGAAAAGCCAATGTAGCTGAATACCAGTGTTGCGTCAGGACTAACGCTAATTTGGTAGTTACCGTCAATATCGGCACTTATTATATTGCTGGTACCTTTTTCCATAACGTTTACCCCGGGTAAACCAAGGCCGTCATCGGCAGAGATAACCTGCCCCTTTACTACAACCGACTGCTGGGCAAAAGCCGCAGGAGCCAGTAATACAGAAAGAAGCAATGATAAGCAAATTGTACGCATTTTTGACGAAAGACAATTTTTACTTTCCATAATAGTTAGAATGTTTAGTTAGTGTTCGTTGTTTGTTTTTGCTACCTAGTAAGCGTTAGCAATTATTTGCTCAAATAATTCCTGCCTTCCGCTTATAGGTTGTGGTTCACCTTGCTGACGTGCAATTTCACTAAGGTTTTCTAAAGTGAGCTCTCCTTTTTCAAACTTAGCACCGTTGCCACCATCAAAAGATTGGTAACGCTCTTTGCGTAATTTTAAGTAGTTTGTATTTTTAAGTACATGTTCAGCACAAATAAGTCCGCGGGCAAAAGTGTCCATACCGGAAACGTGTGCAATAAATTTATCTTCAAGGTCTATAGAGTTACGGCGTACTTTAGCGTCAAAGTTTACCCCACCTGTAGTTAAGCCACCGCTTTGCAGTAATACCATCATAGCCTGTGTAGTCTCATAAATGTCAATAGGGAACTGGTCTGTATCCCAGCCGTTTTGATAATCTCCCCTGTTAGCATCTATACTTCCTAAAAGGCCTGCATCGGCAGCAACCTGAAGTTCGTGTTCAAAAGTATGTCCCGCCAGTGTAGCGTGGTTTACTTCTATATTTAATTTGAAATCATCCTGTAATCCAAATTTGTTAATAAAGCCAATACATGTAGCAGCATCAAAGTCATACTGGTGTTTTGTAGGCTCCATTGGTTTTGGCTCGATAAGGAAAGTACCTTTAAAGCCTTGTTTTCTTGCATAATCCCTGCAAGTACTAAGAAACATGGCAAGGTGTTCCTGCTCTCTTTTCATATCGGTATTTAAAAGGCTCATGTAACCTTCACGACCACCCCAAAATACATAGTTCTCTCCGCCAAGGGCAATAGTAGCATCAAGAGCGATTTTTGCCTGTCCTCCTGCATAAGCTACCACATCAAAGTTAGGGTTGGTAGAAGCACCGTTCATGTAACGGGGGTTAGTAAACAGGTTAGAAGTACCCCATAATAGTTTGATACCTGTTTCCTCTTGTTTTTGCTTAGCATACTCTACCATAGTCTGGATGCGTTGTTCAAACTCGGCAAGGGTAGGGGCTTCGTCAACCATATCCACATCGTGGAAACAGTAATAAGGGATAGATAGTTTTGACATGAACTCAAAACCTGCATCCATTTTATCTTTTGCTCTTGCAATAGCGTTTTCGCTTTTGTTCCATGCAAATGTTTCGGTAGAGCTACCAAACGGATCGTCTCCTGTGTTACATAACGTATGCCAGTAAGCCATTGCAAAACGTAAATGTTCTTTAAGGGTTTTACCTGCAACTACGCGGTTCTCATCATACCATTTGAAAGCAAGCGGGTTGCTGCTTTCTCTGCCTTCATATTGTATTTTGTTTATTGTACTAAAAAAAGATTGGGTCTTTGTGTCCATTTTTATTCCTGTAAATTAATGTTATTCTTCCACTCATTATATATATCAGCATACTGCGAGGTGAGGTGTGCAGTAGGCTCGATGCATTCTAAGCATTCCAGTTTTTCGAAAGCTTCACCAATTGAGGCATAATACCCGTAACCGTATGCCGCACCACGGGCAGCACCTTCGGCCCCCGATGTGTTGTACAGCTCTACTGTGGTTTGAGTAGTATTGGCAAAAATTTCCCTGAAAACCGGACTCAAAAACAGGTTGGCTTCCCCAGCGCGAACTAAATCGCCACCGGCACCTATAGATTTCATTACATCAAAACCATAGTTCATGGCAAACACTATCCCTTCGCAGGCAGAGCGTACCAGTTGTGCCGACTGATGTATGTTGAAGTTCAGGTTTTGTATACCCGAAGTCACTTGTTTATTATTGAATATCCTTTCTACACCGTTACCAAAAGGGTAGAAGCGAAGCCCTTTACTACCCGGCTGTGCTTTTGCCGCTTCGGCATTCAATGCTTCATATGAAATAAGTCCGTTTCTGTCGGTACTCATTATTTTGCGAAGCCATTGGTATAAAATACCCGATCCGTTTATGCAAAGCATTACGCCGTTATGCTTGTCATTTGGCGCATTGTTAACATGTAAAAAGGTGTTGATGCGGTTATTGGCATCATAAATATCATTTTTTGAAACGGCATAAACCACGGCAGATGTACCTGCTGTGGTGGCTATTTCTCCCGGTTTGAATACGTTAAGCGATAACGCATTGTTAGGTTGATCTCCCGCACGGTACGTAATTTTTACCTGTGGGTTGAGTCCTAACTCGGTAGCAACATCAGGGTGTATTTGTGCCTGATTACCAAAGTTTGGAACAATCTCGGGGATTAATCTTTCCGGTAATCCCATTGCGTCTAACACTTCGGTAGCAAGTCTGCCTTCAGGGAAATTCCAAAGTGCCGCTTCCGATAGTCCGGATGTACTGGTTTGTGCTACACCCGATAGTTTTGCAGCAATATAATCGCCCGGAAGCATTACGTGTGCTGCTTTGTCAAACAGTTCGGGTTGATTATCCTTAACCCATTTAAGCTTTGATGCGGTAAAGTTACCCGGGCTACCCAGTATTTGTGACTGGCATTTTTGTGCTCCTATACTATTGTATATACTGTCGCCAATTTGTGCCGCACGGCTGTCACACCATATAATGGAAGGTCTTACCGGATTCAGTTTTTCATCGGTAAGTACCAGTCCGTGCATTTGATATGCTATACCAATACCTGCAATTTTGCTGATATCGGTATTGTGTTTTGTTTTAAGTAAAGCAATTCCGTTTTTTACATACTGCCACCAGTTCTCCGGATCCTGTTCTGCCCACCCAAACTGTGGGGCGGTGATTTCCATTTCAAATTCCGGTACGGTTACAGATGATACAGTAGTCCCCCTTTCGGCATCCAGTACCGAAAGTTTAATTGACGAGCTTCCTAAATCTATGCCTAGAAAATACATTTGTTATTATTAATAGATGATAATTGTTATTCAGTTTTATCCTTTATCCACAGTTGCTCCATTTCTTCCAGGGTTTTTCCTTTGGTTTCGGGCACGAACTTCCAGATGAAAATTGCCGAAAGCAGTGCCATAATACCGTATATCCAGTAAGAGAAGCCGTGATTAAACATTTGTGTAAGGGATTCGTTATTGTTCATCATAGGGAATGTCCATGATACAACAAGGTTTGCCAGCCATTGAGCTGCAACTGCAACAGCCATAACCCCTTTTATTTTGTTAGGGAATATTTCAGACAGGAGTACCCATGTTATAGGTCCCCACGACATGGCAAAGGCTGCTATGTAAAGCAGCATAAGTAGTAGGGACAGTGTTTGGCTACTTTGTGAGTAAAGTGCAGAACCCAATCCAAGCATACTGATAGCCATTACAATACTACCTATAAGCATTAGTTTTTTACGTCCGTAATTATCTACTGTAAATATGGCAAGTACGGTAAACAGCATGTTAATGGCACCAACAATTATGGTTTGTATCATAGAAGCATCATTACCCAGCCCCATACCTTTAAAAATTTCGGGAGCATAATAAAGCACTACATTAATCCCTACAAATTGCTGGAATACCGATAATAGAATACCTATTATTACTATTGCCCATCCATAGGTTAGCCAATGCGCTTTTTTTACATTAAAAGAGCCTTTAATTTCTGTTAATATACTTCCTGCTTTTTCCGGTCCGTTAAGTTTTGTAAGTACGGCAGAAGCTTCAGCCTCTTTCCCTTTCATCACCTGAAAACGAGGTGTTTTTGGTACAAACAGCAGGAAAAGGAAGAATAGGGTAGCAGGAATATTTTCCGATAGGAACATATAACGCCATCCGTCTGTATTAATCCATTCGGTAGATTGTCCTTTTACAATAAAATAATTTACAAAGTATACTATAAGCATACCACTTACTATAGCAAACTGATTGCATGATACCAGCTTACCACGAATATTGGCAGGAGCCATTTCGGCAATGTAAAGCGGAGCAAGCATACTGGCAAGCCCAACACCTATACCACCTATTATTCTATACACAATAAAGGAAGTAAGACTGCTGCTGCCAAAAAATATGTTCATTCCCTCAGGAAAAGCCGATCCTGTGGCAGATATAATAAATAGGGCTGCCGATAACAGCAACCCGTTTCTTCTACCTATAGAGTTTGCGATTCTGTCGCCTGCAGCGGCACCAATAATACATCCTACAAGCGCGCTACTCACCATAAATCCTAAAATTGAATTTTGAAGGTTTTCTGTAAGTACCGGAGGTAGGGTTAAAAACTGATAATAATAAAACGCCCCACCAAGAACCACTAATGCAGTAATAATGGCAAATGCAGTATTACGTTTGTAAAACCTTAAAATAAAAGAAGCAGTTAAACCAATAACTGCTACTGTGCATAATGTAATTATAACTTTAAATTCGGTTATTGCTGCTGAAGCAGCGATTACATCGTTTGAAATTTTATTAATAAAAAAATCATCAAGAGCACCTACTGCTCCAGAGATTACTGCAGTATCATAACCAAACAGCAACCCGCCCAAACTGGCAACAGCTGTTATAAGATAAATACTACTTTTACTTATTTGTGATGTTAAATTCATAAAGCACTAAAACGTTTTCACTTATGGTTTATTTGACCACAAGTATAAAACTTATTTTTAATATTAACAAAATAATGTCTAAAAAAATTTGCATTTAATAATTTTATACCCCTATATGTGATGGAATTGAAAAAAAAGTAGAGATATTAGCATTTTCAAAAAAATCCCTATATTCGTTGACGTTTTAAAAGAAATGAAGGTGAAAAAAATTATCGATAAGGAGTCTGGAAAAGTAATAGAGCGTTCGGTAATGAATTCCATTACGATTGACTGCGTTATATTTGGTTTCGATAAAGGATCGCTGGAAGTGTTACTTGTACAGCATGGTGAAGGTATAAGAAAAGGGGAGTGGGGTTTACCCGGTGGATGGATACGCGAGAGAGAAAGCATAGATAATGCTGCTCACAGACTTTTGGCCGACCTTACAGGGCTTGACAGTATATACCTGGAACAGCTTAAAGCATTTGGAGAACCCGATCGTTTTCCGCTTGGACGTGTAATTACCATAGGATACTTTGCCCTTATTAAGAAAGAAGATTATGATGTTAGAGCCGGTTTTACGGCATCTGACGCTAAATGGTATAAAATAGCTGATATTCCTAAACTTATTTACGACCATAACGACATTTTAGACTACAGTCTTGAACACCTTCGTAACAGGGTAAGGCAGGCTCCCGTAGGGTTTAACTTACTGCCTGAAAAGTTTACGCTTTTCGAGCTGATGAAACTGTATGAGGAGATACTTGGAGTTGAAATGGATAAGTCAAACTTTAGGCGTAAGATATTAAGAATGAAGCTTTTGGTTGAGCTTGATGAAAAACAAAAAGATGTTTCCCATCGTGCTGCCAAACTTTATGAATTTGACCAGAAAATATATGAGAAGCTAACTAAAAAAGGCTTTAATTTTGAATTTTAATAATCGGGCTCCAGGGCCTGTTTTTTTATTTTAACCTCGCCGTATTTAATGAATAATACAACCTCACTCAATTTTATTGAAAAGCCATTTGGCACTTTGCCTAACAGTACCGAAATTAAAAGCTATACACTTACCAATTCAAAAGGAAGTCAGCTTACCGTAACCAATTATGGAGCTACCATTACATCACTAAAAGTTTTAGGGAATAACAACCAGTCTGTAGATGTTGTATTGGGGTTTGATGATGTACAGGGATATATAGACTCATACAGCCTGCCATCGGCGCCTTATTTTGGAGCTGTGATGGGGCGTTATGCCGGACGTATAAAAAATGGTAAGTTTACCCTTAACGGAACAGACTATCAGCTTAATACTAATTTAGGAGATCACCACCTGCATGGTGGTACAGTTGGTTTTGGACGAGCGGTATGGAAAATGACCGAGGCCGGAATCGCAACAAATCCTTTTATAAAATTACAATACATGAGTCCTGACGGGGAAGAACAGTACCCGGGAGAAATGACAATTGAAGTTACCTATACGTTAACTGAAGATAACGAAGTAATTGCAGAGTATGCTGCTGTTAGCGATAAGGATACTGTAATTAACCTAACCCAACACAGTTATTTTAACCTTGACGGACATACAGGAAATGTAAAAGACCAGCAATTACAGGTTTTTACTGATACAATTGTTGAAACAGATAGTCTAAATATACCAACAGGCAACTTTATTGCTGCTGCCGATAAAGGATACCATTTCCTAACACCAAATCATTGTCCGGAAGTAATAGATACTTCGTTTGTAATTAAGGATAATAGTCAGGTTGCAGCCCTATTAACGAGCGAGAAATCAGGCTTAAAAATGACGGTGCAAACCAATCAGCCATCGGTACATATCTATGTGGGAGGTAACTGCGGTAATGAACTAAAAGGCAAAGATGGTGCTGTTTACCATTCGTTAAGCGGTATATGCTTTGAAACCCAAAACTTTCCCGACGCGCCAAACAGGGATAACTTTCCATCGGCTGTTTTAAGAAAAGGGGAGAAGTACTACCAAAAAACTGTATTTAAGTTCGAAAATAATAAGTAATAATAAGCGAAAAGCAGCCCTTGGGCTGCTTTTCTAAACATAAAGTTTAATGTAGGGATAAACTCTATATGCAAACTATTTTATGCTTTATGGCATAAAGCACAAGGCCTATTCGTGTTTTGATTTCGAGTTTCTGAAAGAGATTTTCACGATAGCCGTCAATGGTTTTTGGACTAAGGCACATGCCATCGGCAATCTCTTTGTATGTCTTTTCGGTACAGGCTAGTTTTATAAACTCTATTTCCCTTTCCTTCAGTACAATCTTATTGTCATTATTGAGCTTGTTGATAAGGTAGCCCGATACCATTTCAGAATAGTAAAAGCCTCGGCTGTATACTTCCTCCAGTGCTTCCTTAAAATTCTTTGGATCGGTATCCTTTAAAAGGTAACCTTTTGCCCCATTGGTAATCATTCTCATTACAGTATCTTCGTCATTGTTTACCGAAAGTGCTATTACCTTTTGATCAGGGTGGTTTTGCTTTATCCATTTCATGGTCTCAATGCCGTCCATTATTGGCATATTCACATCGAGCAAAACAATATCCGGAAGTTTAATACCTCCTTTTACGGCCGTGATAAACTCTTTACCGTTGTTGTAAATCCCGGCAACCTCAAAGTTTTCAAACGATCCTACCAGATAGGAAAGTGATTGTGAAAACAATAAATGGTCGTCTACTATTATAATTTTTATTTTACTCATGTTTAAGCATATTCTTCTATGGCGATTGGGTAATTTATTGTTACCTGTGAACCTTTTTCCAATTCAGAATCAATTTTAAAAGTAGCCCCTATAAGCTGAGCTCTTGTTTCCATATTTGTAAATCCGTTGCCTTTAGATATGTTTTGCAGGGTAAATCCTTTGCCTGTATCTCTAATAATAATGTTACAATTCGTATCAGTAAAAGCAATATTTATATCGATGGTCTCACTATGTGAGTGTCTTAATATGTTTGAAATGGATTCCTGTAAAATTCTGTATATAATAGTCTCGTGTTCCTTGTCTATATCATGAACCTTTCCCGTTATGTTCAGGCTACATTTAATTGTTTTGAGCTGTTTTATCCTCTCAAGGTCTTCATTAAGTGCTTCAATAAAACTGGACTCCAGTACAATATCACCGTTCATCAGTTTTGATAACATCCTTATTTCACCTAACGATTTATTTATAAGATCTTTAAGGTTAAGCATGTTTGCCTTTGTGTACTTGGACTCGTCAGACAATATTATGTTCACCTGCATTAATGCTACCGACAGAATTTGGCATATATTATCATGCAGCTCTTTACTTACAGTTGTTAACGTTTGTTCTTTTATCTCAATTTTAGACTTGGTCAGTTCCGACTGGAAAACCAGTTCGGCAGTCATCTTTTCTATTAAGAACTTAGACTTCTTTTTCTGAAAAAAGTAAAAAAGTATAAACAGCGTCAATAACAGTGTAAAAAGTACAATGCTAAATGATATGATTAGTAGTTGTATTTCTTCTCGCTCCATATGAACCCTACTAAAAAGCAAAAATTCATTAGTAAATTTAAGAAAAATATTATTAGTCCGTAGATAGATGGATTATAATCTATCAAAAACCACTTTAGCGACAACATAAACGGTAAAAAGGGAACATGAAAAATAAGTATACCCAGCACAAACCAGAAAAAAACTGACTTACTGTAACTAAGTACCAAATTAGAGCTAAACAGCTCAAACATATAGAGAAAGCTAAGTATAATAATACTTAATACGCCTACTGTATAACTGTTAGTTAAAATCTGACCAAATTCGTTTTGGATAAAAAAGTAATTAATAAAATAAAATACTAAAAATATAACGAGTAATAGTGAAGCCAGATTTTTATGTGTCCTGGTCTTTATAAGAGACTTTAATAATAATATATATATGGAAAATGACATTAATATGTAAAGATTAAAGACATAGTAGTTTAATAAACCTGTCCATATAGTAAAGTATTTCCCTACAAGCTCTGTAGCTGTAGATAACCATATTAACAATAAAATGGATTTAGCTTTATTACCGGGTAGTTTGTGTAAAAAAACAAGTCCACAAATACCCGATAACAAAGACAAGTATACTATACCAAATCTTAAATCTTCTAACATAAATTAAATCCCATATTGCATTTTAGGAGGATTACCCATTGAACCATAGTTAAGCGGATTAACAGTGGTAATATCCTTTGATGTAGCTCCTCCGGATATAGGAGTAGTCAAATTAGCCTTACGACCGGTAGCTGTCATAAACATAGTTGTATAGCCGGCTCTTCCTACTGTTTCATTGTTTGAGTATACACCAAGATAAACTCTTACTCCATCTACAGTATAACCCTGGTTATTACCTTCATTCTTAATATATTCTATAAATTTTTCTAGTTCTTCCAGTGAAAACCAAACTGCATTTGCATCTTCCTGACCTGATGATGTAACGTGTTTACCTGATTTTTGAGCAACAAAATTTGCACTTAGTTCTTTTGCTTTAGAATAACTTATAAGCTGTGTTGGCTGTGTAAGTGATTTAGAGTTTTCTGTTTCCATGATTAATTTGGTTTTTTGATTCCCGACAAATCTATGCCTATTAATCCTTATCTTACAAGGGGAAATAACCCCTTTTTGTAAGGGTAGTACTTTATAACTTATTTAAAAATAAGGAAAAACCAATTTAAATTGCTGTAAACTGCCTTTCTTCTTTATTGAATTCTTCTTTAATACCAAGCAGTAAATTTTCTTTAGATAATTTTTTACTGCCTTCACCTAATGCAAGGAGGGAAGCGTGGATGATAGCCGAAACAATTTGGGCTCCGGTTAGTTCATACTGTTGTGCCAGTTGTGGTATAAGCCCTTCTTCCACTTCAATATTTTCAGGAAGGGTGTTGGTCCAAAGTTTTATGCGCTCTTCAAAAGTTGGTTTGGAGAATCTTATAATTGAATTGAATCGCCTCAGGAAAGCATCATCAATATTGTTCTTAAAATTTGAGGTGAGTATTACCAGTCCGCTAAAACTCTCTACTCTTTGTAGTAGGTAACTAACCTCCTGATTGGCATACCTGTCGTTAGACGATTTTGTACTTGTACGTTTCCCAAAAAGGGCATCAGCCTCATCAAAAAGTAATATCCAGTCTTTATGTTCGGCCTGTGTAAATATTTTTTCAAGGTTTTGTTCGGTCTCTCCAATATATTTTGATACCACCTGAGATAGGTCAACACGATATACCTCACGGTTAAACTCTTTACCTAATAATGTCGCTGTAAGGGTTTTTCCGGTTCCCGAAGGACCATAAAGTAAAGTGCGATAACCGGGTAGTATGTGTTTTTTCATTCCCCATTCATGCAGGAGCGTATTATGATGTTTCAGCCAAAGTTTTATTTGTTTTATTTGAGAATCAATATTTTCATTAACCACAAGATCATCCCATTCCATTTCGGTATTTACTTCTTTTGCAGGGAAGTTAACTCCAAACTTGGGTTTAATAGCTTCACCATAGCATAGTAGGTGTATTACATCGTCAGGGAGTATGAGTTTGCCACTCATTTGAGGTTCTCCGGGTTTAACATCCTCCAGCATAAGGATGTTTTTTTTGTAAAACCAATGATTTGGAGAGAATATCTGCTGGATTTGTAACCTGTAATTTACATCGCTTTTTGCTAAAAGGTAAAGTATGGTTTCCCCGGTGCATATCATCCCTCTGTGGTTTCCTTCCTTCACTCCGGCTAACTCCGGTAGCTCGCCTCCTTCGGGGTATATTTCCCTAATTGTTTCATCAAAAAAGTTAGGCAGTACATGAGGTACAAGTGCCATAAGTAATGTAAAAGCTTCTTCGTGAGTGGTATCGTGATTAAGTACTTCAGAGAAAGTATTCTGAAAGTTATACTGTCCGTTTTCTGATGTGGTAGACTGCAGTATATATTTTAAGTACGATTTGAGTGTATTGAAAAACATAGCTGTTAATAATATAGGTTACCGTCTTTATCTAATACAAAAAGTTTATTATTAGCAATAAAAGGCGGATGTTTTACACCTTTTTTCAAGCTGATTTTTTTTGATTCTTTTAGCGTAATAATATCAATAACAATAATATTTTGTAACGTGTAAGAGTAAAACACTGCTTTCTTACCATCTGTAAAACTTAATTGATAAGCTCCCGAACTAATACCTAAAGCACCACCGAGTTCTGTTTTTTTAATTAAGTTTCCGTTTTTACTGTCTAAATGAAAAATGGTATTTCCTGAAAACAAAGCAATTTCATTATCATTACAAAAGTTAGCCGAGAACGAATTAATGCCTGTACCAGAGCTAAATTCCCAATTTAACGCTCCTGTTATGAGATTATAACTTTTAACTGTATGCGGGAATAACGTAAGGAAAATGCTGTTGTTTATTATAAACGGATAATCGTTTACAAATTCTTCAGCAGGATTTTTTTGTGTAATAACCTGTTCCCAGTTTTTTTCTGCGTTTATAGCTTTTTGGCTATATATCTTATTTGGGTATGTGTTGTATATAATATTATTTTCCTCAAGTAACATAAACGAAGCAATTCCAGGTAAGGTATAACTACCTGAAACTTTCCTTTCTGCCGTATCAAAAATCATAACCTTATTAGTATTATCAATAAATGTAGGCCAAATAATATACTTCTCATACACTACAGCATTTATGAGGTTAGGGTTACAATTATCTTCTTTTGCTGTAATTGCACCTGTTTTAAAATTAAGTACAAACAGTGATGTATTGTTTGAAAGGAAAATTTGTTCCCCGTGTATAAGGGAGTCCCTTATAACATACGGAAGTGTAATGCTCCATAATGTGTTATTGGTAATACTATCCTTTAATACGATTTTTTTGTTACCGTAAGCCAAAAGAATTTTTCCTTCAACCACAAGAGGTAGTGCACTTAATCCTGTTTCCATTGGTTTTAGGATAAGTTCAACGTCACCATTAGGTATGCTAGTTACCCTGTGATTATTATATTTAAAAAAGTTATAGTTCATATCAGTATCTTAAAATTACTGAATTTAATTGTTGTATAGCTAATTGTGCCTCGACCGGATTGGAAAAAGTTTTAGTTATTTGTGCAGATATATTACTAATCAGGTCTGCTGTGCTACCGGCACGGTTTGAAATTACATATCTGGAGTTTATAAGACCGGCACCGGCTCTAAAATCGTTTTGCATTTGTTTTGCTAATCCGGCTACATTACTAAAGTTACCCCAGTTTTTAAACTCATATTCAAGTCCGTTAATTAGAGCCATATCAACCCTTCGTCCGGTTTTTACAATTTCAAATCCTTTTATCCCGGCAATAAATTCGTTTGACTGTCCTCCAAGGAACTTGAGTAAAAATTCTCCTCCCGCAAATTTATTTTGGAAAGGGTGTGTGAGTTCAGAAACTAATCTTGAGTAGGTATCAATATTAAACCTTTGTATCCTTTTAAGATATGTAATAGTACTCTTTAAATCGGCAGCATTGCGGTACTGTAAAACATTTTGAACTATTTTTTCTATGTTTTCAAGGCTCATTCCCATTCTTCTCAGTTCGGTAACCTGATCTGAATATCTTATAAAGTTTTGTACTACTTCATCATATATTTTGGAAGAACCTTTAATGCCTTTGCTCATTATAAGCTCATATAGTTCCCTGTTTTCATCCAGAGCTCTGCCACCTTTTAAGGCGTTTTGTTCAAGGTATCGGGTAAGGTTAGAACCTTCAGCTCTCGAGCCTATAATAAGGCGGTTACCTTGCGGCCCTAATGGTTGCCCTTCAGGGAGATCGTCAATTTTAACTACTTTGCCCGACATTAACAGCTCCCACGGATTTATATAACCTTCAAGCCTGTACCATCCGTTTCTTATTATAATCCTGAATCCTCTAAAGCGCACTCGGGCAAATAATCTTTCGGCCAAGTCATCAAGCGTTTTTATTCCTTTACCTATTTTGCCTTTTATACCCTGTAGTATTAGTTTTCCTCTTTGTACTATAGCTTTTGAGGTTCTTAATAGGGTTTTACTACCGCCTGCAATTCCTCTTAATGCTCTCATGCTAAATCTTCCTGCAGAAGAGATAGCTCTACCTGTGCCTCGGTATACAGAACGTACACCTCTGCCTACGGCTCTTACCCCGCGTCCTATAGCTCTTGCACCCCTTCCTGCAAGCCTGGCTGTAGCGCCAATTCCTTTTGCTATACCTCGCCATAAAGCCGAACTACCCAGTAATGCAAATATGGCCTCAACAGCGGCTACAGCAAAAGCTCTTGCTAACGATTTACTGGCACCGGGAATATCTCCGTTAATCGATTTATAAACATATTCACCCAAATAAACACCGGCTCTTATTACCGCCACTCCAATCATTATTGGGGCAAGTGCTCCAAAAATGGCAGGGAGTGCGGCTGTTATTGCTCCACCCGTTAATATTTCGGCAAGTACAAGTACTATTAAACTACCTATTATGGTAGGTATAAGCCAGCTTTTATTGCAGCGCCACCAAAAACCTAAGCCCGACCTCATTTGGTTAATAGTATACCTAAATCTCTGATTACGGGTTAACGGACCAAACTTAGCCTCTTCAGGATAAGATGAAGCTTCTGTTTGTGGTCCCTGTTCTCCTTGAGATTCCTGAGGAGGGTTACAGGCTAAAGACGCCATTTGCTCATTGCTTTGAGCCATCATTTCCTGAAGTCGCAATTCGGTTTCTTCCTCATGACTTAAAGGTTCTGATACGGCTAAAGAAGATGAACTGCCGTTTTCACCATTTTCATTTTCTAAACCATCTGTAGGGGCTGTAACCATTTCAGATAATATACCGTGTACGGTTCTTGAACTGTCTTCCGACTGACCAAATTCAATAGTGCCGTCACCACCGGTTCTTCTTAATATAGTTTCCTGTAGTTCGTTTGATGGTTCAAATTCGCCAACCGAGTCAACATCGATATCTTCATCAGTATAAACAGAGCGCCCAAATAAAGCTGCATCTTCATGACTAATACTGTCTTGCAGTCCTGATGCTTTTAACTGCGACATTAATGAAGGTTCACTAAAATCGCTTTTTTCAAAAGGCAATGGTATGGTAAGGTTTGATCCAACCAGTTCTTCTTCCATCTGACCTTCAAATTCGGCAGGTGCTCCCATTGCGGCAGCTACCTGATTACTAAGCAAACTCAGGTCGAGTTCAGATACCATTTTTGCTACCCTGTTAGCTGCAATTACTTTTTCCTCATCTGATTTTCCCAGTATTTGCTGTAAAAACTGTATTATAGATGTTTTTACCTGTACCCATGTATCACCAAACATGGCAAAGTTTGGCATGGCTCCCAGTACAGCTATCATTACCTTTAATACAAAATTGATGATAGGTGGTTTAAAGCAGTCTGGCAGTAGTCTCCAAAACCATGCGGCTATGACAATAGGCAGTAACCATGGGTTTAGTGCCAGGAATATTAGTTTAGCTACAATTATAGCATAAGGCTTTATAACCTGCCATACACTTTGTACTACACCGGCAATAGCAGTTCCAATTTGCTTACATTTTGTAACCACCATGTTACCTACGCGCCTTATAACAGATGTTACCCTTGCTACCGCAGCACGTAATGCCCTGAATATGGTTGATCTTGCTACAGCGCTAACCAGTGAACCAAAGGCAGCCTGTAATCGTTCAAACTGGCTGCTTAACCATTGTACAGCATTGTTTACCAGTCCTTTAAGTAGTTGGAGTCCGCTTTGTATAGGATTTAAAATTGTTTCCCGTATGGTTTCTCTAAATTTTACAAAAACCTCGTTATTCCAGTTTTCCTTAATCCATACCACAGCCCTGTAAATACCATAAGCTGCTGCACCTATCAGTAAAAACGGACCAACAGGGGAGAGCATAAGTATAATACCCCCAATAATCATTAACGGAGTTTTTATAGGCTCAATCGCTTCCTTAATCCAGTTCCATGCCTCGGTTGCTTTTTCAACGAGCCAGTCCCAGGCAGATGTTGCACTGCTCCAGGCAATATTGAATTGTTTTTTTATCCAGTCCCAGGCTTTTTTAAGTCCGTTTATAATAGGTTTTATAAGATTCCATACCCATTTAGCCTTATCAACAATCCAGTCCCAAGTGGCTCTTGCATAATGCTTAATAGCATCTATGGCAGGTTTCCCATAGTTAGTCCATAACGAACTAAAGAAACCGCTTACCTTGTTAAAAACTGCTCTTAACCTTGCTAATGCTGCCCCGCCAATGCTTTTCAGGAAGTTAAAAATCTTATCGGCAAGTATGGCAAAACTATGGCAGGCTTCTTCAACCTGTCCCTGTAGGCTCAGTACAATTCCGTCGATAAAGGAAGATAGTACCCCGTCTAGCCCTTCTTCCTGAAGCCGGGTAAATAAACCTCCGGTAAGAGCATCAATACCCCTGCCTATCATGTCCCTTATGTTCTCCCAAATGTTGCCTCTTAAAAACGGAAGTAATCCGGGGGCAATTCGGTTAATAATGTCTACCGCCTGATCTTCTACCCATTCTATAACCTGACCACCAAAACGTATCGCTGCACCACCGGTATAATCCCACGCCGTAGATGCAGCACTGCTTATGCCATTACCTATGTTGTCAAGTAAATTCCTCTGGATTGTAGCAGGTTTTTTTTGTACTTTTTTTGAATTGCTGCCGCCCTGTTGTATGGTATGGGTAAGCTCGTGCGCCAGCAGGTGTTTCCCTGAGTGGGTATTGGGGTTGTATTTACCCTCATTGAAATAAATATCGTTGCCTACGGTAAATGCCTGTGCGTTAAGTTCGCGACTCATTTGTACCGCCTGGCTATCGGTATGGATACGTACTTGAGAGAAATCAGCCTCAAACCTATTTTCCATAAAGCTCTTAGTACTTGTATCCATAGGACTCCCTGTACCTTTTGAAGAAAGGATATTACTCTCTACATGAGAAGGAGCGACTGATGTTGTTTTTCCGCTACCTGAGCGTTGAACAAATGGAGTTATGGTTTCAGAAAGTGATTTCTTCTGTATTTTTTGTTCTTCCTCTTCACATTTAGAACATTTACGTTGTATGGAAGTGTAAGCTGTAGTGAGTGATTTTTTTCGTATCCTGTTTTCTTCTTCCTCACATTTAGTACATTTTTTTTGTATTGCCGGAGGTGTAGGTGTAAAGCTGTACAGTGAGGTATTCTGCATTTGCATTACCCTGTCGGCCATAGCATCAGCTTCAGTTTCAAAAGCGTCATTTTCGGCACCTACGGTCAATTTTTTCTGTACCACAGGTGTAAAAACCGGAGCATTGGATTTTGCTGCCTTGGCTTTAGGTTCGTTATTTTGAAGCTGTTGATGCATAACAATCAGTATTCTGTTTAATACCAGTTACAAATAAGGAAGTCTTCCATAAATGGAGTTTTTACCATATTAATGGTCCACGGAAGTTTTTCCAGTAGTATATCATATCCTTTCTCTTCAACCCAGAGTTCAATGCCAGAGTTTTTAAGATCTATTTTTCCGTCACGTTGTAAAAAGGTTTGCTGTAATGCCTCTACAGATGATCCGTTTAGCGGTTTCCAGTATTCAATTACGGCTTCCAGCAGGCTGTGACATTTGTCTTTTTCTTTTTTGGTAAGTTTTAGTTTTGTGTTTACAGTACTGTTTACAGGCATGCCGCATAGTATTTTGTTAAGCGGCATTTCATTTTCAAAAAACTGTTCTTTTCCTGTTACCAGATATTGAACAAGTAATATAGCTTTATGCTGATCTTGTTTTTTGTGCCATTTTCCGTTATTGCAAAGATTAAGCTGCTCAAAGAGGGAAATAAGGAAAGGGTGTAGTATAACAGCCCCTGCATTTTTTATAAAAACAGCGTTTATACCGCCATCTGTAAACATGGACTGGTTTTCAGTACTATCTGTTATATTTTGTGTATCAGTTTGGTTTTTATAAACAGGCACCGATTGACTTTTGTACAATCTTTTTTCAAGACCTTTAAAAAAAGCTTTTACCTGTGCAGGGCAGCCTTTTTTTTCTGCCTTTAGCAGGGTAGTGGTTTGAGAAAGAAATTCTTTAAGCTCATTAAAACTAATATCCCAATGTATTTTTGATGCCTTTACCAACTCTTCAAAATAAAACTGTTTTTTGTTGAGTGATTGTTGCTGTAAAACATAAATCCATTGTAAAAAGCGCATCCATTGTTGTATGGAAGCTTTGTTTTTTCCTGTAAATACCTTTGCCGGATAAGCTGTAACAATATCTGTAATTGCCTCAGGATAGTAACCTGACAGTAGTGATGTCGTCAGTACTTTTTCCTTTAAGGCATCGGGCATGGTAAAAATCCAGCGGATAAGCGTATTAAGGTCGTTTTGAAAATACTGTGAAAGCTGTTGTACAAAACTGTCGTTAACGTTTATTTTTCGTATAAGTTTTTCAGGGTTGTTAGCTACGCCGTTTTCAGGTAGCATACCTGTTTTAAGGAATTGGTATAATAGCATTTCGGCATGTTGGTTATCTGATAAAAGATTATTAAACCTGTTACTGTTGTTGTCCTGTTCGTGTATTAATGGTTTATTGGCTTTTAAATACTGCTCTATCTGGAAAAGGGTATATTCTACCAGTTCGTTTTTCCAGTTTTTTTCGGAAAGGTTCTGAATATTGATTTCCAGTAAATCGATGTTCCAAATGTGGCTTTTAACGGCATATTTATCCAGCAGTACAGTCAGTTTAGGGTATAGCTGCCTTTCCAGTACCACACTAAGCTCGTTATGCATCACGTTACTGAATGAACGCGATGCACATTGAACATCAACAGTATTTTGTTTAATTAAATGCATTATCGTACAACATTAGTTCTAATAGTATCCATAGCTTTTATGTATACTTTATCTTTTTTAATTCCTGTTATATTATCAACAGTTAATTTTTTGAAGTTTACTGCTATTGAAGTGCTTATCATTTCGCCTGGGGCAAGGTTTGTACGGATAACCAGTAAGTAAAATGTTCCCTCCTTAATTACACTTAGAGTAATTGTTCTGTATGTCGTCTTATTGATGTCTGAAAACAGAGGGATACTATAGAAAAGCGCAATTTTATCTATGTCCCCATCAGGAATAAAAGCTCTTAATAAGTTGTATTGTTCCTCACTGATTTCCAGTTGAAAACGACCACCAACAGCTGTTTCAGAACCGCTATTGTTTTTAAGCATTAAATACGCATTACAGCATTGGTTTTCAACTCCCTTAAAAGAGTAGTGATAACTTTGTATATCGTTTGTCAATACATTTTCTGTAGCTACCTCAAAGCCATTAGCTCCACCTGCTTTATAATTTGTCATTTTAGTAAGTACTTCCCTTACCTGTGCGGCAGTATTGCTACCGTTATCTTTAAGGTTGGCTATTAATTCCAGTATTTCTTTTAATTCGGTTTCCATAATTATGTCGTTTTTTGATTGTTGTTAATCAGTATAAAAATCATTTGAGTTGAAATCGTTAGCATTAAAATCACCAACAGCTGTTACTACAATGGTTTGTGTGCTTCGGCATATTTCCCCCAGTTGGGTAATGGTTACATTGAATTCCTGACTGTTACTGAAATCAAAGTTGTGGTTAGCCGTGCCGTTGTCTGCAATTATCGTATCACTGCCATCGCCAAAATCAAACTCATAACTGTGGGTATCATTGGCATTTGTATTTTTAAACATAAATACACTTGGCTTGTTGGCGTCACGTTTAAAACTCCATGCCAGTTCCTGCGGACTTTGGATTGTAATTTCAAGTGTGTTGCTTACTTCTCCGCCCACTTCATATTGAAGGGTATACGTTTGCGGAGTTTGTACACTGTTATGCCCCGGTGTAAAGAAATAGCTGTCGCTGTGTTGTACAATGGCATCTTTTGCCGTGCCTATAAAATTCCCGCCTGATTTCCCTGTAATAAACACCTCATATTCACCTTCCATATCGTTATTACAATACTCGGGTGTTTCCATTTCAATTTTTGGAGGAGCTGCCGTTTCCAGTTTTATCTCTATAGTATTACCGTCACTACAGCAGGTGTAAGGCAGGAAGAAGTCGGCAATAACAAGTTGTTCCAGAGAGTTGTTTTGATTGTCTCCGGTAACCGTTGGGGTAAATTGTAACAGGTCTTTAAAGTTTTCCAGTATAAACCCGCTCATCTCGGCAGTGTAAGTGGTATCCAGTTTATATTTGGCTATTTCCATCAGGTTAGCCTTAATATTATCGGTTTCATCCTTACACGGATTAGTTGTTGTGGTAGGTTTTGTTTTGATTTGCGATTTATAATCCTTGAATTTTATACTTTTTTCAAGCTCAACTTTAATATCATCAGCTATTGCAATATTATCCTTATAGGCTTTTACCGAAGCCAGCAGGTTAGCATAAGAAGGGGGAGGAGCAGCCGCTTTAAAAATGGAGGAGTCTACATAAACCAGAATAAACGTACCGCCTTTTGTTACCCCCGCCTTATGTTCAAGTCCGGAGTGTTTTTTTATAAAAGTTGAAAAGAATAAATCCTTGTATACATTTTGCCATCTTACATAAGCTTCCTCATAGATTACCGCAAAAGGATCTTCAAGGAAAAGCTCATTAATATCGTCCAGCCTGTCTATTAAATCTTCAGCCAGTACAGAAAGCGTTTCTCTGTTAAGCTGTATACACCACCTGTGTAGCAGGAATACATTATTGAGCTCTTTGAAAATCTCGTAGAAGCTGGTGAAATTTGGCAGGAATTCCTTTAAATCGTTTGTGAGCAGATTTTTGATTTCCTGTAATATATTCTTAAAATTATCAATGGTTTGCCCAGATAGGATGTTCTCGCTAATCAGTTTGTTTCTTCGGGTATTCATCCAGTTAAATACAAACTCGGTTATATTGTAAAGCCTTTTACGAGCCAGGTCGTAATCGGTTTCAAGATCGTCCCAGCGTCCTTCAAACTTCATAATATCTACTTCCTTATCTGCAAAATCAACCGCATTTAGGGCGGTAATTTTAAAAGGCAAGCTATTACTGTTTTTAATAAGTGTAAGATCTTTCAAAGCGCTTTTGTAGTTCATACCCAAATGCCCTTCAATCCTGAAGAAGTTATAAGGCTCAATATCAAAAAGCAAAGGCTGTTTTACGGGTTTGGCATTGCTGTATCCGGCAATATCAGAATGGTAGGAAAGTATAGTATCGTTTTCCTGATTTGCAGTAAGTTCCGGACTCCATTTTTTATTAAGCTGAAGTACATTACCATAATAATACGGAATAGCCTTTTCGCTTAGCATAGCCTTCCCATAAACCGAGGGAGTTACTTTTATCTTTCCGTTTGCCGGAACGCTAAAGGAGTTGATAATATGATTAAGTCGGTCAAACAGCAGTTCCAGTTGTTTTAGCTTGGCTTGTTCTTCCTGCGATTTGTTAAAAGTAGCTATGAAAGGAGTTCTGTATTGTGTTCCGGTTTCAATACCGTTGCCCAGTGCAACATGAAAAGGGAAAAGCCCTTCGTTTACACAACATATTGTCGGATTGATTTTCCTGAAGGCTGCGATTTCATTATACGCTTCGGTTATATCATAAATCCAGTCCCACAGGTATTGAATGTTTATGGTTGACTTGTAATTGCTTACAATCTCGTTTATCTTGTTTTTACAGTTTTGCAGTACAGGGAAATTAGTATTGCTGCCATAGTTATTTTTAAAATCGCTGTAAAGTACACTTACAGCATCTGAAACCGAGATAACAAAACTGTCACTACATACTTTATTGAACTGTTTTAAAACATCATTTCCTGTGGTGATATTAATGTAGGGATCAACATTATATCGGGGGAAGGTAAGCTTAGGAGCTTTTGCCATAACCGTATGCTCATGGAAAACATCGGTGTTAAGGTCTTTAATAGGATATATAAGCGGACGCACGTTAAATTCCATACGTTTTCCTTTGTCGTCACAATTGGTGTTTACACAGTTTTTTTGATCTATTAGGGAAACTTCCAGCAGGAGTACAACTATTTTATCACTTAAAAAGTCTTTTGTTAGAGGCTTTTTAGTGTTGTCGTCTGATGCCGATGTTACCAGTTCCATACAGTTTTTAACAGGCTCATACTGCGAGGCATATTTAAAGATATTGTCCAGATGAGGTTCCTGTAGGTAATCTGGTTTTAAAAACTGTTCGGAGATTTCGTAATCATGGTAATGTGTAAATTCCTTTTCCTTCCAGTTGATTTGAAAACCTAGTGATGTTACTGCCGTACCGCAGGATATTTTCACTGAATTTTCATTAGAAGAAGAAATTTCAAGGCCACATACTATACCCAGCCCAATAAGGTTTTTACGGGTTATGCGATCCTGCTCTTCAAGATGGCTCACCAGCAGGTTGAGGTCTTTTTGGCTTAAAACCTGATCGGCTTCAAAAACCGGATAAATAGTTGTATTATAAGCTTCCATGATGTTTTATTATAAAGTTCCTAATGATGTTTTTCCCAGAGTAAGAGGCCTGTTTGATTCGCTTAATTCACAATCGTAAAGGTTACCTTCAGGATAAATGGTATTAAGCTCTTTTAAGGCCAAAATGAGTTGGTTTAATACTTTTTGGTATTTCTTGGTTTCGGTGGTTGTAAGCAGATTACTGCAAAACAGGAGTCGGTATTTACGGAAGGCATCAAGCCATTCCCTGTACTGTTGCTGGAACAGAAGCATATCTTCTATACCTACCCAGCATATTTTAAGCAGTACATGTGCGGGTGCTTCCTGCCTGAACACTTTTTCGGCATATTCCCTAAACACAAGGTTTTTAAAGCGTGACAGGTAACCCGGCAGTATTATGGTAACTTTAAACGAATAAGGGTCGTTATTGGCAGGGTCGTCGCAGTCGTCGTTAAGGCAAACCGAAAGCAAATCACTATCGGTAAACAATTTGTTGTCAAAAGGTCTTAGTAAAATATGTTCCAAACAGTAAAAGTTCTCGTAATAGATGTTGAGTTTAGCAATCATATTTTCCAGATGATCGTAGGCTTGCTGTTCGGTATCAAACTTTTTGTCCAGTCGTGCTATTTTTGCAGTGCCGTCTACCAGATACAGCATAAACTTACTGCCGTAATTGTCTATTTTATATAGGTTTTGGTCAAGGAAATGCAGTTGTGACCATTCCCATTTTTCCTGTAGGTTAGTAGCCGGAGAAACGATTTTGAAAAGGAAATCTTCTGCCTCGGTTTCAATTGTCCATTGTGTTTGCGGAGCATCTTCGGTCACTATATTACGTAGTCCTATTTCATTTATACCTAATAGTCTGGCAACTCGTTTTTCATACCCGCCACGATGTTGGGTATTCCAAAAATCATTCAGTTGTGGTGGTATAGTATTGCTTTTTGCATTAAGGTAATCTATACCGAGACCTCTTTTACTGCTTATTTCGGGATAAGTATTTATAAAGTTTTCCTTATCGGTAATCAGGTTGGCATAGTCAAAAGCCAGTCCGCCCATGCCCTGGGTGTCATTTGCTACACGATACATCATAAACACATAATCGTTAAAGCTTTCGGCAAAGCGGGCTATAAGATGATCCAGCACCTTGTTTCTCCTTGTATAATAGAGACTTTCACTTTCGTATAATGATACATCGTCAGTGGTAAGTCCGTTTGTTAGTTTAGACTCTAAATCCTGTCCGTATACTTCCTTAGAATAGAAATCACCACCTTCTGCATCATTCTTATCGAGAAACGCAGGGAAGTAGGTTCTGGCAGCGCCGTTGGTATCAAAAAGATCTTTGGCATTGTAGAGCTGACTGAAAAAATCGGCAAGTAGCTGTTCGTAGAAATACAGGTAGGCCTTTAATTGTTTTACCTGTGCTTTGCGCAGCTCAGGTGCCTTGTCTGAAACAGGATTTTTACCCAGCCCATAATTGGCGGGGAAGTCGTTTTGTATACTGTAGTACTCGTTTAACGGATAGTAATTACCTGTTTCTGCCTCAAAATCATTTTTAATATTTTGCAGTTTTCTCTGGCTAAACTGCGACTTGTACATTATAACCTTTTGTTCAGTAAGCATTTGTTGTGTTTCGGTAAGCAGGAATGGTATGCCCTGCAGAAACAGTAACAGCTTTGATTTTGAGGCATTAAATACAGGTTTTATGTCTCCGGGTAATGGCAATACCCATTTTTGATTGCTGGATGCAGCTATAGGCTTTCCTAATGCATTGTAAGCAGTCATCATTAGGTTTTTAACCGATTTAACACCGTCAACTTCCATTAGGGCAGCAATTATGTCCGATGCATGTATCTCTTCAGGAAGGACTGCTTTTTCAATCTCCTCATCTTTAAGGAAACCATGGATAAGCTTTGGCCCAAGGAAAATGTCTTCCGAATGATATCCTTCGTTTACCAGTTGTGACAGGGTATAAAAGTTTATTTTCGGACTGATAACATTATCAATAGCGATTTGTACCTTGCTCATTACCTCTATGGCATCACTGCCCGGTAAAATATCAATATCGGCACAAATACCAATGTCTGTTTTTTGGATAACCTCAACACACAGGTAGTCTTCACACAGGTTCCTGTTTTGTTGCAGGCTGTTTGCCACACTGGCGGTAACGGTTTCAATCTTTTCTTTTTTAGTAGCAAGTAAGGCTATTATCTCACATACGTTTTTCTCTTTGCCAAAGTAATTCAGGGCAATATCCAACTCTCGGGAATCGTCGGGGAAAATCCTGAAGTGAAGTGAGTCTGTAGGTTTGCTGTACCTGTTCACTACTAAATACACTATGCCATTTGTAATTTTAACGCTGTCTATAGTGATTTTAGACGGCTTATCCATTTTTTTGAACATTGCCGTGTTGGGATGATTCCAGTTAGTGAACTGCGGAACGATTTTAAGTTTTACCCAGTGGTCTTCACTCCAAAAGGCATGTTCCAAAACCAGACTGTTAAGGTCGCCCAGAACAGGATCATCCTCCAGTTCTATACGAACCTTATTCAACCCTCTTAATTTCAGCTCAGGGATTGTATTGTTTTTATTATCAGTATTTTTAAGACTTATTTTATCTTCCCTTTTATTGATATACAGTTTGGCTTCGGTATCGTTAGGAAGCCTGTAACCAAATTCGTCGGTAGTTTTTTGTGTGGCTATAACCCAAGCATTAGCAATACCTTCTAAATCAATAATCAGTTTCCTGTAATCAACTTGGGTTAGGGGTGCATTGGTAAAAATATCCGATGCTTTGAAAAACGTATTGTTTTGTATAACCCCGTTTTTATTGGTAAGCAGGTCTTTTATATCAAAATCAGCCCTGTAACCAAGTTCGGTAATAGCATAGCAAAGTACGTCCAGTATGGTTATACCGGGATCGTGGGCATTGTAGTCGGTCCATAATTTATGACCAAGTGTTTCTATATGCTTTAATCCTTCCTGTAGCAGGAACTGAAAATCCTGTGAAGGGTTCAGTTTTCTGTCTTTCTCTATGTAATAGTCCTGCAGCATGGCTTTTTATTTTATTTCCTCTATGAGGTGTGATTCATTAGGGATAAACAATGTAAAATCGGTTTGAGGTGTAATCCTGTTAAGGTTTTGGATAGGGGAGCCGGTTACCTGATTGTTTTCGTCCAGTAGGTATTGTGTAATTTTAAAATCGGTTATGTAGTCTACAAATTCCTGATTATCTACCAGTTGAATGATGGATGAAAACTCAATCTCATTGGCAAAGTTCAGTTCGGGGTCATCATAAGCCCACGGACTCAAATACTTATTTATGGTTTCTTTTAACTGACTGATGTATAGCCTGCTATCCATACCAGATACTTTCCAAAACTTTACATTAAATTCAACCTTAATCATTTCTGTTTTTGGCGCCTTAACATTAATACGGGCATGCGCTGATGCTTTTTTACTTAAATGTTCTTTTATTAAAAGCATCTTATTAAGACTAAGCAGGGGTTTCCAGCTTATGTTTTCGGTGTTTTGTGATTTTGCCACAGGTATTACCGTAGTATAGCCGGCAGCTACGTTAGATATTTGAGTATCATACCTGTAATGGTTTAGTGTTTTTACCCTGTATACTTCGGGGAATTCCTGTAACACTATGTGCTCATAATCCCATACGGTTATCGCCCTGTTTTTATGTCTTAGCCTTTCGCTTATCCTTGTGTAAAGGGATTCGTCTGCTTCAGCTTTTCTGCCACCAAAAGAAGAATACGGCTGTAGTATTTTTTTAACCTGATTAATGGCTGTGTAAGTTTTACTGATCGTTCCTTTCGGAGTATGTTCCAAAAACTCAGTGCCTGTATTTTCATAATCGGTAAGTACTGCTTTTAGCGCCTGTACATGGATGCCTAAAATGCGGCAAACTGCCTGTATATTGGTAACCGATATTCGCAACCAAAACAGACTGTTTGGTAATAGCGTATTATTACTGTTGTAGTTTGGAACGGTAATATTTACAAGCCCCGACTTAGTTAGGGAAAGGGTTTCGTCTCCTATGTTTTGTGGTTCTATATCCTGCCACTGGTTGTTGCTAAGGTAGGACCATTTTATTGTTGCAGGCTCCAGCCTTGGGTTTGCCGTACCTTCTTCCAGTTGAATAAGGAAGTTTAGTCCGTCTTCATAAGCGGCATTTTCAAACCCCAAATACATAAATCCTTCCTGAGCACTGGCAGTTGTGAATTTAAACAGTCCTTTAGTGAACTTTTCATATCCAAACGGAGTTGATTTGAATATCTCTACAGTATTCGCCTCGTTTGTTCTGGTAGTAAGGTTTATGGATTCGCTTACATTATACCAGAAACCAAAGTCATTATACTGAGGCTTGTATGGAAGTGTGCCGTCATTTTTATTGGCATCAATATATGCTTCCATGTATTTTTCATTAGCGTAGTTGCTATCATTAAACTGAATTCTAAACTTACCGTTAGATTTTATATCACTGCTGGCTATTTCGTTAAACCTGTAATCTGTTAACGGATAGTTGTTTTTGATTTCATTGTATTCGTTCGAAAATTGTACCCAAGCACCGTTGTATAGCTGATAGGTAATAACCTTATTATAAAATATCCAGTTAAAGAAGAATGATCCGAATATAGCCTCGGCATTTTTTTTCATAAATAGTTCGTTAGAACTGATATAAAAACTGTTACCGCTTTTTGGGATCTCGCCAAACGGATAAAAGGATTTTTCAGGATTGATTGTACCAAAGTCCGATTCAATTTTAAACGATTTGAAACCGGCTACCTTTACTGTAATATCTATTTTGCTTACAATATTTATAACCTCTGTACTTTTAGGAACTACTTTTAGTACCGGGAAAGATGTATTGATTTCTAAACCTTTATGTAGTTTGGCATCATAAGGGATAATTGCCTTTTCATCAGCAGGGATACTTAATTTAATGGCTTGTACAGCATCGGTATTGTTTACTTTTTCATTCTCTTTTACGGTCAGTTCTATAAGTTCTTTTTCTCCAGTGATGTAAAAATCGAAATCGGTAGCATTGTATTGCTTATCATTGAAGGTAATATAGATGGAACGCTCCCCGCTTTGAAGAAATAATAGCGGACTGGCAATCATAATTCCTTCTCTTGTTTCTTCGGCATTTGTGGTAAAGGCATCAAATCCTTTTCCTGTGGCATTCAAATCGGTTAGAGTAGTTTTATAAAACCTGTTGTTACTGTAATGTTTGCTTAAAAATGAACTGAGTTTTATACCGTTTATGGTTTGATCCTGAGTGGCACTGTAATATTTTTTCTGTCCGGCGCCGTTTTTTCCAGCCGGGAAAACAGTCCCCTTTGGTATAAGGAATGCTTTGGTGTTATGAGGTTGAACTACTAAGTGCACATAATCAGGTTTAGCCTTTTGGTTTTCAACCTTCAGTACATTTTTATAGTAAAAGTCAAGGTGTCTTTTGGTAAAATCATTAAACTTATTTTTTGCTACCTGTAGCAGTTTTACAAACGACAGGAATAAAGTATAATGAGGAGAGTGGTTAGGATAATTGCTTAACTGGTTTTCTACCGCTTTTTTGGTAAAGTTTTTCCAGGATAGCAATAACCCGAAAAGCTGCTGTATACCCTTGTTGAATACATAACTTTTCAATAGTGAGGCTATATCAGATGAGGTGTTTACCATACTAATGATATAGGTAAACCTTTCGGCTATGGTATAAGTAGAGGAAATAAGTGCTTCCTTTTCAAGGATGTTGTCATCCAGTAATGCTGCCTTTTCCTTTAGTTCGTTAAACTGTGTTTCTATTTGGGTAAAATACTCCAGTAATATTGCCTTTTGGGAAGCATTATCGGTATTGATAAGTATTTCATTCTTTTTGTTTTCAAAAGAGCTTTGTAACAGCTCTATATTCCAGTTGGCAATCAGTATAAGTATGGAAGTGGATTCTCTGCCGAAAAACTCGGCCCAGGTACCTTCGGCAATATTGAACTCGTTGTAAAACGTTACATACTGCGAAAGCTTCTGAACAAAAAGGATAAAGTCCTGTTCGTTCCTTTCATCCAAACGGAAGTAAGCGGGATCTAAAGCAGGGTTTACCCTGTTAGGCTGAGTAGTTCCCATTCCGCTGTGTATTGATAATATGGAGTTGCAGTTTCCCATTTTGTTGTTATTGTTTTACAAAAGTTCCTTCTTCCAGGTAGTAAGGGAATACATAGTTCTTTCTGGAGTTTGTAGCCCTTATGCGATAGGTAATTTCAATATATACCACACCATTATTGGTTCCTTCGGTTTTGAAGTCGGTATCAAGAAGTTCAATTCGGGGTTCATACAGCACAATGGCATTTTCAATGATTCCCTTTATTTTGGTAAGCAGGGTTACCGTTATGTTTTCGTAGAGCATAGCCGAAAGGTCACACCCGTAGTCAGATCGCATAACCCTTTCTTTTAACTGGGTGGTAAGCAGTATTTGCAGACTTTGGTAAATGTCCTGTTCGTCACTTACCGTTTCTACAGTTGCCTTATGTTTATTGAAGGTAGGAGGGAAACCCCATCCTGTTCCTAAAAATGAATCCTTTTTCATGATTGTCTGGTTTTTTATCCGCCTATCATTACAGTAGGGCAGCCTATGGTTACCGTACCGCCATGAGCTGTATGGTCTCCCATTCTCACGGCAGGTTTACCGGCAATAAAAACACTGGAAGAACCCGTTGTAAGGGCATCGGGCGCTCCGGCACATACACAATTGTCACCCACTACGGCAGCAGGTATGCCGCTTACAAGTACTGTGGTATTACCTCCCGGCAGTATAGGACCGCCTACGTGAGGTTTAGACCCGTCTGACATTGGGCAGGTATGCATATCTGTTGCTCTTGCTGCTGCTCCCATAATTAGTTTAGATTGATGATTGAACCCTTTAGTTCCAGTTGGCTACTTGCTTCAATACCGGTTTGCATGCCTTCTACCTTAATGTTTCCGTTTGCTTTTATATTGAGGTCCTTGCAGCTTTCAATGGTAATTCCCCGGTCGTTGAGTATTACTTTGTTACTGTTAGCGTCTTCAAGGGTAATCCCTTTTTGGTCATCGCTTATAAGAACCTTGTTTCCGTCGTTAGTACTTATTTCAATACTCTTTGTTTCTCCGTCAATTACTATGCGGGTACCTTCTTTGGTTACAAAACCCTTTTTGTAATTATTAGCATCAATAGGGAAGGGCATGGGTTTATTACTACTGTACAAACAACCCAGCACCACAGGGGTATCAGGGTTATTGCCTATACAGCCTACAATAACTTCGTCATCCACATCGGGGATAAAAAAGCTGCCCGTTTCGTTTGATGCATTGAGGGTTGCGAGCCTTGCCCATATACCTTCTCCGTTTTCCGAAAGGATAGGGATACGTACCTTAATCCTGAACTGGTTGTTTGGGTCTTCCTCTATTTGTGTGACTACCCCAATTTGTAATCCGTTTAGGGTATTGGACTGCCCAATTTGTGCCTGGGTGTTGTTAACTCCCGGTGAGGTACTTTCGGTAAAGGAGCGTTCGCTTTCCAGTCCGAAAGTATATTCTGTTTTCCAGCAGCCGTTTTCAAAAGAATGTACTTCCTGTGAAATAAGCAGTGGTATATCATCTATGTCATTATTAACCTTACTGAAGGTGATGTAATCGCCCAGTTTGGCACTTAGGTTACCAAAGGTGGTTACCCTGCCCTGAATAGCGGCGATATTGCTTCTTTCCAGTGTGGCATTGGCAATCCTTTCCAGTGTAGATTCCTGCAATGAGGTTTGGCTAACCCTTACCGTATGCGGATTCTCATCGGCATTCTGCTCACTTGACACACGACTCACCGACTGGCTTTCTATATCCCAGCGCTCTATGGTAACCGACGATCTTCTTCTTTCGGGGTCAATACGTCCGTTAAACGTAAAAACGTTAATACCATTCTCTGCCTTATAAGAAGGTTCATGATCGGTATTCAGTATGTCAATTCCGGTGAATTCGGTATTACGTAATGCGACCATCATCCCTATGGAATCCAAAAAACCTATAAGGTAATCCCAAGACGTGGTTGAGGTATTGTGTGTTATCTGTTCTTCACTCCATGGCTGATTGGTAAGGTTGTCACTAACCGTTAGGTCTCTGGTAAACAGTATCAGTTTATCACCAAAAGTCTGGTTATTATTTTCTTCTTCTGATGACGATTGGGTTAGCTGTAACGCAATGTCCTTACATTCCACTTTAGCCGTTATCTGTTCGCCTTCAATACGTTTGTCAAGCGACTTTATAATTCCCTTAAAAATAGTTTCATTACTGCCTTCAAAATTTACCTTTACCTCTATAGCTATGGGAGGGTCGCCTGCATTTCGCGTAAGCGAATTAATAGGTAGTTCCTCTTCTTCTTCCACATGGTTAGCCGCATCTACAAAAGTGAACTTAGCCATAGGAATCCTGTTGAGTTCAAACTGTATGGTTGCTTCCTTTAGCAGAACATCCAGCCCCGTGTTTACCCCGTTAATAAGGAACTCAAGGTTGAGCAAAGTGTCTGAAGAAGGATAATATGGCTGTAAATCAGGCATAGTGGTTTATTTTACAGGTGGGAATTTTATTTTCTGACCAAGAGTGATGTTTCTGAAACTTAACAGCTTATTGTTTTTAGCTACATCTATGTAAAACGAATTGTTCCTGTAAATGTCTTCGGCTAAAAGGGTAAGCTTGTCATTCATCTTTACAGTCCTTTCATGAGTAAGATCGGGTGAGCTGCGCTGTTCACGGGCTACCATAACTTTGTAGTCTACCGTGCCTTTAAAGGTGCAGTTTACTTTTGCCCTTATAGGCCTGCCGTCTTTCCTGAAAAGAACATAATCAATATTCATATTCTTTAACCTGCAGCTAAGGTTGTAACCGCCCCATAAAAGCTTTAGGTAAGAGGTTTGGTGGGTGTCACCGTCAAAACCCATTAACAAATCCTTAAATGCTTCCACCTCTTTCTCTACGGTTTGTACCTCCACAAAGGGATTTACAATGGCAGGCTTTAAGGCCTCGGCAGCATCGCCAAGCGCATCCAGTAAGTCTGATCCCTGACCGTTACCGTCCTTTATTTTCCCGGGAGGGATAATACCGGTACTGTCAAACAGAAACTCAAAACTTACCTCTTCGCCTTCAATACGGTTAAACCTAAGGTCACTGCCGGTAGTTCCCATTGCCTGTCCGTCACAAAACACCACATTGTGCCTCATGCTGTACTTCTCAGGGTTTAGCTGTACAAATATGGTTTTGCGTGGCGGTTCGGTATATTCCTTGGTAGGGAATACCTCAATACGCATTTTGTCTATGCTTCCTAAAATTCCGGTTATCATCGTTCAGCTCTTTCTTTCATTATTTCAAGTACACTTCGGGTACATTCCTTCACTATTTCCGATATCATTTCCTTTCGTACAACAGTATCAGATTCTGGTGCGGCAGTATAACTTTCCCGCTGATTTTCAGCCACAGTTACTTTTATTCTTAATTCTTTGATTTCTATTGCCATGGTTAAAGTTTTAATAATTAAAAGGGAATGGGAATCTCTTTGAAAAAGTTATACTTAAGGGTAATGGTTTCAATCACTATTTTGTTCTCTTCGGCATTAAAGTCACTAAACTCATAGCTTAAAGGGATAGCCTTTGCAACATACCAAACCTTTACAGGGTTACCCTTTTCGTTGAGTAAAGAGACAATAAGGTTTGCCGGATAGAAAATGAAATCGTCCATTGCCTGATTGCACCATAATGACAGCCCGGACAAGTCGTTTGTAAGTCCCCTTTTAAGTACCAGGTCCTGATACCCTGAGCGAAGCGGCAGGTTGTGTTTAAACTTATTCTGTCCGCCTTCGGTATAGGGTTCGGTTTCCATGGTAACCTTTAGTCCTGAGACACTCTGAAATTTGGTGTCTATGGAAAACTGGGGAACCAGTTCAAAAACGACTGAAAAATGAAAGCCTGTTATAGGATCGCTGCCCGGCATAGTTCTTTATGATTTATATTCTACAGTAAAGCCGTGGTTGGCTAGTTCTACAGCATCTATAGCTGCCTCGTTAGCGTCTGATTTTAAATCGGTGCATTTAAGCGACACTATAAAGCAGTCTTTTACGGTCCATACTACTTTAGGTTCGTGGTTTTCGTCAAGCAGGGATATGATTATGGTACGTTTTTCTACCGTGTTTTGTGCTACGGTATTGTACCAGTCGTAAAACTCATTGTCCCCTAAAAACACACCACGTTTTAAAGTAATATTGCTTAGTTTTTGCAGCCCGGGCATTTTCTTTTTGAAAAACTCAGGGCTGGAACCTACACGATGTTCAATAACATCCATCTCTTTATTTAAGCCCGATACTTCCGTAAAGGCTATTTTGCTGCCACCCCATTGTACGCTGAAGTGAAACTTAGGTAGCGGAAAATCTATATTTGGCATCTTGTTATAATTTTAAGGTTATCTAATAACTACGGTTAAGATCGTTGTAGCATTTGCTTGAACTCAAGTATGATAAATTCAGCAGGTCTTGAAGGTGCATAGCCTATTTTAACGACCATTCTGCCCTCAAGTACATCCTGAGCCGACATGGTTTCGTTAAGTCCTACACGAACAAAAAAGGCATGTTCTGCTTTGCTTCCTGCCAAAGCACCGTCATTCCAAAGAGTAGTGAGATAGTTGTCTATCATACCCTTAACGCTAACCCATGTTTGCGCTACATTTGGTTCAAAAACATATTGCATACATGCCTTTTTAACCGATTCTTCAATCATATTTGCCAGCCTTCTAACATTTACATACCTCCAGTCATTACTGTTTCCGGCTAATGTCCTTCCGCCCCAAACAAGGAATCCTTTTCCTGTAAACTTCCTTATGGCGTTTATTGATTTTCCGGTTTCGTGTATGTTCATGTCCTGTTGTTCGGCATCGTTTACATCGTCTGTAAGACCTACTATACCGTTAATACTCACGTTTGCCGGAGATTTCCAAACACCTCGTGTTGCATCGGTAATGGCATATATTCCCGCTACTGCCCCCGATGGCGGAACCGTATTCATAGACTGAGACAGTTTTTCTACTATTGAAGGGTAAATAGGAATTTGTGAGATAAGATTGTTTTCCTCAAAAAGGATATGGTCATTAAGGCTCTTAACGGCGTTGTCCATTGCATTCATTATGGCTGCATGTAGCTTTTGTACAACCAATTGAATTTTTACAAAATCGGGCTCATCATGTGGTGTAGGGGTAGCTACAGCCATTTTTATAACATCTGTGTAAGGATTGCTTACAGATTCTGTATATGTTGATATATTCCCCCAGGCGCCTTTAAAGTTAGTATCGTTATCTAATGCTGAAAGGTCTTCAACATCAGTTGTACCATTTGATTGTTTCAGTACTTCATAAGCAAACTTGAAGTCTACAAGCTCCTGAGCATATTTTTTCAGGAAATTAGTAATAAGGTCTGCCGTAAAATTTTGCGCAGCCGTACTGGTAAGATCTGCCGGTTTGCCCAATACCTTAAGCATGTTCCACATTTTATCTACAGCTGTTTTCAGCTTGTTGTGGGTGTCAATAGGTATTTGGTGTAGCTTTTTAGGATTTGTAGCATCTGAAGGAGCAGGAGAAGGGTTCCATGCTGTATTCACGGTGTCGTAATCAGCATTTTTCTTTTCAAACTCTTCTATAGAATTCTTCAGTGATGTGTTTGATGAATATATGCCTTTAAAGTTTACTTTACCGGCTCCTGTTCCGTTAATATCCTTAAACCTGAAACTGTAAGGGAACGAGCTTTTAAGGTAGGGATAGTAAGCCGATCCGTATTTAAGGTTCTGACTGCCAACCCTGTCTCTAAACTCGGCACTGTCGGCAACTAATCCGGTATCCTGTTTTACATCCATTATAGTAAACCTGTCCATCAGTTCGGCACACTGCATTAGTGCCTGTTGCTGTACAAGTCCCAGTTTTTGTGCCGTTAGGTTAATGGCATCGGGGAAAAGTAATAGTGTTGGCTCATCAAACTTTTTAAGGAGCTCAAGTCCGTCGGTAAATGTAGTTTCACTGGTTATATTATCACTGTAACTCCCTACAGAAACGATATAACATACACCGCCGCCATTACTGTAAAACAGCCTAAGCGAATTGTACAGTTTGTACTGGCTTTCGGTTACGGTAGTATTGTTTGTAGGCATTAGGTTTGCGTCTAACTCCACTGCTACTGAAGCAGGTTGTGGTGCGCCGCCAAAAAGCTCTTCAAACTCCATGAAAGAAGTTATTCTGGTAGGCACTGCGGGCCCTTTTGCTGTATACCCTACAAAAGCAGGTACTGCGGTTGCTACCTGAGCAACCGAAGGAGGAAAGGCATCAATCTCATTGATGTAAACCCCCGGTGTTTTAATAGAACTTATATTCATAACTTTTTCGGTTTAGTTCTTAAGTATGGTTATTAATTATTTAATCATTATCTGCCTGAAACTCGTGTGATTCCAGTTGCCCTATCGGGCTGTTCTTATCGTTTTCCCAAAGATTGATTTTCACTTTGTTGATTACTTTTTCCTGAGTGGTTGTTGAGCTTTGTACTGCACACAATCTCATTTTATACAATACCGAAGGCATGTATTTTGAGCCCAGATACGACCACATTTGGTTAAGCTGTTCCATAGACAGGCTAACCAGTTCCATGCTCACCTTAGAGTAGTTTTCCTTTTGAACTTCGCTTTTTGCCAAATAAGCCGTATAGTCTATAAGCTCGGTATCGTCGTTTTTATAGTAAAAGGTGTTGTTTTGCTGGAAGTAGCTTATAATGTTTTTGAGTTTATCCAGTCCGTCAAGGTATTTGGAAAGGTCTTTATTGTAGGAACTGAAGAGAACAGACAGGATAAGGTTTTGTGCAGGATGCCTGTAACGGGATATATTAGTATCATCGGCAGTACCTTTAAGGTATACCGACTGGTTTTTGAGTGTTTTGTCTTCCTCAATATTAACTATAGACATTACTATAGGTGTTTTTGAGGTTAAAAACTCATCGCCGTCATTTAGTGTGGCTATGTTGGTAATATCGATTAGGCTGTTGTCTGTATCAATAAGCCCTGCAAGTTTTTCTATGATAATTTTAATATCCATCACTCTGAACTTTTTAGCATTTAATTTTGTTCAGCATGGGGGTGATGCTGTTGGTTGGTTTTTGTTTATACAAAGTAACTTGTATATAATCAGATAGTTGTGAGGTTATAGCCCTGTTTTGAAAGGGGAAATACCCCTTAAAATCTTTAGGGGATTGTATTTAGTTATAGCGTTAAAAAATGATCAAAATCATTTCGTGTTCTTTGATATTATACCATTTTAGCCTTAAATTTATAGTGTAAACCAATTGTATTTATGGAGTTTATAGATTACTACAAAATACTGGGCGTTGATAAGAGTGCAACGACCGACGAGATAAAAAAAGCCTACAGGAAACTGGCCCGAAAACTACACCCTGACCTTAACCCCGACGATAAGGAGGCCGATAAAAAATTCCAACAGCTTAACGAAGCTAATGAGGTACTGAGTGACCCTGAGAAGCGAAAAAAATACGATAAGTATGGTAAGGATTGGGAGCATGGTGAGGAGTATGAAAAATACAGGCAGCAACACCAGCAACAAAGACAATCGAAATCCCAGGGCTTTGGAGGGCAGGATTTTGAAGGAGGTGATTTCTCAGATTTCTTTGAATCGATGTTTGGGGGTGGCGGCTATACCCGCAGTAGCGGAGGTCGTGGCAGACAGGTACGTTTTAAAGGTCAGGATTTCCATGCCGAAATGTCCCTTACACTGGCGCAGGCATATACTACCCACAAACAAACTTTTACAGTAAACGGGAAAAGCCTTAGGATAACCGTTCCGGCAGGTGTGGCCGACGGTCAGGTAATTAAACTGGCAGGTCAGGGAGGTAAAGGTGCAAACGGTGGTCCTAACGGTGATTTGTATATAACATTTACCGTGACCAATACACCAAACTTTAAAAGACTGGGGGACGATTTGTATGCCGATAAGGAAATTGACCTGTACACAGCTGTACTTGGCGGAGAGACGATGTTTGAAACCATGGACGGTACCATAAAGCTGAAGGTAAGCCCGGGTACACAAAACGGTACAAAGGTTAGAGTTAAAGGAAAAGGTTTCCCCGTGTATAAGAAAGAAGGAAGCTTTGGCGACCTGTATATAACTTATACCGTTAAGATACCTACAAACCTTACGGATAAACAAAAAGAACTGTTTAAGGAATTGTCTAACGAATCTAAATAATCAGGACAATGGAAAGTAACGAATATATACCGGTAAAGGTGTTTTGCCAGCACCATAGCATAGAAATCGCTTTTATAGATACCTTACAGGAATACAACCTGGTAAAAGTAATTACAATTGAGCAGGAGGAATGCCTGCCGGTAAGTGAGGTAAGCGAGGCAGAGCGAATGATTAGGCTGCACAATGAACTTAATATTAATATGGAGGGACTGGATGCTGTTTTTCATTTACTGGAAAAAATGAAGAACATGCAAACTGAAATTGAAGATCTTAAAAACAGATTACGATTTTACGAACCCTTATAAAACGAAATAACAATGGATAAATTTAATCAACTTATAAGCGGAAGCAAACCTGTACTGGTCGACTTTTTTGCAACCTGGTGCGGTCCATGCCAAATGCTGGCTCCCATACTACATGATGTAAAAACCGATATGGGTGATAAGATTACCATTATCAAAATAGATGTAGATAAGAACCAACAGTTAATGGCAAACCCTCAGTTTCAGGTAAAGGGTGTGCCTACACTTATGCTGTTCCAAAATGGTAAAATGCTCTGGAGGCAATCAGGTGTATTGCAAAAGGATGATATTATAAGGACGATAAATCAACACGCACAGGTATAAGGCCGAAATTAAATTTCGGCTTCTCCATGCATAAAAGGAATGTTACACTCATATCCGTAGCGTTCCTTTATTTTTAGGCGTAATTCATCGGCAGGTTCGTTTTCCCCATGTACAAGGAAAATCCGTTCGGGCTTGTTTTCTAAAGCCGATAGCCAGTTTACCAGATCTTGCTGGTCACCATGCGCCGATAAGCCTTCAATCTGTAGTATATTAGCCTCTACAGGATAATGCTGACCATATATCTTGATGGTTTCATATCCTTCCAGCAGTTTGCGACCACGTGTACCTTCACCCTGATAGCCCACAAATATTACAGTTGTATTAGGTAAGCCTATATAACGCTCAAAGTACGACAGCACACGTCCACCGGTAGCCATTCCGCTGGCGGCAATCACTACCTTAGGTCTGTCGTCAAATATTACTTTTATGGTGTCTTCATAATCGGTGATTACAGAGAACATTTTTGTCATCTCTATACACTCATGAGCCGAAAGTTTGTGCCATTGCGGATTTTCGTTAAAAACCCCCAGTACATTAGCCCCCATAGGAGTGTCCAGTATATAAGGGATATCAGGTATCCTGTTTTCTTTTTTAAGTTGCCATAGCAGGTACATAATAGACTGTGCCCTTTCTACCGCAAAGCCTGGTATGATAACCGTACCGTCTTTATGAAAGGTATTGTTGATGTAAGTTTCCAGTTCCAGTTTTGGGTCGGTATCAGGGTGAAGCCTGTTTCCGTAGGTACTTTCTAAAAACACATAGTCGGCTTTTTTAGGCTTGGTAGGAGGGAACATAAGCACATCATTATCCCTGCCTACATCGCCCGAAAATACCAGCGTTTTACCTTCTGCCTCAACCGTTATGCTACAGGCACCTATAATATGTCCCGCATTGGTATAGGTAACCGAGATTTCGGCATCAATATTAAACGTTTCATTTGGTTTTATCACCCTGAATAACGGGAATACCTCTTCGGCCTGTTCTACAGTATATAGGGGTTTTGCAACCTTATGTTTGGAGAATTTCTTGTTGTTGGCTTTTGCGGCTTCTTCTTCCTGTATTTTGGCACTGTCCAGTAATATGAGTTTAGCTATTTCTTTAGTAGGCCTGGTACAGTATATCTTTCCTTTAAAACCCTGTGCAACCAGTTTAGGCAGCCATCCGCAGTGATCCAAATGCCCGTGCGTAAGCAATACATAATCTATAGTTTCGGCTGGTACGGGCAGCACTTCCCAGTTAAGTTCGCGTAGCGCCTTTAATCCCTGAAAAAGTCCACAGTCTACCAGGAAACGAACACCGTTACTTTCTACAAGTGTTTTGGAGCCGGTTACTGTGCCTGCCCCACCTAGAAATTTTATTTTCATATTACATATAATTACAAATGCCCGAAGCTTCTCTTATAACATTTCTCATTCGGTTGGCACTCAGACCTATCTTTTCAAGACATTCGGTTTCGTTAACCAGTTCTTTTACCAGTAGTATATCCAGTATCAGCAGTTTTTCCTTTTCGGCTGCTGTGAGTGATGTAAGGCAGGTTATAGGGTACAGGCAGTTATTATCTATTTTGGTTTTAATATTGTTTGCTTCAGGATAATCCCAACTTAAAAGCGACAATCCTGAGCAGGAAGCAAATGCAACAGCATCACCCGTAAAACGAGTATTTGTAGCTATGGTACAGTTATCAATAGCTTCTTGGGTATTAAAAATAGTATGAGTGTTGTGTTTTACATCATTAAAGCGGGAAAGTATGTACATAGGGACTTTAACGTCCGACCTTACCTCGCGGCTTCCGTGAAATTTACATTCTACAATCCCTACCTTATCGTCTTTTTTAATAACCACATCAATTTCGTGGGTAACACATTTTCCCTGTAAGGTGATGTTTGTAGTTGTGGTAAAACCTTCGGAGGCATACAGGCGGGCTATAAACTTTTCAAAGAAAAATCCGGCGGGGCCTAACATCTCTATAGCCTTACGCAGGTTGTATTTTGCGGCATGGACATTCGCCTCTTTTTTAAGAAGGCTGAAAGCCATTTTATAAATCTGTTTGGTATTTATACCGTCATACAGGTTTTTGTTTATTTCTTTCAGTATAAACTCTACCTTATGCGGCTGGGCTCCCGATCGTAATAGGGAGTGCCTTAATTTATCCTGATTGAACTCAACAATATGTCCTGAATTTTTTACTACTTTCATAAAAATAATCTTACTATAAATGTAATAAAAAATCCCGTCATTACTATGACGGGACGGTGTTGATATTATAAAAAGTTACCTGATTTCATCCAGTTTTTAAGATTGTCCATCCATCGGTCATCAGTAGATCGGTTAATCATCCCGAAACCATGCTCACCATGCGGATACAAAAGCATTTCACTAAGCACTCCGTTTTTAAGTAAAGCCTGGTAATAGGCTATACTGTTCCCTATGGATACGAGTCCGTCATCGGCAGCATGAACTAAAAATGTGGGAGGGGTTTTGGCGGTAACCTGTAATTCGTTTGAGTATTGTTCAATCAGTTCCTTTGAAGGATTTTTTCCGATAAGGTTTATCCTGCTGCCCATATGTGTAAGGCTATCGGTAAAACTGATAACAGGGTATAGCAATATGGAAAAATCAGGACGGAGAGAAGTATGTTTTGGGTTGGCAATAACCTCTCTTTCAAACTGTGTAGAGGCTGTAGCAGCAAGATGTCCTCCTGCAGAAAATCCCATTATTCCAATTTTATTAGGGTCGATGTTCCATTGTGCGGCATTTTCACGAATCATCTGTATAGCACGCTGAGCATCCTGTAGCGGAGCTATTTTTCGATCCTTCATAATAGTATCGTTTGGGAGGCGGTATTTCAGCATAAACGCCATAACTCCCATTTTGTTCAGGGCTTCGGCTACATCTTTACCTTCGTGTCCGGTAGCAAGCACGGCATATCCGCCACCGGGGCAAATAATAACTGCTGTTTTTTTGTCTGATTGTTTTTGAGGCTTAAATACCGTAAGGGTAGGGACCGATACATTTTGCGTAAGTAGGAAACCACTGTATTTGGTTTTTTCCTTATTCTTACTTGGTATGCTATTAGGGATAGAATCTTTGTATAAAGGGATAACCTGCTGGGCAGTAACATTAATTGTAAATACTGCTGCCAGTAGTATAAATGCGGTTTTCATAATGGTTGTAATTTGAGATGGAAAATTAAATATTTACTCCCGTATCTCAAAAAATATTATTGGTTAATTTGACCATTATAGCGGACCGAGTATAAACGAAAGGCTCATTAGTTGTTCGGTATCGTTTATTTTCTCTACATAATTTAGTACAACACATTCAGGAAAATCATCAATGCCGTATGGAATTTCCTGATTATAGGATAGCGATGTGCCCTGTTCTGTTTGATGCTTTAAAAGATGAATACCGCTTTCCACATCAAGCGGAACATCGATGTAGGGGTATATACTTTCCATAAAACGAATGGCTTCTATATAATTTTCCTGTATGGAATCAGGTATCAGTTTGGTTTTAAACTCAAAAGTGATATTTACATATTCACAGCCTTCGTTGTATACTTTTAATACACTGCCGTTAGGTAGTACAGCCGTTTCTATGGCTGAAAGCCCGTCACTTTGCAGGGTAAATTTATGATTACTAAAGTATTTGTTGGTAAGGGTAGGTTCGGCGGCACCCCTTACACAATCGTTATTCTGTTGCGCCTGTGCATCCTGATTAAACAGCATGGCAAAGGCTAATATGGTCGTTTTGATTAAGTGTATCATAGCTTATGATCTTAAATCGTTTTCCTTCTCTAAAATTACGGTATTATTTATAAAGTATTCACCATTAATGTGATAGCTTTCTAAAAAACAGCTTTCTTCACTGTGTAGCATAGGGTCTGTTATTTCCTTTTTTATAGTAAGACTATCCAGTTTAAAGGCTGTTTGGTTATCAATACGCACCTCATAACTATTGTTTAAAGGCATATTACGGTGTATGTTTCCCCAGTATTTTGTGGTTTCCAGTGACAGTGCAGGTATGGCTTCCACAGCAAAGGAATCTTTTACCTTTTTTCTGTCATATTCATAAATCATTATGTTGTTCAGTTCGTCTTCAGTATATCCGGTAAAGGTGAAATTAAGGAAGCTTATTTGACCTGTAGCGGTATCTTTCTCCTTAGGTGTTTTACAGCTCACTGCTGTTAGCATCAGTATTGTTATAGCTAGTTGTATCCTTTTTATCATTGTTTCTGTTTTTAGGGGGCTGTAATACAAAATTAAACCGAACCACTATCACTACAGTACACTGTGACAATGAAGTTTATATATCCCCGAATACCGTGAGGGAAGCCGTTTTTAAAAGCCTGAATTTTGTGATGAACTCTAAATTGTAAATTGAAATGGACTTTAAAACAATGTTACAGCTGCCGGCTATGCCAACGGCAAAAATTATAGAAATACTACAACAGATAGTTGAAAAAGAAAGAAGTAGTGATAACCCCGATATTCCGCAGGTTAGGATAACAGCAGGAGCATCGGGCTCGTATGCCGGTTACTTTATTGATTATAACAAAAATGACAGGACTATACTTTTAGGCAACTGGTTTGATAACCAGTTTGAGCTTAATTATATTGATTATGGTACCGTTACCGGAATATCTGTAAGCAGGGCAAACAAGTACGCCTATCTGTTCTCAAACGGGAAAATACCATTTGTACCCGCAGCGGGTGATGTACCTACCATGCTTAAATTAAAAGAAGCAATAAAGGATACCCAAATGGCTTTTAAAATTGCCCTTAAAGTTCCGCATGATGTAATTATAGAATGGAACAAATCCGAAGAGCCTACTGATACTGATAAGTACTATGCTAAAGAGTTTTTAAATACCCTTAAAAATGCTGTAACCGCTATTTGTGCCGATAATTTAGGCAGGGAAGCTTTTGCAGAAAGTGTAAAGAAACTCGCTTATAAATTTGGCACAGAGAATACAGTAACACTTAACGGAGACGAAATGCTTGTAACAGCAAGCCTGGAAAGAAACTGGCAAACAATACCATCGGCTACTATGTTGCAGGAAATGATGGAAAAGTGTTTATAAAAACAAACCTGATATAAATTAAAAAGCTCCTGAATTTCAGGAGCTTTTTTTATGAAGGATTAGAAACAACAAAAACTACTACTATAGGTTGTTTTCAAGGTATTCTCTTATAGTTGTATCTGTATAATAACCACTATGATGTCCTCCATAACTTGCTTCAATTGTTAGTATGCCACTGTCAAGGTTAAGGTTTTTCTTTTCCTCAGCACCTTCGGCAGGTATATTGTTTACTACAATTTTAGTTATGCTTTCCTGTACGGCTTCTTTACCTACCGTGTCAGAACATAGTTCTTTAAAAGCATCTACCGTGCGTTGTAAACATACGCTTGGTATAAACTTAATAGCTTCCATATCAAAAGAGTCCCAAGTAATGTCAATAGGAAGTTCTTTACCTACAATCTCGTTAAGCTCGTTTTGATAGTTGTCAAAGTACTGCTCTTTAATGCCCTGAATGGCTTTTTTTTCCTGTAATCCCATAAATGTTATTTTTTTATTGATTTTCAAATATTTTACTATTGCCAAAATTAGCTTCTCAGTTACTGTTGTACATGACCTCTTTACGGGAAATATTTTACTCACTGAATTCAGTGATTGGACACTTAAGGTTTTGCCGTAGTTTGGTTTTGTAAAGTAAGACTATGAGAAAAATGATATATGTACTTGTAATTATAGCCGTTTTGATAGTGTGCCGAGGGTGTATACCGAGCCTTATGGGCGGAGTGAGTAAAAAAACGGCAGCCGAAAACCTGACTCAATATTTAGAAAAGAACTTTAAAGGAGCATTGGAATTTGAAGAACTGGAACGCTTTTTTAATGAAGGAAATATGAACCCCAATATGTTTAGAGCTGTTGTTTATGAAAAAGCCCGTCCCGAAATACTGTTTGTAAGTTATTTTGATGCGAAGAAAATACTAACGGAAGATGGCGATAAGCCAACAGCCTCTTACCGTAAAACAATCCCTGAACAATATAAGGATGCCAAAACAGATTATACCGCCAGAGAGCTTATTAGAGAACACTTTAAAGGAAGGCTGAACAAAATTGATTTCGGTTACTTTGAAATTACAGCTTTTTTTGACCATAAGGCAGAGGTAGATGAGGTTAAGAGTATTACTGATGATTTTGAACAGCAGTTAAATAAATACAAGGACAGTTTAGTTGTAAGTAATACCAATAGGCTTATTTTTGATATGGAAGAGGTAAACGGACTGACACTTAAAGTAGATTTTGATTCGGAGTCAGATAAGTTTACAGGGCAGCGTTTTGGAGTATGGCGAAAAAGTAAAAGCTACACTAATATTGAAGAATCACTAAAGCCCGAAATGGAAAACTACCTTAGCAGTAATAATTTTGACTTGCAACTGCACGGTACAAATGCGTTTTACCTGAGGCAGACTGATTTTGCCGAAGGGGTATGGGTAAACTTCCTTGAAAAGAAGGGTACTGTGCCTAATGATAAGGGGAGATGGCAGGACCCTGTAATTGCTTTTATATTTGTGTATTATGACCTGAATACGGGAACCGTCAAAAAACAGTTTGTAGAGAAACGTACTGTTTTTGATTCTTACATGGATGAACTGGAGAGGATAGGGAAGAACCTCCCTGCCGAATACCATTAATCTTCAAATAAGCCCGACTCAATAGCAAACTTAACAGCTCCCGTAGTGGTTTTAGCACCTGTTTTAAGCAGTATGTTTTTACGGTGGGTTTCAACCGTGTTTACCGATATGAATAAAGCTTCAGATATTTCTTTTGAGGTAAGCTCATCGGCAAGTAGCTTAAGTACTTCTTTTTCTCTTTGAGAAAGCTCAATGTCTTTATATTTTTTTCTCTCAAATACGCTTTCCATATAGCGTTGTTTGATAATGTCTGAAAAGTACTGTTCACCATCTATAACAGTACGAACGGCTTTTTGAAGCTCTTCCTTGCTGGTGAATTTAGGGACAAAACCATCGGCACCCTTTTGTATTACCTTATGCACGGTACGGTGGTTATCCAGCATACTAAGCATAATGATTTTTATATCCGCTTTGTGTTTTTTAGCCTCTGAAAGCAGTTCAATACCATCCATTTTAGGCATGTTGATATCACTTATAATCAGGTCGATTTCAAACTGCCCTAACAACCTCATTACCTGTTTTCCTTCGGTTGCCAGGTGTACATCTTTAACCTGTGGCATTTCATTTAAAATAGTATGAAGCCCTTCTAAAAACATCAGGTGATCGTCTGCTATAATGATATTTACTGTTTTCATGTCTATTATTTTAAAGGGATGTTAATGGTAATTGAGGTTCCGCTGTTGGCAGAGCTGTCTATATCAATAGTACCGTGTACTTTTTCAATACGTTCACTTATATTTCGCAACCCTATTCCCTGTTTTTTATTTTTTGCAAAACCTGTCCCGTTATCGTTTATTACAATGTTGAGGTAGTCTTCGTGTTTGGTTAGCTGTACCTCTGCAGTGGTAGCATTGGCATGTTTCAGTATGTTGTTTACCAGTTCCTGTACAATGCGGTAAGCATCGGCAAGTAAGTCATCCGGTAGGTTATCAATCTCTTCTTCAGGATAAAAGAAAGCCGTTATTTTTAACCCCGAACGCAGACTTAACTGCCCTAAAAAGTTGCGTAAAAAACTCGCAAATCCAATTTTTGAAAAGGGAAGAGGGTGTAACTGATGTGACAGGCTCCTAAGGTCACGGCAGGCATTGTCTATACTTTGCAGCATACGTTTTATTTGCGGATTATCTTTTTTATCACCGGCATAATGCTCAAAGGCAATTTTAATCCCGGCAAGGTCACTGCCTATGCCGTCGTGTATTTCCCTGGCAAGGCGGGCACGCTCTTCATCCTGTCCTTCCTGAAAACGCTCAATAACCGATATTTTATGGTCTTTTATAAGCTGATTGATTTCCTGTTTGGCATTCTCTTCCTTTTGTACTACCAGTTGTTTTTGTACCCTTAAACGGAGTACATAAAAATAACGGAGAATAATAAGGGTGATAAGTACCAGTATAAACCCGGCTACAAAGGCGTTGCGCAGTATGGTTTGTCGTTTAACAGTAAGTTCGGCTTTTTGAAGTTCAGCCTCATTTAGTTTTTGTTCTTTTTCCAAAAGGGCAATACGGGTTTCCTTCAGTTCAGTTTCATAACGTTCCTGTAGTCCTGCCACATATTTTTCTTTATCAACCGAATTGATTTCGTGCTCGGTACTAATACCTTTCCGGTAGTAAACCAGTGCATTTTTATAGTCTTCCTGCTCTTCATATAACTGAGCCAGATTTTTATAAAAGTTAGCATTATAACTAAGCAGTGATTTCTCTTCACTTATATCCAGTGCCCTTTGAAAGTAGTTAATTGCCTGTTGGGTATTATTAAGCTTCATTTCGCATAATCCCAAATCGTTTAGCACAATAGCCATGTCTGAAGTGAAGTTGAGCTGTTCCAGCAATGCAAGCGTTTTTTTGAGTTCCGGAATTGCCTCTTTGTACTTTTTTTGTACTACCAAAAGTTGCGACAGGTTTATTTTAATATAAGCTATGGCTGCTTTATTACCCTCACGCTCCCTGTATTTTAAAACGGTTTGGTAGTGCTTATAGGCTTCAGGGTAGCGTCCCTGTTCCTTCATTATATTGGCAAAGTTGAAAAGGGTTATAAGCACGCCATCATCATCACCAAGGGCACGATACAAGTTGGCAGCCCTGTCCAGGTTTTCACTTGCCTTTTTATAGTCTTTTTGAAGAATGTAAAGTGTTGCTATGTTTTGGTAGGCATTGGCCTGTTGCTGTTTGTTGTCTGATTTTTTAGAGTAATCAATACACAGCATAAAGTTATCCATCGCCTTTGGATAGTTACCGGTGTTTTTGTAGCCCAATGCTAAAATGTTGTAACATGCCGGAAGCCCCTGCTCAAAATCGAGCTTTTTTAAAATCTCAATGGCTTTGTTAATATTGGCTATGGTAGCATTATAATCACCGGTAATAGAACCAAGGTTGCCAAGGGCATAATAGGCTTTTGCCTCGTTTAGCGAAGCATCACTTTGTTTACTCAGCTTTAGCCATTCCCGGGCTGCTTTTTTTGCTTTTTCGGGATTGCTGTTAAGTTCACTTTTATAAATAGCCTGTAAAGAATCTATTTTTTTTTCTGTAGGAGTTTCCTGTGCCAAAGCGTTACTATGTATCAGTAAGCAAAGGCATATTAAAACAGATATTTTACAGGCTATTCTTGGCATATATGAGAGTCACAAATTTAATTGATTTAGGAAAAATACTCTGACTTTAACTTTCTTTTAATATCCTTTAAACTCTCTTTTTCATTTTGCGATAATCCCGTTTCTATTTCCTCACTTAATCGTAAAAGATTATACCTAAGGAAAAGTTCTTCGGGATAATGTTCATCGGCCATTACCTGCAGGCGTTTACAGTCACTTTTTTGAGGTATTTGCCAGCTCATTCGCATACTGGTATAACGCGTTGCTGCTTCTATGTTACCCATGTTTCTTTCACAGTCCAAAAGCACAGCTGCATTGTGATTATAATCTTTTTCCTCTTCAAATGCCGTGTTAGGGTAGTATTCCATTAGCATTTTGTAGCCTTTAATGGCCTGTTCATACCTTTTAAGGGTATACAGTATATAGGCATAACGGTAATCTATAAGCCACTCCCTTTGGGTTGGGTCATATGCCATTATTTTATCATACAATTCTAATGTATATTCTTCGTGTCCTTCGCTTCTGCAGGCGCGCCAAAAGGCACGTTTGTAACAGTACATGGTTTCCCAGCCCATATCGCCTGCTTGTTCAAAAGCCTGTGCTGATGCCAGGTTGAAACCCATTATCCAAAATCGTAATGCATTACCAAAATAATCCATAGGGGTTTGAGGGTTGTTTATAACACTGTCGTTAGTTACTTCGGGCACATCCGGAATTTCCGGGTAATCATCATGATCAAAAGCGATAAGCCATTGCAGTATAGGTAGCAGTTGCGGATGCAGCCTGTTGTTTTTATAGGCTTCAGATGCATATTCATAACAACGGCGGTAGTCTCCAATAATAAATATAATCTCAACACACTGGTTAATAGTGCTCCAGTATTCGTTACCTTTTTTACTACAGTAGGAAAGTTTGTGTTTTACATCATCAAAAAACAGTTTATACTTTTTCTGATTTTTGTAAATCATCATCCTTAACTGATACATAGAAATAATATAAGGCGTATGGCTAAAATACTGTATACCGTCTTCAAGGCACTCTAAGGCATTTATCTGGTAGCCCAAATGAGCAAAGGCATCAGCTTTATAGAAAATGGTAGCTTCATTAGGCACGTTTCTAACCTCATACTGATTAATTGTTCTGATTACATTATTCCAGTCGGCCACCAGCCTGTAAAACATAATAAGCTGCTGGTAGTAGGTTTTAGGAGGTAATCCCTGTAAATGTGCTGTACTGAGTGTGTTGTATGCTTCTTCTGGATCTTTATCTACTGTAAGTTGTGCATTACTTTTAAGCACTGTTAAAAGTGCATTGTTTGGATTGAGTTCCAGTCCTGCATTAACACACTGTGCCGCTTTTTCTGCTTCTCCTGTATAATGGTATGCATTTGCAAGGAAAAAGTTATACATAATACGGTTTTGTACCTTATTAATATTAGCCAGTTCCCAATAAACTGCAAGATCATTAAACTCATTTATTTCATTAATCTGTTCCAAATCAGCAAACGAATAGCCTTCCAGTACTTCTTTTACCAATCCATAGGTATTGTATTCATAAAAGTAGTTTGCAAGCAATAATACAGAGGTAAAATCAAGCTCTTTATCTTTCCATTTTTCCTTCCATTTTTTTGAAACCTTGTCAAATCCTTTCTTGTATATACATTTTTGTATATCAAGATGGATAAGCTTTTTTTCCTGCTGATTTATAATAGTATACTCTTTAAGCTCATTAATGGCAGTCATGTTACAACTTTGAATAGCTAAATCAAAACAACTGGAAGCTATGTCTTCATCGGTGCTTACATTTTCAGACTGCTCCATTACTACTTTTAAAAGCTGGTCTCTGCTGTGCATTAACATTAGCTGTGCAAAGGAAGCTTCAGGGTATAATTCGGTTAAATGTTCCAGTATTATAATAGCATTATTATGCTGTCCAAGCTCCTGTAGTTTTTTTGCATAGGCGTTAAGCAGACTCAAATCGTCAGGATATTGCAGCAATGCCCTTTGCATAATTTCTTCAGGGCATTCATTGTAAAAACTGCATATCATCTGGTAGTCGGTTAGGGCGATTGTGTTAAGCCCTTCCAGTAACTCGCTGTATTTTTTTATGAACTCTATGTCCAGGTCATTGTCGTACATGGTCCAGTAAATAATACCTAAGCGGTAAAAACGGATTTTAAGTAGATCGTCAATATTTCCCTCACTATCGCTAACTATTTCCTGAGCGGCTCTTATAGTTTTATCAACCTCTTCCCATCGGCCTTCACGATAGGCTAATTCAGCCACTTCTATATAATTTTCTAATGTGTTTTCCATGGTTATGAATTTTTAATTACCATTGTGTAAACCAATGTGGGTTAGTAATTTTTAAATACCTGAGGCTTTGTAATGCTGATTGTTCACTATTGGCATAAAAAGCTACATCGGGAGCCATATTTGCAGTCATGAACTGATGGCCTATAAGTACATTTTCATGAAACGAATCCCAGTCATTAAAATCCTTTTTTATACTGGCGGAAATATCTGCAAGCCTAAGTTCCATTTCGGTTTCATTAATAAAACCGGCAGCACCACCCATGCGAAGCAGGAATATTGCCATAGCCAAATCATATCCGGAAAGGGAGGTACGGAATAACGAAAAACGATGTGGCCATACTATTCTGTAATAATTTCGGTCAATACTATATTTTTGATTCTCTAACAGATTGATGTATTCTTCCTCACTGTATATTCTGAGTTTACAGGCTATATTGCGAAAATTGTTAGAGGTTTTCCTGATAATCTCATAAGCATAAACACTATTACGAAGTTCTCTGGCTGACTTTATATCGTAGGTTTTCAGTAGTTTTTTAGCCAGGTATTTATGGTTTTCATTTTCGGGGTCCAGTCCAAACCATGAATCGTGCTTTATGTTCTTACGAAAGTTTTCCATAAGTACAGCCGATAGGTTTAACTGCTCCTGTATTTCTTCTGTTATTTCTGTTGTAGTTGTACTCATTGCTTTATCCCTTTAATTCGTTAGCTACCTGTTTTAAGCCATCGGTAAAAATTTCAGTGTATGCACCCGAGTTTGCCATTGCTTCAAGCCCCTGCTGGTAGGAGGAAGCAAACAAAGTATTTTTAACCAGTTGCCCGAACACCATACGGCACATTGCCCCAAAATTGGAATATTGTGCACCCATTTCGGTATCTATATCCAGTATAGCCATATAAATAGCCTGATATAGCTCCATGGCGACATCAGTATTTTCGGCAAGCCAGTTCCTGGATTCTTCAATTTTCATGGTTAGCGGAGTTATAATCATAGGATTATCGGTATCACTGTCTTTATAACCGTTAATGTATTGGGTTACCTTTTGCATGTTTTCTCTTGTAACCGTAAACGTAGCCATGAACGTACTCAGCTCAGCAACTAATGAGGACTGTGCAGCCATAGCCTCAGCAGTATTTACCGTTTTTTTGGCAGATGATGCTATTACCATGTTATACATGTCGTCATCCTCTTCTTCTTCCTCTTCAAAATGATGCTCATACAGCTTCTCAATACAATTTTCGATTTTTGCCTGAAGGAAGAAATCAAGTGTGCCGGCTGTTACATATTCATACAGGTATTTTACTAATGGTTTAGGGAATTTATCTTCATCAATACCTTCTATTAATCGGGCTATATGAGAGCTAATGTCACTTCTGATTCTTTTTTGTATACTCTCGCCCTCATTTACCAAACCTTCTTTACCCATAAAACGAACGAGTAGTTTAAGGATGTTGGTTAGTACTATACTGCTGTCTTCCTCACAGTTATTAAAGTAGTCAATAACCCTGTTATGTTGTATATTAAGTACATGTGAAACCCACCTGACATCTGTACCGCCACTGTAGTAATAATCACTTAAATAGTTATACAGGTTAGGTAATTGCTCTTTGGTTAAAGGGGTATTTTCATCTCCTATAAACATCTTTTCGGCATACTCCTCGCACTCTTCAGCTATGTAATAATGAACATCTTTTAAACCCCATATATCCACAATAACATCAATATCATTAGTGTCTTTATTTAGGTTTAAAAGCAAATCATAAATAATTTTGATGTAGGTTTCCTGTATGTATTTGTCCGATTTATAAGCATTATGCACAAGGTATATTAGGGCATTATGCATTTGTGAATGTCTTTCTTCGGCTATGTAATTTTTTATGAGATCTGACGCATGGTTGAGCCCTAACAATACAAATCGTACTAACGGATCGTTGAGCCCATTACCGTAGTGGCTCATAAACCATTTAAAGAATTCCTCTTCGCCTTTAAACAGCTTTTCTGTAACATAATAAAAACTTACATGGTAGCCTATGCCTTCATCCTGCATCATTGGGAGTTCTTTTCTATGCTCTTCACGTAGTAAAATAGAGAACTTCGCATTGTAAAACTCCACAATTTCAGTAGGCATGGTATTGGTATCGGCCTGGTTATACCACAGTTTTAACAGTGATAACGGCATTCTTTTGGTATCGTTGAATGTTAAGCAGTGCTTACCGTACTTTTCCATTACCTCTGTATAGAAGTTTACCGAATTATCTTTTGTAAGCCACTCCACAAACCTGTCATAACATTTTTGTATGGTTATTCCATTAGCCTCGTCTGATTTATGGTAAAACAGGAACACATCATTACCATCCCATTCCCTGTGATGTAATATATTAAGAAAGGGATAACTACCATTGGCCTGCATGTTTAGGATTTCCTTGCCCTGTTCCTTAATAAACTTCATACTTTCCTTAAAAGCATCAAGTATTTTATAACCAAGGGTAAAATCTACCTTGTTTCCTTCAATAACCATGGTTGGTAAACCATACGGATTTTTTAATATCCAGTTACTCATAAGGTCAAAAGCATTATTACCATAACCGGCACCTACCGGTAATATATTAACAAAACTGTTTATCAGTTTTTCATTGTCATCGTCAAAAAAGTTGCGGATAAAGTCCTTGTCTATCTGGAAAGGGTAGGAGTAATAGTTACCGTCTTCGGGTGCTTTTGCCACATATGTTTCCCTAAACAGTCCGTATAGATAAGCTTTGTGCCCAAAGTAATCGGCATTAATATAGTCCCTTATATCAAGGCTGGCATGTATTATATATTTACTAAGCGGAACCGAAGCCGTTTCAGAATATACAATCAGCAAACGGAATACCTCAAAAACCCTTTGTACAAAAACCTTTTCAAAAGCCCTGTATTGCAGGAAAGTTTGGGTAAAACGAAGAAAGTTTATCAGTTTTCGGATAACCTCTGCATCAGGATAGTAACCTGATTCCACAACAGGCAGCCATGATGCGATAAACTCATATCCTTTTTCCTCATCACTGTAGCATTGTGGTACATCAAAAAACATTTTGGCCGCTTCAGTGTAGTTTATGTCTTTCTTTACCCTGTGTGAAAGTATTTTGGTTAGGCTGTTCCTGTCGTCCCTGTTTTTACAGAAGTGTATAAGGGTATCCCATTCCTCCTGAGTAGGAGTAGAGAAACGAGCTGCATAGTTTATATAACTATTGATTTTATCATCACTATAGGTACTAAACAGTTTACCAAACAGGGTAGTGTTACCCCATTCTCTTATTAATGAGTTTGCAGCCTGTGTAAACGCATCAGGATATACACCTACAACGTTTTTACCATGTTCGTTTTGGAAATTAATATCATCCTGTTTAACAAAGTCAATTAAGGCGGTTAACTGATGCTCATTGAGCTTTGAATCGGTTAATATCTTTTCATACGAGTCAGAATTGTCTGTAAGTAACCATGAATAGGCACTATAACACGCCGGTTTATCCATTTTGGAAATAAGGATAATTTTCTCCTTATCGTTAAACAGCAGGGCGGCTCCTAAAACCAAATCAGGGTCATGATGATCCAGCGCTTCTTTAGCTATTTGGGTAAAATAATCGTACTGTGCATGATTGCTCATTTCCAGTTTATCCAGTAAATGTACAAGTGCTACACCGGCATAGGGCTTTAGGTAGGCAATATCAAGTACAGGCAGTAAAACATCAAGAAATGCATCTAATGAGGTTTTACCATCTTTAAGCTTAGTACAGTCGTTAGTTTTTATGGGCTCCCAACTAAAACGATAATCAAACGAGTTGGGGTGAGAGAGCCATAAAGCCATTTCCATACGAACCGGAAAATCAGGATCTGCTACCTCATATAGTACACGCTTACACCAATAGGGGTGAAAGTTATAAGGATACTCACGGTTGTTGGCTATTTCGGCTAACCTGAATACGGTAGATGATAACGAATTATTTAAGGGATCTTTGAGTAGTTTTTCAACTGTAATATCCTTTTTAAGTAATTCATCAAAGGTTTTCAGAGTGTTATCCGGAAACGGTATTTGGGAAATCATATCGTTTTCCACTCTCATCACAGCATAGTCTCCCTTTACCAACAGGTAAGGCTCCAGCATATAGGCCTGCTCTTTGCAAAACTGTATAACCTTGTAATGTTTATTATAGGTTTGCTGATGCTGTGACAGCTTAACATCGGTCAGTTCTTTAACTTTGGCAGGCAGTTCCAGCTGACTCACTCCAAGACTTTTTAATATTCTGGCAGGGCCAAAGTATATGTCTTCCATTACTTCGGTACCACAATGTTTACAGAAATTACCTGATGACGGAGTAAGATCGGCACACCAAACACAGCGTACGTCTGCGCGTACCGAACTACCGCAATCTATACATAAATCTCCCTGTTGCCAGTCGTTAGGCTGCTTGGTATGACAGCTTTCGCAATAAATTACTTCAGCCATGATTTATCGGTTTTTACGAATTCTTGCCCACATGTTTTCTTTTTCCTGCGGAGTCATTTCTTTCACCATTTTTACAATAGCGTTTTTAGACTCGCCTTCGCGTTTAAGGAATAGTGCGATTTCAAAATCGGCAGACGGTACAAACTCTGAACCGCAGGAACGACAGAATTTACCCGGACCCGAGCTAAAACACCAGTGGCAGTTTAATACCGGCTCAGCCTGATTACCACATGATAAACACAGGTCTCCGGTTTTATAATCTTTTGGTTGCTTGGTGCTACAGTGTACACACTTAACCACATCGGCACTTTCTACTACTATAGGTTGCTGTTGTGGGGTTTCATTAACTTGATTTGTATTGGTTTCCTGTTGTGTTTTTACACCTACTGCCCATAGCATAACATTATAGGCAATTTCTTCATCCAGTCCAGTAATGTCTATAAGCGTTTGGGTGTCACCAATCATTTCAAAATCGGCTTTTTGTTGTATTCCGGCTTCGGCAAGTGCGGTTAGGTGGTCGTTGTTAAGTCCCTTTGACTTTAATATATTCTCTAAAAGTTTAGGTAGTGAATTTGTTGTATCCATGGTTGAATTTTTTTATAAAAGTATTTTAAAACCTACATGGGTTTTTCACCATTACGAAGTACTTTTATTTATCCCTGAATTCAGGGATAGTGTAAGAGTCTTAATTAAAGAATAATAAAAAAGGCCTGAATAATCAGGCCTTATAAAATAATTATTAGAAATTATAACAATTGAAGAAGATAGAAACTACTTGAAGGGTTGTTTATGGTGTATGGAGGCATAGGCACAACTGTATCATAATAAGTAGTTTTTCCGCTATCGGTAAAAGTAGTTACGATATCAGCATCATACAGGGCAGGGGATTGGCTGTTTGGTTTAAGTGCCAGGAATGATTCGTACTCACTGCCTTCGGCCATATAGTCTGCCGGCATATAAAAGACCTTGAATATACCATCTGTAGTAAGTGTTATCTGTTTTTCTGCCCAGTCAGCATAATTTCTGTCCCAATCCTGTGTTCTTACTCTGGCTTCCGCTTCAGAGATTTCGTCGGTAGAGTTACCCGGAGTATTTTCCTGAGTATTAAGTGCTGAAAGGTTTTTCAGGTCGGCCTTACATATGGTAATGGCGTTAAACAAATCGGTATCGCTTTGCTGTATATCCTGTTCTTTGTCAATAA
>NZ_JRLV01000055.1 GCF_000769915.1 Flavobacterium beibuense F44-8
TGTATGCCAGGATGGAGTATGTTGATGCCGCCGGTGAATACCTGAAGGTATCGGGCAAGAACGACCCTTATGTTTACAGACAGCTTGCCGAGAGCTACTACAATGTATTTAACAGCAAAGAAGCCGTGAAATGGTATGCCAAGGCTACCCAGAGCAATCAGGATGCGGAGATCTATTACCACTACGCCCAGATGCTGAAAGCCGAAGGCAACTATGAGGAAGCTAACGCACAGATGCAGAAGTTTGCCTCACTAAAACCTAACGATGAGAGAGCCATCGCTTTCAAACAGGATCCTAACTACCTTCCGAAGTTAAGAAACCAAACCAAAATGTTTGATGAGAAGAAACTGGACATCAACGATGAGAAGTACAGCTCTTTCGGAGCGGTACTGACCGATGATAACAATTTCTATTTCACCAGTGCAAGAAACACAGCAAGGAAAACCTACGGCGGTAACGAACAACCGTACCTTGATATGTATATGGCCACTTACAATGCCGACGGCAGTTTCAGTGAGCCTACCCCGATATCAGAGATCAATACCAAATGGCA
>NZ_JRLV01000056.1 GCF_000769915.1 Flavobacterium beibuense F44-8
ATACGGGCGATACCGGAGCTACAGGTCCACAAGGCCCGGCTGGACCACAAGGTCCTGCAGGTGCAGATGGTGCAGATGGCGTAGGAGGTGTTACAACCGCAGGTTCGGGTATTGCTGTAACCGGTGCAGGTACAGTAGCTAATCCTTATGTAGTTTCAACAAACTTCTCAGGTTATAATGGTCCTGGAGGTATAACATCTTCTCACTTAACAGTGAGCAACGGAGCCAATTCAACATTTAAAGATGTGGTGCTTAGCATTAATAATAATGTAATCACATCAAACATGATTATTGACGGAGCAATACTAAATCAGGATATAGCGAATAATGCTATTACTTCTGATAAAATACAGGATGGCGCTGTTAATACAGTAGATTTAGCTAATAACTCAGTTACAACGGCTAAGCTTGCAGATAACTCGGTAACATCTACTAAAATAGTTGATGGTACAATACAGTCTCAGGATTTAG
>NZ_JRLV01000057.1 GCF_000769915.1 Flavobacterium beibuense F44-8
TACACCAACCAGAGTACGGTTGAGGCAATCTATGTAAGGGTAACCTTTGAAGCAACGGACTGCTACAGGATCGTACTGCTTGATATCAGGGTAGCTCCGCTACCGGTACTGGTACCCCCATCTGCAGAAGACCTGCTGGTATGTGACCCTGACGGTGACGGCTTTGCCCAGTTTGACCTTGAGGCACTGGTAGAAGATATGGTAGACAACGGAGAAGACCTTTTGGTAACCTTCCACGAGACCGCTATCGATGCAGAGAGCGGATTAAACCCAATCCCTAACCCTGATAACTATACCAACAATGTAGCCTATGCCCAAACGATTTATGTAAGGGTGGAGAATACGGTAACAGGATGTTATACTTCTACGGCCTATGCCTTAGACCTTGTAGTGGTGGATGC
>NZ_JRLV01000058.1 GCF_000769915.1 Flavobacterium beibuense F44-8
CTAATTAAACAATCATTACACTCTATATAATAGAGTAGGGGAGTATTATTATATATAGTATAGCGTCTTGGGTCTATTCTCTATCGTTTTAAGTCTTTCTCAAAAAAAACTTTTGTTTTCAAAACACATCTGTTCAGGTGATTACGAAATAAGGTTAAAAAAAGATTAAAAAAAGGGAATTAAAAGTTTGCGGGAGTGGAAAAGATAGCTACTTTTGCACCCGCATTAACGGCAAACGTTCATTTACAAATACTGATACTAAACGACACTTTTAAGAAGTGTTTTTACTGAGAAAACAATCAGGAAAAAAAGTTTGGTAAAAGTTTGTGAGAAAGAAAAAGTTTTCTACTTTTGCACCCGC
>NZ_JRLV01000059.1 GCF_000769915.1 Flavobacterium beibuense F44-8
GTATGATTCCTAAAGGTATCTCTCCAAACGGTGATGATAAGAATGACAATTTCGATCTTACAGGGTTTAATGTAAGAAAGATAAGCATCTTTAACCGTTACGGTAAAGAGGTGTTTACTCAGGGAGCTTATACTAACGAATGGTATGGTCAGGACAAAAAAGGTAATGAACTTCCAACAGGTACTTACTATTACTCTATTGAATTAGGTAATGGTGATAGTAAAACCGGATGGGTTTACATTAACAGAGAAGAATAAGAAGAAAACCAAAGCTAAGGGAGGCTTTCCTCCCTTGGTTTACTAATTATTAACACAGAAGACACATGAAGAAAATATACCTTGCGGCGCTT
>NZ_JRLV01000006.1 GCF_000769915.1 Flavobacterium beibuense F44-8
AACTACAAATAATATAAACCAAAGCTTCTGTGTGGTGGATGCACCTACAGTAGCCGATATACAGGTAAATGAGACTGGAGTTGTTTGGTATGATTCCCCAACCGGAGGCACTGTGGTCGCGAACACGGCATCGCTCATAGATGGAATGGTGTACTACGCGAGCCTAACCGACCCTGTTTCTGGTTGTGAAAGTTCGGTAAGGTTAGCGGTAACAGTAAATGTAACCGATGCACCTACACCAACTACAAATAATATAAACCAAAGCTTCTGTACTGTGGATATGCCAACAGTGGCCGATATTCAGGTGAACGAAACCGGAGTAGTTTGGTATGATGCTGCAACAGGTGGTAACCTGTTGCCGGATACAACTGCATTAACCGATGGTATGACCTACTACGGTAGCTTAACCGATACAAACGGTTGTGAAAGTTCGGTACGACTAGCGGTTACAGTAAATGTAAACGATGGTATGACGCCAACAACTACAGAAACTAATCAGATATTCTGTAGTGTGGATAACCCTACTATAGATGATATACAGGTAAATCAAACAGGTATTACATTCTACAATACTGCAATGGGAGGTACTGCAATTGCAGCAGGAACCGAACTGGTAGACGGAATGACTTATTATGCAAGTATGGTTGACCCTGTTAGCGGTTGTGCAAGTGCTGTAAGGTTAGCAATTACTGTTACCCTGAGCAACGGTACTACGCCAACGACCAACAGTGATGCGCAAACATTCTGTGCGGTAGATATGCCTACAGTGGCCGATATTCAGGTGAATGAAACCGGAGTGATTTGGTACACGGCAGCTACAGGTGGCACACAAATACTGGATACAGCAGCGCTTGTAAACGGTATGACCTACTATGCCGGTATAACCGATGCCAGCGGATGTGAAAGCTCGGTAAGGTTAGCGGTAACAGTAACAGTAGATAGTGGTGAAACACCTACAACAGATGATGTTACTCAAAACTTCTGTGCGGTTGATATGCCAACAGTAGCCGATATTCAGGTGAACGAAACCGGAGTTACATGGTATGATGTTGCAACAGCTGGTAACGTGGTAGATCCGGCAACGGCTCTGGTTTCGGGAGCAACTTACTATGCATCGGTACAGTCAATAGCAGGTTGTGAGAGCTTAATACGATTAGCTGTAACAGTAACGGTAGATGAAGGTGTTACACCAACAACTACTAATACAACTCAGGATTTTTGTGGAGCAGATATGCCAACAATTGCCGATATTCAGGTATCACCTGTAGGAACTATATTCTATGCTTCTATGACAGGCGGTGATCCCCTGGATGTTTCAATGGCATTGGTAGACGGTATGACTTACTATGCTGCTTATGTGAATGCATCAGGTTGTGAAAGTGTGAACAGGCTTGCAATAACAGTTAATGTAAACGATGGTATTACCCCAACTACTACAGATACCACTCAGGATTTCTGTGCGGGTGATATGCCAACAGTAGCCGATCTTCAGGTAAACCAAACGGGAGTGATTTGGTACTCATCTCCAACAGGAGGAGCACCACTACCGGATGATACCGAGCTTATGGATGGAGGAGTATATTATGCTTCCATCATAAACGGAGGTTGTGAAAGTTTGGTAAGACTTGCAGTTACAGTTAATATATACGGTAATACTACAGCAACAATATCTACTTCTAGCCCTAGAACGTGTTATGGTACAGAAACGGTATATGTCACTGAAGATGGTATGACCGACTATGTATGGACAGTTGACGGAGGTATAATTGTAGACGGAGGTACTGCTACAGATAATACCGCTTCAGTAATATGGCTGGATCTTGGTCCTGGTAATATAAGTGTTTCTTATACAGATGCTAACGGATGTGCCGGAACTACAGAAGGTTCACTTGATGTGGATGTGGTAAGCTGTTCTGATTTAACGATATCCAAATCTGTTAACAATTTTAATCCGCTTATCGGTGAAAATGTTATTTTTACCATTACAGTGACAAATGAGGGTGACAGTACCTTTACTGATCTTGAGGTAAGCGAGCAGCTGCCAAGCGGTTATGATTATGTTGATTCTACAGTAACACAGGGTACTTATAATGAGGTAAGCGGTATATGGGTTATACCGTCACTTGGACCGGGAGAATCGGCAGTACTGCAGGTAGTTACTCAGGTACTGTTTGGGGGAGATTATAACAATATAGCCTTCATAGTTGGATCCAACCCTATAGACAGCCAAACAGATAATAATGAGGCTATAGCCTGGGTAGAACCGTCATGCTTAACAGTATATAACGAGTTTACACCAAACGGAGACGGTGCTAACGACACCTTCAGGATAGATTGTATAGAGTACTATCCAAACAATACGCTTTCGGTGTACAACAGGTATGGTTCGCCGGTATACAAAACGTCGGGTTATCAAAACGACTGGGATGGTACTGCAAACCAGGATGGTACTGTAAGAAGAGGAGAAAAGCTACCGGTAGGTACTTACTACTATGTTCTTGAAGTAGAGGGTGCAGTGAAAACAGGCTGGTTGTATATAATGAGATAAATAATGGTTTAGATAAAAAGAGTGGCAGCGCCGCTGTCACTCTCAATTATCAATTAACAAAATATATTTAAGTATGAAAATCACACCAAAATTTATAAAAAGATATTTCCTGTTCGGGCTACTCTTTGCGGCATTTGCTGTAAATGCACAACAGGAAGCTCAATATACCCAGTACATGTATAACACGCTAACTGTTAATCCTGCTTACACAGGTACGGTAGGGCACTTTCAGGGAGTGTTGCAGCACCGCTCACAATGGGTAGGGCTGGACGGTGCTCCTACAACCCAGGCATTTACTTTGCACTCTCCTGTGTTTAATGAAAGGATGGGCTTAGGCTTAAGTGTTGTGAATGACAGGCTGGGACCTTCTCAGGAATTTTTTGCCAATGCTAACTTTGCCTACATTATCCCTGTGGGGTATGATGCTAACCTTTCATTTGGGTTAAAAGCAGGTGTAAGGTTAATGGATATTGACTGGTCTAAGGGTATTTACTATCAGCAAAACGACCCGTTACTTAATACTAACATCAATAATAAAACAACACCTACCATTGGAGCAGGAGTGTATTATTATACCGAGAAGTTTTATGCAGGACTTTCTGTACCAAGCTTCATCAGGTCTGATTATTATGATGATGTTCAGGAGTCAACCGTGTCAGACAGGCTACACTATTATGTAATGGGTGGTTATGTATTTGACCTTTCAGAGAATTTAAAGTTCAAACCGGCTGTTTTAGGTAAGGTGGTTTCAGGAGCACCCGTAACGGTAGATGTTTCGGCTAACTTCTTACTGTATGAAAAACTGACTTTAGGAGCTTCATACAGGTGGGACGATTCGGTAAGTGCATTAGTGGGCTTCCAGATAACGAACTCGATTTTTGCAGGATATTCATATGATTATACCGTAACCGATTTTAATAAGTACAACGACGGATCTCACGAAGTAATACTACGATTTGATGTATTACCTAAAAACAAACGTGTTAAATCTCCAAGATTTTTCTAAAAGATAAAGATTATGATGAGAAAACTATTTTTATACAGTTTACTATTTTGCATAGCATCAGGATTTGCACAACAGAGAGAGCTTAAAAAGGCCGACAGGCTTTTTGAAGATCTGGCTTATGTGGAAGCAGCGAAAGCTTATGAGAAATATCTTAAGGAAGAATCTGCTCCCGGTACCCAAACCATAATGAATGTTGCTGATGCTTATTACTATACAGGTAATAACGGTAGTGCCCTAAGATGGTACACCAAGCTTTACAGTGTTTTAGCCGATAATATGGATGATACCCATTTTAACAGGTATATACAAACCCTAAGAGCTACCGAAGATTATAAAAAAGCAGACGAACTGTTAAAGAAAAGACTGGAGCAAAAAGGCGATCAGGCTATGATTGACAGGTTTATCAGTCAGAGAAAATACCTTGACAGTATTAACGGTCAGCCGTCTAATTATACGGTAAGTAATTTGGATTCTAATAGTGATAAAGCCGACTTTGGTACGGCATTTTACGGTAGCCAGATTGTGTTTTCATCCAGTAGGGATACCACAAAAGTAGGAGGGAAAACCTATTCGTGGAATGAGCAGCCTTACCTTGAGCTCTATGTGGCCGACAGGAATGCCGAAGACGGTTCGCTGTTTAATATCCAGAAGTTTTTGCCTAAAGAGCAAACACAGTATCATAACGCTACTATATCGTTTATGCCCGATTTGAAAACGGTTTATTATTCGGCAAATATTGTTAAGCCTAATGATAAGTTAATTACAGACGATGAGGGTACAGGGAACTTTGAGATAATCAAAGGAACTATAGAAGGTGAGAAGCTCTCTGCAACCGAAAAACTTCCTTTTGATAATAAAAAATATTCGGTGGGTCACCCGGCGGTAAGTGCCGATGGTAAATGGCTGTTCTTTGTGTCAGATATGCCCGGTGGTTATGGAGATGCCGATATTTATGTAGCCCAGATTTTTGACGATGGTAAACTGGGAGAGCCTAAAAACCTAGGCGATAAAATAAATACCAGTGGCAGGGAAATGTTCCCGTTTATTAACGACAGTATTTTATATTTCTCTTCAGACGGGCATTACGGACTTGGAGGTTTGGATGTGTTTGAAAGTAAAATGACAGGCAGGGCCGAATTTGAAGCGCCTAAAAACCTGGGAAATCAGGTAAACAGTAATGTTGATGATTTTGCCTTTATTATTGATAAGGATAAAAAATACGGATACTTTTCTTCCAGCCGTAAAGGCGGAATGGGCGATGATGATATTTATTACTTTACAAGGCAGGAGCCGGTTTGTATACAAACAGTGTCGGGTATTGTGACTAATGCCAAATATAAAGTGCCAATCAATCAGGCCGATATTAAGGTGTATGATGAATTTGGTGATGTAATAGCATCGGTTAAAACTAAAGAAGATGGTACATATAGTGTTGAGGTTCCGTGTGGTTCAAAAATCAAAGTAGAGGCTTCTAAGCCTAACCATACCAAAGCAGAAAAGGAACTGGAAACAGATAAAACACCTAACCATGAAACTAAAGACGTGAACTTTGAGCTTAACAACTATGAAGATCTTGTTAAGAAAGAAGACGACGTTGAAAAGGTAGATATCAATCCTATTTACTTTGATTACGACAAATGGGATATTACCCCACAGGCGGCAGAAGAGCTTGATAAGGTGGTGTATATTATGAAAAACTTCCCGGCAATTGTTATTAAAATTGAATCGCACACCGATTCAAGAGGTAAGGATGCGTACAACATGACGCTATCTGAAAACAGGGCGCAGTCTACTTACAAATATATCACTGAGCATGGTATCGATCCGTCAAGAATTGAGAGTGTAAAAGGATATGGTGAGTCGCAGCTTAAAAACAAATGTAGTAACGGGGTAAAGTGTACTGAAGAAGAGCACGCAATAAACAGAAGGTCAGATTTTATTATAGTGAAGAAGTGATTTTAGCTTAAGTTGTTTAAGTTGATTTTGATGGCAGGGCACCCTTCTTTGGGGTGCCCTTGTTTGTTTTTGGCGGATTAACACAAATAATGTTGTTAAATGTTCGCGAATTGTTATTTTTGTTGGTTGCAAAAAAGCAACGAAGCATAATTTTTTTATCTCCGTTGCGTTTACTTAACCGTATTACAGTGTTACAAACTATTTAATAATGAAATTAAAAAAGGTTCTTCTTGGGATTTCACTGTGTGTATCGGCACTTTCGTTTGCCCAACAAACAAAAAAAGAGGTGTTGTTTACCATAAATGAAAATCCTTATTATACAGACGAGTTTGTGAGGGTTTATAATAAAAACCTTGATTTGGTAAAAGACGACTCGCAAAAAGACTTAGATAACTACCTTAATCTTTTTATTGGTTATAAGCTTAAAGTAAACAGGGCTTACGAACTGGGACTTCAGGATAACAGGAAGTATCAGTTAGAGCTTAAAAACTACCGTGAGCAGCTTTCTAAAAACTATCATCTTGACAAAGAGGTGACAGACGAGCTGGTTCAGGAAGCTTATAACAGACTTCAAAAAGAGGTAAAAGCATCGCATATTTTATTCAAACTGGATGAAAATGCTTTACCTGCAGATACTTTAAGAGTATACAACAAAGCAATGGAAATAAGAGCCAAGGCTCTTGCCGGTGAAGATTTTGGTAAGCTGGCACAGCAATACTCTGAAGATATTCCTGCTGCAAAAACCGATAAAGGTGAACTAGGCTATTTCTCTGCTTTCAGAATGGTTTATCCGTTTGAAACAGGAGCTTACACTACTCCGAAGGGAGAGGTGTCAATGCCTATAAGAAGCCGTTTTGGTTATCACATTATAAAGGTTGAAGATGTTAGGCAAAACAGGGGAGATATTATAGTAGCCCATATAATGTTGCTTAAATCAAAAGATAATGCCTCTGAAGAAGAAAAGGCAAAAGTAAAAACCCGTGCCGAGGAGATATACCAAAAGTTAAAACAGGGAGAAGATTTTGGTGAACTGGCTAAGCAGTTTTCTCAGGATGGTTATACAGCTACAAAAGGCGGCGTGCTTGAAAAGTTCAGCTCGGGGTCATTAAGCTCTGAAGAGTTTGAGAACAGAGCGTTTGCATTAAAGGTGCCTGGTGATTATACTGAGCCTTTTGAAACACAATACGGTTGGCATATTGTTAAACTGGTTAAAAAATTCCCATTACTTACTTTTGAAGAAAGTAAAGAGGATTTAGAGGCAAGAGTAGCTAAAGATGACCGTTCATCTGTTATTGCAGAAGCGATGACTGAAAAGCTTAAGAAAAAATACCCTATGGATACCGATAAGAAAATGTATTCAAAGGTGCTTACAGCTGTAAACGATTCTTACTATGTTACTGCATGGAAACTACCTGAAAGTGCTGATAGCTTTAATAAAACTTTATTAACTATAAACAATGATAAAGAAATAAAGGCTTGGGAGTTTCTGGAGTATATCAATAAAGAGCAAAAAGGAGGTATTAAAGCGAAACCGCTTAACAGGCTTGTGTCTATTTTGTTTGAAAAATTTAGTAATGAAAAGCTAAACGAGTATTACGACGAAAATCTTGAAAATGAATTTCCGGAGTTTGCAGGTGTAATGCAGGAGTATAAAGACGGACTGTTGCTGTTTGATTTAATGGAAAAAGAGATATGGGATAAAGCTAAAAAAGATACAGTAGGCCTTAAAAACTATTACAACGCTCATCTTAATGAGTACAGATGGGGTAACAGGGTTGATGCCGAGGTTATTTCTTCTACAGATAAAAAGATTATTGAAAAAGCAAGAAAGCTTCTTAAAAAAGGTAAAGACATTGCTTTTATAAAAGAAGAGCTTAATACAAACGGTAAAATAAATGTAATAGAAAGATCGGGTGTGTTTGCTCAAAATGATGAAATGTTACCTGTTCTTGATAAATGGGAAACAGGGATAAGTGATGTGGTTAGCAAAGGTGATTACTATTATGTTATAAAAGTAAATAAGGTATTACCGGCAAGCACTAAAGCACTTGATGAATGCAGAGGTCGCGTGGTAAATGATTATCAGCAATATCTTGAAAGCACTTGGGTAGATACACTTAAAAAAGAGTTTACCGTTAAGATAAATAAAGGTGTTTTTGAGAATATAAAAAAACAGCTTAACCAGTAATGATTAAAAAAGCAGTATTGTTTTTACTGGCAGGGTTAGCCGTATCCTGTAATTATTTTCAAAAAGAGGCAAAGCCACATGCTGTTGCAAGGGTTAACGATTCCTATTTGTATGAAGAGGAAATAAATAAGCTTGTGCCGGCAGGAACCTCAAAAGAAGATAGTCTGGCTATTGTGAAAAGCTATATAGACAGGTGGGCTACTCAAAAACTACTTTATAATGCGGCAGAGCTTAACCTAGGTGCAGAAAAGCAGGAAGAGTTTAACGAACTGGTAAGGCAGTATAAAATTGATTTATATACAAAGGCATACATAGAAGAGCTGGTAAAAAGGAGTGTGGATACTGTAGTGGCAGATGCCGAGCTTAAGGCTTATTATGATGCCAATAAAGAAAACTTCAGGACTACCGGTACACTTGTTAAGCTTAAATACATACACTTATTAAAGGATCATCCTAAATTTGCATCGATAAAGGAAAAATTTTCCAGTAATAAGAAAACAGATATAAAAGCGTTAAGTGATATAGCAATACAATTTAAAAGTTACGCTTTTAACGATACAACCTGGGTAGATATGAACCAGGTATATAGAAAGCTGCCATTTATAACTCCAGAGAACAGGGATACATATATAAGCAGTAATATGTCTTATCAGTATCCTGATTCTACAGATGTATACTTGGTAAAGGTTTCAAAGGTGTTAGGTAAAAATGAGATTTCCCCGTATGAATATATAAGGCCAACTTTAGAGCAGCTTATAATAAACGGCAGGAAGTTTGAGTTAATAAAGAAATTCGAAAAAGATATAACGGATGATGCGATTAAAAATAAAGACTATGAAATTTATAAATAGCAAACTGGCTTTATTTCTTGTAACCAGCTGTATGGTTTTTGGAAGTGTGAGTGCTCAGGAAATAATTAAAGATGAGCCTGTGCAGGATACAGTAAAACCAAGAGCGCCAAAAGGCAAAATGAAAGTAGACGGTATTGTGGCTGTTGTTGGTGATTTTGTAGTACTTGATTCTGATATCGATATGATGTATAAGGAACTTCAGGCTCAGGAAGTATCTGTTAAAGATATTACCCGATGTGAACTGCTGGGTAAACTTATGGAAGATAAGCTGTATGCTCACCACGCTATACAGGATAGTATTATTGTAAGTGATGTTGAGGTTAACGAAAGAATGCAACAACAAATAGACTACTTTGTTGAGCAGTTAGGTTCTGAGCAGCGTATGGTTGAGTATTTCAAAAAAAGAGATCTTCCGTCGTTTAAGGAAGAGCTTTTTGAAATGATCAAAAACCAGAAGCTCACAGAGCAAATGCAGAAAAAGATTATTGATGAGGTAGAGGTAACTCCTGAAGAGGTAAAGATATTCTTTTCTAAATTTAAAGGAGATGAAATACCTCAGTTTGGTGCCGAGGTTGAGATAGCTCAAATTGTAGTGAAGCCTGAAATATCTCAGGAAGAAAAACAAAAGGTTATTGATCGTTTAAAGGAAATTAAGAAAGAAGTTGAAGGTGGGGCAAGTTTTTACAGTAAGGCTGTACTTTATTCTGAAGACCCTGGATCAAGATCATCGGGAGGTTTTTATAAAATGACCAGAAAAACAGCTTTTGTAAAAGAGTTTAAAGATGCAGCCTTTAGTTTAGATGAAGGTGAAATATCAGATCCGGTTGAAACTGAATTTGGTTACCACCTTATTTATGTAGAGAAAATCAGAGGTCAGGAAATTGATGTAAGACATATTCTTATGAAGCCTAAGGTTTCTAAAGAAGCGGAAGCAGCAGCAAAAAAGAAAATTGAGAATATAAGAGAAAGGATTTTAAGCGGAGAAATTACGTTTGCTGATGCTGCAAAGTCGGAGTCAGATGAAAAGGAAACCAGAAACAGCGGCGGACTTTTAATGAACCCAAGAACACTGGAAACCCGTTTTGAACTTACAAAACTTCCGTCAGAACTTTACAGTGCAGTATATGATTTAAAAGAAGGTGATATAACGCAACCGTTGCTTGAAGATGACCCAAGAACCGGTAAAGTTTTCAAAATAATGACTGTTGCTACACGTTATCCGGATCATAAGGCCGATTTCGCTCAGGATTACCTAAAAATTAAAGAACTGGCGCTTAAGGAAAAACAAATTGGGGTAATTGGAGAATGGTCTGAAGAAAAAATCAAGGAAACATACATAAAGGTTGCAAAAGAGTATCAGGACTGTAAGTTTGCTAATCACTGGGTTAAAAAATAGTAACCTTATTCTGTGGGAATTTTAGGTTTACTTTAAAAATATTTTTAAGTTTGGAGTAAGGGAGTTCCCTTTTTTAATTCGAAACCATTAACCAATTATGTCAGACGTAGCAGCGATACAAAATTTAGTTGAGAAGCAAGCTCAACTAAAAAAGGAAATTGCAAAAATAATTGTAGGCCAGGAAGAGGTTGTTAATCAAATTGTACTTAGCATTTTTGCCGGAGGGCATGCTCTTTTAGTAGGGGTGCCCGGGTTAGCAAAAACGCTTATGGTAAATACAATTTCCCAAGCCTTAGGACTGGAGTTTAAACGTATACAGTTTACTCCTGATTTAATGCCGTCAGACATTTTAGGAAGTGAAATACTGGATGAGAACAGGCAGTTTAAATTTATAAAAGGACCTATTTTCTCTAATATTATATTAGCCGATGAGATAAACCGTACACCGCCTAAAACTCAGGCAGCTCTACTGGAGGCAATGCAGGAGAAAGCAGTAACTGTTGCGGGACATCATTATAAACTATCATTGCCTTACTTTGTATTGGCAACCCAAAACCCTATTGAGCAGGAGGGAACCTATCCGTTGCCCGAGGCTCAGCTGGATCGTTTTATGTTTGCCATAAAGCTGGACTATCCTACATTTGAAGAAGAAGTTCAGGTGGTTAAGAGTACTACGACAGATACTACACAGCAGATAAATTCATTATTTACAGCACAGGAAATTTTAGATTTCCAGCACCTTATCAGGAGGATACCTGTGGCAGATAATGTTATAGAGTATGCCGTTCGACTGGTAGGTAAAACAAGACCGGGCAGTACCATGGCCGATGATTATGTTAATAACTACCTTGATTGGGGAGCAGGGCCAAGAGCTTCACAAAATCTTATACTGGCAGCAAAAACACATTCGGCATTAAACGGTAAGTATTCTCCCGATATAGAAGATGTGCAGGCTGTTGCTACTGGGATTTTACGGCACAGAATTATAAAAAATTACAAAGCAGATGCCGAAGGCATTACCGAAGAAATGATAATCAAAAAGCTGTTTTAAAAACAGCTTTTTTTATTTTAGGTGTTTTGTCAGAAAATCTGTAAAAATTGAAAAATGTTACCAAATTGTTAATAAATAGTTTTAGTTTTTTTATAATTGATATAGAATAGTCTCGTTATATGTTTTATATTTACGGTGCATCTGTATAAATATGAAAAAACTATTAGGAACATTTCCTGAATTCTATTATATAGGATTAGGAGCTTTTACGATTATTAATGATTATTATGCTAACAGTTATAATAATTATGTTGCCCTTTTAATTACCTGGCTTGTCTTTTTGCAAATTTTTTACAAGCATAAAGTATTAGGACTTGTGTATGGTAATATGCTTACTTTGTTTTCTGTATATATGTTGGTAAATGTTTTTGAAAACTACCGTGAAACAGGTTCTGTAATGCATTTTGTGTCAGGAACAGTTTTATTCGGTATAGCATTTATAGCTGCAATAGGAATGGTTTATAAGTATGCCGTAGCAGAGACAAAATTTAATGAAAACGAGTTGACTATAACTTATTAATAAAGTTTTATTTAGCTTATAAAAAGCCATTCTCCTGTGCAGAGAGTGGCTTTTTTTTATGGATTAGGATTGTTTTTTTAGGAATTATCAATATAGAGTGAAAAAATTAAGAATTCTTAAATATTTGGGTTAACTTCTTAATTTTATTGAGATATGTGCAGTATTATAGAATGTTTATAAATAATAATTGCTGCAAATTAATCAATCAATAAAAATTTTTTAATTGCTGCAATAATCAGTAAATTTACACACTTTTTACAAACGAACATTAATATACTTATTATGGCTTTTGATATTGAAATGATCAAAAAGGTGTATGAGAACATGGCAGAGCGTGTGGATAAAGCACGTGATCTTGTAGGTCGTCCTCTTACACTTTCTGAAAAGATTTTATATTCCCACCTGTGGGAAGGTGTGCCTTCACAGGCTTTTACAAGAGGTAAGGACTATGTGGATTTTGCGCCAGACAGAGTTGCCTGTCAGGATGCTACTGCACAAATGGCTCTGCTTCAGTTTATGCATGCAGGAAAGAATAAAGTTGCTGTTCCTACAACTGTACACTGTGATCACCTTATCCAGGCTAAAGTTGATGCAAAAACCGATTTAAAACGTGCAAAAGAGCAAAGTAATGAGGTTTTTGACTTTTTATCATCTGTATCAGATAAATATGGTATTGGTTTCTGGAAACCGGGAGCCGGTATTATTCACCAGGTTGTTTTAGAGAACTATGCGTTCCCTGGAGGTATGATGATTGGTACCGATTCTCACACTGTAAATGCAGGTGGTTTAGGTATGCTTGCAATTGGTGTAGGTGGTGCTGATGCTGTAGACGTTATGTCTGGTATGGCATGGGAGCTTAAATTCCCTAAATTAATTGGTGTTAAGTTAACCGGTAAATTATCTGGTTGGACTGCGCCTAAAGACGTTATCTTAAAAGTTGCCGGTATCCTTACTGTAAAAGGTGGTACGGGTGCTGTTATAGAATATTTTGGTGAAGGTGCTAAAGCTATGTCTTGTACAGGTAAAGGTACTATTTGTAACATGGGTGCAGAGGTAGGTGCTACTACTTCTACATTTGGTTATGATGAGTCTATGGATCGTTACCTGAGAGCTACAAACAGAGCTGATGTTGCTGATGCAGCTGCTGCAGTTGCAGATTACCTTACTGCTGATGCAGAGGTTTATGCTAACCCAGAGCAGTATTTTGATGAGGTTATTGAAATTAACCTTTCTGAACTTGAGCCACACTTAAACGGTCCTTTCACTCCGGATTTAGCTACTCCTATCTCTAAAATGAGAGAAGAGGCAGAGAAAAACGACTGGCCTTTACAGGTACAGGTAGGACTTATAGGTTCTTGTACTAACTCTTCTTACGAAGATATTTCGCGTTCGGCTTCTCTTGCTAAGCAGGTTGCTGAAAAGAAACTTAAAACTAAAGCTAAGTTTACAATCACTCCGGGTTCTGAAGTAGTTCGCTACACTATAGAGCGTGACGGATTTATTGATACTTTTGATAAGATTGGTGCTACTGTATTCGCTAATGCCTGCGGACCATGTATTGGTATGTGGGATCGTGAAGGTGCTGAGAAAGAAGAAAGAAATACTATTGTTCACTCGTTTAACAGAAACTTCTCTAAGCGTGCCGATGGTAACCCTAACACATTAGCATTTGTTGGTTCTCCTGAACTTGTAACTGCTCTTGCTATTGCAGGTGACCTTGGATTTAACCCGTTAACAGATAAGTTAATCAACGAAGACGGTGAAGAGGTAATGCTTGATGAGCCAACAGGTAATGAGCTTCCTCCAAAAGGATTTGATGCAGAGGATCCGGGTTATCAGGCTCCGTCTGTAGATGGTAGTGGTGTAGAGGTTATAGTAAGTCCTACTTCAGAGCGTTTACAGCTTCTTGCTCCGTTCCAGCCATGGGATGGTGAGAACATCACTGGTGCAAAACTTCTTATCAAAGCATTTGGTAAATGTACTACAGACCACATTTCTATGGCGGGTCCTTGGTTACGTTTCCGTGGTCACCTTGATAACATTTCTAACAATATGTTAATTGGTGCTGTGAATGCTTTCAATATGAAAACAAATTCAGTTAAAAACGAATTAACCGGTGAGTATGATGCTGTACCTGCGGTACAACGTGATTATAAAGCGGCTGGCATTCCTACAGTAGTAGTGGGTGATCATAACTATGGTGAAGGTTCTTCACGTGAGCATGCTGCAATGGAACCAAGACACCTTGGTGTTAGAGCGGTACTTGTAAAATCGTTTGCCCGTATTCACGAAACTAACCTTAAGAAACAAGGTATGCTTGCGTTAACTTTTGCTAACGAGGCTGATTATGATAAAATCCAGGAAGGTGATACTTTCAACTTTACAGATCTTAAAGAGTTTGCTCCTAACAAGCAGCTTACTCTTGAGGTTGTTCACAAAGACGGATCTAAAGATGTAATTATGGCTAACCACTCATACAACGAAGGTCAAATTGGCTGGTTTGTGGCTGGTTCTGCTCTTAACCTTATTGCTGCAGCGTCAAACGCTTAATCAGTAGGTTAATATAAATACAAAACTCCCGTGCATAGCACGGGAGTTTTTTTATATCCTATTTTGATTGTTTTAAAAAGTACGGGCATAAAAAAAACCGACCTTTTGGGTCGGCTTTTCCAGTTGCGTTTCCGCAGCTGTCCGCATCTATTAATAATAAGTGTACCTCCTTACTTGAGCTATGTATTTAGCCAGGCGAATTACCTGGTGGCTGTAACCGTATTCGTTATCATACCATACATATAATACAATGTTCTTGCCGTCTGCAGATACAATTGTTGCATTGCTGTCGTAAATTGAAGGAGCAGAAGTCCCAACAATATCAGACGAAACAAGTTCATTGTTTAAAGAATATTTAATTTGCTCTACAAGTTGTCCTTCAAGAGCATAATGTTTCATAGTGTTATTAATCTCCTCAACCGATGTTGGTTTTTCAACCTCAAGGTTAAGTACTACAAGCGATCCGTTTGGTACCGGTACACGAATAGCGTTTGATGTAAGCTTTCCTGCAAGTGATGGTAATGCTTTTGCAACAGCGCTACCTGCACCTGTTTCTGTAATTACCATGTTAAGGGCAGCAGCTCTACCACGACGGTATTTCTTGTGCATGTTGTCTACAAGATTCTGGTCGTTAGTGTAAGCGTGAATGGTTTCAAGGTGACCTTTTACTACGCCTAAAGTGTCTTCTACAGCTTTAAGGATAGGAGTAATGGCGTTAGTAGTACATGAAGCGGCAGAGTAAATATCTACTTCTTCAGGGTTGTATTCATTGTGGTTAACACCATATACAATGTTTGGAACACCTTTACCGGGAGCAGTTAATAATACTTTATCTGTTCCTTTAGATGTTAAGTGGCGTTTAAGAGCCTCTTCGGTTGTAAATGCACCTGTGTTATCAATCACTAATGCACTTTCAATACCATATTCTGTATAATCAATATCTTCAGGAGCGTTTGCCGTAATCATGTGAACAGTAGTTCCGTTAATGATAAGGGCATTGTTTTCGTGATCTGCAATAACCGATCCCTGGAAATCACCGTGGATAGAGTCACAACGTAAAAGAGATGCTCTTTTTTCTAAAAGTACTGCATCGTTTTTATCTCTGGTAACAATGGCTCTTAGGCGAAGTTGGTTTCCTTTACCTATTTTAGACATCATTTCTCTTGCTAAAAGACGACCAATACGACCAAAACCATAAAGAACAACATCTTTAGGTTGGATGTTTTTACTTTGTTTAGCGTCTTTTAGTTTGTCTATAACAAATGCTTTTGCATCGTTATACTTGTTGTCTTCAATGTGGTACTCGTAAGTAAGTTTACCAATGTCTATACGTGATGGAGGAAGGTCTAACGACTGGATAGCTCTTGCTATCTCAACAGAATCAAAAATATTTATCGGTTTCTGTACAAACTCTCCGGCATATTCATGAAGGTTAATAATGTCGCTAACGTTACGGTCAATAAGTTGATTTCTGAAAAGAACCAGTTCAATTGACTTGTCATACCATAGGTCGCTAACAATTTTAATAAATTCTACACCTGCCCTGCGTCTGTCTGCCTGGAAGGATAATTCTTTCTCGTATAAAACATTATTGTTCATGAAGATAGAAATAGTTTAGTGTGTTATTTGATTGCAAAAATATATATTTCAAACGTTTTCGTAAAAATTTTTTTCAATGTTTTTTATTTATTTTTAAAAAATCAATAATTGAGTTAAAACCATGATAATTATTGAAATTATAAATATTATACTATAACTATTGTTACGAAAACGATGTATTTGGCTGGTTTGTGTTAAGTAATAGTTAAAAGATAATTTTTTATTAGTGAGAATTTTTTGTCAAATCGTGAAAAATAAGCGATAACCATCTAATAATGAGTTTTTCATAACTTTTTAATTAATTTTTGTAGTATATTTAAATGCTAACATTAAAATAATTAATATGAAAACACACCTACGCTTAATTTTTTACGTTCTTTCTTTTTTTGCTATGCTCTCATACTCCGGTAAGGTGTATGCTCAAATAGATTATAATGACAATTTTGAAGACTATCTTTATGACTGGGATAGTTATGATTTTGACTACTACAGTCTTGTTCCCTGTGAAGGAGATCTCTCTTTTGTAACAAACCTTTACACTAGTTTTACCGAAGCTGAAATTGTTTCACCATCTTTAGGGATTTCAAATGGTTATGAAACGACTCTGTCTTTCGAATATAAAATTATGGATTATGCTGGCTTTGTAGATCCTACAGTTCCTACAGCAAACTCGGATAACTGGGGGAGTATAGAATTTTATTATTCTACTTCTGAAACCGGACCTTTTACACTAATACATACAATTGATACTGATAATCATATCGAATCTGTCGATTGTGCTACTCAAACAGTAACATTTACTCCTGCAGAAGGGGAAGAGGTTTTTGTGAAAATCCTTGCTCAGATTGGAGATACATCAAACGACTTCTATATTATCATAGACAGTTTTTCTGTAGTACAGGATTTACCTGCATGTACAGGTGCTCCAGCTGTTGCTGATGCTGTTTCTTCAACAGTTTATGCTTGTGATACAGCTGATATTAACCTGTCACTTTCTCCTGCTTATTCGGCTTCAGGTTTAGCTTATCAGTGGCAGTATTCTACTGATGGCGAAATATTTACCGATGTGGCTGAAGGTGGTGATATGGCAACCTATAGTGCTGTACAAACAGAAACCACATGGTATCGTGCTGTGGTTACATGTACTGATAGTGATGAGTCGGCAACTAGTACTCCTGTACAGGTAGTTCAAAGTGGTATACCGTGTTACTGTGATGTAGATTTTGATAGTGGAACAGAGCCTATAACTTATGTAGAGTTTGCAGGTATAGAAAACTCATCCTCAGTAGACACAAGTAGCCCGGGGATGGAAGACTTTACAGGTATGGCTCCCGGAGAAGTTTCTTTAGGAGAAGAGTATACTATTGTTGTAGAAGGAAATACAAACGGATCTTATGAAAATTACTTAACCGTGTTTATTGATTTTAATCATAACGGCGACTTTAGTGATGAAGGAGAAAGTTTTGAGATTGGGTTCTTAGATTCATCTACAGGTGAAGACGGACAGCAGGTTACAGGTACTATTGCTATTCCTGCTGATGCTATGTCCGGAATTACTTTTATGAGAGTATTCAAATCGTATGATGTTTATACATCAGATCCTTGCTCAAGTGAAGACGCATTGGGGTATGGACAAGTTGAAGATTATCTGCTAAATATTACTTGTGGTACCGAAGCGCCTGTTGCCGATGTTGTTCAGTATTTCTGTACATCAGGTGTAGTAGCTGATTTAATGGCTGAAGGTGATACTATAGTGTGGTATAATGCTGCTGAAGATGGTGATATGCTTGCTGAAACAGATGTTCTTGTGGATGGTACTACTTATTATGCAGCACAAGTGCCTGATGGTGGTTGTGAAAGTGAAATGAGAACTGCTGTTATAGCTATGGTTACTGTGGTTTCTGCACCTACAGGTGTGTCAGAGCAGTCTTTTGATGTAGATCCTGATTTGTTAGTTTACCCAACTTTAGCAGAAATTGAAGTTACAGTTGAAGAAGGTGCAGTGGTTAACTGGTATGCTTCTGAAGAAGATGCTCTTGCAGGAGAAAATGCTCTTTCGGGAGATACTATTGTAGATGCTAATGCAACATATTATATAACACAAACTGTAGATGGTTGTGAAAGTGCGCCGTTTGCAGTAGGTGTAATTTTAGGTAACGAAAGTTTTGCTTTTGGAACATTTAAGTACTATCCTAACCCGGTAAGCAATGTGCTTAACATGTCTTACACTAATACTATTACAGGTGTAGAGGTGTATAACCTGGTAGGGCAAAGGGTAATTGAGAAGTCGTATACTCAAAACGAGGTACAGTTAGATATGTCTCAATTAACAGCCGGTACTTATATGGTTAAAGTGATCACTGTAGACGCTTCATCTACCATTAAAGTGGTGAAGCAATAAATATAGTTGATTAATGTTTAAGGAGAAAGGGACGCATTAGCGTCCCTTTCGTATTTATTGCTTTATTAGCTTAAATGTTTTGGCCTGCCCGCCCGATATTATTTTAATAAAATATATGCCCATACTTAAGCTGCCTGTATTAATTTCGGTTTGTCCGTTTATGTAAATACTGTCATTGCTAACTGCCTGCCCAAGGTTATTATATATGGTATACTCAGCATCAAGGGATTGTTTTGATGTGATGTAAAGTTTGCTGCTTGTAGGATTAGGATATATACCTATTCCCTGTAAAGCAAAATCATTTGTGTTGAGTTCTTCTGTAATAGTAAATCCAACAGATTCTCCCAAGCCATAATCTCCGTTCGAAGCAATTTCGGTATCGTCATCTGTAGTAAGAGTGTAGTATCCATCACCAGATAAACAGCAAATGCCATCCCCAAAAGCATCCTTAATAGTAAACAGGTAGCACTCGTTTATGTTTACATCAAATAACTGCACAATAGCTCCCGGCATTTCATCGGTGTCATCATAAGGTCCTCCGCTGTAAAGTACATCACCTTCTCCGTTTTTAAGCTCCCAGCTTACTTCGCTTCCCCATATGTCATTTTGAAGTGTTAGAGTTACACTTTCGGTTGTATAGCTTTGGTTATCTACAACAACAAAGTCTTTGTCTTTGGTGTCGTTAAATTCATAAACATCGGCATTACCATTAACTGTAGCTACATCGGCAAACAGGGTGTGAGAGCCGGCAGTTGTGTTTAATCCGGTTATTGTAACCTGTTCAGACTCATTTGTAGCTAATTCGCCTGTCCAGGTGTATGTTTGAGTTGTTTCGTTATCAATAGTGTAGCTTATGATGGCTTCGGTCATTGTAGCGCTACCTATATTGGTTAATGTTAGCTCAATACTAAACGGACCCGAACATGCCATTTCTATATTGTCTATATTAAGAGAGCCGTCAAATTCAACATCTTCAGGGTAAACGCAGCTGTTTGAGGTTGCAAGTGACATACGTCTTGGTGAATTTTCGAGAACGGTCCATACACGTGTTTTCTGGTCGTTAGTAAAAACATTTTTACACTGATCCAATGTATAGTCCATGTGGTTTTCAATCATGTCACTCTTTACATCTTCTGTACAGGTGTCTACCTCTGCACAAGAGAAGTGAAGTCCTATCACCGGAGGAGTGTCATCACAAAAATCAGTTGCATCACAACTGTCTTCATTTCCCCATATATGTATAAGCCCGAAAAAGTGCCCTACCTCGTGGGTAGCACTCCTGCCTTTATCACGCCCGAAAATATAATCTCCTTCAGGATAAAGGTCTTCGCTTCCCATACACTGATAAGAAAGAATAACTCCATCAATTTCAGCAAAGCCTTCAGAACCTTCAAGGCCTTCAAGACCCGATAGTTCCGGATAGTAAGCATAACCGCCAACACCACTCATTTCGCCTCCCATTTTACAAACCCATATATTAAGGTAGCGCTCAGGATCCCACTGGGTTTCGGCTTTAAGTACTAAATCAATATTTTCAAAGTTATCCCAGCTTGCCCTGCCAAGGTTAATATGCTCTATGCCTGTGGTTGGGCTACCTCCCGGATCTCTTTGTGCCAGGCAAAACTCTATTTCCATATCGGCACCATCTGGGTGATCGTTATAACCGGGTGTGTCCAGCATTTTCCTGAAGTCTTCGTTAAGTACCTGTATTTGTGAAATTACCTGATCATCGGTAATGTTTTCATCGGTTCCTATAGCATCTCCGTTATGTATAACATGCACAACAACAGGTAGTGTAATTATCGTATTAGTGTTTTTTAGCTGAAAATTATTTTTGGAAGCTTCAATTTTAGCAGCCATATTAATTTCAAACTCCTCGCGTGATTGCAGGGTAGGGTGGGTTTTCTTTAAATAGTTTTGGTACTCGTCTGCTACACACGGTATGTGTCCGTTTGTGTCTGCCGGCAAGGTTTTACCAAAATAAGCTTTTTGCCTGTTTTTTTTGTTTTGAGCATTTGCATTATGGCAAACGGCGAGGAAAGCAAAACAGCATAAAGCAGCAGCATATTTTTTTATCATAGTTTAGTAGTTTTTAAATAGTTAAAGCAAAAATAAACTATGATGTTAAACTTTTAGCGTAAAAGTGAATTTTTATGATGAAAGATTTGGTTTTTATGGCGAAAGCCTAAAAATGCTGTTTGTTGATTTTCTTCCATTTTTTAGAAGATATAAAACCCATAACCGGATAGAGAAACGCAGCAATTAAAAAAATATAGGGAACAGTGTGTCGTCCTTCAAGGTAAGCAACATAAGATATTACCAGTAGTGCCGGAGCTTCTATAAAGTAGCAGGACCTTCGCGCTTCTTTTGGTTTTATTCTAAGCGGACGCCATAATAACATTATTACCAAAACCAGAAGACCGAAACTAAGTAGTATAAAAGCAGGGAAGAAAATGTGTTTCGTTAGCTCATCATATCCTTTAATAAGTATTATGGCAGCTGTTAGAAAGTGAAGGAATGTTTCTGTTTTCCTGAGTACTTTTTTCTTCATGTTTTTGGTTTGTCCAAAATTAACTCAGGTGGTGTTTGATTAGTGTTATGTGAGGGTTGTATTTAAGTAAATAAAAAAAGCCTCTGTTTTTACAGAGGCTTATGTTTATTTACGAGAGTAATGGTCAAATTAAGAATCTAACCAGTTCACCACTTTTAGTAATCATTTCTACACGAACTCTTTCGTTCGCTTTTTTAGAAGAAAGAATTTTAGAAACGGTTTCAATATCTTTTGCTTTGTAGTTACCAATGCTTAAAATGATTCCGTCTTTAAGTTCGTTGTAATATGGCATAAGGCTTTCGTCATTAATTTCCTTAACCTTAACGCCATAGTTTATTTTATACTGCTGTTTTTCGCCACTGCTTATATCTTCCAGTTCAAGACCATTGTATTTAAAGGTGTTGATGTCGTTTTTAGAAAGCTTAACCGGAAGAGTAAGTAGCTCCCCGTCACGGTGAATGCCTACATTAACCACGTCATTTGGTCGTTTGGTTCCTATAGCGTTGTTTAAATCAGCAAAGCTGTTAATGGTGCGGTTATCTACCTCTACAATAATATCACCTTTTTTAAGTCCGGCCTTATCAGCGCCCGAATCTTTAATAACATCATTAATGTAAAAGCCTTGTGTTTCGCTAACACCAAGCTCTTTTGAAGCATAGCTGTTCAGTTCGCCTCCTTTTACACCCAGCACACCACGTTGTACATTGCCGTACTCCATAATGTCTTCAATAATCTTTCGGGTAATGTTTGAAGGTACAGCGAAAGAATATCCTACATACGATCCTGTCATTGACGAGATCATGGTATTGATACCTACAAGCTCTCCTCTGGTATTTACCAGTGCACCGCCACTATTACCCGGGTTTACGGCAGCATCGGTTTGGATAAACGACTGTATGCCATCGTTACTAAGGTTACGTGCCTTAGCCGAAACAATACCGGCAGTAACGGTAGAGGTAAGGTTGTACGGGTTACCTACAGCCAATACCCATTCGCCAACTTTAATATCATCTGAATTGCCAAAAGTGGCAAAAGGCAGTTTCTCGCCGGCATCGATTTTAAGTAGGGCAATATCCATATTAGAGTCGGTTCCTACCAACTTAGCCTTGTATGCCTTATTGTTATTTAATGTTACCTCAAGTTCGCTGGCATTTTGAACTACGTGGTTATTAGTTACAATATAACCGTCTTCTGTAATAATAACGCCCGATCCGGTACCTACCTGTGGCTGTGGTTCTCTTTGTCCGTAGCCAAAGAAATAACTATATGGGTTAGACGGAGCAGTGCTGTAAGAAACGTTCTTGACGTGAACAACGGTGTGTACAGCTTTGTCTGCCGCAGCGGTAAAGTCGCCTGTTTCCGGCAGGTAATTAACATTTTTAGCAAAATTTGTTTGCGAAGGAGCTACAGATAATTCAGAACCAACCAGTGTATTTTCTTCAAATACCAGTTTGTAAGCTCCTAAGGTCATGGCACCGCTTAAAAGTGCCACAAGGAATAAACCTGAAATTCTTTTCATAATCCTTAACAGTTTTTTTAATTTTTGTGGTAAAAATTTATTGTGTTATATAAGCGAGAATCAGCCTTTCCTGTTGTCGTTAATATTCGTATTTTTGTCAAAATACCTGTAAAAATGCAATACACCTTTTACAAATACCAAGGGACCGGTAACGACTTTGTGATGATTGATAATCGCAATAATTTATTTCCCAAAAATGATACCAAACTCGTTGCCAGACTATGCGACCGCAAATTTGGCATTGGAGCTGATGGTCTCATTTTACTAGAGAACGATAAAGATGTTGATTTTCGTATGGTGTACTATAACTCTGACGGAAATGAAAGCTCTATGTGCGGTAATGGCGGAAGGTGTCTGGTAGCATTTGCAAAAATGCTGGGTGTAATTGACAATGAAACTAATTTTATAGCGACCGATGGCCCGCATTATGCAACGGTGAATGATGAAGGTATTGTTTCGTTGCAAATGAAGGATGTTAATTCGGTATCGGTATATGAGCATTATGTATTTATGGATACAGGATCGCCACACCATGTGGAAATTGTAGAAGGGCTTGATACTTTTGATGTGAAGAAAGTAGGTTCATCCATTCGTTACAGCGGACTTTATGGCGATAAGGGATCTAACGTAAACTTTGTTAGTCCGGCCGGAGAAAACACTTTTGATGTTCGTACTTACGAAAGAGGAGTGGAAGACGAAACACTATCTTGCGGAACCGGAGTAACAGCAGTAGCAATAGCTATGAATGTAACAGGGAAAACCAGTGCAAATGAAATAACTCTTAATACCGAAGGAGGTGAGCTTAAGGTTTCGTTTAAGCACGAGGGAGATCATTTTAGTGATGTGTTTCTTACAGGGCCTGCAACATTTGTATTTAAAGGAGAGATAGAATGGTAACACTTCAGGGAGATACGGTATTTTTAAGGGCTCTTGAACCAGAGGATCTTGAGTTTATATATAGTATTGAGAATAATGAAGAAATTTGGGAAGTAAGTAATACCCAAACCCCATACAGTCGTTTTTTAATACGTCAGTATCTTGAAAATGCTCATCAGGATATTTATGAGGCAAAACAGTTAAGGCTTGCCATTTGCGAGAAGGATGGTTTTACTGCTTTAGGACTTATAGATTTATTTGATTTTGACCCGGTAAACCAAAGGGCGGGTATAGGTATTATAATACGCGATGCCGTAAACCGAAATAAAGGTGTGGGTAAGGAAGCTTTAGGCTTACTCATTAACTATGCACTCACTAAATTGCAATTGCATCAGTTGTATGCAAATATTGGTACAGATAATACGGCAAGTATTTCTCTTTTTACTAATTTTGGCTTCAAACAGATAGGGGTTAAAAAAGACTGGAACAAAATACATGGCCAGTATAAGGACGAAGCTCTTTATCAGTTAATAAACAACAAACAATTATAAGCTATTTAAATTGAAACTAAGAAAAATAATAGGGATATTCTCCCTTGTGGCTGTTACTGCTGCCAGTATATATGCCTATTCTATTTACAAAGATATTTTTTCGCCTAATACTGCTTTTTCCGAAAACAGCGTAGCGATATATGTGCCAACCAATTCTACTTATGAAGAGGTTGAGGAACTTGTAAAACCTTATATTGAAGATATGGAGCGTTTTAGGATGGTTGCCGAAAAGAAGTCGTATGTAAGGAATGTTAAAGCGGGTAAGTTTTTTTTCAGAAGAGGTATGAACAGTAATGAGATTATAAACTCATTACGCCAGCCTGTTCCTGTAAAACTATCATTTAACAATCAGGAAACATTTGCTGATGTGGCAGGCAGAATAGCGCAACAGATAGAGCCTGACAGTATTTCTTTGTATACAGCCTTTACCGATAAGAAGTTTTTAGCCGATAACGGTTTTAATGAAGACAATGTATTGAGTATGTTTATCCCTAATACCTACGAATTCTTTTGGGATGTTAGTCCGAACAAGTTTCGTGAAAGGATGGCAAAGGAATACAGAAAGTTTTGGAATAAAGAAAGACTTGCAAAAGCAGAGGCTTTAGGTCTTACTCCACTTGAAGTTTCGGCGCTGGCTTCAATAGTACATAAAGAAACTGTAAAGGCAGATGAAAGGCCAAGGGTAGCAGGCGTATACCTTAACAGATTAAAAAAAGGAATGAAACTGGAGGCCGATCCTACGGTTATTTATGCGGTAAAAAGGGAATCGGGTGATTATGAACAGGTTATTAAACGTGTATATTTTAAACATCTTGAAACCGATTCACCATATAATACCTATATGTATGCCGGTATACCACCGGGGCCTATTGCTATGCCCGATATATCTGCTATAGATGCGGTACTCAACCCGGAACAGCATAATTACATTTATTTTTGTGCCAGTGTAACCAATTTTGGTTATCATGAGTTTGCCGTTACAGGGGCTCAACATGCTAAAAACAGACAAAAATATGTGGCATGGGTAAACAAAATGGGAATTAAATAAGGATACATTTACCAATTTTAAAACATAAAACCCCGAAAGCAGTAAAACGTTTTCGGGGTTAATTATTATTAAAAAATCAAAAAAATATTCTCTTAAGAGCAGTTTGGTATGGTTTTTCCGCAACACCAGTGTTTGCAGGTATTACAGAAAATTCTGTCTTAATCAAACCTGCTAATCTAGTGTTAAATTTAAAGCGAAGAGTTAAATTATTGTAAATCAATCTAATAATTTTTGTTATCTTTGCCGGCGAGAAATTTCACGGGGTGACAGGCTGTGAGAAATCAACATTTATGATAAAAAAATGGAGTTATTTTTTAGGGTTATCCCTTTTTATTGCAGTAGTAAGTTCTGGATTCAAAACTAACGATGCAAAACAATTTGGCAGAATAGAAGGTTTTCACCTTGCCGAAGATGAAATTACTAACTATACCGTGCCAACGGTTGATGAGACAGCCAAGATAAGTTATAACTTTCCATTCACAGGGAAGTCATACATTGGCTTTAAACAGGCGATAGCCATTAAAGAGTCGCAAGGACTTTATAAATTAGTAAATCCTTACGGCTATATGGGAAAATACCAGTTTGGTAAAAGTGCCCTTAGAGCTGTAGGAATAAAAGATGCTAAAAAGTTCTTGAACAGCCCCCAATTACAGGAACGAGCTTTTAAAGCATTGCTTTCTAAAAATAAATGGGAGTTGAGAAAAGAGATTAAACGTTACGAAGGAAAAGTAATCAACGGGGTTAAAATTACCGAATCAGGATTGCTTGCCGCAGCTCACTTAGGAGGGGCAGGATCGGTTAAAAAATACCTTAGAAGTAACGGTACAAAAGGTTTTAAAGATGGTTTTGGAACTTCGTTAAGAAGCTACATGAAAAAGTTTGGAGGTTATGATACCTCAAACATTATTGCAAATCCAAACCCTAAAGTAAAACTGGATTAAAAAGTAAAATTACACTACACAAAGCTCTGAGTTATCAGAGCTTTTTTTTTGCAACTCACTTATTAAGTCGTTAGTTCTTTTAATCTTGTTACTCTGTTCATTTAGCATGGAGTTGATTTTGTTTATAACTCTCCTGTTGTTACACCTTCTTATTTTAAGCAATAAGGGTTTTGAAAGGTTTTGGGAATATTCTTTCTTCATTTGGTGTAGGTACTCGCCACAGCTAATGCCGGGAAGTATAGGCTCTTCAATAGCGTCATGCGTTAGTATGTAATCGCTTAAGGAATCCTGTACTTTAAGAAAAGTGTTTTGGGTTTTCCTGTATTTGTTGAGCAGTGCAAGTCTTTCCTCTCTATACATCGGTATTTTATTTATGATGTATATGAGGAAAACCATTAGGAGCAGAGCTCCTGCTACTATTTCAAGTGGGGTGTTCATATAACTTACTGGTTAGCAGTTGCTAATATAATAAAACAAATTTTTTTAAGAGCTAATTAATATTTAAATTTCAGATATTTTTTTAAAAAGTTAAATAACTATTCAAAATGATATCATTTTTCTACAATATAGTTGGTATTTTTACCAAAAAATAAAAGTAATAATTTTATATTTAAATTAAGATTAAACTTACAGAAACTTCATATAGATGAAACACTTTGATGTTGTAGTAATAGGTAGCGGGCCTGCGGGAGCCGGAGCTGCGTTTAAACTTGCTGAAAAAGGAATATCGGTAGCTATTATTGAAAAGGAAAAATTGCCACGATATAAAACCTGTGGAGGAGGTTTTGTGTACAGAGGGCGTAAAATGCTGCCATTTGATATTAGTGAGGTGGTAGAAAAAGAGTTCTCTCAGGTAGATATTCTAATTGGTGATGAATTTCATCTTATAACTAATAGAGATGAACCAGTTATAAGTATGGTAATGCGTGATACTTTTGATGAGTTTCTTGTAAAAAAAGTAACAGAAAAAGGAGGGATAGTTATTGATAACTGTAAGCTTACCGGGTTAAGAAACGAAGATGATAAGGTGGTTTTATCTACTACAGGAGAAGAAATTAGTACACGTTTTGTTATTGCAGCCGATGGTGCTTTGAGTCCTACGGCAAAAATGGCAGGCTGGGATAAAGATACAAGAGATTTAATACCGGCCCTGGAGTATGAGGTAGAGGTTTCTGAGGCTGACTTTGAAAGACTTTCGGGGGTTGTACGATTTGATATTGATGCTATTCCGGGAGGGTACGCCTGGAGTTTTCCTAAAAAAAATCATTTATCTATTGGAGTAGCTTCCAGTAAAAGAACAAAAATAAACCTAAAGCAGTCCTATAAGGATTATCTTGTAACTTTAGGTATAGAGCATGTGATTGCAGAATCCCAACATGGTTTTCAAATACCCGTATCGCCAAGAACAGATGGGTTTGTAAAGAATAATGTGTTTTTAGTAGGTGATGCTGCAGGTTTTGCTGATCCGGTTACGGCCGAAGGTATTTCCAATTCCATATACAGTGGGTTGCTTGCTGCCGAGGCTATAATAGAAAGCAAGCAGGATGTTAAAGCGGCCGAAGGGCTTTATTTGGCAAAACTGAATGAGAAAATGTTACCTGAAATAAAAACGGGTTTAATGCTTTCTAAGTTTTTATACAGTCAGCCTAAAATAAGGAATCTTTTTATGAAAAAATACGGGCAAAGATCCTTTGAAGCTATGACTGATGTGTTTATGGGTAAAAGATCTTACCCTACAGATATAATGCAGACTTTAAGCAGAAGAATTAAAGGAATGCTTTTTTCATAAATAGCCTGATTTTATCTTATAAAAGTAATAAATTGCAATAACCATTATTTATCCATGATATAAGTAATGGTTATTTTACTTTTAGCAAAAACTAACTATAATTAATGAGAAGAATAGCAGCTATCCTAAATCTCCATGAAGGGGAAGACAATAGGGAGAAAATCCTTGAGAGTGTTAAAAAGAGTATTGAGTTTAAGGGTGCAAATCTCTGGATTTTAGCCTGTGCTATTATTATAGCTTCGGTGGGGTTAAATGTAAACTCTACAGCTGTGGTGATTGGAGCCATGTTAATATCTCCGCTAATGGGTCCTATAGTAGGGGCTGGTTTTGCACTTGGGGTTTATGATTTTACGCTTCTCAAAAAATCATTACGAAATCTATTAAATGCTACAGCAGTAGGTTTGGTGTTCTCGGCTATATATTTTTTGATAACTCCTTTTAAAGACGGACAGTCGGAACTTTTAGCAAGAACAGCACCTACCATTTACGATATTATAATTGCCTTTTTTGGTGGTTTAGTAGGGGTGATAGCGGTAACCAGGGTAGAGAAAGGTAACCCGATACCGGGTGTGGCAATCGCAACAGCCTTAATGCCGCCATTGTGTACAGCGGGATATGGTATAGCAACTTTTCAGTGGTCATTTTTTCTGGGGGCTTTTTACTTGTACTGTATAAATTGTGTGTTTATTGGTATTGCTACTTTTTCCATTATCAAATATCTGAAGTATCAGCCTAAGAAACAGGTTGACGAAAAGCAGCAAAAAAGGGTGAAAGTTATGATATCTGTATTAACTTTTGTGATGCTTCTTCCGGCAAGTTATCTGGCTTACTCTTTATATATGGAACAGCAGTTTAAAAAGAGTATCGATAATTTTATTGAAAACGAATTTACCGACAGAGGGTATACTGTTGTTTATAAAAAAACCCGATTTAGCACTACACCGAAAAAACTGGAGTTGGCATTTTTGGACAAAAGATTTGAAAAGAAAGAAATAACTGGCTTACAGGAAAGGATTGATAATAATAAATATATAAAAGGAACACAGCTTATTATAAGGCAGGATAGTACCGATAGGTTTAATGCTATTAAAGGAGATATTCTTAAACAGATTAAGAGTAATGAAAACGAGGTGAGCCAAAAGGATTTAAAAATTGTTCAGTTGGAGAAACAACTCGCGGCCAATACCTTTGATAACAAAAGATTTTTAAGAGAGGCTAAATCACTGTTTCCTAATATTAAGTCGTTCTCGGTTTCGCACCATGATATGGCTACAGCAAAAGACAGTATTGTAGGGATTACAGCTGTATTGTATGAAACACCTGAAGAAGATTTGAGTGATGAAGAGAAAGTAAAACTCAGAAACTGGTTAAACGAACGGTTATCGGTTAAGAATGTTGAGATATTCAGGAAGAAATAAGAAATAATAAATAAAGAAATAAAAAAGGAGAGTTTTAAACTCTCCTTTTTTATTTATGCCTGTTGAGGAATAACCTCTTTCTTTTTCTTTTTACTGTAGAAGTTAAGTAATGTAAATCCAATTATACCAGAGCACACAGATGCAACCAGTACGGCAAACTTAGCTTCGGTTTGCAGCGGTATACTATCTTTAAACGATAGTAGGGCAATGAATATGGACATGGTGAAACCAATACCTCCCAGCATTCCAAGTCCCAGTACATGCGTCCAGGTTGTTTTTTCAGGGAGTTCGGCAATCTTAGCCTTAACCGATAGGAATGACATAAGGAAAATACCTATTGGCTTACCTAAAAACAGTCCTAATACAATACCTAAACCTACATTGCCTGTAAGTCCTTCTACCATTCCGTCAACAAAAGTGATGTTAGTGTTGGCGATGGCAAAAATAGGCATGATCAAAAAGTTTACAGGCTTAGCCAGTGCATGCTCCAGTTTTTCAAGCGGAGACTCTTTATCATCAGGAGTAGTAGGTAGTGTTAATGCTGTAAGAACACCTGCAATAGTTGCATGGATGCCCGAGTGGTGTATTAGGTACCACATTACCATACCCGGTATTATATAGAAAAATATATTGTTTAGTCGCATGCGGTTAAAGCCTATCATTATAGCATAAACACCGGCAGCATATATAAGGTAGTCTAAGTGTAGGTTAGAGGTGTAGAAAATTGCTATAACCAGGATAGCCATAAGGTCGTCTACAATTGCAAGAGCAGCAAGGAAAACTTTTAATCCGCTTGGTACTTTATCTCCAAGTAACGAAACAATACCTAAAGCAAAAGCAATATCGGTAGCCATAGGGATACCCCATCCGTGTACTGCAGGAGTGCCACCGTTAAATAACGAATATATTGTTGCCGGTACAACTACACCTCCAATGGCTGCAAGCACAGGTAATGAGGCATGACGGATGGAGGAAAGTTCTCCCTCGATAATTTCCCTTTTAATTTCAAGTCCTACCAAAAGGAAGAATATAGCCATAAGTCCGTCGTTAATCCAGTGGATAACCGAGAATTCTAAATCTATACTTTCGGTTTTAAATCCTACTACAGCGTGCAGGAATTTTTCAAAGCTCCATGCTAATGGACTGTTTGCGATTGCCAGTGATATTACTACACAAATAAGGAGGATAATACCCCCTCCTGATGAAGAATTAAAAAATTCTTTAAATGTCTTTAGGTTAATGAGTTTTGCCATATTGCAAAAATACAAAATCGTTGAATTTTTGCGGGTAATTTATGGGTTATAAAAACCAATATTAACATATTTTAACAGGAATAGTTTTTAATTGGTTTTTTAAAGGGTTATCTTGCGTTTTTTCTAATTTTAAACAAAAAAGAATGATAAAAATTCAAAAATATCATCCAAATGAATCTATGAATGATGAATTGCAAAAAGAAGTTGTTAACTTTTTGTACAAAAGCCTAGAACAGTATGGAGACCCTGAGGATGATATTAATAAAGCAGTTAATTATGCTTTAAATAAGAATAATGAGAAGGACAAAACCACAGGCGGACTTGTGCTTACAGCCAGGCTTGAAGAAAACAACGCTGTAGTAGGTGCTGTGGTGATTAATGAAACTGGAATGGGCAGTTATATACCCGAAAATATTTTGGTATACATCGCAACAGATCCAAACCAGAGAGGTAAAGGTATTGGTAAGAAACTAATGCAGGAGGCTCTTGAATCCAGTAAAGGAGATGTAGCACTGCATGTTGAACCCGATAATCCTGCGAAAAAACTTTATGAGAATCTTGGATTTACAAATAAGTATCTTGAAATGAGGTACAAAAAAACAATCTAATGGCTTTTATAACACTCGATACAAAAAAATTAAAAAAGAACTTTAACTACTTAAACTCGTTTTTTAAAGAAAACAACATATACTGGTCGGTTGTTACAAAAATACTATGTGGTAACAAGGACTATCTTACCGAACTGCTTAAAATGGGAATCAGTCAGTATTCTGATTCCAGAATAAGCAATCTTAAAACAATCAAGGCGATTGATAAGAATGTAGAGACTATTTACATTAAACCTCCTGCAAAAGGAGCGATTAAAGATGTAATTAAATATGCAGATATCAGTATGAATACTGATTTCAGGACTATTGAAATGCTTTCTAAAGAGGCTCAAAAGCAGGGCGTTACCCATAAAATTATTATAATGATTGATTTGGGAGAACTGCGTGAGGGAGTAATGCGGGAAGATTTTGTAGATTTCTACTCTCAGGTTTTCCAAATGAAGAATATTGAGATTATAGGGCTTGGTACAAACCTGTCCTGCCTGTATGGGGTTCTTCCTAATAATGATAAACTTATTCAGTTAAGCCTTTACAAGCAATTGGTAGATATTAAGTTTAATGTGAACATTCCGTTTATTTCGGGAGGATCTTCGGTGACCATACCGTTGGTTAAGCAGGGACTTATTCCGGTAGGAATAAATCACTTCAGGGTAGGGGAAACCTTATTTATGGGTACAGATGTATATAACGGCGAGAAGCTTGATAATATGGAGAATGATATCTTTAAGCTTTATGCCGAAGTTATCGAACTGTATGAAAAACCGATGATTCCAAGTGGAGAAATGGGAACCAACCTTGAAGGGGATACTTTTGATTTTGACGAAAATAATCAGGGTAAGACCTCAATACGTGCTATTATTGATATAGGGCTCCTGGATATAGATATGAAGCATCTTGATACTACTGATACTGATATTAAATATGCCGGTGCCACGTCTGATATGGTAGTACTTGATTTAGGAGATAACCCTAAAGGATATAAAGTGGGAGATTTAGTAGAGTTCACTATGGACTACATGGGTATAGTGCGCATAATGAACTCTAAGTATATTGAAAAGCGTATTGTTTAACTGTGGATATTGGTCACTACTTTATAAGTAGGATCTTCCATAATGTTTACATCAATAACGGCTTCGGCATTTTTTAATAGTCTTTTGCAGTCTTCACTAAGGTGTCTTAAATGAACGGTTTTTCCTGCTTCATGATATTTTTTAGTGATGCCGTTAAGAGCTTCTATAGCCGACATGTCTGACACACGACTTTCCTTAAAGTCGATGATCACTTCCTGCGGATCGGTATCTATATTAAACTTTTCGGCAAACACGGTTGTGGAGCCAAAGAAAAGCGGTCCGTAAATTTCATAATGTTTAATGCCATTTTCATCTATATAGTGCCTTGCGCGTATGCGCTTGGCACTTTCCCATGCAAATACGAGTGCCGATATAATAACTCCTATCAATACGGCAAGCGCAAGGTTATGCATAAAAATGGTAATGAGGGCTACCAGTATACCTGTAATAATATCTGATTTCGGCATTTTGTTTATGATGCTAAAGCTTGCCCATTCAAAAGTACCTATTGCGACCATAATCATTACTCCCGTAAGTGCTGCCATTGGTAATTTACCAATAACAGGTGCGCCAACAAGTATAATGGCTAATATAGTTAATGATGCTATAATTCCGGATAATCGGGCTCTTGATCCTGCCGAAAGGTTAACCAGTGTTTGAGCAATCATAGGGCATCCGCCCATCCCGAAAAAGAATCCGTTAGTAATATTTGCAGCTCCCTGTGCCAAACATTCCCTGTTGCTGTTTCCTCTTGTTTTGGTAATCTCGTCTACCAGATTAAGGGTAAGTAAACCTTCGGTAAGGCCTACGGCTGCCATAATAAGTGAGTAAGGGAATATTATTTTTAGAGCTTCAAAGGTAAATGGTATTTCCGGTATGTGGAATGGAGGGAAACCTCCCTGAACCGATGCAATATCTTCAACGGTTTTTGTTTCAATACCAAAGCCTATAACTACTAAGAATACTACTATAATTGCAGCAAGAGATGCCGGTACAGCTTTAGTGATTTTAGGGAACAGTACCACTACAGCAATGGTAAGCGCTACAAGTGCACCCATAATAAAAAGCGGAGTACCGTTAAGCCAGCTTTCTCCGTTTTTAAACTGTTCCAATTGTGACATGAAAATTATAACTGCAAGTCCGTTTACAAAACCATACATAACAGGTTGTGGTACCAGTCGTATAAACTTTCCTAATTTAAAAAGTCCTACAGCTATTTGTAATACTCCGGCAAGAGCGACAGCTCCAAAAACATATTCAATGCCGTGCGACTGCATAAGGGCAATAAGTACCACTACTGTTGCGCCTGCACCACCCGATACCAGCCCCGGACGTCCGCCAAAAACCGATGTGATAAGCCCCATAATAAAGGCAGCATACAGTCCTACAAGAGGGGGGAAGCCTGCCAGTATCGCAAATGAAAGCGATTCGGGTATCATGGTCATGGCAACTGTAAGTCCGGCAAGGATTTCGTTTTTATAATTTACTTTTTGGGAAAAATCAAACAGGTTGAAAACTTTGTTCATTTTAAAAGTGTTGTATTTTAATAGATTAGCGCAGGCTGCGGTTTTAAAAGGCGCAAAAATAGGGCTTTTTTTGTAAACCCTTTTTATAGGGTAGTGATGATGATTTTCTTAATCAAAAATTAACGTTGAAATTGTTTTTGTAATTTATTTTATCGTAATATTGCAATATATAAATATAATAACATGGGAGCTACTAAATCAGATCAGTTTACAAAGGGGCAAAATGACCTTGCTTCTTTGGCAAAAGCTTTAGGGCATCCGGCGCGTATTGCTATTATAGAATACCTGTTAAAGGTTGATTCGTGTATATGTGGGGATATAGTGGGAGTGTTGCCATTGGCACAGCCAACGGTATCTCAGCATTTAAAAGAACTCAAAAATGCCGGACTTATAAAGGGGAATATTGAAGGGACGGCAATTTGCTACTGTATAGATGAGGAAGGTTTTGAGAAAATAAAATCATTTTTTGATCATATTACAGTGTCGCTTTCTAAAAAGAAATTTGATTGTTGTTAATTAAAAGGAATGGATATGAAGTTGTCTGAAATCAAAACAATACTGGAAACAGTAGAAACGGTAAATTTTCGTTTGCCTGACGGGAGCTATGTGCCCGAACATTTTCATGTAACAGAAGTGGGAGTTGTAACCCGCAATTTTATAGACTGTGGCGGAACGGTAAGGAAAGAGATTGGGGCTAATTTCCAGTTATGGGATGCTAACGATTTTGAGCATAGATTAAAACCTAAGAAACTACGTAATATAATAGCGCTGTCTGAACGTGTGCTGGGTATGGAGGATAGTGAGATTGAAGTGGAATATCAGGGAGTGACTATTAATAAGTACGGACTTGATTTTGACGGAAAAGACTTTGTGCTTACGGTTAAAAATACGGCCTGCCTTGCTGAAGATGCCTGTGGTATTACTGAAACGAAAAAAGAAACAGAAGTTAAAAACGAGCAGTCCTGCTGTACACCGGGAGGCGGCTGCTGTTAATTAAAATAAGATGACAAAAATTTTAGTGTTGTGTACGGGCAATAGCTGCCGTAGCCAGATGGCACATGGTTATTTAAAACATTTTGCTGAGGGTAGGGCTGAGGTTTACAGTGCCGGTGTTGAAACTCATGGTGTAAACCCAAAGGCTATTGCTTTTATGAAGGAGGATGGTATTGATATTTCAGGACATACTTCTAATAACGTAAACGAATACAGTGATATAGATTTTGATTTTATAATCACGGTTTGTGATAATGCTAAGGAGAATTGTCCGTTTTTCCCATCCAAGGCACAACGTTTTCATTACAATTTCCCAGATCCTTCCAAGTATGAGGGGCCTGAAGAGGAAATTGCTGCCGAGTTCAGGAGGGTGCGAGGTATGATTAAAACCTATTGTGAAGATTTTATAAAAATGATGGCAATATAAAGAGTAATATTTTCTGTCCTTTGCCGGTAAGCTTTTAAGTGTCGTTTAGGGTTTACAAATGGTAGAGGCAGGAAATATTATTCTGCAATATTTTATATATGAGTGTAAATAATTGTGCTCCGGCTGCCGAAAGGAAAAAACTGGGCTTTTTAGATCGTTACCTTACGCTTTGGATTTTTACTGCCATGGCTCTTGGTGTGGCTATAGGTTACTTTTCTCCTAATGCCGAGAGTTTTATCAATTCGTTTTCAAGTGGTACAACAAATATTCCGCTTGCTGTGGGGTTAATTGTTATGATGTATCCTCCATTGGCTAAAGTTAAATATGAAAATATAGGTAAGGTTTTCAGGAATACCAAAGTACTCGGGGTATCCCTTTTGCTTAACTGGGTAATTGGGCCTATAGTGATGTTTGTGCTGGCAATTTTATTTTTAAAAGGCTATCCGGAATATATGTCGGGACTTATTTTAATAGGAATTGCACGTTGTATCGCCATGGTGATAGTTTGGAATGAACTTGCTGAAGGTAACAGGGAATATGCTGCTGGGCTAGTGGCTTTAAACAGTGTTTTTCAGGTATTGCTGTATAGTGTTTATGCCTATGTGTTCATTACACTTTTACCTCCGCTTTTTGGTATAACCGGGCTTGAGGTTACGGTAACCATGGGTGATATAGCCGAAAGTGTTGCTATATATTTAGGTATTCCGTTTGTGGCCGGTATAGCATCACGCTATCTGTTAATTAAACTGAAAGGTGAAGAGTGGTTTACTAAAAAATATATTCCGTTTATATCTCCGTTTACCCTCATAGCTTTATTGTTTACCATAGTGGTAATGTTTAGTCTTAAAGGTAAACTTATTGTTGAAATACCGATGGATGTGCTGCGAATAGCAATACCGTTATCTATATACTTTGTGATAATGTTTGTGGTTAGTTTTTTTGTGGCTAAAAAAACAGGGGCAGATTACAGTCAGTCGGCTGCGATTTCATTTACTGCCGCGGGTAATAACTTTGAGTTGGCTATAGCAGTAGCGATCGGAGTATTTGGAATAAACAGCGGTCAGGCTTTTGCAGGTGTTATTGGTCCGTTGGTAGAAGTGCCAGCCCTTGTAGCATTGGTTAATTTAGCTTTTTGGATAAAGAAAAAATATTTTGGAGTTTCTGCGTTAAATAAATAAGTTTATTTTTATGATAAAGTATCTTATTTATGGAGAAACCCGAATTTCCGTTGGTTGATATATACGACTCCTATCATGTAGATTTGATTCCTGAAGAGGAGAATTTAAAAAAAGCTCCGGCTACAGAACTTCTTATAAAGGATAATCATTCCCTGTTGTATGATAAGGATGGTAATAAATGGCGCTATTTCCTTAAATCAGAATTTTTTGAAGATACACTGGTAAACAGGGTAGTAGCGCATACCTTATATAATCCTGATTTTGAAGTGGAGCCGGTTTGGGAATATGCGGGTGAATATCATATTGAAGATCTTAAAGAAGAGGTTTTAAGATGTATAGATTATGATGAAGGTATAATAACCCAATATGAGGATGCCGATATAATCCAAAAAGAAATAAGCATCTGTTTTTCGTTTGAAGACGTAGTTGCGGTTCTAAATAAGTATGTTTTTGATGTTGATGAGGATTTAATCCTTGCCGAACAAAAACGAAGGGAAGAAAACGATTATTAGTCTAAAACTTATGAATTATAAAAATGCTCGGTCTGTTATGCAGGTCGGGCTTTTCTTTTTTCCATTGTGCTACCGTTTTTGTTTTTATGTATTCTGTAGGTAATGTAATATCACAGGCTATACATAAATGAGTAGACGGTTGCAGGATTTGCAGTATGTCTTCAATAAGTTTATTGTTTCTGTATGGGGTTTCTATAAAAAGCTGAGACTGACTTTTCTCGTTAGAAAGTCTTTCGTAGTTTTTAAGAGCATTTTTCTTTTCACCTTTATCAATAGGGAGGTAGCCATTAAAGGCAAAGCTTTGTCCGTTCATACCCGATGCCATCATGGCAAGCAGTATTGATGACGGACCAACAAGCGGTACTACCTGTATTCCTTTTTCATGTGCCAGTTTAACAACTACAGCGCCGGGATCGGCTACACCGGGGCATCCCGCTTCACTCATTAATCCTACGTTAAAACCTTCAAAACAAGGTTTTAGGAAGTCGTCATATTCATGAGCTTCGGTGCGCTTGTTGAGTAGTGAAAGCTTTAGTTCGGGTTGTTTTTTAGTAGGTAGTATGGCTTTGATAAAACGGCGAGCCGTTTTTTCGTTTTCCACAATATAATGGTCGATAAATTCAACAGATCGCTCTACCGTTTCCGGAAGCACTTCTTTTGGATTGGCGTCTGGGCCAAGAGGTACGGGTAACAGGTATAGTTTTCCTATTGTTTTCATCGGGCGGTATCGTTAATAAGTTTGTTGGCTACAATTTGGCAGGCTTCGTTAAGCATATCATATACATTATCAAAACCTTCAGGTCCTCCGTAATATGGGTCGGGCACATTAATGCTTTCTCCGGGGTGCAATGCGTCCATCATAAGGCTTACTTTGGTTTTAGCCTTATCATTTGGGGCAAGTTTTAAAACATCTTTAAGGTTAGAGGTGTCCATAACAAAAATATGGTCAAACTCGGTAAAGTCGCTTACTTTAAACTGACGTGCCCTTTGGTGGGTAATATCCAGCCCGCGATCTCTGGCAGTTGCTATAGAGCGTTTGTCCGGCAATTCGCCTACATGCCATCCGCCTGTTCCGGCAGAATCTACCGTGAATTTGTCAGACGGGAGTTTAGATTGTAAAATACCTTCAGCCAAGGGAGAACGGCAAATGTTTCCCAGGCAAACCATTAAAACTTTAACGGGCATTATATCGATAATTTTTTGTTGATATCGTCAACAAATTTACGGAATTGCTTGTCGGTAGAAACCAGGTTGTCTACTGTTTTACATGCGTGTAATACAGTGGCATGATCACGGTCTCCAATTTGAGAGCCGATATTTGCCAGTGATGCCTTAGTGAACTTTTTAGCAAAGAACATAGCTAACTGACGTGCCTGTACTACGTGACGTTTTCTGGTTTTTGACTGTAGTGTGTCTATATCTAACTGGAAATAATCTGAAACTACTTTTTGAATGTAGTCTATAGATATTTCTCGTTTTACATTCTTCACAAACTTTTCCACTACCTGTTTTGCAAGGTCGATGGTTACTTCGCGTTTATTGAAAGATGATTGTGCTATTAATGATATGATAGCGCCTTCAAGTTCACGAACGTTTGATTTGATGTTTTTAGCAACATATTCCACAATTTCTTCCGGCATCTCCACACCGTCACGGTATAGTATGTTTTTAAGGATAGAGATCCTTGTTTCGTAATCCGGTTGATGAAGCTCGGCAGATAGTCCCCATTTAAAACGGGATAAAAGCCTTTGCTCAATATCCTGCATATCTACAGGAGCCTTGTCTGAAGTAAGGATAACCTGTTTTCCGTTTTGGTGCAGGTGGTTAAATATGTGGAAGAAAACATCCTGTGTTCCTGTTTTACCTGATAAGAACTGTACATCATCTATAATAAGTACATCTATTAACTGATAAAAATGGATAAAGTCGTTTCTTGTATTTCGTTTAACAGAGTCTATATACTGTTGTGTGAAAATCTCTGCAGAAATGTATAAAACCGTTTTCTCAGGGAATTTTTCTTTTATCTCCACACCAATAGCATGTGCAAGGTGGGTTTTACCCAAACCTACACCACCAAATATAAGTAGTGGGTTGAATGAAGTACCTCCCGGTTTGTTAGCCACAGCCATACCTGCCGAGCGTGCTAATCTGTTTGAGTCGCCTTCAAGAAAGTTGTCAAAGCTGTAGTTAGAGTTAAGCTGAGATTCGATTTTTACGTTTCGTATTCCCGGTATAACAAATGGGTTTTTAAGTTCCGGGTTTTTGTTTTGTAAGGGTACATCTACTTCCTGTGGTTTAACAGGAATACGGTTAGCACTTGGTAACTGTTCTGTGAACGGTTGTTTGTTGCCATAAGTGTTCTCCATTTTAATTTTATAGAGTAACTTTGCACCATTTCCAAGTTCTTTAGTAAGGGCAACCTTAAGCAGTTTTACATAGTGTTCTTCCAGCCATTCGTAAAAGAATTTACTGGGTACCTGTATGTATAGAGAATTATCAGCCAGTTCTACTGCTCTAATCGGCTCAAACCAGGTTTTGTAAGCCTGCTCCTGAATATTGTCTTTTATGAATGCCAGACAGTTCTCCCATACCGATTGCGCAGTTTTAGTCATATATCTGAAAATTAAATGTTTAATATTGGTTGTTTTGCAAAAGAAAAAACAGAGAATTTTACTCCTCTACGGGAGAACAAATATGTGAACATTTTTTTTTAAAAAAAAATGGTTTGCATATTGATTTTTCTAAAAAAATATTGTAAGCGAATTTAAATAAAAATTAAAACAAAATTAACAGTAAAAAAATATGAAAATTCATGAATTTAGTGTAAGAGTCAGATATGCTGAAACCGACCAGATGGGGGTTGTTTATCACGGTAACTACGCCCAATACTTTGAAATGGGTAGGGTGGAATGGCTTAGAAATCTGGGTCTTACGTATAAGTTTATGGAGCAAAACGGTGTTATGTTACCTGTTGTCTCCTTGTTAATGAATTACAAAAAACCAGCCCGATATGATGATTTGTTAACAGTTCGTACCATCTTCAAAAAACAGGAGTCTGTGAAGATAGAATTTGACTACGAAATCCTGAATGAGGCAGGTGAGTTATTAACAACCGGCAACTCAGTTTTGGTGTTTGTAGACATGAAAACAGGGCGTCCTGTTACTCCTCCCGACTATGTTGCAGAGAAAATGGAATTAGTTAAGAATTAACTAAATTTAACAGATTGTTGAATTACATAAAAACTGCAAAACGGAAGTTATACTTCTTTGATTTCTATCTCGAATAAACTCTTAAATGCCTCAAATACCATTGGGGCATTTTTCATTCGGGTACTTATCGTTACTTCACAGTCCATCTCCATTTTTTGAGCGACTATGTCAAGGTTCTTTTCTTTAATAACGCGCATAACCTTGTTCATATTATGGTAGCCAAATTTAATTTGGTAATGAACATCAATTGTTTTCTCTATTATCTCTGATGCTTCCAGTGCCATTTGTGCCGAAGTACGATAGGCTGTTATGAGTCCGCCTACTCCAAGTTTTACTCCGCCAAAATACCTTACTGATATAACCAGTACATTAGTAACATCAAACGATTGTATTTGTCCGTATATAGGCATGCCGGCACTATTGTTGGGTTCGCCGTCGTCGTTAGCACGGTAGTATAGCTTTTTCTCGTCGGTGCCCAGCTGGAAGGCATAACACCAGTGGCGTGCCGAATGGTGTTGCTTTTTAATATTTTCCAGTATGGATTTTACCTCGTCTTCACTGGTTACGGGAAATGCATAACCGAAGAACTTACTGTTCTTTTCTTTGAAAAGTGTTTCTTCCGATGGGGCTGCGAGTGTTTTGTAGGTGTCTTTTTCCAAGAGATTAGCTAATTGGCTGCAAAGGTATTTTATATAAAACGGAATTGCAAACCGTAGTAAAATTGAGTATACTTGTATATAACTAATTGACTTGACTATGAAAAATCATCTTACCTTTTTACTTGTTCTTTTTACCTCGTTTATTGTAAATGCAACCACATGGGATGAGCCATGGCAAAAAGAGATTATCCAAAAGTCAGACTGTTTTGTTTACGGAAGTGTTATTCAGGCTAACGATACTGTTGCTACTGTAAGTGTTATTAAATCTTTTGGTAGGAGTTTAACGGGACAGATAAAAATAGATGGTTTTTTTATGTTGGAGTTATGCAGTATGAGTGGGGGGCATGGACCGAAACTTCATTTTAAGGAAGGTTATGAAGGCTATTTCTTTTTAAAGAAAGGTGATAACGGTAATTATATGATACCTACTCCGTCATCAGGTTTTGATATGGTTGTTGATGGGTCAGTGCATGCAACTTACAGGCATACTTATCATCAGGCGGCTGTTGACGCTAAAGTATATGAAATGACTTATTCTCAAATATGGAACTATTATCATAACAAAAAAGTAAATTATACTGAAGTTAAAAAGTTTATAGAGGAGTCTCTTTCAAAACCGGTTGCGGGTTTTGAGGAGGATGAGCAGGATTTATTTTTTAATCAGCATGTGGCTCTTGAAACGGCTTATCTGTTAAATATCCCGGTTGATTTTGATTCGCTTAAAAAGTTTGCTGAGTCTGAAAATTATCATTCTCAAATATCAGCAATGCGTTGTATGGGGATACAAAACACTTCAGAAGCAAAAAAATATATTATCAGCTATATTCAGCAGGAAGATAAGAGTTCCTTTTCAAAAGTTATGGGTATAGAGGGGCTTGTCGCTTCGGGCGATAAAAAATATATAAAGCAACTGATAAGTATAAAAGATAAAGTAAGTAATGAGGAAACAGGGTTTGGCGGAAGTATTATGGATCCAAGGGTTTGCACCCATGTACCATCGCCAAGGGAAGTGATAGAAATGATTTCAGTAAAATAATAAAGTGAAAATAGCCCATACTAAAAGCGACGATGATTATTTCTGGTTGTGTATTCCGTTAAGGGATAAAATCAGGTTTGAATCTAAACTAATGGCAATGGAAATTGAGTTTCACTTTGATGAGAGTTATGCTCTATGCCTGTAAATGATATAAGATATTTTTTCAGGAAAGAAGATTCCGGTGTTGTAGAGGATGCTTACCGCAGTTGCCGGATTAGAGTGATTTCAGCTAATGAAGAGTTAGTAAGTGTTCCGGTGCCAATACGGCTATCCCGTTTTTATATAAAGATGTCGCTTATTGTAGTGCTTGTTTTTGTAATAACTACCGTGTTATTGATGCTTTTTACAGGCTAAATAATAGACTCTTTCGGTATCTGTTTTATTTTTTTCGGTATCCGCTATATAATTTTTACTTTTACATCATCACAATCAAAGCAGATGGATTCAATTTTAAAGGTAAATAATGTTGTTAAGCAGTATGGTGATTATACGGCTTTAAACAGCGTTTCTCTTGATGTTCCCAAAGGCAGTATTTACGGACTTTTAGGTCCTAACGGTGCTGGGAAAACTTCACTTATAAGAATTATAAACCAAATTACCATGCCCGATAGCGGTGAGGTTTTACTCGACGGAGAAAAACTTAAACCCGAACATGTTGCTCATATAGGTTATATGCCCGAAGAAAGAGGGCTTTATAAAAGCATGAAAGTGGGTGAGCAGGCATTATACCTGGCACAGCTTAAAGGGATTTCCAAGCAGGAGGCAAAAAAACAACTGGATTACTGGTTTGAAAAGCTGGAAATAAAAGGCTGGTGGAATAAAAAAATACAGGAGCTTTCTAAAGGTATGGCACAAAAAATTCAGTTTGTGGTTACTGTACTGCACCAACCGAAACTGTTAATCTTTGATGAGCCGTTTAGCGGGTTTGACCCCGTTAATGCCAATCTTATTAAAGATGAGATACTGGAACTTCGTGATAAGGGGGCAACAGTTATATTTTCTACCCACAGAATGGAAAGCGTAGAGGAGATGTGTGACCATATTGCACTTATCCATAAATCCAACAAGCTTATTGAGGGTAAACTGCACGATGTGAAAAAGCAGTACAGAACCAATACTTTTGATGTAGGTATCGCTCCTTATAATTTCCAGCAGTTACTGGCCGATATCAACACGAAATTTAAAACTGAGAAAGCCGACTTTAAAACGCTTGACGACGAACTTAAACTGGCTGTTACCCTGCCACAGGGAGGTTCTCCGCGCGATTTAATGCAGTACCTTATGCAGCATGGAGAGGTAACTTATTTTGTAGAGAAGATACCTAGTGTTAACGATATTTTTATTCAAACCGTAAGTCAGAAATAATATGAGCCTATCCCTTATTATAAAAAGAGAGTTTAATGCCAAGGTGCGTAATAAGTCGTTTATAGTAATGACTTTTTTAAGTCCGTTGCTTGTTGTGGTAATGGGGTGCCTGGTAGGTTATCTGGCGAGTGTAAATGGTGACGAGGTTAATAAGGTTGCTGTTTATGATAAAGCCGGTTTGCTGAAGTCGGATTTTGAAAATACAGATTATACGGTATATACTGACCTGTCTGGTATGCCGCTGGAGAAGGCAAAGGAAAAAGCGTCTGAAGGTTATTTGGGGCTTATTTATATTCCTCAGGTAGACAGCCTGCCACAACTTGTCAATAAGGTGGAGTATATTACTAACGAAACACCAAACCTTGAGTATGTTTCTGAGATTGAAGGTGTGGTAAACAGTAAGCTTACCAAATACAATTTGGAGCAGCTTGGTTTTGATTCTGATAAAATAGACAAGGCTAAAACCAAGTCAAATATCCACTTGAGTAAGTTTAGCGGTGAAGAGACATTTAAGGAAGGGAGTATACTTAAAATAGCTTTGGGAGGTTTATCTGGCTACCTTATCATGATGTTTGTAATTATATATGGTAACATGGTAATGCGAAGTGTTATTGAAGAAAAAACCAATCGTATTATAGAAATCATAATATCATCGGTTAAGCCGTTCCAGCTAATGATGGGGAAAATTATAGGTACATCACTTGCGGGTATATTACAATTTGTAATATGGGCCATATTGGGTTTAACCCTGTTTTTTGTACTTAACATGGTATTTGGAGTGCAAATGGGAGCAGCAGCATCTCAGCCTGAAGCTGCCGCAGCAACACAGGAGGCAATGAGTAGTATACAGATTTATCTTTCGGAGTTTGCAAAACTCCCTCTGGCTACCATATTTATTTCATTTTTACTGTATTTTATAGGGGGGTACTTCCTGTACAGTAGTTTTTATGCTGCAATTGGAGCAGCTGTTGATAGTGAAACCGATTCACAGCAGTTTCTACTGCCTATAATAATGCCGTTAATGCTTGGGGTATATGTGGGGATATTTACGGTTATAAGCGATCCGCATGGTACAGTGGCAACCGTATTCTCCATGATACCGTTAACATCGCCTATTGTGATGCTTATGCGTATACCTTTTGGAGTACCTATGTGGCAAATAATAGTTTCACTGCTTATTCTTTTTGGAACCTTTTTTGCAGTGGTATGGTTCGCCTCAAAAATATACCGCATCGGTATACTTATGTATGGCAAGAAACCAAGCTATAAAGAAATATTTAAGTGGCTTAAATATTAATTTTAAAATCAAACAATCAACGAGAGTATGTCTAAAATACTTATAATAGAAGACGAAGCAGCCATCCGCAGGGTATTGTCAAAAATACTGGCAGAGGAGAACGATTCGTATAAAATTGAAGAAGCCGAAGACGGGCAGCAGGGAATAGAAAAAATTAAGGAAAACGATTTTGACCTGGTGCTTTGTGATATAAAAATGCCTAAAATGGATGGGGTTGAAGTACTGGAAGAGGTGAAAAAGATTAAGCCCGAAATTCCGTTTGTAATGATATCCGGTCATGGTGATCTTGAAACGGCTGTTCAAACCATGCGTTTGGGAGCGTTTGATTACATTTCAAAACCGCCCGATTTAAACCGCCTGCTTAATACCGTGCGTAATGCGCTGGACAGAAAAACACTGGTGGTAGAGAACAAAAGGCTTAAAAAGAAAGTAAGCAAAAACTATGAAATGATAGGGAGCAGCGAACCTATAAACCTTATTAAGGATATTATAGAGAAAGTTGCCCCAACTGATGCCCGCGTGCTTATTACTGGGCCAAACGGTACCGGTAAAGAGCTTGTTGCACACTGGCTGCATGAAAAAAGTGAGCGTAGTGCTTCTCCGTTTATTGAGGTAAACTGTGCAGCTATACCAAGCGAGCTTATTGAAAGCGAACTTTTCGGTCACGTTAAGGGAGCATTTACCAGTGCTGTGAAAGACAGGGCAGGTAAGTTTGAAGCTGCCGATAAAGGAACTATTTTCTTGGATGAGATAGGAGATATGAGCCTTCCGGCGCAGGCAAAAGTACTGCGTGCACTTCAGGAAAACATGATACAGAGGGTAGGTGCCGAAAAAGATATTAAAGTGAATGTTCGTGTAGTAGCAGCTACTAATAAAGATCTTAAAAAGGAAATTGAAGAAGGTCGTTTCCGTGAGGATTTATACCACCGTTTAGCTGTAATTTTAATTAAGGTTCCGGCACTTAACGAAAGGAGGGACGATATTCCTGAACTGATAAACCATTTTGCCGGTAAAATTGCTGCCGAGCAGGGTACGGCTCCAAAATCGTTCTCAGACTCAGCAGTGAAGCTGTTACAGGAGTACGACTGGACAGGTAACATCCGTGAGCTGCGTAATGTGGTAGAGCGCCTTATTATTTTAGGTGGAGGAGAGATCTCTGAAAATGATGTAAAACTTTTTGCAAGTAAATAAAAATGACGGACCATAACTGTTGGTCAACGATATTATGTTTTTAAAGAAGATATACGACAAACTCGCGCAGGGAGTGGAGCTGGCAGGTTTTACCGAGCCTACCGAACTGCAAAAAGAAAGCTTTGGTACTATTAAGAGTGGTGCCGACTGTGTGCTTGCCATGCCTGATGGCGGAAGTAAAACCACAACTATTGTTATTAATGTAATTCAAAAGCTTCAAAAAGCGTTTGAACAGTCTCCGCGTGCCCTTATTGTGGTTCAGGATAAGGAAAAGGTTCAGGAAATGCAGGAGATGTTTGAGGTGCTGGGCAAGTATACCAATTTAAGGGTTTATGGCGTGTATGACAAGAGTGATATAGACGAGGATAAAAACCAGATATCTGTAGGTATTGATGTGCTTATTGGTACACCAAATAAACTGAATGATATGTTTGGCGGTGCCGGTTTTGATGTAAACCAGCTTAAAATGTTTATAGTAGATGATACAGAGATATTGCTTAAAAACAGGCTGGAGCCGAAAATTAGCAGGATTTCTAACAGTATAGCTAAGGTGCAGCGTATCTTTTTTACCGATGTAATTACCGAAAGGGTAGAGATACTTGCCGACAGGATTATGATTGAGCCTTATTTCTTTGAGTTTGATGATGAGCAGGAAGAAGCCGACGAGAACCAGTAAAGATGGACACATTTAAAATTTATGAATATACAGAAAAGGCTTCGGGCCTTTTCGGTTTTTTAAGGCGGAAAGGGTACAAGAGTCTGCTTGGGGAAATTGTTTTTCATAATGATAAAGTAGTAATTGCAGGTAAAGGAATTCTTTTGGCTGAATTGCAGCAAATAAGGATTCCTGTATGTAATGATTATTACGGTAGAAATGATAGAGGTAGCATAACACAGGGCGATAATAATGTGATAGAGTTATTGTTGGCTAACGGAAATGAAGAGACGTATTACTTTGCTTTGAGTGAGCGTTATGAAATAAGAAGTATAAAAGAGCAGCTTATAGCTTACTATAAAGCAGGGAGGTTTGATTTTGATAATCTTACCCTGGTTTTAGGGCTTGAAGATTATAATGCCGTGCTTAATTTTAAAAGGAGCCTTACAGATAATAATTTAACTTAAAAATGGAAAAGAAGTTTAAAACCAAAACCGGTTACTGTCATATTCTTCCAGATAATATAGTACTAACCAGAGATGGTGTTTTAGGTGAAATATCAAAAATTACCGTTGGTAATACAATGGTAAGAAGTATGGTTTTATATTCACTTTTTTTGTTATATCTTATTTATAAAGTAGTAACGCTATACGGAATAGGAGATATTGTAAGGGCTATACTTCATTTGGCTGTTGCGGCATTATTATTTTTCGTATTGCTTAAAAGCATTAACAATTCGGCTACTCCTGTAATACCAAGAAATAAAATAAAGTCAGTTACGTTTAAAAAAGCAACAGCTTTAACTAGAGCCTGTTTTTTGATTGATTTTGAAGATGAGAAAGGTAAACTGAAAAAAAGACTAATCATGTTGCCGGGGTCTATGTCGGGAGGTCAGGAAGCTGTAGAGGATGCCGTTAAAATAATGCAGCAAGAAAAGCTTATTGTCTAAAATACCGTATCTTTAAGTAAAAACATAAAGCTATGGCATTAGTAAAAGTATATTCCGGTAGTGAGATAGAGGTAGCTCCGGTAAAAGCAGTATTAGAGGAGGCAGGTATTAACCCTGTTGTTAAAAACAATGTACAGTCGGCTACCCTTGCAGGGTTTGGTTCATTCGGTCAGGCTATGGAACTCTATGTAGAGGGCTACGAGGCCGATAAAGCCAAAACACTTATAACAAACTATATTAAATAAAAGAATGCTTCCGGTAAAAGAAACCCAACGCTTACTATTTAGAGAACTTGAACTTAGAGATTCAGAGGTCATGTTTGAAATGGACTCTGATCCTGATGTGCATTTGTACTTAGGGAACAATCCGGTTAAAAATATTGATGAAGTAAAATTCGTTATAGAGAATCTGCAATGGCAATACAAAACCTTTGGTATGGGGCGCATGGCTGTTGTACTTAAAGAAACAAATGAATTTATAGGCTGGGCAGGATTTAAAAGAGAACGTAATGTAAACGGACATGAGGTTTTTTGTGACCTAGGTTATCGTTTTCTTAAAAAGCACTGGGGTAAAGGTTATGCGAGCGAATCGGCTAAAGCCTTTGTGGAGCATGGCTTTACTGTTATGAAACTGGAAAAAATAAATGCTTACGCCGATGCTGTACATACCGCTTCGCGGAAAGTGCTGGAAAAGGTAGGCTTACAATATATAGAAACTTTTGAGCTTGATGGTGTTGAAGAGGTATGGTATGAAATGCTAAACCCAAATACATATGTGGAAAAGTCTTAAACTGATAATGATTACATTACTTTCTTTTTTTACACTACTTTATTTACTGGCGGTAACACTGCTCTATTTTAATCAGGAGAAAATTATATTTCCTGCAGAGAGGCTGTTGCGGGAGTATGAATTTAAGTTTGAAGGCAAATTTGAGGAACTTTATATTCCGATGAGCGATAATATAAAGCTTAACGGACTCCTATTTATAGCCGAAAATTCTAAAGGGCTTATTTTCTATTTGCATGGTAATGGTGGTGCGCTTGATTCATGGGGAGATATAGCGTCTACTTATACTGATTTGGGTTACGATATTTTTATACTGGATTACAGGGGGTATGGTAAAAGTGAAGGTTATATAGAAAGTGAAGATCAGTTTTTTGACGATGTGAAAAGATCATATGCCGAGATCCTTAAAAGGTACGATGAGGACAATGTGATTATTATGGGGTATAGTATAGGTACCGGGTCGGCAGCTATGTTGGCATCGCTTAACAACCCTAAGCTACTTATATTAAAAGCACCTTATTACAGCCTTAATAATGTAATAGATGGCAGGGTGCCTTTTATGCCCGATTTTTTAAGGAAGTATAAGTTTGAAACCTATAAATTTCTGGAGAATGTTAAATGTCCTGTGTATACGTTTCACGGCACTAAGGATAGGGTGATACCTTATTCCAATTCAGAAAAGCTTAAGGAAGCCTTTCCTGATAAAATAGTCCTCACCACACTACAGGGAACCGACCATTTGATTAATGGTGATAACAAAGTTTTTACAGCAAAGCTTTCAGAGATACTTGAGGCCGACTAATATTTTGTTTTTTGATGCTTTTTTCTTTTTTCAAACAGGTAGCCTATAATTAGGCCTATTACTATCCAAAAAGGTATACCAAATAGTATTTTATGGTAGGAGAGTGTTTCGCCGTCAATTATAGGGAAAATAATCATGGCGATAATGTAAAGCACTCCGCCCCAAACAAGTCCGGATCTTAACCATCTTTTCATGACTTCTTATTTTTGCAGGGTTAATTCACTAAGAAAGATACGGTTATTCCCGCAACTAAGCAATGATGGGCTGGAAAAGAAATAGTTAAATGTAAATTTACAGGGTAGTTTTTTTGTTTACTGAAGTCTTTTTGATTCTTATCGAAATAAATGCAAAAAGAAATCCTCCTATAAGGTATCCGAATAAATCAGTTAAATTATATAATGCAAGAGAGTCATTAAGCTCAAATACTTTTACTAAAAACGGCAACAGAATAAATTTCCATAACCCCATCCAAACGAACAGACATAATACTCCTGTTAACCAGTTTTTTGATTTATTCATCTATTTGTTTTTTAGGTCCTTTTTTTCTTGAAAAATAACCAAACAGTAATCCGAATATTATCCATAAAGGAAACATGAAAAGACATTTTTTAATGTCAATTTCTACACCGTCATATAGCGGAAAACCTATGTTCATTAAAAAGAACATAAATATTCCCCAGCCTATCCCAAATTTCATCCAGCTTTTCATGCTTATCCGTCTATCTGTTTTTTAGGAACTTTATTTTTTCTGTGGTTGTAATAACTAAAACCTAAGCCAAAAATACACCATACAACAAAGCCTATTATAATTCTTAAAGGCTTAAGGGTTTCTTCACTCATTAACGGGAAGACTACATCTAATAAAAGGCTCATTATTGATGCCCATACAAAACCCTGTACTATCCAGTTTTTCATAAGTTATTGGTTTGGAGTTTTAGTGTTTTGTTTTTTTAACGAATACTTTACCCAAAAAAAGCTGGCAGCTATCCATACCGGTATACCTACAATAACTCTGGTTTGTAATGGCACTTCATCGCTTATGCCAATAAGGGGGAAAAGAAAAGTGGATATTGAAAACATAAAGACAAAAAATATAAGTCCTGCTATAAGCTTTTTATTCATTGTAAAGTGAATTTGTAGTAAAACCCAAATATATACAAACTTCTTAATCTAAACAAAATGCGTGTTGATTGTGTAATTGCCTAATTATCCTATCTTTGCGGCTTCAAAAAAATACCTCTATGATAACTGTAGATGCGCTTTCGGTACAATTTGGCGGTACCACATTATTCAGTGATGTTTCTTTTTCTATAAATGAGACTGATAAGATTGCCCTTATGGGTAAAAACGGGGCAGGAAAATCGACATTGCTAAAAATAATAGCAGGAGTTAACAAGCCTTCAACCGGAGCCATATCGGCACCAAAAGGAACTGTTATAGCTTATCTTCCTCAGCATTTACTTACCGAAGATAATGCTACGGTTTTTGAAGAGACATCTAAGGCTTTTGCTACTATCTTTAAGATGAAGGAAGAGATTGATGCCTTAAATGAGGAGCTTACTGTTCGTACCGATTATGAGTCAGACGAGTACTACAAGATTATCGAAAGGGTATCTGAACTTAGTGAGAAATTCTACTCAATAGAAGAGGTGAATTATGAGGCAGAAGTAGAGAAGGTGCTTGTTGGTATGGGTTTTAGCCGTACCGATTTTACAAGACCTACATCTGAATTTAGCGGTGGTTGGAGAATGCGTATTGAGCTTGCCAAAATACTACTTCAAAAGCCAGATCTTATACTGCTGGATGAGCCTACTAACCACATGGATATTGAGAGTATACAGTGGCTGGAAGATTTCCTTTTAAACAGTGCTAAAGCGGTTATCGTTATTTCTCACGATAGGGCTTTTGTTGATAATATTACTAACCGTACCATAGAGGTTACTATGGGAAGGATATACGATTATAAAGCGAAATATTCACATTACCTTGAGCTTAGAAAAGACCGCCGTGCACAACAGCAAAAGGCGTATGATGAACAGCAGAAGATGATTGCCGAAAACATGGAGTTCATTGAACGTTTTAAAGGTACTTATTCTAAAACCCTACAGGTACAGTCGCGCGTTAAAATGCTGGAAAAACTGGAGCTTGTAGAGGTAGATGAGGTAGATACATCGGCACTTAGACTTAAGTTTCCGCCATCACCACGCTCGGGTCAGTATCCTGTGGTGGTTAACGAGCTTTCAAAATCATACGGCGATCACGTAGTGTTTAAAGATGCTTCAATGGTTATTGAACGCGGACAAAAACTGGCGTTTGTAGGTAAGAACGGTGAAGGTAAATCGACCATGATTAAAGCCATTATGGGAGAGCTTGAGTTTGAAGGTAGCCTTGAGGTAGGACACAACGTACAAATAGGCTACTTTGCGCAAAACCAGGCATCGCTTTTAGATGAGAACCTAACTGTTTTTGAAACGATAGACCGTATTGCCGAAGGTGACATACGTACACAAATAAAAAACCTGCTTGGTGCATTTATGTTTAGCGGGGATGATACTACTAAGAAAGTAAAAGTACTTTCGGGTGGAGAGAAAACACGTTTGGCTATGATAAAGCTGTTGCTTGAGCCGGTTAACGTACTTATTCTCGATGAGCCTACTAACCACCTTGATATGCGTACTAAGGATATTATTAAGGATGCTCTTAAAGCTTTTGACGGTACGTTGATATTAGTGTCTCACGACAGGGATTTCCTTGACGGACTGGTGACTAAAGTATTTGAGTTTGGTAACAAACGTGTTAAAGAACACTTTGAAGATATTAAAGGTTTCCTAGAACTTAAAAAGATGGAAAACCTAAGGGAGATAGAGAAATAATATTTCTATTACATGATATAAAAAAGGCAGGATTAAATCCTGCCTTTTTTGTTATTGTACCATTTCTACCAGTCGTATAAACTCCGCTTTATAGCCATCGGTATCATTTTTAATACCTTCTTTCGCGAGTTTCTTAATCTTTTTAGATGATTTACTTGGTATAAGCTCAGAGTCCCTTAGTTTAAGCCCAAACCACGCTACTGATGAAGCAAACTTAAAGTCGGCCGAAGCTTCATCAAGTTCAACAGGTTTGTTTTCTATAACCAGTTCTGTTTCGGTACTCTTATTACCATCCGGCATTTTGTGTCTTAGCTTAACTGTTGCCAGTTCATCTTTATATTTGTTTTTCTCTTTTGCCTGTTGGGTGTACTTCAGTTTTGTATCTGGGGTAAAGTAATCACTTTCCACACCAACCGGGATTATTTCATATAAAGCCGTTACAGTATGCCCGCTACCCAGTTCGCCTGCATCTATAGCATCGTTTTCAAAATCTTCATCCCTTAGCTTACGGTTTTCATAACCTATAAGCCTGTACGACTGTACATGGTTAGGGTTAAATTCAATTTGTATTTTAACATCTTTGGCTATGGCATACATGGAGCCTTTAAATTCTTTTTGAAGAAAACGATCGGCTTCCTGCATGTTGTCAATATAGGCATAGTTTCCGTTACCCTTATCGGCCAGTATTTCCATTTTAGAATCCTTGTAGTTACCCATTCCGTAACCAAGGCAGGTAAGGAATACACCACTTTGTCTTTTTTCTTCAATTAGGGTTTGCATATCCCTGTCGGAAGAGTCACCTACATTAAAGTCACCATCGGTAGCCAGTATTACACGGTTGTTTCCGCCTTTAATAAAGTTTTCCTGTGCCGTTTTGTAAGCCAGTTCAATACCCTCCCCACCGGCAGTACTGCCACCTGCCGATAGCTCATCAAGGGCATCAATTATTTTTGTTTTTTCACTTCCGTTGGTTGAAGGCAGTACCAGTCCGGCAGCACCGGCATATACCACAATTGCAATTTTATCTTCAGGGCGCATTTGGTTAACCAAGAGCTTCATTGACTGTTTAAGTAACGGTAGTTTGTTGTCATCACTCATGGAACCGCTTACATCTATCAGGAATACAAAGTTAGAAGCCGGTAGTTGGTCCATTGGTATTTCTTTACCTTTTAGCCCTATTTTAAGGAGCTTGTGATCAGGATTCCATGGGGCATCACTATACTCTGTATTGATAGAGAACGGCTCTTTGCCTTTAGGCTGAGGGTAATCATACTTAAAGAAGTTTATCATTTCCTCAACACGAACCGCATCTTTAGGTACTTTTTGCCCGTTGTTTAAAAAGCGTCTTATATTAGTATAAGAAGCATTATCAACATCAATAGAGAAAGTGGAAAGCGGATTTGAGGTTGGGTTTTCAAACTGATTTTCCTCAAACATATTATAGCTTTCACGGTCTACCTGTATTTTAGACGGATCTATAGGTTCGTTTTCCTCTTCGTCTTCTTCAATAATTTCGCGGGCATATTCTCCCTGCTTTGTTTTGATAACCACAACACCGTTACTACCTCTCATACCGTATAACGAAGTTGCACCGGCATCTTTTATAACCCTGATGTTAGCCACATCATTTACATTCATATTCTTTACGGTTTCCTCATCTACAGGCATGCCGTCAAGGATGTAAAGAGGAGTACTGTTTCCGCGGGTTGTAACAACGCCCTGTAACAACGCTCTTTTCTCTGAATCCGACTGATTGTCTAAAGCGGCTGTGTTTAGTTCTATAGTTGTGCCTTTTATTGTAGTTATAACAATTACACCGTTAACACCTTTGTCTCCGTAAGCCGATATTGCATCCTGATCTTTAAGAACTCTAACTGTAGCAATATCATTTTGGTTTAAATTCCTGAAGGTATCTTCGTTAACAGCTACACCGTCTACTACATACAGTGGAGCTGTATTGGTCTTATCAGCTGTGTTTAAAGTGGCTATATATGTAGGCTCATCTGTCTCAGAAATTTGTCCCGGTATCTTACGAAACTGAATTCTTCCGTTAGATAAGGTGTCATATTGTATATCGCTGGAGGTTACTACTGTAGCACCTTCTTTATACATGTTTTTACGAGAATAGTCCTGATTGTTTTGAAAACCTTTATCAAGTTCCCCTTTTGGAGCGCTTACATAACTAGTAGTCTTTTTGTCTCCATCCCTATAAGTAGGTTTTGCAAAAGCAATAGTGGCTTCCTGTTCTGCGCGTTTTTTACGTCTTTTTTCTTTTTTTCTTTTTTGTGTTCCGTATGCAACAACAACTTCTTCCAGTGTATTTGTGCTTTCTTCCAGTAGTATATTGTGGGGGATGTTAGGATTATTAATAGCGACACTTTCTTCATTATAGCCTATATACGAAATTTCCAGGATATCCCCCTTTTTGGCTTCGATAGAGAATTTACCTTCAATATCTGTCGAAACGCTTTTATTTGTTCCTTTAATAGTTACATTAGCACCGGGTAAAGCTCCTGAAAAGTCACTTACTACGCCGGTAACCATATTATTGTTTACAGTAATAGTTGCTGTTATGGCTTCTTTGTTCTGTAAGCTGTCTTTACCAAAATAAAGACTGTTAAGATGAGTGTACTTATCTTTTGAGGGAACTATAAATTCATTCAGGTTTTCGTTTTCAGAATTCTGAATAGCTACGTTACTATAGGTGGTGGCAGAAGAAGTGTCAACATACATTACTGTATTTCCCACTACAACTTTCTTGCTGGGTACAATTTTTACTTTATCTGTCCTAAATACATAGTCAGGATTCTCACTGTCTTTACCTGTTGTAAAGGAGGCATTATCTGTATATACAACATCATCTTTTTTAGGTGTTATTTCTCCTTCGTCAGCTTTAGAGTTCCAAACTATTGCTTTTTTCGTTACAGGGTCAAAGTGTATAGAATCGGCTTCTATTGTATAAGTAGTATTGTTTCCTTTCCCTACAACCACTTCAATTTTTTGGGTGTCTTTTACTGTTGTTGGGTTAAACGTTTCCTCTACTTTATTATGGTCTATAGTGGTAACCTGTGTTTCGGGGTTTAGTTCTGGTTCTGTAGGGTTAGCATGTTTTTTAAAGAACTGCCCATCTACGGCTAATAATATTAGCAACAGGGCAGCAACACCGCCATACCTCCAAAAAACAAGGCCTCTTCGTTTCTTTTTGTGGTCTAGTTTTTCTTCAACCCTGTCCCATATCGTTTCCATTCGGTCAAAGCCTTTATTCTCGACTTTTCCGGCAGCGTTTTTAAACTGATTATCTAATTTATTTTGATTTTCCATAGCTGTTTTCATTTTGATAATAAACACTGTTTATTAAATCTTTTAATTTACTGCGGGAGACATTTAATTGTGATTTCGAAGTCCCTTCTGTAATATTCAGCATTGCAGCTATTTCTTTATGTGAGTAACCTTCTATGGCAAAAAGGTTAAATACCGTACGGCAACCTTCAGGAATGTAGTCAAGCAGTTTAAGCAGGTCTTCCTCTTCGAGACTGGCCGGTTCGTTTTGCGAAGGCTCTGCCGATGTGCTCATGTCTTCAATATAAATATTAAAGTTTACCTTCCTTTTTAAAGTTAAAAGACACTGGTTTATAGCTATACGCCTAGCCCAGGCCTCAAAAGCCTTAACTTCTTTTAACTGATTGAGTTTTGTGAAAATGGTATAAAAGGCATCGGCCACTGCCTCTTCTATTTCCTCTTCGCTCTTTAAATACCTTTTGCAGGTGTGGTATAGCTTGGGTGCCATAAGTTCATACACCTGCCTTTGGGCATTTCGGTGCATGTTCCTGCATGCTGTTATGAGTTTTTCGTCTATCACAATATGTCTCTTTGTTTATATAGAGCAGAAAAAACAGTTAAAGGTTGGGAGAGGGGGTGATTTTTGTTTAAGGTTTCAAGTTTTATGTTCAAGTTAAACACATAACTAATAACCCGTAACGCAAAACTATTTATCAATAGTAAGTTTATATATGTCAGATTCGGTTGCATCACTATCGGTATCTTCACATAAAAGGAATTCCAGTGATTTACCATTGTCCTTGTATAGGGTAATACCCTCAAATTTATTCTTGTTAGATATTATTTGGGTAAACTCCACCTTTACAGTTTCGATATCAATGCAACCTATAAGAGAACCAGCCACTTCACCATCAAGATAAGTTGAGTCTGATTTTTCGGCTGCAGCAATAAAGTACAGTTTATCACCTACTTTAACGGCATCGGTAAAACTGGCCTGAGCACCGTTTATTTTAGGTAGGGTAATAGGGTTGTATATAATCTGGAAATAAATTTCGTTAATATCACCGTCCAGTGTAAACAGTCCGTTTTGCTGTGCAGGTCCGTTACCACGCTGAAACAGGTACCATAATGTTCCGTCGTTAACCGCAGCCTCTATATTGAAGTCTTCGGGGCTTATCTCTCCAAAGCTCTGCATACCAAGGTAAAGGTCGGTTAGGTCGGTAGGAGTCTGTGTGATTTTAGTTTTAAAATTGTAATGGGCAAGGCTGTTTCGGCTTTCCTTTAGCCCTGAACCCGAACCAAATATATATAAGTCGTTGTCAAGTTTAGTGATGGCCTCAAAGTCCTGCTTGTCTTTTTTAGGGATGTTTTCAAGCGGCCCCGTATAAGTACTGTCGGCAAGCGATACCTTGCTGGTAGTCTCGTCGGTCATGTTGTATTCATACAGCATGTTGCTGTTGTCTGATATAAGGAATAGTGAATTGTTATTAAAAAGCAACCCTGATGCAGAGCCTATTCCTATGATGTGTAACAGCAGTTCCAGCTTAAATTTTTGCATAAACTTGTGTTTTTGTTGTAAACGTGTTGTTGTTTAATTTCTTACATTTATAAAGATAAATATTTCTTCGCATGAATATCAATACCGACGATTTTAAAGTAACCGAAGCTTTTTCCATAAGCAAAGCGCCTACAAAGATAGAACTGGAACTCACAGCTAAAAAGAAAATAAAGAAAATTGAGAAAACCAGTAAAAAGTTAGGTAAGCTTCAGGATAAGATGTATGCCAATAACCGATATAGTGTTTTGATATGCCTACAGGGTATGGATACAGCGGGGAAGGACAGTCTTATTCGCGAAGTGTTTAAAAACTTTAATGCCAGGGGGGTGGTGGTACATAGCTTTAAAACGCCAACATCAAACGAATTGAAGCATGATTATTTATGGAGGCATTATATTGCCCTGCCACAAAGGGGAAAGTTTGCCGTTTTTAACCGTTCGCATTATGAGAACGTGCTGGTAACCCGTGTGCATCCCAACTATATTTTAAATGAAAACCTTCCCGGAGTGGATAAAGAGGAAGATATAACCGATGCCTTTTGGGAAAGCCGTTTTGAACAGATTAATAACTTTGAGCAGCATTTAGCTGAAAACGGAACGATTGTGCTTAAATTTTTCCTGCACTTAGGGAAAGAGGAGCAAAGGCAAAGGTTGTTACGCAGACTGGAAAAGGAAGACCACCTGTGGAAATTTTCTGCCGGAGATCTTAACGAAAGGGGATTGTGGGATACTTATCAAACCTATTATGAGGAAGCAATAAGTAAAACCAGTAAACCCCATGCACCTTGGTTTGCTATTCCTGCAGACGACAAGGAAACGGCGAGGCTGCTTGTGGCTAAAACAATACTTAACGAACTTAAAAAATATGACTTTAAGGAACCTGAAGTAAGTGATGATGTACTGGATAATATTGCGTTATACAGGGTACAGTTGCTTAATGAAAAGCCTTAGAAAACATTAAAGCCTGTAACTTTTACATTACAGGCTTTAATTTGGTCTACTTAGGTTATTTATTTAATTGTTTTGGTGTTTCACAGTTTAAATCCGTAGGCTACCCTAAAGGCAATCTGATCGGCATTAAAATTATTCATCCCTTCATATCGCAGGCTCAGGTCAATAAAACTGTTGGCATACCCTATACCCGGCGACCATAAAAAGGTAGTTTCATTGTAATTGTTTGTTACAGCAAATCCGGCACCTGCCTCGCCCAGTACATAAAATCGGTCACCCCAAACAAAGGCTTTAAAACCGGCTTTAGCAGGAATATATCCAAGATCTTTTACTTCATCCTTTCCAAAAAGATGTGTGTAACCCGTTGTAAGGGTTAGAGAGGTTTTTTGAGAAAGGTCATACTGTAACCTTGCATCGCCTCCCAAGGCAAAATTGAAATAATCTCCTGTTACTGCCCCGGCGTTAAGACCGAATCCTAAACGAAATCCCTGGTCGTAATTAGTGTTCTCATTTACCTGTTGTGCATGGCTGACTCCCGTAATTAGCAGAATAGCAGCCATTAAAAAATGTTTCTTCAACTTCATAGATCAATTTGTTATGATTATGAAGTAAAATTAACTCTTCAAATATAAAAATATTTTTAATATAAGGTTAAAAACTGTTATTATTTTTAGTTTTTTAACGTTAAATTGGTTTTATATTGATTTTTAGTGTATTAGGTGTTCTTCTTACTTTTGCAGAAAATTTAAAGCGGTGAACTTAGCGCAATACACAAAAGAATTCTCTTATAACATTAGGCTGGCCTATCCGGTAATACTGGGTATGTTGGGCCATACCATTACAGGTATTATAGATAACATCATGGTAGGGCAGCTGGGTGCTGCCGAACTCGCTGCTGCCTCACTGGGTAACAGTATGGTGTTTGTAGCTATGTCTGTAGGGATTGGTTTCTCCACAGCAATTACACCTATTATTGCAGAAGGTGATGCCGAAAAGGATACCGCTAAGGTAAGGACGGTTTTCCATCACGGGCTGTTTTTATGTACCATGCTGGGCATAATGCTGTTTGCCGTGGTATGGTTTGCCAAACCACTTATGAATTTAATGGGACAGCCGGATGAGGTGGTTGCTCTTGCAGCTCCTTATGTGGACTGGGTAGCTTTCTCATTACTGCCTATGGTTATATTTCAGGGATACAAGCAGTTTGCCGACGGACTTTCGCTTACCAAATATGCCATGTATGCCGTTATAGCCTCAAATGTTATTAATGTAGTAGTAAACTACCTGCTTATATATGGTATTTGGATATTCCCTAAAATGGGTATTATAGGTGCGGCACTGGGTACGGTAGTTTCAAGGGTATTTATGCTTATTTATATGCATATTAGCCTTTACAGAAACTCTAAACTGCAAACCTATTTTAAAGGTTTTACTTTTAAGGAGATTACAAAACCTATACTAAAAAAGATTACTTCGCTTGGTGTACCGTCGTCAATGCAAATGTTGTTTGAGGTAGCCTTGTTTACGGGTGCGGTATGGCTTTCGGGCTCTATTGGGGCAAACAGCCAGGCAGCAAATCAAATAGCCCTGAGCCTTGCTTCCATGACATTTATGTTTGCTATGGGACTTAGCGTTACAGCTATGATTAGGGTAGGGAACCAAAAAGGACTTCAGGATTATAAAAAGCTGCAACTGGTGGCGCGTTCTATATTCCTGCTTGCTATTATACTGGAAATAGTGTTTGCATTATTCTTTGTACTGTTCCATGATTACCTGCCAATGTTCTTCCTTAATATGAAGAACCCCGAACTGGCGCTTGAAAACAGCGAGGTTATAAGTATTGCCTCTACCTTATTACTGGTGGCTGCCGTTTTCCAGATTACCGATGGTATTCAGGTTGTGGTACTTGGAGCACTCCGCGGACTGCAGGATGTAAAGATACCTACCTATATTACCTTTGTAGCCTACTGGGTTATTGGTTTCCCGGTGTCTTATTATTTAGGGTTACATACACCTTTAAAAGCCACCGGAATATGGATAGGACTGCTGGCAGGATTAACAGCTGCCGCAATATTTTTGTATATTCGCTTTCACGTACTTACCAAAAGGCTTATTGCTAATGCTGTTAGCAAAGCCGAAGTAGCGTAAAAACGATTTATTGTAAGACTTATATTTTATAAATTATACTATGGAACTACCTAAATTTTTATTGGGAGATAATACCGATCATCCGGAAGATATTTACATTATTCACCTTGACTATCCTCGATTTATTATCAATTTAAAAGATGATGAGGTAGAGTTCCTGGAAGAGCCGGAAGATCTTGACGAAAACGAACTTAACAGTGAAATGGAAGGCCTTATTGAAATGGCTAACAATTTTTACGACAGGGAAATGGAACGTTATGAAAACGAATAGGTAACTTTATTTACCAAAATATTTTTCTAACAATATATGAGCGGCTGCAAACGGTGATATTTCATTGTTTTGCACCGCTTTTTTATTTTGGCTAAGCAGTTCGGCAATATCAGGCCTGTTGTAAAAACGGTTTTTAAGCTGTTCGTTTATAGTTTCGGTAAGCCAGTGGCTGTTCTGCTCGCTGCGTCTGCTTTCAAAGTATTTGTTCTCTTTAGTAAGAGAGAAATATTCGTTCATTATCTGCCAAACATCATCTATGCCATCGTGTGTAACGGCGCTACAGGTACTCACCTTAGGTTGCCATCCTGAAGTTTTTGCAGGGAACAGGTGTAAAGCTCTATTGAATTCGGTTTTGGCAAGTTTTGCCTTTTTAATGTTATCACCATCGGCTTTATTGATTACAATTAAATCGGCCATTTCCATAATCCCGCGTTTAATACCCTGAAGTTCGTCTCCGGCTCCGGCAATTTTAAGCAGCAGGAAAAAATCAACCATACTGTGTACGGCAGTTTCACTTTGTCCAACCCCTACGGTTTCTATTATAATAGTATCAAAACCACATGCTTCACAAAGTATAATGGCTTCGCGGGTTTTGCGGGCTACACCACCCAGTGTATCACCCGATGCTGACGGACGTATATATGCGTTTTCATCTTTTACCAGTTCTTCCATACGGGTTTTATCGCCCAGTATACTACCGTGTGATAACGAACTGCTGGGGTCTACAGCGAGTACGGCAACCTTTCGCCCCTGTGAAGTTAGGTGTTTACCAAAAGCCTCAATAAATGTACTTTTCCCTACACCCGGTACTCCCGTAATCCCTATTCTAACCGACTTATTTGCATGCGGAAGGCAGGTAGCAATAACCTCGTTAGCTTTTTCAAGATGCGAGGGGTTAGTGCTTTCTATAAGTGTAATGGCACGGCTAAGCGCAATTTTATCTCCGTTAAGTATACCGTCAGACAGTTCTTTGGCAGAAGGCTGTTTTCTCCTAAGATTGGTAATATGCTCAATGGAAGATTTACTGATGCTTTCCGGCTGGTTAACACCTTCTTTTTCGTGCAGGGCAGTTTTATGGGCTTTCGGGTTATTCACTTGTAATTTCTTAGTAGGGTAAAATTACGTTTTTTTGTACAAAAAGCCATAGCTGTTGGGTTAAACATAAAAAGGAATGCATGTCCATTCCTTTTTAATATCCTGATCTGATAAGTTATTAGTAAGCTGCGGTAAAACGTTGCTGGTGGTGTTTTGGGTTTTCGGCCTCATCGGCAATAACAACGGCAACATCTTCTCCCGAAAGGATACTTCTTTTATCATCATTAAACACAGGATTTTCCAGTCCTAAGCGGTAGTTACCTGTACGACCTGTATCAATACCCTGGTGCATCTCTATAGCAGGACTAAAGAAAACCCAGTCAAGCTCTTTTTCGTCTCTAAGTATATTAAGGTAGTCTCTTGCAGCAGTAGCGCCTGCTTTGTAATCTTCAGGGAATTCAGGAGTATCTACAAGTTGTAGATTAGGAGCAATGTAAAGGCTTCCTGCACCACCAATAGTGATAAATCTTTTCACACCCGATTTCTTAACGGCTTCCTGTATAGACTGCGATCCTTTAATAAAATCATCATAAATGTTTGGGTTAGTCCATCCTGGGTTGTAAGCATTTACAACAGCATCGCTTCCTTTTAATGCTTCGGCAAGAGCTTCAGTATCAAAAATGTCTGTTTTTTTCCAGGTAACACCGGCAGTATCTTCTTTTGGGTTACGTACAATGGCTGTTACTTCATGATTTCTTGAAGTGAACTCTTTTACCAGATGAGAGCCTAAAAATCCGGTGGCTCCGATAATTGCTATTTTCATAATTTATATGTAATTAAAATTGTTACAGTTTAGGATAAAAAAAATCAGAACTTATCAGTGAATTCCATAAGGCTGATGTCTTTTAACTGAGCGCTTATTTTAATGTTTATACCATCATATAACGCATCCAGATTTTGGTTTATTTTTTTTCCTACAGGGCAGGCAGGATTAGGATCATTTTTTGCATAACCAAGGCTTACCTTTTGAAAAGTCATTTTGAAAATATCGTCAAGGGTAATATCCTTAACTGATTTTGCCAAACGGGTACCACCGTTTTTTCCTTCACGGCTTTCTACCATATTATGTTTTTTCAGGTTAGCAATTTCCTTGCGTACCAAAACAGGATTAATATTCATACTCCCTGCCAAAAATTCTGACGAAAGGTATTCGTCCGGAAATTTGGAAAGGAGTGTGAGTATATGTAATGTTATGGCAAACTTACCTGAAATCATACTGTAATAAAATATGTTACAAATGTACGACATTATTTGAAATAAACATAATTGAATGTTTTTATTTAAAAATTAGGTGAAAAAAAATTAAAGTTTATATTTGCTTTTAGCATATTCTAAAAACACTACCACCTATAAGAATGAAAGGAATACAAGGAATCGCCCCGTTTTTTGTATCAGGATTACGTTTTGGTTTTCCGGATATCACCTTACAGATTGTTTTAATTATTAGTTTTTACATAGCTGTAAGTTTCTCTGGAGATCCTGTTGTTTTTCAGTCGTCAGGATTTACATATTCCTTTTTGGTAGTACTACTTTTTGCATTGTGTTTCCGCAATATGCTTCCTCAAAAAATAAACATTTGCCATTTAACTAATACAGGTTTATAATGGGGAATGTTATATTGATTTTTATATGCCTGATGTTAGGGGTGGTACTGCAAAAAATTAAAGTATTCCCTAAAAACGGACATGTAACTTTAAATCAATTTGTGATTTATATCTCACTGCCGGCACTATCACTTTATTTTATACCTAAGGTAGTAATGCGTAGTGAACTGCTGTTTCCCTTATGTACTTCGTGGATAGGATTTATTCTTGCTTATATATTTTTTACCTTATTAGGTAAGTGGCTGGGCTGGTCCAAAAAACTAATAGGCTGTCTTATTCTTACGGGAGGACTGGGTAATACGGCATTTATCGGTTTTCCTGTGGTGGAGGCACTTTTTGGTAAGCAGGGACTTAAAACGGCTATAGTACTGGATCAGGCAGGGACCTTTGTGGTAATGGCTACACTGGGGATACTGGTTGCAACCACACATTCTGCCAGTTTGAAAGACAGCGGAGCAAGTGTGATTTTAAAACGGGTATTTACATTTCCGCCATTTGTCGCCTTTCTAATAGGTGCAGCAATGAATGTTAGCGGATTTGATTTTACGGAAGATATTCAGGAAGTTATTATGAATATATGCCGTACTACCGCACCGGTAGCATTGGTTGCGGTAGGGATGCAGTTAAAAATTGACAGAAAAAGCAAATATTGGAATTCACTATACATCGGATTGTTTTTTAAACTAATTTTGATGCCGGCTATAATATTTACCCTTTACAAGGTAATACTTGGGGGTAAAGGCCTTGAAACCAATGTCTCTTTAATAGAGGCTTCCATGGGACCCATGGTAACCGCGGCAGTGTTAGCATCGGCATATGGTTTAAAGCCTAAACTTGCCGGTATGATGATAGGGGTAGGAATCCCTGTTTCTTTTATAACACTGGACTTTTGGTATTGGTTAATACTGAATTACTAATTTTCTAGTCCGTTGTTTTTTTTATGGATAATGTTCTTACAGAGAAGCAAAAAGAAATTGCTTCTAAAACCGTTTATTCGATACTCTTTTCCATAAGTTTTGCCCATTTGTTAAACGATTTACTACAATCGGTTATTCCGGCATCTTATCCTATACTTAAAGAAAATTACAATCTTAACTTTACTCAGGTAGGACTTATTACCTTTTCCTATCAGGTAGCAGCGTCTATACTACAGCCTTTTGTAGGTTTTTTTACCGATAAAAACCCTAAACCGTTCTCTAAGGTTATAGGTATGCTGTTTACCCTTTCGGGTATCATTACGCTTTCCTATGCAGGGTCTTTCCCTGTTATACTACTTTCGGTAATTATGGTAGGTATTGGTTCATCTATATTCCATCCTGAAGCATCGAGGGTGGCTTATCTGGCATCGGGAGGTAAAAGGGGACTGGCACAATCCATTTTCCAGATAGGAGGTAATACAGGTACGGCAATTGGTCCGTTATTAATAGCATGGGTAGTGGTGCCAAACGGACAGCGTTACATTGTTTGGTTTGCTATTGTGGCTATATTGGCTATTATGGTATTAAGCCATATTGGGAGGTGGTACCAGGAACATTTGAACCTTACTGCCCGTAAGAAGAAGGTAGAACAATTGCCTGATTTAACGCAAACTCAGGTAGTGGTTTCGGTAATTATACTGCTGGTACTCATATTTTCCAAGTATTTTTATGTGGCGAGTATTTCCAGTTACTTTACCTTTTACCTAATGGATAAGTTTTACCTTTCGGTACAGGATGCACAGTTTTACCTGTTTATGTTCCTTATCTCGGTAGCTGCGGGTACATTACTTGGCGGACCATTGGGAGATAAGTTTGGGCGTAAATATGTAATATGGTTTTCAGTACTGGGGGCCGCACCGTTTACATTGATGTTACCATTTGCTAATTTGTTTTGGACAGCCATACTTATAGTGATAATAGGTGTAATAATCTCATCGGCTTTCCCGGCAATATTAGTATACGCACAGGAACTGCTTCCTAAAAAACTGGGAATGGTATCGGGACTTTTCTATGGTTTTGCCTTTGGTATGGGCGGACTGGGTTCTGCCTTGCTGGGTTACCTTGCCGATAAAACCAGTATTGAATATGTATATAACATTTGTGCCTTTTTGCCACTAATAGGTGTTATTGCTTATTTCCTTCCGAACCTAAAAAAGAAATAAATAAAATCAGTTATAATTTTAACAGGAGCCGGTAATATTGTTTTATTATCGGCTTTTTGTTCTTTTTTGTAGTATTTTAACTAAGTTTATGAAATCCATCTAAACTCAAAACAATATGTCTGTAATAAAGTTAACAGCAGGCCTTGTACTTAAGGTATTAAGGGCTGCAAGGCTGGTGATTTTTGAAATTATCGGCAGTAAGTATCTCCCCAAAAAAACACCTGCTATGGTACCTATACCTGTAGCGAATAAAAAGTTTCCCCCACAATGTATAAAGTAACTCCCCACTTAACATTTAAAGGAATTTTTCATTATGTGGATTTTTGATACTACGAGAGATAAAAAATTATACAATTTCGTTCTTTTTTTAATCAGGATTACAATAGCCCTTTTTATGCTTACGCACGGGTTAAAAAAAATAGAGCTACTGCTTAGTGACGAGCCTATACAGTTTGCCGATCCCTTTGGTATAGGGGCAACCGCTTCCCTTATGCTGGTGGTGTTTGCAGAGGTGGTGTGTTCTGCACTGTTAATATTAGGTTTGGCCACCAGACTGGCGGTATTACCGCTAATAATAACTATGGTAGTGGCAGTGTTTATGATTCATGGTTCTGATGGTTTTGAACGACAGGAGCTGGGAAGCATATACTTAATGGTTTACGTACTGTTACTCATTACAGGTAGCGGTAAATATTCGTTAGATCATTTGATATGCAGGAAGAAAAGGAAGATGTTTTATTAGTACTTTTATATTTTTCAGGCTGGTTTTTTGTAGTACTTTTGATGTAAACTTACATTAATACTATGATGACTAAGCCGCTAACACAAGAAATGATTGCCTCACTTGAAAACATAGTTGGGCAGTCATTTCTTTTTTTAGATACAGAGACCAGAAACCATTACGGACATGACGAAACTGAGGATTATGTTTTTCCACCCTCGGTTGTACTAAAGCCGGGCAGTACCCAAGAGGTGGCTGCCATTATGAAACTGGCAAACGAGTATGGTGTTCCTGTAGTGCCTATTGGCGGACGTACAGGCCTTAGTGGTGGTGCGCTTAGTATTTATGCGGGTATCGGCCTTTCAATGGAGCGCTTTAATAAGATTGAGATTGATGAAAAAAACCTTCAGGCAATTGTAGAGCCCGCTGTAATTACTCAGGTTTTTAGGGAAGCAGCTAAGGAGAAAGGACTTTTTTATCCGCCCGATCCAAGTAGTCAGGGGAGTTGTACCATAGGGGGGAACGTAGCCGAAAATGCCGGAGGTGCTCGCGCCGTTAAATATGGTGTTACTAAAGATTATGTGCTTAACCTTGAAGTGGTACTTCCTAATGGCGAAATTATATGGACAGGTGCTAATACACTTAAAAACTCTACCGGATATAATTTAACCCAACTTATGGTGGGTAGCGAGGGTACACTTGGTATTATTACCAAAATTGTAATGAAACTACTGCCTGACAATTCCCATAATATATTAATGTTAGTACCTTTCTTTAAGGCGGGACAGGCTTGTGAAGCTGTGGCACAAATATTCAGGGCCGGGGTAGTGCCCAGTGCGTTGGAGTTTATGGAACGTGATGCGATAGACTGGACCCTTAAATATGTAGATGGTGTGAGCCTTGATATTAAAGATGAAGTTGAAGCTCATTTACTTATTGAGGTAGATGGTAATTATCCTGATGTGCTTTTTGCCGAAGCTGAAAAGATAACTCAAGTACTGGAACAGTTTGATATTGACGAGATTTTATTTGCCGATAGCGAAGATCAGAAAAATGCACTTTGGAAACTTCGCAGGGCTGTAGGTGAAGCTGTGAAGTCGAACTCGGTTTATAAGGAGGAAGATACAGTGGTGCCGAGATACGAACTTCCTACACTTTTAGAAGGGATAAAAACAATAGGTAAAAAGTATGGTTTCCATTCGGTTTGTTACGGTCATGCCGGAGACGGTAACCTGCACGTAAATATCATAAAAGGCGATATGACCGATGAGAACTGGAAAACCGAAGTGCCTAAAGGGATACGTGAAATTTTTGAACTAACAGTATCATTAAAGGGAACACTTTCGGGAGAGCATGGTATTGGTTATGTACAGAAAAATCATATGGATATTGCTTTTAACGATCCCCAGCTTCAATTAATGAAAAGCATCAAAAAGATATTTGATCCGAATAATGTACTTAACCCGGGAAAAATTCTTCCTGATAGCCTGGTTTAATTATTTTTTGGATAGCAATTTTCCTGCAATCTTAGCGATAGACAGTCCCTGTACTAAAATGGAGAATACCACTACAAAGTACGTAATAGCGATTATATCATTTTTATAGGGTACATCATCTATTGATAAGGCAAGGGCTATGGATACACCACCTCTCAGTCCGCCCCATACCAGTATTTTTATGGTGCTGGAGTTGAATTTCTTTTTAAAGGGTACAATAAGGGTAGGCAACCATATAGATACATAGCGTGCCAGTAATACTACCACAACACAGGTAAGTCCCGGTAACCAATAACTGTTGATGTTGTTTACCATAAGTAGGTTGAAACCTATAAAAAGGAATAATACGGCATTTAGTATTTCGTCGTTAAGCTCCCAAAACTTCTCTAGGTAGTCTTTTGTTTCTGCCGACATGGCCGACTTCTTTTTGAAGTTACCTATAATCAAACCGGCAAACACCATGGTAAGCGGACCTGATATATGCATAGCCGAAGCAATTAAATAGCCTCCCATAACAACAGCCAGTGTTATTAGTACGGTTACTTTATAATCGTCAATTTTACGGATGGCAGTTGCAGCAACGGCCCCCAATAGTGTTCCCATTAAAAAGCCACCACCCGCTTCTCTTAAAAATAACCAAACCACATTAAAAACGGTAGGGGTGTATTCGTTGTCCTGAGCGATGTTCAGTATAACGGCAAAGGCAACAATTGCCATACCATCGTTAAAAAGGGATTCTCCGGCAATTTTTGTTTCCAGTGATTTACGCACTTTAACTTCCTTTAGTATACTTAGTACTGCTACAGGATCTGTAGGAGATATAAGTGCCCCAAAAAGCAGGCAGTACATATAAGGTATTTCAAGATGTAAAAAGGGTGTAAGGTAATACAAGAATGTTCCGACGGCAAACGTTGAGATTACAACACTTACGGTAGAGAATATGATTATGGGTAGTCGTTGTTCCCTAAGGTCTTTAAGGTTAATATGAATAGCTCCCGCAAAAAGCATGAAGTTAAGCATGGCACCCATTAGGAGTTCAGTAAAATCAAACTGGGAGATAAGTGTTGATATTCTGTGTAATGTATCGGGAACTACATGGCCAAACACTACCAGAAATATGGATACGGCCATTGCAATAACCATGATCCCAATAGTGGAGGGTAGTTTAAGAAAACGTACATTAAAATAGGCAAAAAAAGATGCTAATACTATCAGTACAGAGAGAGAATAGTATAATTCCATAGGTGTTTAAAGGTATATGAGTAATAAATGCGGGTTTCCCAAAAATACAGAAAACCAAAGGATTTACCTATTCTTTTAAAGCACAAAAGTCCTTTAACTAAAGGGCTTTTGTGTTAAATTTTTTATGCGTTTTATAATCCCAGTTCTTTTATTACTTCGGGATCCAGAATCTGGTTCATAACCTCAGGTTGTGCTGCGCCAATAAATCTCCATTTGTTATTGGTTAGATTGTTAGCAATGGCTATATAATCTATTCGCTTGATAATATTTAATGAATTGTCTTTTGCATTAAAGGTAACATCTTCGGTATTCAACATCTTTTTATACATATCAATAAACATTTCTGAACTATCTTCAGGTATTACATCTTTAAAGATCATTTTAAGGGCGTAGTTTTGTTTAAGTGTGGTATAATATCCGTTGTTTATTGTTTTGATGTCTCCAACTTCTATATCTAAAGCAGTGTTGGTTATTTCCATTTTAAAATCATCATTACCTTCAAGCATTTGCTTCATACCTTCAACCATTTGTTCTTTTGGAAGTATTTCAAAAAATTTAGGGTAAATAAATTCGGTTACGGCTTCAAAATCTTTGTTTACACTGTGCTTATACATTTCTTCAGCCGTAGTTTTTAGTGCTTTTACATCCTGAGAAAATCCTGAAATGGCTGTGAATAATAAAACAAAGGCGATAAGATGTTTTTTCATGGTTGTTTGGTTTTTGATAAAGATAAAAGGTTTGTTTTAAATAGCAGGTATAAAAAAATCCCGACTAATAAGTCGGGATTTTTATTTATGGAGCTAATATAATTACTCGTTTACTACAACCCATTCACCGGTTGAAATAAGGCTTTCTGCCTTTTTGAATTTCATGGTTTCGGTTTTACCGCTCATAACATGTTTAATAGTAACGTTGTCATTACGGTTAATTTTTGGAGCATCCCTTACAATGGTTTCAGTAACCTGAGGGCGGCTTTGGCTTTGTTGTGACACCTGACGTGCTTTTTCGGCCATCTCCTCAGTGTTTAAAACTTCTTCCTTGCTTTCAGTGTACTCTTCTTTTCTCTGAACCTGTTGTTCTGCATCCTGAATTTGCTGAGCGTTTTGAGCCGGAAGCTCTCCTTTAAACAGGAATGAGATTACATCTTTATTGATGCTGTCTACTGTCTTTTTAAACAGTTCGAATGCTTCAAACTTATAGATAAGCAGCGGATCTTTTTGTTCGTGTACTGCAAGCTGTACCGATTGTTTCAGCTCATCCATTTTGCGAAGGTGTTTCTTCCATGCTTCATCAACAATAGCAAGGGTGATGTTCTTCTCAAAATCACTGATAAGTGATTTACCTTCGCTTTGGTAAGCTTTTTCAAGGTTTGTAACCACATTAAGTGATTTCACACCATCGGTAAACGGTACTACAATACGCTCATACTGTCCCTGGTTGTTTTCGTAAACGTTTTTGATTACGATAAATGCTTCGGCAGCAGTACGCTCTGTTTTATCATGATAGGCCTGGCTTACAACTTTGTAAACTTTACCTGCAATTTCTATAGGGTTTAGTTTACCAAATTCGGCTTCGCTAATAGGAGAACTTATAGCAAAGTTACGGATAAGCTCAAACTCAAAGTTTTTAAAGTCGTTTGTGGCTTTGTTGTTTTCGGCAATAACCTCAGCAGTATCATACATCATGTTGGCGATATCCACTTTAAGACGCTCCCCAAATAATGCGTGTTTTCTACGCTTGTAAACTACCTCACGCTGAGCGTTCATTACGTCATCATATTCAAGAAGACGCTTACGTACACCAAAGTTGTTTTCTTCCACTTTTTTCTGTGCACGTTCAATAGACTTGGTCATCATAGAGTGCTGGATAACCTCACCCTCTTTAAGTCCCATTCTGTCCATTATCTTAGCAACTCTTTCAGAACCGAATAAACGCATCAGGTTATCTTCAAGAGATACATAGAACTGAGAACTTCCAGGATCTCCCTGACGACCGGCACGACCACGAAGCTGTCTGTCCACACGTCTTGAATCGTGACGTTCTGTACCAATAATTGCTAAACCTCCTGCAGCCTTAACTTCCGGAGTAAGCTTAATATCGGTACCACGACCTGCCATGTTTGTAGCGATGGTTACAATACCCGGTTTACCTGCTTCGGCAACAATTTCTGCCTCTTTTTTGTGAAGTTTCGCATTCAGTACATTGTGTGGTACATTTCTCATTTTAAGCATACGGCTTAATAACTCTGAAATGTCTACCGATGTTGTACCGATAAGCACTGGTCTTCCTGCCTGAGAAAGTTCTGTTACATCTTCAATAACAGCGTTGAATTTCTCACGCATTGTGCGGTATATAAGATCGTGTTTGTCTTTACGTGCAATTGGTCTGTTAGTTGGAATTTCAACAACATCCAATTTGTAAATTTCCCAAAACTCACCTGCTTCTGTAACAGCTGTACCCGTCATACCACCCAGTTTGTTATACATCCTGAAGTAGTTTTGCAGAGTAATGGTAGCAAAGGTTTGAGTAGCAGCTTCGATTTTAACGTTCTCTTTAGCCTCAATAGCCTGGTGTAAACCGTCTGAATAACGTCTACCATCCATAATACGACCAGTTTGCTCGTCTACAATCATGATCTTGTTGTCCATGATTACATACTCAACGTCTTTTTCAAACAGGGTATAAGCTTTTAAAAGCTGAGTAAGGGTATGGATACGCTCACTCTTAATAGAGAAGTCTTTAAATAATACTTCTTTCTCTTCTGCCTCTTCTTCTTTGCTTAATTTTTTCTTTTCAATGTTGGCAATCTCAGTACCGATGTCCGGAAGTACAAAGAAGTCATTGTCGGTATCCTGAGAAAGGAACTGAATACCGTTATCAGTAAGTTCTACCTGATTGTTTTTCTCTTCGATTACAAAGTAAAGAGCCTCATCAATTTTATGCATTTCACGGTTGTTGTCCTGCATATAGTGATTTTCGGTTTTTTGAAGCAGTTGCTTCACACCTTCTTCACTCAAAAATTTGATAAGTGCTTTATTTTTAGGTAAACCACGGTGTGCTCTTAGTAAAAGGAAACCACCTTCTTTAGTATTACCTTCTTTTATCAGTTTTTTAGCCTCTGCAAGTACACCGTTAATAAGTGTTCTCTGCATGTTGTAAAGGTTGTCTACCTTTGGCTTAAGTTCGTTAAACTCATGACGGTCTCCCTGCGGAACCGGACCGGATATGATAAGCGGCGTACGGGCGTCGTCAATCAATACCGAGTCAACCTCATCGACAATCGCATAGTTATGCTTTCTTTGTACAAGGTCGCTAGGAGAGTGAGCCATGTTATCCCTTAGGTAGTCAAAACCAAACTCGTTATTTGTACCATAAGTAATATCTGCAGCATAAGCTTTTCTTCTGGCGTCAGAGTTAGGCTGGTGGTTATCAATACAGTCAACCGTCATACCGTGGAATTCAAATAAAGGAGCTTTCCACGTACTATCCCTACGTGCAAGGTAGTCGTTCACCGTTACAAGGTGAACACCGTTTCCTGTAAGGGCGTTAAGGTAAAGCGGAAGGGTAGCCACAAGAGTTTTACCTTCACCCGTTTGCATCTCGGCAATTTTACCCTGGTGAAGTACTATACCACCAATAAGCTGAACATCGTAGTGAATCATGTCCCAGGTAATTTCCTTACCTGCGGCATTCCATGTGTTAGCCCATAAGGCATTATCGCCCTCAATGGTAATGTATGGTTTAGTTGCTGAAAGTTCAATATCTTTTGGAGTAGCTTTAACCGTAACAGAGCTGTTCTCTTTAAATCGGCGGGCTGTTTCCTTCACTACCGCAAATGCTTCCGGCAGTATATCCATTAATACTTTCTCACTTATCTCATATGCTTCTTTTTCAAGAGCATCGATAGATGCATAAATATCTTCTCTTGCATCAATGTCTTCTGTTTGTTCAACTTCCTGCTGGTAAGACGCGATTTTAGCATCTTTATCAGCACGGGCATCACGTATCTTCTCCTTAAAGTAGATAGTTTTAGCTCTAAGCTCATCGTTAGAAAGTTGCGCTAAAGCTTCTTCGTAGGTTTTAACCTTATTGATTAAAGGCTGGATTGCCTTTATATCCTTTTGCGATTTGTCACCTACAAAAGCTTTTAGAATGCTGTTTATTAAACTCATTATTATATAATTACTTTTGTTTGTTTTTCTCTGTTAGGTACAAATTTAACCAAAAAAAAAGCCTCATTGAAGAGACTTTTCAGTTGATTTTATTTTTCCTAATATTCATCCTCGTTCCAAAGATAGTCTTCGTCTGTAGGATAGTCAGGCCATATTTCTTCCATTGATTCGTAGATTTCTCCTTCATCCTCAATAGATTGTAGGTTTTCTACTACCTCAAGTGGTGCTCCTGTTCTGATGGCATAGTCAATCAGCTCATCTTTTGTAGCCGGCCACGGGGCATCACTCAAATAGGATGCTAGTTCTAATGTCCAATACATCTTATAAACGATTTAATTTTATGCAAAAATAAATTTTATACTGAAATAGTCAAGTAAAATTTTGTTTATTTTCTGTAAAAAGTTAAGAACGTTTTCCCGGTGCCCTATATACGGGGTTTACAGGCCGTTTAAGACTGCTTAGATCCCCCGATTTTACTGCTAACCGTAAGGGTTTGCCAACTAATACTTTTCAGGTATCCACTTCACTTCGTCAGCCTTAAGGTCATGGGACAACTTTCGTGCCAACACAAAAAGGTAGTCAGAAAGTCGGTTTAAGTATGTCAAAACCCTCTCATCTGTAGGTTCAAGCTCATGTAAATGTACCGATAAACGCTCTGCACGACGGCAAACACAACGTGCTATGTGACAATATGACACAGTTGTATGACCTCCCGGAAGCACAAAATGTGTCATTGGGGGTAATTCAGAATCCATAGCGTCAATCTCATTTTCAAGATATTGAATATTCTCCTCAGAGATTTTAGGGATGTTAAGTCTTTCTTTTCCGTTTTTCAGGATTAGTTTTTCGGGATCTGTTGCCAATATGGCACCTAAAGTAAACAGGCGATCCTGAATATGTTCCAGTACTTTTTTGTAATGGGGGTTCATATCCTGATCACGGATAAGCCCAATATGTGAGTTAAGTTCGTCTACCGTTCCGTAGCTCTCTATGCGTATATGGTGTTTTGGTACACGAGTTCCGCCAAAAAGGGCAGTGGTACCTTTATCTCCTGTTTTAGTATATACTTTCATTTTGTAATGCTATTGAAAGATTGAAAATTTAATGATTAAAAATTTAATGATTAAAAATATAGAGCGGTGTCATCCTGACGAAGGAAGGATCTCTTTTACTGATTTAGATTCTTCACTCCATTTGCATTTCGTTCAGAATGACAGCGTGTTTGATGAATATTGCCAACTGTTAACCGGATACTACTTAAATACTACCTGTGTGGATTAGGATTAATGTTGTCGCTTTCTATAACACCATCTCTAAGACGGATAACCCTGTGAGCATAAGCAGCAATGTCTTCCTCGTGGGTTACCAGTATAACGGTATTGCCGTTTGCGTGTATTTCGTTAAAAAGTTTCATTATCTCTACCGATGTTTTACTGTCCAGATTACCCGTAGGCTCATCGGCAAGAATGATAGATGGGTGGTTAACCAGTGCGCGGGCTACGGCAACCCTTTGGCGCTGTCCTCCCGAAAGCTGGTTGGGTTTGTGGTCCATGCGGTCTTCCAGTCCTACCTGTGTTAGTACCTGTGAGGCGCGCTCGTTACGCTCGGGTTTTTTGTAGCCGGCATATACCATAGGCAGGGCTACATTGTCTAGCGCGGTGGTACGAGGCAGTAGGTTAAAGGTTTGGAAAACGAAGCCTATTTCCTTGTTACGTATTTCGGCCAACTCGTTATCGCTCATTTTACTCACGTCCTTTCCGTTCAGGATGTAAGTGCCCCCGGTAGGGGTGTCCAGGCAGCCTAACAGGTTCATAAGGGTTGATTTACCAGATCCCGACGGACCCATTAATGCGACATATTCGCCTTTGTTTATGGTTAGATCAATGCCTTTTAAAACTTTTACCACCTCATTGCCCAGCGGAAAGTTTCGGGTTATGCTTTTTATATCGATAATTGGTTGTGCCATACTTTTATTTTGAGGCTTAAAAGTAAGGAATTTTTGTTGGAATGTAGAATGGTAATATTTGGATTATTATGTAGTGTGCTATTGTGGCGGTTTTCTAAAAGACCGATTTATGGATAATATGATAACCTGAAACGCAATCCTGATTTACGCCATAATCGTTTAGATACAGGTAGTAAGAAATGGTAGGCATTTCTTTTTCCATATTATTTTTAAAATGATAGGTGTCATCCGGTTGCTTTTTGCAATATCTGTTTAGGAAAGAGTCAAAAGAATATCTGTTGTAATATTGGGTTATTGAATCGGTAAGGGTGAAGCATTCGTTAGGGTAAAAGTAAAGTCCGGAGTCAAATATTGTTTTTTGGTTTATGGCGTTGTATATAAAATCTTCAAGAGTTCCTTTTTCAGCGTTTGAATGTAAAGAGCTATATACATAATGAAGGTTTAAAATATCTGTTTTACAGATGCTGTCACCTTCAATTTTCATATATATCCCTGAATGAGAAATAGGTGGTGGGGGGAGTGGGGAGTCTTTTTGTGAAAACTGTTGTACGAGTTCTTTTGAAATTTTTTTTGAAACCTCATGACTATAGTATTCCTTTTCTGTTTTTTGAGTACAGGAAACGATAAGTATGGCGACTATAAGTAAAAGGTGTGTTTTCATGGTTTAGTAAAAATAGTAAAATAAATAACTTGGGTGTCGCAGCCTGCGACTTTACAATTTCTTTACATAAAACTGCTGTCGAACATTTTTTTTACTATATTTATAATGTTGATAGTCAGTATATGAAAAATCATTTCCTACTCATACTTTTTATTATCAGCATGCCTGCATGCCTGGCACAAGATGGTTATCCTGAACCTCCCGATAGCCACAAACGTCTTTTTTATATTCAGCATAGTAAAAATCACAATACCTATGTTTATGATGCTAATATTATTAGCAATACCAACATAAAAGATAGTGATCCTATTGATGTGTACCAGATAGATTATAAAAAGGACGGTACCCGTGAAGAACTTACCGGACTACAGCGTAAAATGGCTTACGGGATTACTTTTAATAAAGTAGGGGAAAACAAGTTTGAGTTTACCCTTGCGGCTTATCCCGAAAAAATACTTACCCTTGCCATGCAATCAGGCAAACCTGTAGTTACCGTAAATATTAACGGTAAGGAAATGGTGCTGGAGCGTATGTTTTTACACTGTAATGCCCTTGGTACCAATGTTTCTAAAATTGACTTTTACGGCAGGGATGTAAAAACACACAGGGATCTTGCCGAAACCATGTACTTAAGCAGGTAATCTTTCTTCATTCTTAATGTTTAAAGTCCTCAAGTCGGTATGGGGTAATGGGATTTATGGCTTATAATCTTCAATTTTTGATTTTTACTTCGTTAAGTATTTCTTAAAAATCTTAATATATTCTTTAAGTGTATTAAACTATTCTTAATAATTTAACCAAAACTTTGAAATGTCATGATTGTGATGTTACCTTTGATCTATCAAGTAACGAAATAATTACAAGTAACAAATCAAATAATTAAATGACTATGAAAAGATTAAACTTATTATTAGGAGCAGTGTTAGTAGCAGCGGGTGCAACGTCTTGTAAGACTGATACCGAGCAAATGGCAGAAAAGAATATTGACCGTTATGAGTCGTATGTTGACTCAATAGGAAACCTTGATGCTACCGAAAGGTCGGCTAACTGGGCTCAGATTGAGGCTGAATACCAAGCCAGGCTTGCAGAGGCTGAAGCTGCACTAAGCGACGCTAAAGAAAGCCAAAATGCAGAAACTCGTATTAACGACACGAAAACTAAGTATGAGAACGTAAAAACTGAAACGGAGAAGGAAGCTAATGAAACAGCTGCTGATGCACTGGTAATTTCATACTTCGGTCCGGACAACATGGTTGGTGACGATCTTAACTTTAACTGGGTAAACAAGGATAACATTCTTAGTGTATACCAAAACTTTGTAGATACCTTTAATAAAAATAAAGATAGCTACTCAAGACAGGATTTTGATAAAATCAAAGCTTGGTATGAGGCACTTGATGCCAGAAAAAATACAGTAGAGAAAGAAGGTCTTTCGTCAGAAGATAACCGTAAAATTGCGGCTCTTAAGTTAGAGTTTGCTCCTAAATTTAAATGGGAGCGTATGACAGCTAAAAGTGAGGAAAACCAAGAAGCTAAAGAAGAAGCGACAGAGTAATATAAGGTTTTATATAAATTTGTGTTTGTGGAAAAAAGCCGGCTATATGCCGGTTTTTTTAATTTTATTGGGTTTGTTTTAACCGGGGTTTAACGTGTTGCTGTTTAATGGTTTGCTAACTTTATGTAGTAAAACCGATTAAAAATATATGTTATGCCAACAGGAAAAGATACTAGACCTCAAATAAAAAATGAAGAGCAGTATGAGGCGTTAAGAGACAAAGGTTACAGTAAAGAGAAATCGGCACGTATAGCTAACAGTGAAGGTGCTGAACACAGGGGCGGTAAAGCTAAAAAGTATGAAGACCGCACAAAGCAAAGCCTATATGATGAAGCTAAAAAAGTAGGTATTGAAGGGAGGAGCAAAATGACCAAAGCGCAACTGGCTTATGCTTTGCGACACAATTAAGCGAGTAATCCCCATAGGTTACGGATGCCTAAAACGGCATCGAGGAAAAAGGAGCGGTAAGGTCGGATAATAAAATCTTGTTTTGCCTGTCCTTTACGGAAAAAGATAAGGCCTAAATGGTATGTGTCTATAGTGATGGTAACATTCGGGTCTTTTTTTATGGTTTCCCAAGCCTTTTCCATTTCTGGTGTTTTATGGATATCAGGTAGTACAAACAGGTTTTGGTCGGTTACGTCTTTGCGGAGTTGTTCAAAGGCTTTCATAATACTTTGAGTATTGCTTCCGCAAATAAAACCAAGGTCGAGCCCGCCGGGTACAGGTGCCATAGGAGAAAAGAACCATAGTTTTGTTTTGGTTCTTTCGCCTACTTCACGAATGGTTTCGGTAACCTCATTAGAGTTTTCTCCATATACCACCAGTTTAAACGACTTGCAGTGGTTAATGGTTTTAAATAAAATGGTGAGTACCTTACTGCTGAGACCGTTTTTGTCATTTCCTGATATTTTCTTTCCGGAATAAAATCCTTCGGTTACCAACTCATATACAAAAGGCGAATGTATGCCGTGTGCATTGCTTGATTTTAAAAGAAACGTTAGGTATGACATAGTCTCAAAAGTGTGTTAGGGTTATTCTTCCATTTTAGCGCTTAACTCAAACCAGCGCTCTGTTTTTTCGTCTATTTTATCCAGTATCTCTTGTAGTTCATCGGCCTTTCCGGCAATTGCATCATCGGCTACCTTACCATCAGAGAAAAGCTGTTCGATGTCTTCCTTCTTTCTTTCCAGATCTTTAATTTCCTTTTCTATTTTTTGGTATTCCTTCTGTTCGTTAAAAGTAAGTCCGGCTTTTACCTGATTTTGTTTCCAGGCTTTTTTATCGGCTGCAGGTTTTGTTTCTTCCTTAACAGGTTCGGCACTGTCTTCATAAGCACGGAAGTCACTATAGTTACCAGGGAAGTCTTCAATAACGCCTTCACCGCGGAAAACAAACAGGTGGTCTACAATCTTATCCATAAAGTAACGGTCGTGCGATACTACAAGTAAACACCCCGGATAGTCCAATAAGAAAGCTTCCAGTACGTTTAGTGTAACAATGTCAAGATCGTTTGTAGGTTCATCCAGTATAAGGAAGTTTGGGTTTTGTATCAGTACGGTACACAGGTAAAGGCGCTTTAACTCGCCACCGCTAAGTTTCTCTACAAAATCGTACTGCTTTTTACGGTCGAATAAAAAACGTTCCAACAGTTGTGCTGCCGAAATGGTTCTGCCTTTTGTAAGCGGAATGTATTCGCCAAACTCCTTAATAATGTCAATAACCTTTTGTTCCGGTTTCGGGTTAATGCCCGACTGGGTATAGTAGCCCAGTTTTATGGTTTCTCCAATAACAACCTTACCGTTATCGGGCTGCATGCTTTGAGTAAGTATATTAAGGAAGGTAGATTTTCCGGTTCCGTTTTTACCTATAATGCCTATACGCTCGCCACGCTTAAAGTTGTAACTGAAGTTATCCAGTATGGTTTTGTCCTTAAATTTTTTAGATACATTATGTAACTCAACCACTTTGCTTCCCATGCGCTCCATGTTTATTTCGAGCTCAACTTGGTGCTCCTTGCGGCGGCTGTGTGCTTTTTCCTTAATTACATAAAAGTCATCCTGACGGGATTTTGACTTGGTGGTACGTGCTTTTGGCTGACGTCGCATCCAGTCCAGTTCTTTTACAAAAAGGTTTTTTGCTTTGTCAATACTTGCGTTTTCGGCAGCTACACGTTCCTCTTTTTTGTTTAGGTAGTACGAGTAGTTACCTTTGTATTGGTATAGGTTTCCGTTTTCAAGTTCTATTATTTCGTTACATACACGTTCCAGGAAAAAGCGGTCGTGAGTAACCATAAACAGCGTCATGTTCTCTTTGGCGAAATAATTTTCCAGCCATTCTATCATTTCAAGGTCAAGGTGGTTGGTAGGTTCATCCAGTATTAAAAGGTCGGGCTTATTGATAAGGATGATAGCCAGTGCCAAACGCTTTTTTTGCCCTCCCGAAAGGTTTTTAACCTTCAGTTTAAGGTCTTCAAGCTTTAGTTTAAAGAGAATCTGTTTGTACTGTGTTTCAAAGTCCCAGGCATTATTGGCGTCCATACGCTCAAATGCTTTTTGGTAAGCCTCTTCGTCTTCGGGGTTTTCAAGTGCTTTTTCGTACTGCTCAATTACTTTCAGTGTGTCGTTGTCTGATGCGAATATACTTTCTTCAATAGTAAGCTCAGGGTCAAGATTAGGTTCCTGTGAAAGGAAAGCCATTTTGATTTCTTTGCGTATCACTACCTGTCCGGTGTCGGGAGTGTCTTCTCCGGTAATTATTTTAAGTATGCTTGTTTTTCCGGTTCCGTTTTTGGCAACAAAGGCAATTTTCTGGTCTTTATTGATCCCGAAAGAGATGTTCTCAAAAAGTGTGCGTTCGCCAAATGATTTGGATATGTTTTCAACTGAAAGATAGTTCACTGCTGTATGATTTTGTGCAAAAATAGTCTTTTTGTGTCATGTATTTAAGGTTGTGAAATGATATTTTTTTAACTAAAACCGACAAAAAGTCATTTAAGCTGACAAAATGACATTGTTTTTTCTATTGGAACAGAACTTGACTATTACTAAGCAAATATTTGAAACTAAAAAATTAAACGATATGAACTTAGTAAAACGTAACAACACAAACAGCTTTCCATTTGTAATGGACGAATTATTTAAAGATTTAATGGGCGGTACACAGTATGTAAATAAAACAGCGCCTGTTAATATAAAAGAAACAGAAAATAATTTCCTTGTAGAGCTTATGGCTCCGGGATTTAAAAAAGAAGAATTTAATATTGAGTTAGATAATGATATCCTTACTATTTCTAACGAAGTGAAAACGGAGAAGACAGAAGGAGAAGAAGGTAAGTTTACCCGTAAGGAGTTTAGTTATTCTTCTTTCAAAAGATCGTTCACTTTGCCTGAAACAGTAAATCAGGAAGGTATTCAAGCTCAGTATGAAGACGGTATCTTAAAAATAATGCTTCCGAAAAAAGAGGAAGCACTTCCAAAAGAGAAAAAAGTGATTAGTATTTCATAATGATTTGAGTTAGTTGGTTTGAAAAGCGTCCTGATGAAGGACGCTTTTTTATTTTGGTGCATTAGGTAAATAACCAATTCAACATAATAATTATATTTGCGCTATGCAGCTATCGGTTATTATTCTTAATTACAATGTCCGCTATTTTTTGGAGCAGTGCGTGCTAAGTGTGCAAAAGGCTCTTAAAGATATTGACGGAGAGATAATTGTGGTAGATAATAATTCTCCAGATGATAGCTGTGTAATGATGAAAAGGCGCTTTCCTGATATTACCCTTATTGAAAGCAAGGAGAATTCAGGTTTTCCAAAAGGTAATAATATAGGTGTGGCTGCGGCTAAGGGTGAGTACATATGTATACTGAACCCCGATACGGTAGTGGCGGAAGATACTTTTACAAAAGTGCTACATTTTGCTGGAGGTAAACCTGATATTGGGATTACCGGAGTTAAACTGGTAGACGGTCGCGGTAACTTTTTACCCGAAAGCAAAAGGGGAGTGCCTACGCCTTGGGTGGCTTTTACCAAAATAGCCGGAATGTATAAGTTTTTCCCTAAATCATCAGTATTCAATAAATACTATGCCCAGCACATTACTCAAAATGAAACTGGCGAGGTAGATATACTGGTTGGCGCCTTTATGGTTATGAAGCGCGAACTGTATTTACAGGCAGGCGGTTTTGATGAGGGGTGCTTTATGTATAGTGATGATATCGATTTGTCGTATACTATACAGCAAATGGGTAAGGTTAACTACTACTTTCACGAAACTACGGTTATACATTATAAAGGAGAGAGTACGGTTAAAGATGGTACTTATATGAAGCGCTTTAGGGAAGCGATGCAGTTTTTTTATAAAAAACACTTTAGAACTTCTACGGTTTTTGATTTGTTTATGCGTACGGGGACTTTGTTTTTTGCTGTAGTAAAGCGCAGTAGAAAAGGAGAGGTAGTTGTTCCGGAAGAGTATGTGCTTTTCTCGGGTGATGAGAATTTACGTATTGCTCTGGAAGACAGTCTTGAAAAAAAAGTAACGCGTTATGCTAAACCTGATGAAAAATTATTAAATTCGCAATCGTTTTCCGGATACGGACAGGTTGAGGTGATTTTTGATAATAATTCGGTTGATTTTTTTGAGATAATTAAATTTATGGAAAAATTCAGCCAATCAGGACTTACCTTTAAGATCAGGCCGGAAGGCAGCCGTTTTATTATTGGTAGTAACGATAGTAACGACAGGGGGCAAGTAATTACAATTAAAGCTTAAATAATTGTAAAAGTGCTCACAAACCTGTTGTGAAACGGGCAAAAACTGATTTTTTTTAGTAATTTCGCAAGCGGAAAGATTAATTTTACCTTTAGGTTAACGATATGGCAAAATTTGAATTAACATTACCCAAAATGGGTGAAAGTGTTGCTGAGGCAACGATTACAAATTGGTTAAAAAATGTGGGAGACCGCATTGAAGCTGATGAAGCGGTTTTAGAAATTGCCACAGATAAAGTGGACTCAGAAGTTCCGTCGGAAGTTTCGGGAGTACTTACCGAGATTTTATTCCAGGTGGATGATGTGGTTCAGGTGGGGCAAACTATCGCTTATATCGAAACTGAAGGCGGTGCTGCAACCGAAGCTCCAAAAGCAACCGAAGCTGCTCCTGCTGCTGCAGAGGCTGTAGCCAAAACGGTTGAGGTGGCTCAGGAAACTGCTGCTACTGCTCAGGTAGACTTCTCTGAGTCTGACAAGTTTTTCTCTCCGTTAGTAAAAAACATTGCAAAAGAAGAAGGTATATCCCTAGCTGAACTTGAAGCCATTAACGGCACAGGTAAAGACGGAAGGGTAACTAAAAACGATATATTAGATTATATTAAGAACAGAGGTTCTCAACCAGCTGCACAACCGGCTCAAACTGCTGCTCCTGTTGCTAAGGCTGCTCCTGCAGCACAACCGGCGCAGGCTGCTAAAGCTGCTCCTGTATCTGTAAATGGTCAGGATGAGATTGTTGAGATGGACAGGATGAGAAAACTTATCTCAGGTTACATGGTACAGTCGGTACAAACTTCGGCACACGTACAGTCGTTCATCGAAGTAGACGTAACCAACATTGTAAAATGGAGAGATAAGGTAAAAGGTGCATTTGAGAAGAGAGAAGGTGAGAAGCTTACATTTACTCCTATATTTATGGAGGCTGTGGCAAAAGCACTTAAAGATTTCCCTCTAATGAACATATCTGTTGACGGTGAATACATCATCAAGAAGAAAAATATAAACCTTGGTATGGCAGCTGCATTACCAAACGGTAACCTTATCGTTCCGGTAATTAAAAATGCAGATCAGCTTAACCTTGTAGGTATGGCAAAAGCGGTTAACGATTTAGGTAACCGTGCAAAGGCTGGTAAACTTAAGCCGGATGATACTCAGGGAGGTACTTATACAGTAACTAACGTAGGTACATTTGGTAGCGTGTTTGGTACACCAATCATTAACCAGCCTCAGGTAGGTATCCTTGCTCTTGGAGCAATAAGGAAAGTACCTGCAGTTATCGAAACTCCGGAGGGTGACTTTATAGGTATCCGTCAGAAGATGTTCCTTTCTCACAGTTATGACCACCGTGTGGTAGACGGAGCGCTGGGAGGTTCATTCGTTAAGCGTGTTGCTGAATACCTTGAAGCATTTGATCCAAACAGAGATATATAAACTGTATATTATAAATAAAAAAAGCGGCTTTAAGCCGCTTTTTTTATTTAACCGAAACAGGTTTGTAATATAAACTTGTAACTCCTGATTTAGAAGGTTTTGCTTCAATGAGTTCAAGGTTTAATCGTTGTTTGATACTTTGAAATAATGGTTTGCCATCGCCCAATATAACAGGGTGGACCGCAAGTCGGTATTCATCAATAAGGTTATTATTGATAAAGTCTGTAATTAGTGAGGCACCTCCAAATAGCCAGATGTCTTTTCCTTTCTGGTTTTTTATTTGATTTACTTCCTTGATAATATTATCTCTTATTACTGTATGCTCCCCGGCATTCTTAAGGGTTGATGAAAAAATATATTTTTTCATTCGGTTTATCTTATCATAAAAGTCTTTAAAACCACTTTCTTTTTCTGGTTGGTAGTTACCATATAGTTCATAGCTTTTTCTTCCGTAAAAAACAGTATCTATTTCTTCAGGAAAGGTTTCCAAAAAACTTTTCTCTCCTGCTCCAATATCGGTATCCATAATGCACCAGTCAATCTCTCCGTTTAGCCCTTCAATGAAACCATCAAGCGTAACGGCAAGGTCTAAAATTACTTTTCTCATAATTAAAGTTCGTTTATTATCTCAGTTTATTCTCTTGCAAAAAAAACTCTGTTATGGCTATGTGATATTACTTTATTTGCTTCAATAGCATTTTTATTAGATGGCGTTGTATTCTGCTATAGTGTTAAGATAGCGTTCATTAATAATATTCATATGGTGGCGTGCATGTCCTATAAGGGCATAACCTACTGCTCTTGCAGAAACGGCATCCTCTCCGCTTCCTAAGCATAGTTGTAACTGCTTTTCGGTAAGTCCTGAAAAGAACTCTATACTGTAATTGCGAATTACATTAAACTCTTCCAGTAGCTCGTCAATATCATGGCGTTCCACTTCAGCATTTTTAATATATGCTTCATGGTTGGTGAATCCAAATGGGGTTTGGTTGTCTCCTCTGGAGGCTGCCAGGGCGCGGTACTGCATTATTCGTTCTACATAATTTATATGCATTAATACCTGCTTAATGGTCCATTTCCCTTCGGCATAGCGATAGTTTGCTATATCGGGGCTAATGTTTTTAAAAAAGTTGTACGTCTGTTTACGATCCTGTCTCATAAGCTGTATAAGCCCGTTTTCTTTAGTTAGACCTATATACATTTCTAATCTTGGCGGATACTCGTTTGTTTCGGGTTTGGTAATCATACTGTTTGTTTTTTGATTGATTGTTGAATGTTTAAACTAATTCCTCGCAGTTTAATCCGTTTGCCTTAAAGAGGTTGATAACCTTTGTTGCTATTTCCTTATTGCTTTCAATTCGTACAATGCGGTCGCAGTCTTCGGGGTCAAAATCGACCCTTAAAACCGAATCGATAGCAGCAAGTATACTGCTGGCAAAACGTATTTGTTTACTGGTACGGACAGAGGTTTTAAAAACGAACACTTTTTTCATAATTGTTGGTTTTTAGATGATGATTGATGATGATTATTAAGTAGTGTAAAGTTACAATAGAATCAATGATAAAAATTGTACATTAAAGTGTTATGCCTGTCATTTTATCTGGCAAAGCCATACAAAATTATTTTACAGCTGTTTATGGTGATAAATATCGTGTTGACAATAGTGTTGACAATACTATAAATAGTAGAAAACAGGCTTACTGGTCGTCCCTGTATTTATCTGAAGCCTTATGTAAACGGCGTGCAATTATATCCCTGAGTTTTTTTGGAGATAGTACTTCTATAGTTTCTCCAAATCCTAATATTTCTCTTTCCAGTTCAAAATTATGCACTACATCTATACGTATAGTTATACCGGTTTCGTTTTCGCTTAAAAGTTGTTGGGAAGCATGTATGGGCTTGGTAATAACATAAGGTGCGTTGTACTTGTTTACGTGTAATATTATTTTGTTGGGTCTGTCCTTGTGTGATTTGGTTACACCTAGCAAATCGTCAAAATAACGGTCAAAGTTAACCCCTTCATATTCTACATATAGTTCTTTAGGTAACGGGTGAAACTCAATAATCCTGTCGAGCGCCAGGGTTAGCAGGTTTGGGTTAGATTTTGGCCTGCAAACCAAAAACCATCTGTTCCTGTATTCCTTTAAAAGGTATGGGTAATATATTTCCTTGCTTGGCTTTAATGCTTTAAACGATTTGTATTCTAAAAACAATGGCGTTTTATTAAATATAGCCTGATACAAAGGGGTTATGTGTTCCCTGCCTTTCAGTTCCTTGTTGTCTTCAAACTGTATAAAGTTCTTATTACTGTCGGCCGATTTGTTTACGTTGTTCTCCAGTTTTGCAATCAGGTCACTCATCTCGTCAAAATAGTTAAACCCGTTAAGCTGTTTGAGTACACTTACAATCTCCTTCATTTTGTCCATATCGGCAGTATTGATAGGGGAATTGGTAATGCTGTAATCAGCATCCTCATACGTGTAAAAGCGTTTATCGGTAACTATTATGGGGGCATTATAACCCAGCTTGTCACTACGCATGGTTTGTATGTCTGACTGAATCGTACGTTTGCTTACTCCTGTGGTGATGCCTTCATATTCGTACAAAGCATCTGATACTTTTTCAATAAGATCTTCCAGTGTCCATTTCCTAAACCTGTTTTTAAGGCATTGGTCAATGGTTTTGTATCGCAAAAGGGCAAGCTTATTTGTAGCCATATTGATGGTTTTGTCGGTTTTGGCAAAAATTGATACTTCAAATGTAGGTAAAATTCATTTTACTGCGCAGTGTAATTGCGTACATTTTATTTTTTGATAATTTTTAAAAATTATTTAAAGTTTTAATTTGTTTAAAATCAGTTTTTTATATAAAATTTTTCAAAAAATATTTTACTGCGCATATTCATTGCGTATATAGGTAGCCATCTTTGCAATGTCAGGATGAGACATTAAAACCACACCTTACCAATTTTAAGTTTAACCATAAAGATTTGTATTATGAAATTCAATTTTTTAGCCAAAACCAAAAACACAACTGTGAATTACCAAGGGGCAAAAGCTTATAAAGTTACTCCCGAAATAGAACTGTATACAGCGGTGGTTACAACCGGGCTGAGTAATACATTTTACGAATCGGGTGATGACAGACTTAAAAGGATTAAAAACCTGATAACCCAATGTGATGCTGAGTTTGTTGCAAAGTTAGCCGTTTATGTGAGAACACAAATGTATTTAAGGAGTATACCACTGGTGCTTTCGGTAGAGCTTGCAAAACAGGCATCGGGCACATCAATAGTGAGTCAGACTATAAACGGTGTAGTGCAGCGTGCAGATGAGATAGCCGAGCTTTTGGCTTACTATCAAATAGCAAACCAGCGTAATGGTGTAAAAAAACTGAACAGGCTTTCTAAGCAGGTACAAAAAGGACTTGCAGCATCATTTAACAGGTTTGATGAGTATCAGTTTGCGAAGTACAGCAGGAAAACAGAGGTAAAACTAAAAGATGCCCTTTTCCTGGTGCACCCAAAAGCAAAAGATGAGAGCCAGCAGGCAGTATTCAATAAAATTGCTGCCGATACTCTGGCTACGCCTTATACATGGGAAACAGAGCTTTCTGAACTGGGTAAAGCCAAATTTGAAAACGAACATGTTAAGCAGTTAGCGATAGCCCAAAAATGGGAAGAGCTTATAGAAAGTAAAAAAGTAGGTTATATGGCAATTATGCGTAACCTGAGGAATATACTTGATGCTAATGTTTCGGCAAATCATTTATATATGGTTTGTGATTATATAGCAAACGAACAGGCTGTGGCAAATTCAAAACAATTGCCTTTCAGGTTTCTTGCAGCATACAGGGAGGTTAAAAAGCATGACTCTAAATATGCCTCTGTAGTACTGGAAGCTCTTGAAGATGCTGTGATGCACAGCGCACGTAATGTAAAGGGTTTTGATGCAGATACTTCGGTAGTTATTGCCTGCGATGTTTCGGGTTCCATGCAGCAACCTGTTTCAGCAAGAAGTAGTGTAATGCTTTATGATGTGGGGCTTATGCTGGGTATGTTGCTACAATCGCAATGTAAAAACGTGGTTAGTGGTATGTTTGGCGACAAATGGAAAATAATAAACATGCCACGTAGAAATGTACTGGCAAATGTACAGGAGTATTACAGGAGAGCTGGTGAGGTAGGTTATTCTACATACGGTTATCTGGTTATAGACGACCTTATAAAAAGAAAACAGGTTGTAGATAAGGTGATGCTGTTTACCGATGTACAGATGTATAGTAATGATGGATTTAATTCGTTTGAAAATTCATGGAAAATGTACAAGCAACTGGCACCAAAAGCTAAGCTGTATATATTTGACCTTGCAGGGCATGGTAGTATGCCTCTGGATATAAAAAGAAATGATGTGTATTTGATTGCAGGCTGGTCTGACAAGATCTTTGATGTTCTTAATGCTGTAGATGATACGGCGATTGCTATGGAAAAGATAAGCCAAATCAAATTGTAGACCGCTCCCGCAGCCGGGGATGCTGCGGGAGCTTAATAAAAGTTCATAAAATATTGATAATATAACAGGTGTCGTTGATAAGAGTTACTTCGTCCAGTTCTGTGTCACAGGTTCGAATCCTGTCATTGTAAAATGTAGCTCAGTCCGGTAGAGCAAGAAAAATAGTCTCTTTTCGTTTGTAACCCTGTTTTAAGAAAAAAGGATGCCGTAGGTAAGGGATACTTCGTCACAACTTTGGGGAGGAATAGCGTAGTCATTTTTATATGGCAAGGTTATCCGGTTCGACTCCGGCTAGACATGCCCTGTTCTCTTACCGCTTTTTGCTTCTTTGTTCTTTTAAAATCTGTCGGGTGCCGTAGTGAAGTGTTACTTCGTCCAACTGATTAAGGCGGGGCCAAACCCTGCCAATCACTTCACGATTTAGCCCCGGTAACAAAAGAGTGCCGTTGTTAAGTGTTACTTCGTTTCTCCAAAAATTCAGTCACTTTACGCTTATTGCCTCTTTTTATAAAAAAAATAAATTTTAGTTTAAACGCATGTATTTGCATACATAATAAAATTATGGAACGATTAATTACCGGAACCGATTTGTTAAACATAGGTTTTAAAGAAAATGCAGTTTTAGGGATGACACTTGATCTGGTGAACAGAAAATATGCTTCGCAGGATAAAGAAGAAGTATTGGTTTTACTGAAAAACCTGAATGATGCTCCCGAAAGTTTTCTTGAAGATGAAGCGTTAGGGAACCTGGCTCAGGCTATAATTGATGAAGCTAACAAGCCGAAAAATGAAGTGATTCCGCTGGTTGAAAACGCTAACGGATATACCATATACGGAGAGCAGAATATTGAAGAAGGCGCAAAAAACCAGATGAAGGTGGCTATGAAGCTTCCGGTAACGGTAGCAGGTTCATTAATGCCCGATGCGCATCAGGGTTACGGATTGCCGATTGGTGGTGTGCTGGCTGCAAAAAACGCCATTATTCCTTATGGAGTAGGTGTAGATATCGGGTGTAGAATGGCTTTGTCTATATATGATATTCCTGAAAGTTTCTTTATGGAGAATCAGGCAAAATTTAAAAGGGAGTTAATTGCCCAGTCTAAATTTGGTGCCGGACAGGGATTTAAGGGTAAGGAAAAAGCAAACCACGATGTGCTTGACCGTGATGAGTTCAATATAAATCCGTTATTAAAAAACTTAAAGGATAAAGCATGGTCGCAATTAGGTACATCGGGTGGAGGTAACCACTTTGTGGAATTCGGTATTATAGAATTTGAACATAGGGATGAGATGCTTAATATTGATAAGGGTAGATATCTTGCCCTGTTAACCCATTCGGGTTCGCGAGGATTGGGAGGTATTGTTGCGGGTCACTATACTAAGCTGGCAAAAAGTATCTGTAAACTGTCAAGAGAGGCAGAGAACTTAGCTTATCTTGATATGAACTCGCAGGAAGGTATGGAATACTGGATAGCCATGAACCTTGCCGGAGATTATGCATCGGCGTGTCATCAGGTTATACACGATAAAATGACGAGGGCTGTGGGAGGTAAAGTACTGGCTAAGGTAGAGAATCATCATAATTTTGCCTGGAAGGAAATTTTAAACGGTGAAGAGGTAATTGTACACCGTAAAGGAGCAACTCCTGCAGGGAAAGGTGTTATGGGTATTATACCGGGGAGTATGACCGCGCCCGGATTCCTTGTTAGAGGTAAAGGTGAGGAAAACGCGATTAATTCGGCCTCACACGGTGCCGGAAGGTTAATGAGCCGAACACAGGCCATTAAGAATATTACAAGAGATGATATGAGGCAGGTGCTTAAAGATCATGGTGTGACCCTTATCGGGGCTGGAAAAGATGAAGCGCCAATGGCTTATAAAGACATCAATACAGTGATGGCTTCTCAAAAAGACCTGGTGGATGTTGTGGCTAAGTTTACCCCGAAAATGGTAAGAATGGCAGACGACGGAAGTCGGGAAGATTAAACAATGCGGTGCTAAGGGAGACAGTTTTTTTCTGTCTCCCTTTTTTATTTGTCTTTGGTCATTAATTCAATTCCCTATCTTTGTGATATAAAACAAAAAACCGGTGAAAACTATTTTGACTATATTAGGTGTTTTGGTACTGTTGGTGCTTGGTACAAGTACGGTTACAGATCAAAAGCGTACAAATGATTTTCATCAGGAATTAGTTATGAAAGACAGTAGCGACTGGCAGGAAATAAATATGGATGCTAAAGGCATGGTCAATAAAATGGCTTATGCTGATACGGCTAACTTTATGAGGCAGAAAATTTATCCCTGTGCCAAATGTTTCCTTAGGCCGGAAGTTGCTCAGGCTTTAGAAAAAGCTAACACACTGGCTAACCAAAAAAATCTTAAATTGGTTATTTTTGACTGCTATCGTCCTTATGGGTATCAGCAAAAAATGTTTGAAATAGTAAACAATCCAAAATATGTAGCGCCTCCGGGTAAAGGTTCAAACCATAACAGGGGGGCTGCCGTAGATTTGTCTCTGGCAGATAATGAGGGGAATTTACTGGATATGGGGAATGAGTTTGATGATTTTTCGAGTCTTTCTCATTATATTTCCGATAAGATATCGGCGAAAGCCCAAAATAACCGCAAACAGCTGCGCGATATTATGAAGGAAGCGGGATTTACTCCCTATGATAATGAATGGTGGCATTTTGATTACAGAAAGAAACGATATGAAACTTCCGACTTTAGGTGGGAATGCGACGAAAAAACACAACAATAAATAAAAGAAATGGAACTAAAACTGAACAGGCCTATCTGTTTTTTTGATCTGGAAACAACAGGAACAGATATAACCAAAGACAGAATAGTTGAAATATCTATATTAAAGGTATTCCCAAACGGAAACAAGGAAAGTAAAACATGGCTGGTAAACCCTGAAAGACCTATCCCGCCACAGTCTACTGCTTTTCATGGTATAGATGATGCTAAGGTGGCAAACGAACCTACGTTTAAGGAACTTTCTCATCAGGTATATAATATGATTAAGGATTCTGATTTAGCAGGATACAATTCAGACCGATTTGATATTCCGTTACTGGCAGAAGAATTATTAAGGGCTGATGTTGACTTTGATATGAAAAACAGGGTAACGGTAGATGTGCAAACCATTTTCCATAAAAAAGAGGAACGTACCCTTAGTGCGGCTTTTAAATTTTACTGCGGACAAATACTTGAAAATGCCCACAGTGCCGAAGCCGATGTGAATGCAACATACGAGATACTTAAATCGCAATTGGACAGGTATGACGATTTAGAGAATGATATGAAATTACTTTCGGAATTTACCACACGTAAAAAAGCGGTCGATTTTGCCGGTTTTATAGCGCTTGATGATGACGGTAATGAGATATTTACCTTTGGCAAGCACAAGGGTGCAAAAGTGGAAGAAATACTGGAAAAAGAGCCGGGTTATTTCGGGTGGATACAAAATGCCGATTTTCCTTTGTACACAAAAAAAGTGCTTACGGCTATTAAATTGAGAAAATTAAACAATAAATTAGTATAAAATAATCCCCGTTTATATAACGTTACAAGAATGAAAATAATCTGCATTGGCAGGAATTATGCCCGCCATATAGAGGAGCTTGCAAACGAAAGGCCGGAAGAGCCGGTTATTTTTTTAAAGCCGGACACAGCGCCTGTTCTCAGAAAGTTTCCTTTTGTTATCCCTGAGTTTAGCAACGATGTGCATTATGAGGTGGAAATACTTGTAAAAATTAATAAGGTAGGTAAGTATATAGATGCTAAATTTGCCCACAAGTATTACAGCGAGATAGGGCTTGGTATAGATTTTACCGCCCGCGATTTGCAGTCCAAACTAAAGGAAAAAGGATTACCTTGGGAAAAAGCAAAAGGGTTTGACGGTTCGGCAGTAATAGGGGAAGAGTTTATTAATAAGTCGGAGTTTGCCTCGGTAGATGATATTAACTTTGAGCTTGTTAAAAACGGAGAAGTAGTGCAAAAGGGCAATACGCAAAACATGCTATGGAAAATAGATGGACTTATTGCTTATGTTTCTCAGTACTTTACGCTTAAAAAAGGAGATATTATATTTACAGGTACGCCCGAAGGAGTAGGTAAAGTAAATCCGGACGATGTGCTGGAAGGTTCGATTGAAGGAAAAAAAATATTCAGGATACAGGTAAAATAATGGCATTACACTATAATTTATCTAAAGTTTATGCAATTTCTGATAACGATGTGGAATTTGCAAAACAAATAATGGTACTTTTTACGGAAGAGGTTCCGCCAGAGGTGAAAAACATAAGACGCGGGCTTAAAGAAAAGGATTATGAAATGGTATACCATGCAGCACATAAAATAAAGCCAACGCTGGATATGCTGGGTATGGATCTGGCTTATGAAGACGTACTCTCTATAGAAACATGGAGCCGAAGCGAAGGAAAGAAAAAAGAAATTAAAGAGGTTTACAAAAGCCTCAAAGATAAAATAGAACACGCGCTTAAAGAGATAAAAAAAGATTACAGCCTTTAATAAAGTATGAAAGCAGCAGTTGTTACCGTAGGTGATGAGATTTTAATAGGACAGATAGTAGATACTAACTCAGCCTTTATAGCTAAATCGTTAGATAAGATTGGAATAGGAGTAATAGAGATGCTTTCCATAAGTGATGACCGCGAGCATATACTGGAAACGCTTACTTCACTCCAAAATCGCGTAGACCTTGTTATTATGACAGGGGGGCTTGGGCCTACAAAAGATGATATTACCAAAAAAACACTTTGCGAGTATTTTAATGACGAGCTGGTGGTTGATGAAGCTGTACTGGAACACGTAACAGAACTTATTGAAAAGGTAATGAAACGCCCGGCTTCACAAATGAATAAAGATCAGGCGTTGGTGCCATCAAGAGGTACGGTGCTGTTTAACAGGGTGGGTACTGCACCGGGTATATGGATGGAGAACCAAAATACGGTTTTTGTATCGCTTCCGGGAGTGCCTTATGAAATGAAATACCTAATGGATAATGAGGTTATCCTGAGGCTTATTTCAAAATTCAAACGTCCTTTTATAGTTCATAAAACCATACTTACATACGGGCAGGGTGAAAGTCTTATTGCTGAGCGTATAGAGGAGTGGGAAGACAATCTTCCGGAGTTTATTAAGTTGGCTTATCTGCCAAGTCCGGGCAGGGTAAGGTTGCGCCTAACCGCAAGGGGTATAGACGAAGATTTTTTACGCAAAAGTATTTTAGAAGAAGCCGAAAAGCTGAAAGCAATTATAGACGATATTATTGTTGGTTATGATGAAGATGAGACCCTTGAGGTGGTTTTAGCTAAACTTTTAACCGAAAAGAAGTTTACCATATCGGCAGCTGAAAGCTGTACCGGCGGAAGAATAGCACAAATGCTAACGACACAACCGGGGTCTTCGGCTTATTTTAAGGGTAGTGCGGTGGCTTATGCAACCGAAGCCAAAGTGAATATGCTGAAGATAGACCAGCAACTCATAGATATATTTAGTGTAGTTAGTGCTAAGGTAGCCGAAGCTATGGCATCGCAGGCAAAGAAAATTTTCGGTACTGATTATGCTGTTGCCACTACCGGAAATGCTGGGCCAACAAAAGGTGACTCTGATGCCGAAGTAGGTACTGTTTTTATAGGTATAGCTACTCCAAAAGGAGTTTATAGTGAGAAGTTTGACTTTGGTCAACCGCGTGAAAAGGTCATAGAACGTGCGGCAAACAAAGCTTTAGAAATTATTTATCAGGAAATTTTAAAAAACTGATTGATTATGTTTGTGTAATAGTTTTATTTTTTGTTACTTTGCACCCTGATTTTGAATAACGATATAAAAGCGATAAATAATGTCAAGAGTTTGTGCCCTTACTGGTAAAAAAGCGATGGTAGGAAATAACGTTTCCCACGCGATGAACAAGACTAAAAGAAAGTTTAGTGTAAACTTAGTGAAGAAGCGTTTTTATCTTCCTGAAGAGGACAGATGGATTACTCTTAGGGTGGCTGCTTCTACTATCAAGACGATTAATAAAAAAGGTTTAGCTGCAGTTCTTAAAGACGCTAAAGCTAATGGATTTATTAAATAATATCCTTACCTAATAAATATATAGCAAGATGGCAAAGAAAGGTAACAGAATACAGGTAATTTTAGAGTGTACTGAGCATAAGGCTTCAGGTGTACCGGGAACTTCTAGGTATATTACTACTAAAAATAAAAAGAATACTCCAGACAGACTAGAGATTAAAAAATTCAACCCTGTCCTTAAGAGAGTAACTGTACATAAAGAAATCAAATAATTATACGTCATGGCAAAGAAAACCGTAGCAACGTTACAAACATCTTCAAAAAGGCTTACTAAAGCTATAAAAATGGTAAAGTCTCCAAAATCAGGAGCTTATACATTTGTTGAGGCTGTTATGGCACCAGAACTTGTGGATGAATTTCTAAAGAAGAAATAATAATCCAATACATATATAGAAAAGCTACTTTCAGTAACGGGAGTAGCTTTTTTATTTTCTATATTTACCATCGGAAAAACGAGACTTAAAAGCATATGAACTTCTTTAAAAAAATATTTTCTTCTGAAAAGAAGGAGACTTTAGATAAAGGGCTTGAGAAAACAAAAACTTCTTTCTTCTCTAAGCTGTCAAAAGCTGTTGCAGGTAAATCTAAAGTTGATGATGAGGTACTTGATAATCTTGAGGAAATACTTGTATCGTCTGACGTTGGTGTAAATACTACCTTAAAAATAATAGAGCGTATTGAAGAGCGTGTGTCTAAAGATAAATATCTGGGTACAGATGAGCTTAACCAGATATTAAGGGAAGAGATTGCCGGATTATTATCTGAAACTAATACGGGAGAAGCTACCGATTTTGAAATTCCTGCTAATAAAAAGCCTTATGTGCTTATGGTGGTAGGAGTAAACGGTGTGGGTAAAACCACAACAATTGGTAAGCTGGCATATCAGTTTAAAAAAGCGGGACACAATGTAGTACTTGGTGCTGCCGATACCTTTAGGGCTGCTGCTATTGATCAGTTACAGGTTTGGGCAGACAGGGTAGGTGTTCCTATTGTAAAACAACAAATGGGAAGTGATCCTGCTTCTGTTGCTTTTGATACGTTACAGTCGGCTGTTACTCAAAATGCCGATGTTGTGATTATAGATACTGCGGGAAGGTTACATAATAAAGTAAACCTGATGAACGAACTTTCTAAAGTGAAAAGGGTAATGCAAAAGGTAGTGAGCGATGCTCCGCATGATGTGTTGCTTGTACTGGATGGTTCTACAGGGCAAAATGCCTTTGAACAGGCTAAGCAGTTTACGGCTGCTACCGAGGTTACTTCGCTTGCGGTTACTAAACTTGATGGTACTGCTAAGGGAGGTGTGGTAATTGGTATATCAGACCAGTTCCAAATACCTGTAAAATATATTGGTGTTGGTGAAGGGATAGAGGATTTACAGGTATTTAATAAATATGAATTTGTAGATTCATTCTTTAAATAAAAACCAAATAATCAATATTAACTAATTAATCACCTTACGAACAAATGAAATTTTACGTTCTTTTGGTAGCATTTTTCTTTGCTGCCATGGCTTGTTATGCTCAGGAAAATAAAGGCTACTACGTTACTAATGGCGACGTGAGAATTAACGGCTATTTTAAATCGGATGATTTTTCTAATCCAAAAGATATTGAATTTAGAAAAGATGATTCAGACTCTTTTGAAAAATTAGAGCTTCAAACCATAAAAGAATACGGTATTGATAATCGTAGCAGGGTGATTAAGAAAACACTTGAAGTGGATAGGTCACGATCTTCATCGGTGAAATTTTATTCTAATTTCAAAGATCCTGACTGGCAAAAAGCTACACTGTTTCTTAATGTGGTAGTGGATGGAGATGCTTCTCTGTATTCTGGTGTCTTTAACGGAGAAAATAAATTTTTTTACGAGATTAAGTCAAAACAAATACGACTTAATCAGTTAGTGTACAAAAAATATTTTTTTAACAATAACAATGTAAAAGAGAATATTACTTACAAACAGGATTTGTATAATAATGTTAAATGTGATGATTCTGATATTAATTATAATTCTTTAAGTTATACCGAAAGCTCGCTTAAAAAAGTATTTGTTGCCTATAATGAATGTTATAAAGGAGATTATGCGGTGTATGAAAATAAAGTGGCTTCAAAAATTGTACTCTCAGTTAGTGGTTATGCAGGTCCAACGCTTAATATGTTGTCTACTGAAACACAAGGAGGAAGTGCTGATGATAGTGGCTTTGGACTTAACATAGGTACTGAAGTTGTTGTTTTGACATCTTCGGGTAATTTAGGTGGTTTTTTAAGGCTTGAGTATGCAATGTTGGCATCTGAACTTGAAACAATTACACCTTCTGCAAGTACAGATAGGCTTGAAGAAGAGTCTAAACTTGACGTTAGTTATTTTAGTATTGTATTAGGCCCACGATATTATTTTAACGAAAAGAAAAGCAATAAAGGATTTTTTCTGGATGCAGGTTTTGGGATGGGTTTTGCTTCGGGAGAGTTAGTGAAAACCAGGTATGGAACAGCAGAGTATTTTGTAGGTTCTATAACAAAGTATGATTTAGCACATAATTTTTACCTGAGTGCTGGGTTTGGTTATGCTTTTTCAGATAAAATGGGGGTAGAAGTAAGATATGATACTCCAAGAGAAGTTGTAGATTATAATAGTAACTACAAGTTTAGTAAATTAGGAATGAATTTTAAATATAGATTCTTATAAAAAAAGAGCCGCTTAGTAAGCGGCTCTTTTTTTATTCAATCACATCGTTTATTTTTTGCCAAAGTTCGTTGTCAAATCCCGATAGTGCAAAGTTTTCACCATCGGCAGCATTACCCATTCTTATAACTACCATTTTTTTGGACGGGATTACATAAATCTTTTGATCATTTTTTCCAAGTGCCATGTACATATCGGCAGACCCCGACGGTATAACCGAACCGTTAAACTTAAACTGTGTTTGTGGCAGGTGATAGCTTTCCTTTCCGTTTAACCACCATAGGTATCCGTAGGCTTTGTTGATGTCCTGAGAAGTGTTTATGGCGTTGTTAAAATAACTGCTGTTTATAATTTGTGTTTCTTTCCATTTACCATTATTAAGTGCCAGTAGGCCAAAACGTGCCATACTGCGTGTAGTACTCCAATATACACTAAGGTCTTCTCCGCTTTCCAGCCATGCTCCTGTCATTCCTATTGGATTCCTTAGTTTGCTGTTAAAGTAAGTGCTCCAAGATTGTCCGGTAGCCTGTGCTACAACATCCTGTAGTTTTACATATACATTATGGTATGCCCAGCGGCTACCGGCATCTGCAATGTATTCAAGGTTTGCGGGAGAAACATCGTCACCTAAAGAGTCGTCTAACCCTGATGTCATGGTTAGTAAATGTTTGCAGGTAATAAGGTTTTCTTTTTCTAACGGTGCACTGGTCCATCCGGTACCTAAGTAGTCAGAAACTTTATTGTTAGTATTGATAAAACCTTCCTGTTCCACAATACCCGTTAGTGTTGCTGTAAGGGTTTTGCCGGCGCTGGCCCAATACCACGGAGTAGTTGCTGTGTGTCCGTTAAAATAGTTTTCCATTACAATACGCCCGTTAACAAGTATCATAAAAGATTTGGTGTTTTTGGTTTCTAAGTATTCCAGGAGTGGCGGAATATTACTTTCGTTCCACCCCAGTGTGGCGGGAGACTTGGTTTCCCAAGTATCGGTTCCGTTATCAGGGAAGTACATGGCTTCCTCTGTGGGAGGGTTAGTTGTTCCTCCCGATTCGGTTTTACTGTCGTCTGATGAGCTACAGGCGAAAACCAAAAAGGAACTTAATGCTATAAGTGATAATTTTTTCATACGGTTATAGTAACTGATGCTAAAGATATTAAATACTTGTTTTCGTTAAACTCGCGTTTTAAAATTTGCAGACATTTTTAAATGCTTAAATTTGCTTGTTCATAACTAAAAACTAATCATGAAAAAATTATACCTTTTTTTGTTTGTAGCGATTGCTGCTGTATCATGTTCGCAAAAAATTGAGAAAGCTGATTTAATAAAATTAAACGGTTACTGGGAAATTGAAGAAGTTGTAATGCCAGACGGGGAGAAGAAGGAATATAAAGTAAATTCAACTATTGACTTTTTTATGTTAAGCGGCGAGAAAGGTTTTCGTCAAAAAGTAATGCCGTTGCTTGAAGGAGGTTACAGGACTAATGGATTGCGAGAAAAAATGACTATTACAGAAGAAGAAAATAAAACTTATATTGCTTACAAAACTGAGCATGCTGAATGGAAGGAGCAGATACTTGAGTTGAACGAGGAGAAGCTTGTTGTTAAAAATGAGCAGGATATAGAATATCATTATAAAAGAGAGAAACCTTTTAGTAATAAGAAATAATGGCAAAACGATTAAACGATTACAGTTCTGTAAGCGATGTGCTGAAACAGTTTGTAGAGTCTAATAACCTGCAAAAAGGTATTGATAAGATAGATGTTAGGGATGCATGGAAAAACCTTATGGGTAATGGTGTAAATAACTATACCCGTGAGATAATGCTAAAGGGTACTACACTTTATGTAGAGCTTACATCGGCAGTGTTGAGGGAAGAGCTTAGCTATGGTAAGGAGAAAATCGTTAAGATGATTAATGAGGAAATGGGAAGGGAAGTAATTAAGGAAGTTATATTGAGATAAATAAAAAAGCCGCTTATAAAGCGGCTTTTTTTATATGTTGTCAGTTCAGGATATTTATTAGAACTGCTCTCTTCCTGCAAAGTGGAAGTTGCTCTCGATAGCAGCGTTTTCGTCGCTGTCTGAACCGTGAACTGCGTTTTCACCTACAGAAGTAGCATATTTTTTACGGATTGTACCTTCTGCAGCGTCAGCCGGGTTTGTAGCACCAATTAATGCTCTGAAATCTTCAACAGCATTGTCTTTCTCAAGGATCGCGGCTACGATTGGTCCTCTTGTCATGAATTCAACTAGCTCACCAAAGAAAGGTCTTTCTTTGTGTACTGCATAAAATGCCTGAGCATCAGCTAAAGTAAGTTGAGTTAATTTCAGAGAAACGATTCTGAAACCAGCTTCAGTTATCATAGATAAAATACCACCGATGTGTCCGTTTTCAACAGCATCCGGCTTAATCATTGTAAATGTCCTGTTAGTTGCCATAGTCTTTTTAAATTTTGTGCAAAAGTAGTAGTTTTTACATAAATAACTTTAATAAATTATTAATGTTTTTTACTTTTTTACAGCACAACGATATTAAAGTCGTGTTCCAGTGGTTTAAGGCTACTAAACAGTTTGTCAATAAGTTTACCATCGTACTCCAGGTAAAACTGTGAGAAGTTGGCTTTTCGTTCCTGCAGGCTCCTGCCGGGGAACAACTCATTTTGAATTTCGGTTATACGCTCCAGCTTATCGGCATGATTTTGTTTCTCTGCCCTGCGGAGTTTTTTTTCTAAATTATCCAGTCCTTTTAACTGCTTTGTTTCCTGTGCTTTTACGGCTCCGCCAAAAGTAGCGTCTGTTTTGGTAGCCATAGCATGGAGCTTGGCAAACTGTTGCTGTAAAAATTCTCTTTGCTCACTAAAGTCAAGGCTTAGTTCTGAAAATTCTACTGTTTTTTTATTTACTAGCTTATCCTGTTTCATAAACACATCGGCCCAGCTTAGGTTAAGCCTGTCCAGTTTTTCGGCTTGTTTTTCGGTGGCAATCAGTACCGAGTTACGCAATAACAGCATAGGGAAAGTAACTCCAGCCGACTCAAAGTAGGATTTAAGTTCCAGCCAGTAAGCCAGTTCTCCGCCTCCGCCTATGTAGCATAGGTTAGGCAGTATCACCTCTTCATAAAGCGGACGCATAATTACATTAGGACTAAACTTCTCAGGGTTAGTTTCCAATAGAGCCAGTATTTGTGCTTCGCTAAATTTAACCTCGGTATTGTTTACATAGTAAACGCCATCCTGTAAAATGATGCGCTCTCTTATGCTATCTTCTATATAAAACAGGTTTATTTCCCTTGGGTTTACCTGTATGTTATAATCTGTAAGGTTATCGGCTGTTTCGGCTACTTTAGTGTGCGATGTTTGGTTTAAAAGCTCTTCTTTAACATGAGGAGCAAACATCTTTTTCAGGTTAGCGTTGTCCCCGTCAATAATTACCAGTCCGTTTTTACCGAATATTTCATTTGCCAGATAACGGGTAGCGTCGGCAAGGTTGCTGTGTTTTATATAGGCTTCCCTAAAAAGTTCTTTTAGCCATGCAGCATTGTTTCCCGGACCAAGTTCTTTTTCAAAAACCTCTAAAACAGCTTTAAGCCCCAAGGTAGATAATCTCCCTACCGGACCCGTGCTTTCCCTGTTCCAGCTTATTTTTTTATCCTTAAAGTTAAAGTAGTTTATTTCGTCAAAATCATGATCCTCTGTAGCCATCCAGTATACCGGTACAAAGTTGTACTCAGGGTAGGTTTCGCTAAGCTGTTTGCTAAGGTTTATGGTGCTTACAATTTTGTATAGAAAGTAAAGCGGACCCGTAAACAGATTTAATTGGTGACCCGTGGTTATGGTAAAGGTGTTTTCCTGTTTTAGTAAATCAAGGTTATGTTTTGTGGCTTCGGTAGCATTGAAGCCTGTATATTGTTTTTCTAAAGCATTGATTAAAACACTGCGTGAATCACTACTGTAGTTTTGCTGTTTTTCCTGTATTTGCTGCTTAAAGTTTTGCAGGGTAGGGAAGCGGTTGTATAACGGCTTCAGGTTTTCTTTTTGGTTAAGGTAATCGGTAATAAGCGGGGTGAAATATCCTGAACTTTGGAAGCTAATACAGTCTGACGGCATTGTAGTAATTTATTTTCCTGTAAAGTTAGGGAAAAAAGGAATACAAACTGTATTATTGATTGTGCCAGTTTTGAGAGGAATAGAGGGATAATACTAAATGTTTTATTAGTTAACTTTTTTGAAATATTCTCCATTAAATTTATAGCTGTTAAAGCTGTTCGTTACATTACCATCATCATCAGTTTTGGCAAAACGGAGTATGAATTTTTTTGGATCAAAATCAATGAGTTCATCCGGTGCATTGGGATTATCAATAGTGCTGAGAAAATTATATTCAATGCCCGGAGTGTCTCCGTTTTCATCGGTTTCTATAAGTGACGGTATTTCAGTGAGACTGTCATTTTCTGTTGTAAAGAACAGTACAGTTGTGTAGCTGTATATACTGGAGAGTTTGGCGTAAATAACGGCTATGTATATAGTTTGCTGTTTGGTTTTAAACGAATGTATGGCATTACACCAGTATATAGCGTCTTCAGGTTCATTATCTTTTCCGGTAAGTTTTTCTGCTTTTACTCCATTTTTTGTTTGGTACTGAAATACGGTTTGAAAATCCCGCATAGTACCACCCATATTAGTATCCCAGCTGTAGGCTCTAAGCTTTTTGTCGGGTGAGGAAACTGTATGTATTATAGTGTCAAAATTATGATATAAAGTTTCCGGATTGTTATTTAATACTTTTAGCAGGTGTTTTTCAAACTGAATGTTTGCTGCTTCCAGCGAATCATATTTACTGTTTGCCGAAGCTTCATAATACCAGTAGTTAATCTGTTTTATGTCGGATTCTAATTGTTTATTAATCTCCTCTAGGCTTTGAGCCTGTAACGCAGAGTAAGACAGGAAGAATAAGATTGCCAGTAGTTGCCTCATGCTTAGATGTTACTTGTATAATTACATTACAATTTAATCTCAAATATTTTTTTGATGGCATTATAAAGAACATCCAGTGCAGCATTAGCCGCTTTTTGCGCTATGGCTTTAGATATTATGGCTATAGCATGCAGTTCGGCCTCAAAAACAAGTTTTTCATCTTCAAGCCTTGATTTGAGTTTTTCTATAGGGAGGTCGCCTGTAAGGGTAAGTTCAGCTAAAAGCTCCAGCCTTTCCTTACGTCGGTTTAAAAACTCATTAGCTACTGATTTTACTTCTTCCCAGTTATCGGTTACCGTATCTTTAACGGTGCCCAGCATTTGAGCCAATACTTCGTTGATATCAAATATAGGGTCGTTGGTTTGTAGGTTTGTCATTTTTATTCGGGTGGATTGTTTGCTATTTGTTTTCCTTTTTCTGCCGAGAGCATGGCGAAGAACAAGTCGTCAAAGGTTTTACGGTTCAGTTTGATTTCGCCGTCACTTAAATAGTCCTGTTCCTTATGTTCGGCTTTGTATTTCCTCCAAAGCTGCAAAGTGATTTCGCATATCCTGGCAGAGTGTTCGTTAACCGGCTTTACCTTGTTTTTGGTTAGTAAGGAATTCAACTCAACTTCAAAGTTAATGTACTGCTCCTGGAATGTTGCGTAAGCCCTTCCGTTTTCTTCTTCCGGTGTAACTTCAAGCATAATCAGGTAAAATCGGTCTATCTCTTTTGCGGTGGTTTCAATCTGTTGTACCATTCCGTCGTCATAGGGAGCTACAAGCTGTACTTTGCAGGAGATAAACGACAGACTTAATGCCAAAAGGATAAGCAACGACTGTATTTGGAGTCTGGATTGTAATAACATGGTTTTGATTTGCGGTTGGTTTAAGTAAATATACTTAAATTAGAGAGTGTAATAAAAATAAAAAACCAAAAATATCTCCTACTTTTGCAGGCTAAACCATTACTGTTTTGAGTACTAAAGTATTATTAATAACACCACCTTTTACCCAGCTTAATACGCCTTATCCGGCTACAGCATACCTTAAGGGATTCCTTAATACTAAAGGTATTAGCTGTGTTCAGGCCGATTTAGGTATTGAAGTGATATTAAAACTTTTCTCAAAACAGGGACTGTCAAATCTTTTTACCCGTATAGAGGAGGGGCTGGAAGCAGGGAGCCTGCAACCATCGGCCAATTCAGAACGTATTATTGCGCTTAAGGATGAATACCTTAAAACCATTGATGCGGTAATGCTGTTTTTGCAGGGTAAAAACCCTACACTTTCCCATCTTATATGTCAGGAAGATTTCCTGCCTGAGGCGTCGCGCTTTGCACAGCTTGAGGAGCTTGATTGGGCTTTTGGTAGTATGGGAACTCAGGATAAGGCCAAGCACCTTGCAACGCTTTATCTTGAAGATATATCTGACCTGATTGTAGACTGTATAGATTCTCATTTTGGGTTTAGCCGTTATGCAGAACGACTGGGGCGTTCGGCTAATTCGTTTGACGAACTTTACGAGAGCCTGCAACAGCCTTACACCTACATTGACGAACTGCTTATAGATTTACTGCACGAGCGTATGCGTGATACTAACCCTATGCTGGTTGGTTTTTCGGTGCCTTTTCCGGGTAATTTATACTCAGCTTTCAGGAGTGCGCAGTACATCAAAAAAATATTCCCTGATGCAAAGGTGAGTATGGGAGGTGGTTTCCCAAATACCGAACTCCGTTCGCTTACTGATGCCCGTGTAATGGAGTTTTTTGATTTTATTACTCTTGATGACGGGGAGGCTCCGGTGGAATGCCTTGTGGAGCATCTTGAAGGGAAAAGAGAGGTAAAACAACTGAAACGTACCTTTACTCTTATTGAAGGTAAGGTTGCTTATATAGATAATTCAGGATGTAGGGACTACAAGCAAAGCGAGGTAGGTACACCTGATTATTCTGATTTATTACTGGACGATTATATTTCGGTCATAGAGATTGTAAACCCTATGCACCGTATGTGGAGTGACGGCAGGTGGAATAAACTTACTATGGCACACGGCTGTTACTGGGGTAAATGTACTTTTTGTGACATATCGTTAGATTATATAAAGATATACGAACCCATTGCAGCAAAACTACTCGTAGACCGTATGGAAGAACTGGTAGAGCAAACTGGTCAAAACGGTTTTCATTTTGTAGATGAGGCTGCGCCGCCGGCATTAATGCGCGAACTGGCACTGGAAATTATACGTCGTAAACTGGCTGTTACCTGGTGGACCAACATCCGTTTTGAAAAAAGTTTTACGGCAGATTTATGCAGACTGTTAAAAGCATCGGGCTGTATAGCGGTTTCGGGCGGACTTGAAGTGGCTTCCGACAGGTTGCTGGAACTTATTCAAAAAGGGGTAACTGTAGCACAGGTGGCTAGAGTTACGCGTAACTTTACCGAAGCTGGTATTATGGTGCACGCTTACCTTATGTATGGTTTCCCTACGCAAACGGCTCAGGAAACTATCGATTCACTTGAAATGGTGAGACAGATGTTTGAGTTGGGTATATTACAGTCGGGCTTTTGGCATCAGTTTGCCATGACGGCTCATAGTCCTGTAGGGATGTATCCCGAAAAGTTTGGTGTGCTAAAGGAAACCGAAGCCATAGGGGCTTTTGCTAATAATGATATTGTGCATATTGATAAAACGGGAGCTAACCACGATAAGTTTAGTTACGGACTAAAAAAATCACTGTTCAATTTTATGCACGGCATTTGTTTTGACTATCCGTTACAGGATTGGTTTGAGTTTAAAGTGCCACGTACTAAGGTGAGTGATGATTATATATATAACGTACTTCATGAAGATGATACGTTTACCGTTAAACCTACTGCAAAAGTAGTATGGATAGGGGGTAAGCCTATAGTATCTTACTTTACCAAAAATAAAAAGGGGAGAACTTTTGAAACCGCTTCACTAACTTTTCATGATAAAAAGGAAAGTTACAGTATACAGGTAAACCGTGAGCAGGGAGAATGGCTGGTTAAATTGCTAAACCAAATTACTGCTAATCCTGAAAATAAGGTAATGGGTTTCCAGCAGGTAAAACAAAGTTATGAGGCTGAAGAAATGGATGATTTTGAACTGTTTTGGTATAGTAAACCCGTAAACACTTTACGTGAATACGGGCTTCTTATATTGTAAATTATAAATGAGTAATTATTTCTTATTACGCTCTTCTATAATTTTTTGATAGGCTGTTTTTTGTTCTTCAGAAAGTAGCGGAATAATCTCTTTATCAATTTCTTCGCTTATTACCCTGAATTTATCTGTTATAACATCTCTTGTGTCGGATTGATTTTGTGAAAGTGCCAAAATCTCATCTTTACGTTCGTCATAAACTGATTTAACTGCGGCTTTTTGGAAATCGTCCAGTTTAAGTTCCTTAGCTAAATAGTCAGACATTACTACCGATAGGTCTTTAGGTTTTTCGTCTTTATTTTTCCTGATGCTTTTTTTGCCTCTTTGGGTAGCTATCCTTCTGTCTACACCCGGGCTGTAGCCTGAACCATAATAAGGATCGTAGTAACTGCCGTAGCCATACTGTGCCATAGACTCATATCCTGACAAAAGAAGGAAGGCAAAAACCAAAAGCTTAAAATATTTCATAACTGTATTGCTTTTAAAGAAATTCAAACTTAATCATTTTTTAAACAAAAAAGCTAAAGTTCAACAACTTTAGCTTTTTAGGTATTATTCGGCAGTTGCATTTGCCGGAGCGCCATACAGGTCGAACTCTGTAGCGTCGGTAATTTTTATATCAACAAACTCTCCTGTTTTAAGGTAGGTAACGGTAGCATCAATAAGTACTTCGTTATCTACATCAGGGCTGTCAAACTCGGTTCTTCCAATAAAATAGTTTCCTTCCTTACGGTCAATAATACAACGGTATACCTGCCCGATTTTTTCCTGATTAAGTTCCCATGAAATTTGGGACTGTAACTCCATGATTTCATTAGCGCGCTGTTGTTTTACATCGGCAGGAACATCATCTTCAAGAAGGTAGGCATGGGTGTTTTCCTCGTGAGAGTAGGTGAAGCATCCTAAACGCTCAAAACGCATTTCTTCTACCCAGTTTTTAAGTATCTGGAAGTCCTCTTCGGTTTCTCCCGGATATCCTACAATAAGAGTAGTCCTGATAGCCATTCCCGGTACCATTTCCCTAAAGTCTCTAAGTAGCTTAGTAGTCTTCTCGTAGGTAGTACCACGGCGCATTGACTTTAATACATTGTCACTAATATGCTGAAGCGGAATGTCTATGTAGTTACATATTTTAGGTTCGCGTTTCATTAGCTCCAATACGTCCATAGGGAATCCGCTAGGGAAAGCATAGTGTAATCTAATCCATTCTATACCTTCAACCTTAGCAAGGTTTTCAAGTAATTCGGCAAGGTTACGTTTTTTATAAAGATCAAGACCGTAGTATGTAAGGTCCTGAGCGATAAGTATAAGTTCTTTAACTCCGTTTTTAGCTAAACCTTCGGCTTCTTTAACCAGTTTTTCAATAGGCTGGGAAACGTGTTTACCCCTCATTAAAGGGATGGCACAAAAACTGCACGGGCGGTCACAGCCTTCGGCAATTTTAAGGTAAGCGTAGTTTTTTGGAGTAGTGGTTAAGCGTTCCCCAAGAAGTTCGTGTTTATAATCGGCTCCTAATGCTTTAAGCAGTAATGGTAGTTCGGTTGTACCAAAATACTGGTCGATATTAGGGATTTCCTTCATCAAATCAGGCTTGTATCGTTCAGAAAGGCATCCTGTAACAAAAACCTTGTCTACAATTCCCTGTTCCTTTTTATCAGCATAATTAAGGATCATGTTAACCGATTCCTCTTTTGCATTATCAATAAAACCGCAGGTGTTTATTACAATGATGTTTCCTTCCTCTTCAGCCGGAGCTTCGTGGGTAACATCTTTGCCGCTTGCTTTAAGCTGCCCCATAAGCACTTCGCTGTCATAAACGTTTTTAGAACAGCCCAGGGTTATTACATTGATTTTATTTTTCTTTAACGATTTGGTTCTCATGTATTTGAAAATTGGAGTGCAAAATTACGCTTTTTATTGATAAACAGGAGTATATAGCGTTAAAATTTATGGGAGGGAGCAGTAATAAAAAAACCGCCCTTTATAAAAAGAGACGGTTTTTTCAGTATAAAGCAAGATGAAATTATAAGTCAAGCGTGTAAGACAGCGTTACGTTATTATTGCTACTGTTTATCCTTGCCGAATCGGTAAGACCTGCAGTTAGTAACGGTGCGTTTGATTTTCTTTCAAAATAAGAATAAGCAAGGTCAAGTCTTGAATTGTTAAAAGCAAAACCTAGACCTGTAGACCAGCCTGTAAGGTCGCCTACGGTATAGCCGTTTTTATACGGACTTTGCTCGTATCGGTAACCACCCCTTAGACTAACGAATTTAATGCGGTACTCAGCACCTACACGAAATTCGCTTGCCATGTCAAGGCTGTTTTCCAGTTCACTGTTTAGGGAGCCGTAACCACTACTGGTGTATTTTGTTTGGCTGTAATCTTTAAGAGAGTAGTCGAAACTTATTAACCCCGATCCGCCAAATATATAAGCTAAACTACCGGTGTATTTACCCGGGGTTTTTAATCCGTAATCGTCAAGAATAAATGTTATTCCGGGGTCGGTAACAATATTGCTGCCATTATTGCGGGCAATTATATTTTGAGTTATCTCGTCCTGTAATCTGTACCATGTTGGCGATTCGTAAGCTAAACCAAAGCGAAGTGATTCGGTAGCCTTAGCAATCGCACCTACGTTAAAAGAGAAGCCTCCGCCATAGGTGTATCGTCTGTTATTAAAACGAACAGCCTCAAGCCCTGTGGTAGGGTTGGCATAGTCTTCATACAGTGATGATGTTTTAATATAATCGGTAAAATGTGCGTTAAGGTTAGCGCCAAGGTAAAGCCAGTTTTGAATTTGCATTGCAAAGTTAAAGGCTACCTTGCCGTTATATCCTCTTGTAGAAATACTGTTTTCGTTGTAGTAAGGTCCTGCCGGTACATTACTGGAATAGGTAGTATTGTCTGGCGATGAGGTGTCCGGGTTAAACATATAAGCATTATACCCTAAAAAAGCCTGTTGGTCTATAAAGCTTAAATCTTCATAGTATGAATTGTTTAGGGTGCTCAAATAAATTCCGCCTTCATTGCCAATACCGTTAGCGTAACGTAAAAAGTACTGGTCTATAGAGTTGTTTGGATTGTATCCGGCAGAAAAGAAACTGTTATCCAGATTATCGGTATTCTCGTAGTTAAATGCTATGGCAAACTTTTTAACTGTAGCATTCTCTTTAGTGTTGTTGTATACAAAAACAGCTCCCAGTTGGTTTAATTCCAGTGAGCTGTCGTTATCTTTAGTTCCTGTTCCAAAGTAATCAGATTTGTTCCTGATGTTGTAATTGGTAAGCGATATGGTAGCTGTGTTGTAATTGAAAACAGCCGAACCTGCAGGGTTTACATTAATTGCAGACATGTCTCCGCCCAGTGCTCCAAATGCACCACTCATTGCTCTGAAACGTGCTGTACCGTTAAGATTTCCGGTGGCATATCTTACAGCATCTTCGGGAGTATTAAGGTTTTGTTGCGCATGTAGTGCTGCTGCTGTTAGCGAAAAAGCAGCTATAAATAAATATCTTTTCATAGTCTAGTGGTTTTTTTAAGCCCCGCGTTACCACGGGGCTATGTATTGTGTAGTAATTAGCCTCTTCTTCCGCCGCCGCCGGATCTTCCACCTCCGCCACCGGATCTTCCGCCGCCAAATCCGCCACCAGAACTTCTGGAAGGCGATGGGCTGTATGATCTGCTAGGTGAGCTTGATCTTGTAGAAGGAGTATAACTTCTTGTACTTCTTGTATTTGTAGAGTTTGTAGAAGGAGAGTAGTTCCTTGTGCTTCTTGTTCTTGAAGAGTTGTTGTAGTAAGAGCTTCTGTCGGAAGCATTTCCTCTGCTTCTTACTGTAGCGCTGTTTCTTGATTGTGTTGTGCCTCTTCCAGGGGTATAGTTGCGTCCTGAAACATTATTTCTTCCAGATACATTGCTTCTTCCGGCTACGTTACTTCTTCCGCTGTATGGGCTTCTTCCTGCAATTCCGCTTCTGTTACCACCATATGAAGCATTAGATCTGCCTCTGTTATTATAGTAACCATTGTGATTGTAGTAATATGAGTGTCCGTAAGGGTAGTAATACCAGTTGTTGTAGCCATAGCCTCCCCATCCGTAGTATGGAGAACCCCAGCCCCAGCCACCGCCGTAGTACGGGTATCCCCATCCGCCGCCGTAACCCCAGCCCCATCCAAGGCCAACGTTCCAACCGCCCCAGGAGTTCCATCCAAGGCCTATGCTCCAGCCCGGTCCACCCCATCCGCCATAACCCCACCAAGGGTTATACCAGTTGTTGTAGTAGCCGCCATATCCGCCACCATAATAGTTAACGGTTACATCGCTAGGGTTTTCACCCCATCCGGCATAAGAGTTTCCGTTGTAATTGCTGTTGTAATTTGTAACACTAACAACAGAATCGTTATCATAATAAGCATCATTTTGCTCATCGTATATAGGGAATTCGTCTTCAAGAGAACTGAAATATCCCTGATAATTCATATTTTGACCAGAAACTTCGCCGTCCCTGTACTGTTGTACGTTGCCGTCGTTGTATGTGTATACAGGATTATTATTGCTGTCTCTGGGTACAGATCCGTAAATGCCGTCGTTGTATGATGAGTTGTTCTGGTAAGAACTGCACGACGATGCAGTTATCGCCAGAAGTCCCAATACAGAGTATAAGGAGATTTGACGTAATGTAAAGTAGTTAGTTTTCATAACGCTGCATTTTTTTTTATTGTTGGACTACACAAAAATAGTTAGTTTTGCCAAACATAATTAGTAATACATTTATAAAAACAATATTTGTGCCAATTTATTAGAAATGAGTAAGAATTTAACTAAACGGTCAGAAGATTATTCCAAATGGTATAATGAACTGGTTGTAAAAGCAGACCTTGCTGAGAATTCAGGGGTTAGGGGATGTATGGTGATCAAACCATACGGCTATGCAATTTGGGAAAAAATGCAGGCAGAATTAGATAAGAAGTTCAAAGAAACCGGACATCAAAACGCTTATTTCCCCTTATTTATACCCAAGTCTTACTTTAGTAAGGAGGCAAGCCACGTAGATGGGTTTGCTAAAGAATGTGCAGTGGTTACTCATTACAGGCTGAAAACCGGTGAAGACGGAAAAACAATAGAAGTAGATCCTGATGCTAAGCTGGAAGAAGAGCTTATTGTAAGACCTACCTCTGAAACCATTATATGGGATACCTACAGGAAATGGGTACAATCGTACCGTGACCTGCCTATACTTGTTAACCAGTGGGCTAACGTAGTGCGCTGGGAAATGAGAACACGTTTGTTTTTAAGAACTGCAGAGTTTTTATGGCAGGAAGGGCACACCGCTCATGCTACAAAAGCGGAGGCAATAGCTGAGGCAGAACAAATGATGAACGTGTATGCTGATTTTGCCGAGAACTTCATGGCGATACCGGTAGTAAAAGGGGTTAAAACTGCTAACGAGCGTTTTGCCGGGGCAGAAGAGACTTACTGTATCGAAGCGCTTATGCAGGATGGTAAAGCATTACAGGCAGGTACTTCGCACTTCCTTGGTCAAAACTTTGCTAAGGCTTTTGATGTGAAATTTGCCAATCAGGAAGGGAAGCAGGATTATGTTTGGGCTACATCATGGGGGGTATCTACCCGTTTAATGGGAGCGCTTGTAATGACGCATAGTGATGATAACGGACTTGTGTTGCCGCCTAATCTTGCGCCTATACAGGTTGTAATCGTACCGATACATAAAACAGACGAGCAGCTTGCCGAAATTAGTGAGGAGGTAAATACACTTGTTACTAAACTAAGAAAGTTAAATATATCTGTTAAGTTTGACGACAGGACCACGCACAAGCCGGGATGGAAGTTTAACGAGTATGAGCTTAAGGGCGTACCTGTAAGAATCGCTATGGGGCCAAAAGATCTTGAGAACGGAACTTTTGAGGTTGCCCGTCGTGATACCCTTACCAAAGAGGTGGTTGCTAAGGACGATATCGTAAATTACATACAGGACCTGCTGGAAAAAATCCAGTCTGAACTGTTTAATAAGGCTCTTGATTACAGAAATTCGCATATTACCGAAGTAAATTCTTTTGAAGAATTTAAAGATATTTTAGACAATAAAGGCGGTTTTGTAGCGGCTCATTGGGACGGTACAAGTGAGACTGAAGAGAAGATAAAAGATCTTACTAAGGCTACAATCAGATGTATAGCTCTAGACAGGGTAGAAGAGGAAGGTAAATGTGTACTTACAGGCGCGCCATCAAAGGGACGAGTGCTGTTTGCTAAGGCCTATTAAAAAAAAATAAAAAATTTTGTTTCAGCTATTGCGTAAATGAAAAATAGTTGTACATTTGCAACCGCAATAACGAAACAAAACGGTCCGTTCGTCTAGGGGTTAGGACGCCAGGTTTTCATCCTGGTAACAGGGGTTCGATTCCCCTACGGACTACAAAATTGAAGTTCTAAATTTATTTACTGAGAATAATCCAAAAAAAAGGACTTCAGAGTAACAAACAATGGTCCGTTCGTCTAGGGGTTAGGACGCCAGGTTTTCATCCTGGTAACAGGGGTTCGATTCCCCTACGGACTACAAATTTTATATAACAAGATATTTAAGTTAACAAAATGGCAAATCACAAGTCAGCTTTAAAAAGAATCAGAAGCAACGAAAAGAAAAGAGTGTTGAACAAGTATCAGCACAAAACTACTCGTAATGCTATTAAAGCAATACGTATAGCTACAGATAAGAATGAAGCTTCAGGAAAATTATCTACTGTTATTTCAATGATTGATAAATTAGCTAAGAAAAATATCATCCACGCTAACAAGGCTTCAAACTTAAAGTCAAAACTAACTAGACACGTAGCAGCTCTTTAATAAAAGAATAACTACTTGTTAAGATATAAAGTTAAAGCTCCCGACAACGGGAGCTTTTTTTGCTATGTTGTTTTTTGTTTCTTTTCATTAGCTTCAGCTATATCATCGCTATCAGGTTTTTCAACATGTTGTTTAAACTGCGCCTCTTTGTTAAGCTGTAGGCTTACATTTATAGGGAAATGATCTGAACCGCAGTTATTAAGCCGTTTCATATATACAAATTTAAAGTGGGGAGACGCAAATGCATGGTCTAAAGGAAACCGCATAAAAGGGTAGTGTGCATGGAAGGTGTTAAAAAAACCTCTCCCTATCCTTGGGTCTAGCATGCCGCTCATTTTTAAAAACAGTTTTGTTGTATAACTCCATGCTACATCATTTAGATCACCCATTACAATTACCGGAAGTTTACTCTTTTTGCATAAATCTGCTGTAAGCAAAAGTTCCTTATCCCTTTCGGTAGATTGCACGTTTTCGTTAGGTACTGGTGGTGTAGGGTGTAACGCATATAACTGAATTTCTTCACCGCTTTGCAATATTACTTTGGTGTGTATAGAGGGTATATCGTCCTCAACCATATATTTTACTTCAGTATTTTTAAGTTCCAGTTTTGAGTATAAAATCATTCCATATGTGTTTTCAAGCGGTATAAGTCTGTTGTAAGGATGAGTTTCTTTTAACTGCAATGTAGCATTAGCCCAAAAATTATCGGTTTCTATAAGCAGTACAATATCAGGGTCTGCATTTTTTATTTCTGTAAGACATCCCCTTGCATTACGGTTTTCCTGATATACGTTTGCAATCACTATATTTATAGTATTAGCTTTATCTGTACGTTTGGCTGTAAGCATCTGTTTTTTTGAAAGAGGCGTAAACGGTAATATATGATAAAGCAGGTAAATAATATTAAGGGATATTATAGAAAGTATAATTGCATATTCTATTACCGGACCATCATAATAAAATATTATTAGGATCATGCAGATAAGAGAAAGAGTTAGCTTTTGCAGCCGCGGATAATCAAAAACCCTGAAAGTCCAGTAATCATTTCTTATAAGTGGTATAATGGTGAAGAGGATAATTAAGGCTGTAAAAATTATTAAAAAAGCATTCATTTAGTATGCGATAAGTTATGTTAAAACACTGAGCTTTTTCAAATATACTTATTTGCTTTTGTAATAAGAGGACTGTTAATTGTAATTTAACTATGTTAATTTTGGGTGTTATAAAGATTATGAGAATCTTAAGTGTCTCGTTTTTAGTGTTTTTTATATCAAAATAAAGTGTACCTTTGCACCTTCAAAAAAATAAAAATGGCGTCTATAAGAAACATTGCAATTATTGCTCACGTTGACCACGGTAAGACTACTCTGGTTGACAAAATTATGTACCATTGCCAGTTATTCCGTGAAAACGAGAATACGGGTGACCTGATACTTGATAACAACGACCTAGAGCGTGAGAGAGGTATTACCATTACTTCTAAAAACGTTTCGGTTAACTACAAGGGAACTAAGATTAACATTATCGATACTCCTGGTCACGCCGACTTTGGTGGTGAGGTAGAGCGTGTGCTTAATATGGCCGATGGCGTACTTCTTTTAGTAGATGCCTTTGAAGGACCAATGCCGCAAACACGTTTTGTACTTCAAAAAGCGATTGATCTTGGACTTAAGCCTTGTGTGGTTATCAATAAGGTAGATAAGGAAAACTGTACCCCGGATGAGGTTCATGAAAAAGTATTTGACCTTATGTTTGAACTTGGTGCAGAAGAATGGCAGCTTGATTTCCCTTCAGTATACGGTTCTGCTAAGCAAAACTGGATGAGTACCGACTGGAAAAACAAAACAGAAAATATAGAGCCGCTTCTTGATATGGTTATTGAGCACATCCCTGCTCCTAAAGTATCAGAAGGTACTCCGCAATTGCTTATTACTTCACTTGACTTTTCAAGCTTTACAGGACGTATCGCTATCGGTCGCCTTCAAAGAGGTAACCTTACAGAAGGTATGAACATATCTCTTGTTAAGCGTGACGGGAAAATAGTGAAATCAAAAATAAAAGAATTACATACTTTTGAAGGTCTTGGACGTAAAAAAGTAGACAGAGTTGAAGCAGGTGATATTTGTGCGCTTGTAGGTCTTGAAGGTTTTGAGATTGGTGATACTGTTGCTGATTTTGAAAATCCGGAAGCTCTTGCAACCATTGCAATCGATGAGCCTACAATGAGTATGCTTTTCACTATTAACGATTCGCCATTCTTTGGTAAAGAGGGTAAATTTGTTACTTCAAGACACATTAAAGAAAGATTAAACAAGGAGCTTGAGAAAAACCTTGCTCTTAGAGTGAATGAAACCGACAGTGCCGATAAGTTTATGGTATTTGGTCGTGGTGTACTTCACTTATCTGTACTTATCGAAACGATGAGAAGAGAGGGGTATGAGCTTCAAATCGGTCAGCCACAGGTTATCATCAAAGAAATTGACGGTGTTAAATGTGAACCGGTTGAGGAACTTACTATCGACTTACCTGAAAACCTTTCAGGACGTGCAGTTGAGTTTGTAACTGTTCGTAAAGGTGAGATGATTAGTATGGAGCCAAAAGGTGAGCGTATGATTGTTAAATTCATCATTCCTTCACGTGGTATTATAGGTTTAAGAAACCAGTTGCTTACAGCTACTGCAGGTGAGGCTATCATGTCACACCGTTTCTTAGAGTACCAACCGTTTAAAGGAGATATACCAGGACGTATTAACGGTTCTCTTATCTCTATGGAAAACGGTAAGGCTATTCCTTACTCTATTGATAAATTACAGGAGCGTGGTAAATTCTTCGTAGATCCTAACGAAGATATTTATGAAGGTCAGGTTATTGGTGAGAACTCTCGTGGAGACGATATGGTTGTAAACGTGACTAAAACTAAAAAACTTACTAACGTTCGTTCATCGGGTGCAGATGATAAAGCAAGAATTATTCCTGCTATCAAATTCTCTCTTGAGGAGGCACTTGAGTACATCCAGAAAGATGAGTATGTAGAGGTAACTCCTAAGAGCTTACGTTTACGTAAAATCTACCTGAATGAAAATGACAGAAAGCGTTTTAAAATCGCTTAATGATATATAAAATTAAAGCCCCGCATTTGCGGGGCTTTTTTTATTGGTATATATATTCTGTTTCTTCTTCCAGTTCGTTGTAATAATAACTACTGCGTTTAACAGGTAATCCGGCATCGTTAAAAATATATTCATACCTTATTTGTTCTACGCCATTTTGGTTAACCTTTTTATAGGGGTACTTTGTAGCAAAATCCTGAGCATAGGCATCTAAAGCTCCGTCCCGAAGCACATTATTTGGTTTGTAGTTCCCAAACATATTTTGTTTGATATTGATATAAGCAGGGGTGTCATGATAGCTAAATGTACTTCGTGTTCCGTTTATCATAATACTTACCGGATTAAAACCATCATATTCAACTTCTATGGTATAATTTCCCTCAACTTCTTTATAGACCAAGTCGTTTTCGTTTATATAATAAGTAGTAACAGTACCATTAGATTGTATGGCTGTTACTGTTCCGTCTTCATTGTATGTTATATCCTTGTTATAAGAAGTTCCGTTGTCATCAAATTCACGTTTAATAACTCTGCCCAGGTTGTCATAATAATATTTGGTAGTACCTATCTGGATATTGTCATTGTTATAAATAAATGAATTTTCCAGTGCGCCATTAGTGTTATAAGTGTTACTGTAATAGTAATTCAATATGCCTGAAGAGTTGTAATTACTCTCTTTTGCAATTTTTCCGTCACTATATTCTATAATTGTTTGTCCGGTTGTTTCACCCTGATAGTAGCCGGTAATAACTTCTTTAGAAAGTGATGAAGTTGAGTTTTCATTGTTTGTGGCATCATCGCCTGAGCAGGAGATAATAGTAAAAATTGTAAGAGCAGATAGTAAAATCTTTTTCATATTAAGGTGTTAAAATTAAAGGCGCAAAGATATACTATTTGTTATCTTATCATACTAAAATGTCCTTTAACTACTCTGCCGTCATCAAGGGTAACCACATACCAGTAGTCTGTTGAAGGTAACGGTTCGCCATTATAGGTGCCATCCCATCCTTTGCTTTTAGGATCTATACTGGCTAATAGCTTACCATACCTGTCATAAATAAATATAGTGCTGTTTTGATAGAATTTTAAATTCATGCCTATAATATCCCAGGTGTCGTGTACACCATCTCCGTTTGGAGTAAAGAATTTTGGGATAGAAAGAACGGAGAATTGTTTAAAAACGGTGCCACATCCATTTACGTCGGAAACATAAACGGTATGTATGCCCGGCTGTACTCTTTCAAAAAAGTTAGATTCCTGAAACGGACCGTTAGGCATATCTATACTGTATCCGTAAGTGGTATTAACTCCTCCGGTAGGTGTAACATGTACAGTTACCGTATTATTGTCTACAAGATCAACTACATCTACACTTTCTATTTGGGCAACATCAGAGGGTGTTACCATTATAACCTGAGTTTTTTTACAGCCATTTTCGTTGGTTAGGGTAACGGCATAGGTTCCCGAACGGTTTACATTTATTACAGGAGTTGTTTCTCCGGTAGACCATTCGTAGGTATACTGCGAACTGGTAATCCCTGAGCTAAGTGTTATGTAACTATTAGAGTTTGCACATATCCTTTCTTCATTAGCGGCATTAATAGCTGGTATAGCTATAGTACTTACCATAAATGAGGTTATGGCATAACAACTGGTGTTACTTTTGTTTTGTACACGCGCATATATTATTTGAGGGTCACTACTGTTACTAAAACTATTTGGATTAACCGGAAGATTTGCATTTTGTGCATTTTCCAGTGAATCGTAATAAGTGACTTCATAATCATTTGGGTTTTGGTCTCCTAATATTATTTCGGTATTATTACTTAAAACAAAGTTCTCGGTACCGTCGTCACTAATATCACAAAGAGTTAGGTTAGGAGCATCATTAGCAATAGGGATGGCTGCTATGGTAACATTTTGTGAAAAAGTAAAATCTTCCCCTGCATACGTTATGGTAGCAACTACATTATATGTGCCGGGACTGGTGTATGTGTGCGTTGGTATTGTTTCTGCCGAAGTAGGTGAGCCATCACCAAAATTCCAGGATATGGAATCAAACTCATTAGAAACAAGAAGAGTGAATTGTGACTCTTCGCCCAAACAGGTATTTTCAACCTCAATGCTTGCAAAAAAGTAAGAGGTTATAAAAGGCGGAAGTCCAAAAAAACATTCGGTACCTGCAGGTAAATTAACGGCATTGGCTTGATAACCACAGGCAGCTCCTGTTTCTTCGGGGTTGTTTATCACATCAAGATTTTGTGATGCCACCACTGCCCTGTATATTTTACCGTTAGGTCCTAACTGAAGCGTTCCTGATTGCGGAGTGTCTGAAATAAAAATTTCTGAGCCTGGAATATCAGCTGCTTCAAGATTATACTGATAAATTCCGCTAATAACATTTGCTGCATCATAAGATGCATAAAGTTTTTTGCCCGACGGAGAGAACTCAACTCCATATGGTGATCCATTTTCTTTAATCAGCAACGGATTTGAAACTACTCCTGTACTGTTATTAAAATCATACAGGTATACCATGCCGTTTGATTCTGTTCCTCCGGTTTGAGTGCCTGATTGCGTATGTGCTATGGCAAGTTTATTTCCTGTAGGAGATACCTTTAAACACCCTATTGCGTTTCGACGATAACCGGATGTAGTGATTACAGGGGCTAGCTCACTTATTACAGGGGTTTCGTTTACCCCGTTATTATCAATAAAAAAGGCGTAAAACTTATTTATAAAATGGGTTATAACCCAGTATCCGGTTCCTTCGGCATTTTTTACGGCAGTAATTTTTTCAGAACATTTGTATTTTAATTCTTCAATATTAGTATCGTCATAAGTAACTAAATGTACGTTTCTGGTTGTAACATCGCCTATGCTGCCATTATCTCCCGTTACCGAAAGGTCTACTATAGAATAATTGAAACCATTGTTTAGTCCGTCGTCAGATGCCGGTATAGTGCTACCATCCTGATAAGGCCCGGGAAAAGGGTTAGGGTAGGTGGCAGCATTTTCATGATGGGGTTCATCAACCGTAAAAATATAATAGATATTAGGGTCGTCTGCCTTTGGTACTATAATGCCCGATTGTGTACTGGAAGGATCTCCTAATAACCCTGTACCGGCAAGATAATTAGCATTAGGCATAATTATATGGTTGCGATCCCAAACGGTACGGCCATCAGTATAAAAAAGTAAGTTACCCAGCTCATCTGATATTGAACTACAACCTTCGTTAGTTGTCATTTGTCCGTCAGTGAGGGTTTGTACTGTACCGTTGTCTAAAAAGTGAATACCGGCATTATTGCCAAAGTACCAGTAACTGGCCTCCTTTTGCGCTAAAGCTTTTAAGGATAAAAGAAAAAGTAATAGTAAGGTAATTTTTTTCATAGCATAGCTCCTATAACGGATTAACGTTAAAGGTTTTATAAAATTACAAAAAAAAATTACCTAACCATGGCAAAATGCCCTTTGATGTTCCTTCCGTCTTCTAATTCAAGTAAAAACCAATAATCAGTTGATGGAAGAGCTTCTCCGTTATACATACCATCCCAGCCTATACTGTCTCCCCAAAAACTACTAACCAGTTTGCCATAGCGGTCAAAAATGGAAATTTTTGATTTTGGGAGGAAGTAAATAAAGTACACCTGCCAGGTTTCGTTAATACCGTCTCCGTTTGGTGTAAAGTACTTAGGGTAGTTTAAAAGTACTACATCTTCCTGTTCGGTTTTACATCCGTCTTTAGACCGTATGTATACTTCATATAACCCCGGTGGTAGGCCCCCAAAATAAGGTATATCGGTATAGTTTTCGCCATCCATAGAGTATTCAAATTCTTCCCAGTTAGGAATATCAATTGCTATGGAGTTATCATATTGGGTAAAGTCTTCAACTCTTATGGTATAGTCTATTACCGGTAGTTGCGCAACACTAATGGTGAACGATGTAATGTCGTACCCCAAACAACCGTTAGTACTTTCAAGCCTCGCCCAAATGGTTTGACCTGTATAGGGCACACTGTTTTGGTGTACATCATTTAACGGATTGGTTTCATTTTGAGCATCCTGAAGTGAGGGATAATAAATAACTTCCCTGTTAGATTCGCCATTTGCTATAAGATCATCATTAACGCTTAGTATGAATAGCTGTAAACCGTTCATGTGAAGGTCACACTGCCATAAATCGACAGGTTCGCCTGCTACAATAGGGTTGATAATTTCGATAGTGAAGTTTTGCAGCGGACTGTAACAACCTGTTTCTGTATTATAAATTTGCGTATAGATTGTTTGAGGATTGGTAATATTGGCATAAGCCTGTGGGTTTACAATTGCATTACCATCTTCAAAATCGTTCATATCGGCATAGTAGTAGTATACCAGGTTGGTTTGTTGTCCCGTAAACATTTCTTCGTGAGCGGTAAGGTCAAACGCGTTAGACTGGTCGTCTACCCCATCATCATCACACTGGCTAAGGTCTAATAGTATATCATTTGGATTATTAAAAACCGGAAGATTGAGTATACTAATGGTAAAGGATGTTATATTGAAGCACTCACTGTCGTTATTTCTTTCCATTCTTACCCAAATAGTCTCATCAGTATAAGGCTGTTGATTTTGATAAGGTAAGTTAAGCGGGTTGGTAGCATTAACAGCATCTTGTTGCGAATTGTAATAAGTTATATCGGCCGAAGTATCGCCATCCTGCACAAGAGAATCATTGACAGAAAGGTCAAACTGTTGTATTCCGTTTTGATTATCATCACACATGGCAAGGTTTTGCGGAGTGCCGGGGGTTACTGTTGATGTGCCTATGGAAAAAGCCTGTGTAGCAAAACACCCTGTGTCGTTATTAGTCATCCTCACATATATCATTTGCGGATTGGCAGTGCTGAAATAACTTGTGGGATTGTTTATAGGGTTATCATTTAATAAATCAGAACCCGAGGCATAGTATGTAAAAGAAGCATTTGGGGTATTGCCCGAAAATGATTCTTCGTTTATGGTAAGATCAAAGGTTGTAAGTCCGTCTTCAGTACCGTCACTATCACAAAGATTAATAGGTATAGGTGTAATTTCAAAACTGTAAACGCTTATGGTAAACGGAATCAGATCAAAACAGTTTTCGTCTGTTTTTTCCAGTCTCGCCCATATTACTTCACTTTCGTAGGGATTTTCGTTTTCATATAAAGGACCAATTGCTCCTGTGGCATTTTCGGCATCCTGCATAGAGGTATAATAACTTACAGAAGCATTTTCGGTATTACCAATAATATCGGGGTCATTAACCGTGAGGTCAAACTCCCGTATACCGTTTTGGTTATCGTCACAAAGTGTAATGTCTTCAGCATCTCCGCTAATAACAGGTATATCAAGATTAAAGGTTTGTATATCATAACAGCCCGTAACCGGGTTTGTCATTCTCAGGTACACTGTTGTTACCGGAGTACCACATGTATATGATTGTGGATTAGTCATGGGGTTTTCTCCCGTAATCATATCATTCATACTTACATGATAGGTAAGCTCAACATCGGTTTGTGTACCTATAAACATATCCTGATATACGGTAAGATCAAAAACAGCCATTTGGTCATACACCCCATCATCACCATCACACTGGGTTAACCCAAGCGGAATGTCGTTTGGGTTGTCAAAATAAGGTACTTCATGAAAAGTGGCTGTACCGGTCCATTCTATAGAGAAGTTACTAAAGCCGTGTGGCCTGTCTACGACTAAGTAATAAATTTCATCATCTTCGACATCAACCCACTGTATGAATCCGTTTCCGTCAGAACTCGGACCTTCAGATACGTCAATCTCGGTTTCGTTCATTCCGGTTGTATTGTAATCCAGTCCTGCCTGCAAAGGGTTAGTGGTAGAACACCTAATAGGATCACCAAGATTGCCGCATTCTAGATTAGGCCCAAACAGCCAAAAATCAAAATCAACAACAAGATCATCTATTTCTTCGGGAGTAAGTACAAAACCCAGTGTACCGCCGTCTTTTATCTGAATTTTAAACCAAACACTAAAGTGCTCTTCACTATGACAATCGTTAGTAGCAGTGCTTAGTTCTACTATATTACCTACTCCTCCTGCACTAAGCCCATAATAATCCATACCGCCACAAACAATTATGGCTTCGGGGCAGTCACTTTGTCCCCAAACAGAAATATTAAAAAAGAGGAGTAATAAATATATAAATCTCAATTTCACAGCAGCAATGTTAAGGTTTTTGTAAATTTATATAAAATTTATAAAACCTCCTTGCTGTTGCTTTTATAAATCTCTCTTTTTCAAAATATTATATGATAATGTTATAAATATGGCAGTCCATGCTAAAACTATAACAATTTCATACCAGTGTACACCGTAAAAACGAACTTCACCAACACCGCTAACCTGATTCTCTATAGCGTTGTAAGTTTTGAACCTTGTAAAGGGTTCTTTCATCATGTTGTACATAGATTCTAAAGGCATAAAACCTATAGCTGTTTCAAGTGTCTTGTCATTTCCGAATACATATTTGAACAAAGAAAAGTGTATAATTTTTTCTATAATATACCATACTGCTATAAAACCAATAGCAAATGCCGAGCGCTTTATTAATACCCCGGCAAATAAACAGAATGAAAAGAAGGCAACCAGTTTTAAAAAGTATGATGGTATGTAAAATAAATCAGAGAATACTATTGAAGCCTCTGTGTAAGAAGAAAAGCTGTACCCCAGTATAATACTAACTGTAAATACGAAAATGGTAGATATTGCCGAGAATAATAAGACCGTAAGCATTTTTGAGATAAGGAATTCCTTTTTACTCAATCCGTCAATAAGGTTTTGTTTCAGGGTGCCATAAGTGTATTCATTAGACATCATGGATACAATAACCAAGGCAAGGAAAATTTTAAGTAGCCCGGCAACAAAAAAGTTAAAGTGCCATATGTAAGGAAAATCAAATATTCCCTGATCGGCAAGTTTTACTTCCTGTCCAAAAAGGGTTAGCTTAATGCTTGACATGAAAGCCAAAAAGCTTAACAGTATGAAATAAGTTATAATGAGTACTTTACTGGATCTGTTTTTCCAAAGTTTTTGCAGTTCTATATTTAAAAGTCGTTTCATGGTGGCGGTTTATTTTGCAGATGAGGTTAACTGGATAAATTGTTCTTCAAGGCTGTATTGACGCTTAACTAAGTGACTTAGATAAATACCCTGTGATGATAGATATTTATTAAGATCGGCAGCTTCAAGAGACTCTTTAAGGTAAACGATTAGTTTACTTTCGTTTTCCTCAATTTTATCGATAGCCGGGTGTTGCTGTAAAATAGTTTTAAGCGATTGCTTGTCGTTAGCTTCAAGTTCAAAAAAGCCTTCATTTGAAATCATTCCGTTAACAGTACCTGTATAAAGTACTACGCCTTTTCTAAGTACCACAACATGCGAACATACCTTTTCTACTTCATCAAGCAGGTGAGAAGCCAGTAGTATGGTAGTACCCAGTGAGGCAATATGCCTAATGATATCCCTTATCTGTCGTATTCCCTGTGGGTCAAGTCCGTTTGTAGGCTCGTCAAGTATTAGTATTTCGGGGTCGTTAAGCAGGGCACTTGCTATTGCCAGCCTTTGCTTCATACCCAGAGAATAGGTTTTAAATTTGCTGTCTTTTCTTTCCAGTAATCCTACCAACTCCAGTTTTTCATCAATTTTTTCTAACGGAGCCCCTTTAATACCGCATACCAGCTTAAGGTTTTCATAAGCTGTCATGTACGGGTAAAAGTTAGGTCTTTCAATAATAGCTCCTACTTTTTTAAGTGCATCATGTGTTTCAAGGTCACCGTTAAACCAGCTGTAGCTGCCCGATGTTTTGTTTACAACATTAAGGATGATACCCAAAGTGGTAGATTTTCCGCTTCCGTTAGGACCTAATATTCCGTAAACATTTCCCTTTTTTATTTCAAAGGAAACATTGTTTACTGCATGCACATGGCGGAATTTTTTGTGGAGGTTGTTGATGGTTAGTATGGTTTCCAAAAGCTTGTTGTTTTAGGTTACTGTGACAATATGACGAACCTTGTAAGGTTTTGTTACCAATTTAAATAAAATTTTCAGGAAAAAGTAAATTTGTTAATTATAAGGTACCACCTCAGGTTTGCCAATCTGGAAATCAGGCAACATAATGTCGTTGTTTTTAAAGCTATTGGTTTTGAATATGTTATTGCCACTGCCGGGTATATTAGGGAAATAGGCAAATGATAGCTGAAAACTACTAAACACCAAATAGTCATTTGTAATAAGTAGCCCTACACCAAACTTGCTGTAAAACTTACTTTCATATAGTTTGTTGTATTGATCGCCAATTACGCCAACGGTAATATTGGCAAACGGATTTAAACGAAAGCCAAGTACTTCCCAAGGGGTGTAACTTTGGGTTTGCAGTGTTAATATAAATTTTTTAGTACCCAGCGGTGTTGTGCTGTCAAAACCCTGTATACCTGTGTCGTTACCCAAATTAAGTCGGTCTTTAAGGAAAGGCATCCTGTTATCACCAAAAACCAGACGGGGTTGTATAAAGTGTCTAAAACGCCAGTTACCCCATTCTTTCATGTTGGTAAAGTAAAGCAGGTCAAACCGTAGTGTAGTCTGCTCGGTTTTATCCCTGTAGAAAAAAGATCCCAGTTCGGCACTAAGGCTTAAAAAGCCCCATTTAAAGTAGTTACCTATGGCATACCGCCCACCCAGATAAATACGGTTTTCTCCGTTTTTTGCCTGTGTTCCTCCGGTAAAGGAGTAGGTACGCCCAATGGGTATATCTTCCACAATATCATAATTGAAAAGAAACTTATCCTGAACGAATTTTCGTGAGGTTAAACCAATACTGGCAAGATAGAGCCTTTCGTTGGAGTAATACCCAACCGAGTCGTATGCAATAGTAGGTTTTTCTTTGTACCTCCTGTTGTTAAAACCTGCGGTGACTACAAGGTTTGTAGTACGGTCTTCTTCAGTAAAGCCTTTAAATATCTTGAAGGAGTAACCACCCCAAAATTCCTTATAATCAGATTTCATATTCTGCATGGCATATACATTCTGGACATCGGGGAGGGAATCCCTAACCAGTTTTTCTTCCAGATAAACACCACCTGCCCAGCGGGTGTAAGCCGAGAAGAATTCCCTTTGCAGTCCGAAACTTTTAAGATAGCTTTCATCAGTATGTATTCTGTAGGTAAGCTGCCCCTCCATGTAGGTGTTAAGAATATTAGGTACGGTATATTGCCCCAAATAAGCCGTTTGCCCTGTATTGAGCTCTTTGTCAAATTCATTGCGGAACTCATGCCCAAGCCCAAAGAAGTTTCTTTCGGTAACTTCAAATGAAGTTTTAGATGAAGAAGCCGAACCATTAGGGATAAGGCTCCAGGAGTCAAGTACTCTTATCTCTACATCTATAGAGTCTTTTGTACCTTCAATAGGGATGGCGTTTATTATTACCCTGCGGGTATAGCGTTGCGAACGTATTAAACGTTCGGTTTCTGCTACGATTAAAGTGTCCAGTCGTTCTTTTTCCTTAAACAGCAGCAGATTTTTTATAGTCATTTGCTTTGTTTTAAGGTGCACACCGTTACCAAAGCGTTCGGCCCAGTTTCTCGGTCTTCTGGCAGTATCGGTTATAGAATACCCAAAAGGATCGAGTGTTACGATATTTATTTTTCGGATAACCTTGTCACTGTATTTGGTGTAGCGATCCTGCATTTCGGGCGCGTTTTCCCTTGTTCTTTTACGGGTACCTGATGCTTCCTGTTCGCGTACAGGTCTAAATATAAGCTTGTGTAAAAACTTGGTAAACTTTCTTTTTTTAGAGTAGTTCTGTATGTTTTTATACATCTCGTCCCGTTTCTGTTTTATGGTGTCATTAAGTTCGGGTACAGAGTCCTGTACAGGAGTGACCTGTGCGGCCATGGGTACAGCCACAAAAAGTAAGGTTAATAATATGAGGAACCGTAATGTTTTGGTCATTTCCTGCGAAAAGCTTTACAAATTGTAAGTTATAAAATTAAACTATAAGAAAACGCTAAATTAAGGGAGTATAGCGCGTTTTACCATTCATTTAACACAATAAAAAAAGAGGCTCAGGGCCTCTTTTTAGTATGCTTAAGCTAAGTAGTTTAGCTTTTTTGTTCTTTGTTAAAGTAAACAAGGTAGTAATACATTTGTTTTTCCTCGTCCCATCCTTTTTCCACAAACTTTTCGGCACTTTCAGGGTTTACAAAATCCATTTTAATCTGGATGTTAGTATCCAGATTGATTACGTTTTTGATTTTCTTACGTGCATCGGTTACTGCCGAGTTAGCAATAGGGAAGGTAGTAACATCTTCAATACTGTATTTAGGTGCTTTTTCTACCTTATAGTTTTTGAATTCAGGAATCAGGTCAGGGTTATCAATAACCTCGTTAAGGAAAGCCGTTTCTTCAAACTCGTCGTTTTTAGCGAAGTAGTTTACAGAACGGTTCATGAACATAACCTCTTCTTTTTTGTCTTCTGCAGGCAGTACTACATCTTTAGCAAAATCCTGACAGAATTTAAGGTACTTTTTAGTAACGAAGTTCTCGTCCTGGAAAGCATCTACCGAAAGGAAATGCTCCAGCCAGTAACGGGCATCATACCTGTTACTGTCTATTGTTAGTATTTTATAACCTTCTTCTTTTTTATAATTGAAAACAATACAACCTTTATCCAGCTTGTTAAGGTTAATACCCTGCTGAAGTACTATATCAAGGTTGCTGCTTTTTTCTTCAAACTGAAGGAAATCGGTTTTAATCTCACTTTTAAATATACCTACAGCATCTACCGTATTGTTATCAATAGACAGGTTAGTTAGATAAGTCACATATACCTCTCCGTTTTTAATGTGCGGGTGGTTTGACTGATCAAACAGGTGCTTGGTTATTTTTTTAGAAATCTCGTGGGCATCGCTTGGGTTAGTAAACATTTCGGTTACCAGGTTGTACATATCGTGGTAATCTAAATCTACCTCGTGTGCAAACTGGAAATAGTTTTCCTCTTTCTCCCTAAAAGGCTTAAAGAAATACTCCTTTAAAAGCGGAGCAATCTCGTCATTTAGGTTATAAGGCTGTTCTGATAAAAAGATAGCCTCATTACGGCTTTTGTTTCCTACCCTGTGTACAGAAAGGGTTTCAATGTGAGTATTAAAAAGGTTTATCATATTTTTTTAAGATGCTTAGTTTGTTAGGTGTTTAGTTTGTCTGTCAGTGACTTAGTTTAATTCCACTGATTGTCATCGAAGCTCGTGTCATCAAAATCTTCCCCATCACCAAACATATCAAGATCATCATCGTCATAATCGTCTTCAAAATCACCATAAATATCGTCACCTTCGGCACTAAAGTCTTTTTCAGGTGCAGTGTTAGGCATGTGTCCGTGAGAGAATAAAAGGTCTGGATAGCTCACTCCGTTTTCAGGCTCTTCAATAGCTCCCAGTTCCACAAAAAACGTCCACATATTAAGGAAATCATATACGTAAATTATTTTAGTGTTATCACTGTCTAAAATGGAGCTAAGCGGATAATCTGCCATTGCTTTCATTTCACCCGGAACTTCGCCCGCATCAAAAAGCGGAATTTCGTCTTCCTGTGTCCATTCATCATCACAGGTATAAAAAGAAGCTATTTCAAGTCCGTCAAAACCAAAAGCATTAACAATAGCATTGTGTAAATCTTCCAGCGTATCATTTTCCTGGATGGCAATATCCCTGAAAATATCTTCCTCAGCATCAAGTATTACTCTGAATTTGTAAACCATAGTTTATGTTATTTTTGAACCCCAAAGGTAAGCCATTAATTCTGATTTTGCTTTTTGGAATTTTAGATTTTTTAGATATAAGGATAGCCTAAAATAGTAAAAAAACTATATTTCGTAAAGCTCAATAGGCAGATTATCAGGGTCTGAGAGGAAAGTGAATTTTTTTCCGGTAAATTCGTCGGTTCTTATGGGTTCGGTTGCAATATTATTTTGTGAAAGCCAGTTTACTGCTTTGTTAATATCATCGGTTTCAAAGGCAATATGCCTTAGTCCGGCGGCCTCAGGACGGGAAACTCTTTGTGGCGGATTTGGGAACGAAAAAAGTTCTAAAGTATAAACACCGTTTAAAGATAAATCCAGTTTATAGGATTGCCTTTCTTTCCTGTAGTTTTCGGCATCAATAGTAAATCCCAGTATATTGGTGTAAAAGTGTTTTGATTTTTGGTAATCACTGCAAATAATAGCTATGTGATGTACCTTTTTTATATTAAGCATGTTATTTTATTTCATTAATCCACCAGTGGTTACCAAAAGGATCTTCAAATCCTGCTGCATAACCGTATACCTCATGAGTAGGTTTTTGCAGTGATGTACTGCCTGCTTCAATGGCGCGTTTGTAAACGGTATCTACATTTTCCACAAAAATAAACATACCCGATGTTTTTTGTTTCCAGTTATCGTTACTGTTTGCAAACATAATTACGGCATCGTTTATTTTGAGTTCGCCGTGCATTATTATCCTGTTGTCTTCACCGGGAACAATCATCTGTTCGGTAGCATTAAAGGTGTGTTCGCAAAACTGTTTAAATTCAACCGTCCTGTCCAGAACCAGGTAAGGCATAACGGGTAAGTAATTGTCAGGAATTTTCATAGTGTAAGCTTGATTGGTATATAAAATTACCATGTTGTGATGGGAATGAAAAGCCTTTTAAATTAATTTTTACAATTCATCCCAAAAAAATTACAGTTGGGTATTATTATTTATGATAAGATAAATAACCGCAGCAAATTTGTCTCAACAAAACAACCAAACAATCAGTTTAATCATCAATCAAATGAAACCAACAGTTATTATTTTATTTCTGCTTACAGCTTTAAACCTTAATGCACAACAGGTATTAAAAGGACATGTAACCGACCACAAAGGTGAACCTTTACCAGGAGCTAATGTTTATTTAGAGGGAACTTATGACGGAGCTATTACCGATGCAAAAGGTGACTTCTCTTTTGAGACCACTGCAAAAGGCGAACAGGTACTTGTTATCACATTTTTGTCGTTTGAAGATGTAATGCAGAAAATAACTGTTGAGAACTACACACCACAAAACTTTAAACTGCGTGAAAGCGTTAATACGCTTGATGCCGTAGTAATATCGGCAGGTACCTTTTCTGCCGGAGACAACAGTAAGGTAACAGCACTAAACGCTCTTGATATTGTAACAACAGCAGGATCGGCAGGTAATATCATTGCTGCCCTGCAAACCTTACCGGGTACACAAACCGTAGGGGAGGACGGAAGGCTTTTTGTACGTGGTGGTGAGGCAAACGAAACGCAAACTTATGTTGACGGTATACGTGTAGCACAGCCTTATGGTTCCACCACAAACAACCTGCCTACCCGAGGGCGCTTTTCACCTTTCCTGTTTAAGGGGATGACATTCTCTACCGGAGGATATTCGGCTGAGTTTGGTGAGGCTTTATCCAGTGTGTTATTGCTTAATACTATTGAAGAACCCGACCAAGAACAAACCGAAATTTCATTAATGACTGTAGGACTTGGACTGGGTAATACCCAAAAATGGGGAAAGAATTCACTCAGCTTCAACATGTCTTACATTAACCTGCAGCCTTATCAGTGGATAGTGCCTCAAAATATTGACTGGAACAAACCTGTGCAGTCCCTTTCGGGAGAAACGGTTTATCGCCACAAGTTTGATAGCGGTATGCTGAAAGTATATGCTGCGTTTGATTATTCTGACTTCGATATCAATCAGGAGGATATTAATGAACCAAGCCCTGTAAGGGTTGCGCTTACCAATAATAACTTTTACCTGAATACTTCCTACAAAGGTTCATTGGGTAATTACTGGACCATACAAACAGGATTAAGCTATGGTTACGGTCATAATGATATCAGGCCTGCAGGAAACAAAGTGGACAATGCAGAAAACAGCTCTCACATGAAACTGAAGCTAAGTAAAAAATTCAGCAACCGTTTTCAGTTGAGCTTTGGAGCCGATTATTTTCTAACCGATTTTACAGAGGATTACAGCGAGCCTACAGGTTTTGTTTATAATAGTGGTTATAACAATTCAATCGCTGCTACTTATGCCGAGGCTGATATTTTTTTCTCAAAGAAGCTGGCATTAAAGGCCGGTGTGAGAGGTTCGTACTCTGATGTGTTGGGTAAATCTGTAGTAGAACCGCGTGCATCACTGGCTTATAAGGCGGGTAAAAAAGGACAGTTTTCTCTAGCCTATGGTGATTTTCATCAAACACCTAACGCTGATTACCTGAAGTATTATAAAAACTTTGAATACGAGAAAACCAGTCATTATATTTTAAATTATATGTATAATGGCGATGGGAAAATGTTTAGGGCAGAGACGTATTATAAAGATTATTCAAGTCTTGTAAAGTATGATAGCGAAATGCCAATGTACAATTCGTTATATAACAGTAACGGTAGCGGATATGCGCAGGGACTGGATCTTTTTTGGAGAGACAGCAAATCTATTAAAAACCTGGATTACTGGGTGTCGTATTCCTTTATTGATACCGAAAGAGATTATAAAAATTATGAAAATAAAGTTACACCAAGCTATGTGGCAAAACACAACTTTTCTGTAGTGACAAAGTACTGGGTAAACAGTCTGAGATCACAGTTAGGAGTAACGTACAGCTTTAACTCAGGGAGGCCTTATGACAACCCGAACGATACCGAGTTTATGAGCGGACTTACAAAAAGCTACAATAACCTTAGTGTAAGCTGGGCATGGTTATTAAGCCAGCAAAAAATACTTTACTTCTCGGTTTCAAATGTAATGGGTAGTAAAAATGTATTTGGATACGACTATGCCAATAACCCCGATGTAAACGGGCAGTTTGCAAGACAGGCGGTAGTACAGCCGGCAGACAGGTTCTTTTTCGTAGGTTTCTTTTGGACCATTAGTGATGACAAAAAATCCAACCAGCTTGATAATTTGTAGTTAGTTAACAGGGACTTTAGTAATTTGATATAATCAAAACTGCCAAAGTTCCTGTTTTCCTTATTTGAGACATACTGTTTTATTTTTTTATGATGTAAAGTAAAATTGCAGGTGCAACTATACTACTCTTATGAGGTTTTTTAAAGAAGATGTGAGCAAAGTCATAATTAATCATGAGGTTAATGTTACGTAGGTTTGGTGTTAATTCATTAGTCCTGCTGTTAATGAGTTTTGCATAATAATCAGCTCTGTCAGATAGTTGGAATTTTAATTTGGTAAGGTCTTTAAATTCAGGTTTAAAAACATTGCCTTCTTCATTATAATAATCAACAAGTTCTACAGATACTAATATGTTCATGTCTGATGCTAAAACAAAGCCCTGTGGGATATCAATAGTAACTTTCCCTTTGGTACGTGCATCAAGAAAAAGTGTATCTGTAGTGAAAACCGGTTCAGGATTTTTAATGTCCTGATTCCCATTCATAATAAATGATTCCTGAAAGGTGTAAAACTTAATTTTATAAGCTGTTTTATGTTTTACTTTATCTACAAAAATATCTGCTTTTGTAATTGTGATATCGGTATCCCATTTGTTTCTGAAAACAAGACCATAAAGCAGTTCTTTACTGAGCGATTTTGCTTCGCTTTTTACAAATCGATTTTGCTCTCCAATAACAGCTTGGTCATCTTTAGTGTTTGATAAAACTATTTCATCAAGGTAAATGGTACTTTTCTTTAAGAAAACCAGAGAGTCTAATTCCTTTTTTTTAAAACCGGTAGTCTCGTAGTCTAGCCTGCTAAAACTTATGGAATCAAAGTCGGTTTTAATGGTATTAAGCTCGTTTATTACTGTAACTCCTTTTGAAACAAGCTTATTGTTTTTGAATACTGAATAATTTACATCGGCTATAAATTCATAAGTATCTGTATCAACTGTAATGAACGATTGTGAGAATACCGGACTAATAAATGCAGTAAGTAAAAGGGTGTAAAGTGTGTAAAGAAATTTCATTATTGTTTAGTTAATAGTATTTAAAGGATTTGATAATTCAATATAATCAAGATTGCCAAAGTCCTGTTTTCCTTTTACAGGAACCCACTTTTGTCCTGTTTGTAACTGTATTAGTTTATCGGCAATTTTGTATAGCTCTTTAGGCGTTTTATTTTCATACACATACACCCAGTTAACAGTATCGTTTTTTGTTTTGTAGAATTTAAATGAGGTTCCGTCAACAATATTCTCATTAGTATATATGGTTTCATATTCGGCAAACTTAATTTCTTTTATGATTGCATAAGCCGAGTCTCTTTTCTTTTCGGATAAAAGTGAGTAGGAATAATCAACCGGTGAGGTTTTCATGTAAACGGTATCACCCGGAGTGAATTTAATACTAAACGTCTTTGCATCGGTAGCAAAAGAGAAAACAAACATATCAAAATCAGCAGATGATTTTTTTTCCTCTTTACTACAGCTTAATAGTGAGAGTAAGGTGAAGACAACGATTATTTTTTTCATATCAGGCAATTTTATCTCCGTTTCTTAATTGCAGTTCTAAAACCAGTAATTTGTATAGTTCATCAAAATCATCGCCCAGTGTGGTTTTTGGGATATTAATGTTTGTACCCTGTATAGACTGATTCATTTTCATCATCCATTTTTTTACCACGCTAATGTTTTGCATGTACTTCTCCGGATTTCTTACATAAATACTTATAAATAACTGATTGGTTACAGAGGTTATTTCAACACCAAGTATATCTTGCCATTCAATTAGCCCGGCGCTAACTCCGCTGGCATTATCGGTTACTCCTTTATCATCAATAATGATTGCAGGTTTATTACTGGCTAATTTTAATATCATTGTGATAAAAACTGCACCAAAAAATAAAATACCTAATACTCCTGCAAGGTATTTTAATAGGCTTGGTATTTTTATTGGCTGGGTAATTATAAATATACTTACAATTACAAATGCTAACGCCATAAGTAGTAATGTAATTATTCGGCCCTTATTAAACTTAATTATTTTAGTTTCCATTTCTTGCTGTTGTTTTCAGGTAAGTATAAGTTGTGGTTTGTTACTGCTTTTAGGTGATTTAATTTGTTGAAATACTGTTTTTTATCTGCTTTAATGTGATAGATGGCAGTGATATACCTTACCCTTTGCGGTAAAGATATTTTGTATCTTTAGTCCGGTTAGGGTAAAAAGAATCTTACAGCATGATGGTAAAAATAATTAAAATAACAATTCATCCCTTTTATTCTACAATTGGGTAAAACACTTTTTAACAGGTGTGTTTTTGTTGGGATATTTGTCTCATCAAAATCAAACAATTATTAATTAAAAAACCAACAGTCATGATTAGAGCAATAACAGTTATAATTTTATTTGTATGTCACACCGTTTGCGGACAGACACAATATGAAACAGGAATGCAAAAAGCCTTTGGTCTTTGGGGAGAAGGTAAAAGTGCAGAAGCATCGGCATTATTTGAAAGAATAGCAGCAGCCGAAAAAGATAACTGGCTTCCTAACTACTATGTGGCACTTGTTAATACAACAACGGCGTTCCAAACAAAAGATAAAGAGCAGGTAAACGCACTTTTAACCAAAGCACAGGAAGCATATGATAAAGCAGATTTGATTTCGCCGGATAATGCTGAGCTACTGGTAATGCAGGCCATGATACACACTGCCTGGATAGCGTTTGACCCAATGACAAATGGGATGAAACTTTCGCCGGTTGTAAAACAACTTTATACAAAGGCAAAAACCTTAGCACCCGAAAACCCGAGAGTTGTATTTTGTGCAGCAGAATTTGACATGGGGGGAGCAGCTTTTTTCGGACAGGATACCACACCTATGTGTGCTGAGGTAGAACGTTCTATTGCGCTTTTTAATAACTTTAAGGCAGAAGAGGCATTTTACCCACAGTGGGGACTGGACAGAGCACAGGCTACACTGGCAAAGTGCAATAGCGAGAAGAAATAATTAACAGATAAAGAGAATAAGATGGAAGCTGTAGGCTTGGATGACATAAATTTAATGTGGATAATATTACCCTTTTTTATAGCAGGTATATTGTATGTAAGGATTGTAAAACATAAAACGGGTAATGCTTTAAGGGATAGCGTTAAAACGTTACAAACAATGCTTGTTATGATAGGAGTGGTATTAGCCGTTCTCTTATTTACACTCCCTTCAACACCAAGCCTAAGTACTTTTGGCTATCCTGACACGGTAGCAGACATAGATAGTCAGGAAAAAGTATTAAAGTTACTGCAGGAATATAATCATGCAATCGTTAGGACAACCGATGCGTTGCGATGGATGGTTTTTATATTCATATTTTGGGGTATAATGACGGTATACCAACTGCTTAAAGTGTATAGGGGTGTACTTGATGAACGTATTATAGCAAAGAAAAATGAGATTAATAATTAAAGAGCTTTTAAAGGCCGTATCGCTGGGCGCAGTTGTTTTTGTGATACTGTATGTGCTAAAAACTATTTTAGGCAACGGATTTGCTACCGGTGAAGCATTGTTTACGGCCTTTTTATACACTATGCTTTACAGTGTGGTGCTCTATATGGTAAATGTTTCGGTTTTCATTGTTCTGGACAGGGTGTTTGGAAAAGGAAAAACATCGGCAAAGCGTGTAGTAGTCGGAATACTAATATCGTTTGCAGTAAGTGGCTTTTTTATTTTCCTGCTCAGAATTTTTGAAGATGTAATAATGGAAAACAGGTCCTTTGCCGAGTTTTTCAGGAACGAAACCTTATCTCATTATTACTTTGCTCTTGGTATTACCCTTATAGTTACCCTTTTAATACATGCTTTTCATTTTTATAAAAGGTATCAGGAAAACAGGGTTAAAAAGGAAAAGATAATTGCAGGTACGGCATCGGCTAAGTTTGAAACTTTAAAAAACCAAATCGACCCGCATTTCCTTTTCAACAGCCTTAATGTGTTGAGTTCGCTTATAGAGGAAAACCCCGATAATGCACAACGTTTTACAACGTCACTTTCAAAGGTATACCGCTATGTTTTGGAACAAAGAGATAAGGAACTGGTAAGCATACAGGAGGAATTATCATTCGCTAAAACTTATATGAACCTCCTTAAGATGAGGTTTGAAAACAGCCTTTTTTATGAGCCTCCTACAGAACTCGCTAATCCCGAAGGTAAGGTAGTACCGTTATCGCTTCAGTTATTACTGGAAAATTCGATAAAGCATAATATTGTCAGTCCGCAAAAGCCGTTACACATTCGTATTTACGAGAAAAACGGTAGCCTTGTGGTAGAGAATAATTTACAGAAAAAAGAGGTGTTGCAGGACAGGAAGGGTGTAGGGCTGGAAAACATTGTAAGCCGTTATGCCATTTTAACCAGCAGAAAGGTAGAGATTGAACAAACCACAGAATACTTTACCGTTTACCTGCCTATTTTAACCAAACAGGTAGAAATTATGGATCATATAACATACAATGAGGAAGAGAATGATTACTACAAAGCCCAGAAAAGGGTAGAGGATATAAAAGGATTTTACGGTAACCTAATGTCCTATCTTGTTGTAGTACCGGGACTGGGTATATTAAACTATATAACCTCACCACAGTTTTACTGGTTTTTGTTCCCGTTGTTCGGATGGGGGCTTGGGGTTATAATCCACGGTTTAAATGTGTTTAACTTTATGCCCTTTTTAGGAAGGGACTGGGAAGAACGAAAAATAAGGGAATTTATAGAGAAGGAGAAATCTAATAAATGGCAGTAGGTATGAAGTATTATAATGAATTTGACGAGGACAGTGTTTTATATAAAAAGACCCGAAGGAAAGTAAGGGATTTAAGGGCCTTTTACATTCATTTAATCTGTTACTTAATAAGTGTTTTTGCAATGCTTATACTGCCTGATCTTACTTTTAAACCATTACTGTACTGGTTTTTGATTATAACAGTCAGTTGGGGTTTTGGAGTGTTTTTAAACGCCATGAAGGTATTTGGGTTCTATCCTTTTTTAGGGAAGAGCTGGGAAAAAAAGAAAATGAAGGAAATAATGAAAAAGGAACAATCCGGTAAAAAAGAGTAGTTATGGACAATTTTTACAACAAATCAGAAGAAGAGAGGCTATTGTACAGAAAAGCCAAAAAGAAAGTAAAGGAACTTCGCGGGTTTTATTATCACCTAACCTGCTACTTAGTAATAATGCCGTTGATAATTTTTATTAACCTTACCTTTTCACCACAGTTTTTATGGTTCTTTTTCTCGCTAATAGTATGGGGACTTGGATTAGGGTTTCACGCTATGGAGGTGTTTGGATACAATCCGTTTTTAGGACGCGGTTGGGAAGAACGCAAAATGAGAGAACTCATGGAAAAGGAAAGACAGGAACGAACCCGATACGAATAGTTATTAAAACACAACTACAGTGCCTGAAAGGGCTTAAAACAGGATAGAATGATACTATCTAAAACCTAAAAGATAAAACTAATATTTAAGCATGGAAAATTCATTTCAGGAAAATCTAAGACTTGAGCGTGCCAGAAAAAGAGTAAAAGCAATAAAAGGATTTTACAGGCACCTTGTAGTATATATGTGTATTAATGCATTTATATTAGTTATGCATTATATTAATATGGATCCGGGTGTGAGTTTTTGGGAATGGCATACTTTCTCAACAGCAATACCATGGGGAATAGGTTTGCTTTTACACGGAGTAAGTGTTTTCGGAAGAAATGTTTTTTTCGGGAGTAACTGGGAAGAACGTAAGATTAACGAAATAATGGAGCAAAATAAAAAGCGTAAAAGCGAAAACCGCTGGGAATAAACAATACAACCAAACATAAATAAACGCCAACCAATGAATGTTTTAATTATAGAAGACGAAAAGCCTGCAGCAAGACTCCTGCAACGCAAACTGCTAAAACTAAACCTTGAGGCTAATACCATGTTACACTCGGTAGAAGAGGCTGTAGAATGGTTTATGAACAATGAGCATCCTGATTTGATATTTTTGGATATTCAGCTTTCTGACGGACTTTCGTTTGAGATATTTGATGCCGTACCGGTTAACAGTGCTATTATATTTACTACGGCTTATGATGAGTATGCCCTGCGTGCTTTTAAACTTAACAGTATTGATTACCTGCTAAAGCCTATTGATGAGGATGATCTTGAAGTTGCTGTAAATAAATACCGCGAACGCATACCTGCTAAAGACAGTTTCTCTTTTGATTTTGACCAGATAAAACGCATGCTGGTAAACCCGCTGGATAAAAGCTATAAGAAACGTTTTACCATTAAAATGGGACAACGCCTTAAAATGATTAATATTGAGGATGTAGAGTGTTTTTATAGTGAAAACAAAGGGACTTACTTACATACTAACGATAACAGGGATTATTTACTGGATGGTACCCTGGAGCTGCTTGAGGGCGAACTGGACCCTGCTAAGTTTTACCGTGTGAGCCGTAAGTTTATCATATCGGTAAATGCGATTAAAGATATTGTAATGTATACTAACTCGCGCTTAAAACTGGTACTTAATACTTATGATGGCGATGAGGTTATTGTGAGTAGGGAGCGTGTTAACGATTTTAGGGAGTGGCTGGGGTAACTGCATAAAAAAAACTGTTCTGCAAACCATTACCTGTTTACAGAACAGCTTCGAAATGTAGTATTTTGCTTAAAAAGAATTGAGTTTACTCAAAAACGGATAATATTTCTTTTTTTGCCTTACCCAGCTTCTTTTCAAGTTTTCCCCACATTTCATCTTCTTTGCCCTCTTCATACATCAAATCGTCATCTGTAAGTTGGGCGTATTTTTGTTTGAGTTTACCTTTAAACTCGCTCCAGTTTCCGTGGATTTCTTCTTTGTTTGGCATAGCTTTTTAATTTTATGTTGATTTTTCTTTACATAAAGGTACCAACATATAATGAGTAATGCCAGAGGTTTAGTACAACTTTAACCCCACCTTAAAACTATGTGAAAATTTATCCGGGCTGTAGCTCCTTACTTCGTGTAGTTTCCAGCCAAATGTAATACTGTATACCAAACAGTAAAGAGGCTGTTACAAGGTGTATGGTTTGTGACCCAAACGGGAAGTCAAGGTAATACATAGCAATACCCGAAGCTATTTCAACCAAAAGTAATGCAATTACCCAGTTTACTTTGCTGTACCCAAGTCCAAGTTTTTTGTTGCGTAAGTATAGCCATAGGTTTATACCAAATACTACAAATGAGAACGTACGGTGAACGTAAAAGGAAACTTCAGGACTGTTAAGTATCAGGTTCATATTGTCGTACCCCAGTGATTTTACCTGCTCATCTACAAACTGGCGCACCTGTGTACCCAGTACTACCTGTATTAAAGTTAGCAGTATGGCAACAACAAGCAGGTTTTTAAACAGTTTGTCATGTTTAAAATCGGCTGTGGTTTCTTTAGCCTTGTGTATAATGTACAGGATAATGCCTACAATAACTAAAGCCATAACCATGTGTACTGTAATTTTTATAGGGTTAAGTACAGAGTATACTACCGTAGCCCCAAGCCATGCCTGAAAGCCCATACAGAAAACAGTTATCCACGATAGGGTAATAATGATTTTTTTACGTGTGGTAAACGACAGTAACGCCATTATAAACACGGCAACTCCGGCAAGTGCACCAACCAGTCGGTTACCATATTCTACCCAGGTATGTACAGGGTTAAACTCGGCATAATCGTGTTTGGTATAGGCTTCCCAGTTACCTTCATTGTAGCTATCGTTAGTTGTAAAGGTTTCTTTGGCAACCCAAAGTTTTTCATCTTTAATAATAACCTGTCCTTTTTTAAACTCATGTTCAGGACTCCAGGTAAGTTCGGTAACATCGGTAGGGGGTATGTAGTAGCCAAAGCATTTAGGCCAGTCAGGGCATCCCATACCCGAACCCGTCATACGTACTAAAGCTCCTGCCACAATTACAAGATAAACCAGTATTAAGGCTATTCTTGCCGATTTTATAAAATTTATTTCCATTGTTTAAATACTAAATCACGTTTGTGCTGCAAATTTACATTTGGTTGCCCTGTGCTGTATATGATTTATGTCATACTTTACCATATAACCGTACAGGTATATAAACAAAACCTGCGGGGGGAAGCCCCTGCAGGTTCAGAATTATTATTTAGTAATAAGTCCCATTTTTTTTGCTTTGGTCATCATAAAATCATGAGCTGCCTGATACTCGTTGGGAATTTCCCCTTCCAGTATGGCTTCTTTAATAGCTTCTTTAAGTACACCAATTTCGCGAGATGGTTTCAGGTTGAATATCTCCATGATTTCCTCACCCGATATTGGAGGCTGGAAATTACGAACATGATCTCTTTCCTCAACCTCTACAATTTTTTGGCGTACAATTTTAAAGTTGTTATGGTACTTTTTAAATTTTTGCTGATTCTTAGTCGTAATATCTGCTGAACACAGTGTCATTAAATCATCCACATCTTCCCCTGCATCAAATATCAGTCTTCGTACGGCCGAATCAGTTACTATATCCTGAGCCAGTACAATGGGGCGTGAGCTAAGCATAACCATTTTTGCCACATATTTCATTTTGTGGTTAAGTGGCATGTGTAGCCTTTCAAACAGTTTTTTTACCATTTTACCTCCCAAAAACTCATGTCCGTGGAATGTCCACCCGTGTTTTTTGCTGAATTTTTTGGTAGGTGCTTTTCCTATATCATGAAGTAGTGCAGCCCATCGCAGCCATACATCTTCGGTGTTTGGCACAATGTTGTCTACCACCTCCAGTGTGTGGTAAAAATTATCCTTATGGGTTTGTCCTTCCACTTCCTCCACACCTTTAAGTGCGGTAAGTTCGGGGATTATTATATCCAGCAGTCCTGTTTTTTCCATCAGTATAAAACCAATGGATGGTGTTTCAGACAGGAGTATTTTATTCAGTTCGTCTACAATACGCTCGCCCGATATAATTTTAATACGCTCCTTGTTTTTAGTAATTGCCTTTAGCGACTCTTCCTCAATAGTAAAGTTAAGCTGAGTAGCAAAACGGATGGCGCGCATCATTCTAAGCGGATCGTCTGAATAGGTAATATCAGGGTTTAATGGTGTACGGATAATGCCTTTTTGCAAATCACTTACCCCGTTAAACGGATCTACCAGTTCGCCGTAGTTATTCTTATTAAGCGAAAGTGCCAGTGCATTGATGGTGAAATCCCTACGGTTTTGGTCGTCTTCCAGCGTGCCGCTTTCCACAAACGGGTTACGGCTTTCACTGCGGTAAGATTCTTTTCGGGCACCTACAAACTCAATGTCTATAAACTCGCCTTTGCTCTCTTCATAGCGCAGCATGGCGGTACCATAGTTTTTAAATACCTGTACTTTTGGTTTGTTTGGCAACAATGCAGAAACCTGTTGTGCCAGTTCTATACCGCTGCCCACAGCAACGATATCTATATCTTTCTTAAAGTTTCGTTTTAAAAGAAAATCCCTTACATAACCGCCTATCACGTAGCTTTCTAAATTAAGCTGTGCTGCGGCCTGAGAAATGATTTCAAATATCCTGTTATCCAGAGCTTCTTTATATGAAGTTTTGTTTTCCATTTAAGGTCGTATCACTTTTACCTGTAAATCATTGCCAAGCTTAATGATTGTTGAAGGCTTGGCGGCAACTTTATCGTGGTGCAAATTTACGATATAGTCTACTCCGTCCAAAATATGATGGTCTATTTCTTTAAAAGAATTAGGTGTAGGCATTCCGCTTATGTTAGCCGAAGTGGATACCAATGGTTTTTTCATCCTCTCCATAAGCTTGTAGCAAAAGGGTTCTTTTACCAGTCGCATGCCTAAAGTATTATCAGGCGCTACAATGTTTTTTGCCACATTGCGTGGGTTATCAAGTATTAGGGTAGTGGGTTTATCTGTCACATCCAGTATTTGCCAGGCTACCTCGGGTACTTCATTAAAAACATTGTAAAGCATGCGGTCGCCGTTCATTAAAACAATCATGCTTTTGGTTTCCTCGCGCTGTTTAAGGGCATATATTTTTTTAATAGCCTCTTCGTTTGTAGCATCACAGCCTATTCCCCATACCGTATCAGTAGGGTAAAGTATTATGCCTCCGTTTTTAATTACCTCATAGGCATTGTGTACCTCTTCATTTACATTTTCTGTGCTCATGGCTAACTTGTATAACTGTTTAGTGTATCTATAATGTGTTGTATCTCTTCATCTGTAAGTACCGGGCTTATAGGTAGGCTCAGTACTTCATTGTGTATTTGTTCTGTAATTGGGAACGACAGGTGATTGTATTCCCTGTAAGCTTCCTGTTTGTATGATGGTGTAGGGTAATGTATAAGCGTTTGTATACCATTGTCCTGAAGGTGTTGCTGCAGCCTGTCTCTATTTTTTGTCCTTACAACAAACAGGTGCCATACATGCCTGCTTTTTATGGTAACATTCCCAGTTTCGGGCAGTATGATTTCGAGGTTATTAACCGAATCAATATAGCGCTGGGCAATTTCCCTGCGTACCTGGTTTTCGGTATCAAGGTACTTTAGCTTAACCGAAAGCACGGCAGCCTGTATTTCATCCAGCCTTGAATTAAGCCCCTGGTATTGGTTTACATATTTTTGCTGCGAACCGTAATTGGCTAGTGTACGCACAGCCTGTGCCAGTTCAGTGTCGTTTGTGGTAACTGCACCGGCATCGCCTAATGCTCCAAGGTTTTTACCGGGATAGAAACTAAAGCCTGCGGCATCGCCAAGGTTTCCGGTTTTTACTCCGTTGAGGTCGGCTCCTATAGCCTGGGCATTATCTTCTACTATTTTAAGGTGGTATTTTGTTGCTAATTTTATTAGCAAGTCACTAAAAGCCGTTTGTCCGTATAGGTGCACGGTCATTATGGCTTTGGTCTTTTCGGTTATCTTTTCTTCTATTAATGAGAAATCAATGTTATAGGTATTTATGTCTGGCTCTACAAAAACAGGAACCAGTCCGTTATCGGTAATACTGAGTATTGATGCTATATAGGTGTTAGCCGGTACTATAACCTCGTCACCCGGTTTCATTATGCCTAGTTCAATATAGGCTTTGAATATAAGACGTAGTGCATCCAGCCCGTTTGCCACGCCAATAGCATGATTACAGCCTATGTATTCACACAGTTGTTTCTCAAAAGCTTTTACCTCTTCGCCAAGCAAATACCATCCGCTTCTAAAGGTTTTTAGAAGTCGTTCCTCTATTTCCTGCTGGTGTTGCAGGTTGATTTTTTGTATGTCGAGGAATTTTATCATTGATTCAATTTTATATAAAAATACTATTAATCCTTAATATTGAGTAGTGTTTTAACCCAGTTTTCCTGACTGTACTTTTTATAGATGTGTTCCGGAAGCTCCTCATAAGGTGTATTTAAAAAATCTGCGGGGATTGATTTTGTCTCCGGAGTCCAGATAAAAATATTGTTTGGGTTGTAAAAATCATAATCCTTTATATCGGGATTAGTGGTAATCAGTTTTTTGCCAAGCCCCATTGCTTCATACACCCTAAAGGATAGCCCGCGTTGTATATCCTTATGTATATCCAGTATTATGCGCGATTTTCTCATAAGCTCTTTTGTTTCATTAAAAGAGATATGCTTGTCTATAAACTCAACCGATTTTGGTGCATCTGTAACATCGGGTAATGTTTCGGCATACTGTTTTATTACCACTTTTTGGTTTTGGGCTTCCAGTGCTGTAGCTATGATAGCAATAAGCGGATACCTTGAATCGTATGATGCCAGGAAGAACAGGTCATAATCATAATCAGTTACCCTTTTTTCATGGAAGTAAAAGTTAGTGATAAGGTTAATATTATAATCTTTAGCGTCTTTTGGTTCAAAAGTAAACGCCTCATCAAAATACTGTATGGTATGGGCTGCGGGGATATGATCAAACGAATCCCAGTAGTAAGCCACACTATGGTTGGCTTTTTGAGTCAGTTTTTTAATATGCTGAGGTAACACCAGTTCGGCAGAAATCATAACCAGATAATCATAATGATCCTCCAGTCCGTATAAGTTCTGTTCGCTGGCCTTAATTTTTTTAAGGTTTTTGTTCAGGAATATTTTGAACAGGAAATTCTGAACCTTTTCCCAAGTGTTTTTGTACTTATAGTTTTTATATAAAACGGTGGTTACCTCACAACCCGAATATTTTTTGAATCCTTCTTCAAAAACTTTGTAAAGGTCGTAGCGTCCGTTACTTAAAAATAATAGTTTCTTTTCCATTTATATAGTGTCACCTTTATCAAAAAATACAGTGTTGACCCAATTGTCTATAGTGTATTTATAGTATATGTTTTCGCTTAACGGTTCATAAGGCGTTTCAAAAAAGGAAGCCTCAATTACAGGATTATCGGCATCTACAATCAAAATGTTATTCGGATTGTAAAAATCATAATCCTTAATGGTCTTGTTTGTTGTTATCAGTTTCTTTTGGTAGCAAAGGGAATCAAATACCCTAAAGCTGAGACCGGTTTGATTAACCCTTACTATATCTACAAAAACCCGTGCATCGTTCATGTACTGGTCAAGCTTGTCCAGTTTTATAATATCCCTTTGATGTTTTATGTTCGGGTTCAGCCCTGCAGGTTTATGTTTGCCCACCAGCATAAAATTGTACTTAACGTTTATGCTGTCTAAGCTGTTTGCTATACTATTAAGGGCTTGTAATCGTTCATCTATTGACAGTATCATAAATGCTCCGTAAGTAGCTTCGTTTGGCTGCTGTAACGGCTTTTTATCCATATAGATGTAGTTGCTTATTGGCGAAAAACCATATTGGGCAACATCATCACTGTCAAAAGAGAATATTCTGTCAAAAATATTATCCAGTAAATGGTCTATTGGGTAGCGTTTAGAGCTGTCATACAGGTACGCTATATATTCTTTTGTATATGTTTTTATATGCCTGTGTATGGTAACAGGTATAAGCTCTGGGTTTATAACCAGTATCTTGTCCTGTGGCCCCAGTTTTTTTAGTTCGTCTAAAATATATTGGTGCTGCTTTATCTTTTTAATATTCCTTTTAAGGAGTGTTTTGCTAAGGCTATTGGTTATCCTGTGAAAAGGGGTAGGGTATTTGTATTTAAATTTCCCTGTATTAATATGGTGTGCCTCTATGTTTTTGTCTTTAAGGGCTTTTATTATATGTTGGTCGTATTCCCAGTGGTCAAAGCTGATAAGGCATATTTTCATTTGAATAGATTTTAAGAGAAAGGCTTATAACTCATAAATTATTGCAAAAATATTATTTTTAATGACGGAATTGTTTAAAAAATAATAATTTGAAACAAATTATGATTCCATTATTATTTTGGTATTTTTGCCCACTTTAACATTTGTAGGCAAGTTAAAAGTACGTTATTATGAAGAAGATTCACGTTGGGTTCCTTTTGTCCTATGACTATGAGAAGCTTAAACTGGCTATTCCACCTGTATACAAGGGGGCAGACAGAATTTTTATAGCAATGGACGAGGAATTAAGAACCTGGTCTGGTAATACTTTTGAGGTGGATCCTTCATTTTTTGAATGGGTTAAGGAGTTTGATGTCGATAATAAAATAGAGTATTACAGCGATAACTTTTATGTCCCTGAACTTAATGCTATACAAAACGATACCCGTGAAAGGCACATGCTAGGCCTTAAAATGGGTATAGGCAACTGGTTAATACAGGTAGATAGTGATGAGTATTTTATAGACTTTGAGCGTTTTGTAAAACACCTTAGGAAGTACGACTGCTACCTTAAAAACCCTGAAAAGAATCCTATACAGTTTGCCGGTTTCCATATCAATGTATACAAATACCTTGACGATGGATTGCTGTATGTAAATAAGCCTACAAAACTGCTTTTAGCGACTAATTATCCTAATTATAAGAATGCCAAAAACACCAAAGAAAGGATAGTTTACCATGATACTTTTATCCTGCATGAAGGCCTTGCCAGAACCGAAGAGGAACTGGAGCTTAAACTGGCTAACTGGGGACATATGCATGAGGTAAACATGACTTTTTTGGATAAATGGAAAATGGCTAATAAAGATAATTACCATACCATTAAGGATGTTTTTTATCTTGAACCGGGAATATGGAAAGAGCTGGGATACCTGCCTTCCAAATCCCTAACAGACCTTAAAAAGCTGGTAGCGAAAGACCCTAACCTGCAAATCCCGAAAATGAAACTCTTTTTCAGGAATTTCGGGCAATGGTTTAAACATTCTAAAATTAAAAAACCGGGCTATAAGCCTTATTACGAAAAGTATTTTAACAGCTAATGGAAAAGTTCTCAGCCGCATTACTGATTTCTACTTACAACTGGCCACAGGCACTGGAGGTAGTTTTTAAAAGTATTAAGGAACAAACGGTATTACCCGATGAGATTCTGATTGCTGATGACGGTTCTAAAGACGAAACCAAAAAACTGATAGATACTTTTGCTTCCCAGATAAAGGTGCCTGTAAAGCACTTTTGGCAGGAAGATGACGGTTTCAGAAAATCAAAAATACTTAACAAAGCTGTTGCAGGAAGCACGTCTGACTATATTATACAGGTGGACGGTGACTGTATTATGCACCGCAATTTTGTGGAAGATCATACAAAAGCTGCCCGAAAGGGGATGTACCTGTATGGTGCCAGAGTAAATGTACTGGAAAGCGGAGTAGCACAGGTGCTTGAGGATAAGGTTACTTCATTTGGGTTTTCTTCAAAACTGATAAAAAACAAAACACGTAGCCTGCACATTCCTTTTTTGGCAGGTATGTATAAACCTCACAAGGAGTATTCAGATAAATTCAGGGGATGTAATGTGTCTTACTGGAAAAGTGATTTTATAGCGGTAAACGGCTATAATGAAGCTTTTGAAGGTTGGGGTAGGGAAGACTCTGATTTGGTTATCCGTATGGGTAATAACGGGGTTATAGCAAAGCGACTGCGCTATGCAGGTATTGTTTTCCATATACACCACAAAATAAACTCAAGAGATAACTTTGAAACTAACGACAGGATACAACAGGAAACTATTGCTAATAAAATAGTGCGTTGTGAGCAGGGTGTAAGTCAGTACCTGTAATTGTTAGTTTATTTTTCTGTACTTCATCCAAAGCTGAATGTAGCGTTTAAATACCGAGAAGGAGTGGATGTAGGCAAGTATAAATCCTTCTTTACCATCTAGTATACCCAGCCTGTAAAAGTACTGCCAGCAAAAACGGTAAAACGGCCTGAATAAAAAGTGATAGGCATTTGGCCTTACTTTTCTTCCATACAGGTTTTCTGCCTGCAGTTTACTGTAAAGATTTAGTTTGTTGTTGTAGTTATCAAAACTTCTGTAGCTGTAATGATCTACCTTTTCCCTTAAGGTACATACTCTTCCTTTTGCTGAAATTACTTCGTGTACAAGTCCGGTATATTTGCAGTGTTTTTTATTAAAAACACGAACGGCCTTATCGGTTCTCCATCCGCCATAACGAATGTGCTTGCCCATAAAGTGGAACTTACGTTTAACGAAATAGGCTACAATACCGTCTTTGTTTTCTACGGCCTGTTTTATTTCGGTTTCAAGGGCGGGAGTAACAATTTCGTCGAGGTCAAAAAATAATATCCAATCATTAGAAGCCTGTTCAATGGCAAAATTTCTTTGGCTGGAAAAATCAGTAAATTCGTTTTTTATGAACTTCACATTAAGTTCATTTGCCAGTTTTTCGGTAGCATCGGTGCTGTATGAGTCTACGATAATAATTTCATCTGCAAAAGACAGGCTTTTCACATACCTGTTTATATTCTCTTCTTCATTGTAAGTAATGGCGAGGGCAGTTATTTTCGTACTCAAATTATTTTCTGGCATAAATGTTATATAATTGGCAAATGTAATAATTTTACACTTACTAAAATTTTAAAAAAATGACACAATTACCCGTTTTAATGTATCATAACGTGTGTGCTTTTAACGAAATGAGCAAAGGGCTAACAATTTCGCAACAAAAACTAGAGGAGCAATTTCAATATCTGGCATGCAATTATACTACTTTTCATTTATCTGAACTCGAAAAAAATGAAAATATTAAGGGTAAAGGTGTGGTAATAACTTTTGATGATGTTACGGTGAATCAGTTAGAGTTTGCCGTACCATTATTAGAGAAATATAAGCTTAAGGCTACCTTTTTTATTCCGTTTAATTATGTGGGTAAATCTGACCTGTGGAATAAGGGAACCGAACCTATTATGGACATACAGCAATTAAAATCATTAAACAGTGATTTGATTGAACTGGGGTATCATTCTTTTATGCATGGTCGTTATGACCAAATGAGCGATGAGGAGATTAATAAGGATTTTGACCAATGCCGCATTTTTATTGACGAAAACAATCTTAATGTTTACCCTGCTGTGGCTTATCCGTATGGTAATTATCCAAAAAAGGAACCTGCAAAAACACATTTTAAGCAACTGCTTAATAAAAACGGAATGAAAATGGGGCTCAAAATAGGTAACAGGATTAATAAATATCCGTTAAGGGAAAACTACGAAATACAGCGTATTGATGTAAAGGGTGAAGACAGCCTTTTTAAATTTAAACTAAAACTAAAGTTTGGTAAGCTAAAATTATTTTAAACCCTTTTGCAGTAGTAATAGCTTTGCATAGCGTGATAGTACTCCGTAGGCATTAATACTGGCAAGGGCAAGCCCCGGTACACCGTCTAAAAAGCCTCCTTTAATAATGTAGGTATGGAAAAAGCGGTACATAGGCTTAAAGACAAGGTGAAAATAAGTCACTTTTTTTCCTTTTTTTAGGCTCATGCCTGCCTGAAACCATGCGTAAGAATCTTTTTTTTGTAACCAGTGGAAAAAGCCTTTGTAGGTATAATGAACCATAAAGTTTTTAAGTTCACCTGTACTGCCGTTTACGTTTAGCTTTTCGTGCACATCTCCTGTAAACTTAACGTCATTGTTTTTTACCAGCCTGGTAACACGGTCTATTTTGTGGTATAAAAAGCGGTTCATATAAAAATGCAGGAACTTAATTTTATAACCCTGATGTTTTGGGTTGGCTATAGTATCCTGTATTTCAAACCACAGCTTTTGGGTAACGCGCTCATCGGCATCCATAAACAGTATCCAGTCTCCGGTAGCGTGGGGAAGGGCAAAGTTTTTTTGTGCCGAAAAATTATCAAACTTCCTTTCTATAACCCTGCATCCCAGTGCCAGTGCTTTTTCTTTGGTGCTGTCGGTACTGTAAGAGTCTATTACAATAATCTCATAAGTTCCTTTAACTGATTTTACAGCATCCTCTATATAGGCTTCTTCATTGTAGGTCGGGATAATTACAGAAAGTTTATTCATAAGCTGTAGCGCGGGTTAGAATTACACAAAACTAAAAAAAATTGAATTATCTTTGCGGCATGATGCAAAAGAATATTTCTGTAATAATTAGTACATACAATTCGGTAGAATGGCTGAAAAAAGTGCTATGGGGTTATAACACTCAAACTTATAAAGAGTTTGAAATGGTTATTGCAGATGATGGCTCACGTGAAGATACAAAGCAAATGATTGATGCAATGAGGGAAGAGGTTTCTTACCCCATTATTCACGTTTGGCATGAAGATAACGGATTCCAAAAATCACAAATTTTAAATAAGGCACTACTTGCCTGTACTACAGATTATGTGTTAATGAGTGATGGTGACTGTATACCACGGCCTGATTTTGTGGAGCAGCACATTAAGTATAGGGAAGAGGGGTATTTCCTTTCGGGAGGATACCATAAGCTGCCTATGGAGCTTTCAAAATCACTTTCTAAAGAAGATATATATTCGGGAAGATGCTTTGATGTAGACTGGCTTAAAAAGAACGGTATGGCTACCTCATTTAAAAACAATAAGGTAGATGCTATGGGTATAAAGAGTGCTATACTTAATATGGTAACTACAACCAAGCCAAGCTGGAACGGTCACAACTCTTCGGGTTGGATAAAAGACATCAAGGCTATAAACGGTTTTGATGAAAGAATGCAGTATGGCGGACAGGACAGGGAACTGGGTGAAAGGCTGGTTAACCTTGGTATTATACCAAAGCAGATACGCTACAGTACTATTTGCCTGCACTTAGATCACCCAAGAGGTTATGCAACACCCGAATCGATAAACAAAAACAGGTCGATAAGGAAAGTAACCCGAACCGAGAAAAGAAAATGGACAGACTACGGCATCGTTAAATAACGGTGCTTTTTTTTGATCTATAGGTTACTTTTAAGGAAAGTATCCAGTTCCGGTAAAATCATTTCCGGGGTAAGCTGTTTGTAAAGTTCGTGTGGGTCTTTCTCTATTTTCTTGCGCTCATCATAAGTAAAACTGTCAAACAGGTTAGGCTTCATTTCCAGCAGGTGTACGCTTTTATGGAACTTACCATCCTCAAAACTTGCCCAGTGTGCCTTGTTAACATAAGGCGAAAAGATAGTGAAAGTAGGTTTGCCTAAAGCCTTGGCGATGTGTACCGTTCCGCCTTCGTTTGCAACAAGGGCATCGGCCTGGTACATTACTTTGATAAAATCGCGTATGGTTTTAGGGTATATATCCAGTATGATGTTCTCTTTGTGTTTGCACATCTCATAAATTTTCATGGCCTCGTCCTTTTGGTGCGGCGCATAATTGAAAAAGATGTACACGTTATAGTTTTCGGCAATAAAGTCACACATTTCGGCAACATACTCATAAGGCATTGATTTTTGTGGCGTACTTCCCAGTACACCCATAACAATAACCTTTTTGTCGCTGTACTTGCTTAGCCAGTCTTCCTTTTTTTCTTCTTCCGAAAGGAATATGTGCGGCTCATAATCTACCGTTTCAAAATTATCGGCTATTCTTAACAGGTGTATACGGTCTTCAATGGCTTTTCCGCAAATGTGACTACCTTCTTTCAGCGGACGGGTAGGGTGGGTATAGTACCCCCAGTTGCCCAGCTTTTTACGGCTTTTATTACCAATGGTCATTTTAGCACCCGAGAATTTACAGATAATCCTGCTTTGGGTTTTGGAGTAGGAGTCAAAAATAATATCATATTTTTCGGCTCTTACCTGTTGTATGGTTTCAATAAGTACAGGGAGTCTTTTCAGTTCCTTCTCATTAAGCGAAATAAAGCGGTCAATATTAGGGTTGTTCATTACCACACCCTCGGTGAAATCGTATGCCATAAGGTGGATTTCACTGTCGGGGTATTTTGCTTTAAAGTTATTGGCAATTACCGATGCGATTAAAACGTCGCCTATTCGCTTATTTTGGATAATAAGTACTTTCTTCATACAACTAAATCTATTGCAAAGTAATACTTTTTTTCTACTTTTAAGGCAAAATTATCCTATGCCTTTAAACATCTATACCCATCCCGACTATGCTTCCCAAAAAGACTTAATACTCAGTTTGGTGCAGGGATTTCACAACGAGGGGCAACTGCTGGTTAAAGGCTCCCGAAACATTATAAAGATAAACACACTAGGCAACGAAAAAGTCAATATCAAGTACTTTAAACGACCTAATGCAATGAATTCGGTAGTGTATTCGTGGTTAAGACCCTCTAAGGCGAGACGATCGTTTGAGTATGCGCAGTACCTTTTGGAGCATGATATACTCACGCCTTTTCCCATTGCTTATGTGGAAGAACGTACGGCAACAGGGTTAAAGGAGAGCTTTTACATCTGTAGGCATATAGATTATGATTTTACCTTTAGGGAGCTGATACACGACCCTATGTTTGAAAACCGTAAGGTTATATTGGAGCAGTTTACCGAGTTTACCTTTAAGATGCATGAAAACAGGGTTAACTTTTTAGACCATTCACCGGGAAATACACTTATAGTGAATAAAGGTAACGGGCAATATGATTTTTACCTGATTGATCTTAACAGGATGAAGTTTGAGGATATGGATACCGAGGCCCGTATGGATAACTTTAAAAAGTTATGGCCGTCACGAGCTATGGTTAAGATTATGGCCGATAAGTATGCCGAATTAAGCAAGCAGCCTGCCGAAAAGCTTTATGCCATATTAATGGAAAAAACGGTGGCATTTAAAAAGAAGATTACCAAAAAGAAATACCTGAAGCGTAAGCTGAAAGGCAAAAAGAAATAAAAAAAGGGATTGTGAAAACAATCCCTTTTTTGTTATATAAACAGTATGATTATACTGCTACATCATACTCCCTAAGTGCATTGTTAAGGGACGTTTTAAGATCGGTAGATTCTTTACGTTTACCAATAATAAGCGCACACGGAACCTGATATTCTCCGGCTGCAAATTTCTTGGTATAACTACCCGGTATCACTACACTGCGTGCAGGTACAATACCTTTCATCTCTACCGGAGTATCTCCGGTAACGTCTATAATTTTAGTAGATGCAGTAAGGCAAACATTAGCACCAAGTACGGCTTCTTTCTCTACTCTTACGCCTTCTACAACTATACATCTTGAACCTATAAAGGCACCATCTTCAATAATAACCGGAGCGGCTTGTAACGGCTCTAATACACCACCAATACCTACACCACCGCTTAGGTGAACATTTTTACCAATTTGAGCACAACTACCTACAGTTGCCCAGGTATCTACCATTGTACCTTCATCTACATAGGCACCAATGTTTACATAACTTGGCATAAGAATAACACCCGATGAGATGTAAGCACCATGACGTGCCACAGCATTTGGTACCACACGAACACCTTTTTCGGCATAATTGCGTTTTAAAGGCATTTTATCGTGGTATTCAAAAATACCTGCTTCAAGGGTTTCCATTTTCTGGATAGGGAAATACATAACCACTGCTTTCTTAACCCATTCGTTTACCTGCCATCCGCCTTCAATTGGTTCGGCAACACGAAGTTTACCTAAGTCAAGCTGCTCAATAACCTCACGAATCGCATTTGTTGTTGTCTCCTCCTGTAACAGGGCTCTGTTTTCCCAGGCCTGTTCTATAATGGTTTGTAAATTGCTCATTGTAAAAATTTATTTTGCGCAAAGATAAGCATAGGTGTTACAAAACTGAAAACGAATAAGCAAATATCACAAACTAACACCATTCTATTAAATTATTCCTTATTTGGTATCTTTACGGGAATAACGAAATTAAAGTATGAAAGATAATTTTTCCACTCAGGCGGGTTTGTATGCCCAGTTTCGTCCTTCTTATCCTAAAGAGATGATTGATTATGTAGTGTCGCAGGTTGCAGATAAAGAAATGGCACTTGATGTTGCCACCGGAAACGGACAGGTAGCCGGGGCATTGTCAAAGCATTTTAAAAAAGTCTTTGCTACTGATATTAGCCAAAAACAGCTGGATAATGCGGTTAAAAAAGAGAATATAGTTTACAGGGTGAGTGCTGCTGAAAATACAGATTTTGATGAAGATACTTTTGATTTGATAACTGTAGCTCAGGCAATTCACTGGTTTGATTTTGACGTGTTTTATAAAGAGATATATCGTATTCTAAAACCGAATGGGGTATTTGCTGTATTGGGTTACGGACTACTTTACACCAATGCCGGTGCCGACAGGATACTACATGATTTTTATACTAATATAGTAGGTCCTTATTGGGATCCTGAACGTAAATATCTGGATGAAAACTATACTACAATACCGTTTCCTTTTGAGGAGCAGGAAGTCCCTAAGTTTGTAAATGAATTTACATGGGAGTTTGAACAACTTATAGGGTACCTGGAAACATGGTCGGCAGTGCAGCATTATATAAAACAGCACAATTCCAATCCTGTCGACCTGATTAGGGAATCACTGCGAGAAGCCTGGCAAAAAGGGGATAAAAAAGTTTATTTTCCATTACTTTTGCGTATTGGTAAATTGGTTTAGCTTTTTGTGTAACCTGTAACCTGAAACTTTTAATTAAGAACAAAATGAGAGTACTGGCAATAGATTACGGACAAAAAAGAACAGGTATAGCAGTAACCGATGATATGCAGATAATAGCATCGGGTCTTACCACTGTAGATACTCCTAAATTACTAGACTTTTTAGCCGATTATTTCGCTAAAGAAAATGTAGGAAAAGTACTTATTGGGGAGCCAAAACAAATGAATAACGAACCATCACAAAGCGCACCTTTAATTAACGCTTTTGTGGAGAAATTTAAACTGCAATTTCCTGATATGGAATTAGAAAGGGTAGATGAACGTTTTACAAGTAAGATGGCCTTTCAAACCATGATAGACAGTGGGCTTAAAAAGAAACAAAGACAGAATAAAGCTTTAATTGATGAAATTTCTGCAACAATTTTGCTTCAGGATTATTTATCAAGAAAAAAAATATAACTTTTTGTTGACATTTCGTAAAAATTAACTTTAACATAAGTATAGGGACGGTTTATGATAGTTTTTTGATAGTTAAAAAGTAACTTTGCACTTTCAAAATTTACACAATGTCCACTACTATACAGTACGAACCAGATGTGGTTCTTATTGGCGCTGGTATTATGAGCGCCACTTTAGGTATGTTCCTGAAGGAGCTTATGCCTGAAGTAAAGATTGATATTTATGAAAGGCTGGATGTGGCAGCTGCCGAAAGTTCTGATGCATGGAATAATGCGGGTACAGGGCACTCTGCTTTTTGTGAACTAAATTATACTCCCGAGCTTCCCAATGGCTCTATAGAAACGGTAAAAGCTGTAAAGATTGCTGAATGGTTTGAAGTTTCAAAACAATTTTGGGCTTACCTTGTAGAGAAAAACCGTATTACTAACCCTGAAGATTTTGTGAGGAGTGTACCGCACATGAGTTTTGTTTGGGGTGAAGAGAATGTGGAGTACCTTAAAAAACGTTTTGAGGCTTTACAGAAATTCCCACTTTTTAAAGGAATGGAATTCTCTACCGAAAGGGAAACCATCAAATCATGGATGCCTCTTGTTATGGAGGGTCGTGATGAGAAACAGCCTATTGCAGCAACCAATATGAAAATTGGTACCGATGTGAACTTTGGCGAACTAACACGCGATATGTTTGCATGGTTAGGCGAGCAGGAAGGGGTAAACCTATACTTCGGTCACGAAGTATCGAGTATGAGACGTTCAGGCCTTGGTAACGGAAAATGGAAACTTAAAATCAAAAACCTTGAAACGGGTAAAAAGTTCAGGCAGTACACGCCGTTCGTGTTTATCGGTGCCGGAGGAGGATCACTTCACCTGTTAGAGAAAGCAGGAATCCCTGAAGGTAACGGTTTTGGAGGTTTCCCTGTAAGCGGCCAATGGCTTAAATGCGTTAACGAAGAAGTTATTAAAAAGCACCAGGCTAAAGTATACGGTAAAGCATCGGTTGGAGCACCGCCTATGTCGGTTCCTCACATCGATACCCGTATGATAAATGGTAAGAGAGAGCTGTTGTTCGGTCCTTATGCAGGTTTCAGTACTAAGTTCCTTAAAAACGGTTCTTATTTTGATTTGCCTACTTCTATCAAGGCAAATAATATTGGACCAATGCTTGCGGCAGGTTACCACAATATGTCGCTTACCAAATATCTTATTGAGCAGGTAACACAATCTAAAGCCGATAGACTTGAAGCACTTAAAGAATATCTTCCGGATGCTAAGATGGAAGACTGGGTTCTTGAAACTGCCGGACAACGTGTTCAGGTTATCAAGAAGGATGAGGAAAAAGGTGGAAAGCTTGAGTTTGGTACAGAGGTTATCAATAGTGCCGACGGATCTCTGGCAGTGCTTTTAGGAGCGTCTCCGGGAGCATCTACAGCAGTATCTATCATGCTGGATCTTATTCAGCGTTGTTTCCCTGAAAAAGTAGCTTCGCCGGAATGGCAGGCTAAATTTAAGGAAATGATACCTTCTTTCGGGCAGCCGCTTAATGAGAACGAGGAGCTTCTTAAAGAAGTTAGAAAGCATTCTGAAAAGATGCTTGGTCTTGTAAGCTTAGAAGATTAATACAAAATAGTATATACATAAAAAAATCCCCTGCATGGCAGGGGATTTTTTTATTTGGTAAGTTCCAGTTGTTTTGTTGCGGTAAGTATTTTTTCCGATAGTCCGTTAAGCCAAACCAACTGTTCAATTATCAGGTTGGCTTCCTCCATTTTTAAACGGAATTCATTTTCATCATCAGGTGTGCTTTCTTTCAGTTCACGTGCCCTTATATTTCTGAGCTCTGTAAAACGCATGGCCAGTTCTTCTTTATCAGAGCAGTAAGCCTGTGTTGAGGTCTCTGCGGAAAGCAATGCTGCCGAATGATCCAGATTTTTTATAACGGCATTAACTACTACATTAAAAGCTTCAGATGCTTTTGATGTTTTGTGCGATTGTATGTAAGTACCCAGCGATGCCAGTGACGATACCAGTGTATGGTTAAGTACCGCCAGTTTGTATACCTGTTGTACCTGTTTCTGTTTTGATTTGGGTTCCTGTATCATACGCTGGTAGGATGACATCAGGTTACCCAGCTCTACAAAGGCACTTTTACGAGCCAGTTTATAGGCGGTAGATACGCTTCCTTTTTCGTTATAGAAAAGAGATATTTCGTTAAGGTAATTCCTGTTAGCCTCAATAGATTTTTTAATATATACCGGAAGGCTCAAGAACTCCCAGGCAGGCCACAGGAAATAATTGGCTGCAAAAGCCAGTATTCCACCAACGGCAGTATCGAATACCCTGTATTGTATTACCTCCCTAACATTTGGGGTAAGCATACCATACAGGAACACCACATATATGGTAACAAAAGTGGCACCAATGCTGTAGTTGATAGATGTAAAGGCAAGCCCCAGTACCATAGCAGTAACGGCCAGTATGGCAATTATAGATGTGTTTTTTATAACGCTTAACAATGCAAAGGCAATAACTGCACCGGCAACCGTACCTATAATACGCTGAAAGGAACGCTGCTTGGTAAGTCCGTAACCGGGACGCATAATCACGATTATGGTAAGCAGTATCCAATAAGGGTTTTGCATCTGGAAAATAAGCCCTAAACCAAAACCTATTATCATGGTAACCGTTAGTCGTAACGAATGCCTGAAAATGGTAGACGATAAACTAAGGTTTTCTTTAAGTATCCTGAAAGGGTAATATTCGGGAGTTAAGAATTTTTGCAGGTCCTTATCCCTTTCCTTTAAATCCTTAAAGTTCATTGTGGTAGTAAAAGCCCTTTCAATAGTCTTGATCTTTTCTACCTGCTTCTCGGCATAATGCAGCATGTTTAAAAGCATCCATACTCCCTCGGAAGCTTCGGCTTCGCTAAGGGCATTACGGTAAGACTCTATGGCTCTTTGCACACTTTCCAAATCTTCAATAAGGTTGTGTTTGGAAATGTATTTTTTTCGGTTCTCTATACTTTTGGCAATCCTTTTAAGTGAGGCGCCTAAGTTATACGCCAGGTTTTGATACGTATCAAGAACCTTAGGATGGTCGCTAAATTTGTGCTGTAGCTTACTGTGGTCAAAAGAGGTAGAGAGTGCCAGTTCCAGTATGTCTACCATGGATATAAAAACCAACAGCATTTTACGGGTGCGGTTGGAACTACCCGCTGTAGATCGGTTACGTATAAGTATTTCCCTTAAACTCTCGTGTATGGTGTTTAACTCCACCTGAAGGTGTAGCTGTTTCTCTACTATTTTCTCCCTGTCGGCATCTTTTTCCCAAAGGTTACCGCGCAGTTTCATGTACTTGGCGGTAAGTTTAAGGCATTCCACCATTTGAAGTTCGGTGTAGCGGTGCGGACTAACAAGCTTAAATAGTACTGATATGGTAGTGTATATAAGTCCGCCGGCAAGTGATAGTGCTGTGTATATTGCAATGTCCCATCCGTCACGAAGATGCCCCGTGGCAAGTGCTATGGCAAGCAGTCCTGAAAACGATACCATCGTGGCTCTTTGCCCATAAACCGAAATCATGGAAAGGAAAAATACCATTACTATGGCAAACGGGTAAAAAAGCAATGGTACAGGGTGTAGCAGGTTTACCATAAGGGTACAGCCCGATACTATTAGGGTAGTGATAAGTAACCCTCTTACTTTGTGCTGCAGGTTACTGGGAATATCGGCAGGGTAGGTAAGAAAAGCGCCCAGTGCCACTGCGATACCATATTGAAAGTAACCCAGTTGCGTGAGTATAATAAGCGGCATTGCCGAAGCTATGGTTACTATAACTGCTTTAGTAAAATTGGTGCTGTCTGCAAAGCGTTTTAATCTCTCAATCATACGTGTCCGAATGATGTGCAAAGTTACTAAATGCTTTAAAATTTATGTTTGTTTACGAGTTAATTCTCACAAAACTTTAGCATTTGGCATTATAAGGAGTTTATACAAAAAGAGTATCGTTTTTATTTACTATTTTTGCGCTCAGCCCAAAATAAATTAAAATAGATATGATTTTACCGATTATAGGATATGGCGATCCGGTTTTAAGGAAAAAAGGAGAAGATATACCACAGGATTATCCAAACCTTAGCGAACTGGTAGCTAATATGTTTGAGACGATGTATAATGCTTATGGTGTAGGGCTTGCTGCACCACAAATAGGGCTTGCTGTTAGACTATTTATTATAGATACGAGTCCGTTTGCAGATGATGAGGAGCTTTCTAAAGAAGAGCAGGAGCAGTTAAGCGGTTTTAAAAAGGCGTTTATAAACCCTGTTATCACTAAGGAAGAAGGAGAAGAATGGGGCTTTAATGAAGGTTGCCTAAGTATACCGGATGTACGTGAAGACGTATACCGTAAAGAGAGAATAACAATTGAATACTATGATGAAAACTTTAATAAGCATACTGATGTGTATGACGGACTTATTGCAAGGGTGATTCAGCATGAGTATGACCATATAGAAGGTATATTATTTACAGACAGGATTTCTACGCTTAAAAAGAAGCTTATTAAGAAAAAACTGCAAAATATAATGGAAGGGAAAACAAGACCTGATTATAAAATGAAATTTGTTGCCAAAAAAGGCAGATAATTTTTGTTTTTATAGCCAAAGATTAGATATTTGTCTCCCTTAAAAAAAACAACAATAATGAGCATTCAGAAAATATTATCAATTTCAGGAAAACCGGGTTTATATGCCCTTAAATTACAAACCCGTACAGGGTTTGTTGCAGAGTCTTTAGTAGATGGTAAAAAAATTACTGTAGGTTTAAGAAGTAATGTTAGCCTTTTATCTGAGATCTCTATTTATACGTATGACGGAGAAGTTCGCCTAAGCGAAGTATTCACAGCAATCGCTAAAAAAGAAGATAACGGTCCTGCTATTTCTCATAAAGAAAGCAACGATACGCTTACTGACTACTTTAGAGAAGTGCTTCCTGAGTTTGACGAAGACAGAGTATATGCTTCAGACATCAAAAAAATACTTAACTGGTATAACATGCTTCAGCCAAAAGGACTTGTTTCTAAAGATGAGCCTGCAGAAGGTGAAGAAGCTCCTGCTACCGAAGCTGAAGTTAAATCAGAGGAATAAAAATTTATCTTACTTAATTAACTAATCCTGTCGCTATCCCATACAGCGGCAGGATTTTTTATTTTACACGTATATAAAATATTGAATAGGTATAAACTCTTTTTATATTTTATCTTTGTTTAAAACATACTTCTTATGAATACAAGACAGCAGCAATTAGAGGCTTTTAACAGGTTACTGGATATAATGGACGATTTAAGGGAAAAGTGCCCGTGGGACAGGAAACAAACCCTACAGAGTTTACGTCACTTAACCATTGAGGAAACCTATGAGCTGGGTGATGCCATACTGGATAACGACCTGCAGGAAGTTAAAAAGGAACTGGGCGATATATTGCTGCACATTGTGTTTTATGCCAAAATAGGAAGCGAAACAAATGACTTTGATATAGCCGATGTGGCAAACGAAATTTGTGAAAAACTGATACACCGCCATCCGCATATTTATGGTGATGTAAAGGTGGAAAATGAAGAGGAAGTAAAACAAAACTGGGAAAAGCTTAAGCTTAAAGAGGGTAAAAAATCAGTGCTTGAAGGCGTACCTAAAAGTTTACCGGCACTTGTAAAAGCCAGCCGTATTCAGGATAAGGCAAAAGGAGTGGGGTTTGACTGGGAAGAGCCCGAACAGGTTTGGGAAAAGGTGCAGGAAGAGCTTCAGGAGCTGCATGATGAGGTGCAGGGGAGCGATCAGGATAAAATTGAGTCAGAATTTGGTGATGTGCTGTTTTCCATGATTAATTACGCACGCTTTTTAAATGTAAACCCCGAAGATGCACTGGAGCGTACCAATAAAAAATTTATTAAACGTTTTACCTATCTGGAGAGTAAAGCAGGTGAAATGGGTAAATCACTTGCCGACATGACACTAGCCGAAATGGATGTATTTTGGAATGAGGCTAAAAAACTATAGTCAGGCTAATGAAATACTTGGTTTAATTACTTCGCTACCCGATTGGCTTGTTATAGGGAATACAGAAAAACAAATTACCTTATCAACACCGTTAGTTTTTAGTATTTGTTTTATGGAGCTGAATTGTTTTTCATGCTGCTTTGTATAAATAAAATATACAGGATATGGACTGTTATTTATTGTTATTAATAAAGGGAACTTTATGTAATCATCTCCAAGCTTCATATACTTGTGTTCTTCGTGTTCTATAAGGGTATAAGGATGATCTTTTTTAAAGGTTTGAAATTTAAGTATGGTTTCTTTAAAGTCCTTTTTAGTGTTGCCCGATATGGGTACCCTTATGTCTTTAAACCCAACCTCCTGAATGTTTGTATAAAAATGTATGGTACTGTTGTTTTCAGTAGGGTAGGATTTGCTGTAATTGAATATTAGGCCTGATTCTTTTCTGTTGACTGATTGTTTATTGTAAACAACCCTTCGGATAATAATTACGGGTATAATTACTAAAAACAGCAACAAGGCAATAATAAAACCGATAATAACAGCATATTGAGACTTACCGCTAACACATTCTGAGTGAAAACTTTTCCAGTAAGACTTAAAGGAATTGTGATAAAGACTTAGACTTATTATTTTCGTTAAACTGGTAAGATTTACTGCCAGATAGAAAGTAGTATAGGCAGCTGCTATTAAGATAAAGATAACCTGCATAAATAAGGTGTGTATGGTTACGGCAAATATAAATAAAAAAGCCATCTCACTGAGATGGCTTTTTTGTTATTCGTTGTTATCGTTATTTTCCTTTTGGATAGTTCTTATTTGTTTAAGTTTTTCCTTCCAGGTTTTTAACTCTTCCTTATGGCGGTCAATATTTTTGTGAATCTCTTTTATGAAAGGATTATCATCCTTAGCGTTAGAGATAAATTGAATATTGTTTTCCAGCTGTAGTATCTCGCTTTGTACTTCATCAATTTTACGCATAATGAAAATCTGTTCGTTTTCAAGTTTGCGGGAGTCATCGCTGTCTGCAAGCTGTTCAAGGCGGTTATTAAATTTAACCATCTCAGCCTCTTTTTTAGACAGGCTCAGTTTGTCAAACAATGCATCCAGTATTTTATTGAATTTACCCTCAATATGGCGTCTTGACTGTGGTACACGACCCAGGTTTTTCCAGTTGTCTATGTGTTGTTTAATAGCATCAAGATCGGTTTTATGATCGCCTGTAAGCTCAAAACTCTTAAGGTCTTCAAGGTATTCTTTCTTCTTGTCAAAAGCCTCAATTTCCTCTTTGTTAACTTCGTTTCTAACAGCGTGAAGCCTGTCGAAATAATGGTTACATGCCGCTTTGAATTCCTTCCATACCTTATCAGAATACTTTCTTGGAACGTGACCTATTTTTTTCCAGTCTTCCTGAATCTTTTTCATGATAGGGGTGGTGGCACTAAAGTCTTCACTGTCTTTAAGTGATTCTGCCTTTTCTACCAGTTCCATTTTTTTGGTAAGGTTGTCCTGCTGCTCTTTCTTAATGTCTTTATAGAAAGAGTTTTTGTTCGCATTAAACTCTCTTACGGCAGCTTTAAAGTGAGCCCACGTATCTTCGTTTACTTCAATAGGTACTTTACCCGCTTCAAAGAATGCAGATCTTAAAGCCTCAATTTTTTCTATTTGTCCCTGCCATGCATTGTGAGAGCTAACTTTTTCTTTAGCGATCTCTTCAATTTTGGCAATGATTTCTTTTTTCTTTGCAAGGTTTTCTTCTTCCTTACCTCTCAGTTGAGCAAAAAACGCCTCACGCTTATCATGTAGCTGTTTTGTAAGCTCACTAAACTGATTCCATATTTCCTCGCGGTGTTCTCTGTCTACAGGACCTATCTCTTCTTTCCATATTTTATGTAAAGACTGTAGTTCCCTAAAGGCCTTGTTAGTGTCTTCTTCCTGTAATAGTTCCTCAACACGCTCTATGATTTTTTGCTTTTGCTCAAGGTTGTGCTTAAAGTCTAAATCACGGGCTTCCCTGTCAAGGTGAAGATGGTCGTAAAAACGCTCAATGTGGAAATGGAAGTTATTCCAAACGTGGTTGTATTTATCTCGCGGAATAGGTCCTGCGGTTTTCCACTGCTCACGGATGGTGTTAACGTGTTTAAGTGAATCGCTTATACTTTCGTCGCCATCTATAACCTTTTTAAGCTCGTCTATAAGCGCAAGCCTTTTATCAAGGTTGTTTTTAAGATTGTTTTGCAGTGATTTGAAATGTGCATTTCTTTTATCTCTGTATTCGCTGTAGGCAGAATCAAACCTGCTTTTTAACGGGAAGTGATATTCAAACCCCGATGTATCACCATCATTATCATGGCTGTATTCATCTCTTTTCTCTTCAATGAGATGATTGTATTTAGAATAAAATTCTTTCTTTATTTCTTCAACGTGCTCTTTAACAGACATTACTTTCTCGTGAGCTACTAATTTTTCCAGCTCATCGGTAAGTTTTTCCATAGAAAAAGCTTCGTAGTTCTGCATAGGTATATTATGCCTTTCTGAAGCGGAATCATCTTCGCTGTCCTCTGCATTAGAATCTTCTATCGCTTCGACTGCTGATTTTTTCTTAGGAGTGCCTTCCTGCTCGTTGTTTTCGTTTCCTGCACTCAATAGCTCTTCGGGAGCAAAAGGCATTTGCCCTTCAGTCTCATGAATATCGCCAAATTCGTTAAGCCCTTTGTTTTCTTCATTGGGTACATTGGCAAGTTCATTTTTGTCTATTGCTCCGTTTAGTTCCTTTAACTCCTTTCCATCTGCATCCTGCAGGTTATCATTCTTTTCTTCTAACATTTCTTTAAATGCTTAAGGTTTATATTGTACTTTACTTCCCGAAGATAGTAAAGCCTGTTTAAAATTCAAAAAAAAACGCTATTTTATGTTAATTATAGTTTGGTTTTGAATATTTAGTTAACTTTTTGATTTAAATAAGTTTAAATATTTAAATTTTTATTTATTCCATATCTTCCAGGCTTTCTCTGCCTGATATACCAGCATTTTGTACCCGTTAGATGTTTTGGCTCCGTGTTCGGCAGCCTTTCTCATAAAGGTTGTTTCTTCGGGGTTGTATACCAAATCAAAAGCGATGTGCTTATCGGTAAACAGGCTGTAATCCAGCGGCGGACATTCGTCTATATTAGGGTGAGTGCCCAGTGGAGTGGTATTGATGATTATTTGGTACTCGTTAAAAATTTCCCTGTCAAGGTCGTTGTATGAAAATATCACATCACTTTCCTTGCGGGAAACAAAGTCGTACTCTATTTTTAGTTTGCGCAGGGCATAGGCTATAGCTTTAGATGCTCCGCCTGTTCCCAGTATAAGTGCCTTTTGATGGTGTGATTCCAGTAATGGCTTTAGTGCTTTTTTAAATCCGGTGTGATCGGTATTATAGCCTTTAAGTTTTCCTTTTTTGGAAATGGTTATGGTGTTTACCGCGCCTATTACACGTGCTGTTTTATGAAGCGAATCGAGCATGGAAATAACATCTTCCTTGTACGGTATGGTAACATTAAGTCCTCTAAGCTTTTTGGTTTCTTCCAGTATGTTACGTAGTTCGCCTATGTATTCCAAATCAAAATTCTGATAGTAGCAATTGTCCATTCCCTTTTTAGTGAATTTATCATTAAAATATTTGGCAGAAAACGAATAGCTGATCCCTTTGCCTACAAGTCCGTATATTTTTTTTGACTTCTTTTTCAAAATGTCCTTCATTTATTTGGCTCAATTTATAAAAGCTTCTCACAAAGATTGCTATTTCTTTGTTATCAGGCTGTGTTCTAATTGTTAATTTATGTGTTGGTGGTTTTTTGTAAATAAAAACTGGCAACAAAGATTATAAATTCTATGTTGCCAGCCAATATTACGGTATTTATTTCTCTGTTATTTTGCCCTGTTCTTTTTAATAGTTTCCTGTACGGTAGTGTTTTCCCATATAGTAGGGAAAAACTCTTCTAAAAGAACATGGTTTTTAAAATTAAGCCTAAGTCCGTTGCTAAGGTGGAAAACACCTTTATCTTCCTGATGCATCATAAAATACAATCCGGCAAGGCGGTATTCTACCTCATACTCTTCAGGATAGTATTCAGATGCCTGTAGCAGGGTATTTGCAGCTGTTTCATACTCCCCAAGGAACTGAAGTGTATCTGTCCAAAACAACCATGTATCTAACTGGTAATCGCCATACTCTACAGCTTTACGGTAACCCTCTTCGGCTTCTTCATGGAAGTTAAGCGCTTTGTTAATTACTGCATAGCGTTTCCAGTACATTTTATTTTCGTTGTCTATGCCTATTGCTTTGTTGGCATAGTAAAGTGCTTTCTGGTAATTTTGGCGACGGATATAAAAATCGGTTATAGCTATCCATGCCTTATCCAGTAACGGATCTTCGTGAACCGTTTTTAAATAAAACTTAAGTGCCTTTTCATGATCGCCAAGTCTTTCATAACACTTACCTACACGAAGCAGTGCAAAAGAGGTTGGGTCATCAAGCTCCATAGTGATATTATAGCACCCAATAGCTTCCTCATAACGTTTTAGTTTTTCAAGGGTTTTTGCTTTTTCAAGAAAAGCACCAAGGAAACTCTCGTCAATTAGGGTAGCATAATCAAACGCTCTTAACGCCTGTTCAAAATTATTTACTGCATAGTACTGACGGCCCAGTTGGTGCCATGCCACATCGCTGTATGGATTTCGGTCAATAAAGCTGTTAAGGAAATCAATTGCTTCAAGATTCTGGTCTAAAAAGTCAAAGCAATACACTACATTGTATAATGCAGAGTGGTCATCAGTATCTTCTTCAAGACACTTAATAAAACTTTCTTTTGCCTGCTCAAGGTTATCCATAAACAGGTATTCCATACCAATAAGTGAGTATACATCGGCATAATCGTCTGTATACTTTAAAGCAACATGAAGCAGCTCTACAGCTTTATCATGCTGATCCCTTTTAGAATAAATATTGGCTTTTTGGATGTAAATTTCTTCGTTTGTAGGTTCGATGGCATAAAGATCATTAAGTAATCTTTCCGCTATATCAAGTCTGTCATCAAACACTAATAGTTCAACCTGCACTAATTTTAAACCTGTTGATTTGGGATGTTGTTCCAAACCTAATTTTAAGGCCTTCTTAGCTAAATTAATTTTTCCGGAATCAAGATAATGAAGAATAATGTCTTCAAACTCTTCGGAATCAAAGAAGAATACTTTGTTGGTTTTCAACATTGATTCGAACTTTGATAAGGATAAACTGCGATCTTCTTCTTCGTGGCTCAAATTCATACTCCCTTTAGTTTAAAATTATCCTTATTAAAGTTACAAAATGTAACACTCAATAGGAATATATCCTTATTTGTTTTGAACAATTTAATTAACAATTTTTTGAGGGTTTAATCCTGTTATTGTTCTGCTAAAATCTCATTTAATACTTCAATAATAATGCCACATCCCTCTTTAATCTCTTCGTTTGAGATAGTTAGGGGAGGAGTAATTCGTATCGCCTTACCTTCAAACAGTAACCAGAAAAGAATAAGTCCTTTTTCCTGGCATCTTAAAATGGTCCTGTTAGTGATATCATCGCTTTTGGTCATTGCTGCAAGCATTAGTCCGCGGCCTCTTACATCTTCTATTAAAGGGTGTACGAGTAGTTCCCTAAACAGTTTTTCCTTTTCAAGTGCTTGTGCCATTATGTCGGTTTCCGTTAGTTCCTGCAATGTAGCAAGACAGGCAGCTGCAATAACCGGATGACCGCCAAAAGTGGTAATATGCCCCAGTTTAGGGTCATGGCTAAGCAGATCCATCATCTCTTCCGATGCTGTGAAAGCACCTACAGGCATTCCTCCGCCCATACCTTTCCCCATAATAATTACGTCAGGAACGATATCATAGTTTTGGAAGCCGAACAGTTTTCCGGTACGGCCAAAGCCCGGTTGTATCTCGTCGAGTATCATTATGGCGCCTACTTCGTCACAACGTTCTCTTACCTTTCTAAGGAAATCGTTTTCCGGCTGAATGAATCCTGCACCGCCCTGAATGGTTTCCAGTATGATACCGGCTGTTTTTGTGGTTATTTTTTGCAGGTCTTCCTCATTATTAAACGTAATGAAGTCTACATCCGGAATTAAAGGTCTGAATATTTGCTTGCGCTCCTCAAATCCCATAACGCTCATAGAGCCCATAGTATTGCCGTGGTAAGCATTAAAGCATGATATTAGCTGACTCCTGCCTGTAACCCTTCGTGCCAGTTTTAAAGCACCTTCAGTTGCTTCGGTGCCCGAATTGGTCAGGTAGGTTTTGTTAAGCTTAACCGGAAGGTTTTGGGCTAAAAGCTTACAAAATTCAGTAGCAGGGTGCTGTGCATACTCGCCATATACCATAACATGCGAATACTTGTTAAGCTGATCTATTATGGCATTATTTACCCTTGGGTGCTGATGCCCCAGGCTGGCTGCCGATACTCCGGCTACAAAGTCAAGATAGGCTTTGTTATTAGTGTCATATATATAAGAGCCCCTGGCGTGAGAAACTTCCATTCCCAGCGGATGGGGAGAAGTTTGTGCCTGGTACTTTAAAAAGTCGTTAATCATAATGTAAATGTGTTATTCTTTACTTACAGGAGGTTTAGGCTTAGGGTTGTTCTTGTCATAATCAAGTGTTTCCTGAAGCACTTCCATAGGTGTGTCTTCTTCTTTTTTCTTTTCCAGACTTTCTTTCACGATTTGCTCGTGTAGTTCCTGTTCTTCGGGAGGGAAAATATCTTCCCGTTTTTCAATCATCTCATCGCCACGCCAAATAAAGCCTCTTAGTTTTTTTATATTATCGGGGAACATACTTGGAGGATAGGTTGTAGCGTCTACGTTGTTGTGTGAAAAAACCTGAGATAATTCATTGTCTACAAAATGCATGCTAATTTTACTACTCACGCTTTTGTCTATTCCTATCAGGTTTTCCTTGTCATAATTGTAAAGCACCTTCTCGGTGTTTTTGTTAAACTCTACATACGAGAGTTTATTATCCTTAAACTTACCATAAAGGTTTAATCCTTTTATTTGGTTATAGTTAGGATTGTTAGGTGTGTTTTTAGCCGATATGGTATCCAGCTGTATCATAAAGGCATTGTTGATTACTTTTAGAGAGTCCAGCTTTTCGGTTTTAGTGTCAGATATAAGGTGCATAACATCACCCGTAAGCTGGCTTTTACCATTCCATATCACAGGGCGACCAATAAGCTGTGTAAGTCCGGTTACTTCTTCAGAATGTATGGAATCACACTTACCGCTCATGTCTACTTTGTAAAAACGCGCATCGTTATAGCCTCTCACAACCCTTTCGCCTTCCTTGCCGGTAATTACTATTTGCTTGGCATGAGTATAAAGCGAATCTTTCTCTACCAGTGTAACCACTTCGGCTCTTTTGGTAAGGTATAGGGAGTCCAGTTGTTTGTATACTTCAGCATAATGTCCTCTTGCCACAAATTTATTCACGGTATCGGTAACTCTTACGTTGTTTGTTGCCGATGAGAATTCCCTGTTCCTGTCATAATAAATGCTGTCACCCTTTATAACCTGAGTGTCATACTTAATATAAGAATTGGTTAACAGGTGGGCAAAGTTCTTTTTAGTGTCATAAAACCCTTTCTCGGTATAAATATAGTTCTCCTCGCTGGTAATGGTTGTTGGTCCGAATACGTAGGAGTGCCCTGAGTTGGTATAATAATCAAGGTGGTTTGACTTTAATACATACTGAGGATTGGTTAATGTAACTGCTGTAAGGAACTGGTATTTCTTTTGGTTGGCATAAAACCTGCCCGACTTGCTTTTAAGTGTATTGTCGCCATTTACTATGGTACCATACGAATTATAATACGCTTCCTGTTTGTTTCGGTCAAAATAAATGGTATCGGTAGTAAGGGTCATTTCCGGTGAACGCATCACTACGTTGCCCGATGCAAATGCAAAGTTCTTGTTACCGTTATATTCGGCATAATCACTATTCATGTGCAGGGTGTCCCCCTGATTGAATTTTATGTTACCATAAGCCTTTAGGTAGTTTTCCTTTTCCAGTATATAGGCCTTGTTACACTTCATGATAGAACCGTTATGCTCTACTTCAACATTGCCTATAAGGGTAATGGCACCCGGTACTTCGTTCTCGTTTTTATCGGTATAGTCGGTATGCAGTACTCTTATTTTTTCCTGGGCAAGGGCAGGGGTGCTGTAAAAAGCTAAAAATGAGAGTAAAATAAAAAACAGTCTTTTCAATGTGTAAAAATTTGTTGCAAATTTAAGTAAAATACAATTCATTAACCTTAATTGTTTATAACTGTTGTGGGAGAGCAATAACCGAACCAAAGTATAAAAAAAGCGCTTTAGGATTCTAAAGCGCTTTGTTATTATTTTATTATTGTTTGAGTCCTGTCTGGCCCTACAGAGATAACTTTGATAGGCACTTCCAGTTCTTTCTCAATGAACTCGATGTATTCTTTTAATTCTGCCGGGAACTCTTCGTAAGAAGTCATCCCGGTAAGATCGGCATTCCAGCCTTTTTTCTCAACATATATCGGCTCTACGTTTTCCGGTTCAATGTTGTAAGGAAGGTGATCTATTTCCTGTCCTTTGTATTTGTATGCAGTACAAACCTGAAGGGTTTCAAAGCCCGAAAGCACATCACCTTTCATCATGTAAAGCTGTGTTACACCATTAACCTGTACAGCATATTTAAGTGCTACAAGGTCTAACCATCCGCAACGTCTTGCACGTCCTGTAACAGAACCAAACTCATTACCCACTTTAGCCATAGTAGCTCCAACTTCGTCAAAAAGCTCAGTAGGGAATGGTCCGCTACCTACACGTGTAGTGTATGCTTTAAAGATACCGAATACATCTTTAACCCTGTTTGGTGCAATACCTAAACCGGTACATGCTCCTGCGGCAGTTGTGTTTGATGATGTAACAAACGGATAAGTACCGAAGTCGATATCAAGAAGCGATCCCTGTGCGCCTTCTGCAAGGATAGATTTACCATCTTTAAGCGCCTGGTTTAGGTAAGCTTCACTATCTATAAAGGTAAGTTCTTTAAGTGCTTCTACAGCAGCAAAGAACTCCTGTTCCATTTCTTTAAGGTCGTACTGAAGGTTTACGTCATAAAAAGAGATCATAGCCTCATGCTTATCAGCTAAAGCTCTGTAGCGCTCTTTAAAGTCTTCCAGCTCAATATCACCAACACGGATACCGTTTCTTCCGGTTTTATCCATATAAGTAGGGCCGATACCTTTTAATGTAGAACCAATTTTTGCCTTACCTTTTGAAGCCTCAGATGCTGCATCAAGCAAACGGTGAGTAGGTAAGATAAGATGTGCTTTTCTGGATATAAGCAGTCTTGATTTAATATCGATATTGAATTTTTCAAGGCCTTCCAGTTCTTTTTGGAAAACAACCGGATCCATAACCACACCGTTACCGATGATGTTAACGGAGCTTTCATGGAAAATTCCGGATGGAATAGTTCTTAAAACATGTTTTATACCGTCAAATTCAAGAGTGTGCCCTGCGTTAGGCCCTCCCTGAAAACGGGCAATAATATCATATTTAGAAGTTAGTACGTCAACAATTTTACCCTTGCCTTCGTCTCCCCATTGTAACCCAAGTAGCAAATCTACAGTCATTCTGTGTTCTTGTTTGTTTATATTATGCTGATATTGTATGTCCTTAACAAAATAAAAACCAACTTCTTATAAAGAGTTGGTTTGTTATATCTCTTACTGTAACCGAATTAATTATCGGTAGCAGGTTGTTTTTTCTGGCCGTAAAGGTATAAAGAATGGTTATGAATTTCAATACCAAAAATCTCCTCTATGGTTTTTTTGATGCTTTGTATCCTTGGATCGCAAAACTCTATAACCTCTCCGGTATCTGTCATGATAATGTGATCATGTTGCTTGTCAAAATACGATTTCTCGTAATGTGCCTGGTTTTGGCCAAACTGGTGCCTCCTTACAAGGCCGCTTTCCAAAAGCAGTTCTATAGTATTGTATAGCGTAGCACGGCTAACACGGTAGTTTTTGTTTTTCATTTTGATATAAAGTGACTCTATATCAAAATGCTCCTGGCTGTTGTATATTTCCTGAAGTATAGCATAACGCTCAGGGGTTTTGCGATGTCCCTTATCTTCAAGGAACTTCGTGAAAACATTTTTTACAATCTCCTGGTTTTTATTCTCTTCCATCAGTTTGTGAATCAAAGTGCAAAGATAAACTAAATTTTGTGAAGTAAAAGGTTATTGGTTAAAACTGATTTTACTCTTTTCATAAATAACAGTTTCATTCCTCTCAAAGGCCGGAAAAGCCACTTCCTGAAACCATGTTGGTTTTATTTCTATATTTTCTTCCAGCTTTAGCATGAACTGATAATACCCCGGTGTTTCTTCATTTATCCTGAAAACTTCATCGGCTTCCAGCTCAATGCTAATATATATGCAGTCAATAGCTATAAGATCTTCTTTATAGCTTGTTACCTTCGTTATGTCATTCCAATTAACGTGTTTGTTATTTTCAAGGTCAAAACCCGTTTCCGTATAGGTAAAAATACCTAAATCTTCTTTATAAAGCCTCAACTTCTCTTCATCAGACAAAGGATTATGGATTCTGCTGTTAGGAAAAATATACTTTAAAAAATAACAGCTTAAGCAGAAACAAAAAAAGATAACCCCATACCATAGTTTTATATATATACAAATTATAATAAACGCTACTGAAATACATAGTGCTATTTTTTGCTCTAGAGTCGCTTTAGCATATTTTCGTTTTTCGCTCATTAATTATTGGTAATCCTTGTTACTTTATCAATTCCGTCTATCTTTTTAATATTTTCCATTAGTTTTTTAAGTATGGTATTGTTTTGTACAATAACCGATACCTGTCCGTTAAATATTCCGGCATTTCCGCTAAGGGATATGCTTTGTATGTTTACATGCATGTTGTTTGAAATTACCTTGGTAATCTCGTTGGCAAGACCCAGTGTATCCATACCGGTGATTTTAAGGGTAGCCTTGAATTCTTCCTGAGAAGAATCTATCCATTTTGCAGGGATAATACGGTAAGCATAGTTAGACTGTAGCCTTATAGCATTAGGACAGTCTTTTTTATGCACCTTGATTCCCTCGTTAATAGTTACAAAGCCAAATACATCGTCTCCCGGTATAGGGTTACAGCAGTTGGCAAGCTTATAGTCCAGTTTATCCTGATCTTTACCAAATACCAACAGGTCATAATTCCTGCTGATTTCATCTTTATGTACCTGTTCCTGCGGATGGCTAGGGGTTCGCTTAATTTTATTACCCTTAAAGAAGTTCATAAAGGTGTTACTCTTCAGTGCGGCATACTCTTTAAGCTGCTGGTTGTCTATAGTACCTACACCTACGCGGTAAAATAAATCCAGACTGGTTTTTAGCTTAAAATAGTTAACTAGTTCGTTAACCACGCTCTCATTAAGTGTAACCTTAAGGTGACGCAGTTTACGGGTAAGCAGTTCTTTACCTTCTTCGGCAATTTTCTTGGTACTTTCGTTAAGTACGTTCTTTATTTTGTTCCGGGCACGTGAGGTGGTTACATAGTCTAGCCAGTGCGGATTCGGTTTTTGGTTGGCAGAAGTAATAATCTCTACCTGATCCCCACTGTTAAGCACATGGTTTAACGGAACCAGTTTACCGTTTACACGTGTACCTCTTGTTTTTATACCGATTTCAGAGTGGATACTGAAAGCAAAATCCAGTGATGTTGCTCCTTTAGGTAACGATTTGATATCTCCTTTTGGTGTAAATACATATATCTCCTTAGAGTAGAGGTTTAGTTTAAAGTCCTCAACAAAGTCAACAGCACTGCCCGATGTGTTTTCGAGCGCCTCTTTTAAAAGGTTAAGCCATGTTTCCAGTCCGTGTTCCTCTCCGCCATTACCTTTGTATTTATAGTGTGCTGCATAACCTTTTTCGGCAATCTCGTCCATACGTTCACTACGAATCTGTACTTCTACCCATCGCCCCTTTGGACCCATTACGGTAATGTGCAGGGCTTCATATCCGGTAGATTTAGGTGAAGATATCCAGTCCCTTAGCCTGCTTGGGCTGGGCCTGTAGTGATCTGTAACAATGGAATATATTTTCCATGCCAGGAATTTTTCCTCCTGTGGTTTGGCTTTATAAATAATACGAAGGGCAAACTTGTCGTAAACCTCGTCAAAGGTAACGCCCTGTGCCAGCATTTTTCTCCTTATGGAGTATATGGATTTTGGTCTTCCTTTAATAGTGTATTCAATACCTTCACCATTTAGGGAATCCTTAAGTACATCTGAAATGGACTTGATGTAAGCATCCTGCTCTTCCTTGCTTTCCTTCATTTTACTCACAATATCATTGTAAGTTTCGGGCTCAGTATACTTAAGGCCAAGGTCTTCCAGCTCGGTTTTTATGTTGTATAAACCAAGGCGGTGTGCCAGTGGGGCATATATATAAAGTGTTTCCGATGCTATTTTTGCCTGCTTATAGTCAACCATCGATTCCATGGTTTGCATATTGTGCAGCCTGTCGGCAATTTTGATAAGTATTACCCTAACGTCATCATTAAGGGTAAGCAGCATTTTACGGAAGTTCTCTGCCTGTATTGATATTTCCTGATCGGTTTTTACCTTGGCAATTTTGGTAAGTCCGGCAACAATTTGTGCAATTTTAGGGTTAAACATCTTCTCGATGTCTTCCACAGTAATATCAGTATCCTCAACAACATCATGCATAAGGGCAGAGGCAATAGAGGTAGCGCCCAAACCAATTTCGGCCGCTACAATTTTAGCCACGGCAATAGGGTGGAAGATATATGCTTCTCCCGATTTCCTTCTTTGGTCCTTATGGGCATCTACAGCCACGTCAAAAGCCTTACGTATCAGTTTTTTGTCTTCCTCTGTAAGGGTTTGGTAACTAATACGCAGTAGCTCTTTGTACTCTTTGGCAATTGCCTTGTTTTCCTGTTCTATATCTATCTCTATCATATATCTGTAACAATAGCCTTAAAAATAGTCAAATATATTAACATTTACAATAGGGTTACATCACATTATCTTATAATGGTATAGCCTTATTTTATAAGGGTTAACGGCAGTATTTGTTTTGCAGTTTAGCATCGGTTTTTGTAATCTTCGCCAAAAAATATGCCAGTCCGGCAAAAGGGGTAAGAAGGTAAAAAAACGGATTTTTTAGATAAGTGTCGCCCCAGCGTAGTAATAGTGCCGCGTGTAACGGATTTTTAGGGGTTTGATTTTTGGTTGTTTTACCGTCGTTTACCAGTCCGAAAAGGGTTTTTATAAAGTTCTCAAAACCAGGTTGCCCTTTGCGGAGTATAATCCTGAAAATAATTTCCTCATTGGTATCATTAAAAAAACGGTGCACGGTGCGTATGGGTACTAACCTGCTCTCACCGGGTTTAAGATGAATATCCTGTTTTTCGTACTGTATGCCCAGCAGTCCCTTTACGGCAATAAACTCTTCGGTAAATTTAGTGTGGTAATGCGGCGGATTCCCGCCACCCGGCATAAGGCTTACTTCAAGAAAGGTATATTCGCCGTTACTATCGGCAGCGCTTTCCAGTATTTTGGTATATTCCCCGTTTATGGGGTTATGATAGGTTTTTGGTGTACCCATTACATGCAGTTTTCTACATACTCAATAGAGGAGAGTTTTCCGTCTTTAAAATTGAAATTCCATTCGTAATCTGCCGAAAGGTTTCTCGGGAAAACCACTACTCTTTGGTACTCTTCATTCGTTGTTTCGTCATAAAGGTCTTCCACGTACTGAGACTGTTCGGGGAAGGAACGACCAAAGCTTTTTAGTTTTGTAGTATGGTCAAACCAGTCGTCATCTGTAGCAAAATACATGGCTTTTCGGGCAGTAAAATCAATGCTTCTAAAGTGTAGTGTATCGTTAACCAACTCAAAAGCTACTCCTTTGTAGTAGTAAAATTCGGTTTCTTTTTCCTGCATATCAGTGCATGAATATCTGTAAACAGTAGCAGTGCTATCGGCACTTTTATAACGATCCTTAAACTCGCTGAGTGAGATACTGAGTTTTATTTTGTCGTTAATGGTCGACTCGTCCCAGTTAATACCCTCGTTTTCCTGAGCATAAACAGTAAAAGAAATAAGTGTAATGAATAAGGCTAATAGTTTAGTGTGCATTTTTTATTTTGTTGTTTTTACTGATTAGGCGTCCTGACAGATAAATGACTGATGATACTATTAATGCAAATATAAAGCCTGTAATGAAAGAAAAGTTTCTTCCGGAGTCATTAATTAGGTTTTGCATAGCTTTTTTTTGATCCTCGTTAATTTCGTTCCCCGAAAATATTCCGTCTTTATTAAGATCGTACTGATTAAGGCTCCACTCGTAGTAATAAGTGTCATATAATGCACTCCCCGCAATAAACAGGTAGATGGTAAAGAAAGTAATAGCAGCTATCCAGAATACTTTATTTTTAACTAATAACTTTTTTAAATTAAAGCATATAATGCAAAGCCCTATAATACAAATAAGACATGGAATTAGTAAATGATAGGGTACGCTTATATGCTCCATAAATTTATACAGCAATAAATTTAGTAAAATAACGGTTTTCCCTGTAATTATAGTATAAAGCTGAAGTTAAAAACCTCTCTGCCTTTTAGCTTCAAAAATAAGTATGGCAGCCGCTACAGAAACGTTCATGGAATCTATTTCGCCCTGCATAGGTATTATAATATTTTTGGTAGATGCATCCCTCCATTCCTGTGTTAGTCCCGTAGCTTCGGTGCCTACAACAAGCGCGGTAGGGGTGGTGTAGTTTTGTGTATGGTAGTGGGTAGAATCCTGTAGTGTGGCGCAGTATATGCTTATGCCTTTGTTTTTAAGATATTCTATTACTTCGGCAGTGCTACCCGTAGCAATTTGATTGGTAAACAGGCAGCCCACGCTGGAGCGTACAATATTAGGGTTGTACATATCGCTTTTTGGATTGGCAATAATAACCGCATCCAGGTTAGCAGCATCGGCAGTACGGAGTATAGCGCCCAGGTTACCCGGTTTTTCGGTGGCTTCGGCTACCATAATTAAAGGATTATCGCCCAGTTTTAAATCATCAAGACTTAATGATTTTGTTTTGGCAACAGCCAAAATACCTTCGGTAGTATCACGATAGGCTAGTTTTTGGTATACATCCCTGCTTATTTCAATTAATTCAGTATCAGGCTGGCTAAGTTCCCTTACCTGAGATTCGCTAATCATATCGGGTACAAATAAAATGGTTTCGGCAGTATAGCCGCCTTTTGCAGCAAGCATTATTTCGCGCTGTCCTTCAATAAGAAAAGTTCCGCTTTGCCTACGGGCTTTAGCCTTGTCCTGAAGTTGTACAAGCGATTTGATATAGGGATTTTGTGTACTTGAAATTTGTTTCATGTAAGCAGGGTTAAAGGCGGTAAAGGTACAAAGGATATTAATTATAATATACCCCTTGCTTTTATCTCTAAATACTTATTGATACTTTCTATAGTAAGGTTTTCGGGTTTTGTTAGTACCGAATGGATACCGTATTTCTTTAGTTCACTTACAATAAGCCTTTTCTCAAAAGCAAACTTTTCGGCTATAACCTTATCATACACTTCCTGAATGTCATCGGCCTTTTTATTGATAAACTCATCCAGCTCGGTATTTTCAAAAAATACAACCACAAGCAGGTGGTTTTTTGAAATGGCTTTTAGGTAGGGTAACTGCCTTTTAAGCCCGTCCATAGTCTCAAAGTTGGTATATAAAATAATAAGGCTCCTGTGGTTGATGTTCCTTTTAATATCGGCATACAGCCTGCTGTAGTCGCTTTCAAAAAAGTCGGTCTCAACATTGTACAGGTTGTCCATTATTTTTTGCATTTGGGAAGTACGCCTTTCCGATGCAACGCGGTTTTCTACTTTTTTGGAAAAAGAGAACATACCGGCCTTGTCCTGTTTTTTTAAGATGACGTTAGAGAGTACAAGGGTTGAGTTAATGGCATAATCCAGTAAGCTTAACCCGTTAAAAGGCATTTTCATAACACGGCCTTTGTCTATAGCCATGTATACGTTTTGTGACTTTTCGTCCTGAAACTGGTTTACCATAAGCTGTTTTCTTTTAGCAGTGGCTTTCCAGTTAATGGTACGAATATCATCGCCCGAGACATACTCTTTAATTTGCTCAAACTCCATAGTATGACCTATGCGTCTTATTTTTTTTAATCCATACTGCATAAGTGTATTAGAAAAAGCGATAAGGTCGTACTTTTTAAGCTGAATGAACGAAGGATAGGTGGGTACCATCTCACCTTCATCAAAAATAAACCTCCTGCATGCCAGCTGTAGCGGGGAGGATATATAAATATTTAGTTTACCAAAGTGGTATTCGCCCCTTTCTAACGGCCTAAGCTGGTATTTAAGGGTTTCTTTCTTATTTGTAGAGAGTTTCTTTTTAATCTCAAAATTACGTTCCTGAAACTGAAACGGAATCTCATCTATAATTTTTGCATGTACCAGGAAATTATAACCGCTTTCCATTGTTACTGTAACAGGGTTTTCATCTCCGTTAGAGAACTTTTCGGGCGTGTTTCTGGATGCCTTAAACTTTTGGTTGGTAAAAAGCAATACAAAATCAATCACCGTAAAGGCAATAAAAATGTAAAACAAAATCCAGGTTACATGATATAGTGCAGGTATAAAATAAGCTAGTGTAAAACTTATTAGTATGCCTATAAATACATAGAAAAAGAAATTGTTAAGATATATTTGCTTAAGCCACTTTTTCATTAACGCGGAATTTCTACAGTGTCAATTATCTGTCTTATTATCTGTTCTCCGGTAAGTCCTTCCATTTCTCTTTCCGGTGCTATTACAACACGGTGTTGCAGTACAGGTACGGCAGAATCTTTAATATCATCTGGCGTTACAAAGTCTCTTCCTCTAAGGGCTGCATATCCTTTTGCAGCATTTAATATGGCGATAGAAGCACGTGGAGAAGCACCAAGGTAAAGAAAAGCATTGTCGCGGGTGTTTGCTACAAGTTTAGCAATGTACTCTAAAAGCTGAGGCTCTATAACAATTTGTTTTACCAGTGCCTGATATTTAACAATGTTTGCCTGAGAAAGTATGGTTTTTACATCCTGAAGTTTCTCTTTGTTTTGTAATGCATTTTCTCTTTGCAGTATAGCTATCTCTTCTTCCAGTTTTGGATAATCAATAGTGATTTTGAAAAGGAAACGATCCAGCTGTGCTTCCGGCAGGCGATAAGTACCTTCCTGCTCAATTGGGTTTTGTGTAGCTATTACAAGAAACGGAGATTCCATTTTGTAACTGTTTCCTTCAATGGTAATTTGCCTTTCTTCCATTACCTCAAAAAGTGCTGCCTGTGTTTTTGCAGGAGCCCTGTTGATCTCATCAATCAGTATGAAGTTAGAGAATATAGGTCCTTTTTTAAAATCAAAGGATGACTTAGACATGTCAAAAACTGATGTACCCAGTATATCTGAAGGCATCAAATCGGGCGTAAACTGAATTCTGCTGAAATCAAGCGAAAGGGTTTTTGCCAAAAGTTTTGCCGTAATGGTTTTTGCAACACCCGGTACACCTTCAAGCAACACGTGTCCGTTAGACAGTATGGCAACAAGCAGCCTGTCTATCATTTTATGCTGACCCACAATAACATTGCCTATTTCCTGCTTAACATCGTTTATGCTTTGTTGCAGCTCGTTTAAATCAAGCCTCATACCAAAGTTAATGTTGTCGCTTTGCGTTTCAGCGTTATTGTTTTCCGGTGTGTGGTTTTGTGTATTAGTAAGGTTCTCCGGATTGTTTTCGGTGTTATTATTTTCAAATGATTCCATTTATAGTATCAGTTTTTCTATTGCTTTATTAATCTGTATCACATCTGCCTCGCTACTTTCAAAGCTGTTTCGGTGTCGTTTTATCAAACTTACGGCTTTTTCAATATCTTCAAGAGGCTTTCCTGTTTTTTGGTGTAGTTTTTCTACAAACTCATTATTTAAGATGGAAGTATCTATAAGGTAAACGGTTCTTATATGTTCCAGGAAATAAATAATTTTCTTTTGGATTATGGTATGATGATCTTTCTCCTGGTAATAAAGGTTACCTATGGTTTTGGTAAAGTCTATTGTGGTGTTTTTTACCGGAGGTATATCATGTACAATACGTTGTTTTCTTCGGGCATTAAAGAATATAAATATAAACAGGCATAATAGCCCTAAGCGATAAACCGCCTTAAAGGCAGGTTGTTTTAGGAAATATCTTAAAGCTGAGCCTTCAAGTTGGTCATCTATTAACGATTTTGAGTACCAGTATATATTACCCTGAGGCAGGTATGACAATACCTGTTCTGCATAGCGGTGATGGTTGCTTTTTAAAAGGTGGAAATTGGTAAACGCCGCGGGCTGTGTATGTAATATAAAAGCTCCGTTACCATAAGGAACCTTAATGAAATTGACATCTTTTTTCTTGTCAAGCCTTTGATATCCCAGTATTAAGGTGTTTAAAGTATCCAGCTTTTCAAAATAAGTAAACCCAACTCCTTCACTGTAATATAGCTTGTCGATGTTTTTAGTTTTATCGGCAAGGGTAAGCTTTAGCGAATCGGTACTGTAATAACGATAAGATGTTTCTATTTTCAGTGAATCAAGAATAGCTTTAGGGAAGTCCTGCATGCTCAGGAATACCGTACTTCCGTATTCGACAAAATACAGCAGTTCCTGTACCGACTCGTTATCAATCTTATTGGTTTCGTCAATATTTATAAAAGTACCCTTTTCGGTATAATTGTCAATATCATAGTCGTATAGGGGAGTAATATATTCATAAGGTGTAACACTAAACTTTTTAAGCTTACTGTCCTTAAAAATAGTTTTAGCTTCTTTATCTAAAACATATAGCCCCAAAGGAATTTTTTCTTCAGTTTTATAGCTTGGTCTCCAGCTTATAGGTTCAGGTCTGTTAGCATCAACAACCATTATAAGTACTATAACCAAGGCAAACAGCACCATATATATGATAAGGCTTTTTTTCATGGTTAAAGAGTATTAATGGTTTTAGTAAATGCTTTTTCTGCTTTGATAAAAGCGTCATTTTTTATTTCAAATTCGCCATACCATATATAGTCATAAATGTATGATAGGTATTTAAAATTTTCTTTCAGTTCCTGATTTGTTATTTCATACAAATAGTCTGAATTAGTTTTATCAGGGTGCCATTCTATTATTTCTCTGTATGTAAGCAGTTTTAGCAACCACAGGTAGTAATACCTTGTAGCCAGCCTGTAATCGCCTTCCTGTTTTGTTTTTTCAATTAGCTCTTTAAAGTTTGCCTGAGACAGTTTTTCTGTCATTATTTCTTCGGCGGTTATCTTTTTGCTCGAACGTTTAAAAATCCAGTATTTGTCTTTTCCAAGTAGTGCGGTTACAATAAGGTAAATTACAAACCCAATTAAAGCTATCGCTATTGTCCTTAAAGTATAAATAAGAAAATAGGAGTTTGAGGCTTTATCGCCTGCCCCTAAAAGGTCTCTTATAAGGCGTCCAACCCATTCCCAAAAACGATCCCATGCAGTTTTAGCCCTCGGTTTAACCTCATACACAAAATCCTTACCCTCATATTTATCTTTAAAATTAGGGGATAATTGTCTTTGAGTATACTTAACCGTATCTGCAAGCGGAAAGTGCATTTCGGTTTTCAGGGTGTCTTTTTCAATGGTATGGGCAAAAACAGGCTGGAAAAATGAAATACAAATTATATATAGTATTGCAAGCTTTTTATTCACTTTCACCTCCAATTAAGTCTATTTCTGAATCCAGTGAATTGTTATGTATTGATTCTTCATAGCTGTAATAAATCATTCCCTGGGAGATAACAGTAAGATTGGTTAATAAATAACTTATAAATACTGATAAAATAGTGCTTATTATAGCAATAATTACAGATACAGAAGAAATGTCGGTAGTTTCACTTAACAGTGTGAATTCTAATAATAACTCGGGAATCAATGAGAAAAATAAATTAGTACAAAATACTACAATGGCTATTATTATTGTTACACCTACGTTTTGCCAAAAACGGTTTGTTAACATGGTTATTCCTTTAGAGAAAGAAGTGAAAAAACCGTTATCGGTAGTAATATTGTCGTAAAAAGAAAGCATCATCCAACTTGCCATTGCTGCTATTATGATAAAGGCAACCGGAATACCAATTATTGTCATGATAAAGAATGCCGATATAAGAGCAATTATTGTAAATAATGGTATAAAACTTATTAATGAAGCAATAGGGAATAATATTATTTTCCCTGCTTTTGATTTTAATAGGGTCAGTATATCTTTAACAGTAGGTTTTTGATTGTTTTGCAGGGTTTTAAGGTACAGTACAGGGTAGCTGTAGTTTAGTAATGAAAGTATCATTAACAGTAGGAATATAACACCCCCTACACCAATAAAATACCATAGATTGTTATCAAAATAATCCAAAAGCATTTCCTGTGCTCCCGGTGAATTAAGGTCACCTATAGATGTGAAAATAACATTAGTGGTAAGGTAAGTAAGCAGTGCTATTACAACAAGTATTCCTCCGTTTATAATGAAGTAATTTTTAAAATAGTTTTTCCCGTGGAATTTAAAAAAAGAAAAGCTGTCGTTAATAAGAGCGCTAAAATCACGAAGTCGGTATAGTTTAAACATTTTTCAGGTGTGTTTTTTTATGTACAATAAATGGATAAATTAAAAAGTAAAAAGATATAAGTGCTAAAGTAGCAAGTATAATAAATATATTTAAAAAGCGTGGCATATCCGGCGAGTATCGGGTTACAAAACCTTCCAGTATACCTGCCATTATGGTAAAAGGCATAGTGGCTAATACTATTTTAAAACTGTTTTTAAAGCCCATTTTAAGTGAAGCTTTGCGTGAGTAGGTTTTAGGGAACAGTAATGATGCTCCTAAAATTAAGCCTGCTGCGGCTTCTATTACCATAGCAAATATTTCCATGGCACCATGTATCCATATACCGCGAACGCTTTCCCAAAAAACACCCTGTTCCATGAAAAAGTACTGGAATGATCCAAGCATAATGCAATTTCTAAATAATATATAGGCAGTACCCAGCCCTCCAAAAATGCCAAAGAAATAAGATTTTAAACCCACCTCTAAATTATTTTTAGTGATGGAAAACCACATACCCCAATTACTACCGCTTTTATATACAGCTACAGGGTTTCCGTTTTCTATGTTTTCAAGAGTCATGTTTACATAATAGTCTCCCATTATCAGCCTTGCAAAGGTGGTGTCGTTAATGGCAGATATAACGCCAATGGCTGTGAAAACAGTAAAAAGTATAAAGGCGTATAACACATATCGCCTGTACTGATATACTATTAGTGGAACTTCTGTCTTAAAAAAGCTTATAAACCTGTTGCTTTCTTCCCTCTTTGTTTTATAAATTTTTTGATAAGTGATAGACGCAAGGTGGTTTAAATAGGTAACAGCTTTGCTTTTAGGGTAGTAGGTTTGTGCGAATGAGAGATCGTTTACCAAATGAATATACAAACTGGCTAATTCATCAGGATTTTTTTTAGCTTTACCAAAAATAGCCTGTTCAAATTCAAGCCATTTTTCTTTATTTTGTTTTATAAATGCTACTTCTCTCATAGGGAAGCTAAAATAAAAAATATGTCAGAATTATCTATAACAACTACTCAAAATGTTAATATAAATTTCACTACCGCATCTGTAGGCGAAAGAGTACTGGCATATTTACTGGATATAGTAATTATTATGTCGTACTATGGGGTGGTTTTATTCCTGATATTCAGCATTTTTGATATGAGCAATTTTACAGAATCTGACGGAGCTTCTGTAATGGCGGTATATGGATTAATATCCCTTCCTGTGGTATTCTATGCCTTGTTTTTTGAAAATTTGATGGAAGGACAAACTGTAGGGAAAAAGATTTTAAAAATAAAGGTGATAAAAATAGATGGTTATCAGTCCAGCTTTGCTGATTATCTTATAAGATGGCTTTTTAGGATAATTGAAGTGACACCTCCGTTTAGTTTTATAGGGCTTATTGTTATGATAATTAACGATAAAACACAACGAATAGGTGATATGGCAGCTGGTACAGCTGTAATTACCCTTAAAAATAAAATCAATATTAATCATACTATATTAACAGAGCTTAAAAATGATTATGTACCTACTTATCCGTTAGTGATAAAGCTTACAGATAATGATGTAAGGATTATTAAGGAAACATATGATACAGCTTTGAAATCTGCCGATTATGAAATTATAGCCAAACTGGTAAGTAAAATTGAATCGGTTACCGGTATAAAATCGGTGTCAAACAGCAATATGGCCTTTGTAAGCACCATTATAAAAGATTATAACTACTATACCCAAAACATGTAATGTTTTTTTACCTGCTTGATATTTTAGGGACTATGGCTTTTGCCATATCGGGTGTGCTAACAGCGCTAAATAAAAAAATGGATCCGTTTGGGGTATTTGTCATTGCCTTTGTAACAGCTGTTGGAGGGGGTACACTTCGTGATGTACTTATAGGCCGCACACCGGTAGGGTGGATGGAGGATCTTAACTATGTTTACGTGATTACTGCCGGGTTTATATTAGCTATAATATTCAGGAAAAAACTGGACAAACTACGCACATCCCTTTTCTTTTTTGATACTATAGGACTCGGGGTTTTTACCCTTATAGGACTTGAAAAAGGACTGGATGTTAACCTGCATCCTGTAATTTGTATTGCTCTGGGTACTATGACAGCCTGTTTTGGCGGAGTAACCCGCGATATATTATGTAACCAGATACCTGTTGTTTTTAGAAGGGAAATATATGCCACCATCTGTATTTTAGGCGGATGTGTTTTCTTTTTACTAAAAGCACTCGATGTGTCTGACGGACTCCTGTATATACTTACATCGGGGGTTATTATTACCGTTAGGCTAATGGCTGTGGTGTTTAAATGGTCGCTGCCGTCACTGGGTAAAAATTAGTTCGCTTCACTTTTTATATAATCCATATTTTCAAGCTTGTCCAATAAAATAGTTAACAGGTCATAAAAGGCTTTAAGCATTTCAAAATCGGTTATATCATCGTAAGTGTAGAGTGTAAGCTCTGTTTTTCCTTCGGGAAGTTTTTTGCCCCAAATTCCTTCTTTTTTTGACGTTGTGATATAAACTCCTTTTAGCTGCTCTATGGAATGCCTAATTTCCTGATTGTTTAAAAGCTGCTTTATTTTAAAACCATTATTGCTTTTTATAATAAAATCCCTGTCAAATTTAGTATTTCCAATTTCTATTTCCTGCATACCAAAGAGTTTACCTATACTGCTTAGAAGGCTTTTTCTGTAAACTTCAAAATTGAATTCATAGTTGGTGTTTATGGGAACAGTTACCCTTGTGTAAATTTGTGTCGTTGTAGTATTGTTAACCGTTTGATAGGCTATGTGGTTATCAAAAATTACTTTATGGTGTTTATATTTTTTAATCGTTTTTGCCGAGTGCCATGCATTGTTCTTTATATATTCACCATTAATATATTGGGCAAATTCATTCCATTGTTCAGGCTTCATAGTAAGGTGTTTTTTTTAGATATCCTAAGGTATTATTGCGTAGTGATTAGTAGTTTATATTGCCTTATTGTTACTGTTTTATTTAGCTATGATGTAGTTTTCTTATCGAGAACACCTATTTCTTCCAATTTATCTAATATTGTTGTTATAAGACAGTAAATGGTTTCAAGCTCCCTGTAATCATGAATGTCTCTTTCGGTTATAAATTCAAGCTCATAAGCTCCTTCAGGAAGTTTTTTCCAAAGTTTTCCGGCCTTTTTGAGTTTTAGGTTTAAGCGCTTAAAGTTTTCAATTTCGTTTTTAACTTTTGTGTTCCTGAGTAACTGTTTTACTTTAAAGCCATCATTGCTTTTTACAATGTAATTTTTGTCAAAAACAGGATCTCCGGTTTCTATATCCTGCATGCCAAAGTATTTGCCTATTGAGCTGAATATATTGTTGTTGTATATATGAAATTCAAAATATTTTTTGGGGATAATATAGGTGTAAACCTTTGTACACGTTACAGGAGTTTCACCACCTGTAGAATAATTCTCAAACACTATAGTATAACCATTATGTACTTTTTTTACCGCAGGCGGATACCAAAATCCTTTTTTAAAGTATTCTCCATTAATATGTTCTGCAAAATTTTTCCAGCCTTTTGAATTCATGATATGGTATGTTTAGGGTTTAAGATGGTATTTAGTCCTTCTTTTTCAAAGAGTATACGACCTATTTTTACATCGCTCCAGCCTGGTTTTAGGTTGTAGGTAAATGCCGGTGTATTTGCTTTTAGGTTACAGTCAAGGTAAAAAGTATCTATAATATTATCCTGTATCTCTTTCATTTCGGTAAGCTGATGCAAATGGCTGGAGACTAAAAACAGAGAGTTCTTAAAGTTTAATAATCCCCGAAGGGTGGTTTGGCTTATTTCCAGTGCGTCTTCGATATTAGTGCCTCTAAAAAGTTCGTCAAAAACAGCATAGTTGCTACTATTGTCGGTTGCCTCTAATGCTACATTTTTAAGATTAATCACCTCAGTCATAAAATGACTGTACCCGCTTTGCATGTCATCATTAAGGTTAATGAAAACCGATATATTATTGTACCGTGGTAACTGTGCGGCTTTAGCAGGTACGGCAAACCCAATATTGCCGAGATAAATACAAAGACTTATGGCTTTGAGTAGGGTAGATTTGCCCGACATGTTAGGCCCTGTTATAAGGATAACATTACTGTTTGAGGTAAAGGTATTTTTAACAGGGTCTTTTAGCAGAGGATGGTAAAAATCTGTCAATGATACCTGCCCTGTACTGATTTCAGGAAAACAGAAATTATGTCTTTTTATTCCTGTAATAACAGAAATATAAGCTTCAAACAGAGTGTATGTATCCTGAAAGGGTGTAATCTCCCTTTTCTGCTTTTTTAGCGAAATGTGTTTTATAATCTGTACAATGTGCTTTATGCCAAATTTGTGCTCCCTGATTAGATTTTCATAATAGTCCAGTTTAAAACTGTTTAAAAAATCATCCAGTAATCTAATGTCGTTTTTATACTGTTCGGGGAATGGTGCTGTAACCAGTCTTTTAATATAATGATTATGTAGCCTATGGAAAAGTGTTATTAACTGTACGCATCTGCCCCTGTAGTCATAATGTTTCTTTTTGGAGAACCTGAGCTTTAGTTTTAATCGTTTAGGGAAGAAGTCATGTTCATCAAAGTTTCTTAAAAAGATATATACCTGCCTAAAATCAATACGGGAGTAGGAGTAGCTCTCAAATAACGAAAAGTTTTCCATGAAGCCTTTAAGAATGTTTTGACGCTCCAGTATCTCTTCTGTACTAACAAGCGGAAGGGAAAGCAGTTTCTTTACTTCGGCTTTAGCATCACCGTTTAGTGTATAGTTAAAAAGTTCGAGTATGTCCTCGTTTACGTTAAGGTCTTTTATTCTCATTAAGGTGTGTTATTTGCTTACATATACCCAGCCTACTATAGGTTGAGGATAATCAGGGTCGTTAAGCTCCAGTACAAAGTAGTAAGTGCCTACAGGTACAGTTCTGCTATCGGCTCCTACTTTGGCTTCGCTGGCTATTCCGTCCCAGTCTTCCTTGCTGTGGTCACCTACCCATACCAGTGCACCCCAGCGGTTATAAATACTCATTTTAAAGTTAAGGAAGATGTTACGCAGTCCCCTTACAAAAAACGTGTCATTTATACCATCGCCGTTTGGAGTAACATAGTTATAGGTTTGTGGCGGACAGTTTTTGGTATAAAGCAAAAATGATGCTACACTGTAGCAAAACTCATCATTTAACCTCGCAAAAATTTCCTGTGGGTTAGCGGTAGTTATAAATTGTGAAGTATTGGTTATAGGGTTAACGCCATGTTCGGCATCCTGTTGGGTAAGGTAAAAAGCTACAACATCATCGGGGTTTTGTTTGAGGCTCTGTTCATAATCAGAGAAATCAAAAGTACCCAAACCAAACCCTTCGTTACAGGAAATAATATCTTCCAGTCCAGTAATTACAGGAGAGGATACTAATGATACGTTTATGCTGTAGCTGTTATTGGTTTCATCAATCTCCTGTACTATTCCGTTTCCTGTACCGTCGTCATCAACCACAAAAGTAAGTTCAAAATCCATAGGTATACCATCGGGTATGGTAAGTACAATTACATCGTCCTCACTTCCGCCTATGGCGATATCTAAAAGGGTTTCGGTATACTCAATAAACTGTCCGTTGGCATAAATGGATATTGGTGTTCCTGCCGGTAGTATATCGTCGCTGTCCAAATTGTAAACTGTAAAGGCAACTTCTATTATTCGCGAGTCACACGATTTTTCAATATCGTTTGTAGATATGGTTGCATCGGGGAAAAGGCAGTCTACAGCATGCAGCGCAAAAGCCCCTATACTGTAACAGCCGTTCTCATCCTGCAGGCGGGCATAAATAATTTGTAAAGGTCCGTTTGAAGTGTAGTTTTCCGGGTTGGTAATATGGTCGGTCTCGCTCTCAGCATCTTCCATAGAAGTATAAAAACGGACTACATCAGTAGGGAAGTTTTTAAGTTCTTCTTCATAAGCCGAAAAATCAAAAACACCAATGCCGCTACCATTAAATGTCTCACAAACAGTTATATCTTCCAGTTGTTGGAACGGGGGAGATACCAGTAGGCTTACATTCACACTAAAGCTGTTGTTATTCTCATTGGTTTCGGTAATTATACCTGTTCCCGTACCGTTATCATCTACAACAAAAATAAGTTCAAAATCGGTTGGAGTCCCGGCGGGTAGAGTAATAGTTATAGAACCACTTTCATTTCCGTCAATAGGGAGTTCGGTTTGTGTTTGCGTTGTAGCTACCAACACACCATCGGCATATATTGCTATGGGAGTACCTGCCGGAAGCGGATCGGTACTGTTAACGTTGTACACGGTATAATCGGCCTCAATGACTAATGAATTACAGGCTAGGGTAATATCGTCTACCTCTATAGTCGCATCGGGCAGCTGACTGTTTAGTTTAGTAATAATGGCGTTTACCATTACAAAATCCTGACCTGACTCTAAGCTAATATCTGCCGATTCATCACCAATCTGTATAAGGTTCTGGATGTCGTAAATATCCAAATCCATGTTGTACATGTCACTTGCACCAGTAACACTATTAGTGCCGTTAAAAGCATTGTTTGATGGGTTTAACGGAGGGTTGCCCAAAACGTTTCCGTTTATGGAGAGTACTTCGTTATTGGCAATGTTCTCGTCACCTTCCCAGGCTATAAAACCTATTTTGGCACCTATATTATCAATAACGTTAAGGCTGGGTAGTTCAATATCTATGGAGTTTGGTACAAACTGTAATCCGTCATACAGGTTAAGCTGGTTAAGCGGAAGGTTGTCGTTTTCATACACCACAAATATGGCCCATCCGCCAAAGTTGGTTCCGTTTACACAGTATAGGTTTTGGGAAGGAGGCACATCGTTATTAATAACATCGGTAAGGTCGAGGTCAGATACGGTATAAGTGCCGTTTCCGGTAGTTTGTACCAGTGTGGTTACATCGGCAAAGGCACTAAAAAAATCACGGGGTATTAAATCAGTACTGCTTGTAAATACTACAGGGAAGGTACGTGATGCCACTACGTCCTGTCCGTTTAGCTGAATGTTAAAGTCTCCACTGCCCGATCCTGCCCAGTACAGGTAGGCTCTTAGTATGTTGTCATCGGGGTTTAGGGTAAGTTCTGCCGACGATGAGGTAAGTATGCTACAATCTACCCCCGCGCCATTGGGTTGCAGGTTTAGTGTGTTTCCTACAAAGGTAAAATCATACCTGCCGTTAAACTGCTCGTATAGCTCAATATCTACCTGGCTGTTTGCGGTTAAAGTATATAGTAATAAAAATATAAAAGGAAGTAGTTTTCTCTTCACTGCGTGGTTTTTAATTTTTTGTTTAAAAATAGAAAATATTTACCAAAGCTGCTGTTTTTTACCTAAATAGGTAATAAAAAGGATGTTTTTAGCGATTAGGTATTATTAATTCTCCATATGCCGCAGAATTTTTTATTTTTACCAGTTCAAATTACAATTATGAGTCATATACTTTTATATTTCGATCCGGGTACAGGAGCACTTATTGTTCAGTTTTTAGTAGCGATAGGAGCTTCCATAGCTTTATTTTATAAAAGGATAAGCCTAAAGCTTAAATCGATTTTCGGTAAAAAGCAGGAAGAAGATCTTTTAGGTGATATTGATATAGAAGAGAAATCAGATGCAGACAAAAAATAGGCATTCTTCTTCCTTCAGGGATCCGTCGGGTTATATATTTACTGACCAGGCGCAGGTTTTCAGGCAGGTAAATCCCATTTATTTTGAGCAGTATAACTCGCTTAAAAACAGTGGTTTTTATGAAAAGCTTTTTAAAGCCGGACTACTTATTCCGCATGAGGAAACAGAGGCTACACAAGCAGGGATAACCCTGAAGCCCGAAAACATATCTTTTTTTTCCTATCCCTACGAGTGGAGTTTTAACCAATATAAGCATGCTGCTTTGCATACCTTAAAACTGCAAAAGTATTGCCTTCAAAACGGGTATAGCCTTAAAGATGCAACAGCCTTTAATATAACTTACCATAAAGGGAAACCAGTATTTATAGATACGCTTTCGTTTGATTTTTACAACGAAGGAGAACCCTGGAGAGCCTATAAGCAGTTTTTAATGCACTTTTTTGCGCCGTTACTTTTAGCAAAATACTACGGTAACGATATGCTAAAAATAATGCTGCAGTATATTGATGGGGTTCCGTTAGATAAAGTCGCAAAAATGCTTCCGTTTAAATGCAGGTTTAGCCCTGTACTGTATACCAATATTTACCTTACTGCAAAGTATGATTCTAAATACAGTGGCGATAAGGAAAGCAGTAAGGAAAAGAAAGTTAACATACCTAAAGAGTCGCAAATCAAAATACTCGATTCTTTATACAATTATATAAAAGACCTAGAGCTTAAAGAGAAGACAGAGTGGAAAGATTACTATAGTGTAACCAACTATGATGCTGACTCTTTTGCTTATAAAAAAGACCTGATAAGAAAATGGTATCAGGGTATTAATGCCGATAAGTTAATTGATTTTGGCGGTAACGACGGTACTTTCTCAAGAGTTCTTAAAGATTTAGCCAAAGAGATACTGGTAACCGATATTGACCCAAATGCGGTAGATCAAAACTATGTTGAGGTACTAAAGCAAAAGGAAACCAATATTTTACCGTTGGTAAGTGATTTGGTAAACCCAGTGCCGGGTATAGGGCTAAACAATACCGAAAGGGATTCATTACTGGACAGGGTTAAAAATGCTAATTATGATTTGGCTATGGCACTAGCCTTAATACATCATATCTCCCTTACGGGTAATGTACCTTTTGATATGTCGGCTAAGCTGTTTGCTTCGTTAACACCATATCTTATCATTGAGTTCCCCGATAGGGAAGACTCGTGGGTTGATTTCCTTTTAAAGAGTAAACGGGAGTTTAAAAATCACTTTGACGGTTATAATCTTGCCGACTTTGAAAAGGAATACAGTGTGTATTTTGATGTTTTAGAAAAACAGAAAATACCTAATACACACAGAACAATGTTTTTGCTTAAAAGGAAATAAGTATGATAGAAAAACTAAGGCAGCGTATTTTAGATTTTATTAATTCGGATAAAGATACTCCCGTGCTGGCAGGTTTAGCTGTTGGGTTTTATCTTATGTTGTTTTATTATTCGGGTAATTTTGCCTTAGCGAATTCGTTAATTCAGTTCTTATTTTTTACGGCTTATTATGTGCTTGTTCCTGTTGTGGTTTTATATGCCGGATACAAAATACTACCGCTGTTTAAAATGGAAGGCTACAGGAAAAACTACCTTTTTGTAGTGATGCCTGTTTTGTTTTTTTACTACATTTTTGAACTGATTGCTTTACCGTTTACAGAGAAGGGAACACTTGTAGCTATAATGCTTGTTGGCTGGTTTGTTTCTAAAAAGTACAGAAAGTACTATAAGCTGTTTATTGTATTGCTGTTTTTTCTTTCGGTTTTTAACCTGCCGCCTATTTTAGAAGCTGCTTTTACCAAACGAAGTACACAGTGGCAAAAACAACCTGATAATATTGAACAGGTTACTTTTAAAAAGAAACCTAATATATACTACATTCAGCCCGATGGTTATACAAACCCTGTAAACCTTAAAGACAGTATCCATAATTTTGACAACAGTAATTTTTGGGGATACCTAAACAATAGTGGTTTTACAGTATATCCTAACCAAAGGTCTAATTACTATTCTACATTACTGTCTAACTCGGCAACCTTCTCTATGAAGCATCACTATTGTGCAGGCGATATAGAGGAGTATAGTGCCAGAGATATTATTGTAGGTGAAAATGCCGTGCTGCGAACATTAAAGCACAATGACTATAAAACTCATTTTATAACCGAAAAACCTTACCTGTTAATAAACAGACCAGATTTAGGTTATGATTTTTGTAATGTGGCCTATTGTGATATTCCGTTTTTAAAAGATGGATGGTCTCAAAATTATGATGTTATTGAAGACTTAAAAAAGCAAATGCAAAACACATCTCAGGGAGGGAATTTCTTCTTTTTGGAAAAGTTTACTCCGGGGCATATTAGTGTGTATAAAAAGCTTTTGGATAATGAGTTTGAAAAAGAGATAGATGCCGAGAGAGCTACATACCTTAACGGTATTAAGGATGCTAATGTTTGGCTGGAAGAGTTAATAGGCTACATTACTAAAAACGACCCTAACGGTATTATCATTATAGGTGCAGATCATGGTGGTTTTGCAGGTTTTGCCTATAGTTTGCAAAGTCAATATAAAACAAATAATAGGCTTAAAAAGAACTCAATGTTCGGGACTCTGCTGGCTATTAAATGGAATGATGATAATGCTAAACTGTTTGACAAAGATTTAAAAACAAATGTAAACCTGTTTAGGGTTGTGTTCTCATACCTTTCTCAGGACAAAGCATTATTAAACAACCTGCAGGAGGATGTAAGTTATGTGCACCTTAAAGAACCTCAGGGAATATATATTTATATTGATGACGAAGGGAAACATGTATTTGAAAAGTTAGAAAATGTACAGGATTGAGAAATATAATACTACCCATTACTCGCTTTGGAATGATTTTATAGCCGATTCTAAAAACGGTACATTTTTGTTTCAAAGGGACTTTATGGAATACCATAGTGATCGTTTTAACGATTATTCATTACTGGTATTTCAGGAAGATAAGTTAATGGCTGTGCTTCCTGCAAATGTGGATAACGGTGTTGTGTATTCGCACCAGGGGCTTACTTATGGCGGACTAATTTACACTCCTAAAACAAAGCAGCTGGCCGTTACCGAGATTTTTAATTCACTTATCACTTATTTAAAAAATGACGGTATAAACAGGCTTTACCTAAAGCAGGTGCCTGCTATATATCATAAATACCCGGCTCAGGAGGCTGAGTTTACTTTATTTAATTTAGGAGCCAAATTGGTAAGACGTGATGGTATATCTGTGTACGATCAGGAAAATCCATTACCTTTTACCAAAAAGCGCAAGGAGGCTATAAGAAGAGGGGAGAAGAATAGGCTTACCATTGTTGAAGAGCCCGAATTTGGCTTGTTTTGGGATAAGGTTTTAATACCTAATCTTGAAAGAAAACATGAAGCACGCCCCGTACATACACTTGAGGAAATTAAAATACTGTACAGCAAGTTTCCTCAAAACATAAGGCATTTTAATGTTTACCATAACGGGGAAATCGTAGCCGGAACAACTATGTTTGTTACTGATACGGTTGCTAAGCCGCAATATATATCGGCTACACCCGATAAGAATGAACTGGGGAGTATTGATTACTTGTATTCGCAGTTAATAACAACCCTTTTTAAAGATAAGAGATACTTTGATTTAGGACCTTCTTTTGGTGACGACCGTAAAACCATAAACGAAGGTGTTTTGTTTTGGAAAGAGAGTTTTGGTGCCCGCATTGTGGTACAGGACTTTTATGAGTTGGAAATAGGATAAAATTAATCTTGAAAAGAATAAAAAAAATATTTGAATCATCGCTTTTTAAAGTCTTTTCACTTAACTCTGTTAGTGTAGTGATAAGGGTTTTGGGCGGACTCATTACTTCTAAGATTATCGCTAAGTTTTTAGGACCTTCGGGCTTAGCTCTTATAGGTAATCAAAGAAACTTTCTTTCTATAACCGATTCGGTTTCTACTCTCGGTTTTCAAAATGGTATAATTAAATATGTTGCAGAGTTTGAAAAAAATGAAACAAAACTAAATGAAGTTTTATCTACGTTATTTTTTTCTATTCTGGGATTGGTGCTTATTTTGGGTACTGTCCTGTTTTTTTCGGCAGATTATTTCAGCTTATTTTTTTTAAAGAATCCTGAGCATCAGTGGGTGTTTAAGGTTTTGGCTTTTGCCCTGCCCTGGTATGCAGGTAATATTATAATTACTTCTGTTTTAAACGGGCTTAGTAAGTACAAACAGGTTATAAAAGTAAATATAGCAGGTAATATAACAGGTGTATTGCTTTCTGCATTTTTAACCTGGCAATACAGTATAGAGGGGGCATTACTGGCTATAACCCTTACGCCTGCAATTATGTTTATTTTTTCATTTTTAATGCTAAAAAAACAGCTGCCGGGCTTTGGTTATATTGATTTCTCTTTTTTTAATCCGGGAGTATTAAAAAACTTCTTTTCTTATAGCTTAATGGCTTTAGTTACAGTAGTAATGGGAGCTTTGGTGTCGTTGTATATCAGGAATAGTATTATTTTTCAATATGGCGAAAATGAAGCCGGTTACTGGGAGGCTGTAAATCGTATTTCTACTTACTACCTTATGTTTGTCTCTACTTTACTTACAGTATATTTTTTTCCTAAACTCAGTAAAGCTGTAACAAATAAGGAAACCCAAAAAGTTTTTTTTAGTTATTATAAAACCGTAATGCCTTTGTTTGGACTTGCGCTGATTTTTATTTTTTTGATTAAACGTTTTATAATTACCATTTTACTTAGTGATGAGTTTTTACCCATGAGTGAGCTATTTGTATGGCAATTAACGGGAGATTTTTTAAAGGCATGCTCTCTTATATTGGGCTATGAGTTTTTTGCTAAAAAAATGACAAAGGCGTTTATAATTACAGAGTTGTTGTCTTTCGCAATACTTTATATCACGGCTACTTTTTTTATAAAAGGTTTTGGGGCACAAGGTGCTGTTATGGCACACACATTTACCTACGTTATTTATTTATTGATTTTAACATTTTTCTTCAGAAAAAAAATATTTATTTATTGATTTTATTTCCATGCCTCAATATACTTTTCGGCTATTTTAATGTAATTGTGTTCCTGTTTTATAAAACTTCTCGCCCTTTTGCTAATAGCTTTAATCTCTTTGGGGTTTTCAATTAAAAACGAGAGTTCGTTTGCAATAGCTTTAGCATCAGGTAATGCATTTACAGCAACTCTTTCGGTAAGGTTATAATGTTGGGTAAATTCGGTTTCAGCACCTGTAAAAACCACTTTTCCTTTAGCCATAGCTTCAAGGGCATTGTAACCCTGGTCGTAACCATAAACCTGATCCAGTAAAATATGTGCCCTGTCATACAGTTTTATGTATTCTTTATACGGAATGTTCTCGGTTACAATAATCTCTATTTTATCCTCATACTTTTGCTTTACTATATGGAGCGCTTCCTCAAAAAAGTTAATTCCTTTTTTAGTGTAACTCATTCGGTTTATCCCTAAAAAAATGATAATCTTATCGGTAATTTCAGGTTGATTGTAAGTAATCGAATCAGTATTAATAGGGTTAGGTATAAAGTGTGTAGTATAACCCTGAGCCTTCATAGGGATTTCATAATCCAAATCAGATGTTACAAGGCATACCGAATTATTTTTAACCCAATTAAATAACCTGTGGTAAGCAGGAGTAAGGTACTTTAGGGAATAGTTGTAATATTGAGCCGTTGCCCTTTTTTCAATATAAGGTGTAAGTATGGAGTATTTAAGATCTCCGTTAAGGCAATAGTCTATAATAGGGGTATCGTCACCACAAATAAGTAAGCTCATTTGTTTGTTTTGCTGTAGTAGCTTTTTGTATAGTTTTATCTGGAAACCGGGTTGGGTTTCTATAGCATTAGAGTTTATTAGCTGTATATGGTCAAACCCTTTTAGTTTAGGAAGTAATTTTTTGAACCGATATCCTTTTTCGGTTTCTTCAAAATTGTAGCCGGTAAGCTTTTTAATAAAGTTTTTAGCCTTACGTAATAACAGGTAATCACTAAAGTATTTTGGATGGATGGAGTAGTCAGTATCATATTTTTTGAAATGATCACCTGTGCCCACTATGGTTACCTCATGCCCCAAAGCGATTAAGCCTTCCTTTAGGGAGTTATGAAGCCTGCTGTATTCGCCAACCAAAAGTATTTTCATTAGTGCGTAGGGAAATTTTTATATTTGTGTAAATATATAAACAATTGCAGGAAGGATTTAAAAAATCGGATATTGAAATTTTGGTTTCTACCATGAACCGAAGTTCGCTTGATTTTTTAATCCCGATGTTTCCCAATCACTTTTCTGGCTATTCCATACTGGTTATTAATCAAACCACCCGTGATGCTTTAGCAGAATCAAACGATTCCAATGTCAGGGTTATTAACTCATTTGAAACCGGACTCTCCAAAAGCAGGAATTTGGCTCTTAGCAAAGCCAGAGGTAAAATATGTATTATTACCGATGATGATGTAGTCTTTAAACCACAGTTTGAAGAAAAGGTACTGCAAGCATTTAACGCCGTTGAAAATGCTGCCCTGATTGCTTTTAGGACAGAAAAGCCCGATGGTTCGTTGTTTAAAAAATATCCTTCTAAAAGAATTACTGCTCTTACTGATTTTAATATGCTCAGTATTATGTCGGTAGAAATGGTAATTAATAAAACTGTTTTAAAGGATGATGTTAAGTTTGACGAACGTTTTGGTCTTGGAGCACAGTTTACAATGGGAGAGGAAGCTATATTTGCCTATACCCTTAAAGATAAAGGCTATACTATAGCTATGGAGCCAGAGGTTATAATACAACACCCTGAAGTACACTCGGCATTAATACAAAGCGTAAAGAAAAAATATTATGTACAGGGAGCTTTTTTAAGCCGTGTTTTTAAGGGAGCTTATTTTAAATGGCTGTTTTTAAAAGTATTTTTTGACCTGAAACAGGGAAAACTTAAATTTGGAGAAATATACACTGCACTTAAAGCAGCTTCTAAAGGAAGAAAAGATCTAATTGAAACAAAATGAACACCAACACTACCATAAAAGATATACAAATAATTTCACTTCCGCGTATTGAAGACAGGCGTGGTAACCTATCTGTTATTGAGAAAGAGGTACTTCCTTACGAAATGAAAAGGGTTTACTACCTTTATGATGTACCGGGAGGTGCCGAAAGAGGAGGACATTCACATATAGATCAGCAGGAATTCCTTATTGCGCTTAGTGGTAGTTTTGAAGTGGTTTTAAACGATGGTGAACAGGAAACTACTGTAAGTCTTAACATTCCTAACAAGGGGCTCTTAATCCCAAAAGGGATATGGCGTGAACTGAAAAACTTTTCATCGGGGGCGGTATGCCTTGTAATAGCGTCTGACGTGTATCTTGAGGAAGACTATATTCGTGATTTTGACCATTTTATTAAGAGTAAAAACTCTTAGTTGTAAATATCAAAATGAATATTTGATTTTTTAAGTTGTTGTTTTAACTGGTAAAACATTCGTAATAAAGGAGTAGGGAGCTTTAAGAGAAAAGCTGTTTTGCCCGATATGTTTTTTAGACTGTTTATGGAGTTGTAATAATAACGGAATGTTTTATCATCGCCCGCAAGTTTATGTTTCAGGGCATAGGAAGCTCGGTATAAATCAAGAAACTTTTGCAGGGAAACGTTGCTTTTTTCTTCTTCTTTAAACTTGTCCAGCTTGGCAAATACACGTTTTAATGTTTGGGCATGTGAAACCCTGTTTCCGCCTTCAAGCCTGTAGGTAGCAGTAATGATGTCATTATAGGCAACAGGATATTTTAGCGCAATACGTGTCCACATATCGGTATCTTCTCCTGCGCCCAGTGTAATTTGAGTATCAAAATCACCTATCGTTTTAAAAACTTCCTTTTTAACTGCAACAGCAGTAGTCCATATTAAACGGTATTTTAGGCTTGATTTAAAAAAGTCATTTACGATTCCCGTATATCCTGTGTCAATATCGTTAAATAAAGTGTTTTCTATATATCCGCCGGGATGTAAAAACTCATAATTTGTAGTAACAGCTCCCGCCTCAGGAAAAGATTTACAAAGTTCATGCAGTATTTCAAGATGGTTAGGATACCAGTAATCATCGGCATCTAAAAAAGCAATATAAATTCCTTTAGCCTTTTCAATTCCTAAGTTTCGGGCTTGAGAAACACCGCTGTTTTTAGTTTTAATATAAACAAGCCTTTCATCGGTAAGCGAAAGCACCTGGTTTTCACTATCATCTGTAGATCCATCGTTAATTACAATAAGCTCAAAATCTTTAAAGCTTTGCTCAAGAGCACTAAGCAAAGTAGCTTTTATGTCATTTTGCTTATTGTATAATGGTACAACTACAGAGAAAAAAGGCATAGATTAATCTTTTAAAGAACAAATATAACCAAGCCTGTATAAGTCAAGGCAAAAAAGATTAGGATTGTCGTTTAATATTTTTCGTTTAAGGATTGGTTCTGTTATTTTAAACCCTAACGAAACCAAACCTTTTAATCTGTATTTTTTTAGTTTTTTGTAATGTTTCAGTAGTGAGTTTATGTTTTCAATATCTTCTTTATCGGCTAACATATCTTTTCTGGATTTTACTGCATTGAGTGATTTTTTAAAAAAGACTTCGTTACTCTCCAGTCCAATATGGTAAACAGGATTGTCTATGTGTAGTAGGGCTATCTGTTTTTTGTATAGATTGTAAGCAAAGTAAATATCAAGTCCGTATAAGTTAGCTTCTTTTGAAAAGTTGTTATCTAAAAACACCTGTTTGTCAATCAATAAATTTGCCGAAAGTACATTTCCATAAGGATTAAGGCTTCTTACCTGTGCTGGTTTAGATTCTCTTTCAATTCCGTATTTCAGCCTTAAAGATGTATTTGGTGTGCCGGATTCATTTTTATAAGCTATTCCGCCCATTATTACCTGAGCTTTATCCATAACTTTTGTGTAATTGGCTATGAAATAATCAGAAACAGGAATAACATCAGCATCCAAAAACAGGAGTTTATCGTAAAGTGCCGATTCGGCCAGTAGTTTGCGTGATTGTGTACGTCCTAAGTTAACTTTATTTTCAATGAATTTGCAATTTAGCAGTTCGGCTTGGACTTTGTTTTTTTCTAAAAAAAACTTTTCAGACTTGTCATCTATTACAACTATCTCAAAAGGTATATTTAATGAACTGGCCTCAGCATGTATCTTTTGAAGAAGCTGGCTAATATCATAATTATATACAGGAATTAATATTGATAGCATAAACAGAGTTTTAGCAAAAATAACAACATTATGTTAGTTTAAGCTTTTTTCTAAAAGTAAGCAGTATAGTTACCATCATTAAAAACTCGAAGGGATAGCTAAACCTTGAGTTAGTGCCATAGGTTGCCATAGCCTGTAGGAGTGATGCTGCAAAAATTACAGTTGTGATTAAAACTACTGCATTTATCTCTTTTTTACGCAGAAACTGAATTAAGTGATAGGGTATAAGTAATACAAAGAGTACTTTAATTAAATACAGGATAAAACTTTGTATGTACCAAATTAAAACCAGCCCCTTATTGGCGTGTGGTACTTTAAATTTTTTATAGTTCCAGTAAATGGCAGTATCCCAAAAGTCTCTCCATGACACAAACACCTGCTTAGTATAATCTAAAGGATTTTTCTTTATGGTAGCCTTACTGTATTCACTAAGTTTGGCAGAAAAGTCGGGCAGATATGATAATTGGGTGATATGCATAAGTTCGGGTCTTGCAAACCAAATGGTCATGGCAACGTCTTTATCGGCAGCAATAATTCTCTCTCTGTAATCGGCATATGCATCTCCTATCTCTTTATATTCTTCGGGGCACTTCTCGGCAAAATATACACAGTTTTGAGCTATGTTTATTCCCCAAAAAGTAGTAGAGACAAAATAGCCTGTGTTTACCTTATTTACGTACGACCATCCTAAAAAGGATACAAGGGGTAATATAAGCAGTGTCATACGAATATTTATAATGTTTGAAAACCTGAAGTTTTTTAGCGTATAAAAACCGTAAATTAAAAAAGGAAGGAAAATATAAAATGGTTTAATCAATACAAGAAAACCTATTAATAAACTGAGAGTTATACTGTTTTTAAGTTTCTGCTCAGTGTTAATTCCTTTAATGGTATAGTAGAATACAAGGGTAACAAAAAATAACGTGAGGCTTTCTGTAAGAATGTTTGTTTCATAAAAAATTACATGAAGCAAACAGTTAAAAGTCACTGTAAGAGTTACTGATGTTTTGGTAGTGAAATTAAGCAGTCGTAAAGTTTTGTATTGATAAATAGCATTTATAATCCCTATAATGAACTGTAAGGCTATAGTGATAATTAATGAGTTTCCGGCAAGGGCAATGAGTGTAGGGTAGCCGGGGCTGCGTGTTCCGTCATAATCTTTCAGGTTAAAACCGGCAATACGTTCTGCAAGCTCTATATAGCCAGATGAATCGGGGAAAATAGTTATATTTTGATAAAGCAGAACAATAATTAGCCTGCTTATAATGCAAAACGCAATAATAGCAGTAATAGGCTTTTTAGTAATGAAGTTTATTATTTTACCTGCCATAAGCAAAGTATATTTTTACCAGCTGATAGGGGAAGCCTAACAAATCTTTAAATGTTATTTTACTGTCTCCTTTTTCAATCCAAATGCTAAGTCCGTATTCAAATATTTTATGAAGGTAGTGCTTTTCAATCGCTTTATATCGTAAAAGTAACTCCAAATCAAAAACCCACTTGGTTATAAAAGGTTTTTCAAATAGTGTTATTGCCAGGTCGTAGTTTATAATTTTTGCACCACACTGAGTATCATAAACAGGTGCTTTAAGTATTAGTTTACTGGCAATGGTTGCAAATATCCTTCCCGAATAATGCCTGTAGGAGTAGCGGGTTATATCGCTTCCCAGCTTTTTTACTCGGCTCCCCATTACAAAACTGTAAAGAGAGTTTTTTTGAGCAAAATCCCATATCCTGAAAAACTCATCAAATGGGGTGGCTAAGTCGGCATCAAGATACCCTATGTGTGTATAGTTTTTGTTTTTACTGTGTAGTACAGCCTGTCTTATAGCTTCTGCTTTTCCTTTGTTTATCTTAAGGTCAAGAGCGGCTGCGTTAGGGTGCTTGTCACTTAGGTCTTTAATGACCGAAGCAGTATTGTCGCTGCTACCGTCATTAACCAGCAGGAAGTCACAATCGGTATATTGTTGAAATGCGTGATTGTAAGTGGTTAAATCAATTCTGGATGCTTCATTATAAAACGGAATAATAAGCAATAGTTTTTTGCTCATAATTATACCGTTCGCTGTACCACTTCAAACAGGGTACCGCTGTCACATTTAAGTGTTTTAGAAGGGAACTTCATTAAAAGGGCATAATCATGTGTTGCCATAATTATGGTTTTACCGTTTTGGTTAATTTCTTTAAGCAGTTGCATTACCTCTACACTGGTTTGCGGGTCAAGGTTTCCGGTAGGCTCATCGGCAATAATAACCTCAGGGTCATTAAGCAGTGCACGTGCTACGGCAACCCTTTGCTGCTCCCCGCCTGATATTTGGTGAGGCATTTTGTATACGGCATTTTTCATTCCTACTTTATCCAGTACCTCGTTTATCTTAACGTCCATTTCCCTTTTTTCACTCCAGCCCGTAGCTTTAAGTACAAATAAAAGGTTGTCATACACGTTTCTGTCGGGCAGGAGTTTAAAGTCTTGAAAAACGATTCCTATTTTTCTTCTAAGGTAAGGTATGTTTCTTTCCTTTAGGGTAGCAAGATCATAATCTACAAAAGTACCCTCTCCCTGTTTTAGCTTAAGGTCGCCATACAGGGTTTTCATAAAACTACTTTTACCAGACCCGGTTTTACCAATAATATAAATAAACTCTCCGGGAAAAACCTCAAGGTTTATATCGGTTATTACGGCATTGTTATCCTGATATACATTTACGTTTTTTAACGATAATACGGGTTGGGACATAGTCTTAGTTTGTTTATTTGGTAAAAGTAATAAAGTAAACGGTTTTATTCAAAAAATTATTCTGTAAGGCGGTTGTAATTTAACCTTTTTTATGCTTTTGAGGTTTTTATTAAACTAATACTAAATCTGTCTTAAAGAACGTTTAATAGAATAAGAATTGATATATTTGGCTACCCATAAAATAAAAAAACCAATATGCGCAGACTAAACAGGTTACTATTATTTTCAGTACCGTTATGTGCCCTTAGCCTATCGGCACAACAATCTAAAATCTACACACACGACCTAAAAGACTTTGATGAGGCTGTGACGCTTTATAATGAAAAGCAATACCAGGCTGCACAAATTCTTTTTGAGAAAACCAAAACCGAAAACAAGGAAACGGAAGTTCAGGCCGACTGTGCTTACTATATAGCAAACTGTGCCATAAGACTGGAGCAAATGAATGCCGATATGCTTATGGAAAACTTTGTGGAAGACTACCCAACCAGCACTAAGCAAAATCAGGCTTATGTTGAGGTGGCAGGCTACTACTTTAATCAGGGGAAATACCCACAGGCCTTAAAATGGTATGATAAGGTGGACGAAGCCTCTATGTCAAACTCAGACAGGGAAAGGTATAACTTCCAAAAGGGATACAGTTATTTTAATGCAGGCGATAAAAAGCAGGCCGAAAAATACCTTAATAAAGTAATCAACTCTAAAGAGTTTGGCTCTCAGGCGAAATACTATTTAGGGTATCTTGCTTACGAAAGTGATAACTATAAAGATGCCAACGAGTATTTTGACCAGGTAGAAGATAAGGATGAGTACAAAGAGAAAATGTCCTACTTCCAGGCCGATATGAACTTTAAGCTGGGTAATTTCCAAAAAGCAATTGATTTGGGTGAACCACAACTGGCCAAGTCTAACGCCATGGAAAAATCAGAGCTTAATAAAATTATAGGGGAGAGTTACTTTAACCTTAAACAATATGATAAGGCTATCCCTTATTTAAACGAATATAGGGGTAAGCGTGGTAAATGGAATAATACCGACTATTATCAGTTAGGTTATGCTTACTACAAGCAGGGTGATTATGAAAACGCCATTGCCCAGTTCAATAAAATTATTGAAGGTAACGACTTTGTGGCACAAAATGCCTACTACCATTTAGGGGAAAGTTATCTGAAAACCGATAAAAAACAACAGGCGCTTAATGCATTCAAAAATGCATCTGAGATGGATTATGATCTAAAAATTCAGGAAGATGCTTACCTAAACTATGCAAAGCTGAGTTATGAGATAGGTAACCCATACCAAAGCGTGCCGGAAGTGCTTAAAGGATTTATGGATAAATATCCGCAAACGCCGTTTAAGCAGGAAGTTCAGGGATTACTTATCGATTCTTATATTACCTCTAAAAACTACAAGGAAGCGTTAAGCCTGCTGGAGAAAAACAAATCTCCGGAAAACAGACTGGCCTACCAAAAAGTAGCTTTTTACAGAGGTCTTGAATTATATACTGACGGTAGCTACCATGATGCACTTGATTTGTTTAAAAAATCGATTGCCGAACAGCGTGACCCAAGGTTTACGGCCAGGGCAACGTTTTGGAAAGCAGAAACCGAGTATGTACTTGGGCTATTTAACGAATCGCTTTTAAGCTTTAAGCAGTTTACGGGTTTTGATGAGGCAAAGTCGACTCCTGAATATAAAAACATAAACTACAATTTAGGATATACTTACTTTAAACTGAAGGAATATGAAAAGGCAGCCGAGTTTTTCCAGAAATATGTAGAGACCGCTAAGGATGACAAAGTAAGGCTTAATGATGCTTACTTGCGCCTTGGTGATAGTCACTTTGTTTCTACAAAATACTGGCCGGCTATGGAGGCCTATAATAAGGCTATTGATATGAAAGGTATTGATGCCGATTATGCTTTCTTCCAAAAAGGAATTAGCTATGGTTTTGTAGGCAGGAATGAAAGGAAGATTGAAGATTTAACCAAATTCGTACAATCATATCCTAAATCAAAATATGCCGATGATGCTCTTTACGAGTTAGGTAATACTTATGTGACAGAAAACAATACCACTAAAGCGTTACAAACGTATGACAGGCTTATAAGTGAGTATAAGAGCAGTTCGTATGTATCTAAAGCCATGATGCGCCAGGCACTTATTTACTACAATGCTAAAAACGATAAGCAGGCACTTGATAAGTTTAAAAAGGTAGTTGCCGATTTTCCTAATACACCGGAAGCTATGGAGGCTGTTAGTACAGCACGCCTTATTTATGTGGATAGCGGAAGGACAGAGGAATATGCAGCATGGGTAAAAACACTTGACTTTGTTGATGTAAGTGATGCCGATTTAGATAATACTGCTTTTGAGGCTGCCGAAAAACAATACCTGCAAAACAATACTAAAGGTGCTATATCGGGCCTAACAAGTTATTTAGCGCAGTTCCCTAATGGTATATCGGCGCTTAAAGCTAATTTCTATCTGGCGCAATCGTACTTTACAGAGAAGCTCGAAAACAATGCCGTGCCACACTATGAGTACGTGATTGGTAAATCAAGAAATGAGTTTACTGAATCATCTCTGGCAAGGCTGGCTGAAATACACTTAAAGAACAAAAATTATGACAAAGCCCTTCCGGTACTGAAAAGACTGGAGGCTGAGGCCGACTTCCCTCAAAACGTAACGTTTGCACAGTCTAATCTTATGAAGTGCTACTATGACCAAAAAGATTATGCCAATGCAGTGGTATATGCTGAGAAGGTTATGGCTAACACTAAAACGGAAGACAGGGTTAAGAGTGATGCGCAAATTATCATAGCGCGCTCGGCTATCAAAACTAACGATGAAGCAAAAGCAAAAACGGCTTATGCTAAACTGCTAACCATTGCAAAAGGTGAGCTTGCGGCAGAGGCGTTGTATTATGATGCTTACTTTAAGAACAAGGAAGGTAAATATGAGGCTTCAAATGCAGCAGTGCAAAAGCTTTCTAAAGACTATTCGGGTTATAAATATTTTGGAGCCAAAGCTCTTGTGGTAATGGCTAAAAACTTCTATGGTTTAAAAGACAGTTTCCAGGCAACATACATACTGGAGAGTGTAGCCAAGAACTTTACCGATTACCCTGATGTGGTAGAGGAAGCTCAGGCAGAGCTTAAAAAGATTAAGGATGAAGAAGCAAAGACCAATTCATCTATCCAAAATTAAGTATAACCCAAGCCTCTTAAAATTTAGTTATGACAATCAAATTTCAATATAAAATAGCTTTTGTTTTAGCCCTGGCGGGGTTTCAGGCTGCCACGGCCCAAAAGAAGGACGAGAATATAGGAACCGAAGTGGTAAATGTAGTAAAACCATATACTCCTACTATTTCAGATGCTTTTAAAGTAAAGGAAACTCCGGTTGTGGAGGATGACGATAATGCTCAGAAAAAGGAAATAGAATACAACATATTCTCTTTTCCGGTAGCCTCTACATTTACGCCTGCAAAGGGTAAAGCAGCAGGGGTTAAAAGAGCGAAAAAAGAATCGCTTTATAATAATTATGCTACTCTTGGTGCAGGAAACTATGGTACTATTAATGCCGAGCTTTTTGTAACCGAAAATCTAAACCGTAACGAATATGTGGGCGGTATGTTACGCCACCTTTCCTCACAGGGAGGGATAAAGGATGTAGTGCTTGATGATAAGTACTACGACACATCGCTGGATCTTACCTATGGTAACAGACAGAAAGCCTATAGCTGGAATGCCGATTTAGGGTACCATAATCAGGTGTACAACTGGTACGGTTTACCGTTGGAATACCAAACGTTTACAGACGAGTATATAGCCACTATAGATCCGCAGCAAACTTACCATACGTTTTATGTAGGCGGTAAAGTAGCAGCCGAAGACAGTTTCTTTAGGGATGCTACTGTGCAGTACAAACGTTTTTGGGATGCGTTCAATTCGGCAGAGAACCGATTTTTTGTAAAACCATCACTGGATATCGATGTGCTTGACGAAAAGATAAAAGTAGATTTCATAGCTGATTATGTAGGCGGTAATTTTGAAGAGAACGGTCTGTATTCGGCTATAGACTATAATTACTTTAACGTAGGTATTCAGCCAAGCGTACTGTTCCAAAGAGATGATCTTTCGGTACAGCTTGGAGCCGGACTGTTTTATAGTATGGGTAAGCTAATGGGAGAAAACGATAATAAGTTTTATGTGTATCCGCAGGTTAAGGCTTCTTACAAAGTTGTGGGTGATTTAATGATTGCCTATGCCGGTGCCGAAGGTACACTTAACCAAAACTCATATGCTGATTTTGTAGAGCAAAATCATTTTATGATGCCAAATCTTATCGTTGCACCAACAGATCAGCAGTATGACATCTATGTTGGTTTAAAAGGTAAGCTGGCAAGCAATGTGGCTTATAACATTCGCGGGTCATATAAAAATGAAGATAACAGGGCTTTCTTTGCAAACTATAATCCTGCTCTTGTACCGCAGCCACAACCTGATGTTGAGGTTCCTGATTATGCAAACGGTAACTCTTTTGGACTGGTTTATGATAAAATGCAAACCGTTAGTTTCTTTGGAGAACTTAAAGCCGATTTCTCTAAAAGCGTGAGCTTTGGTTTAAACGGTACATTTAGTAGTTACTCTATGGAAAACCTTCAGGAAGCATGGAATCTTCCGGCAATACAAATAGGAGCTGACCTAGATGTAGATTTTACCGAAAAATGGTATGCCGGTGCTAATGTTTTCTTTGTAGGAGAAAGAAAAGATTTTGTAGCGGTTAACAATCCTGATTTTGTTGATCCTTTAGCTACAGAAGCTGTTGTTACACTGGATAGTTATTTTGATGCTAATGCTCATGTGGGTTATAAGTACAATGAAAGACTAACAGGTTTCTTAAAGCTAAATAACATTGCCAGCCAAAATTACCAGCGTTGGGTAAACTACCCGGTTCAGGGCTTCCAGTTCCTTGTGGGAGCTTCTTACAAGTTTAATTTCTAATAGAACTATGATAACATATTACAAACCCTGCCTTATGGCGGGGTTTGTTTTTATAGGGTTGTAAATGTTAAAACTTTGGGTATATTTGGCAGGTATATAAATAGCTTTACCTTATGAAAAAACTATACTTCTTAGCTGCATTTCTTTTTGCTTCGGTGCTATCGGCACAAACATTGCAGGAGTTTTCGGCTCTTTTACAGGCGAATGATACTATTGGTCAGCAGGAACTTTTAAAAAAATGGAAAAAGAAAGGGCTAAATGATCCTGATTATTATGTTGCTGCCTTTAATTACAATGTGAACAAAGGGATGGTTAACGGTGTAGGGTTTCGTGATGAACCTGTTGGAGAGGAGTATTTAGAGATGGTTAATACCGAAGACAGTACTCAGGTTTTTTATATGGTAGATGAAAGGTTTTATGAAAAGGAGTATATCAATGAAGCACTTATTGTTATTACTGCCGGAATAGAAAAGTTTCCCGACAGGCTGGATATGCGTTTCGGTAAAATACATGTTTTGGGAGAAGCGGAAGATTATGATGCTTTTACTAAAGAAGTAATAAAAGTTATAGATTATTCAGATAAAATCAATAACAAATGGAAATGGATAGGTGGTGAACTTATGGACGACGGTAAGGATTTTATGCTGGAAAATGTTCAGGCTTATACTGCTAAGCTGTATGATACTAACAATGATGATTTGTTAGTTAACATGGTGCAGATATCTGAAACCGTGTTGAAGTATTATCACGATAGTGTTGAAAGTCTGAGTAATTTAGGTGTGGTAAGTGTGATAAACGAAGACTTTAAAACGGCTTTACAGTGTTTTTTAAAAGCAGAAAGTTATAGGGAAGATGATATTATAGTTTTGGCTAATATAGCTAATTTATATGTTAGGGAGAAGGATTATGATAATGCGGAAAAATACTATGGAAAAATTGTAAAATACGGCAATGATGAAGATGTGGCCTTTGCTAAGGATGCGATTAGGCAAATAAAGGAATTAAAAAAAGAAAAGAAATAAAAATATTTAATAAGAATACCATTGCAGTCATTAAAAATTAAAGTGCTTGCTTATTACAGGCAGCAGGTTCAGGATAAGGAAGATGCTTTTAGGGATATGATAGATGCCCTTACAGAAGGAGCTGCTAACGATGCTAAAGGTTCGGCTGGCGATAAGCACGAAACAGCCCTTTCTATGATGCACCTGGAGCAGGAAAAACTAAATCATAAACTAAAGGAGATACTGGAGCAAAAATCAGTATTAGATAAAATTGAGACCGATGTGGTTTCTTCAAAAATTATATTAGGCAGTTTGGTAAAAGCAAATAATATGTATTTGTTTTTAAGTACGGCGCTGCCAAAAATTGTGGTTGAAGGGACTACCGTTTTTGCCCTGTCGCCACAATCTCCGTTAGGTAGTAAATTGCTAGGAGGAGAGCAAGGGCATGAAATTGAGGTTAATAATACAAAATATATTATTGAAGAATTTTGTTAGACTTTTTTGCAGAAATAATAGTAAAGCCACCTCTACAGGTGGTTTTTTTAATTTGTAAGCAAAAAGGGGGTGTTTTTTCTGTTTTACTTTTAAAATGCATTTAATTGTTTGTTTTTTGTTTTAAAATGTAATCTTTAAGTTGTTATATGTTTTTAAATTGAAAGTTAAAATTAAAATTTGTCTTATAAAAAATAACCAAAAGGGTTAAAATGAGATAAAATTTAAATACTATGTGCGGAATTTTAGCAATCATCGGAAGAGGGAAAGATGAAGCCCTTGTTAAGCAGTTGTCAAAGAGAATGTCCCATAGAGGACCAGACGAAAGTGACCTGCATGTAACAGAGAAAGGGCATATTTTAAGTCATGAACGTTTATCAATTATTGATTTAACAACGGGTAAACAGCCAATACAGGGTACTAATAATGCCTGGATGGTGCATAATGGCGAAATATACAATCATCAGGAACTTAGGGATACGGTGCTAAAAAGCCATACGTTTAGAACGCATTCAGATTCAGAAGTTATTGTGCATCTTTATGAAGAGTTTGGTAATGAATTTTGTCATTTACTAGACGGTATGTTTGCCTTTGTGGTTATAAAAGGGGATGAGTTTATCGCAGGGCTTGATCCGCTTGGGGTAAAACCATTGTATTACGGACTGGATGAAAGGGGACGAATATACTTTGCTTCCGAAATGAAAGCATTGGCAGATCAGTGTAAAACATTCTCTACATTTCCGCCAGGGCATTACTATACTCCCGAAACAGGATTTGTAAAATACTACAAACCACAATGGGAAGATGCTGTAACGGCAGTGGGAGATGCCGATTTGGAAGCCTTAAGGCAGGGGCTTACACAGGCAGTTGAAAAAAGACTAATGAGTGATGTTCCGGTAGGAGTGTTACTAAGTGGCGGGCTGGATTCTTCTTTAATATCATCTGTTGCATCAAGGCTCGCAAAACAAAGAGGGCAGGAGCTGCATTCGTTCTCTATAGGGCTAGATGCCGCAGCACCCGATGTGGTGGCTGCCCGCAAGGTCGCTCAGTTTTTAGATACAAAGCATCATGAAATATATTTTACCATTGAGCAGGGAATAGCCGTATTGGATAAACTGATATGGCATCTTGAAACTTACGATGTAACTTCGGTAAGGGCAAGTACGCCCATGTACTTCCTTTCTGAAGCCATTACGCAAAAAGGCATAAAGGTGGTGCTTTCGGGCGAAGGGGCCGATGAGATTTTTGGTGGTTACCTGTACTTCCGTAATGCGCCAACCGAAAAAGATTTCCAGAAAGAACTTATAGATAGGGTACAGAAGCTGTTTACGGCCGATTTGCTGAGGGCAGACAAGTCGACCATGGCTCACGGTCTTGAAGCGAGAGTTCCGTTCTTAGATAAGCAGTTTTTAGAAGTGGCTATGAAAATCAAACCACAGGAAAAACAGCCTAAAACCTACTGCGGAGTTGAGAAATATATTTTAAGAAAAGCGTTTGATACTCCTCAACAGCCTTACCTGCCGGATGAGGTGTTGTGGAGGCAAAAAGAACAGTTTTCAGATGGAGTAGGTTATAGTTGGATTGATACGCTTATTGAGTATTGTGCCTCACAGGTTAGTGATGCAGATATGGAAAAGGCAGAAGAACGTTTCCCGTATAATACCCCCGCAACAAAAGAAGCTTATTATTACAGGTCGGTTTTTCAAAAGCACTTCCCGCAAAGGAGTGCGGCACAAACCGTAAGGAAATGGATACCTAAGTGGCAGGAAAATAGCGACCCGAGCGGTAGGGCTAATGCAGCTCACCTAATGGCCGATACGGCTATAGCACAGCCCAGGGTTGAGGTATAATAACGTTGTGTTTTTTTGAATTTTAGTTTGTTTGTTTATTAAAAACACCATGAAGCAATGCATGGTGTTTTTTTGTGTTTAAAAGCGTTGCCTTTTAGCTTGTTAAATGGTTATTTTATGGGTTTAGGGGGTGTATTGCGGTTTATTTATATTAAAAATCAAAATTTAATAAATTGTTAATAACTTAGTTGCTAAAAGCGGGCTTTTGGTAGTAATATAGGTTGCGTTTTCATATATTTGTTCGTTAACTTAAAAATTCATTAAGAATACAGATTATATGAGTGAAGAGGTAAAGCAAAACAATTATTCGGCAGACAGTATTCAGGCCCTGGAGGGAATGGAACACGTAAGGATGCGTCCTTCCATGTACATTGGAGATGTGGGTACAAGAGGTCTACACCACCTTGTTTATGAGGTAGTTGATAACTCCATAGATGAGGCTCTGGCCGGGCATTGTGATACTATCTATGTTACTATTAATGAAGATGATTCAATCACTGTAGAAGACAACGGTCGTGGTATACCGGTAGACATGCACAAGAAAGAAGGTGTGTCTGCACTTGAGGTAGTTATGACGAAAATTGGTGCCGGTGGTAAGTTTGATAAAGATTCTTACAAGGTTTCCGGTGGTTTACACGGTGTGGGTGTGTCGTGTGTTAATGCACTATCCGATCATTTAAAGGCTACAGTATTCCGCGAAGGAAAAATATACGAACAGGAGTATGAAAGGGGTAAAGCAGTTTACCCTGTAAAACAGGTTGGTGAAACCGATAAAAGGGGTACTACGGTAACCTTTAAACCGGATGCAACCATTTTTACCCAGACAACAGAGTACTCTTACGATACACTTGCTGCACGTATGCGTGAGCTTTCTTTCCTTAATAAAGGTATCAGTATTACAATGACTGATAAAAGGGAGAAAGATGATAAAGGTGAGTATCTAAATGAAACATTTCATTCTGAAGAAGGTTTAAAGGAGTTTGTTAAATTCCTTGACGGTAACCGTGAGCCTATCATTGCAGAGGTAATTAGTATGGAGACAGATAAGGGTGAGATTCCTGTAGAGGTGGCGTTGGTTTACAATACCAGTTATACAGAGAATATTTTCTCTTATGTAAATAACATTAATACTCATGAGGGTGGTACTCACTTATCGGGTTTCCGTAGGGGCTTAACCAATACCTTAAAGAAATATGCCGACTCATCAGGGCTTCTTGATAAGCTTAAGTTTGAGATTTCGGGTGATGACTTCCGTGAAGGTTTAACGGCAATTATCTCGGTTAAGGTGGCAGAACCTCAATTTGAGGGGCAAACCAAAACCAAATTGGGTAACCGTGAGGTAGTGGCGCCTGTAAGCCAGGCAGTAAGTGAAATGCTTGAAAACTACCTTGAGGAAAATCCTAACGATGCCAAAACCATTGTACAAAAGGTTATTTTAGCAGCTCAGGCACGCCACGCTGCTAAAAAAGCCCGCGAAATGGTACAGCGTAAAACCGTTATGGGTGGCGGTGGTTTGCCGGGTAAGCTTTCTGACTGTTCTGAGCAGGATCCTGCAAAATGCGAAATATTCCTTGTTGAGGGTGACTCGGCAGGTGGTACTGCAAAACAGGGTCGTGACCGTAACTTCCAGGCTATTCTTCCGTTAAGAGGTAAAATTCTTAACGTAGAGAAAGCAATGCATCACAAGGTGTTTGAAAACGATGAGATTAAAAACATATTTACAGCGCTTGGCGTAACTGTTGGTACGGCAGAAGACAGTAAAGCACTTAACTTAGAGAAACTTCGTTATCACAAAGTAGTAATTATGTGTGATGCCGACGTTGATGGTAGTCATATTTCTACACTTATCCTTACGTTCTTCTTTAGGTTTATGAAAGAGCTTATTGAGAACGGACACGTTTATATTGCTACTCCGCCGTTATATCTTGTTAAAAAAGGTGCTAAAAAAGAGTATGCATGGAACGACGCTCAGCGTGATATGATTAATGAAAGAATGGGTGGTGGAGCAACTATTCAGCGTTATAAAGGTCTTGGAGAGATGAACGCAGAGCAGCTTTGGGATACTACTATGGATCCGGAGTACAGAACGCTTCGTCAGGTAAGTATTGACAGTCTTGCAGAGGCAGACAGGATCTTCTCTATGCTAATGGGTGATGAAGTACCGCCACGTAGGGAATTTATTGAGAAAAATGCAGCATATGCAAAAATTGATGCATAAGCTATATTGATAAAATAATTATGAAAAAACGGGGTGTCATGTTAATGACACCCCGTTTTGTATTTAAAATATAATAAAGGGGGAATATTAATGTAATATTGATAATTTGACGTGTTTTAAATGGTTGGTTTTGTTATATTTGTTAGGAACAATAACTTTTTTCGATAACCAATCTAAAAATATAATACTATGAAAGTAACAATTGTAGGTGCCGGTAATGTAGGTGCTACATGTGCCGATGTGATTTCTTACAGAGGCATTGCCAGTGAGGTGGTTTTATTAGATATTAAAGAAGGCTTTGCTGAAGGTAAAGCTATGGATATAATGCAATGTGCCACTACTACCGGATTTAATACAAAAGTTTCAGGAAGTACAAACGACTATTCTAAAACTGCAAACAGTAATGTGGTGGTAATAACATCGGGGGTTCCAAGAAAACCGGGTATGACCAGGGAGGAGCTTATAGGTATTAATGCCGGTATTGTTAAAACTGTGGCAGACAATGTTCTTAAATATTCACCCGATGCAATTATAGTTGTAGTTTCTAACCCAATGGATACTATGGCTTATTTAACACTTAAAGCAACCGGGCTGCCTAAAAACAGGATTATAGGTATGGGTGGTGCGTTAGATAGTTCACGCTTTAAATATTACCTGTCTAAAGCTTTAGATAAACCGTCAAACGATGTTCAGGGTATGGTAATAGGCGGGCATGGTGATACAACGATGATTCCGTTAACAAGAATCGCTTCTTATAACGGTAGTCCGGTATCTGATTTCCTTTCGCAGGAAGTGCTTGACAAGGTTGCTGCCGATACTATGGTAGGAGGAGCTACATTAACAGGTTTACTGGGTACATCGGCCTGGTATGCGCCGGGAGCATCTGTAGCTTATCTAGTAGACAGTATACTTAATGATCAAAGAAAAATGATACCGTGTTCGGTTTACCTTGAGGGAGAGTATGGTCAAAGTGATATTTGTATCGGTGTACCATGTATAATTGGTAAAAACGGAGTAGAGGAAATTGTTACTATAAATCTGGACGAGAAAGAGAAAGCTTTATTCGCTAAAAGCGCCGACGCTGTTAGGAATATGAATGAAGCATTGAAATCAGTATTAGCTTAACATTTTCTTAATATATCGCAAAAGACTGCTTTAAGCGGTCTTTTTTTTATGATATATTTAGAAAATAAATTGGTTAATCTTTTGGAGAATTATATATTTGCTCGTTTTTAAAAAATGGAATAATTAATTTTTAGTACTAATGCAGAATAAGGGACTCATTAAATTTTTCGCAATTATTTTTGCGATCGTAAGTATTTATCAGCTTTCGTTCACATTTGTTTCTAATGGTATTCAGGAAGATGCTAAGGCAGCTGCCAACGGCGACTCTCAAAAAGAGCTTGCATACCTGGACTCAATTGGGAAGCAGGAAGTTTTTCTTGGTTATACTTACAATCAGGTAAGAGACAAACAAATTAACAAAGGTCTTGACCTTGAAGGAGGTATTAATGTTATCCTACAGATATCTGTAAAAGATATTCTTAAAGGACTGGCAAACAATACTACTAATCCTGTTTTCAACAAAGCTTTAGATGTAGCTTCACAGGAACAACAAGGTAATCAGGATTATTTGGACGCGTTTTTCGTAGCATTCGCTAAAGAATCAAACGGTTCGGTTAAATTGTCTTCAACAGAAATTTTTGCTAACAGAGACTTAGCTGATGACATTCATACACAAATGTCTGACGAGGAAGTTAAAGTTGTTATCAAAAGAAAAGTTAATGAAGCTGTTGACAGTGCATTTGGAGTGCTAACAAAACGTATAGATAAATTTGGTGTTGTACAGCCAAACCTTCAAAAACTTGGTGAGTCAGGAAGAATTCTTGTAGAACTTCCGGGTGCTAAGGATATTGACAGGGTTAAAAGACTTTTACAAAGTACAGCTCAGCTTGAGTTTTGGCCAACTTACAAAGTAGACCAAATGGTAGGTGTGTTAACAGCAGCTAACGAGGCAATGAAAGCTGATGTTAAAACAACTGAAGAGCCGGAAGCTGCTAAAATTGATACACTAATTGGTAATAATGCTCAGGATTCTTCTGCTACTGCTAAAGGTAACAATCCATTATTTGAAATATTGAGCCCTGGTCCAATGGGTAGCCCTATAATTGGTATGGCAGCTACAGAAAATGTTGCTAAAATCAATTCATACTTAGAGAGGCCTGAAGTTCGTTCTGCTTTATCTGGTGAACTTCGTTATACTCGTTTTGCATGGGGTAAAGAAGATAAAAAGAATCCTGGTGTAGTTGAACTATATGCTTTAAGAGGTAACAGAGAAAACATTGCGCCAATAAGCGGTAGCGTTATCACTGGAGCTAACGATTCATTTGATAATGTAGGTAGACCATGTGTTGAAATGCAAATGGATGCTAAAGGATCAAGAGAGTGGGAAGAGTTAACAAGACAGGCTTATGAGGAACAAGGAAACATTGCTATCGTACTTGATAATATAGTGTATTCTGCTCCAACTGTAAGTTCAGGTCCAATTTCAGGTGGACGTTCTCAAATTTCAGGTTCATTTGATGTAACTGAAACAAAAGACTTAGCAAACGTATTAAGAGCAGGTAAACTTCCTGCATCTGCAGATATAGTACAATCAGAGGTTGTTGGTCCGTCATTGGGTCAGGAAGCTATTGATAACGGTATTACTTCATCTTTAGTAGGTTTATTATTAATCTCTTTCTGGATGATATTCTACTACGGTAAGGCTGGTTGGTATGCAAACATTGCACTAGCTGTTAACTTACTGTTCATTTTCGGTATTCTTGCCAGTTTAGGTGCTGTACTTACATTACCTGGTATTGCCGGTATCGTATTAACAATGGGTACTGCGGTAGATGCTAATATTATTATCTACGAAAGGGCAAAAGAGGAAATGCGACTGGGTAAAACGCTTGAAGAGTCTATTAAGGCTTCATTTAGCTGGAAAGGTGCGATGTCTTCTATTACCGATGCTAACGTAACTACTTTCCTTACAGGTTTAGTGCTTTTAATATTCGGTACAGGTCCTGTTAAAGGTTTTGCTACTACATTACTTATAGGTATATGTACTTCTCTTTTCACAGCTATCTTTATCACAAGAGTTTTACTTGACTGGGCAACTAACAAAGGAGGTAACCTAACTTTCAATACTAGTATCACTAAGAACTGGTTTACTAAATTTAACTTTAATTTCCTTGCTAAAAAGAAAATTGCATACATCATCTCAGGATTACTTATCCTTGGTAGTTTCGCTTCATTCTTTACAAATGGTTTAGATCAGGGTATTGACTTTGTTGGTGGACGTACTTTCCAGGTAAGGTTTGAAAACAAAGTATCTGTAGAAGAAGTTAAGAGTGTACTAAGCGATGCTTTTGGTAGTGCTGTAGATGCTAAGGTGTTTGGTAGCGACGATCAGTTAAGAATTACTACTAAATATAAAGTAGATGCTCACGGTGTTGAAGTTGATGAAGAAGTTAACAGGATACTATACGATAATCTTAAGAAATTCTACTCAAAAGAGATTTCATATAAAGATTTTGTAAACACTTACGATGGTAAGACTGTGGGTATTATGCAGGCTTCTAAAGTAGGTCCTACAATTGCAAAAGATATTAAAACAAACTCTTACTGGGCTGTACTTGGTTCTTTATCTATAGTGTTTATTTATTTAATGCTAAGTTTTAGAAGATGGCAGTTTAGTTTAGGTGCGGTAGTGGCAGTTGCTCACGACGTTATCATTGTATTAGGTATTTACTCAGTATTTTATAAAATAGCTCCTTTCCAAATGGAAATGAACCAGCACTTTATAGCGGCTATCCTTACGGTAATTGGTTACTCGCTTAATGATACGGTAATTGTATTTGACAGGGTAAGGGAATTCCTTGGAGGTTCTGTTAAGGGTGATTTTGATACTATCGTTAACCAGTCAATTAACACTACATTATCAAGAACAATCAATACTTCATTAACTGTAATGCTTGTATTATTAATCATGTTCATATTTGGTGGTGAGTCTATTCAAGGATTCGTATTTGCAATGCTTGTAGGTATCGTAGTAGGTACTTACTCGTCACTATTCATTGCAACTCCAATACTTGTAGATACAGTATCTGCAAAAGAGAAAAAAGCTGTTGAGGCAGCTCACAATGCAGCTGAATAATATAACAGATTACATTATATATAAAACCTGCCTGATTTTCAGGCAGGTTTTTTTATTTCTAAAAGAGATGTTAGCGTGATGGCTATTAAGCAATTTTTAGCCTATATTAGCGTTAAAATTTAAAAGATAAATATTTTAAGAATTAATTCTCTATGGTAAACATTCAGAATGCTGCCGATAGCCTGGCAGTGGCTCAGGAAGCTATGTTAGACGAACAGTCTACAGAAAAAACATTATCTATTATTGAACTTCTTACAAGTGGCGGTATTGGCGGTCAGATAATTATGATCGTACTGGTGGTACTTTTATTTGTAGCCATTTACCTTTATATAGAGCGATTGCTTACGCTTAAGGCGGCATCTAAGGTAGATAAAGGGTTCATGAACCAAATAAGAGATCATATAATGAATGGTCGTTTGGATAGTGCTAAGCTTTTATGTCAGCATACAAACACTCCGGTTTCAAGACTGGTAGAAAAAGGTATCTCAAGAATTGGTAAACCGCTTGAAGATATTAATACAGCTATAGAAAGTGCCGGTAAGCTGGAAATTTACAGTCTGGAGAAAAATGTTAGTATACTTGCAACTATTTCGGGTGCGGGTCCTATGATTGGATTCCTTGGAACCGTAGTTGGTATGGTACTTGCGTTTCATAAAATAGCAACAGGCGGAGGTCAAATTGAGGTTGGCGCTCTGGCCGGTGGTATATATACAGCAATGACAACTACTGTAGCTGGTTTGATTGTAGGTATTGTAGCTTACATAGGGTATAACCACTTAGTAGTAAAAACAGATAAGATTGTAAACCAGATGGAAGCCAACGCAGTTGAGTTCCTTGACCTATTAAATGATCCGGTATAATTATGCAGTTTAGAAGCAGAAACAGGGTAACACCCGAGTTTAACATGTCATCAATGACGGATATCGTATTCCTGTTGTTGATATTCTTTATGCTTACTTCTACCATGGTTACAACCGATGCGCTCGACCTTAACCTGCCAAAGGCTAAAGGTAAAACAGCTAACAATCAAAACGTAGCGGTAAGTATAACTAAAGACCTTGAATATTATATTGATAAAAAGCCAATTGCTGAAGAAGCACTTGAGTCAACTCTTATAGAGATGCTTTCGGGAGATGAAAGTAAGGCCATTGTGTTACGTGCCGAAACCGGTGTGCCTATTGAAAAGGCAGTTAGTGTAATGGATATAGCTTACAGAAATCAATTCAAAATAGTATTGGCAGTTAATCCTAAATAATAGGAATAATGAAGTATTTAGAAACAGAAGAAGAAAAAAAATCATTTGCAATAACAGTAGCTATATTTGCTCTGTTGTTTCTTTTGTGTCTTTTTCGTGGACTATCATATATGGATCCACCGCCTGAAAACGGTATTGCCATTAATTTTGGGACTACTGATTTCGGTTCGGGTGATGTGCAGCCTACGCAGCCGATACAGTCGGCACCACAACCACAGGAATCAACTCCTGCATCAGCTCCTGTTACAGAAGATGTTGCTACTCAGGATGTAGATGATGCTCCTGTTATAAGTAACGAGAAACCTAAAAAAGAGCCTGCTAAAGAGCCGGAAAAACCAAAGGAAACTCCTAAGCCGCCTCAGCCGTCTAAAACTACTACAGATGCTTTAAATAGTCTTATAAACGGACCTAAAAGCGAAGGTAAAGCTACACAGGGGCAGGGTGATGATAATAAGGCAGGAGATAAAGGAAAGATTGATGGTTCTCTCCAAGGAGGCTATGGTAATGGAGGAGGAGGTACAGCAGGTACCGGATCTGGCAACTACAGGCTAGCAGGACGTAAAGCTTTAACCAAACCGGCTCCTAAGTATTTGTGTAATGAGCAGGGTACAGTTGTAGTTGAAATCTCGGTAGATAAGAATGGTAATGTTATATCAGCTAAGGCGGGAGCCAGAGGTACTACCAACTCAGCTAAATGTTTATTGGATCAGGCTAAAGTTGCTGCTATGGAAACTAAGTTTAATAGTAGTGACAGTGCTCCTGATAAACAAATAGGTGAGATTGTTTATAATTTTAAGCTTACTGATTAATAAGTTCTTTTTGTTAGTTGTTTTTTTAAGTTTTTCCTGCTTTTCTCAGGAGGAAAATGAGGTTCTTGCAATATCTAAACCTAACCCTGAACAGTTAATAGTAAATGTTCAGGATGCCTTAAAATATAGGATTGTTTCTCCTAAAGCTGATAATAATCAAGAAGTCACTACTGTAAAGTTGGTTTCTGACTGTTTGGAGCAAGGTATTGTGGTTGTTGAAGTTCATGTAGATCGCTCCGGTAAGGTAATAAAAGCAGTTCCCGGTGTTAGGGGTACAACTAATAATGCAGCTTGCTTGTTGGAAAAGGCAAAGAAAGCAGCTTTGGAAACCAAATTTAACGGTAGTAATAAAGCGCCAGAGATACAGCTTGGAAATATTTCATATGATTTTAGACTGACTGATTAAATATAATAATTTCACATAAATAAGAAGCCCCGCAAATGCGGGGCTTCTTATTTTATATAATTAACTCTTATTAAAGTGTTTCAGTTCTTTTCTTAGAAGTGAATATAAGGTATAATCCTACCAGTATGAAAGGTATACTTAACCACTGACCTGTAAGTAATATAGGGTTTTCTCCTTCAAATCCTCCCTGGCTTTCTTTTACAAACTCTACTACAAAACGTACAGTCCAAAGTAATACAAGGAATACCCCAAAAATAAGTCCGTGCTGTTTTCTTGAATCTGTTTTCCAGTACATATAATATACTATGGCAAATACGAATATATAACAAAATGCTTCATATAACTGTGCCGGATGCCTGTAAGGTATAGCGTTAAGTATATCAGCATACCTTGGGTCATTCTGTACAAGGTCGTATGCCTTATTGTAGTCTGTTTGTTGGGTGGCTTCCATTATGGCACGTCTGCCCAGTTCACCATCTTCACCTCTAATAAATTTAACGGCCGTAGGTACATCTGCAGTTGTTTCGCGACCTAATATTTCAGAATTGATAAAGTTACCTATACGGATAAAAATACCGCCCAGTGTTACCGGAACCACAATACGATCCAGCATCCATAATACAGGTCTTTTAATGATTTTTTTACTGTAGTAAAAAATTACAAGTATAATGGCGATTGCTGCACCGTGGCTGGCAAGTCCTGCAAAACCTGTGAACTCAAACTTAGGTGTTGTTCTAAAAGGTAAGAAAACATTAAGGAAGTCTTCCTTAAACAGTTCAGGCTGGTAGAATATTACGTGACCTAAACGGGCACCTATCATAGTGGCAACTATAGTATAAATAAACAGTTTGTCCAGCTTTTCCATAGATTCGCCTTCACGAACAAATATGTTTTTCATTACATACCATCCCAGTCCAAAGGCTACTACCCACATAAGGCTATAGTAACGTAAAAGGAAGAATCCAAGGTCTATACCTTCGTGAGGGTTCCATACAAAGCTTAAAGCGTGTGTCATTTTAATTGGTTTAATTTCTGTAAAAATAAATAAATGTGAAAGATTGCCAAGTCTAAAAACCGTTAATTAATGATTATGCCGGCATTTTCTTTCGGGCACAGGGTCATACCCGCGTCCGCCCCAGGGGTTGCAGCTGGCAATACGTTTAATACTTAGCCACCCGCCTTTAAAAAGTCCGTGCTTTTGCAGGGCTTCAATAGTATATTGAGAGCAGGTAGGAGTGTAGCGGCAAGCCGAAGGTAGGAAAGGAGATATAGCACCCTGATAAAAGCGTACTAATAATACAAAGGGTGTTATTATAATTTTCCTTAATGTCAAATCATTATGATTGAATTGAAAACGTAGTGCCTTCCTTGCTGTCTTTCAGTTCTATACCAAGTTCAGTCAGTTTATTTCTAATCTGGTCAGAAAGGGCAAAGTCCTTATTGGCTCTGGCTTCATTTCTCATGCCAATTAGCATGTTAACAACACCTTCAAGTTTGTCGTTATTGTTTGAAGCTGTTTTTTCGTCAACAAGTCCAAGTACATCAAAAACAAAAGCATTTAATATTTCAGAAAGTAGTTTAAGGTCACTCGCTGTAATGGTTTCCTTGTTTTCTTTTAGAAGATTGATGTAACGAACGGCTTCAAAAAGCTGAGCTATAAGTATAGGGCTGTTAAAGTCATCGTTCATGGCATCATAGCAGGATTGTTTCCAAGCCTCGATGTCAATACTCGATTTGTCTGAAGTTTTTAGTCCTTCCAATGCTTCAAGGGCTTCCATAAGGCGGTTAAAGCCTTTTTCGGCAGCAAGAATAGCATCGTTACTAAAATCAAGTATACTGCGGTAGTGTGCCTGTAGTATAAAGAAACGGGTAACTGTTGGTGAAAATGCCTTACTAAGAATTTCATTATTACCCGAGAATATCTCTCTCGGTAAAATGTTATTTCCGGTAGATTTAGACATTTTTTTGCCGTTTAGCGTAAGCATATTGGCATGCATCCAGAAGTTTACCGGCGACTGACCTGTGCAGGCTTCATTTTGGGCAATTTCACATTCATGGTGAGGGAACTTTAAGTCCATACCCCCACCGTGAATGTCAAAATGATTTCCTAAATATTTTGTACTCATAGAAGTACACTCCAGGTGCCATCCCGGGAAACCGTCACCCCAAGGTGATGGCCAACGCATAATGTGTTGTGGTTCGGCTTTTTTCCAAAGTGCAAAATCCTGAGGGTTTCTTTTTTCATCCTGTCCGGAAAGGTCGCGGGTGTTGGAAATCATGTCTTCAAGATTCCTTCCGCTTAACTTACCGTAGTGGTTGGTTTCATTAAACTTAACCACGTCAAAATATACTGAGCCGTTAGACTCGTATGCAAAACCATTTTCTATTATTTTCTTGATGGTTTCAATCTGCTCAATAATGTGTCCTGTAGCCGTTGGTTCAATACTTGGAGGCATATTATTGAACAGTTCAAGGATTTGATGAAAATCTACAGAATACTGCTGAACAATTTCCATAGGTTCCAGTTTTTCTATCCTTGCCTTTTTTGCAATTTTATCCTCACCGTCATCGGCATCGTCTTCAATGTGGCCTACGTCGGTAATATTACGTACGTATCTAACCTTAAAGCCAAGGTGTTTCAGGTAACGGAAAACCAGGTCAAAAGAGATAAAGGTTCTGCAGTTCCCTAAGTGCACATTACTATATACCGTAGGTCCGCAAACATACATGCCTACGCTGCCTTCGTGTATTGGGGTAAACAGTTCTTTGTCTCCGCTAAGCGAATTATAAATTTTTAAAGCCTGGTTTTTATACAATTGCATATGGGTTAATTTGAATCCGTAAGTTACGGTATAAAAATAATAGGATTAGAATTGTGTGTCAAGTTTTATGTAATCTAAAAACTCTCTTCTTACATTCTCTTCTTTGAACTTTCCTCCAAATTCTGAAGTAACTGTGCTACTTTCAATATCACGAATACCTCTTGAGTTAACACAAAGGTGCTTAGCGTCAATTACACAGGCAACATCTTCGGTGTTAAGCACCTTTTTAAGTTCCTCTACAATTTGAATGGTAAGTCTTTCCTGTACCTGTGGTCTTTTTGCAAAGTAATCCACAATACGGTTCATTTTAGAAAGCCCTACAACAGTTCCGTTAGATATATAGGCTACGTGAGCACGTCCTACAATAGGAAGAAGATGGTGTTCGCAGGTAGAATAAATAGTTATATTTTTTTCTACAAGCATTTCACCATACTTGTACTTGTTTTCAAATGTAGATGATCCCGGTTTTTTAGAAGGGTTTAGTCCGCCAAAAACTTCTTTTACAAACATTTTTGCCACACGGTTAGGAGTTCCTTTAAGACTATCGTCTGTAAGGTCCATTCCAAGTGTATGTAAAATGTTTTCAACATCTTTTTTTATGGCTTCTATCTTTTGGTCATCACTCATTTCAAAAGCGTCTGCCCTTAAAGGAGTTTCTGCGCTTGTTGCAATATGGTTTTCTCCAATATCGTCTTTTAAATCCTCGTTAGCAATCATTGATACAATAATTAATATATACTCTAAAAAGTCAGGTCGCAAAGATAGTTATAAAAGTTGATTTTAAAGACTGTAGCTTTAACTGAAATTTCATTTTGTTGCTTTACTTCGGTTTTATGTAAGTATTAAATAATATGTTATGTTTGTAACAAATTATGTTTACCCTTTTAAATTTACCCAAAAACATTAAAATGTTAAAAAAAACCAAACAAGGTAGGGTAGGTTAGGTAATAACTGTTATTAATAAGCGTTGTAGTAATATTATGTATGTTTTAGTTATATTTTTAAGTGATATGCTAAAAAATAATAATTTTTTCTAGTCAGCGCTTTAAATTTGTGTAAATTTCGCGTTTCAAAAAACAAGTTAAAAAAATGAGAAACAAGTACCTTTTATTGTTCTTTCTGAGCATTTTAAGTTTTAAAGGTTTTTCACAGGCTCCAGGTTGTCCTGATGTAGGGACATTTGCTCCGGCGCCTTTGTGTAATCCGGGTGATTGTACCGACCTTATTGCTGAGTATTTCGAAACAGGTGAAACAACCTCTTATGAGGTGAGTTCTGTTGATTATGCTCCGCCATATCCTTTTATTGGTGGTACGCAGGTATCCGTAAATACAGATGACGTGTGGTCTCCATTGGTTACACTACCGTTTTCATTTTGTTTTTATGGTCAGAGTTATACCAATGTACTTATAGGTTCAAATGGTGTAATTACATTTGATACTACTGGTTTTACAGCCGGTGGTGGTTGTCCTTGGTCGTATAATCAAACTATACCTAATACAGGGTTTCCTATAAAAAATGCCATATATGGTGTTTATCAGGATATTGATCCGGGTGTTAATAATACTTTTGCTGATCCAAATATTAACTATGCTATTTTAGGTAGTGCTCCTTGTCGTACACTTGTAGTTAATATTTCTGAAGTGGCACAGTTTAGTGGAACCTGTAATAGTGATCCTACCATTGGTGCTCAAACTTCTCAAATTGTATTATATGAAACGACTAATGTTGTTGAAGTATATGTAGAGAGAAGGGTTCCGTGTAATTCTTGGCAGGGTGGTGTAGGTCTTATCGGTATTCAAAATGCTGCCGGTACAGATGCTCTTGCGCCTCCGGGACGTAACACCGGTAACTGGAGTGCAACAAATGAAGCTTGGAGGTTTACTCCAAACGGAGACTCAAACGTTGAGTTTGCTTGGCTTTTAGGTGGTGCTGAAATAGGTACTGATACTACCATAACAGTTTGTCCGGATGTAACTACTACATATACTGCTCAGGCTATTTATACTGCTTGTGATGGTACTGAGGTTATAAAAACTCAGGATGTAACAGTAGAAGTTAATGAACCTCTTGAGTTAGGTACTCCAAATAATTTCTATGTATGTGCTACGAATCCTCCGCCATACACATTTGATTTAACTGAAAATACACCTGTAATAAGAAATGGTTATAACCAGTTCCAGTATCCTATTACTTATCACCATTCACTTGAGGATGCTGAGGCACCTTTTAATCAAATAATAAATGATACTGCATACTCTACAGATGTTAGTGAGACTATTTTTGCTAGGATAGAAAATGTACTTACGGGATGTTATGAAGTTGTATCTTTTGAAATTATAATTGCAGATGCTCCTGTTGCGGGAGAGGTTGATGATATAAATGTATGTGATTTAGATGGCGACGGTACTGAAGTAGTAGATCTTACAGTGCAGTATAACGATGTTATGGCCGGATTGGATCCAAATGCTTTTGAAGTGTTTTATTATGAGTCATTAATTGATGCTGATTCTAATACAAATGAAATAACTGCTCCTGATGCCTACCTTGCAACAGATGGCCAGACAATTTTTATAAGAGTTGCTGTTATTGATGATGAAGGATGTTATGATATAACGAATTTTGATATAAACCTTACAGAATTTCCTAACGATGTGGTAAACCCTGCACCAATGGAAACTTGTGATGATGCTTCAAACGATGGTCTTGCCGAATTTGATTTGACTAATGCTATAGCAGGTATTATGGCAAATGAGCCTGGAATGACTCTTGATGTATCTGTTCACCTTTCTCAGGCAGATGCAGATGCTAATATAAACCCTCAGGCACAACCATTATTTACGACTACTGTACCAAATGCACAAACAATCTACTTTAGAGTGCAGGAGCAGGGAGCTTTAGTTACTTCATGTTACTCAGTTGTAACAATGGACTTAACAGTTAATGAAAGGCCTACTATTTTAGCCCCAATCACGAACTACGTTCAGTGTGACCAGACCGACCCTGATGCTAACGACGGTATCGAGGAGTTTGATTTGACCACAAAAGACACAGAAATCACCGGCGGTAATGTTGATTACGCGGTGAGTTACTATATGAGTTTTGCCGATGCCGATAGCGCAACCAACGTTATTGCCAACCCGGCAACGTATCAGAATACCACTCCGTTTACCGAGACGATCTATGTACGATTAGAGAACACGTTAACGGGTTGTTACAGCGTTTTTGATTTTGATTTGATCATCAATGCATTACCAACAATTTCCAACCCGGCCGCTGAATTCCATGCCT
>NZ_JRLV01000060.1 GCF_000769915.1 Flavobacterium beibuense F44-8
TCACTGGTTCGAGTCCAGTTCCCGCTACTAGGTAAAAGGCTTCACATTTGTGAAGCCTTTTTTATTTTAATTGAAAGCTAAAAAAATGCGTTTAAGTGTTTGCGAACTGTTTTTATAATTGTATTTGTTGCTTATAATTATAGTATAGAAGATAGTATAATTATAATAGCTGATTCATAATATTTTACTATAAAGAGAGGGATAGCATTGCTGTGCATATAATAAGTTTTTATGAATGGTAACTTATTAGTTTATTCTTGAATAAACAATAATGGCAATTAAATTAGATAGATCGAGGTATTTCGATAATAATGTTGTATATTTGCACCCGAAACATCGCGGGA
>NZ_JRLV01000061.1 GCF_000769915.1 Flavobacterium beibuense F44-8
TCTCCTCTATCGGTCTCAGGTCAGCCATAACATTAACCTCTCCGCCATGGGTTTTAGTAATAGGGAAAGTATTCTGTTCGTATTTTGGCATGCTTGCCTGTATGGTATAGGCCCTGTCGCAGTCAACACTGTAGGTTACCTTACCATTAGCATCGGCTGTTCTGGTCTCAATTACATTGTTACGCTCATCAAGGATGGCTACCTTAGCACTGGCAAGTGGCTTACCTGTATTGGCATCCCTTACCATTACTATAGCCTCAACCCCACAAATTGG
>NZ_JRLV01000007.1 GCF_000769915.1 Flavobacterium beibuense F44-8
TGAGATTCTTCCTATCGTCAGAATGACAAACGGTACCCATAAATAGATTGCTTAGTACCTCGCAATGACACAGCGGTATTATAACAGACTACTAAAAACAAAACCCCTTAGCGAAAACTAAGGGGTTTTGTTTATTTTTAAATTTTTAGATATTTCGGCTACACTGCGTTTCGCTCAATATGACAGAGAAATTAATTCCCAAAGAATTCTATTTTCATAGTACCCCCGGCAACCGAAGCTACTTTAGCGTATACCTTGTCTTTCTTTACCCTTTTGTAAAGGTCTTTATCGTTTATTACAGCAAGCTGATCCTGTTTTGAGGTGTCCTGCTTGGCATATACCAGTACGGTTGTTCCATCAGGTTGAGGTACCATTTCGAGCTTATCGGCATAACGTAGCCCAAATTTCTCTACAAGCTCCTGTAGGTTTGCACTGTATTCCGGTTTATTACCTGGTTTTATATAGCTTGAATTTCTTTTGCTCCACTCGCGGGAAATAAAATAAATTACAAGAGCCGCTCCCATTACTACAAAAAGTTCCATAATTATAAATTTTCCCAAATGTAAAAATTAAGGGAATACAACAAAGAAAAAAGTACTGTATTTTGAGTTTCTTTACGCTACAGAGCCTAAAGCCGGTTGCTTACTCCTGCTGTCATTGCGAGCGTAATGCAATGAAGCGTGGCAATCTCACTACAGATTGCTTCGTACCTCGCAATGACTGGGTAATTGTCATTCTGATTGCAGCGATAGCGGAAAGAAGAATCTAAATACAAAAAGATTTCTCCAAAAGGTCGAAATGGAAATGAGATTCTTCCTATCGTCAGAATGACATGCAGTAGCCATAATAAATTGCTTTGTACCTCGCAATATAATAGTAGTTTAGAATTTTATCTATACAGATAAAAATAGGCTTTAAAACAAAAAACCCTTAGATTTCTCTAAGGGTTTCTATTTAGGGGTGAATGATGGGTCTCGAACCCACGACCTTCGGAACCACAATCCGACGCTCTAACCAACTGAGCTACAATCACCATCTGTTTTGCGAGTGCAAATATAGTATAGCTCTACGTTTCCTGCAAATAAATATACAAAAAAAATTGCACTTTTTTACACTAAATCAGTTAAGCTGTTGACAGCCACATACCTTTCAACCGTAAAGCCTTCGGCATATTCGCTATTTATTAGCCTTCCTAAGTCCTGCGCGCGGTACAAAATGCTTTCTTTAAAGTTTTTTGTAGCGATTGGCGTAACAGGTTCGTCGCTGTTTGGATCATAAAATTGCGACTTATATGCCATAAGTGAAGCCACTTTTGTGTCCATAAATCCGGTAACATCCACAACGAAATCAGGCGTAAGGTTTTTCCATTGTATGTAATGGTATACCAGTTTAGGCCTGTAAGCCTGCTGAGGTTCTCCGTTTAGCTCGGTCTCTATTTTGCGAAGCCCCGAAAGGAAGCATGCATCACTAACCAGTTTGCTACCCTTACCGTGGTCTATATGGCGGTCGTCTACCGCATTGCAAATCACGATTTCAGGCTGGTACTTACGAATCATTTTGATAACCTCAAGTTGGTGTTTTTCGTCGTTTGTAAAAAATCCGTCACGAAAACGAAGGTTTTCCCTTACGGAAACTCCCAGAATTTTAGCCGCTTCGGCAGCCTCTTCATCACGAATTTCGGCAGTACCGCGTGTGCCCAGTTCGCCACGGGTTAAATCAACAATACCAACGGTTTTACCAAGAGAAATTTCTTTTGCTATGGTTGCTCCACAGCTTAGCTCCACATCATCAGGATGTGCGCCAAATACAAGTATATCGAGTTTCATTATTATTTTTTTGAGTGGTGCAAAGATACGGACTTTGGTTTATATAGAGTAGCTTAGAGACTGAGTGCCTTTAATAGATTGTTTTGCACTTCACAATAACATAGTGCTTTGTCATTTCGATACGGAATGAAATGGAGTGAGAAATCTAATCCATATACAAAGAGATTTCTCCACAAGGTCGAAATGGAAAGAAGATTTCTCCTATCGTCGAAATGACATATAATATCTGTAATAGATTACTTTGTACCTTGTAATGACGGAGTGCTTTGTCATTCTGACGAGAGGAAGAATCTTATTTAAAATTCAGCATTTAGAATAAAGCTATTAAAGTACCCTTCGCATGGTCATGCTCTTGTTTACTGTTTCTATAAATTCTTTTTCGGGGTTACTGTCTTTGGTTATTCCACAACCTATAAACAACTGAGCTACATTGCCGTTTATCTTCATGCAGCGCAGGTTTACGAACAAATCGGTTTGAGCCTGTTTACCTGTTGCAAAATCACGGTTTAACTCACCCAGAAAGCCCGAATAGTATTCGCGGTTATAGTCCTCGTTATCCAGTATAAACTGTTTAGCTTTGGTTTTAGGCAGTCCGCATACCGCAGGTGTTGGGTGCAGGGTTTGCAGTACTTCCTTTAAAAGGGAAGCCTCCTTAAGCTCTGCCGAAATATCGGTTTTAATATGCACTATGTTACCCGCCCTAAAGGTATAAGGCTGTGTGGTAGTAATCTGGTTGGTGTAATCCTTTAGTTCGTTTAAAATAAAGTCGGTCACAAACTGTTGTTCCTCCTTTTCCTTATTTTCCCAAACGGCTTCCTCGTCTTCTTTATACAGCTGGGTTCCGGCAAGGGCTACGGTATGTATGGTATGGTTTTGTGCTTTAAGCAACTGCTCGGGCGTTGCCCCCATCCATAGTCCGCTTGCAGGGTGAAAAAACATATATTTAAATGCATTGGGATAAGCATACAGCAGGTTTTGGTATACCTTAGTAATATCGGTAACCGAAAGCTGCGCCATCTCACTGCGTGACGCCACCAGTTTACCAAATGCCCCTGTTTTTATAGCAGTAACGCATCGGGCAACCAAGTCTTCAAAGCCTAACTTGGATTCTGGGTTTATTGCCACAGGTTGAGGTTCGGCCGGAGCAAACCCATTTGCCTCTATGGTTACCGTTATCACATCGCTTTCCTGCATTGGGATAAACAGGTATTTATCTCCCTCAAACGGAGCGAACACAAAGCCCTGCTTGGTAAAATCGGTTAGGTAATACTCCTCAATATTGGTTTGGAAAATTCCGGTTACGGTAGCACTGCCTGGCTTGCTATAAACTGCAAACGGACGCTGCTCCTGTAACTGGTTTTGTATTTTTAAGAGTAAATCGGTCATTATTTATGTGTATTCGTGGATTTGATTATTGCGTTACTTGACACACCTACCCCCTTTCAAGACGGGAGCTCATACATGCATTCAAATAAACAGATAACCGAATTAACAAATCATCGTTTTCTTGGCAAAATCATATTGGTAATCTTGCAAAGCGAAATAAGGCGTCCCTGCTCGTCGGTTATTTTAACTTCCCACAGGTGCAGGCTTCTGCCCTGGTGCACTATTCTTGCAGTACCGGTTACCACTCCGTCGCGCTTAGCTCTAACGTGATTGGCGCTAATCTCTATACCTCTTGCCTCCTGCAGTTCAGGGTTTACAAACAGTAACGATGCCGCACTGCCCACGCTTTCGGCAAGAGCTACTGTTGCTCCGCCATGCAATAATCCCATTGGCTGATGTACGCTTGGGTTAACCGGCATTTTGGCTTCCAGAAAGCCTTCACCGGCATCGGTATACACTATATTAAGGGTTTCCATTAAGGTATTTTTCGCAAAATCGTTGCACATTTTCAGTGCCTTTTCTTTATCAAATGCCATGTATAATAATTTAAAGGGTAAAGTTACGAAAAGCCCTGTACACTTAAATAAAAGACATGAGATAATAGACTGAAGAATGTTTTAAATACTGATTTTAAATTTTGTGCGGATTAACCATAAACTAAATGACAATTTTCTCCGTTTACCATACAGCCGCTTTTTTACTTTTTAAATTAATGCTACATTTACCAAAAATTGTTATTTATGCGCTATAGCTTACTATTGTTTTTCTTTGGTGTATTTGTGCTTACGTTTACCTCATGCCGTGATGATTTTGAGTTTGAACCAAGCCAGGGCGGACTGGAGTTTTCCAGAGATACTGTGTATCTTGATACCGTATTTACCAATATTGGGTCCAGCACCTATACATTAAAAGTATACAACCGTGGCGATAAAGATATTAACATACCTACCCTAACCCTTGGACAGGGAGAGAATTCCAAATACCGACTAATGGTAGACGGTGTACCGGGGCGCGTATTTAACAACGTAGAGCTTATGGCCCACGACAGTATGTTTGTTTTTGTGGAAACTACCATAAACTATGACGAGTTTGTTAATACCGAAAATACTTTTTTATATACTGATCAGATAGAGTTTCACAGTACACAAATGGCTCCGCAAAAAGTTGAGCTGGTTACACTGGTGCAGGATGCCGTGTTTTTATACCCTCAGCGTAATGACGAGGGCATGTATGAAAGTATTCCTGTTAGTGAAACCGATGATACTCAGATTTATGGTTTTAACCTTAATGAAGACGAAAACGGTAACGAACTGATTTGGACCGATGCTAAGCCTTATGTGGTATATGGCTATGCAGCAGTACCTAACGGAAAAACACTTAACGTTAGGAAAGGTGCACATATCCATTTTCACGAAAACTCAGGACTTATTGTACGTAATGATGCCCGCCTTAATATTGGTAATATTAACGACCCTGCAACAGAGGAGAATACCGTAATTATTGAAGGGGATCGCCTTGAGCCTGATTTTGCCGATATACCAGGACAATGGGGAGCACTTTGGCTACAGGAAGGCTCTACATCAAATATTTGTAATGTAATTATTAAAAACTCAACCGTAGGTATACTGGCCGAAGGTAACAACGGAACAGCTATATCGCTAAGGCTTCGCAATACACAAATATATAACTCCACTAATGTGGGACTACTTTCACGTAACTCTACCATATATGGTGAAAATGTGGTTATAAACTCAGCCGGACAGGCAGCTTTTGCCGGTACACTGGGCGGTATATACCAGTTTAGACACTGTACTTTTGCCAATTACTTTAACAGCTTTAATCAGGTACCTGTACTTTTAAGCGATTATCTGGAAACAACAGATGCTATTTTGGTAAACAGCTTTAATGCAAGCTTTGAAAACTGTATAATGTATGGTTCATCAAACTTCGGTATATTGTTTGACCGTGTAGGCGACCTGCCTTTTGAATACACCTTCACTAATTGCTTTATTAAATTTATAGACAACATTAATAGATTTACAAACGACCCTATGTACAATTTTGGTGATCAGTCGTTATATACAGGCTGTACCATAGCGCAAAACAGTACTACTTACAGGCCGTTTTTTGAAGATCCTAACAATAATAAGCTGAACATTAGTGACGAGTCGGCCGCTAATGCTTTAGGAAAACCATCGGTAGCAACCATAGTACCTTTTGATATTGTACAAACCCAAAGAAACCTTACAGCACCCGATGCCGGAGCTTATGAAAGCGCTGTTTTCGGAGAAGATTAACAATTATTCAACCGAAATAATATATTTTTCATAATTTTGTTTAACAACTCTCAAAAACAAACAATTATGAAAAAAATCTTTATTACCTTATCGGCCGTAGCTTTGTGCTTTGCTTCCTGTAAAAAAGAAGAGAAAATGGATTCGGGTGAACCTATGATGAATGATACGGTTCCAACTGAAGAGCCGGCACCAATGGTTGAAATGGATTCTGCCACTGTAGCAAATGCCTGGAACGAATATATGACTCCCGGTGAAGCACACAAGATGATGGCAAATGAAGAAGGGAAATGGAACTGCGAAATGACTTTTTGGATGGGACCAGATGCTCCTCCACAAAAAGAAACATCGAGCTGTGAAATTAAAATGATACTTGACGGACGTTATCAGCAATCTACCTACACCGGCGACATGATGGGAATGCCGTTTGAAGGTATTTCAACAGTTGCTTATGACAATGCAACAAATGAATATGTCTCTACATGGATTGACAACATGGGGACCGGTATGATGGTAATGAGAGGTACCTTTAACGGTAATACCAGAACCACTACCCTAAACGGCACCATGGTAGACCCTGTTACCAAAACCGTTAAAGAAGTTCGTGAGCTCTATGATATAGTTGATGAGAACACTCGTAAAATGCAAATGTTTGAAACCCCAAAAGGTGGTAAAAAATACAAAAGCATGGAAATTATAATGACAAGAAAATAATCTTTATTTTTTAGAATTATTCCCCCGAATAATTTTAAATCCCCAATCCCGCCCATAAACGGCGGGATTTTTTATAAATTATACACATCATATTACGTTATTCCGTAATATAATAATCATAAAATCGATTAAGTGTAAATGAATTAGGTTAAAAAGTGTTAATTTTTTTATCATTATTTAAGACGCAATGCTTAAATTTACAAAAAACCAAATCACACCACAATGAGCGATCAGGGAACATCATTTTTATTCCTGTGCAAAAAAATGTATTTTGACGGTTATACCCCGTCAAACAAAAACCTATACCGTTCTGAAAACTACCAAACACTATGTGGTTTAGCCCAGCAACTCATCACTAAAAGAGGAAACGAAGGTTTTGCTTTATACTTTTGTGAATCACAATATCTCGTAGATTTATGGGCTGCCCATTTTATACTGGAATACGGACACCCCACCGAGGTTATGAAAACAAGGGCATTGTATGTAGTAAACAAGTATGCACATATGTCCATCAAAATAAAATTAGCACAGGAAGAAAAAGCCTGGCTTAAAGAAAACGGATATGCATAACCCCCTACTCCTCCCGCTCTCACTCACTTTGTCCAAAAGCTCAACCTAAAATCATTTAAATAAATAATATTAAATTATTACATTTTTATTATTTAATAGTAATCGCAGTAGTTTTTTAAAAATATTATATGTTAATTTGGCGTTAACATAAAAAAACAAACAATAATCATTAATTAGTAGTTACCTGATAAGACAGATAATTACCTAATATTTTTAATCTTTTCTGTACCCTACCTGCAGGACTAATACCTCATGTGCTTATGAAATCATACACGTTACAACAAATAAATGATATTATTAACGGTGTAATAGAAGGAAACACTACTAACGAAGTAACGTCTCCCGAACAACTGGAACTGGCTAATGCCAACCAAATAACATTTATTGGTAATAAAAAGTATGAAAAACTTTGGGAAAAATCTAACGCCTGCATAGCTGTAGTAAACAAAGATATATCTATACAACCGGGAGACAACAGGGCTTTTATTAAGGTAAATAATGCCGACTTAGCCATGTCTCAAATACTGGAATTATTTGCACCGGCACCTCCGTGTTTTGAGCAGGATATTCACTCTTCTGCTACCATACATCCTAGCGCAAATTTAGGAACTAATGTAAAAATAGGTGCAGGCAGCTATATTGGTGCTAATGTAACCATTGGCGATAATGTAGTTATTTATCCTAATGTAACTATACTTGATGAAAGTACAGTAGGAACAGGTACAACAATATGGTCGGGGACTGTAGTACGTGAACGCTGCATAATAGGTGCTTTTTGTATTTTACACCCTAACTGCACTATTGGTGCCGATGGATTTGGGTTTAGACCATGCCCGCAACAGGGACTGGTTAAAGTACCACAAATTGGTAATGTAGTAATAGGTAACAAGGTAGAAATTGGCGCAGGTTCGTGCGTGGATCGCGGTAAGTTTAGCTCTACCATTATTGGCGACGGCTGTAAAATTGACAACTTAGTACAAATAGGTCACAACAGTGTTATGGGACGTTTTTGTATTATGGCCGGAAACAGTGGGCTGGCAGGATCGGTTACTCTGGGTGACGGAGTGGTTATAGGCGGAAGTGCCTCTATTAAAGACCACGTTACCATAGGTAGCGGTGCTGTTGTAGGAGCCGGTTCGGGTGTTACAGGTGATGTTGCTGCCGGGAAAACCGTTTTAGGCTACCCTGCTGTTGATGGAAGAGTAGCACTTAAACAATGGGCCATACTTAAAAGAATGGCAACCTCATAAACTACCTTTTTTTAGATTTCTTTTTTACTAAAGGATGATTTAGTCCGTTTACAATGTTTTTAAGTATTTCATATTTAGGAAGGTTGTCAAACAATTGCGTGAGCGTTTTAAAGCCAAAAGCCCTGGGGTCAAAACTCGGATCTATTTTTCTTAGGTTAGACCCTATGGTTGCAATATAAGCTTCCTCATCCTCATTTATGGAGATATCAAAAGCCTTATCAATTATAGCAGTGCTAATAGCAGGTTTTGGTTTAAGCCTTGCTTTAGCTTTTGCTGTAGCGGTTTTTGCAGGTTCGTCTTCTTCATCTTCAGGAATTATCTCCGAAATGTTTTCGGTATAGGTAAAAATCTCACACGACTGCACAAAGGCTACCGGAGTTTGCTTTTGGCCTATTCCCATAACAAATACACCGTCTTCCCTTATCCTTTTTGCCAGTCCGGTATAATCACTGTCACTGGAAACTATACAAAAACCTTCAACATTTTTACTGTGAAGTATATCCATAGCATCAATGATAAGGGAGCTGTCGGTTGAGTTTTTACCCGAAGTGTAAGCAAATTTCTGTACAGGATTAAACGAATACTGATTAATAACCTCTTTCCACCCGTTCATTTGCGGAGTGGTCCAGTCGCCATATATTCTTCTTATAGTTGCCTTACCATATTTAGAAACTTCTTCTATAATAGCCTGTATAAGCTTTGGCTGAGCATTATCGCCGTCTATAAGTACGGCTATATTAAATTTATTATCCATTTTACTTTATTAAATAAACTACTGACATACAGGTAAAAAAACACCTTTATCAGATATTCAATAAAGATAGGCAACATATACGGGTTTAACACGCTAAACCATAAAGTTTTCGGTATACTGTAAAAGCAAAGGTATTATGAGGCTCAATCCAAACCAATAGACTACCTTTACACAAATCCTGAATCGTGTACAGATAGTTGTTGTTTAGGCATTATGTAGAAAAACTATCGTGAGACGGCATACTCAAAAAATTTGCTCTAACCCCATCACCTTACATCAAAAAGCAAATTATCATGAAAATTTCAATTTTTTCCCTCTCCGTTTTTGGAGTAATCCTTACTATATACACTCTTATTGCAGGAGTAACCTACTCGCAAACCCTTAATAATTGGATTCATTTCAGCCTCCTTATTATTTTACTTTTAATAAGCATTATAGGAATACTGCTAAATTTTGAAGGCATCAGCATATACCGAAACCGTGTAAGGTTTAGGTAACTAAGTACAAACTATACTTTATATCTTCTTTTTCAGCACCTTTACTGTAAATAAGCTCATAGTCATATTTTTGATGAGGTTCTATAAACGATGAAAACGTTATAAATGTTGGCACCAATACTACAATAGACAATAGGGTAAAAACAGCTCCTAAGAGAAATAATTTATTGCCTTTTATAAGTTTAAAAAATAACTGGAAACCAATTTGGGTTAGCATGTTGAGGTTTGTTTAGTAGTGCGAAAGTAAAACTTATTTACATGTTTGCAAAGCGCACACTTGCTCCTACTCTTACATTAAAATATTATTTTCATATATTTACTTTTAACCAATTAACAAGTAAATATGAAAAAAATTACCTTACTACTATTTGCATCATTTTTAGTACTATCGTGTTCTGTAAACAAATATGCCGATACCTATTATCCTTTTAGCGATGGTGTGGAGTTTAAAATTAAGTATGTGAACTTTAGCAAATATTCTGATTTAGGCGAAGACCCTAATTATCAATACATAGCAGGAAAAGAGGGACGTATATTACAAACCATCTTCTCACTTAAAAACAATACTCAGGAAGACAAGGAGTTAAACCTTAATGAGTTTTACCTGCTGGACAGCAAAAACCAAAAGTACGAACCAACTGCGATTGTACAATCGGGAAAAGTAGGCGGTATGGCACAGGGACAGCTTGACATCAAACTGAAAGCCAACAAAGAGAAAACATTTACAATGACATTTAAACCTGCAATAAACAAGAATGAAAAAATTACAGGTGTTTTAGTTAACGGAAAAGAACATAAACTATCTCCGTCTTCATAAAACAACAGTATTATTTATATAAAAATCCCGCAAAATTGCGGGATTTTTTATTTTTAAAAAAGTAGTCTAAAATAAACATGTAACACATTCCTTACTCTATTTATCACAACATTTGAAATTATTCATAACACCTTAATCACAACTGCCAAATGGGAAGACACTCACTGGTATCGGTCAGAATAACAGTATAACCTGAAAATCATGATAAAACAGTCGCGTTTTTACAAACTCTAAAAAAACGACGATACTTATCCTTACATACGTACCGAAATGTTTAGCACAGGTACTAAAGAAGTACCCCATCAATACTTTACTTCTATAATTGCTTTTGCTGCCAGCTATAAAAACATAGAAGATCACTTTACAGATTTTGTAATAAAGTTTGAACATGTGCTGCGTAACATTGATTTTGATACCTGTAAACTCCATCTTGAAACCGAATTTCTTGGTGATTACAACTTTATGTGGGTAAATAAAAAAATTAATCACATGAAGAATGATGATGTAGTAAAAAATCAGCTTATTGAAACAGATACTTTTTATTTTGGTTATGGAAACCGTACTAAGTATGGAACTCTTAGAGATACACTAAATGATACAGACTGTTTTGATAAATGTAATTTTGGCTTTAGTTACCCAATAAATAAAGAGTAACGTATCATACTTCCTGCTGAGGTTAATGGGAATTATACACTTTCAAATCAACAAAAAACCAAATGTATAAATAGGCATTTATGGTATTGCCAGTTATGGAAAATTAGATTAATTTTGCATTTTCAACAACGTAACTACTTTTTCTAATGATCCATTTCTTCGGAAACCAGACGAATACCGTTTTTGCAGTACAAACGCAAGGCGAACTTTCTACAGAGGATATTTCAAAACTGAACTGGCTTTTTGGCAACGCACATAAGATAGAGAAATCCGTACTGACGGATTTTTTTGTTGGGCCACGCGCCACAATGATAACGCCATGGAGCACCAATGCCGTAGAGATTACTCAAAACATGGGTATACAGGGTATTGTAAGGATTGAAGAGTTTGAAAAAACTACAGAAGACAATACTGATTTTGACCCTATGCTTTCACAAAAGTATAACGGACTTAATCAGGATATTTATACCATAAACATACAGCCGGAACCTATACTGGAAATTACAGATATAGCGGCTTACAATGAGAAAGAAGGACTGGCACTTAGCCCTGATGAGGTTGAGTATCTTGAAAACCTTGCTACAAAACTGGGCCGTAAGCTAACGGACTCTGAAGTGTTTGGTTTCTCTCAGGTGAATTCAGAGCACTGCCGTCACAAAATATTTAACGGTACGTTTGTGATAGACGGTGAGGAAAAACCATCATCTCTATTTAAACTTATCAAGAAAACATCGCAGGAAAATCCTAACGATATTGTTTCGGCTTACAAAGATAACGTAGCCTTTATAAAAGGACCACGTGTACAGCAGTTTGCTCCAAAAACTGCTGATAAGCCCGATTTTTATGACGTTAAGGAATTTGACTCGGTTATATCGATAAAAGCTGAAACGCACAACTTCCCTACTACTGTAGAGCCGTTTAACGGTGCTGCAACCGGTAGTGGTGGTGAAATTCGTGACAGGCTGGCCGGCGGACAGGGTTCAATTCCGTTAGCAGGTACAGCAGTGTACATGACATCATACTCACGCCTTGAGGAAAACCGCCCTTGGGAAAACGGTATGGAAGAGCGTAAATGGCTTTACCAAACCCCAATGGATATTCTTATAAAAGCATCAAACGGTGCGTCTGACTTTGGTAACAAATTCGGGCAGCCACTTATCTCGGGTTCAGTACTAACATTTGAGCACGAAGAAGATGCACGCAAACTTGGTTTCGATAAAGTAATTATGCTTGCAGGTGGTATTGGCTACGGTAAAGAGAGTCAGTCAATAAAACAAAAACCACAAACAGGCGATAAAGTAGTTATCCTTGGTGGTGAAAACTACCGCATTGGTATGGGTGGTGCTGCGGTATCCTCTGCCGATACGGGAGAATTCAGCTCGGGTATCGAACTTAACGCTATACAGCGTTCTAACCCAGAGATGCAAAAACGTGCAGCAAATGCCGTGAGAGGTCTTGTGGAGAGTGACGAAAACCCAATTGTTTCTATTCACGATCACGGTGCGGGCGGACACTTAAACTGTCTGTCAGAACTTGTTGAGGAAACAGGAGGTAAAATAGATTTAGACAAACTGCCTGTGGGTGACCCTACCCTTTCGGCTAAAGAAATAATAGGTAACGAGTCGCAGGAACGTATGGGACTTGTTATCGGTCAGAAAGATATTGATACCCTTAAGCGTATTGCCGATCGTGAGCGTTCGCCAATGTATGCTGTGGGTGATGTAACGGGTGACCATAGGTTTACATTTGAGTCGGCTACTACAGGAGCTAAGCCAATGGACTTTGCACTGGAAGATATGTTTGGCTCATCGCCTAAAACAATAATGACCGATAAAACGGTTGACGCTAAATATGCTAACCCTGAGTATACTCAGGAAAACATTCACAACTACCTTAACCAGGTACTTCAGCTTGAGGCTGTAGCGTGTAAAGACTGGTTAACGAACAAAGTTGACCGTTGTGTGGGCGGACGTGTTGCTAAACAGCAAACTGCCGGACCAATACAGTTACCGCTTAATAACGTAGGTGCTATGGCGCTTGACTTTGCAGGTAAAGAAGGTATTGCAACCTCTATAGGGCACTCGCCTGTTGCTGCCCTTGCCGATGCTGCTGCCGGTAGCCGTACTGCTATTGCAGAGGCTTTAAGTAACATTGTTTGGGCTCCGCTTAAAGACGGACTTAAAAGTGTATCGCTTTCGGCAAACTGGATGTGGGCCTGTAAAAACGAAGGTGAAGATGCAAGGCTTTATGAGGCTGTACAGGCATGTAGCGACTTTGCTATCCAACTGGGTATTAACATCCCTACCGGTAAAGACTCTTTATCAATGAAACAAAAGTATCCTAACGGCGATGTTATTGCTCCGGGTACTGTAATTATATCGGCTGCAGGTAACTGTAACGACATTAACAAAGTAGTAGAGCCTGTACTTAAAAAGAACGGCGGAAACATTTACTACATTAACCTATCGGGCGATACATTTAAGCTTGGAGGTTCATCGTTTGCACAGGTACTTAATAAAGTAGGTAACGATGTTCCTACTATTAAGGATGCTGCCAAATTCAAAACGGCTTTCAATACCATACAGGAGCTTATTAAAAACGGTAAAATTGCTGCCGGACACGATATAGGTAGTGGTGGTTTAATTACTACGCTTCTTGAAATGAGCTTTACTGAGGTGAACCTTGGCGCTGAATATGACCTTACTGCCCTTAACGAGGCCGATACGGTTAAAGCCCTATTTAACGAGAACATTGCCCTTGTTATACAGGCAGATGCAACTGTAGAGGCAGAACTTGCTAAAAACGGTGTAGACTTTACCCTTATAGGTAAGCCGGTAGAAGGTGCTGTGGTTACCGTTAAAAACGGTGAAAGCAACCTTAGCTTTAACGTAAGCGAGGTTAGGGATACATGGTACAAAACGTCGTACCTGTTAGACCAAAAACAAAGTGGAAAAGTAAAAGCGCAGGAGCGTTTTGACAATTATAAAAACCAACCGCTAACATACAGCTTCCCTAGCCATTTTGATGGTAAAAAGGTAGCTGTAGACAGCAGTAAACCAAGACCAAAAGCGGCTATTATTCGTGAGAAGGGTTCGAACTCTGAACGCGAAATGGCAAACGCTATGTACCTTGCCGGATTTGATGTTAAGGATGTACACATGACCGACCTTATATCGGGTCGTGAAACGCTTGAGGATATTCAGTTTATTGGTGCTGTAGGTGGTTTCTCTAATTCAGATGTGCTTGGTTCGGCTAAAGGATGGGCTGGTGCTTTCCTATACAACGAAAAGGCTAAAACGGCTTTAGAGAACTTCTTTAAGCGTGAAGATACCCTATCGGTAGGTATTTGTAACGGTTGTCAGCTTTTCGTTGAGCTTGGGCTTATAAACCCTGATCACGAGAACAAACCGAAAATGCTTCACAACGATAGCCACAAACACGAAAGTGCATTTACATCGGTTACCGTACAGGAAAACACATCTGTAATGCTTTCTACCCTAGCCGGTAGTACGCTGGGTGTTTGGATTTCGCACGGTGAAGGTAAGTTTAACCTGCCTTATGGCGAAGACCAGTATAACATTGTTGCCAAGTACGGTTATGAAGGTTATCCTGCAAACCCTAACGGATCTAGCTATAACGTAGCAATGATGGCAAGCAACGACGGTCGCCACCTGGTAATGATGCCACACATTGAGCGTTCTATGTTCCAGTGGAACTGGGCTTACTACCCTGAAGGTCGCCAGGATGAGGTTACGCCTTGGCACGAAGCGTTTGTTAATGCCCGTAAGTGGATTGAAAATAGAAAATAAGACGTTTAGGTTAGATAATAGACAAGAGCCCCGCAACTTGCGGGGCTTTTGTGTTTATATTTGAGTATAATGCAAATACACATTACATGAGATATTTTCTTTTACTACTCACTGTTCTAATTTTATCTTGTGGATCTCATAACAAGAATAATAAAAGTCCAAATACCGCTTACATTTATAAAATTGAATCTATCAATGATTATTATCTTATTTATGCTAAACGTAATGATTCGTTATTTAAAATTGTAAGTAAAAAGGAATCTATAGAAAATTGCCTTACTATCAAAAAAGGGCAGTCGTATAATCTCAATCTTAAATCACTATATGATGTAGCACCTATAATTAATGGTGTAAAAATATATACTTTTCAAATAGATTGTTATGCTTTTGATGAGCAAACTTCTATTTGTCTTGAACGTAATAATGGTATTCATGACTTATACTTTACTGATGACATTATTGGTCTGTGCTATAAAAAAGAATGATATTGCCAGTGCAATTATTAATATCCCCCTGCTCGCGCAAGCGTCCCGCTCGTGCTTTATTAAACACACATTTCAAATAATTAAAAATGAGAATAATATCAGGATTAACCCTTATCACTGCAGGCATATCGCTTATTTATTTCACTTATAAGAGACCTAATAAATTTTTGCCAACAGGAAATGCAAGAGCTTATTTAGTTTCATTAGGGCTTATAGTTTGTGGATTTCTTTTAATTTTTAATAATAACTTTCATATACTTAATTTGTGATGCAAATTATGTTACCATAATGGCACGAGTGGGATGCTCGCACTAGCTATAGATTCCTCACTTCATTTCATTACGTATCGGAATGACAAAACCTTGTGTCATTTCGATATGAAGCGAAGCGGAATGAGACACGAGGCTGAAAAGCCGACTGATGGAATAAACCTCCATCTAATGAAAGAGACGTCTCCACAAGGTCGACATGGAACAACAGCAAGAGTGAAGCTCCGGGATAAAACGCCGTGGCGTGAGCAAATTACAAAGGAGGCGTTAATAAGCATCCGGTGTTTGAGGTGACAGCCGAGTTCGGATGGTTTAGCCGAGTGCCGTAATTTGTAGCCTAAGGGGTTAGAGCCTTGAATTTTTCGTTCTTTTGTTTCAAGACAAAAGGACAATTATACTAAGAGATCCTTCCTCCCGTCAGGATTACAAACCATTCAAACTTCACAGAGATTGCCACGTCGTACCTCCTCGCAATGACAGGAGGAACTAATATATAATAGATTTGCCACTATACCACACTGCGTTGCGGTCGACATGGAACAACAGCAAGAGTGAAGCTCCGGCATAAAACGCCGTGGTGTGAGCAAATTACAAACGAGGCGTTAATAAGCATCCGGTGTTTGAGGTGACAGCCGAGTGCCGTGATTTGTAGGCTAAGGGGTTAGAGCCTTGAATTTTTCGTTCTTTTGTTTCAAGACAAAAGGACAAAACACAATTTGAGATTTCTCCACTACACTGCGTTGCGGTCGAAATGGGAAAAAGAATCTTTCCTATCGTCAGAATGACAGGCTATCCAAAAAATATAAAAAGCAGTATTAGTATAACTACCACATACATCACTACAAGAAATGTATTGTTCTTTTTGGGTTTTACCTCAAATTGATCAAAACCCTTTGTTTGTTTAGAATTACATACATAACAAAAAGTAGCACTTTCGGCCAGCATATTACCACAATTAGAACAAGATACCATAGTGTAATTATTTTACTATTAAGTAAATATAGCAAATAAAAAAGGCTCTCTAAGTTAGAGAGCCTTTTATTATATTTTTAAATAAAGCTTATGATAAAAGTTTTCTGTTTATTGGTAGCCAGTACAGCACTACAAATAAGAGTCCGAAGGACAAACCAAATCCCACAGAAATAAGCATTACTATAAAATCAAAATTTTTAAATATTGATATTCCTGTATAAATTGATAATAATACACTTATCACAGCTGCTGCTGTATAAATATAAAGTCCTTTTAATTTTTTTTGAAGCATAAAAACAGCTCCAAATATTTTACCAGCTGCCAAAGTACCGTTAACAATTATTACCGGCACAAGCGGATATCCTAAATCAATACTCTGAGGTAAACGCGGTGCAGTTATTAAATTAGAAAACGAGGTTATAACTGTAAAGGCTGCACCTATTATAGTAAGCACACATAGTATTTTTAGTAATAAATCGCTTGATTGTGGTTTTATTTCAAAATGCTCAAAACCTTCTGTTTGATTAGTATTACATACATAACAATAAGAGGCTTCTTCAGCAAGCATATTACTGCAGCTTAAACATGGTTTCATGGTGTGATTATTTTTAAAAATTTTAGGTTCGTAAAAATAAACATTCCAAAATTATAACAGCAGTTTATAAAACAATATTTAGTTTTTACACTTAGCTTTTACTTTCCCTTTTTTAATAGAGGTAAAACCATAGTAAAATATAATAAACAGTATCGCATAATTAAAGTAGCGCTCCAGTAGAGGTTGCTGTACATTGTAAACAACACGGTAAATATTATACGCAAATTTTAAAACCACTAATATTAGTGTAGCGATTGCCATTTGTTTTTTCATAGCTTTAAAGATAGTAATTAAAAAATTTATTTACCTTGTTTTTCCTTTATATATTCCCCAAGTTGCAGCATGGTGGGTACCCAAATATCTTTTTTATGTTTTTTTAGGTAGTCCAATAATTTACGGTGTTCTTCAATATCAATATTAAGCGGATGCCCGCCTCCTACTCCGTGAAAAATAAACACAATGCAACTCCCTTTTTTCTCGGCCTCTTCAATTTCGGCAATCATGTGCCCGGCTGTAGTCCCCGATTCCCCAAAGGCGTATACATCGTTGAGGTCAATTTCCTTTAACGGTGCATAAACCGATGCTACTCCCCTAGCAGCCACAAATTCGTTTTTCACCTCTTTGTAAAACAGGGTATCGTTTATGGTAAGATCACCACACGGGTAAGCAAAAGTACGTTTATCCTTTCCGTCTATAGCCTTAAGTAAAGCGTTTGTAGCCTTTATCTCGTTTACGGCACGGGCAACAGTGTATCGGGACAAATCGGCTTCGGCTGGCACCCATTCCCTGTTTTCCTGCGAACCATCGCAAGGGTGGTTTAGAGTATGGTTACCCAATTCATGCCCCTGCTTTGCAACCTTACGCCATTCCTCCAGCCTGTTTGCCACAACAGGCGAAGCTCCTATAAGGTAAAACGTACCTTTAAGTCCGTAATCGTTAAGAACAAGTACTACATTATCCAAATGTTCATTTAGAGCATCGTCGTAAGTTAGTACAACGGCACATTTTTTTCCGTTCCAGTCGGTTTGGGCAAAACCAATACCGTTAATGGTTAAGGCGATAACCAAAACTATGTTCTTAAAGCTTATTTTTGTCAAGGTATACTATTAAAAGATGTAGCCATAAATATAAGGTTTTTACTGCTATTGCTAAACGAACTGGTAAAATGATTATTTTTACAATAACCAATTTCAATCACACCTAATGAAAAACCTATTACTTACCATTGCATTACTAGTTACTGTATTATGCCAGGCACAAATTGATTTTAGCAGTAAAACATTAATGGGAGAAGTTACACCAAACGGACCTGTTTTGCTTATTGAAGAATCTACTCTTGTTACCGAAATAAATAATAATTTTGGTAGTAATGTAACACAACTTGAAAAATGTGAAATAGTAAAGGGAGTTACTATGGGAGAAAAAAAAGAGGAGTTTTACTATCTAAAATTTACCACCTCTATCACTAACAAAACATTGGTAAAATATCTGTTTAATTATAACGGTAAACTTTACATTGATCCAGTTAACGAAACCGAATCCTATCAATACAGCTATACAAGTTGCGAGGGTGTGGAAGACTGTAAACCTCATCTTTTTGTAATAGACGGTGAAAAAGGCTGGACTTGTGGCACTAGCTTAGTATGTGTTGCTGAGGTTACCGAAGAAAATAAATGTATCAAATCGTCCTCTATTTTCATACCTGAATAAATATGAACCTCAAAAAGCTTATATCCCTAAAATTTGTAATCACGCTGATTTGTAATCTTGCTTTAATATTCTTTGCCTACAAAGCATTTGAACATGACAAAAACCAAACAGAACTCTATGAGTTAAAACTGGAAAAAAAAACATATATAGAACTCCTTGAAACAACTCTTCAAAAACCGGAAGAAAGTGTTAGTAAACTTGAAAAGTTACTCATTGAAAATGAAAATAAGATAAAAGAAAAAGAAGCAATTAGCAGTTCAACTAATTACTTCTTTTATTTTCTTATAGGTGTAATGATTTTACTTTATATCCTTGACTTTTTTTTCGAAAGGAAAATAAAAGAACAAAAAAATATTGAAAATGATACAGGCGAAATGCTCTAAGCCTATTGGCTTCCGCCGTTTTGTTCACATTCCATAAAACATATATTTAAATCCATAGGTATGTAGAAATTCATAGCCATTTCATGATCTTGTATGGCAGATGATGCAAACTCATAATCTCTTAAATAATAAACTGCCAAGAAGAGTTGCTGAACAAAACCATGATTTTCTACATCAATTGCTGTACTGGTTGCATCCATACATGCCTCTTTACATGCCTCTATATCACCTAGTGGCTCTGGCTGAGGCATTAACTCGGGCTCAAAAATTTGCAGTAACGCGGTCGTATCGTTTGCAGCCTGTTCTATAAGGTCAAACAAATCGGTATTATTTTGGTGCAACAATTCAAATTTTGTTACATAGTCATCAAACATCCCTTCAAACTGGGCTACTGTTGTAAAACCTGTATTAGAGATATTACCTGTTATCCAGTTCATCCATTGTGATTTGCTTGAAAAGCTTACCCTGTTAGGAGCTACTTTACTATTAAAAGCACTTATGGATGATTTAAAGTTAATATAGTCCTGCGTTTGTGTCATTAATACATACATTCTTGCTGCCTTAGTGATACTGTCTGTAGGCATTGATTTCAGCTGAAATGAAATAGTTTCGGGTTGCTGATTATCTGTTACATTATCAATATCTGAAGAACATGAAAAATAAAATAATGTCGAAACACAAAAAATAAAGGGTAAGGCTAGTTTTTTCATAGGGATAGTTTCTAAAATTAATTTAACAATTTTAGATATAAAAAACCATTTTTATGTTAAATAAAACATAAAACCTTAAAAAACAAGCAAAACTACAAACTTAAAATACCATATACTTTTGTAATACCTGCGTCAATAAATACTATTTGGTTAAGCGTTCCTGTTATTTTTACTATCCTGAGTTTTTTGTATCCGTTTTCCTTTTTAAGGTTTTTAAGAAGTTCCTTAAGGGCAGTAAGCTCCTTTTTATCTTTTTCTATAGTTTCTCTTATTTTATATACACTTACAATTTGGCTAATTTCCAAATCGGTTGGATTAATACTTATATTATTCTTTTTTAGATCGGCTTTCGTAAGAATGCCTTTAGCTAACAATAGCTGTTCACACAGTTTTTGTTCCATACAGTTGAGGGATTGAAGTAACTTATTATTTTTGAGTTTAATACGGAAATATAAATTTACACCTTTTAAATTTATTAATCTACACCTAAAACACTCACTACCCCTATTTTAGCATAATTTAAAGAAAAGCGTCCTTTTTTAACTTAATAAACAAAAAAGCCCCGCTAATGGCAGAACTTTTTAACAATATGGGTAAAAATCAATATATTGTGATATAATCAGCTACTAGCTCTTGAATTGCTAATTTGATGTGTTCAGGCATTCCTTTACTGGCTTTAAAACCGATTAAAATTTAGCTTTTCTACCGATTACTAAACTGAACCAAAAAACAATGTTTGAAAAACGTAATTTATTGTTTGAATTTTGCAAGTTTACCTATTTACCCTTACCTAAATTTACATGGCTTTAAGGCAGGCATCCGCAAATTAAAAGGAAAGCTTATTGGCTTTTGATTTACTGATACTTATCTTAAAAATTAGCAAAATATTAAAACTTGTTAAACAGGTTTTACCTTCAAAAATATCTAACTTTAAAGATTACCAAAAAACAAATAGATTATGAGTGTAACAAACGTAAAGGCTTATGGTGCACCAGCTGCCGATGCCGACTTAAAACAACTTAATATTGACCGCAGGGAACCAACTACTAAAGATGTTGAGATTGACATTTTATACTGCGGTGTATGCCACTCTGACCTGCATACAGCACGTAACGACTGGGGCGGAAGTATGTACCCTGCTGTACCGGGACATGAAATTGTAGGCCGTGTAACCCGTGTGGGTAGCGAAGTAAGCAAGTTTAAAGTAGGCGACCTTGCAGCTGTAGGTTGTATGGTAGACTCCTGCGGTGAGTGCCCTAGCTGTAAACAGGACTTAGAACAATACTGTGTACCTGGCTTTACCGGTACTTATAATGGTAAAGACACTCACTTGGGCGGACATACCTATGGAGGATATTCTGAAAAGGTAGTGGTAGATGAGCATTTTGTACTTAAAGTGCCTGAAAATATTGACCTTGCAGGGACTGCTCCGTTACTGTGTGCAGGTATCACAACATGGTCACCATTACGCCACTGGAACGTGGGTCCGGGGAGTAAAGTAGCAGTTGTAGGTCTTGGCGGATTAGGCCACATGGCTATTAAACTGGCTAATGCTCTTGGGGCTAATGTTACCCTGTTCTCAAGAACCCCGGGAAAAACCCAGGATGCGCTTGATCTTGGTGCACATGAGGTGGTTATCTCTACCGATGACGAACAAATGAAAAGTGTAGCAGGTAAGTTTGATGTTATTATCGATACTGTGCCTTATGTGCACGACCTTAACCCATATGTAGGTACACTTGCCATTAACGGTACTCTGGTAGTTGTAGGTTACCTAGGCGGACTGGAGCCGTTACTTAATACCGTACCTATGATTTTAGGAAGAAAAGCCGTAGCCGGATCGGTTATTGGTGGTATTGCCGAAACTCAGGAGATGCTTGATTTTTGTGGTAAGCACAACATCACATCGGAAATTGAGGTTATCAAAATGCAGGAAATCAACGAAGCGTATGAGCGTATGATAAAAAGTGATGTACGTTACCGTTTTGTAATTGATATGGCTTCATTAAAAGCCTAATTGTATTACCATATAAACACAACAAAAATCCCCGCCACTGGCGGGGATTTTTATTTACTAAACTATTGTTAATCTTTTGTTATTATAACAGTTAATATATATATTTCGATGGTTACTAAAAAATACTTTAGATAATCCTGATTGAATCAGTAATATTCTTTTTAAAATTCAATCAAAGAAATATGACAGAGTAGTTAGCATATCTAACATTTTTTAGTAAAGACATAAAAAGGGAAAATAAGCCGAACCGACACCTTACAAATAATAGTAGGCATTATCAAACTTTTAAAAAAATATGAAAAAGTTATTTTTTGCATGTTTAAGTCTGTGTTTATTATATTCATGCTCAGAAGCTGATTTAACCGAGACTCAAGACCAGACATTAAATGTAAAGTCAACTCCCCGAAATGACAACTATCTTCTTAAAAAGAAATTTGCTATTGCTCTGCACAAAGCAATGAAAGAACATCAAGACGTAAGAGATTTCCTGAAAACTGAAGCCTTAAAAAAATTTGACGGAGATTATGACATCTTGTACGGCTACATTAGCGATGAATTAATAAACGGAACTAGTTTTAGGGATATACTATCATCTTACTTTGATAGCTTAGCAGAATTAGAAGAAATAGAAAATACAATACCAGCACTTACCATTTTTATTCCTGAATTGCCGGAAAATTCATTTTCTGCGACAAACTGGAACACTTCAAATGATGTACCAATGGTCGCAATTAGGCTTTTAGACAACGATAAAACGCCTGTGATAACAAGTGATGCTGGTAATTACCTGTTAGATGGAAATGCTATCCCCGCATTTCCTGTAGTTGTTATAAAAGAATGTGAAAGAGTAATTGTTTCAAGCTTTCCTTTTTATGGTGAGAAAACTTCAAAAGAATACATTGGACCACGAAATTTCAGATTTAGATTTAGCGACCCTATTTTTGATTTTATAGGACCCAGAGGTCCTGTACCACCGGAAGCTGATCCAGACCCTCTTGTAGCTGCCTGGGAATTAAATGGAAAAGGCGAAAATTTGGGGTGGCATAGAGACTATATATACTACACTATTAATCCAGGTACACCAAACGGTTACTTTATAAATAATTTTGAAGAGCACTTGCGATCATTTCGACTTGAAGGCGATGCACAACAAGCACTTGAATTAATTTCTTCACCATCAACTGTAAACTCTAATCTCTCAGACCCTAGTCTAACACCCATAACTGTTAGCGGAAATGTTAATTACAATAGTTTTTGGACAGATGGAAGTTTTGAATTTAATGTTTTTACAGATTATAATGTGAATACTTCAGTACTTGAAAAAGGTTTTCACGCTAGTCCCTATGATTTATTTGATATCGTTTTTCAACAATCAATACCAATCTTACCTGTTTATCACGTAGTTAGTTTAACTAAAAAAACTTACCATATCAATTTACCAATAATAAATTGGAAATTACACGAATATAGTAACACATTCAAATTTAAATTTGAGGAGCAGGATTTAGATGTTGAAGTAACCACACAGGAAAGCAGACAATCTAAATACAATACTAACTTCTCGTATGAAGGAGAAATTTTAAAAATAGGATACAAATTGGGAAACAGTGCAGAAACAACTTTAACAACTACTACTTCTGCCAAATGGCATGAGCAATCTAATGATTTAAGGGAAGTATTAGTTGATTTTGGAGATAATGTAATCATCGGTGAAGAAGTAATACAACATCCATTTGTTATTAATCATTCAATTACTAATTATGCTATAAGACAATATACAACTGGAAAATGTTCATTCTCATTAGTACCTGTTAAAGTACAATAACAATATTAATATCATGAAAAAACTTATTTCCCTACTCGCTATAGTATCTTTATTTTCCTGTAGCAATGATGATGCTCCACAGGAAAACCATGAGTTTCTTAATAGCCTTGTAAGCAAATATAAATTAGTATCTGTAGATACTGATGTCCCTATAGATCTTAACGGTGACAATATACCACAAACCGACCTGATGCTTGAAGCCGATTGCTTTTTATTCGGTTCATTTGCGTTATATATGGGAGAATTTGTATATAAACCATCATCCGGATATAAGGAATTTGGATTACATGTTCCTTGTGTATATTATGATCTTGCCAATGAATCATATACCACATGTTTGGTGGGATTATCATTATTCTGCTTTTATGAAGTTAATGAGGAAACAAAAGAGATTATAATTACAGGCAGGAATGAGGAAAGAGAGGCAGAGTTTGGCTCGGTAACAGAGGTATATTGGGAGGACAGCCTTATACATTTTATAGTTAATAAAGAATTATATACTACAAATGGATGGCAGGAGGTTAATATCCATATGGTATATCAAAAATGGGATTTTCTAAACAATGTGCCTAACTAGCAGTACTGTTTTTCATGATACATCATACAACAAAAATCCCCGCCACTGGCGGGGATTTTTTATTCTTTAGATTATCGGGTTGTGGTTCCGAAGGCTGTAACTATTTAATTGCTGGACTTTCTCACGGCATATAATCCGCCGGCAAACAAAAGTATTGCTCCGCCTAAATATATAAAGCCCTGCATTTGCCCTGATTCGTTTGAGGCATCAATTTCAATTCCTAAAAAGTTGATTGCTTTAGTACTGTCGGCTACTTTATTCACACCAATATACCCCACTCCCAAGCTTATCACAATCAATATAATACCTATTACTTTTGATACATTCATAATCTTTTGGTTTTAATGTTTCTCTAATTTAACAAGAATATTTTGTATGAATAAATCCTGACTTGTAATTAGCTTTTTTTTAGTACATAACCTTAAAATATTACACTAATTTTAAGAAAACCATATTACCATGTCGAGAAGATACAACGAAGCAACCTCAATAATTATATAGATTACTACGCTTCATTTCATTGCGCTCGTAATGACAACTTTCATCTTTAAAAGCTACGTCCAGAGAAGGGGAATTTAAAATTTAAAACCACTATCTCGTCAACACCTCATCAATCATCCCGAAGGCTTTGGCTTCTTCGGCGGTCATCCAGTAATCACGTTCGGCACTTTTATTAATGGTATCAAAATCTTTACCACTATGGCGAGCAATTATATTGTAAAGGTCTTCCTGCACTTTTAATACCTGGCGTACGCTTATATCCATATCGGCTGCCGTACCCTGCGCCCCACCCGATGTTTGGTGTATCATGACCCTAGCATGCTGTAGTGCCGACCTCTTACCTTTGGCTCCCGCGCATAATAACACTGATCCCATTGAGAGTGCCACTCCGGTACAAATGGTAGCTACATCGGGCGTTATGTACTGCATGGTATCATAAATCCCGAACCCTGCATACACCGATCCGCCCGGAGAGTTGATGTACAACTGTATGTCCTTTTTAGCATCCAGCGACTGTAAAAAGAGTAACTGTGCCTGTATAATATTTGCATTTCGTTCTTCCACCTGCTCGCCTAAAAAAATAATCCTGTCCATCATGAGCCGTGAAAAAACATCAAGCTGGGTAATATTAAGTTGGCGCTCTTCCATAATGTAAGGTGTAAGTGCAGTTGGGCTGGCATAGCGCTGTGTATTACTAATGTATTTGTCTACATACAGGCTGTTTACCCTGTGGTGCTTTACCGCATAATTGCGAAATTCTTTTGCGTTCATAACTGTTCGTTTTTTGATTTGATTAAAGCATAACTATCCTGCCACCGCTTTAGCACAGGGTGTTACTGATTGTGATTGTATTTTTGTATTTGATTATTTAAAGAAGCTGAATACCTTTTCCCTGAAGGAAACATATTTACCGGCAGTGAACACATGGTGGGCTACCTGTTCTACTTCGGCTTTAAGCTGTTGCCTGCCATACTGCTGTACGATGGCACGGGTTGTTTTTTGCCAGTGCAGGTTTTCTTTTAAATCGGGTTCAAGGAGCAGGCGCGCCTCAAACAGTACTTTCGCTTCTCCGCTGCATTCTCCGTTGAGGTAGTTATCGGTCATAACCGTATTATTCCATGAAGTCTTCATACTGCAACGATTTTTGTTTTACGGTTTCCTTTACTTTTTCCAGGCATTTGTGCTTTTGTACTGTAGCCGACCTACCTCCCGAAAAACCGAACCTTTGTGCCAGTTTTTCGGCATCCAGTTTTTCATAATAAAAAGCCGATAGCAAATCCATACACTTTTTACCGGTTGTACTAAGCAGGTGCATCAGTTTTGGAGTGGCAGCTTCGGTATAATTGTCATCAATATCGGCAAAAGGGATATCCCCGTTGTACATTCTGGTCACCTCATCAAAGCGTTTACTCCACAAATGTTTTGAGATTCCCATTATATAAGCCTGTTCGTTGCCAGGGACTTCCCTCCCGTTGTGAATATGCTCCATATAAACAACAAGGGTATCATGGAAAACATCTTTAGCCTCATCGGGAGTTCCTCCCCTTTTTGCAACATAGCGTGCTACGGCAGGGAAAGCTTTTATATATAAAGCCTCCAGTAATTCTGCGCGGGGTATTGTTGGATTATTTATAGCCATACTACATGGTGTTTATATATATGTGCCAAAAGTGAGGCAGATATCACCATAAAATTACTCTATTTCTAAAACAACTACCGAAAAAGGAGGAATTTTTACAGTTAATTCCTCTGCTTTAAGCTTCATATCATGAAATATTTCCGGTTTAATAATTTCGGGATTTGCAAAAGTATTATGGTCATTCATATCTTTTGAGGTAAGTATCCTTCCCGATACTTTTTTATATTTTTTATTGGTGGGTATAGTAATGGTTTGCGAAACCTTATTATCTACATTTACTAAAGATATATGAGTTTTACCGTCTTTTATAGATGCTGATGCAGTAACCGCAGGTATACTCTCTGCTTTATATGTAAAATTAGCAGAATTGACTTCCAGAGGTACAAGCGTTGCATCCTGATGAACCTTATACATTTCCATTACATGATAAGTAGGTGTTAGCAGCATCTTTTCGCCATCAGTTAAAATAACAGCCTGAAGCACATTTACAGCCTGTGCAAGATTTGCCATTTTTACCCGTTCGGCATGATTATTAAAAATATTAAGATTCATCCCGGCGATAATAGCATCACGCATTGTATTTTGCTGATAAAGCACTCCTTTATTGTCAGCCGGATCAGTATCATACCAAGCTCCCCATTCATCTACCACAAGTGCTATTTCCTTTTTTGGATCATATTTATCCATTATTTCAGAGTGCTTCTCAATTTGCTCATTCATAAACCATGATGCCTTCATGGTATTAAAATATTCCTCATCGGTAAAATTCGTTGCTTTCCCTTTGTTATTCCAGTCTACTACAGTATAATAATGCAATGCAAGCCCCTTCACTAAATTTTTTGGAATCTTTTTCATTAATGTTTCTGTCCAGTTATAATCGTCTCCACTGGCTCCCGAAGCAATCCTGTAAAGTTCCTTATCATTCCAGTTTGACATAAAAGTGGCGTACTTCCTATACACATCAGCATAATAATCAGCCGTCATGTTACCTCCACAGCCCCAAGCCTCATTACCTACTCCCCAAAACTTAACATTCCATGATTTATCCCTACCATTATCACGACGCATATTACTCATGGGGCTTGTCCCTTCAAAATTTACATACTGTACCCAATCGGCTAATTCCTGAACCTCGCCGCTTCCCACATTACCTGCTAAATAGGGTTCAGCCCCCAGCACTTCACATAAATTTAAAAAATCGTGTGTACCAAAACTGTTATCTTCGGTTACCCCACCCCACCACATATTTACTATTTCAGGACGTTCTGTTTTTGGCCCCACCCCATCTTTCCAATGATATGTATCGGCAAAACAACCTCCGGGCCAACGCAAATTAGGTATATTAAGTTTCCTTAAGGCTGCAATAATATCATTACGCACACCATTTGTATTCGGAATTTTAGTGTTTGATTCACCAACATATATACCGTCGTATATACATCGCCCTAAATGTTCGGCAAAATGTCCATAAATGTGACGGCTTATTATAACAGTATCATTTTGTGGGGCAAAACGTATGGTGTTTTGTGCCCAGCCTGTTATTCCATAAAATAAAAACAGATAAAAAAAGTAATGTTTTTTCATGAATTACAAATTTGTTATAAATCTATTTGCAATATAGTCATTTTGACAACATGGTGTTTGTTTGTAATTTTTATTCTATGAATTTTACATATCTCTATATTGTTTAATGCCTTGCAAAACATACATCTCAACCCATTATCACAGCTTTTTTAATTACATCATTCGGAGCGCTTGGCTCTTTTTAGTCCGCTGTAACACTTAGGCTACTTCAAAAGGTAATACATAATGATAGGCAGGCGGTAATGTGGTAGAGAAAATAACCAATACGGATAAAATTTTGAAGGAAGTCCTATAGAGACTTTAACTATAAAGAAGTCAAAGGCATTTAAATTACCGCTATTTATATTTTAAACTACTCTTTATACTATTTTACATACGCTTACAGTTATTATAGCTAAACGCCAACACTGTAAAATAATGATAACCAAACACTTTACTATTCTCTTTATAACCCTTAGTCTAACTTTTGTGAGCTGTGGTAAAAAAAAGGAAGAGCCCGTAGTTAATCATGAAACAGCCTTAACCGATACTACTAAAACAAGTCTGCCAGTAAATAATATAGTTTTTGATACAATGGCCAAAACCATTCATGTTTATGTGGCACTGTGCGACAATAAATATCAGGGTATAGTACCTGTACCAAAAGCAATAGGTAACGGTCAGGATCCCGATAACAACCTGTACTGGGGTTGTGGTTATGGTGTAAGGACATTTTTTAAAAAGAGTACCGAATGGAAGCTTCTTAAAAAAGAGAAAAAAGACACTCTAATAATGGAGCGACTGGTGTTTAAACACACCTCTAAAAACTATTACCTGATAGCTGATGCTTATAATGGTAAATACATAAAACAATGCACCAAAGATTTTTTAAACAGTAGCGCAGGTAAACTTAAAGATACTCTCAATGTAAACGGAACAACACTGGGCATTGCAGGAAACTCCAAACTTATTACCTACACAGGTCATGACGGACTAATGGATTTTAATCTGTATGACGATTATACCAATACCGATGGTAAAAAACGGGATGTTATTATACTGGCCTGTTACAGTAAAAGCTATTTTGGCAAACATTTAAAAAAAGCCAATGTAAATCCCTTAATATGGACAACAGGACTTATGTGCCCGGAAACCTATACCCTGCATGATGCTATTACAGGTTATATAAAGGGCGAAAACAATACTCAAATACAACAGCGAGCGGCCGCCGCTTACAGCAAATACCAAAAGTGTAGTGTAAAAGCTGCCGAAAATTTACTTGCTACGGGTTGGGAGTAATTTTAAAAATCAATATGCTTTACAAACGACATCTGGAAATTGATTCCGGTAAAGTTTAGGTCATTTTCGCCATCAGGGTATACTACTTTATTATTAACCAGTACGGTTGCTGCAAGAGCCCAGTCGTTTTTATGATACACACCAGACCATCTTCCCAAAGCCGTTGGGTAGGCCTCCAGCTTCCAGTCCTTGAGCATATCGGGGTCGTTACCCACATTGACTCCGGCAGTAAGTATACCCGTAAGCAGCCAACGTTCGTTAATAACCCAAGTATAGGCATATCCCGCATTTACACCAAACTGAAGGTTATCCAAATGATTGGGATCATTTTCCCAAAGTTCGCCACCCGGATTGATCCTGAAAAGATAAGCACCTCCGCCAAGTATAAAACTTCCTGCCGACTTCAGTTGTATTTCACTTTGCTGAAAAGCCGCCTTAGTGGAGAATTTATCCCCTTTAAAAACATAGGCAAATTCGGCTCCAATATTTCTAACCGACATATCAGGGAACAGTTGAATATCATCATTATTATCACTATAAAACCCTTTGTATTTCTGGTAAAATAAATCCAGTACAAAGTACCTGCCATAATGGTGTAATTGTATATCTACAGCTTTCGTATCTCCCTGCCTTTTATCGGCAAGAGGCGTAAGCCCAAAGTTATAGCTAAGGTTAATTACCGTATTCTTTATTGCTATCCCAGCCCCTATCTTTAAAGGGTTGTTGGGCATGTATTCCTTCTCCTCAGTACTCAGCTGAATGCTGTTTTGCGTTAAAAAGCCGGTAAGCATTACCCTTTGCGGATATTCGGCTACATAGGAGGTATCGACTTTCGCCTGACCCAAAACCAGATTAGTAAACAATAACAAAGTAATAATAGCGAAGTATCGCAGCATGACTGATGATTTATGTAAAGTCTTTCTGATAAACGGTACAAATATAGGCTTAGTATTTTCAAAAGGAGATTAACTACCATTTAAGAGAAGAAAATATTTGGGTTAAAAAAATGCATATACTTTAATATGCATGCATATAAAAAGCAGATAATGCAAAACCAAACGTGACTTTTGTTGAACTTAAAATCAAAAAAACGCAGCATTAAACCAACCTATTTACATAGTTATCAAAAGGTTACTTATTAAACTTAGCATAATCTCAAAAAAATTGCTTTTTATCATATATTTTCATAATTTGCATTAAGCAATTTTTAACAATACACATGAACACTATCACCCGTTTATTCGATTTTCCTTATTACCAGTTGGAAAAGTATAATTTACCCGATGCGCTTGTTACTAAATACGGTAACGAATGGGTAAAAACATCAACACAGGAATATGTAGATAAAGCCAATGCTTTTTCCCGCGGGCTATTAAGGTTGGGAATCAAGAAAGACGACAAGATAGCTGTTATCTCCTCTAACAACAGGACCGAATGGCATATAGCCGATATTGGCATACTGCAAACCGGTGCACAAAACGTGCCTATTTACCCTACAATTAGCGAAGAAGACCAGGAGTATATTTTAAACCATTCGGGTGCTACACACTGTATTGTTTCAGATCAGGAACTGTATGACAAGGTAATGTCTATTAAAGACAAAACCCAACTAAAGGAGGTTTATTCCTTTAACGACATACCGGGCTGTAAAAGCTGGAACGAAATACTGGAACTGGGTAAAGACGACAGTAACCAACAGGAAGTTGAGGATATTAAAAGTACCATTACCGAAAACGACCTTGCTACTATAATTTACACATCGGGTACTACAGGTAGACCTAAGGGTGTAATGCTTTCGCACAAAAACATTGTATCTGATGTTTTAATGAGTGCCGAAAGGGTTCCGTTTGAGGCAGGTAAATACAGGGGGCTTAGCTTTCTCCCTATTTGCCATATTTATGAACGAATGATACTTTACCTTTACCAATACTATGGCGTGAGTACTTACTTCGCGGAATCTATTGAAAAGGTTAGCGATAATATTAAAGAGGCTACACCCGATGTTATTACGGCCGTGCCAAGGCTTCTTGAAAAAGTATATGATAAGATTATTGCCAAGGGTAGCGAACTTACGGGAATTAAGCGTAAACTATTCTTTTGGGCAGTTGAGGTTGGCCTTGAGTACGAACCTTATGGTGCAAATGGTGCCTGGTATGACTTTAAGTTGGCTATTGCCCGTAAACTGATTTTCAGTAAATGGAAAGCAGGACTTGGTGGCAGACTTGGACTTATGGTAAGCGGTAGTGCTGCCATACAACCAAGGCTGGCACGCGTATTTGCTGCAGCCGAAATTCCGGTAATGGAAGGTTACGGACTTACGGAAACTTCTCCTGTTATTGCCGTGAACGATCAGCGTAACGGCGGTTTCAGAATCGGTACGGTAGGTAAACCATTAAACGGACTGGAAGTTAAGATTGCTGAAGACGGTGAAATACTTTGTAAAGGCCCTAACGTAATGATGGGATATTACAAGGATGAGGAAAAAACAAATGAGGTTATGACCGACGGATATTTCCACACTGGGGATATCGGGGAAATTGATAAAGATGGTTTCCTTAAAATTACCGACAGGAAGAAAGAGATGTTTAAAACATCGGGAGGTAAATATGTTGCCCCTCAGCTTATAGAAAATGCCATGAAACAGTCGCGCTTTATAGAGCAGATTATGGTAATAGGCGAAGGTGAGAAAATGCCTGCCGCATTTATACAGCCTGACTTTGAATTTGTAAAAGAATGGGCTTCGCGCAAAGGCATTAAAGTAAGCTCTAACGAGGATATTGCCAATAGTAAGGAAATACACGACAGGATACAAGAAGAGGTAAGCGACATTAATAAGAAATTCGGACACTGGGAACAGATAAAACGATTTGAGCTTACTCCGGAATTATGGTCGGTTGACGGTGGAGAAATGACCCCTACCCTTAAACTAAAGCGTAAAGCCATTAAAGAAAAGTACCAAAAACTGTATGACAAAATATACCGCACCGAAGGTGACAGATAAGATATACTCCCCAAACCGGGGAGTATTTTGTATAAAAACACGATGAAAAAACTACTTTATATATTACTACTCTTACCCTTTGCTACAATGGCTCAGGAGATACCCACAGTTAACGGTTACAAAACCTACCTTGATAATAAACAGGTAGATATTACCCATTATTTTATAGATCCGGCTAATGTAGCTAACGTACATACAGATAAAACCAACAAAGAAGTACACATTACCCGTAAAGAACAAACCGAACTGGTATGCCTTGCAGATATTTTAAAAGAGATTAATAAAGACGGGGCAAATGCTGTTATTGTGGTAAACGACAATCTTATTCAAAAGCCTGAAGCTTACTATATGGAAGATAATTCTTTATCTTCTATGTCTATAGAGAAAGTAAATGAAGTAACCCGCATTAAAATCACAACTAAGAATGTGGGTGAAAATTAATTTCAAACCAGTTACACTAATCCTAATACTATTTACACTTCTAAGTTGTGGGAGTACTGTAAAAAGCAGGAATGAAGCCCAAAAGGAATTTGAAGCAAAACTGGCATCGCTTAACAGTTTTCTAAACGGAGAACCCGACACCAGCCTGAGAATAATAGGAACCATTAGCTTTTTTGAAAAAGTAACAGGTATAATGTCGGAATCAGATGGTAGTGATATAGGTAAATTCAACCCTACAAAACAGGATTATTTAAACTGGCAACAATGGTATGAGGTAAACAAAACTAAAATATACCTAGACAGTGATACCGGAAAAATTGCAGTAAAACAATAACAAACTCTTACTTATCCATTCAATATTATTTTTAATCATTTGGATTAATTTGATAAATTAGTGCTTTAATACATTTGCATGATACCTTACAAACGCTACATCATACAATCACAATTAAGCTTTGACGAAATTATGAGCAGGCTTAACCGCCTTACGCAAAGTGAAAATTTATGGAAAATCTTTCCAAATAAAAAACAAAAATATTTTACCGGCGCGGTTCAAAAAAACAGCTTTAAGATCATGGAAACATCGGGGGCTACAAAAAAGTCTGTTGTAAAGGGCACGGTAACACCAATGGGCAACCATACAGTTATTGAGTTTAAAATCAAACTCTCCTCAGGTCTTATACTACTCCCACTTTTGGTTACCGGTTGGTTTATTTACCTTAACTACAGGAACGATACATTAACCGACATTTATCTTGCTATAGGCTCATCGATATTAGTATTAATTATATCTCTATGGACTTATTACAATAATTCCTTACTACTTAAAAAAAACCTCGTTCCCCTTTTTACCGAAGCAACTCCAGATAAAGAGTAAAACTTTATTTATATTTTTTTGTTATTTTCGCTAGCCTAAAGAGAAAATCAATCCACACCGCTTAAAATGAAAAAAGCATTATTCGCACTATTCCTGTTAGCAATCGCACTACAAAGCTGCGACACTAAACCAGAAACCGTTTCAAATAACGATATAGACCCAAAACTAAGGGAAGTTATAAAAGCCAAAAACGACAGCCTTTTTGAAGCCCTTTCTAACAGTAGTACAAAAGTATTTAGCGTATTGGGGTCTGACAGGTTTAACGAAAATCTAACGGCAAACCTAAGCGATGTAATTTGGCCTTTTAGAAAAGGAATGCTGGAAACAGATCATGAAGTGTATGAGGAGTTTTACAGCAAACATACCAAAGTAAACCATGAAGCTACTATACTATCATCACAGCATAACTATAAGTTACAGTTTGTAAACCAAAATTACGAAACCTATGTTTCGCTTTTAAAAAGTACCTACAGGGATGTTACCGATTATCTTGTTACCGTTATTTATGAAAAAATAGATAACAAATGGAAAATTACTCACATTACTATGGGAACACTTGGCTCATATGATAAAGATGCCAATGACCTTTTTAATGATGCAAAAAAATTTCATGATAATGGTTATGATATAGATGCCTTACATCATGCCAGCATGGCAAAAGGATCCCTTGAGCCTGCTAAAAACCTTATTAAGTATAATTTTGCAAAAGATATTGATGATTTTGGCGAAAAGTTATCTAATGAAATTAACAGAACTTACCCGTTACCGGATACGCTTTTCCAAATTCAAAGTAAACCTGTTGTTCTTGATCTTAAAGTTGTACAAAATGCCGAAGGTGTTTTCCCGCTTATAAGCTATGAGAGCCAAATACCGCCAAACGATGAAACATCACTAAACAATGAGTTTGAAGTAGTGAAAAAAGAGATTCAGAAAAAATACAAAATAGATTATAGTCAAAAGTTCGTTTACTACAGGGCTTACAACAAAAATGCACAGGGACTACTATCTGAAAGTAAAACCTTTACCGAGACGAAGTAATGCTTTCCGAAAAAGAAAATACCCATATCAGTAAATTTCTGAGTCTTGTACTGCGACACAAGCCCGACCAAATAGGTATTAAACTTAATGAAAACAGATGGGTAAATGTTGAAGACTTAATTATCCTATCGGGTAAGGCAGGAGTTAACTTCAACTTTAACGAACTAAAGCACATTGTAGATACCAATAATAAAAAACGCTTTGCATTTAATGACGACTGCACCCTTATAAGAGCCAGTCAGGGACATTCGGTTATAATAAACAGTGGGTATGAACCACAGCAACCACCTGAAGTATTATACCATGGTACGGCAATAAAAAATCTTGATTCCATAATCGCAAACGGATTAAACAAGGCAAACAGGTTACATGTACACCTAAGTTCTGACAAAGAAACTGCAGTAAACGTAGGCAGTCGCCACGGCAAACCCGTTGTATTGGAAATTTTGGCACTACAAATGCATAACGACGGTTTTGCTTTTTACCTCTCGGACAATAAAGTATGGCTAACAGATAATGTGCCTGCTAAGTATTTAAAAGCCCTTTAAACATCGGTTATGAATGAAAGAAAATTCAATTTTTTCCCAAATAAAAAAGAGTACATTACTACTCCGCTAAGAAAATTATTTTCAATCTATTTTTTTTCAGTTTAGTAACGCTTTTATTAATCTTTTTTGAAGATATTTTCCTTACTCTTCAGGTTTTCTTTATGACATTAGGACTTTTTATGATGCTTTTTTTAATCGTATTCCTATTACCTACCCTACTTATATACTATAATCATAAGAAATTTAATGAAAATAGCACATTTAATATCAGGTTAAGTACAGGTGAGTACTATTATTCGGATAAAAGCGGCGAACTGATTTTTAGAGATCGGGATATAAAAAAAGTAGTACTATTTTTACCGTATGGTTTAGGAGCTCGAACCTCTGTATGGAATCAATTGTTTTATACTCTTATAATACTTAAAACAGGTGAAAGGATTGTTTTATCCTGCTTGATTTTCAATCAGGTTAACATATATCCTAATACTTATAAATATTTTCCTGAAGCATCTTTAACAAGTTCATGGAAGGTTATACGCGAAAAGGTAACTTTCCCTAATGTAAAGAAAGGTTTAGCTCCTGCTTCAAACAATAATCTGGATAAACACATTAAACAGTTTTAACAAATATTCATGTTTCAAACAAAATTTGACTTCACCACAAACAAAAAAAGATACGTTTGGAAAACTGTTTTACCGGTACTTTTAATTCCTTTTGGTACAGGACTATTTGTGTATTGCCTAACAGGTTTATTAAATACTGCACTTTATGCTATAGGCATTTCCGGAACGTTAAGCCTGTTAGTATTTCTATTACCTTTTATACTCATTTACTATAATCATAGCAAGCACAACAGGTATAGCATATTTCACATAATAAATCAGGGTAAAGAAGGCATATATAACTATACCGACAACAACATAGAAATAACTTTTACCGATGACGACATAGAAAAAACTGAGGTAGTATATAGCACACAAGCTTATCGAAAAAGAAGCAAACAATTACCATGGAGTGAAATATTCTATACAGTATTCACATTAAAAAACGGAAAACAAATAATTATATCGTCCTTCACCTTTAGCGATATTGATTTCTTGCAAAGTACTACAGTATGTTTCCCTAAAACAGGTTTTACACGATCGTGGCCTTTAATTAAAATCCATAAAACTATTCCTTTAATAAAGGAAAAACATTCTTGTTCAGGTAAAACTTTACCCTAGCCTCTATATATAAAAAGCATCGGGTTTTTCTTCGGTTTCATTCATAACCCTTAGTGCTTGTTTTGCCAGAGAATTTAATTTTACCCAGTCTTTAAAACCATCCATTTTATCATCGGGTATCTTTCCAAAATCAGGACTGCATAATGCAAAATCAACATTAATGTAAAGACGCACCAATGCTCCTGTAGCCTCAAGACTTAAATACCTGTTATCAATAAGCTGAGGGAGTAATACAAAAGCCTTCACATACCCGTCAAGCACCTCAAAAGGCCTGTCGGTAAAATCAGGCAAATATTCTTTTTGTTCTTTAAAAGGCAGGCAAAGCCATTTAATATTTTCTACAAGTTTTTTATAATATCTTTTAAAATCTTCTTCCGTTTCTTCCATAGTGCTAAATTATTAAAACATCATATGCCTTACTACACTCCTAACTGCCAAATATTTTTACAAAAATAACATTTACTTAACTGATAATATTCATGCATAATAATTAACAATACCGCAGTAATGCGTATATTTAACTCTCCTTATGTGGAGAGTTTTTTAATTTTAGATAAAATTATTTTAAATTTAATATGCACGCATAATAAATTTTTATTACCTTTGAGAAACCATTATTTATGAAAGATAAAACTATAGATTACATTCTCAGGGCAACCTGGCAGGCAGTGGCAAGAATGTACAACGAAGAAGCCGGAAAGTATGGAGCAACAATGTCCATTGGATTTGCTTTACTTTCTATTGACAAGGAGAAAGGCATCTCGTCTACAGCACTGGGTCCGCAAATGGGAATGGAGGCCACAAGCCTCACACGCACATTAAAATCAATGGAAGAAAAAGGACTTATTGTCCGTAAAAAAAATCCTGTAGACGGTCGTGGTGTAATTATACACCTTACTAAGTTGGGCAGGGAAAAAAGAGATCTTTCAAAAGAGGTAGTTTTAAAATTCAATGAGGCTGTAAAGCAACGTGTATCCCAGCAAAAAATGGATCATTTTGTGGAAGTGGCCGAAGTTATAAACGAGCTGATTGCCGAAAAACAAATTTTTGCAACCGAACAGCCCGAAGCAGAGATTGAAAACAAAGCAAAATAATAACAGGTGAAACCGCCTTGACGGGCTGTTTCATTTAACAAACAACTAAAAATACAACTATAAAAAATGAAACGCACTATTAAAAAGGCGGCCGTAATAGGCTCCGGTATTATGGGATCGGCAATTGCCTGCCATTTTGCCAATATAGGTGTTGAGGTTCTTTTGCTGGACATAGCCCCAAAAGAACTTACGGAAGCCGAAAAGAAAAAGGGGCTTACACTGGAGGATAAGGTAGTTAGGAACAGAATTGTAAACGAACACCTTGCCAACTCCCTTAAGTCTAAACCCTCCCCTATTTACCATCAAAAATTTGCTTCAAGAATAGCTACTGGTAATATAGATGACGATCTTCCTAAAATTGCCGACTGCGACTGGGTAATTGAAGTAGTTGTAGAAAGGCTTGATATTAAACAAAAAGTGTTTGAACAAATTGAAAAGTACCGCAAACCGGGAACACTTATCACATCAAACACATCGGGTATACCTATCCACTTTATGAGCGAAGGCCGCAGTGAGGACTTCCAGAAACATTTTTGCGGAACACACTTCTTTAATCCGCCACGATACTTAAAACTTTTCGAAATTATACCGGGGCCTCAAACTTCACAGGAGGTACTGGACTTTTTAAATAATTATGGTGAGCAATTCCTTGGTAAAACATCGGTAGTTGCAAAAGACACCCCTGCCTTTATAGGTAACCGTATTGGTATTTATGGTATTATGAGCCTTTTCCATCAGGTTAAGGAAATGGGACTTACCGTAGAGGAAGTTGACAAACTTACCGGTCCTGTAATAGGTCGCCCTAAGTCGGCTACCTTCCGTACGGTAGATGTGGTGGGGCTTGATACCCTTGTACACGTTGCAAACGGTATTTATGAAAACTGCCCTAACGATGAGGCTCACGAACTGTTTAAAGTTCCGGGATTCATCGATACCATGATGGAAAATAAATGGCTGGGTAGCAAAACAAAACAGGGCTTTTACAAAAAAGTAGACAAAGATATCCTTGCGCTTGATTTAGATACGCTGGAATACCGTCCGCAGAAAAAAGCATCGTTTGCTACACTCGAGCTTACCAAAACTATAGACAAGCCTATTAACCGCTTTAAAGTACTTGTAAAAGGTACAGATAAGGCCGGAGAGTTTTACCGTAAAAACTTCTCGGGTATGTTTGCCTATGTATCAAACCGTATACCTGAAATTACCGATGACCTTTATAAAATAGACGACGCCATGAAAGCCGGATTTGGCTGGGAAAACGGTCCGTTTGAAATATGGGATGCCGTAGGTGTTGAAAAAGGTATCGAACTAATGAAAGCCGAAGGGCTTGAGCCTGCAGCTTGGGTTAACGAAATGCTGGCATCGGGCAACAAAAGCTTCTACACTGTAAAAGAAGGAGCTACTTACTATTACGACATTGCATCTAAATCCCAGAAAAAAGTTCCGGGTCAGGATGCCTTTATTATACTTAACAACATTCGCGAGAGCAAAAAGGTATGGAGCAACAGTGAGGCCATTATACAGGACCTTGGCGACGGTATCCTTAACCTTGAGTTCCAGTCTAAAATGAATACCATTGGCGGTGGTGTACTACAGGGCATAAACAAAGCCATAGACCTTGCCGAAAAAGAGTACGACGGACTGGTTATTGGTAACCAGGCGGCAAACTTCTCGGTTGGTGCTAACATTGGTATGATATTCATGATGGCTGTAGAGCAGGAATATGATGAGCTTAACATGGCTATCAAAATGTTCCAGGATACTATGATGCGTGTACGCTACTCATCTATACCGGTAGTGGTTGCACCACATGGTATGACACTGGGCGGTGGCTGTGAAATGAGCATGCATGCCGATAAGGTTGTGGCTGCTGCCGAAACATATATCGGGCTTGTGGAATTTGGCGTTGGGGTTATCCCGGGCGGTGGCGGATCGAAAGAGATGGCACTGCGTGCTGCCGATACCTTCCGTAAAAACGACGTAGAACTTAACGTACTTCAGGAGTATTTCCTAACCATAGGTATGGCTAAGGTATCAACATCGGCCTATGAGGCGTTTGACCTTGGTATACTTCAGCATGGTAAAGACGTTATTGTGGTTAATAAAGACAGGCAGATTGCCGAAGCTAAAAAGCATGCCAAGCTGCTAGCCGAAGCGGGTTACACCCAGCCGGTTAAACGTAAAGATGTAAAAGTACTGGGTAAACAGGCACTGGGTATGTTCCTTGTTGGGACAGACAGTATGGAGGCCGGACATTACATCTCTGAACACGACAAGAAAATTGCTAACAAACTGGCTTATGTTATGGCCGGTGGTGACCTTAGTGAACCGACACTGGTTACAGAGCAGTACCTTCTTGATCTTGAAAGGGAAGCATTCCTGTCACTTTGTGGCGAGAGAAAAACGCTGGAACGTATTCAGTTTATGTTAACCAAAGGGAAACCGCTACGCAACTAATTATTTTGAATGCTGAATTATAAATTTTAAATGATTCGGCAAGTTCAGAATCTAAAATCTAAAAAAAATGAAAACAGCATATATAGTAAAGGCATACAGAACGGCTGTGGGGAAAGCACCAAAAGGAGTTTTCCGCTTTAAAAGGCCTGACGAACTGGCCGCCGAAACCATTCAGCATATTATGAATGAGCTTCCGCAGCTGGATAAATCAAGAATTGACGACGTAATGGTAGGTAACGCGATGCCGGAGGCAGAACAGGGCTTAAACTTTGCCCGCCTTATTTCCCTAATGGGACTAAAGGTTGAAGATGTTCCGGGGGTTACAGTAAACCGTTACTGTGCATCGGGGCTGGAAACCATCGCTATGGCTACAGCCAAAATACAAAGCGGAATGGCGAGCTGTATTATTGCAGGTGGTGCCGAAAGTATGAGCTACATCCCTATGGGGGGGTACAAACCTGTACCGGATTATAAACTGGCTAAAAACGGCCATGAGGATTATTACTGGGGAATGGGACTTACTGCCGAAGCGGTTGCCAAGCAATATAACGTTAGCCGTGAAGACCAGGATGAGTTTGGTTACCAGTCACACCAAAAAGCACTTAAAGCTCAGGCAGAAGGTAAATTTGACAAACAGATTGTGCCTATTACCGTAGAGCAGGTATATGTAGATGAAAATGGTAAAAAAGCAACTAAAAGTTATACTGTAACTAAGGATGAGGGTCCGCGTGCCGACACATCGGTTGAAGCGCTTGGAAGACTACGCCCTGTATTTGCTGCCGATGGTAGTGTAACAGCGGGTACATCTTCCCAAATGAGTGACGGTGCTGCCTTTGTTATGGTAATGAGCGAAGAAATGGTTAAGGAACTTAACCTTGAGCCTATTGCCCGTCTGGTTAGCTATGCTGCTGCCGGTGTGGAACCAAGAATTATGGGTATAGGTCCGGTGAAAGCGATTCCTAAAGCGGTACAAATGGCAGGCTTAAATCTTAATGATATAGAACTTATTGAGCTTAACGAGGCATTTGCTTCTCAGTCGCTTGCTGTTATCCGTGAGCTTGGGCTTAATAAGGATATTGTAAACGTGAATGGTGGTGCTATTGCACTGGGTCACCCACTGGGATGTACAGGTGCTAAACTGTCTGTTCAGTTATTCGACGAAATGAAAAACCGCGGAAGCAAATACGGTATGGTTACCATGTGTGTAGGTACCGGACAGGGAGCTGCGGGAGTTTATGAACTAATGTAAAAGACTTGAAGACGAAAGACAAAAGATAATAGACTAAAAACGTATCGCACCTTACCGATGAGTGATTATAAAAGACACAATTTTAAAAAGCTTAAAATATGGCAGATGGCCATGGAAATAGCTCGTGAAACACTTGATTTGACAGATACTTTTCCTTCACACGAAAAGTATGGATTAAAAAATCAGATGGACAGATGCTCAATCTCCATACCGTCTAACATTGCGGAAGGTTCCAGCAGAAGTAACAAGTCATTTAGTCATTTTATCAATGTCTCTTTAGGTTCTTCTTTTGAATTGCATACTCAATTACTGTTAGCCTTACACAGAGGTTATATACCTGAAGAGGCTTCGGTAATTATTGAAAATAAATTAGAGGAGTTCCAGAGGATGACAATGAGTTTTCAAAATGCTCTGGTTCCCGCTTAAGTCTGTTATCTATTATCTATCATCTAAAAGTCTAAATTAAAATATTACAAAAATGAGCGAAGCTAAGGATATAACAAGAGGAGGTCAGTTCCTTGTAAAAGAAACCAAGTGTGAAGATGTGTTCACACCCGAAGATTTTTCGGAAGAGCAGGTTATGATGCGCGACACGGTTAAAGAATTTGTTGACCGTGAATTATGGCCGCACAAAGACCGTTTTGAGAATAAAGACTACGCCTACACTAAAGAGTGTATGGAGAAAGCCGGAGAGCTTGGCTTTCTTGGTGTAGCTGTACCGGAAGAGTATGGCGGACTGGGCATGGGATTTGTTTCAACCATGTTGGTTTGTGACTATATCTCGGGGGCTACAGGTTCGTTCTCAACAGCATTTGGTGCACATACCGGTATTGGTACTATGCCAATTACCCTATACGGAACTGAAGAACAGAAAAAGAAATATGTACCTAAGCTTGCCAGCGGAGAGTGGTTTGGTGCTTACTGCCTTACCGAACCGGGCGCTGGTAGTGATGCCAACTCGGGGAAAACAAAGGCTGTGCTTAGTGAAGATGGTACGCATTACAAGATAACAGGACAAAAAATGTGGATTTCCAATGCGGGATTCTGTAGCCTGTTTATTGTATTTGCCCGTATTGAAGACGATAAAAACATTACCGGATTCATTGTAGAGAACGACCCAAGCAACGGTATCTCTATGAATGAAGAGGAGCATAAACTGGGTATCCGCGCCTCCTCTACCCGTCAGGTATTCTTTAACGAGACTAAAGTACCTGTAGAAAATATGCTTTCTGAAAGAGGTAACGGATTCAAAATAGCTATGAACGCCCTTAACGTAGGTCGTATTAAACTGGCTGCCGCTTGTCTTGATGCACAAAGAAGAACCATCTCGGGCGCTGTTAAATATGCTAACGAAAGAGTACAGTTTAACACTCCAATCTCAAGCTTTGGCGCTATACGTTCCAAACTGGCAGAAATGGCTGCAAGTGCCTATGCCGGAGAAAGTGCGTGCTACCGTGCTGCAAAAAGCATTGAAGACCGTATTGAGGCTCGTGTTGCTGCCGGAGAATCACATCAGGATGCTGAGCTTAAAGGTGTAGAAGAATTTGCTATTGAGTGTTCTATCCTTAAAGTAGCGGTATCTGAAGATATTCAGAACTGTAGTGACGAAGGTATCCAGATTTTTGGAGGTATGGGCTTCTCTGAAGATACTCCAATGGAAAGTGCATGGAGAGATGCAAGGATTGCCCGTATTTATGAAGGTACAAACGAAATTAACCGTATGCTGTCGGTAGGTATGCTTGTTAAAAAAGCAATGAAGGGTCATGTAGATCTTTTAGGTCCTGCAATGAAGGTTGCCGAAGAGCTTATGGCTATACCATCGTTTGATACACCTGATTATTCGGTATTATTTGCTGAAGAAAAAGAGCTTATCGGTAAGCTTAAAAAAGCATTTTTAATGGTGGCAGGTAGTGCCGTACAAAAATACGGACCGGACCTTGACCAACACCAGCAACTGCTTATGGCTGCTTCTGATATCCTTATTGAAATATACATGGCCGAGTCGGTTATCCTGAGAACAGAGAAACTGGCAAAAAGCAAAGGCGAAGAAAACGTAAAAGAGCAAATCGCAATGGCACAACTATACCTTTACAGAGCGGTAGATACCGTTAATACTAAAGGTAAAGAAGGTATTGCATCATTTGCCGAAGGTGACGAACAACGCATGATGCTTATGGGCCTTAAACGATTCACTAAATATACCAATATGCCAAACGTAGTAGCCCTAAAGGAAACTATCGCAGCAAAACTGGTAGACGAAAACGCATATGTATACTAATACCACTAGTAATCACTAATTTCCGTTTTTAGTTTAGTTTATTCGAAAAAAATCCCGCCTGTTGGCGGGATTTTTATTTATAACTTTATGAAAAAGAAACTTGTCCACAATGCGGAAATTATAAAAATTCATTTGAAGAATATTGTGATGATTGTCTAAATGAATAAAGAAGAATCATAATAAATAAAAAAGCCGCTGCGAATGTATTGCAGCGGCTTTTTAAATAGCATATCGTATTTTTAACCAAGGGGCTTTTTTCCTCTAAACACATTAACCAGTATAGCGATAAGTGCCACCACCAATAAAAGGTGTATTAAGGCACCGCCAACATGAATTACAAAACTTCCCAGGGCCCATAGTATAACTAACACAATAGCGATTATAAACAACAGATTTTTCATAGCAATTTTTCCCTTCCTGTTTATTTCATTTCCTTAATAAGATCCTGTAGTCTTACAGCCTCATTATAGTGTGTTTTAAGCGTAGGTAACATATCGGCAGCCCACATTTTTATCTCTTCGTCATTAGCTTCCTCACTGGCCTTCTCCATCTTCTTAACTGCCTCTTCATGACCATCTACCATCATATCCACATACTTTTTGTCAAAGTCCTCTGTTTTCTCTTTGCTTAGTTTATCATAAACTTCTTTCCCGTCTTCACTTAAAGCTGTGGGCAGCGATATATTTTTTAATTCTGCATTTTTCTTCAGGTCTTCCATTGCCTTTGTATGGTCATTAAAAAGTATTTCGGCAAAAGCTCTCACCTCAGCATTAGTACTTTTTTGCTGTGCCAGTTTAGCTAGTTCAATCTCTTTCATGTTCAAATCGGCAGCAAAAACAAAATACTCGGCATCTTCTTCTTTAGCCTCATTAGTATCTTCAAACTTAGCTTCGTTTTGCTCTTCGGCAACTTCTGTAGGATCTGTTTCCTTATTATCCTTACACGAAGTAGCCCCTAATGTCATGGTTATAAGCGCTGCGCCTAACAGCATTTTCCCTAATATTGATTTCCTTTTCATAGTCACTTGTTATTTAGATTATTTGGTTACTTCATGTTTACAATGTCAAAATTAACACATAAAGTATGACTAAAATATTAAGGGATTCACAATTAGTGTTAGGGAAATACTAAATGTAATTTATTCGTCTATAACATCTTTTCTAATCTTAACGGCATAGGCGTTAGGCGTAATTTTCTTACCGTGAAGGCGTGCATAAACCTTGGTAAATTCGGCACCGAAGTATAATATAATAGCCGAATAATACACCCATAAAAGTATAATAATAATAGAACCTGCTGCCCCAAAAGCCGAAGCAACATTTGAATTGGTTAAGTAGATACTGATCCCAAATTTCCCCAGCATAAAAAGTATTGCCGTAGTACCCGAACCCACAAGGGTATCCCTCCAGGTTACGTGTCCGTCGGGCAGAGTACGGAAAACAATAGAGAACAATAAAGTTATAATACAAAACAGAAGTCCGAAATTCAATACATACACAAGATACACTGTAGTTTCGGGCAGGAGTTCTTTTAACTGACTACGTAATAAATCAAGCAAGGTATTAGCCAGTAAACTCACTAATAGTAAAAAGCCTATAGCCCCAATCATGGAGAAGGACATAAGTCTGTTCTTGATGAACTTTTTTATACTCTTATCGGGTTTAGCCTTTAGCCCCCATATATAGTTAATGGAACTTTGTATCTCTACAAACACCCCCGATGCTCCTACAAGTAGCACCACAATACCTATAATAAGACCCAATGCACTATCACCCGAAAGTTTTGTATTGGTAATGATTTCCTGAATTTGTGCTGCGGCATTTGGCCCTACAAACTCATTTATTTGCCCGTAAAACTCCCCTTTAACGGCATCTTCACCAAAGAAGAGTCCGCAAACCGATATGATTATAATGGAAAGCGGCGCAATGGAAAATATGGTATAATAAGACAGTGATGCCGCCAGTTTAATGGCATTATCTGAAAAAAATTCGGTAAACGTAGTCTTTAAAAGCGTCCATACGGTAAGGCCTTTATGCTTTATGCTCATGGTTGTAACAGGTAATTTTATCGGTCAAACGAAAACAGGGACAAATCGTTATTGTTTTTGCCCTGCAGCAGGTCACACAGTATTTGTGCTCCTACCACGCTAAAGGTAATGCCGTTTCCGCCAAACCCCAAAGAAAAATATCCGTTTGGTAATTTTTTATACGGCCCAATGTACGGGAGTCCGTCTTTAGTAGAGCCGAAGGTGCCTGTCCAACTGAACTCAGGTTTAAAATTGAGGTTTGGAAACATCTTATTAATATCGTTAGTAAGCTGCTTTGTTTTCCTGTCTATCAGTTTATCACGCCTTGCCGGATTAGAGAAATCTTCATCCCTGCCCCCTACCAATACCCTGTTATCGGGGGTGGTACGCACGTAGAGGTATGGGTCGGCAGTATTCCATATAAGTACCTCATCTTTCCAAAAAGGCCTGTCGTTATACTGTTCACTCACCACCGCATAGGTGGACAGCAGGTTAACAATATCCTTATCAATAAAATCAACCACCTCATAACCTGTGGCATATATCAGTTTATTGGCTTTGATGGTGTGCCCTGATTCGGTTTTAAGAACCACACCATTTTTGTTATGCTTTATATCGGTAACGGGACTACGGTCAAAAACATTTAGATCCTCCCCTTTTTTGCCGTGCTGTAAAAGGCAGTGTGTAAGCATATAGGCATCTACCTCGGCAGCCTTGCTTGATACTATTGCACCATAGCCCTTAAAACCATATTGGTCTTCAAGTTCGTCTTCATTAAGCCAGTGTACTTTAAACCCTGCTTCCTTTCTTGCCTCATATTCCTTTTTAAGCCAGCTTACATCTTTTTTATAAGCGGCATAGTAGAGGCTTTTACGTTTTTTAAATCCGTCGAGCTTAAAATCCTTAGTAATCTCCTCAAGAGTATCAATAGCCTCTCCACATAACTGATAGGCTCTCTGGGCATTTTCTTTACCTATCATTTCGGTGAGCTTATACAAAGGGACATCTATTTCATACTGAAGCAGTGCAGTACTGGCACTGGTACTACCCAGCCCAATAGTACGGGCATCTATAGTAGTGCATTGTATACCTGCATTTACCAGATAATACCTAACCAACGCGCCTGATATACCTGCGCCTATAATAACAACATCGGTTTCCACATCATGATCTAACTTAGGGAATGTAAATGGTAGTCCGTTTTTTACCAACCAGAACGGATAGCCTGCTTTAAGGGTCATATACTTATTAATTAAGGATTTAATTATAAAGTTATAGCATATTACATTTGTAACGGAAGTGTTAGCCCAATTATAGGATTTATTTAACTCTTGTTAAATTGGTTTTTTAATTTATAAAAAGTCATAGTTTTGCAATACAATTAACACAGTATGATCAACCCTTCTGCCAGCGGATGGATCGATAAGTTTTTTGCTAAGCTTAAAGATAATCCACACATAAATAACAGTTCCCGTGAGTTTTACCTTTGCGTAAGGGAAACAGGATTTATATATGGGCATGTGGTAACCTTTAACGACCTGGACGATGCCGAGACCAAAGGATGGACATCGGAAGAGACTACAAAGGCAGCATTGCTTAACACTTTGTATGCCTTATACAGGCTGGTAAACCAGAAGGAGAACAAAACCGACTTTATTAATCAGGCGATTGCCTTTTACAGGGAGATGACCCCTGAAGGGTTTAATCCGCTTAAAATGGTACTGCCGGCAGGTGACCCCAGCCATCAGCTTGAAGCCATACTGGAACAGCGCATTAAAACAAACGACAATATTATAAGCCGTAACTTTTCGCATATACTTACTAATGCGTTACTGTTTATGGATGTACTGGCTTTTCGCCAATACCTGTTGTACCATGAACTTCCTGAAAAGTACCTGCGTAGGCTCGAAGAAACGGTTATGGGCATTGTTGCTATTGCTCTTACCGAGAAAACCGAAAAATCATATTACGACGGCCTCATCCTTAAACTATTTGAATCGTCTGTTCGCTATACCAAACTATCCAAAATAAATAACGGTAATATTACTATGCCAGAACTGAGTTTTGCAGAATCAGAACTGGAAAAAAACTACCTTTTGGATATGGCCGGAATGGCGGTGTGGAGTGATGGCGTAGAGGAACAAACGGAAATTGATTTTTTATACAACCTTGCTGCTCAGCTTAAGCTTAGCAGGGATATTGCCAAACAGAGTATAGAGTCGTTTGACCTTTTTATTGAAAAATATAAAAACGAGATACCGTACTTTAAGTACTCAAATCCTGTGAAGCATTTTTACGGACACGCAGCAAAAACCGTTTCGTTGCTTATCACCCGTAACAAAAAGCGTCTTATTAAGGAGATTTCTAATAATGGCGAACTGATGCTGTTGCTTACCCACTCTACCCACCGTAGCCTGGATGAAAGCGAAAAGAAAAAGGTTAAGAAACAGCTTCTTGAAATTTGTAAAACTGTACCGTCGCTTACTATTTTCCTGCTACCGGGCGGTAGCCTGCTTTTACCGGTACTGATTAAGTTTATCCCTAAAATGCTGCCTACCGTATTTAACGAGAACCTTGATAACGAATAGCAACAAAAAAGCCGGAAAACGTATGGTTTTTCCCGGCTTTTCGAATTAACACACCTTCTATAATTATCGATTAACTAAACTCAATTTTTATTAGTCTGCATTGTACTCTTTGTACCTATAGTATTCCTGTATTGTCATAATACCCTTATGTACGCTTTTTCTTTTAATGGCAAGCACTAACAACACTACTGTAAGTATTGCAACACATGCTAACAGAAATATAAAAAGAGTATTTAAGAGGAAACCGCTAAAGCTTTCGTTGTCAAAGCTAAAATCGTTAATATACAGGTATCCTCCTAACAGTACTACAAACAATAATAGGAAATAGTAAAGCAGTTTCATGATTTTGTTTTTGGTTGATTTTGATACTGCAATTTCTAAATTTATATACTTACATACCAGCACTTTATGAGTATATAACTTTTGTTTAAGAAATATTTAGCAGGTAAAACGCCACACCATTTTAAGGTATACCCCACAAACAAAGGGAAGTGTAAAAAACTATTAAACAGTTGTTTATCTGTTAAATAAAAACTAAAACCAGTATAAAACAATTACTAATGGATTTATATAGAAAATGCTTCCGTTTGAAAGCGGATACGACAGGGTTTTTCTGTTCGATTTTTTCAAATCAGAGATTATTGAACTCAAAACCAATTTATAAAGTGAAGTTAAAGAGCGTTAAATAGCTTACCGGTACATTTTGCTTTGATTAATTTTAAGGTAAAATCAAACTAAAGAGCTATGAGTAAATCACTTATTGTAAAAAACAACATCAGGATAAATGCACCGCTTAGCCGCGTGTGGGAGGTACTTACAAAACCCAGATACATTCGCCTGTGGGACAGGCTTCCCGAAGACTTTGGCGATTATGATATTGATCCTGCCACGGTGATAGAATGGCCGGGATACTCAAGACTTTCGGTAATTGAGTTTATCCCTAACCAAAAGTTGCGATACGAACTGTATGTACCTACATGGGAAGAACGCGTAACCAATATTGGCTATACTTATACCCTAACTGTAGATGACGACGGTAATACATGGCTGGGTGTGGAAATAGGCGACTTTGCCATACTTGCCGAAGGCGACAAATACTATGATACCAGTGTGGACTTTGAAAAAACAGCTTCACAAAAAATAAAGGAACTGGCAGAAAAAAGGGAAATTGCATTGTAATTTCCCTTTGCTTTATCTGTCAAATTTTATGTACATGTACTCAAAATTAAGCGTCATTTTATTAAACTGCTTTATTACATCCTGACCAATATTTCCATAATACAGGTTCTCTTTTGCGCCTATGTTTTCGGTAAAGGCCTGTACGCTGTCCAGCACCAGTTCGTGCCCTTCAACATTGGGTTTAAAAGTAATATAATAGCCTTTTTTGGAAAGGGTTCCCCCTGCTCCGCCAAAGGTAAGATCGGTCAGTTTGTAACTGCTCTCTATTTCTTTTTGGTATCGGTTAAAGTATTTTATATACAGTGAAGTGCCCACCGCCCCCGAATCGAACGTGTAATGATTACCCTCTATACAAATTACAGGATTTAGAAAATCAAGCGCCATATTACGCAACGGATACTGGCGTGGTACTTTTTGCACTATAAACTCATCGTTTTGGGTAATTTGAACTTCTTTTAAGGCTTCAATGACGGGAAAGCCCAAAATTCCGTTTATTTGGTAATTAATTTGCGGAAATGCCAGTGCATCATCAGGAAATACTAAAAACACGGCATTACTAACCGTTATATCGCCTATGGTAAATTCAGGACAAATAGCCAGTTGTGATTTTACCGAAAGCCCTGTTATAGCTCCAACCTCTATTACCCCGTCAAGCATTTTCATATTAAACTGCTTTGCGGTAGTTATGGTAACTGTTGAGATATTTGCCCCGGTATCAAAAATAAAGTCGGCTTCGGTATCACCTGCTTTAACAGGGAGATTTGCCAACCCTGCAATATCTCTTTTCATGGTAATGGAAGTAAGCCTGTTTACTTTTACCTCCTGCTTTGGCTGAGCCGAAAGCGCCGTCCACATTATTTGTGAATTCTTATAATCGTCAACCTCTTCTTTAGAGAGTACTTTGCTGTACTTATCCAGTATCTCCTTTACGGTTCCGTTTGCCTTTTCATACTCATACATGCGGGCATAGTTACCCTGCTGTATTTCCAGTAACTGTTGTTTAACTGAATCACTAACCTGTAACGTGTAGTCTTCAAAAACCTCATCAATCTTTTGATTAGACGCTTCGGGTTTATTAAAGGCGTTATCTATGAAAGCCTGCAGAATGAATTTTTCGGGTTTACCTATTTCGGGTTTGTAATACTCAAAAGTATCGCGGGCTTTAAAGAAATCCTTTTCCTTAAGATAACCGTTTACCTGCGCATATCGTTCCAGTGATAAGGGACTGTCGGTTTTAGCACCACAGGCTGCCAGCAGAGTTAATATAGTAAGAGCTAAAAATCGGTTCATAGATGTATGTATTTGTCTATACATAAAGATATTAAAAAGCTTTATACCTATTGCTTACGCCTGTAATAAAAGAGCACGACTCCGTTACGGAATTCCTTTGTGGCTACCAGTTCCAAAAAATGTGGAGCCATCGATTTGAACAACAGTTTCCCCCTGCCCAGTTTTACAGGATGTACCCATAACTGAAACTCATCTATAAGCTGACTGTCTATTAAATACCAAACCAGTTGTGCACTGCCATATATCATAATAGCCTCGCCATCCTGTTCTTTTAATTGCTTAATATAATTGGCAGGATCATCATTTACCATAATACTGTTATTCCAGGCACTATGGGTTAGCGTTTTAGAAAATACCACTTTGGTATAAGTGTTAATCATTTGTGCAAAGGCACGGTCTTCAACCGGAGAAGATAAATCAACTCCCTTATTGGACCAGTAGGCCGACATGGCATTGAAGGTAATCCTTCCGAAGAGAATGGTATCGGCCTTATTAAGTTCGTCTGCAAGGCACTCAGCCATCTCGGTAGTCCAGGTATTAAAATGCCAGTCGAGTTCGCAGTGCGGTCCCGAAAGGTAACCGTCACTGGTTACATTCATGGAGAGTATAAGCTTTCGCTTACTTTGTGTTTCTTTATTTGTGTGTAGCATAGCGGTTTAAGGTGATTAACAAAGATATAGCGCAGTAACAGCCCTTCACGGTGCAGGTATAGACATTTTAAGGGGCGGTTACCGACATAAATAATTTTATTACCTTAGCCTTAGTTTTCATGTTTATCGCTACCACCTTTACGTTTTACTAAATAGAAAAAGGAATTATGATACATGTATCGATACTGGTGCCAAACGAGGCTATAATGGCAAGCATAGTAGATCCCCGAACCATTTTTACAGGAGCAAACAATTTTCTTGAAGCTGCCGGGCACTCCCCTGTTTTTAATATTCAGTTTGTAGGACTGTCACGCGAGGTGGAATACCACGAAGGACTTTTTGCCGTGCGTACTGATGCCCTGCTGAAAGACATTAAAAAAACCGACCTGATTATTATACCTGCCATTAGCGGGCAACTGGAAAGGGCTATAGATATTAACAGGGATTTTATTCCGTGGATAATAAAACACTATAATAACGGCAGTGAAGTAGCGAGCCTTTGTATAGGTTCGTTTTTACTGGCATCTACAGGACTGCTTGACGGTAAAGAATGTTCCAGCCACTGGCAAACAGCAAACGAGTTTAGGCAAATGTTCCCCGATGTAACCCTTGTAGACGGACGCATTGTTACCGAACAGCACGGACTTTACTCCAGTGGTGGTGCTACCTCATATTGGAGCCTGCTGCTGCATTTGGTTGAAAAACATGCCGGTCGTGATATTGCCATTGTCGCCTCTAAGGTGTTTGCTCTTGAAATTGACCGTAAAAGTCAGTCACCATTCATTATGTTTAACGGACAAAAAAATCATGATGATGAGCCTATACGCAAGGCTCAGGAGTTTATAGAGCAAAACATTGCCGAAAAAATATCTATAGATGAACTTGCCGATAAGTTTGCCATAGGACGAAGACATTTTGACCGACGCTTTAAAAAGGCTACAAACAATACAGCAGGTGAATACATACAGCGCGTTAAAATTGAAGCTGCAAAAAAGCAACTGGAAACCAGTAATAAAAACATTAACGAAATAATGTATGAAGTAGGTTATAACGATACTAAAACCTTTAGAAACCTCTTTAAAAAACTTACCGGACTCTCCCCTGTTGAATACAGAAACAAATACAACAGGGAAACAATAGTTGCATAACTATAAAATTTAGTTAAAATTTGCAGTTTACCAGCAACCTTTTCAATACTGTTGCATCTAATTATCAAAAACAACGAAGAAGCATTATGAAGTACCTTAAGTTTTTAGCACTTTTTATAGGAATGACAACCCTTAGCGGATGTTTAAGTGACGATGAAAATTATTGTTCACAAACCGTACAACCCTATGTAACTCAGGTTACGGGGCCCGACACAGCCTTAACAGGTGAGGAAATAACCCTAAATGTATCATTTGGCATGACCGAAGGCTGTAGCACATTTGTAGCCTTTTATAACAATAACGTATATCCAAGAACTATTGCTCCGGCGGTACAATATGAAGGTTGTACCTGTAGCGGTGATGCAATTACAGGTACAGAAGAATATATATTCTCTGAAGACGAACCGGGTGAATACGAACTTAAGTTTGCAAATGGTGTAAATGAAGAAGGAACAGCTTTGACTTATATCTATAAAACCATTACAGTAAGCGATCCTGACTAATCGCATAAACTTTAGTTTATTTATATTGATGTATAGCCCTGCAAATTGCAGGGCTTTTTTTGTTAAATATTACTCTGATTTTGATATATTTGAAGCTTACACGCTTTACTTATGAACGAATTTGAAAAACAGTATCAGGAAATTTTAGACTTCCTGAAGTTTGAAGACTATCCGCTTGCCGTTAAACGTATTATTGACTTTACCCTCGATACTCAGGAAATAGGCTTTTACACAAAAACATGCAACCTGCTTAACTGGCTTGACAATAACCCTGATGACAATTCTAAAAAGGAAAAGCTACAGGAACTACTGGCAGAACTACATTCGGCATTAGTAAAGCGACCGCAACAAATAAGGCAAAACATACTTGAAGCCAGTGAGCTTACAAAAAAATACTCGGGCTTTTCCCTTGGTCCGGTTAACCTATCGCTTAATGAAGGAGATATTATAGGGCTTGTAGGTGAAAACGGTAACGGTAAAACAACCCTTTTACGCTCCCTGTGTGGTGAGCTTCACCCTACCAGCGGACATATTAGCTATAACTTTAAGCATGAAGATTTGTATGACCTGCGTACCAAGTTGGTTTACATACCGCAGCGAACAGATACCTGGTATGGTTCCATGATGGATAACCTGCTGTTTACAGCCACAAGCTACGGCTTTTCCCCACAGGAATCTCCGCTTGTGGTAGAACTGGTAGTTGCCAGGCTGGGACTTAGAAAATTCAGGAAACATAAATGGAAAGATCTTTCATCAGGCTATAAAATGAGGTTTGAACTGGCACGTATGCTGTTACGAAAACCTAAAGTACTGCTTATAGATGAACCGCTTGCCAATTTAGATATACTGGCACAACAAACCGTGCTGGAAGATTTTAAGGCCATCGCTAAATCGGCCTTCAGGCCAATAGGAATAATAATGAGTTCGCAGCAACTGTATGAGGTAGAAAAAACATCTGATGAGGTTATATTCCTGAAACAGGGAATACAAAAAAACCTCAAAGAAAACAATGAGGCTAACGATACTGAAAAACATTTAGTAATAGAGTTTGAAAGCGCCTGGTCACAAAGTAATTTAAACGATTGCCTGTTAAGTACAGGCTTGGTGAGCCTACAGTTTAACGGAGGTACTTATATCGCCACATTTAACGGTAATGTTACCATAAATCATTTTATGAAGGCAGTTATAGACCAAAATATACCGGTGGTTTATATACGTGATATTTCTAACTCAACCAGACGCTTTTTTGTTTCCTAAAAACCACACCAGCCATGTTTAAAAAAACACAAAACTATTTACTGCTTCACCACCCTTTGCTGTGGAATACAAAGTTTATCCCTGTAATCATAATAACCCTTATCATTAATATTTTATTTTTTGCCGGGGGGTACCTTACAGGAGCTGTAGATTTTAATGATCCATATCGTCTTAATGAATACAGGCATTATGAGCCAATGGCTATATTTCTAAACCTGATTATAGGTTTACTGGTTATTATAGTATGGCTTACATTTTACTTTAGAAACAATGGTTTTAAATCACTTTACCCTAAAAAAAACAACTCCTTATACAAGGAATGGCTTATTATATTAACTGTATGCCTGTTAACTTGCAGTAATACTGCGATATATGAATATGCCTTTGATTTAAGGGCAAGGAATTATTACAGTAAAGAAGAAGTAATAAAGAGAACAAACTTATTGAGTAGGACATCAATATTTGTAGACGGTCCGTTTCATCACTGGAGTCGTTTTGACAGAACACAGCGTAATGAACTTCTCGATTCATTAGAAAATAACAATCACAGGTATGAATATAAGGAATATGATGAAGAGATGGTAGTGATTCCGGAAGTTGAAGCTGTAACTAATGTATATAATGAAGGAAATAAATTATACAACCCTGAATGGGACACAGTATGTTATTTTGAGAACCAATATCCTATTACTTCTTTAATTAACAAACAAAATTTAAAATTCAGTATTCAGGAAAATATACATGATTCTATTAATGAATGGAGAGTAAAAACCTGGATGCTAAACAGGGAAAAAGACTCTATTAAAAAACTGCTTGATGATTTTTTTGTTTTAGTTAACGAACATAACTTACAAGCCAATATAACCTCAAAACAGTGGTTTGATTTTGTGTATAAACCAAATGATTATAATGATTACCAGATAGTAGGAAACGATGAATTTAATGAAATAAATGATGAAAGAAAATCACGGGACAATGAAGAGTATAAAACCAGAAACGACTTAGAAAATAATATCATTCAAAAAAACGGAAGTGTAACCATTGTCTTACCCAAATATTATGTACCGCTTCAACGTATGGAAAATACATACGACAGAATTTCCGGAGCTTACGTATCTCCTATTAATTACGGGGACATTCTTGGCATTATTTATTTTGCCTTTATAACATCTCTTGTTATTTTTTCTTTCAGGATATCTTCAGTTAAAAACTGGCTTATTTCAGTTATTTCATTGGGTATAACAGGCCTTATTACCTTTATTTTTTCACTTATAATAATTTATAGTTTAATAGAATACCACAGTCGTAGCCAGCCATTTACCTTTATTACGATATGGGCTGTAATACTAATAGTATGCCTTATATACTTTGTATATATTAACAGGCAAAAAACATCAAAAAAGCTTTCGGGTATAGTAGTAAACGCCCTTTTATGGATATTGCCATTTAGCTTGGTAATGGTATATTTCTATTTATACACATACTATGATGCCACAGCAATAAGAGATATTAACGGAAGTCGTATATATGAGATGACCGGATTAGAAAAAATTATACATAATAACGCTCTTGAATTTTTTTATATAAATCTGGGTTTTATATTACTATATATGTATCCGTTTACAAAACTTATAAAAAAATGGAAAGGTATTGCAGAGGCTTAGTCCTGCTGCATTTTTGGCAGGGTACGTATATACAGGTTTTCCACCTTTTTACGTGCCCAGTCGGTTTTCCTTAAAAAGGTAAGGCTCGACTTTACACTTGGATTCTCGTTAAAGCATTTTATTTTTATCAGTTCGCCAAGGGTATCAAAGCCATAAAAAGCCACAAGGTCTTCCACTATCTTTTTTAAGGTTATGCCGTGTAAAGGATCGTTTGATTGTTTTGTTTCCATAGTGTAAATATAGTCAGTATTTTTAATACCCATCGGAAAGGAGAATTACGCATACATTATCAATAAAATATAATTATTACAGGCAGGGCTAACCCCTTGCTGCATTAAACTATTGTACTTACCTTTGCAATCCTTATGCAAAAAACAGTTAACATACTAAACAAAAGAGCCCGCTTTGATTATGAGATACTGGAGCGTTATACAGCCGGTATCGTTTTGGCAGGATCTGAAATTAAATCCATTCGTTTGGGCAAGGCTTCTATTGCCGAAAGTTTCTGTGAATTTCACGGTCATGAGCTGTTTGCCATAAACACCAATATAGAAGAATACACCTATAGCAGAAGCTTTAGCCACGCTCCAAAAAGTGAACGTAAACTACTGCTTAACAAAAGAGAACTTAAAAGCCTTTTAAAAAGTGTACAAAACAAAGGTTTGACTATTGTTCCGCTTAGGCTGTTTACAAACGAAAAAGGACTTGCCAAACTGGAAATTGGACTGGCACGCGGTAAAAAGAATTACGACAAGCGTGATACCATTAAAGATCGTGATGTAAAGCGAGACCTGGACAGAATCAAAAAAATATACAAATAAAAAAAGGGTTGACATTAAGTCAACCCTTTTTTTATACGTTAGTTTTTATTTTCCAACAATGGTACAAACCTAAATTCACCAAATTCATGTTTTTCAAACTGGGTTTCGTTTTTTCTTATCAGCATTGTCATTATCTGTACACCCTGCTCGTTATCAACAGGGATAATAAGCCTGCCTCCTATTTTTAACTGCGCCATTAAAGGCTTAGGGATAAACGGAGCACCGGCAGTAACTATAACACTGTCAAACGGAGCAAAATTAGGCAGTCCTTTGTAGCCGTCGCCAAACGAAAGGTGTTTAGGTCTTATACCCAGTTTAGGCAGCAACAGCGACGTGGTTTTAAAAAGTTCCCTTTGTCTTTCCACACTGTATACTTTTGCCCCCATAGTACATAATACAGCGGTTTGATAGCCAGACCCCGTGCCTATTTCAAGTATTTTATGTTCGGGCTCTACTTCCAGTAATTGTGATTGGAATGCTACGGTGTAAGGTTGAGATATAGTTTGACCTGCCCCAATAGGGAAAGCCTTATCCTGATAGGCATAATCTTCAAAGCTGGAATCTAAAAAAAGGTGTCGCGGTATCTTTTTAATGGCCGCAAGCACATTTTTATCTGTAATCCCTTTTTGTTCCAAAACGCTTACCAACTGATTACGAAGCCCCTGATGTTTTCCTGTATCTCTCAATGCTGTATAATGTTTATTCTGTAAAAATAGAAAACATTTCACATAGGGTGCAATACTAAATGCACTATCATATTAACAATGCAGTATTCTCAAAAAACATACATTATTTTTAGTGCTGTGTTCTTGCGTTTTACAGCGAAATAGTTTTATTTTTGTTAAAAATTTTTTCTTTATGCTTAAAGTAGGAGTATTGGGCGCAGGCCATTTAGGGAAAATCCACCTGCGTTTACTCAACCAATCCCAAAAATATGAACTGGTAGGGTTTTATGACCCTAACAGCGCCAATGCCGATAAAGTGGCAAAAGAACACGGCTACCGTAAATTTGACTCTATAGAAGAACTTATAAATGCTGTGGATGTGGTAGATATTGTAACCCCTACCCTTTCACATCACGATTGTGCCAAAGAGGCCATTACTGCCGGCAAGCATGTTTTTGTTGAAAAACCTATCTCTAACACGGTAGAAGAAGCTGAGGAGATTATAACCCTTGCCAAACAACATAACGTAAAAGGACAGGTAGGACACGTAGAGCGTTTTAACCCTGCCTTTATGGCTACCCGCGAAAAGATTGCTAACCCTATGTTTATTGAAACCCACCGTCTTGCCGAGTTTAACCCTCGCGGTACAGATGTACCTGTGGTGCTGGATTTAATGATACACGACATAGATGTTATACTTAGCGTGGTAAAAAGTAAGGTAAAGGATATTAAAGCCAGTGGTGTTTCGGTTATTAGTGATACGCCCGATATTGCCAATGCCCGTATTGAGTTTGAAAATGGATGTGTGGCAAATCTTACAGCAAGCCGTATATCACTTAAAAACATGCGTAAGTCGCGTTTCTTCCAAAAGGATGCTTATATATCGGTTGACTTTTTAGATAAGATGTGTGAGGTGGTAAAAATGAAAGACGCTCCCGAAGAACCGGGCGATTTTGATATGATACTGCAAAATGCCGAAGGGCTTAAAAAGCAAATTTATTTTGAGAATCCTGAAATTGTGGCAAACAACGCTATACTGGATGAACTGGAAACTTTTGCCGATGCCATAAACAACAATACTACACCAATAGTAACGCTTGAAGATGGTACCGAAGCCTTAAGGATAGCTTACCGCATTATAGACTGTTTTGAGAAAAAGTAACAAGACATCTTATAAAAACCCCGGCTTTAAAAGTTGGGGTTATTTTTTTTATATTAGAGGCTTAAACCACAAGCCCAACCAACCATGAAAAAACTGTTTTTACTTCTGTTATTAGTTGTTACTACAAGCAGTATTGCACAAAACCTTTTAAAAGGTACCGTGAAAGACCTCTCCACACAGGAAAACATGGAACTGGTTACGGTTAGTACAATAGATCAGCAAAATAACACTATATCAAACACCGAAGGAAACTTTCAGTTAAGTTACCCAGACGGAACTGAAACCATATTACTTAGCTATTTGGGATATGCCCCTCTGGAGGTAAATCTTACAAACCTGCCACAGGATAACATTTTTTACCTTGAACCAACTGATTTTGAACTTGAGGAAATAGTAGTTATCAGTACACCACTTAACGAGTTTGTAGAACAGTTGGTTAAAAACTCATACAACCATTTAAATGCTCCGTTCCTGTTAAGTACCTATTACAGGGAGTTTGTAAAAATAAACGACACTTACAGTAAATTTTCAGACGGACTCATAGATTACAATGTAGACAAACGCCGTAAAGAGATTAAAAGTGACGTAGTAGTAAAACAGAGTCGGGCTTTTAAACTTAATGGTGATGAAGAAAGTATGCTTGCTGCCGAAATGACTTCTCCGCTTGATTTACGCAAAGCAGTTTCAAGAGACTGTAATTTTGGGGTATTGGATCATGTTTTCGGTAAAAAAGAATTTAAAAAATATTCCTTTATCGTTAAGTCACAAAAAGATGCAAATGGTAGTGATGTTCAAACCATATACTACGAACCATTACCAGAGATAGAAGAACCGTTATATGCCGGTAGTGTTACTTATGACCCTGCCAAGAACCTTATACTTGCCATGGAGCTTTACATGGCTCCGTCACACAGGCAGTATTCTAAGCTAAGAAATTTTCTGATTATCAAAGCAAGACTGGAAAACCTAGGCTATAAATGCCTGTTTAAGCTTACTAATGATAATTACATGCTGTCTTACTCCTGCGTATATGGTGATATTTACATCAAAAACAAAAAAAGGTTTGACGATAATATCATATTTAAAAGTGACCTTATCGTAACCAACTTCACGAGTGACCTGAGTTCCTTCAATAAAAAAGAAAAATACAGGGATAAAGATCTTTATCAGGCGGGAACAAATTATACCGAGGAGTTTTGGAAGAAAAACAACTCCATACTTTTAACTGCCGAAGAAGAAGAGATTATCAGTTCGCTAAAGGATGTAAAATAAACAGATTAACAAATCCGTTTATATGCCATGAAAAAACTCCTTACTCTTTTTTTAATGGCAGCAGGCGTTACTGCAGCATTAGCCCAAACTCCCGTTAAAGGAATTATTAAAGATGTCTCTACCGGGCTCACTCTTTCCCTTGTAAACATTACTACCGATGACGGAAAGTATGGTACAATATCAAATAGCGAGGGAAACTTCAGGCTCTATTACGGGCGGCAAACCAAAAAAATAAAACTGAGCTATTTAGGGTATTTTGATTATGAAATCCCCCTTAACGACCTCCCTAAAGACGGTGTATATTTTCTTGAACCAAAGAGTTTTGATTTAGAGGAAGTAGTTATAACCAATACCCCTATTAACGAACTGCTGGAACAGTTAATAAAAGAATCTAAAGCCAGACTAACTTCACCACTGGTGCTCAATACCTACTACAGGGAGTTTGTAAATTTTAATAATGAGTACGTTCAGTTTGCCGATGGTATTGTAGACTACAGGCTTCGCAAAAAAGGAAACAAAAACAATATAAAAACCGATGTTTTTATAAAGCAAAGCAGGGCACTACATTTAAAAGACTATAAGGAAGGTATGATGTACCTTCGCCCTGAAGACGTAAGGAAATCGGCAGCTAACCGCTGTGAGTTTGACCTTATCACTACCGAACTGCTTAAGGGCAATACCTATAAAAAATACAGTTTCAGTATCAAAACACAGCAGGATAGCGAAGGGCAAACCTTAAACACCATATCGTTTACCCCAAAAGAAGACGATGGCGACGACTATGTGGAAGGGACAATAGTATATAACCCCGAAACCAACCTTATATTAAGCATGGAAGCAAGGAGGTTCCTTTCAGACAAGGAAGCACACTCCTACAACATGCTAATAGCCCGTATACAAATGGTTGATTTTTATTATAAAAGCATCTTTACAACACAGGATAACGAGTACCGCCTGTATTATGCTTCACTTCACGTTGCTGCGAGGATATGGAAGAAAAACGGATATGATAACACCTATGTATTTAAAAACGACCTTGTGGTAACTAAAACCGGTAAAGATGAGTCGGTTTTTGAAAACGGAATCAAAATGGATAAAAGATCTATTTATGAAATGGGACAAAACTACAGCGAAAAATACTGGGAAACAGGCAATGTATTACCTCTAACTGATAAGGAGCAGCAAATAATAAATTCACTGGAGTATTAACCTCATAAAACTATCATATTAGCCTGTATAACCATTTATTATTACGAATTTGAAAAGAAATTCATTACAAAAACGTTTTCTGTTGCAAATTTGCCATTATTGTTACTAATTTTACCGTCAAATTTTCATAAATTCGGCAAACTTTAAACAAACAGACTTTATAATGAAAAACATAGCAGTAATAGGTGCAGGAACAATGGGTAACGGTATTGCCCACACCTTTGCACAAAGCGGATTTACAGTAAAACTTATTGATATATCAGAAAAATCACTGGACAAAGGTATGGCTACTATAGCCGGTAACCTTGACAGGATGATTGCAAAAGGCACTATTACCGAAGAGGATAAAGCTAAAACAATAGGTAACATTATTACCTATACCGATATTAAAGATGGTGTTGTAGGGGTTGACCTTGTGGTTGAAGCCGCTACCGAAAACGTAGACCTTAAACTAAACATATTCAAACAGCTTAACGAGTACTGTGAGGAAAACACTATTTTGGCAACAAATACGTCGTCTATCTCTATTACTCAAATTGCAGCTGTTACAACAAGACAGGACAAAGTAATTGGTATGCACTTTATGAACCCGGTGCCAATTATGAAACTGGTAGAGATTATTCGTGGTTACAATACTTCTGACGAAGTTACCAAAACCATTATGGACCTTTCGGTTAAACTAAGTAAAGTTCCTGTAGAAGTTAACGATTACCCAGGCTTTGTGGCAAACCGTATACTTATGCCAATGATTAACGAAGCTATCGAAACACTTTACAACGGTGTGGCGGGTGTATATGAAATTGACACGGTAATGAAACTGGGTATGGCTCACCCTATGGGTCCGTTACAACTTGCCGATTTTATTGGTCTTGATGTATGCCTTTCTATACTTAACGTTATGTACGACGGATTTAAAAATCCTAAATACGCACCATGCCCATTATTGGTTAACATGGTACGCGCCGGTAAACTGGGCGTTAAATCAGGTGAAGGTTTCTACGATTATTCTGAAAGCAAAAAAGCCGAAAAAGTGGCAAAAATGTTTGCAAAGTAGTATATTTAAAGACGGGTTTTTCAACCCGTCTTTTTTAACTCTTTAAGTCATGGAAATAAATTGGGATAGCCAGTCACTTTTAGTTTTAGGCATGTCGGGACTTGTATTCATTTTAGCGGGAGCAGTTATGTATATTTTTCCTCCCAAAAAAATCAATCACTTTTACGGTTACCGCACACCAAGATCAATGGCATCACAGGAGCGATGGGATTTTTCACAAAAATACTCTTCGGTGTTACTTATCATAAGCGGGGTTGTTTTGGTTCCGCTGGGAGTTATCATATCTTTACTTCCTATCAGTCGAAATACTGATATCTTATTAAGCATCCCACTCCTACTGCTTTCAGTATTATTATTTTTTATTAAAACCGAACGCGAACTGAAAAAGCGTTTTGGTAAAAATTAAACTTTACACAATTGGCAAAAATAGTTCCGTTTAAAGCTGTGCGCCCTACGCGCGACAAGGTGAGTTTGGTTACATCGCGATCATACGAAGAGTATACTCCTGCCGAACTGGCATCACAGCTTGATTATAACCCTTTTTCGTTTTTACACATACTTAACCCTGCTTATGTAAACCTGCATAAAATATCTACCGCAACAAGATTTAAGGGGGTACAGTTAAAATATCAGGAGTTTAAGGAAGAAGATGTTTTTAAAAAGGAACCAAACCCTGTATTCTTTCTGTATGAGATACAAAGTAAAAACAACACCTTTACGGGTATTATTGCAGGCACATCTATAGAAGATTACAAGAACAATGTGATAAAGAAACATGAAGATACGCTTGCCTATCGCGTAGAACTGTTTAAGGATTACCTACACCAAACAGGTTTTAATACCGAACCGGTGCTTATTACCTATCCGCAAAACAACGAACTACAGCAATGGATAGACAAACGCAAACAGAAAAGACCGCTATACCTGTTCTCATCTCTTAATAAAGACAAACACACCATTTGGCGTATTAAGGAAGATGAAGAGATACAGTGGGTACAGGAACAGTTTGAAAAAATGGGTAACCTGTACATTGCCGACGGACATCACCGTTCGGCTTCGGCAGAAATGCTGTATGATCAGGATAAAGATTCGGGCAATACAAACCTGAACCATTTTATGAGCTTCCTTATATGCGAAACCAATTTAAAGATATACGAATACAACCGCATAGTTAACGACCTTAACGGACTTACAAAACATGCTTTCCTTAAAGCTCTGGAAAAAGATTTCACGATAGTAAACAAAGACCAGGAGCTATGGAAACCAAAACAAAAATATCAGTTTGGTATGTACTTGGACGGTGATTTTTATGCCCTTACGTTAAAAAACACTAACTTTAATTCGGTTATGGATGGGCTTGACGCCCAGATTCTTTATACAAAAGTACTTAACCCACTACTGGGAATTGGTGATTTACGTAACGATGAGCGCATTGCCTACATACCGGGCAGTAAACCTGTAACTGCCATTAAGGAAATGGTAGACGGGGGCGATTTTGAAGTGGGCTTTATGCTCTACCCTGCCTCTATAAACGAGATTAAGGAGCTGGCAGACAACAACCTAATTATGCCGCCAAAAAGCACATATATTGAACCAAAATTCAGGAGCGGACTTGTAGTGTATGAGATTTAAATTTCATATCTTCATATAACACAAACAGTACTTTTCTTAGCAAATAGTATTAAATTTGTTATTCGGGACGATTCGTAAAATCAGCCCTAAATACCACAATTGAAAAAAATGTCGATAAAAGAAAATTTACTTTCCATAAAAGAGGCCCTGCCACCACATGTTACCCTTGTGGCAGTAAGCAAAACCAAACCCGTTAGCGACCTTATGGAAGCTTATGATGCCGGACAGCGTATTTTTGGCGAAAACAAAATACAGGAAATGACCGATAAGCATGAGCAAATGCCTAAGGACATTGAATGGCATATGATAGGCCACGTACAAACCAATAAGGTAAAATACATGGCTCCGTTTGTTAGCCTAGTACATGGCGTGGACAGCCTTAAACTACTTAAAGAAATAAACAAACAGGCCAAAAAGAACAACAGGGTTATAAACTGCCTGCTGCAAATGCACATAGCCGAAGAGGATACCAAATTCGGGCTGTATGAAGCCGAACTTAACGAGATACTGGAGTCGGACGAATTTAAGCAAATGGAAAACATAAAAGTTGCCGGACTTATGGGTATGGCTACTTTTACCGACAGCGAACACCAAATTGAAAAAGAGTTTAGTTACCTTAAAGGTATATTCGACAGGCTACAGGAACACCCCGAGAAATCTAACTTTAAGCCCGAAACACTTTCTATGGGAATGAGCGGCGATTATAAGCTGGCTATTTCCTGCGGAAGCACCATGATTCGCGTGGGTAGTAGTATTTTTGGTTCAAGACATTAAATTTTGGGATTTTTATCCGAAATTTGCAGCTTTAAAACTTTAAACAGATAAACATACTTTTTGTACGCAATACTTGACATAGAGACGACCGGAGGACAGTATAATGAGGAAGGAATAACCGAGATTGCCATTTATAAATATGACGGGCATGAGGTAGTAGACCAGTTTATCAGCCTTGTAAACCCCGAGAAACCCATTCAGCCTTTTGTGGTAAAGCTTACCGGTATTAATAATGCCATGCTTCGCAGTGCGCCTAAGTTTTATGAGGTTGCCAAGCGTATTATTGAAATTACCGAAGGCTGTATTATAGTGGCACATAACGCCCAGTTTGATTACAGGGTACTACGCACTGAGTTTAACCGACTGGGATATAACTACGAGCGTCAGTCACTATGTACTGTTGAACTTTCACAAAAACTGTTACCCGAACAAAAATCACACAGTCTTGGCAAGCTGGTTCGTGCACTGGGAATACCAATGAGCGACAGGCACCGTGCAACCGGAGATGCTATGGCAACCGTGCATCTGTTCAAATTATTACTGTCTAAAGACACCACTAAGGAAATTGTAAAAAGCCTGATTAAAACCGATCAGAAAAAAGGAATCCCTCCTAAGTTATTTGATATACTGGAAGGTATCCCTGCGGTTACAGGACTTTACTACATATATAAAGAAAACGGCGACCTGATATACATTGGCAAGAGCCGAAACATAAAGAAAAGGCTGCACCAGCATTTTACGGCAACATCGGGTAAATCAAAACGTATTCAGCGTGATACCTATGCTGTTAAGTATGAAGAAACCGGAAGCGAACTTATTGCTTTGCTTAAAGAATGCCAGGAAATAAAAGTAAACAAACCTGTGTACAATCGTGCCCAGAAGAAAACGGTTTTCCCTTGGTCTGTTTACGTTGAAAAAAACAGTGACGGTTACCTGTGCCTAAGCCTGCAAAAAACCGACGGTCGTAAAAAGGAAGTGGTTTCGTTTTCAAGTGTTACCGATGGTAAAAATGCCCTACATAGAATTGTTGAGCAATACAACCTTTGTAAAAAAATAAACGGACTTGAGAGTCCGTCAAAACCGAGTTGCTTTGGTCTTGAACTCAATACCTGTAACGGTGCCTGTGTAGGTAATGAACCTGCCGAAGAGTACAACAAACGTGTACAGGAGTTTGTAGATAATAACAGCTTTTATAATCAAAGCATGATTATTATAGACCGTGGCCGTACTGTAGACGAACGCAGTGCCGTGCTTATTGAAAAAGGTGAATATAAGGGCTATGCCTTTTATAACCTGAACTACCAGATCACTAAACCGGATATTTTAAAAAACATCCTTATCCCTATGGATAATAACAGGGATGCTAAAAACATTATTAAAAGCTATATAAGGAAAAAGAAAGCTTTAAAAATAGTGCGTCTGTAAGAGTTTTAGTAATTTTGATGGTAATCAACACTCTACTGCATTGAAAAAAGGCATAATCAGCGACGATTTCAGGAAAAAACTACACGTTATAATTTACGAGGCCGATACTCCGGCAGGTCGTTTTTTTGATCTTGCCCTGCTATTTGTTATCATTATAAGTATAGTGGCAGTAATGCTGGAAAGCGTAACATCCATAAGGCTGCTTCATGGTAAGGAACTTGCCGTTACCGAATGGATTATAACCATACTTTTTACACTTGAATATATTGCACGTATTATTGCATTGAAAAAACCATTAAACTATATTTTTAGCTTTTATGGTATAATCGACCTGATCTCTACCCTGCCTAAATACATTGATGTACTTTTCCCTGGATTAGGTTTCCTTATATCTATAAGGGCACTGAGGCTATTAAGAGTTTTCAGGATTTTAAAGCTGAGTCAGTTTGTAGGGGCATCAAACCAATTATTAACAGCACTCCAAAAAAGCCGTGTAAAAATTGCCGTATTTTTGTTTACGGTCGTTATACTGTGTATCATTTTAGGTACACTTATGTTTATAATTGAGGGTCCGGAGAGTGGCTTTACCAATATACCTGTTAGTATTTACTGGACTATAGTAACCCTAACCACCGTTGGGTTTGGCGATATTACACCCGTCACTCCTCTAGGTCAGTTTGTATCGGTTATTATCATGATTATGGGTTATGGTATTATAGCTGTACCTACCGGGCTGGTTACCGCACAGTTTATACAGGAGCGAAGTGAAAACAGTAATACACAGGTGTGCCCTAACTGTAATGCAGACCACCATAAGGATAATGCCAACTATTGTTATAACTGTGGGCATCACTTACATAATTAACTCATGAATAATACAGATAAAAAATATCTTATTACCGTTATAGGTCCTACAGCCATAGGCAAAACTGCCATGGCTATTGAGCTTGCCAGGCATTTTAACTGCGAGATACTTTCGGCAGACAGCAGGCAGTTTTTTAAGGAAATGAATATTGGTACTGCTGTTCCAAGCGAAGAGGAACTCGCCGCAGCACCCCATCATTTTATACAGAACATTAGTGTTTTTGACGAATACAATGTAGGCGATTTTGAACGCGATGCCATAAATAAACTCGACGAACTGTACACTCAAAATAATTTTGCTGTATTGGTTGGCGGATCTGGGCTGTACATTGATGCTGTTTTAAAAGGCTTTGACGATTTCCCGGATGTAGACTCCACTGTTAGACAGGAAATAATAAACAATTATGAGGAAAATGGAATTACATGGCTACAGCAGGAACTGGAAAAAAGAGACCCTGTACATTATGCTAATGTAGCCATAGAGAATCCGCAACGAATGATGCGCGCCCTTGAAGTATGTATCAGTTCGGGGAAACCCTACTCTTCTTTCCTAAATATCAAAAAGAATTCAAGACGCTTTACCCCTATTGTCATTGGGCTGGATGCCGAAAGAGAAGTGATGTACGACCGTATTAACCACCGTGTGGACATCATGGTAAACAACGGACTTATTGAAGAGGCAAAAGCACTTTACCCGCATAAAAAGTTAAATGCTTTACAAACTGTGGGATACCGCGAATTATTCAGTTACTTTGACGGCGATTTTACCAAAGAATTTGCCATAGAGGAAATAAAAAAGAATACACGACGCTTTGCTAAAAGGCAAATGACATGGTTTAAACGTACCGAAGGCGTGCATTGGTTTGATTTCAATACCAACCCGCTGGAAATTATTAATTACATAGAAAACTCACTATAATGCCAATATCACCACAATTCACATCGGTTTTTACACAAAACTGGGAAATCAATTTTTTACAGTGCCTGCCCAGCGGACACTTAAAACATACTGAACTGTGTAACCTTATGCAACTTACTGCCGGTGCACATGCCGAACTGGGAGGTATGAGCTTTACCGATATGCAGGTACACGACCAGGCATGGGTACTTAGCCGTATGAGAGTTGAAGTGGATGAATTACCTAAATGGCGTGATACGGTTACAGTAAAAACATGGATTATGGACCTGCAGGGATCACGATCTGTAAGGGCACTGGAAATGTATATAGGCGATAAAAAAGTAGCGGGAGCCCTAACCTACTGGGCGGTTATAAATACCAAACTGCGCAAGGCCGAAGCTTTGGTTTTACCCCATGAGCATTTTGAAAAATATCCGGAAAGTATGCCTACTCAAGAGGCGTTTAAAAAGGTAGAAATTACACGAGAAAGTGAAGTTGCTACCGAAAGAACAGTATTACTATCTGACCTTGATATTGTGTTCCATGCCAATAATGTAAAATATTTGGAATGGTGCCTTGACACGGTAGATTTTAAACCTTTACTAAAACAACAGCTTAAAAGCTTTGATATGAATTATCTAAGAGAGCTGAAGCTTGGAGATAAAATATCAATTAACAAGGGACAGCAGGATAATCAAACCTATTTTACCGTACAAAAAGACGATAAACCTAGTTTTGCCCTGGAGCTTAACTGGAAATAAAGTATAAAAAAAGACTGCCTGAAAAACAAGTATGAGATCGAATTCATAAATTTTTCAGGCAGTCTGCAAAAGTGGATTACTTAGCTTTTATTTTTCTTCTACTTTGTTTTTAACCACTAAACGGAAACCTTCTCCGTGAATATTAAGGATTTCAACATCCTCATCCGGTTTAAGGTATTTTCTAAGCTTAGCGATATATACGTCCATACTTCTAGACGTAAAGTAGTTATCGTCTCTCCAAATTTTTGTAAGTGCAAGCTCTCTTGGCATCAGGTCATTTTCATGAAGTGCAAGCATTTTTAGAAGCTCATTTTCTTTAGGCGAAAGTTTTATTGGCTCTTCTTTATCAAACGTTAGGAAACGTAGTTTTGAGTTAAGATGGAACCTTCCTATCTGGAACTCAAACTTAGCATTATCTGTTTTCGTTTCAGATGCTTTTCTTTGAATGATAGCCTTAATTTTCATTAAAAGCACCTCACTGTCAAAAGGTTTGTTAAGGTAATCATCTGCCCCAACTTTGTAACCTTTTAATACATCTTCCTTCATAGACTTAGCTGTAAGGAAAATAATAGGCACTTCTTTATTTTTTTCTCTAATTTCTCTGGCAAGTGTATATCCATCCTTATAAGGCATCATCACATCAAGGATACAAAGGTCGAAATTGTCCTTTTTAAATTTCTCGAAGCCTTCCATACCGTTTTTGGCTAGTGTAACTTCAAAATCATTAATTGACAGATAATCTTTTAAAACCGCTCCAAAATTTGGGTCGTCTTCTACTAAAAGAATTTTTTTGTGTGTTTCTTCCATATCTCTTTTTTTAATTTATTAGCGGCATCTTTATAATAAAAGTACTGCCTTTACCTTTTTCACTTTCTACGTAAATGTGACAGTTATGATCGTCTATTATCCTCTTAACGTAGGCTAATCCTAATCCGTGTCCTTTCACATTATGCAAATCCCCTGTGTGCTCCCTGTAAAACTTCTCAAAAATTCGTTTTTGAGTGTTTTTAGACATCCCCAAGCCTTTATCGGTAATTTTGATTAAAACAAAATCCTTTACATTCTCGGTGTAAACATCTATTTCAGGTACGCCCTCAGAATATTTAATAGCATTGTCAAGAATATTCACTATTACATTAGTAAAGTGTACATCGTTTAACAACACTGTTGTTCTGGTTGCATGGAAATGACGTGTTAGCTGTCCTTCCCTTGCTTCAATAATTAAATGAACGTGCTCTATGGCATCTTCAATAATATCGTGTATATCGGCCTGATCTTTAGTCAGATCGAGTTCCTTTCTGTCCAGTTTAGAAATTTGAAGCACATTCTCTACCTGAGAGTGCATCCTTTTATTCTCTTCCCTAATCATTTGCAGGTACCGCTGTACCTTTTCGGTATCGCCTAAAATTTTTGGGTTCTTAATCGCATCCAGTGCAAGGTTTATTGTTGCAATAGGCGTTTTGAACTCATGTGTCATGTTATTAATAAAATCGGTTTTAATTTCCGATATCTGCTTTTGTTTAATAAGCTGATTAATGGCACTTAAATAAGCAATAATTATAATGAGCGTAAATACAATTGACAATGAAGTTATACCCAGAAGCTTTGTTAATATATACTTTTGTTTATTAGGAAAACTAACATTAAGCCTGTAATCTGGTTTATCTCCTACACCACTGTTTCCTGAAAACAATGTTATACCATAATGACTTTCATTAAAGCTAAATCCCTTGGACTGCATTTTTGTAGCAAGCCCGTCCTTGTAAACAACATATTCAAAATAAGTATCAATACCACTCCCTTCCATCTCGGCTTTGAGAGTACGTACCAACGACTCTTCAGAAATACGGCTTTCTATTGGCCTACCTTCATTATAGTATTCAAAAAGCAGCTGAATTTTAAGGCTTTCCCTCTTTTCATTCTCCTTTTTAGCATTATTCATTGACTGCTTAACAGCATCAATAGTCATGCCATTTTCACCCGAATTTTCTGTTAAAGAATTGTTTTTTGAAACAGATGCGTTATCAATGATTTCCAACTCTTCTTTATAACTCTGAGTTACTATGTCTGAGTATATTATATTGTTTCGTTCCCTTATATTTCCTTTATAAAGATAATTAGCAAAATCAGCCTGATTTGGCACATGCCCTACACTATCTTTAATATGGAAATATAACCTGTAAAAATTTTCTTTTTCCTCACTTTCCAGCTTTAATGAAACCTTGTTCATTAACCGCTGTACATCGGACTTAAATTGTTCTTCTCCGTTTTTAAATGATATATTGATCCAGTATAGCTGTACTAAAATGATACCTATCAATGAAAGGCTCATAAAAAACACTAATAACCGGAATCTTGTTTTATTCATCAATACAAAATTAACATTTTAACAATTATACTCTTAATATATTAACCAAAGATTAACAACGATAGCATTTTTTACATTTTATTCAATTCTGAAAAAATTTTATGTGCTTCATTTTTAGCTATATCCCTGTCAATATTATGTATTATATAGTCACTTAAAGCTGCTTTTTTTTCTTCATCCCACTGATTTGACATTCTATTTAAAACCTGTTCTTCGGTCACATTGTCACGTTGCATGACTCTTTTTATTCTCAGGTCTTTGGGCGCTGTCACCAGTATTACTTTATCGCAATCTTTATAACTCCCGCTTTCAAATAATATTGCGGCTTCCTTTATCACAAAATTTTGCGAATTATGCATTTTTACCCATTCCAGAAAATGTTCCTTTACTTTTGGATGAATAATTCTGTTTAATAAGGTAAGCTTCTCGGGGTTATTAAAAACAACCCCTGCCAATTTGGCTTTATCAGGCAAACCATCTGTAAAAACTGTTTCGCCAAATACCTCCTTTACTTCTGCAACAGCAACCGGCAGGAACAATATTTTTTTTGCCTCCTCATCGGCTATATATACCGGTACACCAAGTGAGGCAAAATAGTTTGCCATGGTGCTTTTACCACTACCTATACCTCCCGTTAAACCAATAATTTTTGTACCCATATTATTTAAAAAATAATTTAGGAAATGCTGTTTCCGGTTTTTGCTTTAATAACTGTACTTTATATAGTGACAATGCATAACCGGTGCCGTAACCATAAAACTGAATAAAGACTGCCACAACCGAAAGTAAACCTATTTTAAGGCTTTTATTTTGTATGGCCGACAGTACAAACAGTAAACAGAAGTACAAAATATAAACATCTATAAAAAAATGCACATTAATTAACAGTACTATAAGAGAAAGCAGTAATCCAAACATAAAAAGTGACGGAAATAAAAACACAGGCTTTTTATATTCGGGATGCCAAACATCCAGTATTGGTCTTGCTTTTCCAAACTTATTTACCTGTATGTAAAACTTATTCCAGTCTATTCGTCGTTTGTGGTATACATAACTGTCTTTAAAAAGCATGGTGGTAAATCCCTGTTTCCATAGCCGTATTGAAAGATCGGGGTCTTCACCCGGGTGAATGTTCCCAAAACCACCCGAAGCCTCAAATGCTTTTTTGGAAATCCCCATATTAAAACTACGGGGCTGGAATTTTTCTATTTTTTCTGATTTTCCTCTTACTCCTCCTGTAGTTAAAAAAGAAGTCATTGTAAAGTTAATGGCTTTTTGCACATCACTAAAAGAATCAAGCGCAGCATCAGGTCCGCCGAAACAATCAGTATATTGCTTTTCAAGATTATCGGCAACACTTTGCATGTATTGCGGTGGTAGTATACAATCAGAATCCAGAATAATAAAATAATCTCCTTTTGCTACCCTCATGCCGTAGTTACGGGAATCTCCAGGACCACTATTTGGCTTAAAATAATAGGAAACACTAAGCCTGTCGCTGTAATTATCAACAACATCTTTACAGGTAACGGTAGAACCATCTTCTACAATTACAACTTCAAACTCTGATTTAAATGTTTGGACTGTAAGGCTTTCCAGTAATTCCTGTATTTCGTCGGGCCTGTTGTAAACAGGTATAACAAGAGAGAAAAACATTAAGCTAGCTTTTTTTAACAAAGTTAGTCTTAAAAAAGTAAAAAGCCACCATAAAACTGGTGGCTTTTCTATTTTTTTTAAACAAATGTTTAAAAGGTATATTTTATAACAGTTTTACTGTTTTTTAATCACCCTTATTGTTTTTGTTGCAGTATCGGTAGCAACATTCACAAGGTAAGTACCATCTTGCAGTGCACTCATATTTACTGTACCCTCAAGAGCATTTACTTTTTGTGAAAGCACTTCCTGCCCTACCATGTTATACACTTTTACTGTAGTGATTTGTGATGAGTAAGATATAGTTAATACATCTCTAACCGGGTTTGGCCAGTAAGTAAACGATGTTAAATCAAACTCTTTAGAATCAAGCGTAATTGTTACCGTTACAGCAAATGGTTCACTGCTACAACCGTTTATAGTTTGCACTGCATAGTAAGTAGTTTCGCTCTCCACCTCTGTACCTTCTGTAAGAGGGTTTTCTCCTGCAAGAGCATCTTCTTCGCTTGCATACCAGGTAATTTCACCGCCTTCAACACCTGTTACTTCAATATCTTCAATAGTAGCAACGTCTCCGTTCTCTACTTCGATATCCTGCATCTCATCTCCCTGTGGAGCCGGAATTATATTTATGGTAATAACTACTGCTACTCTTTCACTTTCACATCCGTTTATTATTTGAGATGCATAGTATGTTGCTGTTTCTAAAGCCGTATCTTCTGCAAGAGCTTCGCCTTCTGTTTCGTTTGCATACCATACCATATTGTTATCTTCTGCAAGAAGATCTGCTACTGTTGCAGCACCACAAAAATCAAGTTCTTCACCTACATCAGGAAGCTCTGTAACATTAACAGTAACAGCAACTGCTACTCTAGCACTTTCACATCCGTCTACCAGCTGTGATACATAATATGTTGCAGTCTCTAAAACTGTTTCTTGTGTAAGAGCTTCACCTTCTGTTTCGTTTGCATACCATTGTATATCGTTACCATCAGCAACAAGGTCTATTACTGTAGCACCATTACAAAATTCCTGCTCGCTTTCTACTACAGGAACTGGTGTTACATTTACATTTACATCTACATCTGCAAATACTGAACATCCTGCAAAATTAGTAGCTGTTACCACATAAGCCTGTTGTGTTTCTGTATCTGATTTAAAATAAACTATCGCAGCACTTTCACCTGCCACATAAGCTTGTGTGGCATCTTCATCTGTATAAAGATTTGTTACAGGAGCCCATGTTACAAGTTGTTCTATACTTTGTGATACCTTAATATCAAACTTCTTAGAAGAAGCAGTTCCTGTTGTTGCTGTAGTATTGTTGAAGTTATATAATGTTGCATTACCTGTTGCTGTCGTATAGTAGGTTTCTGCATTATCATATTGATCTGCACCAGAATGCGATACACTTACAACAATATTAGAAACTCCATCCCAGATATAAGGGGTTGTAAAGTTAATGGTATTCCATCCTATTGCATGAGTATAAGTTACAGGACCATATACAGTTGTAAACGAATCCTCAGCAAGATAATTAGTATCTGCAAAAACATCTTGGGTAGTAGCACCAAGTTTAACAGTATAATTATCATTAAAATTTTCGTCACCTACAGAAGTAATATGGTAAGCTATCGAAGTGATTTCTCCCGGAAGCACACCTGCTTCAGTTAATTCTTCAGCTGTATAAATAGTTTGATACTTTAAGCTTTGTCTTCTGTTACTAAAAGCAGTAAGCTCTTCACTAACACCTGTTGTGGTTTGGTTAGCGCCAAATTCTGCCTCTACACTTTCAGAAGCATTAGTTACCTCAATAGGCAAAATAGTTCCTGCACATGCTGTTAAATCATCTGCCTCAAGCTCTATTTGAGATGGAAGCGGGTTAACTGACACTGTTAATGTTTCTATAGTAACACATCCTGAAACTGCATCTGTAGCCGTAACTGTATATGTAGTTGTTTCTTGAGGAGTTACAACCTGCTCAGCACCTTCTAAGTTACCAGGCATCCAAACATAAGTATATCCTTCGTTATCACTTGTTACTGTTAGTGTAGTGTTTTCACCTTCACAAATAGCATTGTTTGAAGCTGCAAGAGTAATCTCAGGAGCATCGGTTACCGTAACATCAACTGCTACCCTATCTGCAGCACATCCGGCAGTAAAGTTCCAGTTATAGAAATAATAATAGCTTGTACTTGTACTAGAAAAAGCATAACCATTTGTAACTGCTGCGGCATCACCTATTGCATATGGGAATCCTCCAAGTCCTGATTCACGTACCATTTCTGGTCCGTTTACAGCTATAATTCTATATGCAGCACCTGCAGGAATATCCCATCCTAATTCTATTGTATGCTGTACCGGCGTAGTAGAATCTCCTACAGGTAGTTCTACAGTAATAGTTTGAAGCTCCTCGCTTTGACTATTAAATAATTTAATAGTTAAATCATCTGCTGTGTCATCTGTAATATATACATCTACAGAGTTAAGTGTAAAATCATTATAAACATCAAATAATAAACCATAATTACTTGGAGAAGTATAGCTTGTTGCAGTTGTAGAAGCTCTTGCTCCACCATCCTGTGCAATACCATCATTAACTGCTGTTACATAGTAAGTAGTAGTCTCTGTAAGTTCAGGTGTTTCAAAAGTTGCACCAGTTGCTATTGGAAATCCTCCAACTTCCTGAGCATACCATTTTACAGTACCCCCCGAAACATCTGCTGTTATAGTAGAAGTACCCACACCACATATTGGTGTTGCATTAACTGATTCAATATCCGGAGAATCACATAAAGTAGCTACTTCAAACGGACCAACCCATTCGCTGAAAACACTTACCGCACAAACCGATCTTACCCAAAAATAGTAAGTCTCACCAGCGTTAAGTCCGCCAATAGTTGCTTCAGTTTGATCTGTATTATCTGCTGGAGTAAAATCAGGTTCCGGAGCTGTATCAGTATCAGCAATAAAATATTCGTATCCGTTTTCAGGAGCAGTCTCAGGAGCTGACCATGAAACAGAAACAGAATTTTCTGTAGCGCCTGTAAATACTAAACTTTCAGGTAAAGCACAATCAGGCTGTACATCTACCTCAAAATTATCTATATAAAACCTTAAATCAGGAGCGTCATCATCACTATGTCCGTAAAAACCTATTCTAACAACACCAGTATATCCTTCTAAAGAGATAATTTGGTGTACGCCACCTGCTGGTATATTATTATTATCAAAAGTAGTAAGCACATTAGCCTCATCCCATGTTAATCCGCCATCAGTTGAAACAACTACTTTTGCATATTTATCTTCCATATCTGTAACAACATTACTACCACTCCATGGAATTACAGAAGCATCAAACTCCAACTGGTAAGTTACTGAGCCGTCTCCAAGATCAAGTGCCGGAGAAATTATCCATTCATCATCTGTACCATAAAGATTTATAAAAGCAGCAGTACCGTTAGAATTAACTGAATTATTATAACTATTGTTTGTCCAGCTACTTGAAGTACCTGTTAAGGTTACAGCAGTACCCAGTTCACCTGTTTTTTCTTTCCAGCAGGTACTACCTGTACTACCTGTATAATCTGTAAAGTCAAACATATATGGAAGTGTAGCCGTTTCACATTCTGTACGGAACGAACCTCCGCTGGCCCATTCGCTAAAGCTACTTCCGCAATTGCTTCTTACCCAATAGTAGTATATTGTATTAGCTTCTAGTTCTTCAAGTAAAACGCTGGTCTCTGTTGAACTCCCCGCAGGCGTAGTAACTGTATTAGGTGCTGTGTTTTCTGTAGAATAGTAATAATCATAACCTGAAGCAGGAACAGGATCTGCAGCTGTCCATGATAAAGTAACATTTTCTGTAGTCACTACATCTTCAAGATCTGAAGGAGGAAAACATGTAACCTCTTCAACACTAATATTATCTACAGCAGCTGATGGGTTTACACCATCACTACCGTCATTTTTCCATTCAAACACAAGTCTTAATAACTGACCTGCATAATCTTCAACATCTACAAAATATTCTGCAAGTTGAAAATCTTCACCGCTACCAGAAAGATTATCTGAAACGGCTATTCCGTTTGAAGTTGAAATTGCCGATCCCGGAGTTGGAACAAATGTTACCGGAACAGCCCATACTTTTAAGTAATCGTAATCGTCTTCACCTCCCGCTTTCCAGTCAAAAGAAACTTTTAACTGAGTAGCACCGGCAGGCACACTTACATCCCTAAAAGAATGTACTCTTGTAGTTTCACTATTATCATAACCGTTTGTAACACCATCATCAGAAGAAATATATAACGAATTAGATCCGCCATTGTTTACTACCGAACCGATATACCACTTATTAGTTTCTTCACCATTAAAAATCAACATGCCGGAAACATCTTCAAAATCTTCCTCAAACGGTAGTGTTGCAGGTACCTGAGGTGTAAAGAATGTAAGCGGTCCTATCCATGGAGATAATTCTCCTTCACAGTTACTTCTTACCCAAAAGTAATTCTGTGCAGCCGGTGTTGTAGTTAAGGCTACAGAAACATCTGAAACATTACCTGTAGGTACTGTAACTGAATCAGGAGCTACATCTGAAGTTGAAAGATAATAATCATATCCGCCACTAGGAGCTGAATCAGGAGCTGTCCACGATACTTCACCTGCAACCAGGTCATCAAGTGTTAAACCTGAAGGTGGTATACATGTAATTTGTGTAATGGTTACATCATCAAAATAGATATACAAATCCTCACCTTCCATTGCTTGAGCAAAGAACCTAACATAAACCGTATCTCCGTTTGCAGGGGTAAATGTTACCGTTCTTTCGGCACAATCAGTAGTGGATACATAATTCGAATCATCAATGGTTTCAAGGGTAGTCCATGTACCACTAAGATCATTAGTCCATTGTACATTAAGAGTGAAATCTCCTGCTGAAGCCGGAGTTGTACTTGAAGAATACTCAGTTACTTTAAAGTTATAAGTAAATGTAGCCTCGCTTCCATCTGAAACTGATAAAGCAGGCGAAGTCAGAATACTATTATTTCCATAATAAATATTTGCCCTTACTGACCGATTCCCAGAACAGGCATTTGAAGTAGATGTGCTATAAGATCCTGCATTACCCGAAGACTGCCAACCATCAAGATTGTTTTCCCAGCCTGTGTAATGATAAATTTGCGATTTTGCTGTATAGCCCATTAACAGCATTACGAAAAAGAGTAAAAATCGGGAATACCGATTTACGACTGCATTTCCGTGATAAGGCCGGAAATTAGCCGGTAAGGTAATTCTTTTCATGAATAATTTGGTTTTAATTAATTAGTATTGCTAAAAATATAAAAAATCACTTACAAAAAGTTTCATTTTTAACATTTAGCGTATTTTTTATCAAAATGAAAGCGATTGTTATATTTTAACAATAATTAACTGTTAAAGTTTATTTTTAATTAAAAATTCAATTACTCAATAATCATAAAATGTTATAAATTTAAGTTAATGTTAAATAAATATTAAATTGTTTTATATTAAATACAAAAAAGCCACCTGAAATCAGGTGGCTTTTAAAGTAAATTCATAAACAACCCCTTTAAAGAGGTTGTTTAATCAATTTAACAAACTATTGTTTTTTGATAATTCTAATAGTTTTTGATGCATTTTCGGTATTTACTATTACTATGTAGCTACCGTCTGAAAGACCACTCATATTAATAGTTCCCTGTAATGCATTTATTTGTTGTGACATAACCGGCTGTCCTAATAAGTTATAAACTGTAGCCGAAGTTATGCTTGATGAGTAAGAAACATTAAGTACATCTTTTACCGGGTTTGGCCAGTAGTTAAAGTTAGTTGTTTCAAAATCTCTAGCATCAAGCGTTATAGATACTGTTACTGCAAATGGTGCACTACTACAGTCGCCTATAGTTTGTACAGCATAGTAAGTACTACCTGATGTTACAACAAAATCAGAAGAAAGCGGGTTTTCGCCGTTCATTGCATCTTCCATAGAAGCATACCAGTTTACCTCAGCACCTTCTGCAGCAATAACTACTAAGTCTCCTATAACAGCATCATTACCCGCTAATACTTCTACATCCTGCATTTCCTCACCTTCAAGATCTGGTACAGTATTAATTGTTACAGTAACAGCAGCTCTTACAGCACTTTCACATCCTTCATACATCATAGCTGCATAATACATACCTCCATCCATAAGTGCTGTCTCGGCAGCAAGAGGCTCACCTCCTGTTTCGTCTGCATACCACATAATATCATCACCGTCAGCCATTAAATCTGCTACAGTAGCACTTCCACAGAAAGCTTGTTGAGCATCGGTCATTGGAGTTTCAACCACGTTAACAAATACTGCTACCGGAGTTCTTACAAGGCTTTCGCAACCATCTACAGTTTGAGATGCAAAGTATAAAGCAATACCTGCCTCAAGTTCTGTTTCAGGAGCTAATGGCTCACCACCTTCAAAATCTGTATACCATTGTACATCTGTACCTGTTGCCATTAAATCGGCAATAGTACCTGCATTACATATTAATTGTACATACTCTTCTACAACCGGAGACGGTGTAGTGTTTACAGTAGCTGTTACCGCTACTCTTACAGCACTTTCACATCCGTTTACTGTTTGTGAAGCATAATATACTGTAGCATCGTTAAGCATTACAGTTTCAGCAAGTGCATCTCCACCGGTAGCAGAATAGTACCAGTTAATCATTTCACCTTCTGCAGTTAGATCTGCTACAGTAGCACCTGCACAGAATACCTGAGAAGCCTCAGCCGTTGGAGCCGGAGTTACAACGATTGTAAGATCTGTTGAAGCAGAAACCGAACAACCAAATTCGCTTGTCACAGTAACTGTATAGTTAGCATCTGCCGAAGCATAGTAGTATACTGTAGCTGCAGGCTCACCCATATAAGGTACTGTAGCTGCCGCATCAGAATATAATCCGCCTTGTGGAGACCAAATATAATCTACAGGGTTAGTAGCACCTGTAATATTTACATTATACTCTTCATACTCACCAAAACCTGTCCATGCACATGATGATGTTGCTAAAGACTGTGTATTGTAGCTACATAGTACTCTCATTCTTGTAGTACCGTTGTAAGCTGTAGTAGGTATAACTACATCAGCTGTTACAGTTGTAGATGAAGTTACACCTGATGTAGTTGTGAATACATTTTCGTCTTCACTGTATACACCATCCTGGTTGTAATCAATCCAAACTCTTAAATACTGACTCCATGATGCACTACCCGTTTGCATTGACAGTGTATAAGTATCACCACCAGTTACGTTTGCTGTAAGTGCACTGTAGTAAGTATAATCAGTAGCTGCATCACCCGAAGCATTGTTTGTAATATCTGCAAAAGAGAAGTTATTTAGGTAGTCTCCAGTTGCACCAGGATTGTTCATTGAAATTTCACAGTATTCCTGAGCTATAATTGTACTACCTCCTGAAGCTGCAAGTGCAACAACTGAGTTTTGACAAACATCTGCCATATCAGGAGTAACAGAAACTGCTGTAGGAAGTGGGTTAACCACAATTGTTATCTCTCCTACTTCCACACAACCTGAATCAGGATCTGTAGCTGTTACCATATAAGTAGTAGTTTCTACCGGAGATACTGTTTGCATAGCACCTGTTAAGTTACCCGGCATCCATACATACTCATAGTTCATGTTATCACTAGATACCGAAATATCTGTGCTTTCACCTTCACATATTGATGGCTCACTAGCCATAAGCATAATATCCGGAGCATCAGTCACAGTAGCTGTAACCGCAATTCTTGGGCTTGAACATATAGCTGTACCATTAATTATCATTTGAGCTCTGTTTGCAGTGGTAGTTGTACTACCAGAACCACCTACACTTCCTGTAGTTGCTGCACAAACAGCATCTGCAGTTTGGTTATCTGCATAAGTATAAGTTGTACCGGTATACCCTGCATTATCATATAATACTGTTGATGATGATCCTCCAAAGTTTACATTACTGTAACAAACCTGTACAACAATGTTACTTGTACCGTCCCAAGCAAACGGTGTAGTAAACGCATAAGTATTTACACCAACTGTTAACGGCTGAGCCGCATTGGTATACACCTGAGTTAAACCGTCTACATGAGTATTTGTAGCTTCATTTTGAGTTGTAGTACCAATACTTACAGCAAAATTGTTGAAAGTAGAAGTACCTAATGAAGTAATTGTAAAGGCAACCGAGTTAATAGGACCTGCAAATAAACCTGCCGCCTGTAAATCAGAAGCTCTTAATATATATTGTGTTTTAACACCACCCCAACCATGATAGTATGGAGAGCTACCACCACTTGAACTTGTACTTTCACCAGCACCAAGGGTTAAATCAGTATCGGCAACAGGAGAACCTGCACTTACATAAAAATCAGTAGTTTCTGTAACTAAAGGAGTTGTAAATGTTACTCCCTGTCCTAACATAGTACCACCTTCGGCAGCATCATACCAGCTTAACACACCATCAAGCTCGGTCGTTGCAGAAAGTTCTGCCTCGCCCTGTCCGCAAACAGTACCACCTTCTGTAGTAAGTACTTCAGGGTAATCACACATAGTAGTAAATACCTGAGCTATACTCCAGTCACTGTAAACATCTGTACACTGTGTTCTTACATATACATAATACATTGTAGATGGTGTAAGTCCTGTAACATCTACAGAAGTTTCGGTAGTCATATCACCTGAAGCCGGAGCTGTATCTGTTGTAACAACTGCATACTCATAACCTGTAGGAATACCTACAGTTGGAGCTTCCCATGAAAGTGACACACCATTTTTAGTAACGCTTGCAGGAGCTGCAACTACAGGAACATCACAAGACGGAGTTTCCTCTACAAGTATGTTTGTAATATGGAAATCGTAATCAGGTGAATTATCTGCCGGTCCGTCAGTACCCTGGAAACCTATTTGGATAGTTTGTCCTACAAAATCAGTAAGTGGTAAAGTGAAATCAGTAAGAGAGTTTGTTAAAGTAGCTGTATTAGCTGCTTCAAACACATAAAGCGAAGTCCATGTAGCGCCACAATCAGTACTAACAAGTACATTAACTTTATCATCAGTACCCTGCATTCCGTCAGGATCTGCACTACCACTATTATAGTTAGTTATAGCAGCCTTGAACTTAAGTCTTGAATTTACAGTTAGTGCAATTTTAGGACTTATTATCCAAGAGTTTCTGGTATTAGTATATAAATTGATTTTTGCAGTTTTAACACCTAAGTTGGTGTTACTTACCCAGTCTGAAGTCAATCCGGCAGGATTAGCATTTGTAGGCTCTGTTCCGGCAGATGTAGAAATTGAAGCCTCAAACCATCCCGGTACAGCAGTACCCAGGTTAGAACCTGTAAAATCGGTAAAATCATTTGCAACAGGTAAACCTGCAGCAACACCCGGTACGTTTACTGTTAAAGCATTAGTATCGGTAGTTACATTTATTAAAGTATTGTATGGGTCAGAACCACAACGGTTGTACTCATATACTTTTACATAATACATAGTACCACAAGCTAAACCTGAAACGGTTACTGATGTACCTGTACCATCATAAACAATTTGCTGACCAGCACCGGCAAAAGTACTGTTTGCAGCATAAGCAGCAATACCTACACCATCTGCAGGATCTGTAATTGGAGTATCACTTACTACAACCATTCTGCGACCACCGTCACCGCTGGTCCAGCTAAGTGCCATAGAACTAAAACCGATATTTCCGGTTACTAAAGCAGAAGCCTGTGTAGCAGGAGCAATTTGCGGAGTTAATGTTACTGCAGTAGAATACGCATCTTCTGCACTGTTTGTACAGGTAACTTTTAAACGGTACTGAATATCGGCACCTGCATAAGCTGGCGGAGTGAAAGTAGCAGTAGTTGCACCTGTACCTCCTGTAGCGTTAGCCCAGTTAGCACCAGCATCTGTAGATTCCTGCCACTGATAAGTAATGCCCGGTAAAGCAGCAGTAGCTCCTGTTACCGAAATAGCTGAAGGTGTAGCACCCGGACATACATAACGAACAACAGGATCGTTTACTGTACCTCCTGTTGGAGTACCTGTACATGGTGGTGGCGGATCAAACCTGTAACCATTACCATTACCCGGCCATGCACTTGCTGTAGCAGTAGAATTAGAAAGACCGTTTAAGGCATTTTGATAATTGCCCGTACCGCCTGTTCCGTTTTCTATACCAATAGATCTTCCTGTATTAACAGTACCGGTTGTAGAACCATATAAGAACTCAACCCTACCAGGGTTTGTTGAAGCCGGTCCATATATAACAACCATGTAGTTAATATAGTTTGAACTAGTTTCACTAAATCCGTTAGCTACAGCATTACGCCATTCAAAGGCATAAATATCTGTACCTATGGAACCGTGAACCATACTACCTCCACCAGTTGGGAAGTTAGCCCCACCGTCGCCAAACCAAGCAGCTAAAGTGTTACTTGGAGCAGTAGTAGAAAAAAGGTTACTGGCACCACGGCTTTGTGATGAACTGATACCCATTTGGTTTCCCATACCAACCCATCCGTTGGTACAAAAAGTTGCCTGAGTAAAGGTGTTACCATCGTAGGTAAACGAGAAAGGAAGAGTGACCAAAACGGCACCATCATCCTGATTGTTTGACATACCTGTACTTAACCCGGCATTGGTGTTAATTACTGTACCACCCGCTATTTGGGTATAGGTAAGTCCGGTAAGGTCGGTTTTAACATAAGCACTTACCTGCGCAAATGCTTCATTACCCTTTGCAAAGAAAGCGATACAAAACACAAGGCAATACCATAGTTTCATACCCCTTTTTGCAAAGGAAGTTTGTGTAGTTTTTTCCATGTAACATCAAGTTTTAATTAATTGTTAATAAAATTATAATTTTTTACCCTAAAAAATTGATAATATAACAATAGGTGACATTTTTATTAAAAAAATTGATTTTGTTACATTTCATTAAATTTTTTACACAATATCCCTTTTTTATCTAATTATTTATTTTTTAAATAATGTTTTTGTGTTAATTTTTTAACACACACTTTTGTTAAAATGAAAGTAAAGTCATAAAATGAATAAAAAAAAGTCCCAAGAAGGGACTTATTGTACAATATACCATAAAAGATTAAAAATTATTCCTGTTCAGGATATAACATATCCATAACTTTTGCGCTTACTCCGGTAGAAGAATATCCTCCGTCGTGAAATAAATTTTGCATGGTTACCATCCTGGTAAGATCAGAGAAAAGTGTTATACAGTAATCAGCACACGATTCGGCATCGGCATTACCCAGCGGAGCAATAGCATCAGCATAGTCATAAAAGTCGTTAAATCCTTTTATACCGGTACCTGCAGTCGTTTTTGTAGGCGACTGTGATACAGTATTAATACGTACTTTTTTCTCTACTCCATAGTGGTAACCAAAGCTTCTGGCGATAGATTCGAGCATAGCTTTAATATCTGCCATATCAGTATAGAAAGGATAAGTTCTTTGTGCAGCCATATAGGTTAATGCCACTACACTCCCCCCTTCACTAATAGCATCAAGGTGTTTAGCAATGCTTAGCATTTTATGCAGTGACAGTGCCGAAACATCTACACCTTTCATAAAATAATCATAGTTTGAGTCTACATAAGGTATCTTTTTACGAATGTTAACACTCATACCTATAGAGTGAAGTACAAAATCTATTTTACCTCCCAATATTTCCTGAGCTTTAATATATAAATTCTCTAAGTCCTCAGTATTAGTAGCATCTGCAGGGATTATTTGCGAACCGGTTTTTTCGGCAAGCTCGTTAATTTCTCCCATCCTCATGGCTATAGGAGCGTTGGTTAACACAAAAGTTGCTCCCTGTTCATGAGCCTTTTCGGCAATTTTCCAAGCAATAGAATTTTTATCCAAAGCTCCGGTAATAATACCTCTTTTACCTTTTAACAGATTATTCATAATTTAAATTATTTTGGTTAGAAACAAAAAACCCTGCAAATTGCAGGGTTTCCCATATGCTTTATTGTATGCTTTCAATAGGCACAACCTCATTTACATCGGCTTTATAATCTACTCCTTCGTAGTCAAAACCAAACAGGTTGTAAAAATCTTTTCTGTATCCTTCAAGATCACCAATTTCATTTAGGTTTTCGGTTGTAGCCTGTTCCCAAAGTTCGGCAACCCTTTGCTGAATATCATCACGCATTTCCCAGTCGTCTATTCTAATACGTCCTTTTTCATCTACAGGGATATCACCACCCGTGTAAAGTCTTTCGGCATATAAACGCTGCATTTGCTCTACAGTACCTTCGTGAAGACCTGCTTCTTTCATGGTTTTGTAAAGCAGCGAAATGTATAACGGAATTACCGGTATAGCCGAACTCGCCTGAGTTACCAATGCTTTATTTACCGATACAAATGCTTTACCGTTGATATCTTTAAGCGCATCTGAAATTTCGAATGCTGTAGCTTCAAGATGGTCTTTAGCACGACCAATAGTCCCTTTTCTGTAAACCGGCTCGGTAAGTGCAGGCCCTATGTAAGAGTAAGCTACTGTAAGTGCGCCTTCGGCAAGTGCGCCGGCTTCTTTAAGCGCTTTCATCCACATAGCCCAGTCTTCACCACCCATTACGGTTACAGTATTTTCAATATCATCATCCTTACATGGTTCGATAGAAATTTCTGAAACCTTACCGGTATGGAAGTCTACCGTTTTATTACTAAATACTCCGCCAATAGGCTTAAGTACGCTACGGTGAGTTACACCAGTATCAGGATGAGTACGTACCGGAGAAGCAAGACTGTAGATGATTAAGTCTACCTGTCCTAAATCTTTCTTAATAAGATCTATTGTCTGTTTTTTAATTTCGTTTGAGAAAGCATCACCGTTAATGCTTTTAGCATATAAACCGGCTTTGTGAGCTTCTTTTTCAAAAGCTGCCGAATTATACCATCCCGGTGATCCCGGTTTACCTTCGCTTGGTGCTTTTTCAAAGAACACACCTATTGTAGATGCATCACTACCAAATGCGCTGGTAATTCTTGATGAAAGTCCAAATCCGGTAGAAGCACCAATAACAAGTACTTTTTTAGCACCGTTTATGGCTCCTTTAGACTTTACATATTCAATTTGATTTTTTACGTTTTGCTCAGCTCCCGTTGGGTGGGCAGTTAAGCAAATAAATCCTCTCATTCTTGGTTCTATAATCATACCCTCAAGTATTTTTTATCAAATGCAATTATTTCACTACAAATATAACCTGTTTTTTCAGTTGAGCAACGCTCTGGCGTGGTTAAGAGCCGAATCGGTAATATCTTTACCCGAAAGCATTTCGGCAATCTCCCTAATCCTTTCATCCTCAGATAAAAGCTTAAGTTCAGATACTGTGGTATCTCCCTGTATACTTTTAAATACTTTATAATGCTGAGCACCTTTTCCGGCAATTTGAGGCAGGTGGGTAATGGCAAACACCTGCATGTCACTACTCATTACCTTCATAATATCACCCATTTTATTAGCTACCTCACCCGAAACTCCGGTATCAATCTCATCAAAAATTATTGTTGGTAGCTGAGAATAATCGGCCAGTACGGCTTTTACCGCAAGCATAATTCTAGACATTTCCCCTCCCGATGCTACCTTTTTAAGCAATCCGAAATCAGTACCCTTATTAGCTGAGAACAGCAGGTTTATTTCATCCTTACCATTTGGCTGATAAGTATCCTTATGAATAATATCAAAATTAAAGCGTGCATTTGGCATACCAAGTTGTGCCAGTATCGCCATAACCCTGTCGGTTAGCACAGGTATGGCTTTTTGCCTGTTTTCAAAAATTATAAGCGCCGTAGCATCGGCATCGGCTTTTGCTTTTTCAAGTTCAGCTTCAAGCCTGTTGATAGACTCGTCCAGCTCATCGCCCTTAAGCACTTTGCCGTCCAGATCTTCACGAATAGCAATAAGCTCTTCTACCGTAGCTACATTATGCTTTTTTTGCAGGCTGTATATTAACTGTAATTTCTGGTTTACCAGTTCCAGTTGCTGAGGGTCATCTGCCAGATTTTCTGCATCCTGAGACACCTCGTTGTTTATATCATCAAACTCTATAAGCAGACTCGAAATACGTTCGTGAAAATCATTGTATTGCTTACTGATACCGCTTATTTTTTGCAGGGCGTTTTTAATCTCTTTCAGGTTTTGCAATGCTCCCATTTGCTCTTCATTAGCAATGGAAAGCACTTTAGAAAGTGACTCCTTTAAAAACTCTACATTGCTTAGCTTTTCCAGTTCAGCTTCCAGCTCCGCCTGCTCCCCTTCTTTAAGGTTAGCCTCAAGAAGCTCATTAAGCAGAAATGTATTATAGTCGGCTTCCTTAGCAAGAGCTTCTTTTTCTTCCTTGGCTTTTTTGAGTCCGCTTTGCGCCTGTCTTACTGCCGAAAGCTGTTTTTTGTATACTGCCAGGTGCTGGGCATTTTTACCAATAGCATCCAGTATTTGAAGCTGGTACTGCTCGTCCGACAGTTCACGGGTTTGCTGCTGTGAATGTATATCGATAAGGAAATCACCCAGCCCCTGCAACTCCTGCAGATTAACCGGACTATCATTCACAAAAGCGCGCGATTTACCCGAAGGGAGTATTTCCCTTCTAATTATAGTAACATCCTCATAATCGAGATCGTTTTCCTTAAAAAATTCCTGAAGATTGTAACCGCTTATTTTAAAATGTGCTTCTACCACACATTTTTGTTCTTTATCCTTAAGCGATGTCAAATCGGCGCGTTTACCCAATATTAAACCAAGTGCACCTAAAATAATAGATTTACCGGCTCCTGTCTCTCCTGTGATTACAGATAGTTTATTGGAAAACTCGATATCAAGATGCTCAATAAGAGCAAAGTTTTTAATAGATAATGATTGTAGCATATTAAACGGCGGCTGTGTTTTGCTTACACAAATGTACTATTTAATAGTACTCCATTTAGCAGAATTAAGCGGAGAAATTTTATTTAGTGTATCTACAAGGTCTGTAAGGGTTACCATAGGACCGGCAGAGAAGATTGATACTACCTCGTCTGACTTGGCATCAAAGAAAACACGGGTTAAAAAAGCATTTGGTCTTGCCCTATTCACTTTTGAAAGTGTATTGATTGCTTCAATAATCTTTTCTTTACCTTCCTTACTGTTATCGGCCATAATGTCCATACCTAAACGGTGATAGTCATATAGTGCCTGTCTAAAATCCCTGTAGGTGTTAGACAGTATATCGTTTATTAAAAAGTACCTGTTTTGGTTACCATCCTGCTGACTCCAACCTTTATAACCGCTTTGCTGTGCTGCCGAAGCGATACGTAGTGCCACATCATAGTATGGTGTGCCGCCTTCAAACTCATAAGTATCGGCATCCATACCAATAATCATATTAGCATAAAACGATATAACACTTATAAGGTTTGATGTATAACTTTCAGGGTTGTATACCATATTTTGGAACTCGGTATAAGAGAATCCAAAATTCTTGTCGTTAAAGTTAAGTACAGGAGAAAGGTAAGATGAATTAAAAATTGGTCTTGATGACTGTACCTGTAATGTAGCATCAAAACTATTGGACTGGTAAGCTGTAATGTTTATAAAAAACACACAGTCAATACGCTCATTACGTTCAAAATTCCTGCTGGTAAAACGGGTATTGTTTACAAATTCGGTAACCGAAGTTTCAAGTGTTTTAAATATTTGGGTATTGGCATCGGTAATCTGGCTGTAATTCACCTGAACCGTTGCATTAAGTTCCTGCCCTTTTACAGAAAAAGATAATAACAGCAACAATAATCCTAAATATCTATACATTGTACCTGGTTTTAATTTTGTTAACTATATCCTGCGCCACCTGTTCTTTAGATTTAAGCTCCTGTGGCTCTATATTAAACTGTGCATCGATAAAGGTAACCTTATTTGTTGGTTTACCAAAACCTGCTCCCTCATCATTAAGAGAGTTTAATACAATCAAATCTAAGTTTTTTTTCTTAATCTTTTGCTTGGCGTGCTCAATTTCATTTTCAGTTTCGAGTGCAAAACCTATCAGATACTGATGTTTTTTCTTTTCTCCGAGTGATGCCAGTATATCTGTTGTCTTTTCGAGCTCCAGCACTAAATTATCGTCGTTCTTCTTTATTTTTTGGCTGGCAACCGTTTTGGGTCTGTAATCAGCCACAGCCGCAGCTGCCACAGCCACATCTACACCGTCAAAATACTCGTGGCATGCGGTATACATATCTTTTCCCGAAACAACCGGAACAAGTGTTATACCGTCACCCTGTATTTTTAAATGCGTAGGACCGCTTACCAGTATTACCTCTGCCCCTTCTTTTGCGGCGGCATGGGCAATATCAAACCCCATTTTACCGGAAGAATGATTGCCTATAAAACGTACAGGATCTATAGCTTCGTATGTTGGCCCTGCTGTAATAAGTATTTTTTTTCCACGTAGCGGAAGTTTTCCCTCTATATCCTTCTCTATAAAGGTTACTATATTTTCGGGTTCTGCCATACGCCCCTCGCCCGAAAGTCCGCTTGCAAGCTCGCCCGATTCGGCAGGTATCATAATGTTACCAAATTCCTGCAGGGATTTAAAGCTGGATAGCGTAGAGGGATGCTTATACATATCAAGATCCATTGCCGGAGCGAAATACACCGGGCATTTTGCCGATAAATAGGTTGCTATAAGAAGGTTATCACTGTTGCCCGACACCATTTTTGCCATGGTATTTGCAGTAGCCGGGGCTATTAAAAACAAATCGGCCCAAAGGCCCAGTTCTACGTGATTGTTCCAAACCGCATTTTCATCCTCTTCGTCATAGAAAGTAGAATGAACCGGGTTTTTAGATAATGTGGAAAGTGTTAGCGGAGTAACAAAGTCTTTAGAAGCAGGTGTCATGACAACACGTACATCGGCACCTGCTTTTATAAGTAACCTTACCAGTGAGGCTGTTTTATATGCGGCAATCCCTCCTGAGATTCCCAGTAATATTTTTTTACCGCGTAAAACAGACATGGTAAATTATTTGTTTGATTCCCTGTAAGCTACTTTTTCTTCAAACCATTCCTGTACAGCCAGTGCGTGAGGCTTAGGAAGCTTTTCGTAAAACTTAGACACTTCTATCTGCTCTTTATTTTCAAAGATCTCTTCAAGACTGTCATTGTAAGTAGCAAACTCCTCAAGCTTCTCAATAAGTTCTTTTTTGATCTCTGTATTGATCTGGCTTGCTCTCTTAGCTATAATAGTAATAGCTTCGTAGATGTTACCTGTAGGCTCTTCAATTTTGGTTCTGTTGTAGGTAACAGTGTTTACCGGAGCAGTTGTCTTCTTTAAATCCATCACTCGTTCTTATTTAGAAAATTTTTGTAATTCGGTTTCAATAGATGCAAACATTTCGTCTACCTCTTTTCTGTATTTAGTTTCACCATTAAATTTAACCAGCGCTTTGTAGTTAGATATAGCATCTTCTAAACGCTCTTGTTTCTTACTGGCAATACTGTTCATAGCAAGCCTGTATGAAGAATCAAATTTATAGTAAAGGGCATCCTCTTTTAATTTTGTACCCGGAAAATCAATCAAAAAGTTATCAAAGGTTTTGATTGCTGCCGCATAGTCCCCAAAAAAGTCTGCCGTTAAATGATATTGCTTAGCAATCTCAAATGCTTTTTTCTCCAGTTTTTCCCTTAGTTCTTTCGCTAACTGGTTAGCTTCGTCCATATATTGGGAATCAGGATAAGTATCAATAAAACTCTGTAAAGCAGAAACTGCCACATAAGTATCGGCCTGGTCTTTAGAATAAACCGGTGATAGCATATATCGGCTTTTTGCTGCTAAAAACGCAGCTTCCTCTTTCACATCACTCTTCGGGTAGGTATTTACAAAGCTACCAAATTCGTAAGCTGCATTATAGTATTGCTTTTTAAAATACATTGACTTGGCATAAACATAAAACAGCTTTTGTGCAGATGGCTTTCCTTTTAAAACAGGTTTAAGTTTTTCTGCTAATGTTATGACCTTGTTGTATTTTCCTTCTTCATATAATTTTACCGCAACATCATACTGATACTTAACGTCATCAGATTTAAGTGCCTTTTGGTATTCATTACATGAGGAAAAAAGTACCGCAAGTAATAGTAAATAAAAGTATTTGCTCATATTTTTTTGTTTACGCCGATGCCCGGCCGCAGTTTTCTAAAGCAACTGCAAATTTAGTTAATAATTATGGAATACAAAATCTTTTTTTACAATGCTTAAACCCCATAAAAAAAGATGCCCACAGGCATCTCTTTAAACTATAATTATGATGTTTTATTGTACAATATTGTGGCCTGAAGAAGAAAAAACCTTCATATCGTTATCAAAAAGATACAGTCCTCCTTTATCGTTACCTATTAAATCTATTTTATCCAGTATCGCTTTTGCGGTCGCTTCCTCCTCAATTTGTTCGGAAACATACCATTGCAGGAAGTTATGTGTAGCATAATCTTTTCCGGTTAGCGCAATATCTACCAGCTTGTTAATACTGGCCGAAACCTTTACCTCATGGTTATACAACTGGGTAAACAGTGTTTTAAATGAGGTGTAATCAAGCTTAGGTTCATCCAGCGATGATATAATTGCATGTCCTCCCCTTTGGTTTACATATTTTACAAGCTTAAGCATGTGTGCCCTTTCTTCGTCAGACTGCTTAAACATAAATGTGGCTATACCTTCAAACCCTTTTACTTCTGCCCACGATGCCATGGCCAGGTAAATTTGGGAAGATTCTGCCTCAACTTTTATCTGCTCGTTAAGTGCAGACTGCATTGCATCAGATAACATGGCTCTTCGTTTTAATGGTTTACACCACTAATTTAACGAATTTTCTCAACAAAAGCATTAAGCCTTCCTGCTAAATCTTCGTTAACGTTTACAAGCGGAAGCCTTACTACATCTTCACAAAGCCCAAGTGCTTTAAATATGTGTTTTATACCTGCCGGGTTACCCTGCTCAAAAATCATATCGATAGAATCGGCAAGAAGATAGTGTAACTCATAAGCCTCATCTGCTTTTTTCTCCAGTCCAAGCTGAACCATTTTAGAAAACTGTTTAGGGAAACCTTCACCTATTACAGATATTACACCTGCGCCACCGGCAAGAACCATAGGAAGTGTAATCATATCGTCACCCGATATTACAAGGAAACCTTTTGGCGCACCCTGAATAAGTCGCATTGCCTGCACGATGTCGCCTGCTGCTTCTTTAATAGCAACAATATTTTCAAAATCGTTAGCAAGGCGTATTACCGTTGCCGGAAGCATGTTACTTGCTGTTCTTCCCGGTACATTATATAGTATTACAGGTATTGGAGAAGCTTGAGCTACTGCTTTAAAATGCTGATAAATTCCTTCCTGAGTAGGTTTATTGTAATATGGTGAAACCGATAGTATTGCTGTAAAAGCACTTAGATCACGGCTTTTTAGCTCTTCAGTAACTTCGTGTGTATTGTTTCCTCCCACGCCAAGCACTAAAGGCAACCTACCTGCATTAGCCTCTATAACAGTCTTTATAACAAGTTCCTTTTCGTCCTTGTTTAAAGTAGCTGATTCGGCCGTTGTACCAAGAACAACAAGGTAATTTATACCGTTATCCACCTGATAGTTCACAATTTTCGTAAGCGCATCGGTATCAACTGAAAAATCTTTTTTAAATGGGGTTACAAGTGCAACACCCGTACCTGTTAATGACTGCATAGTTTATATTATGTTTAGTATTTTTAAATATTTAAAAAGTTCGGCCATATACTCCTTGTACTTTGCAGGTTCTACTGCAATGGTAAAATCGTTAAGCCTTGAGTCGGCACTGGCCAACCCTACTTTAAATTTTGCCTGAGACTCAAGTGTAGCAAGCATCAGTAATGGGTTATCTGCATTATAGTAGTTTATAAGCAAATCAAACGGAGCAGACACGAAAGAGGCGACAGGTTCTTTTACAAAGTTCCCTCCTGCCGAAACAAACTTTCGGGAATATGCCCTGTATTCCATTTGTGCTTCGTTTTTTGGAGATACTCCCTTACTGTAAACAAGCAGACTTATGTTTTCTTCTTTTATACCATATCTGGTGATTTCGGATAAAGCATTTTTTTTACCCGTAAACAGAGCCTCATCCATTAACAATCCTACTTTAACTACCCTTTGAGGCATACCTGTAGGTTTATATTGAGCTAAACATTTCTTAATGTTTTTTTTTAACCCAAGGCCCTTAATAAACTTTAAAAACATAGTACCTTTACTTGTTGAGTGCAAAATTAATTTAAATAACTATCAGTACAATGGCATTCCATAAAAAGTATAACACACCTGCAGGCTGGTTTGTTTTATTTTTAACTTTCTCTTCCCTACTGTCATGCAGCAGCAATAAGCTTTATAATAGTAAGATTGAAGGTAAAAAAATAAGCATCACTTCAGACTATAAAGACGACTCTAAAATCGAGGCTTTTATAGCGCCCTATCGCAACCATATAAACAAGGATCTGGACAGCGTTTTAGCTTACTGTCCCGAAACCTTAGATAAGAGCCAGGGCAAATGGCAAACCACAATAGGTAACCTGCTGGCCGATGTTACTTTTGAAAAAGCCGATAAACTGTTACAACAACGCGAAAATAAACATTTAGACGTTTGCCTGCTTAATCATGGCGGAATTCGTGCGATAATTCCGAAAGGTGACGTTACAACCCGTACCGCTTATGAGATTATGCCTTTTGAAAACAGCCTTATCGTTGCCGCCCTTAAAGGTACAGAAATAAAGGAAATAGCGCAGTATTTAATTGCCGGTAAAAAACCGCATCCGCTTAGCGGAATGCAAGTTTATATTGACAGTAATAACAACATAAAAAACATTACTGTTAAAGGCAAACCTGTAGTTGACAGCCAAACGTATTATGTAGCTACGTCTGACTACCTGTATAACGGTGGAGACAACATGAATTTTTTTAAAAAATCAACCGCTACATACGACATGGACTATAAACTAAGAAACCTGCTTATAGATTATTTTAAGGAAACAGATACATTACCCGTTATTACAACACAACGCATAATTACCGAATAGTTATGAAAAGGAGAGATTTTATACAAAAAACCGCAGCCGGATCGGCATTAGTATTAGGCGGACTTTCCCTAAGCAGTTTTACTACCGAACCTGCCAAAAAAATTACCATACTGCACACTAACGATGTGCATAGCCATATTGACCCCTTCCCTGCCGATGACCCAAGAAACCCCAACATGGGTGGAGTAGCGCGAAGGGCTACATTAATAGAAAGCATAAGACAGGAAAATGAAAATGTGCTTTTACTGGATGCCGGAGATATTTTTCAGGGTACGCCTTATTTCAACTACTATGGCGGCGAACTGGAATTTAAACTGATGAGCATGCTTAAGTATGATCTTGCCACGTTAGGTAATCATGATTTTGATAACGGTATTGACGGATTTTACGCTCAACTACCACATGCACAGTTTGATTTTGTATCTGCCAACTACGATTTTAAAAACACCCTACTGGACGGTATTGTGAAGCCGTATAAAGTTTTTGTAAAAAACGGTATTAAGATTGGTGTTTTCGGGCTCGGTATTGAACTTGCCGGACTGGTAGACCAACGCCTGTACAAGGAAACCGTATACAACGACCCTGTTGAAGTTGCTAAAAACATTACAAAAACACTTAAACAGGAGGAAAAATGCGACCTTGTAATTTGCCTGTCACACATTGGGTTTGCTTACAGAAATAATCCGGACAAGGTATGTGATATTACACTGGCTCAAAAAACGAGGCATATAGACCTGATTATTGGCGGACATACGCATACTTTTTTAAGCAAACCTCACATTGAGAAAAACCTTGACGGTGAAGAGGTGGTTATCAATCAGGTAGGGTGTTACGGACTAAACCTTGGGCAAATTGATTTTTATTTTGAAAACGGCTCTAAAACCTTTAACGGAAGAACAATAGTAGTGTAAGCATTTAGTATATTTGCTTTAAACCACACCTACTTATGAAAAAACTTATAGCTATTGCAGCAGCCACATTGCTGATTGCGTCTTGTAACGAAAAAGATAACAAAACAGAAACTGTTACATCTAAAGATATTACCAAGCTAAAAAAGCAACTCAATTTTAAACCCGCACAACCCGATTCGGTTCAGTATAAGCTAACCATTAACAACAATTCCTTTGGCACGGTACCCGGTCCTTCCGACTATTATCTTGAAGCTGTACTTTACTACAACGACAGTATTTTTAAACGAATTAAGGAAGAGTATCATAACGTTGATTACAATGATCCCGGCTTTAAAAAGGAGGCTTTTGATTTTAAATGGCTACCCGAAAGCATTAAAAACGAACTGAACAGTTCTCCCGAAAATTACAGCGGACACCCCGACCTGTTCTATAACCACAACAGAAATACCCAGCTTTGGCTATTAAAGAATAAAGTACTAATATTGTCATATACGAACTAACCATATTATGGAAAAGCAGTATTTTAAGTATGGTACAGGCTATGTAAATATAGACGACGAAAACCTGTACCTAACCAATAGCGGAAACTGGCAGGAAGCCCGCGAACTTAAAGAAAAAGACAGTTCTACCAAAATCAATAACCTAACCCGTATAAAAAACAGAAACAAAGGCTTTATACCTGTTATCCTTATAGCCTTTTCAATCTTTACAGACTCCATCATTATGGCTTCTGTTATGATAGCTATAGCTGTATTATTGTTCTTTATACTTAATATATACTACCGAATAGACTTAGGCATACAATACAAAATACCTTTTTCTAAAATCGAATCTGTGGAAAAGTATGAAAAAGGGATAAAAATCAGTTTCCGTAATAAGGTAAATGAAAATGATAGTGAAAACATAAACGGCATAGAGCCCAGAGGCTTTGAAATCCTAAAACAAAAAAGTTTACTTAAAAACTAAACTCACTGCGTATTAAGTAAATCTATAACCCGTTTCACTTCCGGAGTATTTAAATCGTTTTGCTGTAAAACATAGCTACCCCTGTAGTAGTTATTTTTATCTTTAGCATAACAGCCTTCTCCTTCGGTATCATTATCTAAAACCTTAAAAGTTTTAGCATCTGCAACTTTTATAAGTCCAAAACGCATTTCATACACATGGTTTTTATCTTTAGCGTAGCAGTCGTTTAAAATCTCAAAAGTGTTCACATCTGCTTCATCCTGTACAGAGAAATTTGAACCTCCCGTAGTACCAAAACTATGATAAACATGTCCTTTATCTTGATAATAAGCACCAAAGCCTCCTCCTGCCAATAGCCTGAATGTTTTCAAGTCGATAACCGAGTTTAACGGAGTTTGATTTTCATCGCTAAAACAAGTCTGATAATACACATAGCCATAATCAGGCGGATCTAACAATCTAAATGACAATATACCAATCTCTCCATCCTTATTGACATACAAACCAACGGCTATTTCTTTCCATTTTAACACCTGATTTATACTATCTGCCTGCATTTTCCTTTCTACCAGTTCAGGAGAAATTTTATTAACTGTATCGTTATCTACAAGCTGTTCTTCTTCTTTGCATACCCCAGTTGAGTTACATCCAAAAGCAGTAATAAAGACTAGTAAAAAGAATATTTTTCTCATAAATCTATAATTTATCCAGTAAACTGATAACCTCATTCATTTCGGACTCACTTAATTGATCACTCCTTAAAAAACGCTGTTCATTATAGTAATAATTATCATCTACAGCATAATAAGAACCTTTATACAAAAGAGATTTGAAAGTCGCCACATCTGCCTCTTTCATTAAACCAAAGCGCATGTGATATACATGACTTTTATCTGTAGCATAAGAATTATTTAAAACCTTAAAGGTTTTGATATCTGCTGCATTATAATAAGAAAGGTTAGAACCACTTGTAGTAGCAAACGTATGATAAATACGATTTTTGTCTTTGTAATAGGCTCCAAAGCCAGAACCTCCCAGCTTCCTAAAGGTTAGAGTATCTACTACTGCTTTTAGAGGTGTTTCCTCACCATCCCTAAATATGGTTTGATAAATCGTAACACTCGCTTCAAACATGAGTTCTTTCCCCACAAACCCTATATCACCTTTTCTGTTAATATAAAGTCCATCCCTAATCTCTCTCCACTGTAAATCCTTATTAATACTATCAAGTGACTTCTTATATTTTAAACGTCTTGCTTTATTAAATTCAGTAGTTGACACATCATCCTGAGCAAAAGTCAGTTCACAATTACAAGCAGTTATTATAAAAAAAACAAGGATAAATTTTCTCATAAAAGGCAAGGTTAAAAAAGGCGCTGAATATATAACTCAGCGCCTTTCATTTTTATTTTACAAGCTCTATAAAATCGTCTTCACTTATTATGGCTACTCCCAACTTATTGGCTTTTTCCAGCTTAGCAGGCCCCATATTATCTCCGGCGACTACATAATCGGTTTTAGATGAAATAGAACTCCCCACCTTGCCGCCATTGTCTTCAATAGCCTTTTTGAGTTCGTCGCGGGAAAACTTCTCAAACACACCCGAAACGACCAATGTTTTACCCGACAGTTTATCACTTACCGATGTATCTTCTTTAGCTACAGCTTCCAGATGAACGCCATAACCTTTTAAGCGTTCAATTAACCTTACATTCTCTGCATTAGCAAAGAAATCAACTACACTTTGCGCTATTTTCTCGCCAATTTCATCTACCAGAATAAGATCGGTTAACGATGCTGTTGCCAGATTATCGATAGTTTTATAATGTTTTGCCAGTTTTTTAGCCACGGTTTCCCCTACATAACGGATACCCAGTGCATACAACACTCGCTCAAACGGAATCTCTTTAGACTTCTCTATTCCGTTAATAAGGTTCTCTGCCGATTTATCTGCCATACGCTCCAATGGGACAATCTGTTCTTTTTTAAGATCGTACAGGTCGGCATAGTTTTCAATAAGCCCTGCATTGTACAGTAAGGCAACCGTCTCTCCCCCAAGACCTTCAATATCCATAGCCTTACGCGAAATATAATGCTGTACCCTACCTATAATTTGCGGAGGGCAACCATAAAAATTAGGACAATAATGCTGTGCTTCGCCCTCTTTGCGTTCCAATGGTGTATCGCACTCCGGGCAATGGGTTATATAAACCGTAGGCTGTAAATCCTCCGGTCGTTTTGTAAAATCGGCTGCTATAATTTTAGGAATAATCTCACCTCCTTTTTCCACAAACACTTCGTCTCCCACACGCACATCCAGTTTCTCAATCTGGTCGGCATTGTGTAATGAGGCTCGTTTTACGGTAGTACCGGCTAGCTGTACCGGCTCTAAGTTTGCCACCGGAGTAATAGCCCCCGTGCGCCCTACCTGATAGGAAATGGAATTTAACCTGGTAGCTACCTGTTCTGCCTTAAACTTATAAGCAACAGCCCATCGAGGTGATTTTGCCGTATACCCCAGCTCTTCCTGTTGGTATATACTGTTTACTTTTACAACTACACCATCGGTCTCATAAGGAAGCTCATGGCGGTGTTCATCCCAATAATCAATAAAGGTCATTACCTCGTCAATATTTTGAGCAAGTTTAGCTTCCTTTGGTACTTTAAACCCCCACTTACGGGCGCTTTCAAGTCCTTCAAACTGAGTTGCAACAGGCAGGTTACTACCAATTATGGAATACAGAAGACAGTCTAACGGACGCCTTGCCACTTCGGCACTGTCCTGTAGCTTTAAACTACCCGATGCTGTGTTACGAGGATTTGCATAAGGTGTTTCGCCTATTTCAATCAAATCCTGATTCATTTTGGCAAACCCCTCCAACGGAAGTATAATTTCTCCCCTAATATCAAACTTTTCAGGATAATCACCCTTCAGCTTAATAGGCACAGCACGTATGGTTCGTATATTATTAGTCACATCATCCCCCTGAAAACCATCGCCACGGGTTACAGCCCTTAACAGTCTTCCGTTTTCATAGGTTATACTTATGGATGCCCCGTCATACTTAAGCTCACAGGTATACTGCACATCTGCAGTACCCAGCCCTCGTTGCACGCGCTTTTCCCACTCTAATAACTCTTCTTTGGAGTATGAATTATCAAGCGAGTACATGCGGTGTTCGTGCTGTATGGTCTCAAAATTTTTGGTAACACTTCCTCCCACACGTTGCGTAGGCGAATTTTCGTCAAAATATTCAGGATGTTTAGCTTCCAGTTCCTGTAATTCTTTAAGTTTTATATCAAACTCAAAATCAGTAATGGTTGGGTTGTCGAGTACGTAATAGTTGTAATTGTGTTGATTAAGCTCTTCCCTAAGCGCCTGAATAGTCTGAAGGATATCCATTGAATAAAAAGTTAGTTTACAGTGCTAATTTAGCCAACTTTTAAATAACGGAAAATGTTTATGTATGCTAATTTGAGAATTAGCAATCAAAAAGCGCTTCATGACATTTATAAAAACAAAAAATCGCCCTGAGGGCGATTTCTTAAAACATATCTTCAAATTGCTTATACAGGTCACCATTCGTTAAAATAGCACCTTGCTTAAGTATATCAAACACCTCTGCGTTTCTGTCGTCACCAAAAGGTTTTTTACCACGTTTAATTTCTACCTCTTTTGAAAACAGGTTCTCATTAAGCCATTGTAGTCCGCCTTCGGTTAAAAAATCAGCGTGCGCCACGTGTGAGTGTATTACTATGCTTTCCATTTCCTCCTTACCCAACTTAAATAAAAAAATGTGGTTTTTAGAGTAATGTTCCATATATTCTGTTTGGGTAAGTACACCTTCCCAAACAAGATCTGAAAAAATATCCAGTTCCTGCTCTGCAACTTCAGGCTTTTCTGCTTTTATCTGATCCCACTCAGCCTTGTCGATTTGCTGTGAAGCCAAAAAGTTTGCAAATTCTTCGTGTAACTCTTCCAGTTGTTCTTTAGTTAACCTAATATATTTCATAGTCCTTTTTTAAATGTAAAAAAAAAGCCTTCCGTTACCGGAAGGCTTTAGGTATAATTTTAATAATTATTGTACCTCAGCTACGATTTCGTAAGGAAGCTCAATAATTACTTCTCTGTGTAATCTTACAGATGCAGTGTATTTACCTACACGCTTAACGATACCACTGTTGATGAATTTCTTCTCAATAGCCTGACCGTTTTTCTCTAAAGCTTCAGCGATATCTGCATTGGTTACAGAACCAAATAGTTTCTCACCACCTGCTTTAGCAGTAATTTTTATCTCAAGAGCTTTAATAGCCTCAGCGATTTTCTTAGCGTCGTCTACTAATTTTTGCTCTTTAAATGCTCTTTGTTTTAGGTTCTCAGCTAAAACTTTTTTAGCTGTAGGAGTTGCAACAATTGCAAAACCTTGAGGTATTAAATAGTTACGACCATATCCTGGCTTAACTGTTACAACATCATCTTTAAAACCTAAGTTTTGTACGTCTTGTTTAAGTATAAGTTCCATAATACTGCCTCTTTTTTATTTTAATAAATCAGCCACATATGGCATTAATGCTAAATGACGTGCTCTTTTAACTGCAACAGACACTTTTCTTTGGTATTTTAAAGAAGTACCTGTTAAACGGCGAGGAAGAATTTTACCTTGCTCGTTAACGAATTTCAATAAAAAGTCAGGATCTTTATAATCAATATATTTGATTCCTGATTTTTTGAAACGGCAATACTTTTTAGTCTTGTTCGTCTCTATGTTTAAAGGCGTTAGATATCTGATATCTCCGTCTTTTTTTCCCTTAGCTGACTGTTCTATACTTGACATAATTAGTTTGCTTTAGTTTTTAGTTTCTCTCTTCTTCTTTCTGCCCATGAAATAGCGTGCTTGTCTAAAGCTACAGTAAGGAAACGCATGATTCTCTCGTCACGTCTGTACTCAGTCTCAAGACCGATTAAGATATCTCCTGATGCTTTGAACTCAAGCAGGTGGTAAAAACCACTTTTCTTGTGTTGAATTTCGTAAGCTAATTTTTTAAGACCCCAGTCTTCTTTTGCTACGATCTCGGCCCCTTTAGAAGTAAGATAATCTTCGAACTTACTTACTGTTTCCTTTACCTGAGTTTCAGATAAAACGGGATTCAAGATGAAAACAGTTTCATAATGATTCATAATACAATATATTAGTATGTTATAAAATTGGGTGCAAATTTAGTCAATAATATTTATCCTGCAAGCACAAAAATTAGTTTTTTAAAAGTTAAAAAGTAGATTTTTTATCTATATTTGTATTTATCCAAACTAAAAAACCAAAAAACATTGCTAAACGTTACAAACCTAATTGAATCATGAAACTAAACTGTGTTGTTGTTGACGATAGCACAATTCATAGGATCACGATTGCCAAGCTCGTAAACGATCACCCGGATCTTAACCTGGTAGGTGATTTCTCTAATGCATCGGAAACACGGAATTGTATTCTAACCAAGCCTGTTGACCTTTTGTTCCTGGACATTGAAATGCCGGTACAAAGCGGGTTTGATTTGCTGGACGGACTTAAAAAAAGACCGCAGATTATTGTGGTGTCCTCCAAGTCAGACTATGCCCTTAAGGCTTTCGACTATGCTGCTATCGATTATTTGCATAAACCCATAACCAAAGACCGTTTTAATAAGGCAGTACAAAAAGCACTCGACCTGCAAAGCCTTAAAAAAGAAAACACGGAAGACGACGGGGAGTTTATCTTTATTAAAAGTAACCTTAAAAACTTCAAGATATTTATTTCCAAAATTAAATGGATTGAAGCCTATGGTGACTATGTAAAGATTATTACCGAAGAGGAAAACCACCTTGTACTATCGACCATGAAATCTTTTGAAAACGAACTGCCTGACGACAAGTTTATGCGTGTACACAAGTCATTCATTATAAACATTGACCGTGTAGAACGCTTTAACAGTAAATTTGCCGAAATAGGCCCTGTGAAAATACCACTAAGCAGGAATAAAAAAGAAGAACTGGCTAAAGCCCTTAACAAGGCTTCTTCTTAATAAGGATCTACGTTAACCGAAACCCTTATTGATTTATACTGAGGTATTGCGTCAAAACTGTCCAGGATTTTTACTATTGCTCTTTTGGTGCCCCCAATTGAATTACCCTGTGGCAATTTTATCATTATAGTACGTATATACTCATTCCTTATTCTGCTTATAGCAGGCTCCTCGGGCCCCAATACCGGGATATTAAGGTTTTGCGACAATACATTATACAGCCACAATGCCCCATTTTTTAATTTTTCATAATCCCTTTGCTTTAAGGTTAACCTTATTAACCTGTAAAACGGCGGATATTTAAAGTTATGCCTTTCATACACCTGCTCTTTATACATGGCAGGGTAATCATTATTTGTTACCTGCTGAATTATATTATGCAACGGATTATAGGTTTGTATAAGCACCTTTCCCCTTACATCCTTACGCCCTGCCCTGCCGGCAACCTGTACCATCATCTGGTAAGCTCTTTCAAATGCACGGAAGTCAGGCTGATACAGCATATTATCAGCATTTAGTATCCCTACAAGGCTTACATTATCAAAGTGAAGTCCTTTAGCAAGCATTTGGGTACCCACCAGTATATCTATCTCCCTGTTCTTAAAGGCATCTATTATTTTTTCATAACCAAATTTACCACGCGTCGTATCCTGATCCATTCGCCATATATTTTTTGTAGGGAATAAACCTTTCAGCTCCATTTCAATCTGCTCTGTACCGAAACCTTTAGTAGACAAATCTGTTGAATGGCACTGATGGCAGTGTGTAGGGTTAGCAATATTATAACCGCAGTAATGGCAACGCAACTGGTTTTTAAACTTATAGTAGGTTAAACTCACATCACACTGGGGGCATTGCGGTACGTGTCCGCATGTCATACATTCCACCCACGGGGAATACCCCCTCCTGTTCTGGAAAAGTATAACCTGCCTGCCCTCACTAAGTGCTTCGGCAATAGCCTCATTAAGGGTATCACTAAAATGCCCCGTCATGCGCTTACGTTTGTACTTATCCTTAATATCTACCAAAACTATTTCGGGCGGTAACACTTTACCGTAACGTTCGGTTAGCTGTACATAACCATACTTACCTCCAGTGGCATTGTAATAGGTTTCTATACCGGGAGTAGCCGAACCCAGCAACACTTTAGCATCATACATACCTGCAAGCATGATAGCAGCATCGCGAGCATGATAGCGCGGTGCCGGATCCTGTTGTTTAAACGTTTGCTCATGCTCCTCATCTATCACTATAAGCCCAAGGTCATTAAACGGCAGGAATAAGGCCGATCTCGCACCTATTATTACACGGGCTTTCTCAGAATCTTCAAGCACCTGTTGCCAGGTTTCTATACGTTCGTTATTGGAGTATTTGGAATGAAATACCGCTACCTGATTACCAAAGTAAGCTGTTAGCCTTACTACCAGCTGGGTTGTAAGTGCAATTTCGGGTAACAGATACAACACCTGCTTACCGCTTTTTATAAACTCTTCAATGAGTTTAATATATATTTCAGTTTTACCGCTGGAGGTGATACCATGCAGCAATGTTACCTTATAGGTATCAAAACTTTGTTTAACCAACTCAAAAGCTTCCTGTTGCCTGTCACTCAGCTGAAAGCCCGAATTATCGTCTTTCTCAAACTGAATACGGTCTTCTTCAAGAATATATTCCTCAAAAACACCTTTATCAACCAATGATTTTATTACTGCTACCGATGTACCCGACTCCTCGGTAAACTGTTTTTTGCTTATCGGTTTTTTATCTCTTGCCTGCAACTGGAAGTAATACATCACAGCATCCCTTTGTTTTTGGGAACGCGACAACAACTCCATCAGTCCGCTTAACTGATCCTGCTGCAAAAGTTCCTGTGGCATCCTGATATAGCGGATGGTTTTAGGCTTGTACTTTTCGTTGATCTCTTCCTGTAGTGAAATAGCATTTTTAGCAATCAGCTTATTGATTACCGGAAGCGTTGTTTTTTTATTAAGGATAGCCGACACCTCCTGCACTTTTAATGCCGATTGTTTTTGCAGCGCTTCATACACCAGGTATTCGTCGTCAGAAAGTTGGGTATCACTAACATCAAAATCTTTTTTAGAAGTAATAAGCGTTTCACTCTCCAAAAGGAAACCGCTTGGCATAGCCGACTTATATACATCACCTATATTGCACATGTAGTAAGAAGCTATCCAGTCCCAGTGCTTTAGCTGGGTTTCGGTAACAATAGGAAAATCATCCAGTATCTGGTGGATTTCTTTTGCCTGATATAACTGTGGCGGATTTTGGTGTAGGTCGGTCACCAGTCCGGTATAAATCTTATTACGTCCAAACGGAATCGCCACACGCATCCCTTTTTTAATAAAACCATACTCAGCCTCGTTTATGGCATAGGTAAAAGGTTTAGGCAGAGATAATGGTAAAATTACTTCTATAAAAAAGGGCATACAGGCTTATAATTAGATTTGAATACAAATATAAAACAACTGGGTATATATTTAAGGCTTCCGGTATTGAGATTCCTCACTCCGCATCAGAAGAACAAATTCAGCTTCATTTACAGATGAAACAAAACAAATACAATAAAAAAACACTCCGTTATGGAGTGTTTTTTTATTGTATTTGTTTTCAATATTATTTTACCCTGTGCCACGTTTGAGAACGACCTATGAATGAAAATCCAAGATACCCTCTTACATCAAGTTTATCTTTTCCGTCAAGCTTAATAGTACAACTGTATGTTTTACCTTTATTTGGGTCCAGAATATCGCCATCGGTATATTCATCACCGTCTTTCTCTAATCCTTTTATGATTACAAGTCCAAGTATTGGCTTGTCTTTATCACTGCCTTTACACTTTGTACACTTGGCATCTTTTTTAGCCGGGTTAAGTATCTCTACCACTTTACCGTAAACCTTACCGTCTTTTTCATAAATCTCAACGATAGATTTTTCTTCACCGGTTTCATCGTCAATGGTTTTCCACTTTCCGGTTACCTGAGCACCAGCCGAAAATATTCCGGCAATAGCAACAAACAATACTGTTAAAAAGTACTTCTTCATAAAAAACACGTTTAATTTTTACTAAATATATAAATTTTTCCTTTTTAATTTATGAATTAACGCATTTAATTCGAATCCTAATAAAAGAATGAAACAGTTAATCCATATATACAGCATAAGTACAAGAAGCGTACCAATTGCTCCATACAGCTGATTGTACTGGGCAAACCTAAGCACATAAATACCAAATACATAAGAGGTTATAACGAACAATATGGTAGTAAATACCGAACCATAACTAAAAAAGGCGGCTCCTTTGGTTTCTTTTGCAGCAAACTTAAACAGCATAGAAGTAATGGTTAGCACCATAAGTACCAGGAAGATATATTTACCTATTTCAAGATATATCACATCGTCACTTAGTAACCCTCTGCTTTTAAGCTGTGCTATAATTACCTGAAGGATAACAATTGCTGCTACGGTTACTAAAAGTATTGTGGAAAGCACGAGCGACAACCCTATAGCAAGGGCATACTGCCTAAAGAAACTACGCTTAATGGTAATGTGCAGTGACGACTGAAATCCGCTTAATATAGCGTTCATTCCGTTTGACATAAGCAGTATAGCCAAGAGGATACCTGTAGAAAGCAGGCTACTGTAACTGTTTTGCATAATATCTTCCAGTATGGACTCAACAGCACTATAGGTATTAGGCGGTACGTTTTCCCTAACAAAATCCATAAAGTCGTCCCTAAAACCCTCTATTGGAATTTGCGATATAAGGTTAAGAATAAAAAGAGCAAACGGAAACAGCGACATAAAAAAGCTGAATGCAATAGCACCGGCACGGTAAGACACATCGCCTTTTACAATACCGGATATATAAAGCTCTGTAAGGTGATAAAGCGTTAATCCCTCTCCCCATGGCAGCTTGATACTTTTACCAAGCCTTACCAAATGTTTAAGAACAGGGATACGCTCCAGTTTATGTTCCAGTTCTACCGACATTAAAATGCTTTTAAACTAAGGTCTAAATTATAAATGGAATGAGTTAATGCACCCGATGATATGTAGTTAACACCACAATCGGCATAATGGCGCATTGTATCTTCATTTATTCCTCCGGATGATTCGGTTTGGCAATAGTTCCCTATAAGCTCTACCGCCTCACGGGTTTGTTTATAATCGAAATTATCCAGCAATATACGATGCACACCCGGATTAGCTATTATTTCACGAACCTCATCAAGATCACGAGCCTCTACAATGATTTTCAGATCAAGGTTATTCGCCTTTAAATACTCGTGCGTTTTGGTAATTGCCTGAGTGATTCCGCCTGCAAAGTCAATATGATTATCTTTTAGCATTACCATATCATACAGCGCAAAACGGTGATTTTCACCTCCGCCTATTTTCACGGCCCATTTTTCAATGGCACGTATTCCCGGAGTGGTTTTACGGGTATCAAGCACTTTTGTTCCCGTACCCTCCAGTATATCTACATACTTTTTGGTTTTGGTAGCAATGGCACTCATACGCTGCATGGCGTTAAGCACCAGTCTTTCGGCTTTTAAGATGGATTGCGAACTCCCCGAAACATGAAAAGCCACATCGCCATATTTTACTGGTGTACCATCCTGTAAAAACACCTCTATTTCAAGGTTTGGATCTACATAGGCAAATACCTGCTTAGCGAAGTCTACCCCCGCCAGTATACCATTATCTTTCACCAGTAGTTTAGCACGCCCGGTAGCGGTTGCCGGGATACAGGCAAGCGAGCTGTGGTCGCCATCACCAACATCTTCCCTAATGGCATTGGTAATAATTATATCGAGTTCTTTTTGAAATTGAATATCCGAAATCATGTGTATTTATTATAGTATTGCTAAAGTAGTGGTTTTTTTCGGGAAATGGAAAGGAATGTTTGCAGTGGTAACGTAAGGGTAAAAAACTGACGGAAATATAAAAATTTTGTTAATTTTAACACCTAACCAATTAACACCTTGCTCTATGATTTTAAAAGGAAATCTCTCCTTTCGTTGCTCTTGTAATAAACTTTACATTTATAGTTCCGAAAATACAGACTTTGAAACCAATATTAATGAACGCTCTATGGGGCAAGAACACCATCATTCATGGGAAGAAAGTTTCAATTGTGAATGTGGAAAAGAAATTGAGTTTTTATATGAAATTTGGGAATACCCTAAAAACATCTTTAACAGTGAAAAATTAACACTAAATAATGATGAAATATCTCGGTTTTCATATGATTTAGCATTAGACATTCCTGACGAAAACGACGAAAACAAATATCATTTATCCAGTAAACTACTATACCATATACTTAAGGATAAAAAAATAGAACATCTTTATCATGCAAATACTGTTTTAACTTCTTTAACTTTTATTGAACAAGAAAGCTTGTTATCTAGAGCTTATGTTGAGAATAATAATCTAAATCAAACACCGCAAAAATCTGATAAAGAGGATAAAAAATATAATGTTTGGAACGATGTCTTCTTAGATGCGTTAGATTTACATACAAAATATTCTCGACCTAATAAATATGGACCTATATTGTTTGTTTTAAATTTAGATTTATTATTATCACCTTACTTCGAAACTATTTTAATAACAAAAACAAATCCATGGTATTGGAAAGATTCTACATTATTATCTGAAAAATATTATTCAAATTTAGAAGATGTAAGAAATGATTATTTATCAGGAGAAAAAATAGATGCTCAAATAATGTTTACTTTTAGAAATATTGAACAAAAACTAAACTTAAAAAGATATTTATCCAAAATAATTATAGACAAACCTTCAATTATTATTAGTTTACAATCAGGGATAAAAAAAAATGTAGGAGATTATGCATCTGAGGCTATAGAAAAGGCTTTGTTAAAAAAGAATATTATTACAGAAATTGAAGTAAGACATATTGGACAAAACTTTTTTTCTTGTAATTGTAATTTAACTTATACTATCCTATTCAATACTGATTCAACTGAGTTCAAGAAGCGATTCTCAATAAAAGGATAACTCTTTTCTAACAACCACACCAATGCAAAACCTACTTAACGAGCAAGACTTTGTAAAACCTGTAAAATACAACCCGTGGAAATGGTTTATTACCTGCTATGGAGTTTTATTTGTTTTAATAGGACTTGTGGTAAGCATAGTAAATTTTATTCCTTACAGGACTACGACAATTACCACTACAGCAATGATTGTATTTATTACAACCTCTCCGTTTATAATGGTTTTTGGTAAAAAGAAAACTATTTACCACACTGATTACCCTACGCTAATTACCGCCGTAGCATTAATGGCTTTTAACTCCTGGTTTTTTACGGTATTGCATCTCAGGATTGGCGAAGCTATTAAGCTAAATGACTTTTCTCTACTCCTGCCGGGATACTTTTTTAGAGGGTTAGATTTTACAGGGTTACTATTTTTAATGGCTTATGGAGCAGTGTCGTTCATTATTATTTTCTTTATTGTAAGACACAAACGTAAAAAGGCATTAAAAACTGAATTGTAAAACATGGAAGATTTAATTAAAGAAGAAGAGTTTACTAAAGATTCCGGACCCAGCTTATGGAATCGATATAAGACTTTCAACATAATAGCTGCCTTATTACCTTTTATAGGTATTATAATTGAATATGTTTTATATGAAGCCTCAAATGTGAACCTCTCCAGTTATTGGTCGGTTTTACTATTTATCTTATTGCCGTTTGCTGCGATTTTTTCAAAAAAATACAGCTTAAAACTTTCTTACCCTAAACTGTTGCATGTACTCACTAACTTAGCTATTTGCTTTTATGTGCCGTTTATAATTTTAAAAATAATAAGTTATTATTTGGGTAACGATTTGTTTATTGGGGTTATAGTAGCTCTTTTATCTGAAATAATTATAAATGTACTGCTTATACAGTTTATTGCATTTTTTGATTCGTTAATCCTTCATTTGATTATTGCTTTTATAAACACTGTAACCAAGTCAAAAAACTAATCGCTTTATGAACGACCTTATTAACGAAGAGGAATTTATAAAACCTGAAAAGGACAACCCGTGGAAGTGGTTTTTGCTATTTTATGGGATTGTTATTGGGTATTTGCTTTGTAAGTTTTTGTTTAAAGCAATACTAAAGGAAAACAGTACCTATGTATATCCGCTTTTTGCAATAACAGATTTTGCCCTGCCTTTTGTAATGATATTTACAAAAAAGAAAAACATATATTTACCCTACAAAAACATTATAGTAGCAGTAACAGGTGTCTATGTAATATATCTGTTAGTACAGCTTATACAAATTTACTTAAGTATTACCAACCCGTTAATCCCTAAAGACCTGTATTATTACATGGCAAAAAACTGTGTTATTAATCAATCCATTTTATTAGGAATAACTCTTATTATTATTACACCTATTATCATATTTAAACGAAGAAAAAACTCAACTTAAAAGTTTTTTCATCTAAATAACCGCTTCCTTTTAACTTTGTATCTTTGCTGTTTTAAGCAATACCCTATGAACATTAAGCTACTCGCTATAGGCAAAACCGATAACAAATCCCTGCAAACCCTTATAGACGATTACACTAAGAGATTATCGTTTTATGTAAAGTTTGACCTGGAAATTATCCCCGATATTAAAAACGTAAAAAACCTGAGCGAGGCACAGCAAAAGGAAAAAGAGGGCGAACTTATACTATCTAAACTTTCGGCTACCGATCAGCTTATATTACTGGACGAAAACGGAAAGACCTTTACCAGTATGAAGTTTGCCGACGAACTACAAAAGAAAATGAATTCGGGCATTAAGACTTTAGTATATGTTATTGGCGGACCTTATGGTTTTTCAGATGCCGTTTACAGTAAGGCTCAGGGTAAGGTATCGCTATCGTCAATGACATTTAGCCATCAAATGGTACGCCTTTTCTTTATAGAACAACTGTACCGAGGCTTTACTATTTTAAGGAATGAACCTTATCATCATCAATAGGTTACGGGTTATTTGTTTCGGGTTACGTGTAAACTAGGAACTCGAAACCTGTAACTGTGAATACATCTTAACCACCTCCACTGCTTCTTTCACATCGTGTACCCTTAAAATGTTAGCACCTTTTGTTAGTGCAACCATGTTTAGTGCTGTAGTTCCGTTTAAGGCTTCCTGCGGAGTGATACCAAGCAGTTTGTATATCATGGACTTTCGGGACAATCCTGCCAATATAGGCAGCTCGGTCATTTTAAACAGTTCCATTTTATTAAGTACTTCGTAGTTTTGCTGTAGTGTTTTGGCAAAACCAAATCCGGGATCTATCACTATATCATCAATACCATAACTACGGGCTTCGGCTACCTTTTGGGAAAAATACAACAGCATTTCCTTTATAATATCATCATAGTCGGTTAGCTTAACCATATCCTGCGGAGTACCGCGCATGTGCATCATTATGTAAGGTACTTTTAGTTCGCCTACCGTTTGTATCATTTTATCGTCCAGAGTACCGGCTGCAATATCATTTACAATAGCAGCACCAGCCTCAACTGCCGCTTTGGCAACCTTAGCCCTAAAGGTATCTACCGAGATTACCGCCTCCGGAAAATGCTTTAAAACCAGCTCCACAGCAGGTACCATGCGTGCCAGTTCTTCCTCCTCACTTACAAAGTCGGCATTAGGTTTAGTGGAATATGCCCCTATGTCAATAAAATCGGCACCTTCATTCAAAATACGTTCAGCCTGTCGGGTAAACTCGGTTTCGGCTTTATACTTCCCTCCGTCAAAAAACGAATCAGGTGTACAGTTTAAAATCCCCATAACTTTGGGCTGTGTCAAATCTATTAGCCTGCCTTTGCAATTGATGGTCATATTTACATGGTATTATTAAAAAAGCACCTTTGGGAGTTGGGGGCTTTTTAGTACATTTGAAAAAATTTCAAGCAAATATACACCGAAATGAGGAATACTTCTCAGGAATACGACAACGTAATTGCCCACTGCAGGCAACTGTACATAAACAAAATGAAGGATTATGGCAGCGCATGGCGCATTTTACGTCTGCCTTCACTTACCGACCAGATTTTTATTAAGGCACAACGCATCAGAAGCCTTCAGGAAAATGAAACCCGCAAGATAAACGAAGGTGAAGCCTCTGAATTTATTGGGATTATCAACTATTCCATCATGGCACTTATTCAAATTGACCTTGGTATTGCCGAACAGCCCGATCTTGATGTAGATGCAGCTACCAGGCTATATGACGAAAAGGTAGCCCTTACCAAAGAACTGATGGAAGCCAAAAATCATGACTATGGTGAGGCTTGGCGTGATATGAGGGTAAGCTCCCTAACCGACCTTATTTTACAAAAGGTACTTCGTGTAAAGCAAATTGAAGACAATAAAGGAAAAACCTTAGTATCTGAAGGGATAGACGCTAATTATCAGGACATGATAAACTATTCGGTTTTTGCCTTAATCCACATGAAAGCACACCAATAACAACTCATTAACAAATAGAAGGAACATATCTTTTATTTTTGAGGAAAACTATACCATACTATCATGAAAATACTTACACACATTTGCAGGGTACTCGTAGGAGTCTTATTTATCATATCGGGACTTATTAAGTTAAACGACCCTATGGGGTTCTCCTTTAAACTGGAAGAATACTTTGGTGCCGGTGTACTTAACATTGAATTTCTTATTCCGTTTGCTCTGGCCATTGCTGTGTTTGTCGTGATATTTGAAGTCCTTTTGGGCGTAATGCTCTTAGTTGGTTTTAAATCACGTTTTACCACGTGGAGCCTGCTGCTCATGATAGTGTTTTTTACCTTCCTTACTTTCTACTCGGCTTACTTTAATAAAGTGACCGACTGCGGGTGTTTTGGCGATGCATTAAAGCTTACCCCTTGGCAATCGTTCACTAAAGATGTAGTACTACTCGTACTGATAATAATACTGTTTTTCAACAAAAACCTTATTAAACCTATAACTAAGCCTGAAGTAATCAATACTGTAGTGCTTGCCAGTTTTGTATTTTGCGGATGGTTTGGTTACTATGTACTTAACCACCTGCCTGTAAAAGATTTCAGGGCTTATAAAGTAGGAACCAACATACAAAAGGGTATGGAAGTACCTGAAGGTGCTCCTAAGTCGGAATACGAAATGGTATTTGTTTATAAAGTAAACGGTGTTGATACCGAGTTTACCGATAAAGAACTGGATAAAATTCCTGCTGATGCCGAGTTTGTAGACCGTATGGATAAACTTGTAAAAGAAGGTTATGTTCCGCCAATTCACGATTTCTCTCTTGAAAGAGACGGTGTAGACCATACTGCCGAGTTACTGGAAGATCCTAAAGTAATACTTATTATTTCATACAACCTTGATAAAGCAAGTGACGACGGACTTGCAGAGCTGAATGACTTTGCTAAAAAAGCAGGTGAAAGAGGTTACAAAGTAGTAGGTGCAACCGCATCTGACGAAACAGTTATTGCTAACAAAACAGCTAACTTTAATCTTAATTTCGATTATATGTTTTGTGATGCCACGGCTCTTAAAACCATTATCAGGGCTAATCCGGGTATAGTGGTACTAAACTATGGTACTATAGTGCAAAAAGCACACTGGAATGATATTGACGAAGTTTCACTACCATAATACCACAATACTATGTCAAACCCTAAAAAACCCAATACTTTAAAACCATTTTTAGGTATTGCTTTCTTTTACTTTTTGGGTTTCATGTTAACCCGTAAAGGATCGACAGATACTACCATGGGTACTGTAATGATGGTCCTCGGATGGTTGTTGCTTGTACTCTCTATGGTACTTGCCATAATTTTTATTTTCAGGGTTTTTAAAGATGCTTTTAATAAAAAGAAATGAAATTTGAGATGAAAATATTTAAATCATATCTGAGTTTTTTACCACTTTGTCTCGGCTTGTATCACCTATTTATAGCAAAGCATGATTTAAGCACATACAATGGGGTGTTCATGGTAATAATAGGACTGTTCCTTACAATAAATTACGGATATAATTTTTCAAAATGGCTTTACTCAAAACTTTACCCAATAATTAACAAAAATAATTGATAAAATACCTTCTATATAAAACAGGATATGCACTGTTAACCCTTTTTGGGGTGGTTACAGTGATATTCTTTTTGTTTACGGTATTACCCGGCGATCCTGCCCGCATGATGCTGGACCAAAATGAAAACAGCGAGCAGCTTGCCATTATCAAAAAGAAGTACGGGTTTGACCAGCCTGTTTCTACGCAGTACCTGTATTATTTGAATGACCTGTCCATACTGTCATTTCACAGTACAAACCCAAAAGATTACACTTACCTTACAGAAGGAAAATACAATGCTGCCAAACTATTTACCATAGGTAATACCACTACCGTACTGAAAACACCCTACTTAAGGGAAAGTTTCCAGAAAAACGGGAAAAAGGTAACTCAGGTTATAGGCGATACATTACCTAATACCGTAGTACTGGCAACTTCTGCCATTATTATTGCCATAATAATAGGGATAATACTGGGTATACTCTCTGCTCTTTACAAAGACACCTGGATAGACAGGCTTATTGCCCTTGTAAGCACACTGGGTATGAGCGTACCTTCCTTCTTTGCAGCTATATTATTTGCCTGGGTATTTGGTTTCCTGTTACATAAATACACCCATTTAGACATGACCGGTAGCCTTTATGAGATAGATGACTTTGGCGAAGGCAAATACATAAAATGGAAAAACCTTATTCTCCCTGCCATAGTTTTGGGTATACGTCCGCTTGCCGTGGTAATACAGCTTATGCGAAACTCACTTCTTGAAGTTTTCAGTCAGGATTATATCCGTACGGCAAGGGCAAAAGGATTAAGCGAAATACGTATTATAAGGAAACACGCGCTTAAAAACGCGCTAAATCCGGTAGTCACGGCTATTTCAGGATGGTTTGCCTCCATGCTTGCCGGAGCCGTTTTTGTGGAGTACATTTTCGGATGGAACGGATTGGGTAAGGAAGTTGTAGAAGCCTTAAACACACTCGATCTTCCGGTTATAATGGGATCGGTACTGGTAATTGCAGCTACTTTTGTTGTTATCAATATCCTTGTCGATATTATTTATGCCTACCTTGATCCAAGAATACGATTAAGTTAGGGCTAACTCCCTTTTTACGAAAACGATATAATAGTTTTTCCTGCTTAAATCCTTCCAAATATTTCATTTTTAAACGATATTTGTTCGGTCAGTTATTGTAAATTTGTTACTCTTAACAACAAAAAAATGAAAAAACTACTGATATTACCAGTGTTTTTATTCGGACTTTTTTCATGTGCGCAAAATACGCCTACAAGCTTTAGTGAAGAGGCATTGAGCGACAACATGAAATCGACCGATGGTACAGAAGTTACCTTTAAGCAGATACTGGAAAAACATAAGGGAAAAACCATAGTAATAGACATTTGGGCATCATGGTGCCCTGACTGTATTAAAGGGATGCCAAAGGTACACGACCTGCAAAAGCAGTTCCCGGATGTTACATACCTTTTCCTATCGTATGACAGAACTGAGGAAGCCTGGTTAAAAGGCATTGAGAAATACAATGTACAGGGAGACAACTACCTTATTGGTTCAAAATGGAAAGGCGGCGCTTTTAGCGAGTCGGTTAAACTGGACTGGATTCCGCGTTACATGGTGGTAGACAAAAAAGGGAACATAACACTTTTCAGGGCTATTGAAGCCGATGACGAAAAACTTATATCGATATTAAAACAACTGAAATAATGAGAAAAAAAATAGTTGCAGGTAACTGGAAAATGAATAATGACAGCCAGCAAACCCAAGCTTTGCTAAGCGACATTTTAAACAAAAGACCACAAGATACGGCTACTAAGATTGTAGTAGCGCCAACATTTGTAAACCTGCAAAGTGCTGTAATACAAACTAAAGGCAGTAATGTAATTGTAGCAGCACAAAATATGCACCAGGCAGAAAGCGGTGCTTTTACAGGTGAGATTTCTGTAGGTATGCTAAAAGGTATTGATGTAAACACTGTTATTTTAGGTCACTCTGAAAGAAGGGCTTACTTTGGTGAAACCAACAGTATACTAGCCGAAAAAGTAAACACAGCTTTAAAACATAACCTTACTATCATTTTCTGTTTTGGTGAAGAACTTGCCGACAGACAAAGCGGAAACCATTTTAATGTGGTAGAAAGCCAGTTAAGAGAAGGTTTATTCCATATTGGTGAAAGTCAGTGGACTAATGTTGTATTGGCTTATGAGCCGGTATGGGCTATTGGTACAGGTGAAACTGCTTCACCGGAGCAGGCGCAGGAAATGCACAACTTCATCAGGACGCTTATCAAAGAAAACGTAAGTGCCGATGTATCTGAACATACTTCTATCCTTTACGGAGGAAGCGTAAAGCCGGACAACGCTCAGGAGATTTTCTCTAAGCCTGATGTTGACGGCGGACTTATAGGTGGTGCAGCGCTTAAAGCTGACGACTTCCTTGCTATAGTAAACGCTATCTAATATTATAATAAACACAACAAACATGTTTGAAAAGCGGTAACAATTGTTACCGCTTTTTTATTAAAAACTACAATCAAAACACTACCAATTAACTTTTACATTACCTTGTTTACATAAAATTTACCATTTATAAACACTACAACGATATAACTTAATGTTAGGTTGTTCCGCAATTAATGGTAAAGTAAAAACTGACATAGATTTTTGCACGTGATAACAAACCACCAGAAAAAAATCGTATGTCTAAAAATTACTTCTCAAAACTTATGCTGCTATTAGGGTTCTCTCTGATATCTCAATTATCAGGAGCACAAACCCTTATACACTACTGGAACTTCAACGACAACGCGTCTGAAGCTGCCATCACAACCCCATCCCTGTCTTATGTAACAGGAGCATCGATAACTGCATTTGCAGGAACCGAAAGTATAATTGACTACTCAGGAGGTACAGGACAAAATTTTGATGTACAAAACCTAAATGCACAAAACGGCGATGTTGCCGGTTCTCACCTTCGTTTTAACGACCCTATAGGCGGTTCGCTTGAATTTGCCCTGCCAACAACAGGTTTTGAAGACATAATGGTAAAGTTTGCTACCCGCCGTTCGGGTTCGGGAGCTGGTACACAAAACTGGTACTACTCTACCGATGGCACTACCTTTATCCTACTTACCACAGTAGCACCTAATAACGGAGACCCTGCATTAGCTACTTTAGACCTTACAACAATCACTGCTGCTAACGATAATGCTAACTTTAAACTTAAAGTAGAGTTTGAACAGGGCGACGGAGGTACAGGCGGTAACAACCGTTTTGATAACTTCACTGCCGAAGGTAACGTAGTAGGTGGCGGAGATCCAATTGCTCCGGTTGCTACAATTACTCCAGCTAACGATGCGGTAAACATAACAGTAGCTACCCTACCTACCATTTCGTTTAATGAGGATGTAAGGCTAGCGAATAACACTGCTATAACAAATACAAATATTGATGCTGTAGTAGAGCTTAGGTTAAACAACGAGTCGGGAACAGCAGTTCCGTTTGATGCTACCTTTGCCGATAACACCATCACCATCACTCCTGCTGTTGCATTATTAAACAGTCAGCAGTACTATGTTGCGCTTCTTGCCAACACTATTGAGGATATGAGCGACAATGCCATAACCGAAACACAGTCTTCTACCTTTACTACTATATCTCTACAAACAGAGTTTACTGCCGGAGATATGGCTTTTGTAGCCTACAGGATGAATGCCAGCGGTACAGAGGATGAAGTAGCCCTTATGACTTTTGTAGATATCGCAGCGGGTACATTTATCACCCTTACCGATTCTAAATATACAACTAACGCACAACCACAATGTACCGACGGTGTTGTATGGACAGCTACAAGCTGCGTTCCGGCAGGTTCGGTTATAACCATACAAACCTCTACCCTTGTTAGCAACACTGGTACTGTAACAGGTGGTGATTTCGGACTAAGCTCCGGCGGTGACCAGGTAATTGTTTATGCCGGTACTACAGAAGCTCCAAACTACATTACTGCCATGTCGTCTAACCAATGGCTTACAGAAAATACAAGCTGTGGTGGTAGCAACTCTATGCTTCCTGCCGGTTTAACAGACGGTACAAGCTCAATTAACTTAAGCACTGCACCGGGTAATGATGCCGGTAATACTGCTAATGCTTACTATAACGGTACTCAGGAAGGTACTCCTGCCGAACTTAAAGCTGCGATACTTAACCCTGCTAACTGGGTGGGTGCTGCTGCCGGAACCGATGCTCAGGAATGGCCTACATGGGGCTTCCCTAGCTCGCCAACAGTTCAAAACGTAACTGTGGTAAACGCAACAACCATTGAACTTACTTTCAACCATGAGCTTAATGCTACAAGCGCGGCATTAATAACAAACTATACAGGTATTAGCGGACTGACAACTGCTGTTGCAGAGGGTAACATGGTAACGCTTACTTATGCTACTGCTTTTGAAGCCGGTATGGAATACACTCTTATGGTTAATGGTATTGCCGATGTGAATGATGTGGTAATGACATGTGAGTACACTTACACTTTTACATACAATACACTTATATCTTTTGATGAGACATTTATGGTAGTAAACGAAGATGCAGGCACATTAGACCTTGTACTTAATCTTGAAGGCCCTGCTACTGCTTCGGTTGACTTAGTGGTTAAAGCGGCTCCGTTTAGCACTGCCGATGAAAACGACTTTACCTTTACTACTCAAACCCTGAACTTTACAGGCACTAGCGATCTTACTCAGGTAATCTCAATCGCTATTACAGATGATAGTATTGAAGAACAGGCTGCCGAGTATTTTGTACTTAGCCTGGAAAATCCTGTGGGTATAGAAATTACAGGAGATAGTTTTACTACTATCTATATTAAAGATAACGACAGAATGGCTCCTGTGCCTAACCATAGCATTGAGCTTGACTATATAGGAAGTTTTGATCCTTCAGGAACTAACGAAAGTACTTGCGAAATTGTAGTACACGACCCTGAAACACAAAGATTATTCACAACAAGTGCTGCTGCAGGTTTCCTTGACATTGTGAATTTTTCAGACCCTACTACCCCATCGGTAGTATCATCTATAGATATGAACTCTTATGGTGGAGTAACAAGTGTAGCAGTACACGACGGTATTGTAGCCGTAGCTTCTCCAAATGCTGAAGAACACCTTGACGGTAGCGTAGTGTTTTTTGATACCGATGGTACCTTTATCGCTCAGGTAACTGTAGGCGCTTTACCTGATAATATTTCTTTCACTCCGGATGGTACTAAAGTACTTACGGCAAACGAAGGTCAGCCAAAAAGCGATTACTCTGTAGACCCGGAAGGTTCGGTAAGTGTTATTGATATCTCTGGCGGAGTTGAGTCGGTTTCACAAACTAACGTGACTACACTTTACTTTACTGATTATAACGCTCAGGAAGCTGAACTTTTAGCAACAGGTGTTAGAAAAGTATATACAGGCAGCACACTATCTCAGGATCTTGAGCCGGAATATATCACATCAAGCGCTGATTCTCAAAAGGCATGGGTTTCCCTACAGGAAAACAATGCAATTGCAGAGATTGATCTTGTTAATATCGCTGTAGCAGATATATGGTCACTGGGTACTAAAGACCTTAGCATTCCTGGTAATGGTTTTGATATTTCTGATAATAACGATGAAATACTTATTGCCAACTGGCCAATACAGGCATATTACATTCCTGATGCTGTGGCAAACTACAATGTAAACGGTGTAAACTATATCATCACTGCAAACGAAGGTGATGAGAAAGAGTACGACAACTTTGAGGAAAGAACAACAATAGGTAACAGTGGCTACAATCTTGATGCTACTGCATACCCACAGGCAGAAATGCTTAAAAAGAGCTTCAACGCAGGTCGTATGAGAGTAACCAATGCAAATGGTAATCTTGATGAGGATACAGAATTCGAACAGATATACTGCCTTGGTGCACGTTCGTTCTCAATATTCAATGCCGATACTAAAGCAATTGTTTTTGATAGTGGTGACGATTTTGAAATGTATACTTCTACAGATGCTTCAATAAGTGCCCTGTTTAACTCAGACAGTGAGGAAAACGAACTTAAAGGAAGAAGCCGTGCTAAAGGTCCGGAGCCGGAAGGTGTAACAGTTGCACAAATTCAGGACAGAACATTTGCCTTTATAGGTTTGGAGCGTATAGGTGGTGTTATGGTTTATGATATAACCGACCCTAACGATGTAAAATTTACAGATTATAAAAACAGCCGTAGCCTTACAGCTTATGAAGGTGACCACGGACCGGAAGGTATAACTTACATTAGTGAAACCAACAGCCCTGACGGAAAAGGTTATGTGATTATTGCTAACGAGATAAGCGGTACATTAAGTATATATGAGGTAAATGCCGAAGCTCTTGGAACAGGTGATTTCACTTTAGCACCAAAAACCTTTGTGGTATTCCCTAACCCGGTTGCCGATGGTACAGCCTACTTTAACCGTGCTGCTGATATTGAGGTGTATGACCTTAACGGAAAACTGATACATTCTGCCAAACAGGCATTAAAGATAGATACAACAAAAATGACGTCGGGTATATATATCGTGAAAACATCCGAAGGCATTGTAAAGAAACTGGTAGTTAAGTAGTGTTAAGTAGCAGTTAAGTAGTTTCGTGTTTTTTTTCAAAAAAAAATCCTGCCGGTGGGCAGGATTTTTTATTAGTAGTAAACACAATTAATTAAATACCTATTTCTACCTGAAAACGTACTAACCAAATTTGTCTTGAATCACCATTATAGTAATTAAGGTCGTCCATTGAAACTTCCATTTGGGCTTTAAATGTATGCTCCCAAATATATTTTGTTACACCAACGCTGTACTGGTTAATGTTTGGTGTAAACGTTTCAATATCCTTATGTACCTTTTGTGTAGAGAAACGACCTATAAGCTCATAGTCAGACGGGAAAAGGTAGCTTAACTGATAGTCAAGTCCGTGTCCTGTAAACACATATTTAAAGTCGGTTATATCATCAGGATTGTAAGTCACAGGATCTTTAGCTGTTCTTTGCATATAAGCCGTTTGGAACGACCATCCGTCATACTTAAACATAGCGTCTAAAAGTAACGACTGCATATCCCTTTTCTCAAACAGGTAGTTACCTAACTGTCCCTGTGTTTTTCTTGCTTTGTTATTAAACTGGTAAGCCCCAGAAACCATTACTTTTGGTTTGTCCTCTCTTTTAAGGTCACCTTCAAAAAAGGTTCCGTTGTTTTTAAAGGCACCAAACGGATAAAGCTCTACTTTACCTGTATAGGCAAGTCCGTTATCAGGTTCTTTGGTAGAGTTCCTACCCTCACCCATACTTATAGCTCCTTTAAAGTTGTATGAAAATTTATCAAGGTATTCGTTTAGGTTGTGCACCTGAAAACCGAAATCCCTGTCTATTGTAAATCGTGCATTGTTTATAGTACGGTCTGTTAACTGTAACGCTCCCGATGAGTTAATACGCTGGCGGTTACCCGGTAGTTTTGTTTGACCAAAACCGATATTCCAGTGTTTGTTAGGACGGTAAAATACAATCGCATCACGTATAATATTTACGTTTTCACCTTCGTGCGCCTGGCCCACATCGCCCGGAGCAAATGAAAGCTGAATAGCATAAAGGAATTTAGGATCCCCCACATAACCGTCAAAACGAAGCCTTAACCTACGAATCTGTCCGTCAATGGTACTCTCTCCTTCAGATTCTACATAAGACATCCTGTTTTGCATCCTGAAACGGATATTAAACTGGAAAAGACTATCGGGCGTAGTTAAACCTACTCCCTTACCATAACTATAGTATGGAAGAGCCGAAAGCTTTAGGTCATTATTATTTTTGGTCTTTTCGATTGTCACCTGTGCCGAAGCCGCAAGACCTACAAATAATAAAAGTGTGATTAATGTTTTTTTCATTTCTGTGTTTCGTGTGTATTTTTTCGTGTTTTTCTTAACTTTACATTAATGCAGATTTTGCTTTTTTATCAGCAAACATTTGGTAATTTTAGCGCTAATTCACTACCATAAGGCACCTTTGTAAAGTTTGCGCAAACTTAATATTAATTATCACTGCCTTATGTTATGTTAATGTTACCTTTGCGGAAAATTAAAGTTATGTCAAACATATATATAGGTTATCATTTTTCGGTTGAACCGAAAGAAACCGGAACAGAAATTTTATTAGCCGAACTTGGCGAAACTCCCTTTGAAAGCTTTATAGAGACTGAGGAAGGCCTTTCGGCTTATATCCAGAAACAGTACTGGAACGAGAACGTTCTTGATGACATATTCATCTTAAAATCACCTGAGTTTAAAATTGAATATACTTTTGAAGAGATTGAACAGGTGAACTGGAACGAGGAATGGGAGAAGAATTTTGAGCCAATTGAAGTAGGTAATTCCTGCTATGTGAGAGCTCCTTTCCACGAGAAAACAAACGCTCAATATGATATTGTAATTGAGCCAAAAATGAGTTTTGGTACAGGGCATCATGAAACGACTTTTATGATGATACAGCACCTGCTCGAAACCGATCTTGAAAATAAAAAAACACTGGACATGGGTTGTGGTACTGCAATACTGGCAATACTTGCCGAAATGCGCGGTGCTAAACCTATTGACGCTATTGATATAGATAACTGGTGTTACCTTAACTCTATTGAAAATGCCGAACGCAATAACTGTGAACACATTAGCGTTTATGAAGGCGATGCTTCACTGCTTAACGGTAAAAAGTATGACGTGATAATTGCTAATATTAACCGTAACATACTTTTAAACGACATGCAACAGTATGTGGACTGCCTTAACGAAGGTGCTACTCTGCTTTTAAGTGGTTTTTATGAAGAGGACATCCCTGCCATCGATGCTTCGTGCACCGAAAAAGGACTTAAATTTGTTAAAAAATTCGACAAAAATAATTGGGTTGCCCTAAAATACGTAAATTAGCAACCGGAATTAAAACATTGAATATGAGTACAAAAGAAAAAGTATTAGAAGAAGTATTAGTTGAGGAAGCCGTATCGGCAAACAACGAAATAGTTTTGTATAATGACGAAGTAAACACTTTTGACCATGTTATAGACACTCTTGTAAGGGTTTGCGACCATACGCCGGAACAGGCAGAACAATGCTCGCTTATTGTTCACTATAATGGTAAATGCACCGTAAAAACAGGAGAACTGGATAAACTAAAGCCACAATGCACCCAGCTACTGGAAGCGGGCTTAAGTGCCGAAATTATATAAAACGTTACTTATAGAAACAAAAAAGCACGATATATATCGTGCTTTTTTATTTTAGTATATCTACTACCTACCTAGGTGCAGGCTGTAGCGTGTTCATAAGATCGTCCAGTTTTACACTTTCGCTTTTTTGCCTTGGCGGATATTCTTCCAGCGATTTCATAAATTCCATTACATGTCCTAAAGCAGGCTTTAGTGTCCATGTTCGGTTTTCCTGCCATTCATCAAACCCTCTCGAATCATAAAAACGCTCAAACGGATCGAGTTTCAGGTTGGTAATAATAGGACTGGTTAAGTCATTTTGTACAGCATTAAACCATTTGTCCTGAGTTTTGAATAAAAACTTCCAATCCCCATAACGTAGTCCGTGTAAAGTAGTTTCTGTAAAATAATAAAACTCCTTACGTTTGGATTTTCCTTTCTGCATTATCAAATCACTCTGGTCATAGCCATCAAGATGTACCTTATAGGTCATATTCCCTACTTTCTTACCTTTAAGTAGTTCCTCCTTCAGGTTTTTATTTCCAAGCTGAGACATAATGGTAGGAATCCAGTCTTCCATAGTCATGAATTCTCCTGTACTGGTACCCGGCGGAATAACACCCGGCCATTTAACTAAAACAGGAACACGGAAACCTCCTTCATAACCACCTACTCCTTTTTGACCATGGAACGGCTGATTACCACCATCCGGCCAACTGTTTGAAGCAGCTCCGTTATCGGTTGCAAACATTACGATAGTGTTATCTTCAACCCCCAGTTCTTTTAAAAGATCCAGCAGCTCGCCAACAACATCATCCAGTTCCATCATACCATCGGCATAAATACCATAACCGCTTTTACCTTTATATTTCTCGCTCAGGTTTGTTTTATAGTGCATACGTGTAGTATTGTGCCACACGAAAAACGGTTTATCGTCTTTAACCGCATCTTTTATAAAACGTTTGGACTCTGCCAGTATTTCCCATTCAAGGTTCTTCTGCCTTTCTGCCCCAAACTTACCTTTATCTTCAATTTTTTGTTTACCGTTTCCTGTAGCCCACGAATGGATTACACCTCTTTGCGCAAACTGTTTTGCTACCTGAGGGTCTTTAGGGAAATCATACTCTTCTTCATATTCCCCCGCATTAAGATGGTAAAGAATACCAAAAAACTCATCAAATCCATGTGCAGTAGGTAAATGTTCGTCCCTGTCCCCTAGGTGGTTTTTACCAAACTGTCCTGTAGCATACCCCATAGGTTTAAGCAGTTCGGCAAGTGTAGGGTCTTCTTTTTGTAAACCAATAGGAGAACCCGGTAACCCCACAGTACTAAGCCCTACCCTTATAGGATATTGCCCTGTAATAAATGCTGCCCTACCGGCAGTACACGATGCCTGGGCATAATGGTCCATGAAAATCATACCATCGTTAGCAATCTTATCGATATTAGGCGTAGTACCTCCCATCATACCACGGTGATAAGCACTAACATTCCACATGCCTACATCGTCTCCCCAAATAATGAGGATATTGGGTTTCTTTTGCCCGTATGAAACCAGCGTAAGGCACAAAACAAAGCAGCTTAAGTAATGTTTTAATTTCATAATAATTGGTTTTTAAAGGTTGTAAGAATAAGTTCAACACTCATACCTATACCTAAGTTACCCAAAACCAATATATTACAATCTTAAAAAAAAGTTAATACATAAAAAAAGGGACGCATAAGCGTCCCTTTTTTGGTGCATCCAACTTCATTACTTCACATACAAATACTCCACTGCACCAAATGTTAAAATGGCACCACCTGTATCTTCATCCCTGTCTGGGTATGTTCCAAAATCATTAGTATATGTAATCTCATTCCCTGTTTTTACAAGGTTAAGTATTACATCATCATCATTATTATCCTGATAAGTAGCCCTGATAATCACATCACTACCTGATCCGGTTAATATCTCCCATGTACCCGTATAAGTAGCACTGGTACAACCGGAAGTTCCTTCGGTAGTATCTACCACCACTCCGTTTTTCTCAAAAGTAAAAGTGTTATCTGCATTTAAAACCAGTTTGCTTCCGTTGTAACAATCTGTTTCCTGCATCTGGTCACTGTGAGAAGTTCCGTCTCCATCAAAATCGGTTGCTTCAGCTGTGGTAACTGCCGTTAGGTTATAGGTTCCTTCAATTTGCGTTTCATTGTTTACTCCTGATGTATCATCATCACTACTACACGAAGTTAAACCAAATCCTGTAACTAATAATGTACAGGCTAATACTCTAAACTTTTTCATTTTGCTATTTTTTTTTTGATAGGTTAATAGTCCAAATCTATAAAGCTGCCAGCGGGATAATGTTAAGGAAATCGTTAATTAAATTTTGTTTAACAACGCTTTAGGGATTTTAATTTTCACAAAGCTTTGCCTTATAAGACCTTTGGAGTTTATTGTGCATTTTTTGTTAAATTGCCCATTCGTACCATAATTAACACCTATTTAATAAATAACTATACAAACCTATGTGGTTTCAGTTATTTAAACTCAAAGTGAAAAATTTATTTTGTAATCGTATCTTCGTAATAAACTAATAAACTTCCCTTACCCTTCGTGAAAAGAATTATACTACTATTAGCAGCATTATATACGCTTGCAGGTTTTTCTCAAGACCTGCCTCCTATTCTTAAATACAGTACAAACCAGTACAGTGCCGGTAACCAAAACTGGATGATGAGCCAGGATAAGGACCACTTTATGTATTTTGCCAATAACGGCGGACTACTGGAATACAATGGCACAGCATGGACACTTTACCCTTCCCCTAACGAAACGATTATCAGGTCGGTTAAAGTAATAGGCGAACGTATTTATACCGGATGTTACATGGAGTTTGGCTACTGGACCCGCAACGAAGACGGAAGCCTTAGCTATACTTCCCTTAGTGAAGGAATACGTGATAAAATTTTAGACGATGAACAGTTTTGGAATATTGCACAATATGACCACTGGGTTATATTTCAGTCACTAAACCAGATATTCATTTACGATACCCACAAGAAAACCTATAACATAATAAAACCCGACACCGGAGTAAATAAAATTTTTAGGGTAGGCAACAGGATTTTGTACCAAACCTTTGGTACCGGGCTTTATGAAATTGAAAACGGAGTAAGTAAGGTAGTTAATAACACCCCACAGCTAACCAATAATAAAATTATAAGTATATATCCTTATAATGAAGGGCTGCTTATCCAAACACAATACAACGGTTTACTGGAACTGAAAAACAACACTATTACCCACTGGGATACCGAGGCCGACAGCGAACTAAAATTAAGCAGTATATACAGTGGGCAGAAGCTTAGTGATGGTAGTTTGGCTTTAGGAACGGTATCAAACGGTATATTTATACTATCGCCACAAGGAAAAGTGCGTTACCATATTACCCAGAATAAAGGACTTAGTAATAACACAGCACTATCGTTGTTTGAGGATACAGATAAAAACCTTTGGATTGGTCTTGACAATGGTATTAACTGTATTAATTTACAGTCGGCTGTAAGAAGTTTTGTAGACGATACCGGATTTTTAGGTACTGTATATGCCTCTGCACTATACAACAATCATTTATATATAGGTACCAATCAGGGATTATTTTACAAAACATACAATTCTGAAGAGGAGTTCCGCTTTGTTCCGGGCACTAAAGGTCAGGTTTGGTCATTATACCAATATGATGGTGCACTGTTTTGCGGTCATGACTCGGGGACATTCCTTGTTAACGGAAGTCAGGCCAGTTTACTCTTTAACGGATCGGGCACCTGGAAGTTCGAACCTCATCCTACAGACAGGAACAAACTTATACAGGGTAATTACTACGGTTTATCTATACTGGAAAAGGTAAACGGAAGCTGGAAATTTAAAAACAAGATAACCGGATTTGATTATTCCAGCCGCTACTTTGCACTTTCAGGCAATAACGAGATATATGTGAGTCATGAATATAAAGGAGTGTTCAGGATTAAAACCGATAACAACTACACCCGAATAACTAACTTTGAAGCCTATAAAACTCCGGCTAAGGGTAAAAACGCATCGATTACCAGTTTTAATAATACCATATACTACGCTTCAAAAGAAGGATTATTTATTTTAAATAACAAAACGAAAAAATTTGAGAAAGATGAAAAACTTTCCAAATTGTTTAATCATGATGAGTATATGTCGGGTAAACTAACCGCCGATAAATCAGACAGACTTTGGTTCTTTACTAAAAACTACATCAATTACTTCTCTCTGGGTAAACTTAATGCCGAGCTGAAACACAATGCCATAGCCATACCTTCGTCGCTTACCAATTCCATGCTGGGCTTTGAAAACATTACCCAGATAAAAGACAACATTTACCTGGTAGGTACTACAGACGGTTATTATACCCTAAATATAAACGAGCTCAACTTTAAAAGTAATACCATTACCATTACCGGGATTACCAACAATGTACTGAACGGAAAACCAGCACCTGTAATTATACAAAACGAAGGTGAGTTTAAATATGCCGAGAACAACCTTACCTTTTTATATACCGTACCGGAATATAATAAATATGCCAATACCGAATTTCAGTACATGCTGGAAGGCATGCAAAACGACTGGAGTGAATGGACCAGCAAACCTATTACTACTTTTAAAAACCTTCCGGCAGGTACGTATACTTTTAAGGTAAGAGCAAAAACGGGAAGTTCATTGTCTGTAAATACAGCGAGTTACACTTTTGTAATACTCAAACCATGGTATGCTACAAATTTTGCCGTGGTTATTTATATCATTTTTGCTTTTATAGCCGCATTCCTTATTAACAGGGCTTATAAAAACTACTATCAACGCCAAAGTGAAAAGCTTATAGAAGAAAACAACAGGCTACTTGAAATAAAAGAACTGGAAAAAGAGCAGGAGCTGATGAAAATTAAAAACGAGCAGCTTCAGCAGGATTTTGAAAGTAAGAACAGGGAGCTTGCTGCCTCTACCATGAACCTTATTAAAAAGAACGAGCTGCTTTCTCTTATAAAAGACGATTTGAAGAAAACAGGTACGGGTGGTGCCGATAAAAATATCAAATCGGTAATTACTACCATTAATAAAAATATTAATGAAGATGATACCTGGGATATGTTTAAGGAAGCATTCAATAATGCCGATAAAGATTTCTTAAAAAAGGTAAAATCTGTTCATCCTTCCTTAACACCAAATGACCTTCGATTATGTGCTTACCTCCGCCTTAATTTATCTTCTAAAGAAATAGCTCCGCTACTCAACATTTCGGTAAGAAGTGTGGAGATAAAACGATATCGTTTGCGTAAAAAAATGGAATTACCTCACGAATTAGGGCTTGTAGAGTATATACTATCACTTTAGCACACCACATCATTAGTTAAATTTACCTATACATCACCTCAACAACAACGTTGTAATAGTGTATTTTTCGAATTTTATTTAAAGATTTTTTAGCACTTAACTTACTGTTAACACCCACTATTAGGGCAGAGTCATAAATTTTCTTTAAGTTTTTCAGGAATGTATAATTTTTGTTGAGGCTAATTTTATTCTTCGTAATTTATTGTGACATAATTTTAGATAATCACAAAAAACAATTTAATATATGAAGTCTAAATTACTCTTAATTACTTTTATTCTGATTTCATCTTTCTGTTTCGCGCAGGAGGTTGAAGTTAAGGGTACAGTAAGTGAAGTGGGCACCGGTTTAACTATACCGGGTGTTAACGTCATTGTAAAAAATGGTACAGCCTCTACGGTTACCGACATGGATGGTAATTACATCATTAATGCTCCGGTAGGCTCTACCCTTTCATTCAGTTTTATTGGTTATGAAACTGTAGAACAAACCGTAACCGGAGCCGGAGTTATTTCGGTATCACTTAAAGAAACTTCTCAAACACTGGATGAAGTAGTAGTGATAGGTTATGGTACACAACGTAAAAAAGAAGTAACCGGTGCCGTTAGTGTTGTTGGTGCAAAAACGCTGGAAGACATGAACCCGGTTAAGGTAGAACAGGCACTACAGGGTACTGTAAGTGGTGTAAATGTTACTACACAATCAGGTAAACCGGGTGCGGCTCTTGATGTAAGGATTAGGGGTATAGCCACAAATGGTGATAATGCTCCTTTAGTATTAATAGACGGTTATATAGGTAGCCTTAGCGATATTAATGCTAACGATATTGAGAACATTACTGTATTAAAAGACGCTCAGGCAGCTATATATGGTACCAGTGGTGCAAACGGTGTTATACTTGTTACTACTAAAAAAGGCAGAAAAAACTCAAAAGCAACTTTCTCTTATAATGCTTATACAGGTTTTCAGGAAACTACAAGAAAACTACCATTGCTAAACGCTTCGGAATATGCACTTTTACTTAACGAAAAATATGCAAACGGCGGACAGCCAATTCCTTTCCCTAACGTTTCTAACCTTGGTGAAGGTACAAACTGGCAGGATGAAGTGTTTGACAGCGGAGTACCTATTATTAACCATGACCTTTCTGTTTCAGGTGGTGGCGAAAAGGTTACTTATCGTGTAAGTGGTTCACACCTTGATCAGGAAGGTATTATAGGTGGTAGCGACAAATCACACTTTGAACGTAATACCGCACGCGTTTCCCTTAATGCTGATGTTACTGATAAACTTAAAATAAACACTAACGTTATTTTCCTTACTACAGATTCTCAAGGGTTTAACGAAAATGCACTGGGATCAGTACTATTTAACGCTATTAACACACCTTCAATCTATAGTCCTTATGATGCTAACGGCGACTTTACCGTACTTCCTACAGGTAGCTCTACCATCCCGGGAAGTAACCTTGGTAACGAGATTATTAACCCGCTTGCTCAAATTGCTAACACCTATAATGACTATAACCTTAAAAAGTTAAGCGGTACTTTTGGTGCTGACTATGAGCTTATTAAAAACCTTACTGTTACTGGTCGTGTTGGTTTCAATACCCAAAACAGAGATGAAAGGATATTTAACAAACAAATTTCATACGGAGGTAAAGTATTCGATAACGTTAGAAGCAGCGTAAATCAAAATGCTTTTGATGATAACGATTATACTTTTGATGCATTTGCCAACTATAAGTTTGATATTAATGATGCACATAACTTTACTGCAACTGTAGGTACAACAGTGTTCAAAACATGGGGTAAAGGTTTATATGCTACAGGTTTTGATGTACCAAACAACTCATGGGAATTTGCAGACATAAGCCTTACAACTGGTTTTGCAGATAACAAAACTGTTAGTTCTTACTCTTATGACGACAGAAGACTATCTTATTTCGGTAGAATTCAGTACGACTACAAAGGGCGCTACCTATTATCAGGTATGCTTAGAAGGGATTCATCTACTAAATTCGGGGCAAACAACCGTGTAGGTTACTTCCCTTCTGTTACAGGTGGTTGGGTACTTTCAGAAGAGTCTTTCTTCAAAGAAAACAACATTCTTAACTTCGCAAAAATTAGAGCAAGTTATGGTGTACTTGGTAGCGACAGGTTTGATTCTAATCTCTACTTAGGTTTACTTAGCGGTGAAGCTACTTATATATTTGACGGTGCCCTTGTAAACGGTTTTGCCATTGGTGCTTTACCAAACCCTGATCTTAAATGGGAAGAAGCAAGGAAGTTTGACTTAGGTCTTGATCTTAACTTCTTTAACGATAAGCTTGAATTTGTTGCCGATTACTTTAAAGACACAAGAGCTAACCTGTTAATCCCTAACATCCCGGTATCTGGTATTGTGGGTACTTATGCTCCGGGCGGGCAAAACCCTACACTTAATGCCGGTGATGTGGAAAACAAAGGTTTTGAATTCTCTCTTACTTATAACGACTATATAGGAGATGATTTCCATATCAAGGCAAGCTACAACGCTACATTTATTAAAAACACTGTAACTTCGGTTAACAACGGAACCGGATTCTTTGCTGGAGGTGAATTTGGAGTTGGACAGCCACAACCTACAAGAATGGAAGTAGGACATCCTATGGGATACTTTTACGGTTATGTAACCGACGGTATTTTCCAAAATGCTGAAGAGGTTGCTGCACACCCTGACCAGTCGGCTCTTGGAGCTGCCGCTCAACCGGGTGATATACGTTTTGTAGACGTTAACGGCGATGGTGTTCTTAATGCCGATGACCGTACTGAAATTGGTGATCCTATCCCTAATGCAACTATGGGTTTCAACCTACAGCTTGATTATAAAGGATTTGACTTTGCTACTTACTGGTTTGCCTCTATAGGTAACGATATGGTAAGAAACTACGAAAGAAACCTTACCGACGTAAACAGAATGAGTTATACACTTGATCGCTGGACAGGTGAAGGTACAAGCAATAGTGTTCCAAGAGCAACTACCGCTGCTACATCAAACAATATTTTCTCTGATTTCTTTGTAGAAGATGCTTCTTACCTTAGAATACAAAATGTACAGCTGGGTTATACTATTAATCCTGATTTTACAGAGAAAGCAGGTATTACTAAACTAAGAATATATGCAGGTGTTAACAACCTATATACATTTACAAAATACAGAGGTTTTGATCCCGGTGCTTCAAGCGGTGCTCCGCTATCTTCGGGGATAGACTTTGGTTTCTACCCTGTTCCGAGAACATATCTAATCGGTTTAAACCTAAACTTCTAAAAAAATGAAAAGAAAAATAATTACAGCCATTTTGGCTTTCAGTATAGTTGCAACGGTAAACATATCGTGTAGCGACGACTTTGTGGAAAGAGATCCTGTTTACAGTATATCATCAGACAATTACTTCAACTCTGAAGAAGATTATAACTATGCGCTTATCGCGGCTTATGATATACTTCAGTCAACCTATGTAAACGTAATATTAGGCGAAATAGCTTCAGATAATACCTTATCGGGTGGTGAAAGTGCTAACGACGTAATTGGATGGCAACAGGTTGATGAAATGACCCATACTCCTGTTAACTCAAACCTTAGGGATGTATGGAACTGGATGTTTGCCGGAGTAAACAGATCGGCTTACATACTTGAATTTAAGGACAAGACTGATTTTGAAGGAAGAGCACAAATTGTAGCCGAAGCCCGTTTTTTACATGCTTACTATAACTTTGAACTTCTAAAATGGTTTGGAGGTATTCCTTTAAAAGGTGATGAACGTTTTGCACTTGGTGATGAAACTTCTATCCCAAGGGCTTCAAAAGATGATGTATATGCTTCTATTATAAGCGACCTTGAAATGGCTATTGCAGATTTAGCTGTTACAGCTCCTCAGGTAGGCCGTGTTACAAAAGGTGCTGCACAGGCACTACTTGGTAAAGTATACCTTTACAAAGGAGACTATGCGTTAGCTGCTTCAATGCTTGACAATGTTATTAACAGCGGGCAATATGCTCTTACTCAGGGAGACGATTACCTAAACCTTTTTGAGGAATCAGGTGAAAACGGAACAGAATCTGTATTTGAAGTACAGTATACTGATGTTGAAGGTGCCGGTTTTGGTTGTCTTCAGTGTAGTGAAGGTAACGTTGCAGTAGGTTTTAGCGGACCAAGAAACTATAGCGGACCTATGTTTACCTCTGGTTTTAGTTTTAACGTACCTACAGAAGAAGCTGCCTCTATTTATGAAGACGGTGATATGAGAAAAGAAGTTACCATTCTTGATATGGCTGCATGGGGTGCTGAAACAGGTGCTACTTACGGTCCTGGTTATAAGGATACCGGTTACTTTAACCGTAAATATATCCCAAGGGTAAGAAGCGAGGAAGCTGCGGGTGACTTAAACCTTACCAACCCTAATAACTATAGAGCTATACGTTATTCTGATGTACTGCTTATGGCTGCCGAGGCTTACAGCCGCACCGGGAATGCTTCTCAGGCATTAGAGTATGTTAACGAGGTTAGAAGAAGAGCTTTTGGCGATGAGAACCACGACCTTTCGGGGGCTGGTGATGCTTTAACAAGCGCTATCCTTTTAGAGAGAAGAAGAGAGCTTTTAGGTGAAGGGCATCGTTTCTTCGATCTTGTAAGAACAGGTCAGGCTGCTTCAAACATACCTGGCTTTACGGCTAATAAAAACGAATTGTTCCCTATACCAATCGAAGAGATTCAGTTCTCCGGCGGACTTTGGGAGCAAAACCCTAACTACTAATACGCTACAGATATGAAAAGTTTAAAATATATATTTACACTAGTATTTGTTACGGCTTTGTTTACAGCCTGTAACGACGACGAGTTTGACTCGGGGTTTCTGGACAATGCTCCTGCCCCTGCAAGCCTTTCTGCACTGTTTACCATTTCTCAGGACAATACAGGTTTGGTAACCATTCAGCCTAATGGTGAAGGCGTGGGTAACTACAGTGTTTATTTTGGAGACGGTACTCCTGATCCTGCAACTGTAATACCAGGACAAAAAGCACAGCACAATTATGCCGAAGGTGTTTATGATGTTACCATTGTAGGTAACGGTATTACCGGAAAACAAACAGAAATTACAGAACAGTTAACGGTTACTTTTGTAGCTCCCGAAAACCTTGCAGTAAACATCGCAACTGTAAACGGAGATCCGTTTAGTATTAATGTTAGCGCTACTGCCGATTATGAAACTTTCTATGAAGTTACTTTTGGTGAAGATGAAAATGCTGCTCCTGTTCAGTTTAACGAGGGTGACGAGGTTCCATACACTTACTCTGCCATTGGTACGTATGATGTAACAGTAACTGCTTTTAGCGGTGGTGTAGCTACTACAACAGTAACACAACAGGTTACTATCACTAACCCGCTTTTATTACCTATAGAGTTTGAAAACAATACTTTAAACTATGCATTTGGTGATTTTGGTAATGCTACAACATCTGTAGTAGAAAACCCAGATCCTTCTGGTATCAACACCAGTTCTATGGTAGGTCAGCAGGTTAAAAATGCAGGTGCCGAAGTTTGGGCAGGTACTTCCCTACCGCTTGACGCTCCTATTGATTTCACTTCGCTAAACCAAATTAAAGTTAAAGTATGGTCGCCAATTGCAGGTGCTACAGTTAAATTCAAATTAGAAAATCTTGGTAATGCCGATATTAACTATGAGGTAGATCAGGTTACTACAGTTTCTAACGAATGGGAAGAACTTACTTACGACTTCTCTGAAATAAGCCTTGACAACGAGTACGGACGCATTGTACTGTTCTTTAACTTTGGTGTTAACGGTGGTGGAGAAACCTACTATTTTGACGACATCAGACAAGCCGCTCCGGAACAGTCGGTATCACTTCCGTTAAACTTTGAGTACGATATTGAGTACACATTTAATGGCTTTGGTAATGCTTTTGGATCTAAAGTAGCAAACCCAGATGCATCAGGCATCAACACAAGTGGTTTTGTAGGACAGGTAGTGAAAAACAACGGGGCAGAAACATGGGCAGGTATAGCTATGCCACTTGTAGCGCCTATTGACTTCTCTACTCAGCAAAAAATAAAAATGAAAGTTTGGTCACCTCAGGCAGGTATTACCGTACTTCTTAAATTAGAAAATAACGGGGCAACTATTACTACCGAGCTTCCTGCAACTACTACGGTAGCTAACCAGTGGGAAGAGCTTGAGTATGATTTTACCGGAATCGATAATTCTGCCAACTTTCAAAACGTAGTAGTGTTCTTTGATTTTGATCAACCGGGTACAGGTGCAACCTACTATTTTGACGATATAGAACTTACAAACTAAAAAAGAGCTTATGAAAACATATATAACTAAAATAGGAATCCTGTTTGCCTTTGTAGCTGTACTATGGGGGTGTCAGGATGACGATTCAACCTTTGGGGACATCACTGCCCCTACTAACCTTACGATTAACTATGATATCGTAGGTCAGGACGCCGAAAATCCTGACGGAGACGGTAGCGGCTTAGTAAACTTTACTGCTACTGCAGATAATGCTATTAGCTATAAATATTTATTTAGTGACGGTTCTTCTGCTGTTTCTGCATCAGGAGTATACGCAAAACGTTTCACTCAAAACGGTGTTAATACATATACTGTTACGGTACTGGCAAACGGTACAGGTGGTGTAACGACAAGTACAAGTATTGAGGTTACTGTATTCAGTAACTTCTCTGACGACGAAGCTGTACAATTTCTAACAGCAGGTACTTCTAAAGTATGGTACTGGTATGCAGCAGCACCGGGTCACCTTGGGGTAGGTCCTAACGACACATCAGAAAATACAGGTGTACCTAGCTACTATGCAGCAGCTCCGTTTGAAAAAGCGGGAGCTCCTTCAAGCAGCTGTTTATACGATAACGTACTTACTTTCTCATTAGATAATGGTATTATTAAGTATACACTGGATAATGGCGGAAATACTTTCTTTAACTCTTCATTTAACAGTGTAGGTGGTAGTACCGCTACAGACGACCAGTGCTTGGCTTACGATACATCTGGTGAGAAAGTAGTGAGCTTAGGCCCATCTAGCTCTCTTGTACCGGAAGATCAGAAAAGAGGTACTGTAATGGACTTTAGCGATAACGGATTCATGGGATACTACATTGGTACTTCTACTTATGAAATCCTTTCTATTACAGAAAACGAAATGCACGTAAGAGCCGTAATGGGTGGTAACGATGCACTTGCATGGTATCATATATTTACTACTACTCCTGTAGATGAGCAGGGGAACTCGGGTGGTGAAGAACCTGATTACGATACACTTGTATGGTCTGACGAATTTGATGTAGACGGTGCTCCAAACCCTGATAACTGGACTATGGAAATAGGTAATGGCGATAGCGGTTGGGGTAACAACGAAGCGCAGTACTACCTTGCAGATAATGCTGTAGTAGAAGGTGGTATGCTTAAAATCACTGCTAAAGCAGAGAGTTCAAACGGATTTGATTATACATCGGCCAGAATGAAAACCGAAGGACATTTTGACTTCACTTATGGTAAAGTAGAAATCAGGGCTAAACTACCTACAGGCGCAGGTACATGGCCTGCACTATGGATGCTGGGTTCTGACTATGCTACAAACACATGGCCGGGTTGTGGCGAAATAGATATTATGGAACATGTGGGTAATGACCAAAATACCATTCACGGTACCCTTCACTACCCTGGTAACTCTGGTGGTAATGGAAATACAGGTTCTACTACGGTAGCCGGAGTATCGGATGAGTTCCATATTTACAGTGTTATTTGGAGTCCTACAAAAATCAGATTTTTTGTAGACGATGTAGAGTTCCATAGCTATGATAACGTGAGTTCATCACCGTTTAACAGCGACTTCTTCCTTATATTTAATGTTGCCATGGGTGGTAACTTTGGTGGAGAAATAGATCCTGGATTTACCCAGTCGACTATGGAAGTTGATTATGTAAAAGTATATCAGTAGTGTTTTCTCATAAATAATTTACTTCAAAATTAGTAATTACTAAAGGCTGGCTGGGTCAGCCTTTAGGATTACTATTATCCAAAATTTATAATGAAATTAAACGTACCAAAATATGTTTTGGCAGCCACTCTTATAGCCATAGGCTGCAGTACTGCAAAACAGGATATGGTTTCCGTTAAGGAAAAACAACTTCCCATAGACCGTAAAGTAGACTCTGTGCTTAACCTTATGACACTCGAGGAAAAAATAGGACAGATGAACCAATACAACGGTTTTTGGAATGTTACCGGCCCTGCCCCAAAAGATGGTGATGCTGCTGTTAAGTATGAGCATATCAAAAAAGGATGGGTAGGCTCTATGCTCAATGTAAGAGGTGTTAAAGATGTAAGAGCACTACAAAAAATTGCTGTTGAAGAAAGCAGGCTTGGTATACCCGTAATCTTTGGCTACGATGTTATCCACGGATATAAAACAATAAGCCCTATACCACTTGCCGAAGCTGCAAGCTGGGATATGGAAGCCATAGAAAATTCTGCTGCCATTGCTGCTGCCGAATCGGCTGCATCGGGTTTAAACTGGACGTTTGCTCCAATGGTAGATGTAACTCGCGATGCCCGATGGGGACGTGTTATGGAAGGATCGGGCGAAGATACTTACCTGGGCAGCGCTATTGCTGTAGCCAGAGTAAAAGGTTTTCAGGGCGATTTAGGAGAATTTAATGTAGCGGCCTGCGTTAAGCATTTTGCCGGATATGGTTTTGCCGAAGCCGGTAAAGACTATAATACCGTAGACGTAAATAGAAATACTTTACACAACATAATACTCCCCCCTTTTAAGGCAGCTGCCGATGCTGGGGCGCTAACATTTATGAACTCTTTTAATGATATAGACGGTATTCCTGCAACAGGAAACACTTATCTGCAAAGAGAGGTTCTCAAAAAAGACTGGAACTTTCAGGGCTTTGTAGTTTCTGACTGGGGTTCGATGGGTGAAATGGTAAATCACGGCTATGCTAAAGATCTGAAACAGGCGGCAGAATTTGCTGCAAATGCAGGGTCTGACATGGATATGGAGTCGCACGGTTATGTGATGTACCTTGCCCAACTGGTTAAGGAAGGAAAAGTATCTGAAGACAAGATAAACGATGCGGCCCGCCGTATACTTAGGGTTAAATTTCAGCTGGGACTGTTTGACAACCCTTACAAATACTGCGACGAAGCCCGTGAAAAGGCTACCGTAGGCAAAAAGGAATTTCACGATGGTGTGCTGAATATGGCAAAAAAATCTATCGTGTTACTTAAAAACGAAAACAACCTGCTTCCGTTAAAGAAACAGGGACAAAAAATAGCGGTTATCGGGGCATTGGCAAACGATAAAACGAGTCCGCTTGGAAGCTGGAGAATTGGTGCAGATGACGGTACAGCAGTATCGGTAATGGAAGGGCTTTCACAATACAAAGGCAATGAACTGGTATATGCAAAGGGTGCCGATGTTGCATTGGGCGCTCCTGCATTTACCATAGAGACCAAAATAAACATGACCGACAAAAGCGGTTTTGAAGAAGCGGTAAACGCTGCTAAAAATGCCGATGTGGTGGTTATGGTACTGGGTGAACACGGTTTACAAACAGGTGAAGGCCGCAGCCGTGTAAATTTAGGTTTACCGGGTGTACAGCAGGAACTGCTTGAAACGGTTTACAAAGCCAATCCAAATATTGTTTTGGTATTAACTAACGGAAGACCTCTTGAAATTGTGTGGGCCGATGGTAACATTCCTGCTATTGTAGAAGCGTGGCACTTAGGTACCGAAAGCGGTAATGCTATCGCACAGGTACTGTATGGCGACTATAACCCAAGTGGTAAACTACCTATGAGCTTCCCTAGAGCTGTAGGACAAATGCCTCTATATTACAACCATAAAAGCACCGGCAGGCCTAATTATAATGGCGGAGACAGTGTTTTCTGGTCACATTATACCGATGAGAGTAACGAAGCTCTTTATCCGTTTGGGTATGGGTTAAGCTATTCATCATTTGAGTACAGTAACCTTAAACTAAGTAACAATACACTTAACCAAAACGGAAAAATCACTGTTAGTGTAGATGTGAAAAACACGAGCAGTGTAAACGGTAAGGAAGTTGTACAGCTATATTTAAGAGATTTATTCGGTTCGGTTACAAGGCCTGTAAGAGAGCTTAAAGGTTTTGAACTGGTTACTATAAATGCAGGACAAATCAAAACAGTAAGTTTTGAGATTGACGAAAAAACAATAGAGTTCTATACCGCCAATAACAAGTGGGAAGCCGAACCTGGAGACTTTAAGGTTTTTGTGGGCGGAGATTCAAAAGCATCACTTGAGGCAGAATTCACCTATTCTAAATAAACCAGTATGAAAAAAACAGCTATAGTATTCCTTTTTTCGGCTCTTGCCCTATCGTGTGGCAAAAAAGAGAAAGAGCGTGAACTACTTTGGGAAGAGAATTTTGACGGATCGGAACTTAATGAGTCGGTTTGGAATTTCGAACTTGGTGACGGATGCCCTAACATTTGCGGATGGGGTAATAACGAGCGCCAGGTGTATACCAAAGACAATCACAAACTGGAAAACGGTAACTTAATAATTACCGCAAAAAAAATAAACGATTCTACCTATACCTCAACTCGTTTAACCACAAAGGGTAACAAAGAGTTTAAGTACGGATATATTGAAGCAAAAGCAAAAATTCCTACCGGACAGGGAATTTGGCCCGCTTTTTGGATGTTAGGTTCTAACATTGACCAGGTAGGCTGGCCTATGGCAGGAGAGATAGATATACTGGAATATGTGGGTAAAGAACCACATATGGCTTTTACCTCTCTCCACACACAGGACAGTCATGGTAATACCATAAATACAAAGAAAACTGAGATTAAAAATATAGAAGAGGGTTTTCATACCTATGCTATAAACTGGACAGAAAACTTTATTGAGTTTTTTATAGATGGCAATTCGGTTTACAAATTTGAACCGAAAGACAAAACAACAGAAGTTTGGCCATACAACCAGCCGTTTTACTTTTTAGTGAATGTAGCTATAGGCGGAAACTTTGGCGGTCCCGAAGTGGATGACAGCATATTCCCTCAGGAATTTATAATAGACTATATTAGGGTTTACTCTAATTAATAATTAGTTTATGTTTGAGTTAGTTAGTTAAAAAAAGGGCGCTTATAGCGTCCTTTTTTTATTTATTTCCAATTGTAGTAAACCATGTATGCACCTAACGCACTAAAAAATAGTATTCCTAAATTGTAATAGTCAAACTTATTATCAATAACTGATTTATGAGGTTTTTCAGGGTTATAATACACCTTTATTTTTTCTCCCTCAATAAATCTGCCATTAGGCACTATCGATTTTAAGTTGCTTCCAAATATTAGGTTCTTGGTATGCCTGTCGTTATTCTGATAATATTTACCATCTACTGAATATTCATAAATGATATAATTTCTCCATACCCCATTATTATTACCCCTTCTCTTATCCCATTTTACAATATTTCTCAATATCATGCCTTCGGTAGTTTTCCATTTTTTTATGGTAACTTCATAAAAATAGAATATTGCTCCCAGAACGATAAAAGGAAATATTATAAATGCCAGTCCGCCATAAAATACTGGTTCCTGTTCAAAAAACATTAATGCGGTAATTTATTTCTTAATAGTCCGTACAGGTAAGTCCCTACTAAAGCGCCAAGCAGCACTACCCCTATTCCGTAAAAACCTGCACCTATAAGTATAAATATTGGGCCTGGGCAGGTACCTATAAGTCCCCATCCTAAACCAAACAGTATACCCCCTGTCATGTAGTTAGTAAACCCTTTATCCTTATTAGGAATTACAATAGGCTGTCCGGTAATGTCTTTTACATTATTGCGTTTAAAAAGCTGTATGCCCACTACCCCAACCACAACGGCTGTCATTATTATGCCAAACATGTGGAACGACTGAAAGTGGAACATTTCGTATATACGGTACCATGAAACGGCTTCTGACTTGGTAAGTACGATACCAAATACTAATCCAACCAGTAAATATTTTAGGAATTTCATGTTTCTGTTAGTTTAAAATTAATGGTAACAGCAGCCACGACATTATAAGGCCACCAATAAAAAATCCGATAACCGCAATAAGCGAAGGCAACTGCAGGTTACTTAACCCCGATATAGCATGCCCTGATGTACATCCGCCGGCATAACGCGTACCAAAGCCTACCAGTATACCACCAAGAAGCAGTATTAAAAGTATTTTAGGCGATTGTAACGCTTCAGGACTAACAAGCGCATCGGGTAATAGCTTACCGTTAGGCTCATCTATATTCATTTGCCTAAGCTCTACTAATGTTTGCGGGTTAAGGTTTACGCCACTGCCATCACTCAGGTAATGTGTAGCTATAAATCCGCCCAGCATGGCACCTAGTACCACTGTAAGGTTCCAGCGTTGTGTTTTCCAGTCAAACTTAAAGAAATCGGCTGTTTTACCTGCTCCAAGTGCAGTACACATAGTACGCAGGTTAGATGACATCCCGAAGTTTTTACCAAAATAAATAAGAGCCAGCATTACTGCTCCAATCAAAAAGCCGGAAACATACCACGGCCATGTACCATAAAAACTATACATAATGGTGTTTTTTCAAATTTCTACAAAAATAGCAATTTAGAGTTTTTAACCTGCATATACTGTATAGCTTCTTAAAACATAAAATTTCCCTTACCTTTGAGGTACATTTCAACTACTTTTTATGAAAAAAATATTCCTTACCATTGTATTGGCTGCTTTTACTGCATCGTGCATAAGTACGCGCAATACCATAAAAAATATTGACAACACTGCCAGGATGCCTAACCTCTCTAAAGAGCGCACCTTTATTATTACCGAAACGGCACAAAACAACAAATACGGTTACGACCAAGACTGGCCTGTTAACCTTGGCTTCCTGCCGGTACAAACCGCCGAGATTAACGTAAAACGCTATTTTGACGCACTTACCGGACCAGAGGGACAAAAAATAACTTATACAAAACAGGAAGCCTGCTGCCCGTTCCCGTCTGAAAGAAACAGTATGGGTGCCGGACTACTGGATGTATATGAAGTAACCTGGGACGGACTGGCAACTCCTGTAAAAATATACATTAACCTTTATGAAAAAGGTAAGATAATGGCTCCTGCCGGATTTGGCATAAAGGAATTAAAATAACCGTAAAAGCCTTAGTGTACTACTAAGGCTTTTATTTTTTATCTTTGCACCACAAATTTCAGTATCTATGAACTTACAGAATATACCTCAGATAAAACATACCGACAGCGGCAACTTTTTTGTACTTGCCGGGCCTTGTGCCATTGAAGGTGAAGATATGGCACTTCGAATTGCCGAAAAACTGGTTGGGATTACCGACAGGCTACAGATTCCTTATGTATTTAAAGGATCGTTCAAAAAAGCTAACCGTTCCCGCATAGACAGCTTTACAGGCATTGGCGATGAAAAAGCCCTTAAAATACTTCAAAAGGTATCGCAAACTTTTGGCGTACCTACCGTTACTGATATTCATGAGAATGAAGATGCGGCAAAAGCTGCCGAGTATGTGGATGTACTGCAAATACCTGCCTTTTTGGTAAGACAAACCGACCTTGTGGTTGCTGCTGCCGAAACCGGCAAAACAGTAAACCTTAAAAAGGGTCAGTTTATGAGCCCGGAAAGCATGAAACATGCCGTACAAAAGGTATTGGATTGTAATAACGAAAATGTAATGGTTACAGACAGGGGAACTATGTTTGGCTACCAGGACATGATTGTTGATTACAGGGGCATTCCTACCATGAAAGAGTTTGCCACTACTGTGCTGGATGTTACTCACTCCCTACAGCAGCCTAACCAGTCTACCGGTGTTACCGGAGGTAGGCCTGACATGATTGAAACCATCGCAAAAGCCGGTATAGCGGTTGGTGTAGATGGTATTTTTATTGAAACTCACTTTGATCCTGCTAATGCAAAAAGTGATGGTGCTAATATGCTGCACCTTGATTACTTTGAAGGTTTAATGGAAAGGCTTGTAGCGATCAGAAAAACGATCAACAACTTTTAATACCTTATTTTTTTAATTATTTTATCGTGAAACAACCATTATTACTGGTTGTACTATCTTTTTGTGTTTTTTCACAGTACACCTTTTCCCAGGAACTAGTAACAGCCCCTGAAAAATACACAGCTCACAACAAAGGAAAGTTTTTTATACTTTGGGGAGGAAACAGAGAATCTTTCTCAAGATCAGACATTAATTTTTCCGGACCGGGGTATAACTTTACCCTACAGGACGTAGAAGCGCATGACAAACCTAAAGGATGGCATGTAGACTATGTTAACCCTACTAAAATGACCATACCGCAAACAAACCTGCGCATAGGTTATTTTATTAGCGACCATTACAGTATTTCACTTGGTATAGACCATATGAAGTATGTAATGACCCAAGACCAGGTAGCTAACATTAACGGCTATGTGGACATGGACGAAAGTCAGCCCGGTGCTGCTTTTAACGGCATGTATAACAATGTGCCAATTACGCTTACGGAAGATTTCCTGACATTTGAACATACAGACGGACTAAATTACATAAACGTAGAGTTTGCCCGTGTAGACGATGTTTCAAAATATTTAGGCATTACCAATACTGATACGTTTCAGGTAAACATTACCGAAGGTTTAGGCGGAGGCTTTTTATACCCTAAAACCAATGCGAAAGTACTTGGTATGGACAGGCACGACGATTTCCATATCTCAGGTTATGGTGTAGCGGCTAAAGCAGGTATTAACCTAACCTTTTTTAAACACTTCTTTATACAGGGAGAGCTTAAAAGCGGTTATGTAGACATGCATGATATACGTACCACCCATTCGGGTGCCGACAGGGCTTCACAACATTTTACATTCTTCCAGAGAATAGTAGCTATAGGCGGTATCTTCAGGATATAAAACCTATACCATTTATAATACAGGCGCTCCTCAAAGGAGCGCTTTTTATATCCCCTTACCTAACCCTTCCGATTTTTTTATCTTTTTTTGGAAATTTCAGAAAATTCATTAACTTTGTATTTCAAAGTACTTTACTATGGAAAACTACATAAAGGACATTCAGGATATAAAAAAGATGATGGACAGGTCGTCACAGTTCCTATCCCTTAGCGGAATATCGGGAATTATGGCAGGAGTTTATGCACTGGCCGGAGCTTATTTAGCACACCATGTTGCCGAAGAAAAATATACTCTTGAAAGTTTAACCTTTAAGTACATGCTGTTAATTGCTGCTTCAGTACTAATACTATCTGTTTCAACAGCACTATTGTTTACTTTGAAAAAAGCCCGTAAGAGCGGGGATATGATTTGGAGCTCTACGTCAAAACGACTGTTAGCTAATTTTATGATTCCGCTTTGCACAGGAGGTATTTTTGCACTATTATTAATTAAGAATCATTACTATGGCCTTATAGCTCCTATAACACTGATTTTTTACGGACTATCGTGTGTAAATGCCAGTAAGTATACATTAAGGGATGTACGCTATTTAGGTTTAACAATGATTATTATAGGCTTATTTGCCACGTGGTTTATGGGTTACGGACTGGAATTTTGGGCACTGGGGTTTGGAGGATGCCATATAGTATATGGAACCGTAATGCATTTTAAATATGACCGAAAACAGTAAGTTTGAAGAATATATTACAACATATAAATAAGGCCTTTGACCACAGGATACGTCTCGGCATCATGTCGGTACTTGTGGTAAATGAGTATGCCGATTTTACAACGCTTAAAGAGTTACTGGGTGTTACAGACGGTAACCTTGCCAGCCATGCAAAAGCACTTGAAAGTGAAAACTATATAACTATTGAAAAACAGTTTATAGGCAAAAAGCCTAATACCCGCTATATAGCGACTAAAGAAGGTCGTAAGGCCTTTAAAGATCATATTGATGCCCTGGAAAAATTAATCCAGAAAAAGTAAACCATATTTTTTTATCCATTTACTTTGAAAAACAAAGTACTTTTAAAATGAGAAAAATGAAAACATTAAAGTCTGTAATTAATGATCAGTTCAGGAATAACGCCCTCCTGATAATCATGGCTTGCTTTGCCGTTTGTTTATTGATAACCAGAGTAGCCATTGCACGATCTGAATTTTATTTCTTTTTAGCCTGGAATATCTTTTTAGCTTATGTGCCATTAGGGATAACAGGATACATGATAGACAGGCCACACTTTATAGAGAAGAGACACTATTTTTACCCCCTTTTCTTTACCTGGCTCATGTTCCTGCCTAATGCGCCTTATATAATTACAGATTTTATCCATCTAAAAAGAGAAACAAGTATACCGGTTTGGTTTGATGTACTGTTACTGATAAGTTTTTCCCTTAGCGGATTGCTGTTTGGTATCAAGTCAATGAAACAAATGTTCCTAATGCTTGCCGTAAGATTCAATTATTTTATGACATGGGGGCTCATGCTCGTAATAAGCTTTTTGACTGGCTTTGGTATCTATTTGGGGCGTTTTTTACGCTATAACAGTTGGGATATATTACATAAACCTTTAGAACTGGTACAATGCATATTTGAAAGTTTAACGGTTTGTCCGGAATGCAAAACATCATGGGGAATGACAGTAGGCTTTGGCGTATTTATGTTTCTGGCCTTTATTATGTACCCCGAACCGGAATAAAAAAATTTATAAATCTACTTTGAATTTCAAAGTAAAAAAATACACACTATGAAAACATTAGCATTAATAACAGGCTTTACAGAAAAGCCGAAACACGATATAACACTGGAAGATTTAATAAGCTACCCGAAAGGCAGTTTAGGTAATACACTTGGCAGATTTCTGTTTGACAACAGCAATGAAACCTACCCTGTACCAGAAAAACAGGATATACTAAGGATACTCATAAATAAAGATGTAAATAACAGGGAAGAGATTGCCATGCATTACTACCTGTTAGGAAACGGAGATGTAAGTATTGTTACTGTATTCTCTGCCATTACAGGCTTATTGTTGCGTCCGCTGGCACTACCCTATTTCATAAGGAGATACAAAGAGGGCAAACAGGCACTAAGGTTTTACGACCTTGATTATTTCAGGATGCTGCATTTGCCGTTACAAAGGATAAAAGACACATTTTTAATACAGTAAATAATGATAACCACACCTTCAGCCAAAACCATAATAATTGTAATACTGCCAATGGTTATCCTTACCGCAACCCTTAGTATTGGTACTACCCTACTGTTCTACTCGCTGCATTTGGATAAAGAGAGTTTTAACGAACATTATCGCAGCGGGTTCCTGTGGGGAGTTGCCATACTAAACACAGTGGTTGTATTGTTGCTCTTAATCCTTTCGTCCTTTTACAGGCCAACAGTAAACCTATGGCGAAATGTATTAACACTGGCAAATATACCGCCGGCTATTGTTTACCTGCTTTATTTCTCAACAACATTTCCTTATAAGCCGTAAGTTATGAAAACAGCAAGTACAAACCAAGTACCTAAAACAGTACAACTTATATGTGACATCTGTAAAAAAGCAGCGATGATAACCTTTACAATAGCAACATTGTTATTTATAACAACTGCAATATCAATACATGATGAAAAAATATCATTAATACAAAACAGTAAACCATTTTATGAAAATGACACATCATTAATCTTAGTTGTAGTGAGCTTTATATTCATAGCAATTGCAACATTAATAAATGTCCTTATTCTTTTTATAGCGCTAATAATAGCAATAAGCAGTAAAGGCTATAGTAAAAAGGTATTCCGTTCAATGGCATATATGCTTATAAATATTCCAATTGCAGTCGCATATGAAATACTGATAACAGAACTATTATAATAATATGACTTGTAGTAAAAATATACCCGATGATAGTGAGCAACTTTTAAGGCTAACCAAAATAATATATCTAATAACATTGGTTACCGGAGTAATAGCCTTTACAATTTGTATGACAGGCAATTATTTTACAGGTGTTATAACATTATTTATATACATGCTAAGTGCCGCCTTTTTCAATATGGTAATGATAGTAAACAACCTAATAAACATAAGCTATTACACAAAAAACAGAACAAAACTGATACTAAGAAGCCTTATGCTGTTATTAAACATGCCAACAGCTCTATTAATAATATTCATAAACAATTAACCCTAACAAAATCAATTATGGAACAAAATGTAAATAGAACACAAAACAACGAAAAACCTCAGGGCTTTTTCCAGTCCAACACCGCAAAAATAATCATGGTGGGACTATTGGTTTTTATCCTCTTAATTCCGCTTCAGTTTGTAAAGAGTTTAATATTTGAGCGTGCACAACGTCAAAAAGAAGTGATACAGGAAATTAATGAAAAATGGGGAGGTGATGTGTACTTTTACGGACCTATAATTAAGGTTCCTTACACTGTATACGAAAAAACAAAAATAGTAGACGAGAAGACTCGAAAAGTAACCTATGAAATCACTCCGTATACAGAGTATGCTTATTTCTTTCCGGATGAGCTAAAGGCTAATATTGACGTAAATGTTGATACTGAAAGTAAAAAAAGAGGTATATACAAATCGGCGGTATATACTTCAGATCTGGACTTTAAAGGTACTTATTCCCTACCTGATTTCTCATCTAAAAAAGAAACTGAAAAAATTGAAGAGGCAGATATCCACTGGGATCAAACGCGTCTAACAATAAAAACTACAAACATTAAAGGCATACAGGGCAGTGCAAACATTACTATAGGTGGTAAAAAGCTTTCATTTGAACCTATTGCTCAAAACACAAAAAGGGAGCGCGAATCTGTAATGGAAACCGCTCCTGTAAACATCAAGGAGCTGCTAGCTAACAATAGCGCTCCTTTTTCTTTAAATATAAAATATCAGGGTAGCGAGAGCCTTAGCATTGTCCCAATAGGTAAACAAACCGAAGCTACCATGACCTCAAACTGGCATTCGCCAAGTTTTAAAGGAAACTTCCTTCCTAAAACTACAGGGACTCAGGGACAAAGCTTCCCTGCTCACTGGAGTATCTCTTACTTAAACCGTCCTTTTGCACAACAGTATTTTAATGGATTGCCCGATCTTAGTGACTATACTTTTGAAACAGGCTTTATAACACCTGTAGATGAGTACCAGCAGTCTGAAAGGACTGCAAAATACGGTTTCCTTGTAATAGGACTTACCTTCCTGGTTTTCTTCCTTATTCAAACCATAAGTAAAATAAGTATTCATATTTTCCAGTATGGCATGATTGGACTTGCACTTATTATGTTCTATACACTCCTTATTTCCATAACAGAACACAGTAGCTTTATGTTGGGTTATTTTGTTGCCGGTGCAGCTGTTGTGGTCATGATAGGGTTGTATTCTGTTTCCATATTAAAAGGAATTAAGTTCCCGCTGTTTATCGCCATTTCACTCAGCGCACTGTATTCGTTTATATATGTAATCATACAACTGGAAGACTATGCATTGCTTGTAGGCAGCATTGGCCTGTTTGTAATACTTGGGGCAGTAATGTTTGTGTCAAGGAAAATTGACTGGAACAACAGTTCGTCATCAACCGCCAAAGCCTAACAAAAAAGCCCCCGCAAATGCGGGGGCTTTTTATTTATATCATTAAGGTAACTGCCTTAAAGTAATTTTGTCCTTCCATTTCCCAAAGCGTACCGCTTACGGTAATAATATCATCTTTTTTAACCTCCCTGTACATATCAGGTTCCTTAAGGTTTGGTATGCTTATAATAATTGAATATTCCACGCCGTCATCATCTACCGCCTTTGCAGTAACACCATCCTTACCATGCTCTACAGAAAGCACCGTAGCTTTTATAGTTACCTGTTTTTCTTCAGCATTTTCGGGAACTTCAGGCACAACTATTTCTTTCGTTTCAGCCTCCTGATTAGTTGTTTCCTCTCCGGATTTATTATCGTTACAGGCTATTAAATTTACAGCAACTGTAAGGGCAGCTATAACTACAATTCTTTTCATAATGTTTTATTTTTTAGTTGACCAAAGATAATCAACCTCATATCAATAACAAAAAAAGTCCTGCCATGTGGCAGGACTTTTTTAAAGCCTAAGCTTTATATATTTTAGTGGGCTCCGCCACTTATTTTAGTATTTAAATCAATACCCTGACTTTTAAGAATACCCTGTACTCTCCAGGCATAAAACACAAGGTAAGCGAAACAGATTACACCTACAATGTAACTCGTATGTATAGAAGTTGCATCAGCAACAAGACCCTGAATCCAGCTTACAATACCACCACCCATAATCATCATGATTAGGTAGTTACTACCCTGGTTGGTTTGTTTACCAAGTCCGTTGATTGCAAGGGCAAAAATACATGGCCATAGTGTACTACAAAATAGACCGATACTTGTAAATGCATAAACACTTACCATACCTGTTGTAGACATACCTATTATACTGGCAACAATACCCAGTGCAGAGAATAATAAAAGCATTTTTGCAGGATTACCTTTACTGGCAATATCAGCACCAATAAGTACAAGTATAATTACTGCATATACATAGAATGGTTGTAAGTCATGCTCTGCAATGGCATTTACACCTAAAAATACACCAAAGGCTAAATAAGGAGCTACAAACTTAAGCACTTTCAACATTTTTTTATTTTGTGTAAACACTTCTACAGCGCCTGTCCAACGCCCTATCATAAGGCTGGCCCAGTATAACGATACATATGGTGCTACATCTTTTGTACTAAAGCCCATTCCTTTTTCAAGGTAAGCAGGAAGGTTACTTGCGGTTGCAACCTCAACACCTACATAAAGGAAAATAGCTACCATACCTAAAACCAGCTGTGGATACTTTAAAGCCGATTTACCTGCAGAAGATATTTCTTCTACAATATCTTCTTCTGTAGCAGGGTGATTAGGCAGTGATGAAACTTTTAAAAGTATAGCTGCCAATAAGAATATACCTCCTAATATAAGGTAAGGAGCTTTAACGCTCTCTACACTAACTTCTGTTGAAGGAGATGAAACCGAACCGAAAATTGCAAAACTTACAATAAGCGGACCAATGGTTGTACCAAAGTTATTGATACCACCGGCAAGCGTAAGCCTTTGTGAACCTGTTGAAGGAGAACCTAAAGCAATAGCAAGCGGATTAGCAACAGTTTGCTGAAGTGAAAACCCAAGTCCTACTATAAACAGACCAGACAGCATTAATGGAAATGACCCTGTATTAGCAGCCGGATAAAATAATAATGTTCCTAAAGCCGATATTACCAAGCCTACTGCAAGGGAATTTTTATAGCCTAATTTATTAACGATATCCTGCTTCATTAAAAAAGAAATCCCTATATAAATTAAGGAACCTATGGTGTATGCCACATAAAATGCAACAGCTACCAGCTGGCTTTGGCTTTGGGAAAGCTCAAAGGCTTCCTTGAATACAGGAATTAAGATGTCGTTACTTGCGGCAACAAATCCCCAAAAGAAAAATACTGACACTAAGGGAATAAACTGACCCCAATTTGTGGTCTGTGAATTAGTTGAACTCATAAATGTACTTATTATTAATAGTTGTTATTCTGATTTTTTGATCTCGGTACGCGGACCAATACCGTTATTATTAAATGCTTCTATTTGAAAATAATATGCGTCTGTTCTGTCAAGGCCTGAAAAATAGTATTCGTTTTTACCGTATACCATAATAGAGCCATACATTTTATCGGGTGATTTACCAAAGTATATCACATAACCGTCGGCATTAGGTTCCTGCTGCCATTTAAACCATACGTTCCTTCTCTCCCCTTTCTTTCTTGGTGTCGATCGTAACGGAGCGAAGTTTTTTACCTCACCCGGTTTCACTCCCTGCCCTTTACCGAATATTCGTAGTCCGCTAATGGCAAACTTGCCCGTTGGCATTTGTATGTTTTCCAGTTTTATGTAACGTGCTGTTGCTGCTTTTTCAAGCTGAATGTAATCGTGTGGTACATCTTTAGTATTATTACTTTTATCTACCAGTACTTTCCACTTCTTACCGTCGTTAGAACTGTAAATAATGTATTTATGTCCTGTAGTAGTTTCAGGTTTACCCATAATATCCACATCCTGATCGGCATAATTAATCTGTATAGCGTTAATGGTACTTTTTTCGCCAAGGTCGGTAATGATGTACTCACCCTTATCGGCGCTTTTTGCACTCCAGTACGATTTAATATCTTCATCAACCGCATAGTTAGGCTGAAAACCTCCCAATGTAGACGATACCTGTACCGGCTTGTTGTAGTTAAGTAACATCCATCCGGTAAATGAGTTCAGTGCGGTATGATCTTTATGCTGTGAAGGCAAATAGGTTGGATAATCGCCATAAGCTGTATTAGAATACATAACACCATCGGTATCAAAACCGGCAGGCCAAATACCTAAACGCCTTTCAAAGTTGTTTTTTGTAGAGATTACTATGGTAGAAACATGCCAGTAATCGTTGTTATGGTCCTGATAGGTAGCACCATGCCCTGCTCCTCTTGCAAAACCTCCCGGTTTGTATGAGAATGGGTTGAACGACTGATATTCAAAAGGTCCAAGTGGCTTGTCGCTCACAAATACACCATCGGCATATCCGCTAAATTCGGTGCCAGGGGCACCATATTGCAGGTAGTATTTTCCGTTATGTTTGGTCATAAAAGCACCTTCCATAAACGGCTGCATGAAAGTATTGTCGTTGTATTCGCCAAAACGCTCCCATCCGTGTTCGTCGTCATTAAGGGCTATAAGCGGAATTCGTTCTCCTTCCGGCTGGAATGTTTTTCTGTTAAGCTTTACGCCATATATAGGGTACAGGTTGCTTGAGCCATAGTACAGGTATAACTCATCGGTATCTTGATCCCAAAATATTTGCGGATCCCATGCACCGGCTTCAAATTTATGAACCAGTTCTTTCCAGTCATCTATTTTTGGGTTGGTACTCATCCATATAGGGAATTCGTTACCGTGTGTAGAACCAACAACTAAAAGCGTATCATTTACATAAGATACCGATGGTGCACAAAGCTCATCATACACTTTATGTTCGGGTCTTAAAAACTTACGCGGAATAAACTTCCAGTCAACCATGTTATCACTATGCCAGTAACCCCATTGGTTAGTAGAGAATAGGTAGTATTCATCCTCAAAAAATGTAATAACGGGATCGGCAGTTGCACGATGCTTGCCCTGAGTTACAAAATTAGGTATAGGGCAATAGCCGTAATCTACATTTATGGGATTACAGTATGTTGTTTGCTGGGCATAGCCCGCAGATATTATTAATAGCGCGATAACTAATGTTACAAATTTCTTCATGTTGATTAATTAACCGGAATTAAATTACGGCTGTACTCTTCTACCCGGTATTGAAGGACAACCGGAGGTACTTAGTTTATAACTAAACGGTAATCGCTTCTGGAGCTAGTGTAACAGCCATACGGCCGGTTAAATTTTCCCGCAGTGAACCCTATGGGATAACGTGAATTTTTGTTCGTTAAAAATTTCATAAATATACATATAACACGTTTCACGACAGTAAATGAATATGCTAAAAATTGTGCTAATTTTTGACCAGTATATCAATATTACTTGGCATTATACTGCGTAAATTGCATTTTTAATAAATTCAAAGGTTTTCGGAGGTCGCAAACCTGTATAGACTATCAAAAAGTTATGGCAGTAAATACCTTTAGTTCAATTTTAGCTTTAATTGAAAGAAAACATACTTTAAAAAAGCATTTATAATCAAAAGGCTGCCACAGGGGCAGCCTCTTGGTTAAGCAAAAACAAAGTCTAAATTACCTAACTAACACAAATTTATCTTTGGTTTCTGTTGTTGAGCTTCCGCCAACGAATACTTCAAAATCGCCCGGTTCTGCAACAAAATCCATATCTATATTGTAAAAACGAAGATCGTTTGATGATATCTCAAACTCTACTGTTTTCTTTTCTCCTTTTTTAAGAGCTACTTTCTTAAAGCCTTTAAGTTCTTTTACAGGACGTGTAACCGTACCTACATTATCCTTAATATAAAGCTGTACAACCTCTTCTCCATCATAATTACCTGTATTACTAACTTCTACCGATATTTTTAGCGTATCGTTAAAATTAATTTGGTTTGCAGACAGTTTAAGGTTAGAATAATCAAATGTAGTATAGCTTAATCCGTAACCAAACGGGTAAAGCGGACTGTTATCTACATCTGTATATCTTGATTTATACTTCTGCTCAGGATCAGTAGGACCTAAATAAGGTCTACCTGTATTTTTGTGGTTGTAATAAATTGGCACCTGACCTACGTTTCTTGGGAAAGTCATAGGCAGTTTACCACTTGGGTTATTTATACCATAAAGAGTTTGTGCAATAGCAGCACCACCTCTTGTACCAGGGTACCATGCTTCAAGTATGGCATCCATGTTTTCGTTTTCCCACTCAAGGGTTAACGGTCTGCCGTTTAGTAATACTAAAACGATAGGTTTGTTTAGTTTTTTCAGTTCGGCAAGAAACTCTTTCTGGATACCAGGGAGGTCAATGCTTGAACGCGATGCAGCCTCACCTGTCATATTTTCAAACTCACCCATAACAGCTACAATAACATCGGCGTTACGCGCACTTTCAATAGCTTTAGCCATCATGCTTCTGTCATTCTTAAGTATCTCAACACCTTTGTCAAAAGTTACATTTTTATTGTTTGCCACTTCCATAACACCTTCTTCCACACTAGTTGCATAACCGTAACGGTCGCCCGTTGCAGCCCACGAACCAATAATGTTCCACTCGTCACTTACAAGCGGACCAACAAAAGCTACCTTTTGGTTTTTGTTTAAAGGAAGTACACTGTTCTCGTTTTTAAGCAGTACCATCGACTCATTTGCTACATGTAGAGCAGCATCAAGGTATTCTTTTTTATAGATAGTCTGTTTCTCTCTTTTATCGTCGTTGTAACGGTAAGGATCTTCAAACAGACCTAAATCGTATTTTGCATTAAGTATCCTGCGGCAGGCATCGTTAATTTGTGCTTCGGTAACATTACCTTCCTGTAATGATTTTTTAAGGAATTTTAAGTACACCGCACCTACCATATCCATATCAACACCTGCTTTTAAAGCCAGCTCTCCTGCATGGATAGAATCTTTAGCCACACCGTGAGGTATAAGCTCATTGATAGCCGTATAGTCGGTCACAACAAAACCGTCAAAGCCCCACTCTCCTTTAAGAACATCTCTTAAAAGGAATTTGTTTGCTGTAGCAGGCACACCTGCAATCTCGTTGAACGATGTCATAAATGTAGCTACACCGGCATCTACAGTAGCCTGGAACGGTGGCAGGTACGTTTCCCTAAGCACACGCTCACTCATATCTACCGTATTGTAATCACGACCAGCCTCGGCAGCACCATAGGCAGCAAAGTGTTTTGTACAGGCTAATATGGTATTTAAATCATTTAGGTTTGTTCCCTGAAATCCTTTTACACGGGCTATAGCAAGCTGAACACCTAGGTAAGTATCCTCACCCGAACCTTCAGATACCCTACCCCATCGTGGGTCGCGTGTAATATCAACCATTGGAGCAAACGTCCAGTGAACCCCTGAGGCAGCTGTTTCCTCGGCAGCTACACGGGCAGAAAGTGCAACTGCATCGGTATCCCAGGTAGCAGCTTCCCCTAATGAGATAGGGAATATTGTTTTATAACCGTGGATAACATCGTACCCAAACAGCAACGGAATTTTAAGCCTTGAGTTATCAAGGTTCATTTTTTGAAGTTCTCGTGTGTACTTAACACCGGTAGCGTTAAGTATAGAACCTACATTTCCTTTTTTAATTTCGTCAATATAATTAACTCCCGCTTTTGGACCTGTAACAGTACCATCGGCAGTAAACTGAACCAACTGACTTATTTTCTCGTCAATGGTCATTTTACCCATCAGTTCGGTAACGAACTCTTCACGGGTTTGTGTTTTTTTGGCATTTTTTCCCTTTTGCGCATAGGCCGTAAGTGAAAAAGCTAATAGTAATAGAGCGGTTTTAGTGTATTTCATTTTAAAGTAAAATTGCATGCTTCTTTTTCACGAATGCATTTTTATTGTTTTTTCTGCTTTAGCATCCATTCATAAATTTCGGGGTTATCATAAACCCTTGTCCAGCTGTCGTGATTGGCATCATCAAAAATGGTAAGTTTAATGTCTTTACAGCAAGGCTTTAGCTTTTTGTAAATAATTTCAGAATAGCTTACATCAACCACATTATCCAGCAGTCCGTGAAATATGCGAATAGGAATGTCTTTCACTTTACAGTTCTCAATCATGGGAACCCTGTCTACAAATCCGGCAATAGGTACAAGTGCAGCAAACATATCAGGATGTGCAAAAGCCAGATTCCAGGCACCCCAGCCTCCCATGCTTAGACCTGTTAAGTAAATTCGGCTACTGTCTATATCATTAGCCTTTTGTATGCTTTTTATAAGCGAATATAGCGCCTCGCTGTTCCAGTATTCCCCTTCAGGGCATTGCGGAGCAAGTACATAGGCATCTAACTCGTGCGTTTTTAAATACTTAAACGGACCATGAACTTTTACTTTCTCAAGATCATTGCCCCTTTCGCCCGAACCGTGAAGAAAAACAATAAGCGGTTTAGCTCCGTTTGTATCTTGCGGTTTATATAATAAATAATCCAGCTGTTTTTCCTGCTTTATTTTAATAGAAAACGAACCCTCTTCCGTCTTTTGGGCAAAAGAAGGCACGTTTATAAATAATGCGATCACAGCTGCTTTAAGTAAGCTCTTCATTAAAATCCGTATTTACCTGAATGAAACCCTAATTTGTTTAACCCTTCCTGAACTTCAGGAGCGTTCATAAACAAATCCCATAGTAATCCTGTACGGTAGTTTTCTATCATTGCTACCATTGGTCCCTGGTCTATAGCCAGGTATCTTTTTGCTGCCCAGTTATCATACTCTGCACTGTGTGCATCATAAAATCCTGCCGGACCCCAAATGGTAGATTTATAGTTCTCATAAAAATTACGCATTGCTGCAATAGACTCTTTAGGTGTATATACTATAGAACTTATTGCTGCAGTAGGAGAAATAACTCCCCTGTCATTACTTGGCATGTGTGCTGTATAGCCTACAGTACCGTCTTCACTACGGGTATATGAAGCTGTAAGCCCCCAGTAGTTTTCGCCATACCCTTTATATCCTTTAGGGTTTTCCACACAATACAAATAGTCAATTTTTGTTTGGTTGTAATTTACATCCCAGTAATTGGCATATTTATCGGTTAGCTTATTAGGATCAAGCCCTACATAAGAATAATGCGCCCAAAATAAAGGTCCGCCAAACTCTTCAGCTCCGTTGTGTTTTAAAATTAAAGGCAGGTCGTATTTTACATTATCTGATTTTATTCCGCCTCCGTTTCTTGCCCAGCACTCATGGTAAACCTCAGGTTTAATAGCATGATCTGGTGAAGATGCGCCTAATACATAAGTAATAAGGCATTCATTATATCCTTCAAGGGCAAAGTTCATTTCCCAGTTATATTCGGGAGACCAGTGCCAAAAAAGTTTATTCTGGTTATTAGTATACCAGTTCCACTCTACACCTTTCCATAGTTTATCAAATTTTTGAGACAGTGCTTTTTCCTCATCAGTACCATCTTTAAAAAATTCTCTAACACAAATAATTCCTTCGCATAAAAAAGCGGTTTCCACAAGGTCACCACCATTGTCTTTTTTCCCGAAAGGCTGTACTTTACCTGTGTTACCGTTCATCCAGTGTGGCCATGCACCATGAAAACGATCGGCTTTATCAAGAAAATCTGCAATTCGGGTAAGCCTTTCAACACCCTGTTCGCGGGTAATATATTCCTGATTGATACCTGAAAGTATTGCCATCAAACCAAAACCGGAACCTCCTGTAGTTACTACATGAGCATCGTTTTGAGGATAATTCCCATCCGGATGGTAACGCTCGCGCGCCAATCCCGAATTAGGCTCGGCATAATCCCAAAAGTATTTAAACGTTTCCTTTTGTACTACATCAACCAGTTGCTCATCTGTTAGCTTTTCTGTAGTTTCTTTTTCTGTAGCGGCTTGTTCCTTCTCTTCTTTAGAACCTCCCCCACAGGCAACAAACAACAAAGCCGGTATGGCTATAACTAAACTTTTAAGACTTGTATTTTTTATTTTCATAGTAAGATATCTTCCCCTCATATTACTATGAGAGGAAGATGTAATTTATTTATTAATAACCAGGATTTTGAACCATTTCAGGAGTTTGTATCAACTGATTGTAAGGTATTGGAAATAACTCATGAGTACCTACAATAAAAGTTTTACCGTTTGCCTGCATTGCAGCCTGAGCCTGACCTGTTCTAACAAGATCAAACCATCTGTCGTGCTCAAAAGCAAGTTCAAGTCTTCTTTCTTTCCATATTGCCTGTCTAAGAGCATCGCCCGAAACTCCTTCTACAGGATCAAGACTAACTCTTTCTCTAACAATGTTTAGGTTTGAAAGTGCTGCACCTGTGTTACCTAATTCATTTGCAGCTTCGGCAGCAATAAGGTAAATTTCACCAAGTCTCAGCACACGGATATTTTTATCACCGTCGCCATCACCGGCATTAGCACTAGAGTACGCTTTTTCATTGTACATTGGGTTTTCAACCGATGCACTTACTTCACGACCGTCAAATAATGTTTCACCTGCAAAAATGATGGTAGCATCTCTACGAATATTATCACCTTCGGCATTAAATGCATCAAGAAGGTTTTGTGACGGAGTATTGAAGCCCCATCCCCAGCCGCTGGTACCACGGGCACCCTGAGTTTGAGAATATTGCTGTACACCATGGGCTACTGATTCACCTCTTGCCTGTACTTCAAATATAGATTCAGTACCATTTTCACTGCTTGCTCTCCAAAGTACTGAATAGTCGGTTTCAAGTCCGTACTCACCTGAAGTGATTACAGTTTGAGCCATATCATAAGCTTCCTGCCATCTTTCCTGATACAGGTATACTTTAGATAATAGTGCCTGAGCAGCACCTTTTGTAGCACGGCCTAAATCGGCAGCTGTATATTCACTTTTTTGTGGCAATCTGTCGATTGCATCCAGTAAATCCTGCTCTATATAATCATAAACTTCCTGCTTAGGTACCCTGTTCACAAGGCTTATGTGTTGTAACGGAACATCGCCCCATCCTCTTACAAGGAAAAAGTAGTTGTAAGCTCTAAGGAATTCAGCCTCACCTATTAGGCGGCTTCTGTGTTCATCTGTTATGCCTTCATAAGTTTCTGTCAGTTCAATAGCTGCTGTAGCACGACCAATGGCTTTGTACCAGTTTGCCCACATAGCACCAAAAGACCCCGAACTACTTGTAAACAGTAACTGATCCAGTTCCTGCTTATCACCTCCCGTATCTGAAGGTGAGCTTCCTTTATCAGCGTTATCAGATAAAATTTCGGTAATTCCAAGGTATGAGAATGCATAATCCCACTCGGTAAGCTGTCCGTAAACACCTATAACTAGTCCGTCTGGGGTAGCCTGATCCGTTGTAAGATTTTCTCTTGAAGGTACATCAAGATAATCTTCACTACAGCCCGCTAAAAAAGCTGCTGCAAAAAACATACAAACTATTTTTCTATATTGTTTTTTCATAATGCCAATTTTATAATGTTAGAGATACTCCAAAAATGAAACTCTTAGTATTAGGATAAGCCGAAAGCTCTATACCTGTAGTTTCTGCCGGTCTACCATTACTGTTAATCTCTGGTGTGAATCCAGAATATTTAGTAATAAGGAACGGGTTTTGAGCAGTACCATAAATTCTGATAGACTCGATACCGTTAAATACCTCGTTGAATGTATATCCTACTGTAATATTGTTGATTCTAAAGTAATCTCCGTCTTCAAGATAGTAGCTTGATGCTCTTGAATCTCTGTTAGCACCCGGTTTAGAGTTTGAAGTACCAGGACCTGTCCAACGTCCGTTAAACATCTCTGTAGAGAAATTCTCACCTCCGTCAATACGTGTACCGTTAAGACCGTTGTAAACCTTGTTACCACCTACACCATAACCATCAACAGAGAAATCAATGTTTTTGTAGTTAAACCCTACGTTAATACCATAAGTGAATGTAGGTATGTATGAACCGAAATTCTTTTTATCTGCATCGTCAATTTTACCATCACCATTTTGGTCAACATATTTTAACTGACCCGGCTGTGCTCCGGCAATGTGCGGATTAGCATCAATCTCATCCTGAGTTTGCCATACACCATTTGCCTCATACATCCACCAGGAGTAAATAGGTTGTCCTTCTGTAAGTCTTTTAGTTATCTGACCGTTAGCTAAGCTACCACCTGTGTAACCATCATAAGCCGGTTTAATGTTTTGAACTGTGTTTTTGTTATTAGCAAATGTACCACCTATAAAGTAGCTAAAGTCATCACCAATAGTATCTCTCCAGTTAAGGCCAATTTCAAAACCTTCGTTTAATATATCACACGCCTCATCATAGAAAGAACTACCAAAAGGAGAGTTAAGTACAGGGTTAATTAATAAATTAGCACCATCTGTAAGCCTGTGGTAATAATCAAAACTACCTGTTAATCTTCTGTCAAGCACCTCAAAATCAATACCTGCATTCCATTCTTTTGTAGTTTCCCATGATATTGGGAAAGCAGGAGAACTATAATAGCCACCAAAAGCAAGATCCTGGTTTGGTCCGAATACATAGTTATATGAACCACTACCATTTCCGGTTGTAAGAGTTTGAAGGTTAAAAGGAACAGCTGCATTACCAAGCTCACCATAACCACCTCTTACTTTAAGGAAATTAATAAAATTAACATCGCTTAGGAAGCCTTCTTTTGAAAGCACCCATCCGGCAGAAAACGAAGGGAATGTACCCCAATACTTTTCATTTTGTTTAAATGTACTATTACCGTCTCTTCTTATATTACCTGTAAGAAAATACTTTCCGTCGTAATTATACTCAATACGCCCAAAATAAGATAACATATGAACAGGTGTACTATAATATTGAGTAGTTTCAGCTGTATAAGCAGTTGAACTACGTATATTCCAAAACTGCTCTTCATAAGGAACATTCCAGTCTTTCACTCTTATAGTGTAAACATCATTTCTTTTATCTTTTGTAATACCTCCAATTACTGTGAAGTTGTTATTCCCAAAAGACTTGTTTACTGTAAAGAAAGTATCCCAGTTATAACGGAAACTTTCAACGTTTTCATACTGTAATGAGTTGTTAGCCCATGTTACAGATTCAGGGTTATTTTCCTGATTATCTAAAAACTGCTGCTCCGTTCTTGTAGGATCAGCGGTTAACCAACGACCTTTAATATCGTCAAATATTCTTGTTTTAGCAAAACTCTTAGTAAGTCCCAATCTTGAATTAACTTTTAGCCAGCTTGTAACCTTAAGTTCAGCATCAAACATACCCTGTAGGTAATCAATATTAGTTTCCTCATTTTGATAATAAACATTTGCTAACGGGTTACCTATAGAGTTTAATCTACCTATACTCTCGCCATCACCTGCTTCATAACCTACAACACCTGTTGTAGTGTTATAAAACGACTGACCAAAAGCACCATTTGCATAATGAGTAGGTACTATAGGAGCCTGTCTGTAAGCATCATTAAACGCGCTAAAAGGTTTAGGGTTTGTTTTAGTGTGTGTGTAAGTAAGATTTTGACTTAACTTAAGTTTGTTATCAAGCAGTTTAAATGAAGTATTTGAACGTAATGTGTTTCTTGCAATTTTTTGCCTGTCAAGAATACCATCTTCAGCATAATTATTATAGCTAAAGTAATAATCAGCATTATCACTACCTCCAGAGATAGCAACGTTATTGATTGTAGTTTTACCTAAATCAGTAGTTTCATCTAACCAATCAGTATCATACGGTTGGTTTTCCTGTAAAAATCCCGAAGTTCTACCCTGGAAAGTAAGGTTTTCATTAAAGTAGGTTACATATTGGCTGGCATTAGCCATTTCTACTTTATTAAGTAATGATTTTACTGCATATGATGAATTTGCAGTAATGTTCATTTTACCTGATTTACCTTTTTTAGTAGTAATAAGGATTACACCATTTGCTGCATTAGATCCATAAATCGCTGCAGATGAAGCATCTTTTAATATATCCATGGTAAGTATATCACCAGGGTTAATATTATCTATACTTCCTACAACAATACCATCTACTACATATAGAGGTGTACTACCACCTACAGCAGTACCTAATCCCCTTACTCTTACCGTTGGAGAAGCTCCCGGAGCATCATTATTAATAATATTAACACCGGCAACTTTACCCTGTATAGATCCCATAGCGTTATACTGTGGCTGCTTAGCAAACTGCTCAGCTTTAACAGTACCTACAGCACCGGTTAAGTCAGATCTTTTAGTGGTACCGTAACCCACTACAACCACCTCGTCAAGAACAGAGTCTGAGCTTGGTTTCATAGCCACACTCATATTATTAGTAGCATTTACAGTTAGGTTATCATAGCCTAACATTGAGAAAGTAATAGGCTCTCCCTCTTTAGCCTCGATGATAAATTTACCATCTAAATCAGCTGTGGTGCTTGTGTTAGATTGTGTAGCCACAATATAAACATCAGGAATCGGTAGTCCGCTTTCATCGACAACCGTTCCTGTTATTTCCTGTGCATAGGTTATGTAACCACCCAGCATAAGAAACAGCCCAAGAATAAAGTTTTTCATAAATCGATTATGTTAAAGTTAGTTGAGACTAAATTACCAACTATAACGATGTAGTGTTAGCTTTTTAAGTATATCTTAACTACATCATACTACAAAAAAATCAATTTAAAACACTATAAAACAAATAGTTAAAAAGAAACAAAGTACATCAACAAAACTGTTAATGATGTAGTATTGATGAGTTATAATATGATAAAACAGATCCTTTAAAATTAGATTTTAGATAAAAAAAGCGCCTTAATTATAGATTAATCATAAACCTATAGAGACTTTCCTCCTTATCTATGTCCAGTTTTTTCCTCAAACGGTAACGATGTAGTTCTACCCCACGATAGGAAATATTCATTAGCGGAGCAATTTCCTTTGATGATAAATTCATCTTTAAGTAGATGGAAAGCTTAATATCTTTTGGAGTAAGTGAAGGATACAAATGAGACAATTTATCTACAAATTCTTCGTGGCTTTTAAAAAGGTTTTTCTCAAAACTTTGCCACTCATTTTTACTAAGTGAACTCGTTTTTATAATTTTCCTGATTTTGGATTTCAAATCATCCCCCTCTGCTTTGCTTTCCAAAACTTCCTGAATGCTTTCAATCATTTCACTGTGCTTCGCTATAGATAATGATTTCCCCGCAACTTCAGATGCTTTATTTTGCACCTCCATTTCAAGCATATGTTTTTCGTGCTCCTGCTGTCTAAGCTTATTTTCGGCATCCATCTCTACCTCCAGTATTTCCTTTTGGTGTTTCAGTTCCTCTTCGTGTAGTCTTATTTTTTGCAGGTAGCGCACTTTATTCCATCTGTAGTATAAAAAGAATACGGTAGACACTACAATAATATAAACTAAAATCATCCAACCCGAAAAATACCACGGACGGGCAACTATAAAATCAAAAGAAGCTGTTTCAACATATTCCCTACCATTATTATAGTATACCTTGAAATCCTGACTGCCGCTACTAAGGTTATTAAGGATTACACTCCCGTTTTTAACAGGAATATAATCACCCGAGTCATTAAGCCTGTAAAATAAGTCTGGTTTGCTGTAACCATAATAATCGGCCACCACATTTATCTCTACAGGTAAATTGTATTTTACTTTAGCTCCAGATGCTAGAAGCTTATCATTATAAAAACTCTCCAATAATACTGTTGCCGATTTTTTATTGGTATAGGCATCATTAAAAGTCAGGAATCCGTCATCAAGATTAATGAATAATTTTCCTGCATCCTTAAATACACGTGTATCTTCCATTATCAGTTTACCCTCATAGTATTTTTCAGGTAATAATTGCCATACGAACCTTTCGGCTTCACGTGTTATTAAATATAAAAGTCTGTCTTTTATAACTAAAAATCTGTTGTCATCAATCGCCGAAACATCTGATATATCTCTAAAAGAGGCATTGAATACTGCACTCTGTTCCAGTTTTGCAGTTATACTATTATAGGTATACCAGGTATTATCTATATAAAAGAGTATCTCATCCCTAAAGCTGAATATCTTTACTGCATAGTCATTATTAATATTATTTTCTTTAGAAATATCGGCAAAACGAATTGTATTAAAATCCGAATCATAAGTTATACGGTATAGCCCCCTGTAATTATCGGCAGCCCAAATTTCACCAGGCTTATTTTGAGCCATATTTTTTAGCGGCTTGCTAAGACTGTCTATACGTTTATAATGAGAAAGATTATCAATATCCCTGTAAACTGCTAACCCGGCATAATTAGCCTGAAAGTAGGCATTGTCGTAATCACTTTTTATAAAACGCCAACCACCGTTTATAGGGCTTTTTTTGATGAAAGATGTTCCGTTATACACAAACGTACCTCCGTTATGACCTATAATATACTCATCACCATGCCTGTAAATGTCCCAAACCTGATCCTGCGAGCCCGGTATAGCCCTTAAGTTATTATTTTTATACTCAAATAATCCGTGATTTGTTGCAAAAAGATAATAATCGCCGGAAGCCGAAAGCGAATATACCGACCCTAGTACTCCCGAATTGTCCTGAAAAACTGATATAGGTGAGTTTACCTCAATGTGAGCAATACCATTATCCAGTCCAAGCCATAAATCATTTTCTCTGTCAAGCGTTATACTAAGTACGGCGTTATTTTTTAAAGTATTTTGCCTGTTAATATTATAATACTCTCCTGTATTTACATTAACCACATAAATTCCTTTAAGGGCAGTACCTATAGCCAGCCTGTTATCATCAATAAACTTAGCACATAAAATTACATTTTGTTTTAAAAGATTGTTTAACGGAGAGTCCCATGCAGCAATACCATTTTCATTTCCTGTAAATACTCCCTTATTCTTAGTAAATACATATATTTTACCCGAAGCCTTATTAAGCCCCATACCATGAATAACGTTAAGGTTTAACTCTGGCCAGTTTTCAAGGTGTACAAACTGCTCCCCTTCCATTCTGTACACTCCGTTTTGCACAGAAGCAACATAAACCGTATCATTTAAAACATAACAGTAAGAAACTAACGACGGAAACTTAAGCCTCTCAATGGTCTTTCCGTCGCTTACATACAAAGCATTAAATGACTGAAAGTATAGCTTATCATTGTGTTTGAATATTTTCCAAATTTCCTCATTATCCCAGCCACCGGCAAAAACATCTTTCCCTTTAGACAGGGATACATACTTCATTTTTCCATCTACCCTTTGCCAGTAACCAAATTCACGGTATGAACCACAATAAATCCTGTCGCCATCGGGGTAAATAGAGCGTATAATAGTTTTATTAGGCAGTGAATATTTTTCCCATTTTACACCATTATACCGCAAAAAGTAATGATTGTTTGCAAAATAAAGGGCATTATCATCTCCCTGGCAACTACTCCACACCTGATTATCTCCGTTATAGTCTGACTTTGTAAAGTTCTCTACAAAAGGAAGTAAGTCCTGGGCGGCAAGTTTAATTGTAGTAAATAATAATAGGGTAAGCAGTACTCTTACTTTCATTATGAGGATTGTTTAGCTTACCAAATTTAGCAAACAAATATGTTATAAAAAAAATGCCCCTTAATTATGGGGCACTTCGTTATTCTCATTTATAAAGTCTTCAAGATATTTAAACCTATCTGTCAGGCTCCCGTTGTGGGTTATAAGTGCCCTTTGCAGCACCCCATTAGCATCATTATTAAAGAAAGATGGAATTACATGCTCAAGGAACATATGCCCAAAACCTTCGCTTGCGTCTTTTGGTAATTCGCATGGCAAATTATCTACCGCCATAACAGTTATGGCACTTGGGTGAAATAAATCGACTTCCTTACTCTCTGAGGGAAGGTAACCATAAAACGGATTTGCAATAGTAGATGAGCGTATGGTACAGGCTACAGGACCATCTATATCACAGGAAATATCGGCAACTACTTTAATTTTGTTGTCCTTATCTGTAAGCATAGCATTAGTTAATATCGCCGGAGCTCCGTTACCATAAAAATGACCTGCTATAAAAATATCAGCCACTTTAGCATATTTCCCAAAGTCTGACTCATACTTGTCGGGGTTTACATAGAAATCCTCCTTAGTAATCTCTTTACCGTCTTTCCTCTTATTATAATCGGTCACATCAAGCTGTGTATACACAGGTTCTGTATAGGTTTTTGTAAGGAAATTTTCGGGCGATACCTCTTTTATCCTAACAGCATCAAGTATAGCCTTAGCCCCCTTACCCACTTTACCTTTACCGGTAAGAACTATTTTGACAGGAGGTAATGCTAGCCTTTTAAGCTTTGTTATCAGTGCCTGTTTATCTGTTAATGTTTCGGCTTTTGGCAAATCAAAAAGTTCATATTTAACACCAAAAGCTCTAAAACAATTGTAAGCTCCTACTATACCTGCATATTCACCAAAACCTATAAGCCTTTTGTTATTAGCATCAACAATAGTTTCATGGTCATATAAATCAATATGCTTATTAATAATAGCCTGTAGTAGCTTTTTATTATACTGTTGTTTTTTGATTGTATGCGAAAAGAAAAAATATTTTTTGCCCGGTATAAGTGCATCAACCGGAACTTCTTTAACACCTAATAATATATCACAGTCGGTCAAATCGTCACTCAATTCAAAACCAAGGGCTTTGTACTCCTCATCTTTAAACACCCTTATATCAGATGGTTCCACCTTAATTTCCGCATGCGGAAACTGTTCCTGCAGCTCTACCAGCTCCTGAGGTGAAAAAACTACTCTTCTGTCTGGTGGAGACTTCCTTTCTCTTATTATCCCGATTTTCATGATGGCTCTTTTAACAATGAATTATGTTACTATACTATCCACGAAAACGTTTTTCATGAAATAATATAACTTTACATCCTAAACAGTGCTCAAATATAACAAAAATAGAATGTAAGGACAATGGACTTATTAAAATAAAATTCGTTAAATTTGCAATCTGTTTGGTATTGTTTTTGACAGTATTAATACAGAAACTTACTGGGGTCGACTGGTTTTGACAGCAGGTCGAATTGAACAGTAAGCACGCCGAGAAGGAGACGATTCTCGTTAATCCCAAGTCTCAACTTTTTATAAACGGCGAAGAAAACTACGCTCTTGCTGCTTAATCTGAATTATAGTAAGATTTTAAGCCTCGTTCCTACTAGGTAGGAAGGCGGGATTCTCCTGAAAAGCCCTGGTTTATGGCGTTTCGTATAGGAGAACCGTAAAAATAGACCTGGAGACCTTTTTGCTTCGCGAAGGTTTCGAGATTTAAGAAGCTAAGTGGTTTGTGGCAGTTTCCGGCCTTGCAGACTATCGAAAATCCAAGCGGAAACTAAGCGTGTAGAAAGCTCTTTAATTGCTTGTTTGGACCCGGGTTCGATTCCCGGCGATTCCACAAAAGCCTTTTGCTAATAGCAAAAGGCTTTTTTTTATATGAGTAATAAAACCAAATTAATTTTAGAGAGTTACAAATTTTATGACTTACAAAAGAGCGCCATTGATAATTCTCGTGTTCGATTTCCTGTTAGCATAAGATCAAATGTTAATTAGAAAATTTACAAATCTTATAATTCACTTCGACTTAGAATTAAGTTTAATGAGATTTTACCAAACTATCTGCACTTATTAGTTCTTCGGCAATGATCTTTTTTGTTATGAGATGATGTACTTATATTCTTCAGAAAAATTTGTATTTTCAGACTCCTCTGTAATACATACTGTCAAACTGATGAATAATACTGGTTCAGTACCAATACAAAGGAAATTCGTACCTATATTATTTCTAAAAACAGAATGTAATACTGTATCAGACAGTACTAAATAGGCTTAAAAATTCATAAGAATGGAATAGTATTTAACATAATAAACTAAATCTCAAAGTTAAATCCCTTTTCTGTTAGTTTATCATATATCTTTTGGTCAAACTCATATAATTTGGCTGCCCTATGCGAAACTTTCTTTTGTTTTTCGTTAAGTTCAACAAGTAGTTTCATTTTAAGTATCTTCCTTCTGAAATTGGATTTATCCATCTCAACACCTAAAATTTCTTCGTACAAGCGCATTAGTTCCAAAAGAGTAAATTTATCTGGTAAAAGGTTAAAACCTATAGGAGCCTGCCTTACGCGGTTACGTAGACAATCTATGCTGTAATCAAGTATGGTGTTATGGTCATAAATCAGGTTTGGTATTTCATTTATCTTATACCATTTTGCATCGGAAGCAGTAAAACCGGGCTGAATAGTATAATCATCACGCATTATTAATGCAAAGTAACCTATGGTTATTACCCTACCTAAAGGAAAACGATCTGGCTTACCAAACGCTTTCAGCTGTTCCAAATAAACATTATTAAGACCTGTCAGATCAGCAAGAAGCCGCTTAGCGGCATTATCAATACTTTCCTTTTCTCTTATCCATCCTCCTGGCAAACCCCACTCCCCTTTACGTATACCTACACCATGTTGAACAAGAAGTACTTCAAGTCCGTTTTTATTAAACCCAAATATTACACAGTCAATTGTAATGGAGTTCATTACTGATCTTTCTGTGGCCTTTCCTGACTCTTTATTAATTTTTTTTTCCACTTTGTAAATCATTTAAGGTGTTATAGCTGAGTATTCACAAGAGGCTTTTGAATATTGCCAAATAAATAACAAAGTTTATATAGCTGAATTAATAGTTATTATCCCTTATTTGGTTTATTACAGTTTTAACCGAAATAGCAGTTTCCGTCAATGAATTGTAGTCTTTGTTTGTAATTATATTTTTAGTTATCAGTTTACTCCCTAATCCTACAGCCGATACACCGCTTTTAAACCATGAAGTAATATTCTCCTGATTAGTTTCGACACCTCCTGTCACTATAAAATCAATATCATTAAAAAGAGGTCGTATTGCCTCAACAAATGCTGGTCCCAGCACATTTCCGGGAAACAGCTTTATAGTAGTACATCCGGCAGCTACGGCAAGGTGAATTTCCCTTGGAGTCATACATCCCGGAAGGTACGGGATCTTTGCTTTTACTGCGGCTGTATTAACTGTTTCATCAAAAAAAGGGCTTACTAAAAAATCAGCTCCAAGCTCAATGAATAAACGGGCTTCATCGGCATTGATTACTGTACCAACACCAATAAGAAGTTCCGGCATTGAACTATCACGTTCCTTTATAATAGCCTGCAGATTTTTTATGGCATTTTCGCCTCTATTAGTGAACTCTATTATTGAAACATTCGCTTTAAATAAAGCATTTGTAACTGCAATACAAACTTCTGTATCGTCATGATAAAACAAGGGAAGCAGTCCCTCACTTTTTATACGATTATATATAACTTTTTTATCTCGCATCATTTAAAATTCTTTTAATCTGCTCAACTGATTGTTTTGTTGCATCGCCGGGTTCAGCAAGTTTACCTACTGCTGCTGCTGCTGCAAAATTAATTATGTCCTGAGAAGGAAGATTATTATATATACCGTAAATAAGCCCTGCCATAAAACAGTCACCACTGCCTACACTGTCTGTAACTGTTATGTTTTCAAAAATATTTGAGGCAAAAAAAGTATTTTCCTTTTGGAGTACACCAAAATAAGACTCTTCTAACCTATAGGTAAGAGCAATTGTACAAACCTTTTCATATTTTTCCTGTATTTTTTCTATACTTATTAATGCTGCTTCCTTCAATTCACTGTGAGAAACATTTTTACTATCAGAAAGAGGTGCAGATATCCCTAAAAGACTCTCAACAGCCCAAATATTTCCCATTATTACGTTACAATTACGAACTAAATCAGGCATTATTACATCAGGCAATTCGCCATACTTCCATAATTTATTTCTGTAATTGAGGTCTACTGATATTGTTATACCTTTTGCAGATGCAGCAGTAACAGCTTCTTTACAGATAAGGGCAATATTTTTATTAAGAGCAGGGCTAATAGCACTAAAATGAAACCAGGTACAGTCTTCAAAAACTTTATCCCAATCAATCATACCAGGTGTTAATTGTGAAAAGGATGAGAAATCCCTGTCGTATACTACTCCATTATTTTTAACTTCGGTTCCATAAGGCAGGTAATATACTCCCAATCTATTCCCTGAATAAAAAACTTTATCAGTATTAATTCCTCTTTGTTTAATCTGATTACTTATATCCTTTCCAATATAATTTTCGGGTAAGGTTGTAAGATAATTTACAGGAATTCCCCATAATGCCAGTGCAGTTGCAACATTGAGCTCTGCCCCACCTATATAATAAGGAATAGACGAATCTGAAACCCAGCTGTCTTTTAACGCAAAGCGAAGTAATACTTCTCCAAAGCAGAATATCTTATGGTTTTGTAAAAGAGTTATTTCATCCAAGTTTTTACAATATTTTTATTAAGGCAACTATTTTATTAAGTTTAGCCTTCTCTTCAAAAATAAAATATTTAAAACAGCTATACTTACAGAAGCTGTCTAAACTTACGAATACGTTTTAGCTGAAATATTTGTAATAAATAACCTTTCTTGAATTTTAAGGGTAATATTGAATATTGAAAAAAGATTATAAACCAATATTTTATCTATGGATATTTTAGACTCTTTTTCCTTAAAGGATAAAGTTATAGTCGTAACAGGTGGAACCGGTGTTTTGGGTGAATCATTTATACAGGCAATTGCACAGGCCGGAGGAAAAATAGCTGTTTTGGGGCGTAATAAAGAAAAGGCTGATGCAAGAGTAAAACTGGCTGCTAAATATGGGGCAGAAGCTATTGCAATAATAGCTGATGTGCTTAATGAAACTGATGTTATAAAGGCCAGAGATATTATATTAACTCACTTTGGAACAATTGATGGTTTAGTAAATGCTGCAGGGGGTAATATTCCGGGAGCAACTTTTGAGCCAAATCAAAATTTTTTTGATTCAAAAGTGTCAGACACCATAAGAGCTATAGAGCTGAATCTTTATGGCACTATAATCCCTACTCACGTTTTTGGAGAAATAATAGCTAAAAAAGGTAAAGGCTCAATCATCAATATTTCCTCCCTTGCAGCCAGTAGATCTATTACGCGTGTTTTAGGTTATACTGTAGCAAAACATGGTATAGACGGCTATACTAAATGGATGGCTACAGAACTGTCACTTCGTTACGGTGATAAAGTGCGTGTTAATGCTATCGCACCCGGTGTATTTCTTACCGAACAAAACCGTACCCTTTTAACAAACGCAGACGGAAGCTTTACACCACGTGCAAAGAAATTTGTTGATAATACTCCTTATTCGCGACTTGGTAATCCTAAAGAACTACAGGGCACCCTAGTCTATTTATTAAGTGATGCTTCCGCATTTGTAAATGGTGAAACAATTTTTGTTGATGGAGGCTTTAATGCATGGTGTGGTGTATAATTATATTGATTTATGAATAGTTATAAAAATAAACTAGAACAAACCTGGAGGTGGTATGGACCCGATGACACTGTTAGTCTTCAGGATATAAAACAGGCTGGAGCTACCGGAATAGTATCTGCACTGCATCATATTCCGCATGGTGAGATTTGGACTGTAGAAGAAATTCAAAAAAGAAAAAAACAGATTGAGGATGCAGGCTTAACCTGGTCTGTAATAGAAAGTGTCCCTGTTCATGAAGCCATAAAAACACGTGGTAAAGATGCAGAAATCTATATGTCTAATTACAAAGCATCACTAAAAAACCTAAGTGCCTGTGGCTTAAAAACTGTCTGCTATAATTTTATGCCGGTTTTAGACTGGACCCGCACAAAACTGGACTTTGAACTCAATAATGGTGCAAAAGCTCTTTACTTCGAATGGGCCTCAGTAGCTTATTTTGACATTTACCTTCTTAAAAGAAAAGATGCAGAAAAAGACTATTCTGACGCTGTTTTACAGCAGGTAAAAAAAATAAAAGATACAATTACTATACAGGAAAGTAACACCTTAAAGGATATTATCCTTATGGGAGTACCTGGAGAAAGCAGTACTACTCTTGAGAGTTTACAGCAAAGTATAGAAACCTATCAGTCAATTGGTCATAAAGGATTAAGGCAAAACCTTATTTATTTTCTCAAATCAATTGCTGATGTCTGCAAAGAGGAGGCAATAAAAATGACAATCCATCCTGACGACCCTCCCTACCCTATATTGGGGCTACCAAGAATTGTAAGTAATAAAGAAGACCTTGAATATATAATTAATGAGGTTAAAGACGATTTTAATGGTATATGTTTTTGCACCGGTTCATTAGGTGCAGGTGCTCATAATAACATTCCTCAAATATTTGAGGCCATAAAACAAAGGGTATATTTTATACATTTAAGAAATGTAAAAAAGGATAAGTCAGGTAATTTTTATGAAGCAGATCATTTAGACGGTGATGTCAATATGTATGAAGTTATGAAAGCTATCGTAAAAGAAAATAATAACCGTTCTATCCCTATTCCTTTTAGGCCCGATCACGGACATCAGATACTTGATGACCTTAAAAAAACATCACACCCCGGATATTCGGCCATTGGAAGGCTCAAAGGGTTGGCAGAACTACGGGGCCTGGAACTTGGAATTATGGGACAATAATCTTAAAATTACACTATGTCATTCTTTTTAAAAGATAATTTCATTCTTGAATCTGATATTGCAGAGCAGTTATACTTTAATTATGCTCAAAATAAACCTATAATAGATTATCATTCTCATCTATCTCCCTCGGCTATTGCTAATGATATAAATTTTGAAAATATAACCCAAGCATGGCTAAAAGGTGATCATTATAAATGGAGAGCCATGAGAGCCTTGGGTATTGAAGAAGAATATATAACCGGTGCTGCCTCTGATTATGAAAAATTCTCAAAATGGGCACAAACAGTGCCTCATACCTTAAGAAACCCGTTATTTCACTGGACACATATGGAACTTAAAAACACCTTTGGTATAACGGAACTTTTAAATCAGGACACTTCCCGAAAAATTTATGATACAACTTCCGAAAAACTTCAATCACAGTCCTTTTCAGCAAAAGGATTACTAAGTAATTTCAATGTGGAAATGGTTGGTACTACAGATGACCCTATTGATTCTCTTGAAGATCATCTTAAAATACGTCATGATAATTCAAAAGTCAAAGTACTGCCTACTTTTCGTCCGGACAAAATATTTAATATTGATTACGGAAATAAATTCAGAAACTATGTACAGAAGTTAGGAGAGCTTACCAATATTACAATAACAGATTTGGAATCCTTACTGCAGGCATTTAAAGTAAGGGTTGATTATTTTGATAAAGCAGGATGTGTATCTTCAGATCATGGATTAAGTGCCATACCTCATAAAGGAAAGTCTGGTAAATCTGATATTGAGAAAATATTTAAGGAGGTTTTAAATGGTAATGACAGTAAAGCTCCTGAAATAAAAGAAAGTTTTACCTATTTCATGTTGGTTGAGTTTTGTAAAATGTACCACCAAAGAGGATGGGTACAGCAATTTCATTTAGGAGCCTTAAGAAATAGTAATGCATATAAAGTTTCCGTTTTAGGCCGTGATACCGGTTTTGATTCAGTAGGAGATTACAAGCAGGCTGAAACATTGTCCCTATTACTAAATGAATTGGAAACTAACAATAAATTATCTAAAACCATATTATACAATCTTAATCCGGCTGACAATACACTATTTGCGACAATGACAGGAAACTTTCAGGGCGAAGGTATCAGGGGGAAAATTCAATACGGATCAGGTTGGTGGTTTTTGGACCAGCTTGACGGAATGACAAATCAAATAAACGCACTCTCTAATCAGGGCCTGATAAGTACTTTCATCGGGATGCTTACTGATTCAAGAAGTTTTCTTTCCTATTCACGCCATGAATATTTCAGGAGACTGTTATGTAACCTTTTTGCCGAGGATATGAGAAAAGGCTATCTGCCTAATGATATTATCTGGATAGGATCTGTAATTTCCGACATCTGTTACTACAATGCAAAAAAATACTTTAACCTTAACCAAAGTTAATATAGATGGATAAAACAAAACTCATAAACAATATTGGTAATTATCGCTGGACAATTTGTACACTGCTCTTTTTTGGTACAACCATAAACTATCTGGACAGGCAGGTACTAAGCTTATTGCATCCTATTCTTGAGGAAGAATTAAAATGGACCAATACTGATTATGGGTTGATTACTGCCGTCTTTCAACTTACTTATGGGTTGTTTACCCTATTCTCAGGTCGGCTTATTGATAAAATAGGTACAAAAAAAGGATATGCCATAGCTTTAATAATCTGGTCTATAGGAGCCATATTACATGCTTTTGCTATTCCCATAGGAAAGGGTACTTCAGATCTTTTAGGAATATTAGGTATCACGGGGATTTCTGTTTCGGTTGCTGGCTTCATCATAGCAAGGGCAATTCTTGCAATTGGTGAATCAGCTAATTTCCCTGCTGCTATTAAAGCAACTGCAGAATATTTCCCTAAAAAAGAACGGTCGTTAGCAACAGGTATATTTAACTCCGGGTCAAACATAGGGGCTATTCTGGCACCACTTACTGTGCCCTGGATTGCTTATCACTTAGGTTGGGAGAGTTCATTTATCATAATAGGATCTTTAGGTTTTGTATGGCTTGTTTTCTGGTGGATCTATTATGATGATCCTTCAAAACAAAAAAGATTAACTGCTGAGGAATATGAATATATAACAGAGGGTAATGAAGTTAATGATATAGCTCCTGAAGAGATAAAGGAAACTAAAACTTCATGGTTTAAATTATTGGCTTTTAAGGAAACATGGGCCTTTACATTGGGTAAATTTTTTACAGACGGAGTATGGTGGTTTCTGCTTTTTTGGCTTCCCTCCTATCTCACTTCACAATTCGGGTTAAAAAACACCGATATTACTCTGCCATTGGCTGTATTATACAGCATGACCATGGTAGGTAGTATTTGTGGCGGATGGTTTCCTTTATACTTCATTAAAAGAGGGTACGATACTGCACCTGCAAGACGAAAGGCAATGTTTTTTATAGCTCTTATACCGTTGGTTGTGTTATTAGTTCAGCCGTTAGGCGAAATAACATTCTGGATTCCGGTACTTTTAATAGGAACATGTGCTTCTGCGCATCAGGCATGGTCTGCAAACCTATACTCTACAGTATCTGATATGTTTCCCAAGTATGCAATAGCCAGCGTAATAGGCATAGGAACCATGGCCGGAAGTATAGGAGGAGCTTTAACATCTTTTCTTGTAGGTAGGCTTTTTGACGTCTATAAAGCTACGGGCGACCTAACTTCGGGCTACACAATAGTGTTCGGTTTTTGTGCAGTAGCCTATTTGTTTGCCTGGTTTATAATGAAACTTTTGGTGCCTAAACTAAAATAAATACTAATTACAGGGTTGTAGATTTTCTTATATTTATAGAGGTTTCAAGTAATATAGTTTCATATAATGATGTCCTTTTTGTATTTGATTCACACTCTATAAGCTCAATAAGTTTTTTAAGCGCTAAATACCCCATGTCTTTTGCCGGCTGCCTTATTGCAGAAAGCGAAGGATTAAGGGAAAAAGCAATATCAGTATTTGCAAAACCTATTACTGCAATTTCTTCGGGTACTTTTATTTTTAATTTTGCCAAAATACCCAAGCTTCTGGTAGTAATAACATCTGTGGCACCAAATATGGCATTAGGGGCTATATTTTGTTCAATTAACCCCAGTATGGAATTACTTATTTTGGCATCCATTTCATCAGTGTTTTCGAGACTACAAAAAACCATGTACCTCGTATTAATTGGTATATCTAAATTCTTTAACGCCTTTTTAAACCCCTGAATTCTTTGATTATTATCACCAAATTTATCTCCGGTTATAAATAATATTCTTTTTCGGTTAATATCTATAAGATGCTGGGTAGCCTCCAGTGCGCCCTTGTATTCATTTACTCCAATCTTAGTTGTTTTAATTTCAGGATTTAACCTGTCAAACAAAACAACCGGACAGTGCTTTTCATTAATAAGATTAATATAATCAGAATTAGAAGTTTCGCTAACAGGAGACAATAAAATACCATCAACTCCTTTAGAGATCAAAGAGTCTAAGCACGCTTTTTCATTCGCTACATTTTCATAACTCTGCATTATAATAATATCACAGCCCACCTCGTTAGAAGCCTTGTGAATGCCATCTAATACCTGAGCCAGAAAAGTACTGCTGAAAAAAGAGTTTACAATTACACCTATTGAGTTAGTATGCCCTATTTTAAGACTCTTTGCCAGTCTGTTTGGCCGGTAATTATGCTGATTAGCATAATCAATTATTATTTTTCTTGTTTCAGCGCTTATTTCATAGCTATTATTTAAAGCTTTTGAAATGGTTGAAACAGAAAAATTAAGTGCTTTTGCTATATCTTTTATTGTAATATTAGCCATTTATAATTGTATTGATTAATTGGTAAAGCAATTATAATAATTTTCAATAAAATATTGATTAATTAACCATTTATAGGAATAAATTATAACATTTTTTTTATCGATATAAAAAATTAAACCTGCAACAGTAGCTGTCACAGGTTTAAACTCAACTTAACACAAACTAATTTAATTATATCCCGGATTTTGATAATCTTGTGTATTCCCTACCATAGCATCAAGCTGTCCCTGAGGAATTGGTCGTAAATAAAGGTAAGGTTCTATATTACGCTGAATTGTTTGTGGTGTGTGATCACCAGTATCTGAACCACAAATAGTATAGGTTGAAGCTAACTCATTCCATTTTTGTGTACGTACAAGATCGAACCAACGATAACCTTCCCCATAAAATTCACGTGAACGCTCGGCAAGAATATAGTTAATATCAATATTTGTTGGTGTAGCAGCTACCATTGCCGCGCTATTGTCTTCATTTTTAACCATATTACCATTGTTATCCCAACGCCACATACCTGCACGGGCGCGAATAACATTTATCAAATCATAAGCTGTTTTACCTCCCTGTGGTGATGCACCTTTTACATTTGCCTCTGCTGCTATAAAATACAGTTCGGAGAATTTTGCTATATTGAAAGGACGTGTACTGGCCGCATTAGGCTGCCCTAAACCACTTCCATTATCAGTACGGTAAGTCCCCAGTTTCCATAACCCCGGATAAGTAAGCCTGCTTATACCCTGTGGTGATATTACATAGTCTGCCCTGCCAGGTAAGACCCCTGCACCAATATTACTTTTATATGTAGAGTTCGAATAATCAATTAACTCTGTAGGTTCTTCATTCAGAAAGGTTAATATGGCATCACCGGGATAAACCTCCATGTTATTAGCATTATATAAAAATTCATTAGTTACTCCGCCTTTCTGCCAGTTACCACGATAAACAGTTGTAAAAGTGCCGTCATATCGTGAGTCATTTGTTTTATCTGCAAATGTATTTGTAATTACTTCAATAGTAGGACACATACGTGTCCAAGGACGTCCAAGAGGCTGTGAAGCTTCTCGTTGTACCGAGCTTATAAGGGTTTCTTGAGTTTGATCGGCAGCACTTCTAATATTGGTATAGTTCCAGGTCATCATCCATCCTGCAAAATTATCAGGTGCTGTACCATTACTGTAAGTTAGACTTGCTCCATTATAAAATTCACTAGCCTCAGTATGATCTGCATATAGGAGTATCTCATTATTACGGTCGTTAGAACCTAAATTAACATCATAATAGGTTTGCTGTAAAGCAAATGGTCCCGGATTATCTATAGCCTCTACAGCAATATCATAAGCCTGCTGATAATACCATTGTGCACTCTGCCCATCAGGATCTACTCTGGAAGTATCAGGATAGGTTGGAATATTGTTAGGATTTTCAAGCCACCATGCGTAAGTTAAGTATGCTTTTGCCAAATAAAGGCGCGCAACTGTTTTGGTAACTCCGCCAGTAACGCGTCCTGCTTCCGGTAAATCATTAATAGCTGTTAATAAATCAGGAAATATTACTTTAGTATATACTTCGGGAACTGTATTACGAACAGATGTTCTTACCGGATTTGTATTAAACTTTAGCTCTCCGGTACCTAAATCTAACGGAACGCCGCCAAATGTTTGTACCAGCATAAAATAATCAAAAGCACGAAAGAATCTTGCTTCGGATATAAGTGCCTCTGGTATTGTACCTACTTCAGTGGCATTTTCTATTATACCATTTGCTGTATTAATATTAGGAAAAGCAGCACCCCACAAAACATCGGCACGACTGGTAACACTAGTTACCTGCCCAACCCCCGAAAGATCCATATCTTTAAAGTTTGCATCAGCACTTTGGGCATAGGTTACTTCATCAGTCCCCGTAAGACAACTATTATAGTAATAAGCCTGTCCGTATATATATCTTAAATGAGCATACATTGATGTTAATCCTCCATAAACCCCTTCTTCTGTCTTAAAATAATCAGGGGTATAAATACTACGTGGCTGTTCCTCTAAAATTTCATCACTACATCCCACAAACATTATAGTTGTAAAAAGTGTAGCTGCTATAGTTTTTATTTTTAAATTTTTCATAATAGTTTTTTTAGAATGTTAGATTTAAACCAAGCATAAAAGTACGTGTGGCAGGTGTATTAGTTCCTACTGTAAGTAACCTGCTTTGATAAGCATCAGTCACAGCTGCGTTTTGATTACCATATGAATTAGGTTCCGGATCAAGACCGGTTTCCTTATGATAAGGAGAGTATAACACAAATGCATTTTGCACCGTAGTATAAAGCCTTAATTTATCTATACCTACCTTTTTAATAAAGTCCTGATTAAAGGTATAACCAAGTGTAATAGTTCTTATTTTTACATAAGAAGCATCAAAATAACTTAATGTACTTCCGTATTTCGGGTTATCACCACTAGTTATACCTCCGGGTTTAGGATATCTGACATCTGTATTTTCAGGAGTCCAATAATCAACGTCAACATTCCCCCTGCGCCCATTAAGCATATTTAAATATCCTGTAGAACCGTAAAGTGTACTTATAAGAATACCTCCGCTCTGAAAGCCTCCTACAATACCTAAATCAAAATTCTTATAGTTTACATTAGTATTGAAACCTCCCTGAAAATCAGGATTAACATCTAAAACCTGACGATCATCCGGACCAATAGCTCTTGTTGGTGTACCGTCTTCATTATAATCTCCGGTATATTCTACCTTAATCATACCAACATTACCTCCCGGCTCTAATATATCCAGATAAGGGTCTCCTTCCTGCCATAATCCAAGCCTGTTATAATCATAAATAACATTTATCGGTTTACCTACAAACCACCAGTTGGCTTCGTCTTCCTGCTGCCCTGATGCTAGTGCTGTTAGCTTATTTTTATTAGAATAAAGGTTGAAACCGGCACTCCATGTTACACCATTTGGATTATCTAATATTAAACCTTTAAGGGAAAGCTCAAAACCTTTGTTTTGGGTCTCGCCTATATTAGCGGTATAACTACCTACTCCAGCTGTTGGTGGTAAGTTAACTCCTAATAATACATTATTTGTATTTTGTACATAGTATTCTAAAGTTCCAGATAAACGATTATTAAATAATCCGAAATCAAGACCATAATTCCATGTTTTTGAAAACTCCCATCCCAGATTTGGATTTGGAAGTTCAGATACATAATATCCGGTAACGAAATCACCTCCGAAGTTATACGGACGTGTACTTAGTAATCCTAAAGTTTTATATGGGTCAACTGCCTGGTTTGAAGTTTCACCATAACCCACCCTCAATTTTAAAAGACTAATTTCATCCAGTCCGTTCATAAAAGATTCATTAGCAATATTCCATCCTGCAGAAACAGCCGGATAAGAATGCCACTGATGCCCCGGAGCAAGTCTTGAAGATGCATCTGACCTAAAAGTTGCGCTTACCATATAACGGTCATCATAAGAATACATTAAACGTCCCATATATGAAACTAACCCACTCTTTTGATAGCTCTGATTTGCCGGATTTATAGTTATTTCCCCTTGTGCCTGTCCTAAATTGAAAAACTGGAAAGCATCTGAAGGTATTTCTCTTGCTGAAATGGAAGAGCTGTTAAAGAAGTTTTCCTGTGCAGAATAAAGAGCAATAGCATTTATTGTATGCTTACCTCCAAAAGTGCGATCATAACTAAGTATATTTTCAACAGCCCAGTTACTATTAAAAGAATTATTAATTGTAGCTGTTGATGGCGTATCTGGATTGGTGCTGAATACTCCCTCTCCTGTATAAGTACCTCCTGTACTCATCCTAATGTTTCCTCCTAAGTTCAATCTGTATTTTAATCCTTCAACCCCCGGAATTTTCACCTCACCATATACTGTATTATATGAGGCAAAAGCCTTATTTTGATCTAAAAAACTATCACCAAGATTATTCATTATATCCCTGGAATATACCCATTGCTCGTCTAAAGGCATACTTACCGTTCTTTTCCATGAACCGTCTTCATTATAAGGATTTGCCAGTGGTGACATACTTAAAACACCATAAGTGCCTAAAGTACTTCCGTTAGTAATTGAATAATTGTTATTTGTATTAAAACCAACTCTTACATAATTACCTATTTGCTGATCCAGAGAACTAACCAGTGAAAAACGTTCATAATCCTGAAGTGGTATAACTCCTTCATCTTTATAATATGTTGTACTAAAACTATAGCTGCCCGTAGCAGATCCTCCCGATACATTAAAATGATGATTTTCTACAGTTCCTGTTCTGTAAAACAAGTCCTGCCAATCAGTATTGATATCATCAGACTCATCAATCCCATTTGAGAACATTCCAGCATCAGCACGTAATTTTGCATATTTTGCTGCACCCATCATTGGATAATCTGAAAAGACATTTCTAACCCCATAATATGAGCTATAGGTAAATTTGGCCTTTTGACCTAGTGTTCCTCTATTAGTTGTTATTAAAATTACACCATTAGCACCCCTGGAACCATAAATAGCAGTAGCAGATGCATCTTTTAGTACATCTATACTTTTAATATCATCTGTACTTATATCTGTTAAAGAACCCGGAAATGGAATACCATCTAATACAATTAAAGGGTTATTACTTGCTGTTAAAGAACGTGCACCCCTTATACGTATTTGCATGGACGCACCAGGTTGCGATGAAGTCTGATTGATTTCGACCCCTGCAAGGCGACCTTGTAATGCTTGTGTAATATTAGGAGCAGGTACCTCTCTTATGGCATCTCCTTTTATAGACACTACAGATCCTGTTACAGCTTCTTTGCGTTGTGCACCATAACCTACAATCACGACCTCGTTAAGCTCCTGTGCCTCCTCCTGTAATACTACATTTACAGTATTTCCGGTAACAGTAACTTCCTGAGACTGGTAACCTATAAATGAAAACTGTAATACAGCATTTAGGGGTGCCGATATAGTATAGTTACCATCTATATCTGTAGCTACAGAGTTTGTAGTGCCCTTAACTGCAACCAGAGCACCCGGTATCCCCATACCATCATCCCCCGAAGTAACTGTACCACTTACATTCATATCCTGAGACCAGCACAAGTGCGTACTAAAGACTAAAGCCAAAACCAATAAAAGGCGATGAGGTTTAATTGATACTTTGTAGAGTTTTTTCATAATAGTTAGTAGTTGGTTATTAATAATATTTGTGTTTGTTTTTTGAGTATTCATAGAATACTGTTTACTAAATCGATTTCGTAAACTAAGCGTAAGAAACCCTCTAAATTTTTTAAGTAATGATTTAAAAATCTATTTTTTAATTATTTAAACCCCTTATGGTGTTATAGACCAAAAGTAAAATTTTCTTATTTTAAGTTAAAAATCTAAAACATAAAAGCTACGAATACGTTTTAGTTGAAAATCCAACAAAAACATTATCTTCAAAAAAATAACACCTAATTTGTGAATATTTTATTTTAAAGCTATTAATAGAACAATAATTAAATTATAGTACTTAAAAAGCATTAAAGAAGTAGATTTAAAAAATACATTTATAATAGCCTATATAAAAAATGGAATTATTGATTGAAAAAACTATTCTATTTTTAAATCAATATAATAGCTTAATGGCTTTTCAGGTCTTTCCAGTTCTCCCGGAATAGGCATTTTTGAAAAAGTCTGAAAATAAAGTACGCATGAGTTTCTCCAAATCACAGCTTCCTCCTGCTGCTCTTCAAGCAGCTGCTTTACTTTAACAAACCTCTCTTCATCAATAAAAGATTTTAGTTTATTCCACGAAGACTGCATTTTCCTTACTTTATCTACACCATTATAATAATGCTTGCACATTTCATCCCACAAAGTTTTACCTGATTTCATTTTATGTTTCCAGCTAACATGATGAAACCATAATAAAAGATTTTCGGGACATGTTTCAATAGAGTTAAAGGTGTCCCTTACAGCAGGAAAATATTGTGATACCGCATTAGAACCACTTGTAGTTCTATCAAAACCAATACCTATACTATCTGCCCTGTGATAGTATGTAGATTTCCAGTTGGGTTGCGCTGCAGTATCAACCCATGGTCCCGGCCCTCTATGTGTATCATAAGCCATTATATGGTTCAGTCCTAAAGGTGTCATATAATCTACAGTAGTTTCCCTGGATTCTAACATCATTTTTTTTACAGGCGCAATAAATTCTTTATCGTTTGAAAAAGTCATACGTATCCAGTCGTCTGCTATGCTTTCCGACGATGTTTCAGGATTCCAGGCCAGCCTTCCTAGACTATACCAGTTAGACTGGGCAAAAGGATGCCCGCACCAGTTTCTGCTATTACCAATATTTGACACCCCTGCCATACCTGTAAGCTTATTAGAGGAATATTTCCCTTCAATTACGTTTGCTACTGTACTTCCTTTTCCTTTAGCATAGGTATCAGAATCCAGCGTTTCTTCATATAAGGTGGAGAGGAAAACCAAATGATTTGAGAATCCCAAATATTCCTGTGTAATTTGAAACTCCATCATGAGTGAAGTATTAGGCATTGCACCGAATAGTGGTGAAAAAGGTTCTCTTGGCTGAAAATCTATAGGACCGTTTTTAATCTGCACAAGTACATTGTCTTTAAACTGACCGTCAAGAGGTTTAAAACTATTATAAGCCTGAAGGACCCTGTCTTCTTCAGGGTCACTATTGTACACAAAAGCCCTCCACATCACAACTCCCTTATGTGGTTCTAAAGCCTGAGCCAACATATTAGCCCCATCTGCATGTGTACGTCCGTAATCCTGAGGTCCGGGCTGTCCTTCTGAATTTGCTTTTACCAAAAAACCTCCAAAATCAGGAATAAGCGTATATATTTCTTTTGCTTTAGCTTCCCACCAGTCAATTACTTGTGAGTTAAGTGGATCTGCAGTAGGTAAACCTCCCAGTTTTATTGGAGAAGTAAATGAAACAGACAGATATACCTTTAAACCATATGGCCTGAAAACATCTGCGAGAGTCTTTATCTTTTCAAGATAGCTTTTTGTTAAAATCTTAGGATTGGAGTTTACATTGTTTAACACTGTAGCATTAATTCCTACAGAAGCATTTGCCCTTGCATAATCAATATATCTTTTATCAACTGTATTAGGTAATTCATCCCACTTCCATAAGGAATTACCTGCATAACCGCGCTCTATACTACCATCAAGATTATCCCAGTGATTTAAAGCCCTTATATTTAATTTAGGTGTTTCAGTAATAGTTAGCTTATTGTTTATTTGCTGTGTTTGTATAAGTTTTATAAAATGAAAAACTCCATATAAAATACCAATATCTGTATTAGCAGTAATTAATGTACAGGTTTTGCTGTTAATTTTTACCGACCTAATTATAAAGCCTTCTTTTCCTAATACTTCATACTCTTTGGCAGATATTTGACCATTAAGCACCGATTCATTTTTTGTTGCCAGGACAATGCAGTTATTTGTAATAGAATTCAAAACTTTAGGCTTAGTGCCCAGTAATCCTGAAAAAGCACGTTTAAGTTCATTTTCAGCAGCTTTTAGAGTCTCAGAATTCCCTGTTATATAATAACTGTTAAATGCTTTGCTATATTTATCAAGTAGTGTTTTATTTTCAATTTTTCTGTAGTTGAGCCAAAGGTCATAACCGTCATTGGCTTTAAGACATAAAGGAATTAAAAGGATTAAAATAAATAAAAATCCTCGGGAGAATTTTGGTGTCATATTTATGTGGTATTGCAATTAAATATAAATGTGAGTTCGTTATCTGGTCTCTGGCGGACCTAAGTAGCTTTTTTTCATACCTCCAAAATCCAATATGATTTTTTGAAGTACTACGCCCGGATCAACCATCCATATCTTAACTGTATGTTTTCCGGATTTAAGCTCCTTTAATGTGGTTTCTTTAATAATGATATTGTTTGCTACCCAACCAGCCCATGCCCTCTCTCCTTTCTCTCTGTTTATGCTAAGAATAACAGGTTGGGAATCATCTACCGAAACAGCATAGAGTAATCCGCTATCCGTATTATGGAAATTAAGTGTTGGCGAAAAGTAGGTTTGTATATTTACCGGGCCGTCCTCATAGCTGTAGAAAGTATATTCCAGACTAGGCCCGCCCGAATTTGGATCTTGGGCAGCAGCCGTTACCGGAAAAGGACTAACTCCTGATGCAGTACGCCCTATATCTGGTATTATTTTCCATTCAATACCATTTGTGTTGTTTGCTTTACTGTAGTTTTCTGCATTGATGGAAACATAACCATCCTTTTCATAAAAAACAGTATTAGTATCCATTATAGCCTCTTCTTTAGAAGATTTAATAACCTCAATAATCTCGTTATTGGGCTTAATTTTAGCATCATCTGAAACATAAGATACCGATGGCATTATATTGTTTTTAGGATCAAACCAAGAAGTATAACCTATATGTGTCTGATCCATAAAATGATTCCATTTTCCTCCCGACAGCTCTTTATTATATTGCTTAGAAATAAGGGAATCTTTTATAAATAGTTCTTTCACTAAATCTGCATAAACATTGGCTTTTACATTGTTTTGAGATGTATACTTTTTATTCAGGGCAACAGTCACATACATTTTATGTAAATTTTCATTGGCTTGTATAGGGTGTAAAACCAACTGATAATAAGCATCTTTATAGTCCTTTGGTAATTGTTTCTCAATTTTTTCTGCTTTTTCTAATAACTTTTTGTATTCGTTAACTACCCTGAAAGCCTCGTCATAATTTTCAATACTGTACGTATTTTCATCAACCAGTTCAGGTTTTCGCCTTGAAGCCAGTTGACCGTATTCTCGCAAAACAACACCTATCTCTTTGGCATAGGTATCTCCAAACTGACCTTTAGCCCACTGTGTATAATAACCCCTTAAATTATCAGGTGTCCACTTATCAGGATTCCACGCATAATCCAGAAAGAAAGAAATAGGAAACTCCATCGGTTTTATATCACCTACATTTACAATCCATATTTGTTTTACATTGTATTCCCATGCTAAATGCATTTGTTCCCATACCCTTGCTATATTATTGGTATTTATCCATTTGTAATTTCTTGGTCCTCCCACATAATCAAAATGATAGTATATACCGTATCCGCCCTTTCGTTCCTTTTCATCCCTCGCCGGTAATTTTCTTATATTTCCCCAATTATCGTCACACAGTAGTAATGTAACATCATCGGGCACACGCATACCTTTATCATAGTAGTCCTGAACCTCCTTATACAGTGCCCAAACCTGAGGTGTTACTTCTGCAGGCCTTCCGGTTACCTCTTCTATAATATTGCGTTGGTCTTTAACTATTCTCTCTAAAAGCGCTGTAGCAGTACCTTCAGTCATAGGTTCATCACCATCACCACGCATACCAATTGTTACCAAACTTTCATGAGACCCCATATTCTCGATACCCTTTTTCCAGAAATTTTTAAGAACTACCTCATTTTTTGTATAATCCCACGCTCCGCTGCCATATCTCTTCCATTCCTCCTGAGCTCTTAGCATTGGTTCATGATGGGATGTTCCCATAACAATCCCCCATTTATCGGCCAATATCGGATTAAGCTTATCGTCATCATTAAAAGCCCTGCCCCACATTGCAGGCCACAAGTAATTGGCTTTATTTCTTAGCAATAGTTCAAACACTTTAGTATAAAACTCATGATTAAACTTCCCAAAATTCTCTTCCACCCAACCACTTAATGCAGGTGCCTCATCATTTATAAAAATCCCTCTGTACTTTACTTTAGGAGCATCATTAATATTTACATTGCTTTTTATAAAAACCTGTTCTTTTTTCTTTACCGGTACATCTGCCCACCAATACCAGGGAGAAACCCCCATTTGTTTAGTCAGTTCCAAAGCACCGTAAGCTGCTCCACGCTTATTGCTACCTGCAATAATCAATGCCTTATCAACTCCTTTAAAAGGATTGTTAATCACCTGAATCATATACCCATCCCATTTTCCTTTTAGGGAGGAAAAATCTATTTTTTTATTTTTTTCAAGTTCCCTAAGAAAACTGCATTTCTCTACGGTACCTATTATAATGATATTCTTTTCTTTGTTAATCTTTGTAAGCTGTTGTGGCCTTTTCCCTGTTACACGTTTAATATCATCTGTAAAAAGGTTTACTGCTATTGATACAAGTGAATCTTCATTCTTATCATAAAATACAGGGGTAACAGTTTCGGTTGTAACAACCGGAAAATCTATTCCGTTATTAATATCAGTTATAACTTCCTGTGCAACACTATTTAAAGAGACTAAGGTTATTAAAAAGGTTATTATTTGTTTCATTATATTTTAATTAATCCCAGGATATACCGTAAATATTAAACTTTTGTATTTCAATAATACCTTTTAAATTTCTTAATTCTCATATTTTTTTGAAATATAAGCGCAAACGTATTCGTAACTTTCATTTTGTTTCGGCTAGAGCACTATAATTATGTTATATTTTTGAAATATGCATTTTCTTTCTCTGCACTGAGAAAACAAAAAAATCATATAAACTTCCTCATAGATAATCTTTCAAATTATTTAAAAATGAAATTTAATACGCTTTATATATTCCTGTTCTTTCTGTATGCAAATATTGGCCTTTCGGCATTTGCACAGAATCAGCAATATCCGTTTCAGGACTACAACTTAACTTTTGAGGAAAGAGTAAATGATCTTGTTGGCAGACTAACCCTTGAAGAAAAAGTATCACAAATGCTTAATTCTTCTCCTGCTATCGAGCGTCTTGGCATACCAGCTTACGACTGGTGGAATGAAACACTTCATGGTGTGGCTCGTACTCCCTATAATGTAACAGTATACCCTCAGGCAATAGCTATGGCTGCCACTTTTGACAAAGATGCACTTTTTACAATGGCCGATTTTTCGGCCACAGAAGGACGCGCCATATATAATATTGCGCTGGAAACAGGACAAAACAAAGAGCGCTATTTGGGACTTACCTACTGGACTCCAAATATTAATATATTTAGAGATCCACGCTGGGGACGCGGACAGGAAACCTATGGAGAGGATCCTTTTTTAACAGCACAGTTGGGTGATGCTTTTGTAAGAGGACTACAGGGTGATGATCCTAAATATCTAAAGGCTGCTGCCTGTGCTAAGCATTATGCGGTGCATAGTGGTCCCGAACCCCTTCGGCATACTTTTGATGTTGATGTTAGTCCGTATGAATTATGGGACACCTATTTACCTGCTTTCAAAAAATTGGTGACCGAATCTGATGTGGCGGGAGTTATGTGTGCTTATAATGCATTCAGAACACAACCGTGTTGTGCCAGTAATACCCTAATGATTGATATTTTACGTAACCAATGGGGGTTTACAGGATATGTTACCTCTGATTGTTGGGCCATTGATGACTTTTTTAAACATCACAAAACACATCCAAATGCTGAATTAGCATCAGCAGATGCTGTATTTCACGGTACAGATCTGGAATGTGGAACAGATGTATATCTTTCACTAATCGAAGCGGTAAAAAACGGTGAGATTACCGAAGAGCAAATAGATGTTTCCGTAAAAAGATTATTCATGATTCGGTTTCGCTTAGGGATGTTCGACCCGGTATCTATGGTAAAATATGCAAAAACACCAACATCTGTACTGGAAAGTAAACCTCATTCAGACCATGCATTAAAAATGGCAAGAGAATCTATAGTGCTGCTTAAAAATGAAAACAAAACACTCCCTTTAAGTAAAAAACTAAAAAAAATAGTGGTTTTAGGTCCAAATGCTGATAACAAAATAGCCATACTGGGTAATTATAACGGAACCCCATCAAGAACAACCACTGTACTACAAGGTATAAAAGACAAACTTCCTAAAGACTGTGAAGTAATTTTTGATAAGGCTGTTAACTTTACAGATAACACCATTCTTGAATATAATAATCTTAATGACCAATATTTTTATGATGGTAAAAATGGGTTTAAGGCAGAATATTATAATAATGTCCTTTTACAAGGGAATCCTATTGTAAAAATGGAAAAAAGGCCTGATTATAACTGGCAGGAAGGGCAAACTGTTATAAACGACACTAAAGCCTACAATTTTTCTGTTCGCTTTACTACTGATTTTAAACCTCAGGCAGACGGCACTGTAGTGTTTGAACTGGAGGCTGACGATGGTTATCGCTTTATTGTAAACGGGAAAACTGTTATTGATGCATGGGACAGAAACAGATGGGGAGCAAAAACTTATGAATTAATTGTAAAAAAAGATTCTGTTTACAACTTACAGATAGAGTACTGGCAAGGAAAAGGAAAAGCTAATGTAAGGTTCAGCACAGGTAAATATACTAATACCAGTTTTGAAAATATTGCTGACCGCTATAAGGATGCCGATGCTTTTATTTTTACAGGAGGTATATCACCTCAACTGGAGGGTGAAGAAATGGAAGTTAATTACACGGGGTTTGAAGGCGGTGACCGCACCTCTATTTTACTGCCGGAAATACAGACAGAGCTAATGAAGGCATTACAAAAAACGGGGAAACCTGTAATTTTTGTAATGATGACCGGAAGTGCCATAGCGACTCCCTGGGAATCAGAAAACATACCTGCTATTATAAACTGCTGGTATGGCGGACAGGATGCCGGCACAGCCGTAGCTGATATCCTTTTTGGAGATTATAATCCGTCCGGTAGGTTACCTGTAACTTTTTACAGAGATGATAAGGACCTCCCTGTATTTACAGATTACAGTATGAAAAACCGTACCTACAGATATTTTTCCGGAAAACCTCTCTACGGTTTTGGGTTTGGGCTAAGCTATTCGTCTTTTGCTTATGAGCACTTAAATATACCTACAGAAATAAATAAAGGAAAAGAAGTTGAAATATCAGTAAAAATAACTAATACAGGAGCTATACAAGGAGATGAAGTTGCCCAGTTATACCTGATAAATAAAAACAAAGAAATAAAAACAGCCTTAAAAGTCCTTAAAGGATTTGAGAGAATTAACCTAAAATCGGGAGAATCTAAAACCGTAATCTTTAAACTTACACCTCAAGACCTTACCTATGTTACCCCTAACGGAGAATTAAAGCCATTATATGGTGAATTAGATATTGCTGTTGGAGGCCATCAACCGGGAGAACCCAATAAGAGTACCAGTAACATGGTAACCAAAACGATTTATATAAATTAAAAAATACTGTTTAGAGAAACAGTTACAGTAACATAACTTTTAAATAGTTAGAAGTTAGTTAGCGTTCGTTAAAAAGCCTGTAGGATTGAGCTCCCTACAGGCTTTGCTATTTACTAATCAAAACTATTTATTTTGCAGTATCTAGTATTGCTTTTGCTACCTCTTTTTTAAGGGTGTAGTCCCTGTTAAAAGGTAAAGGATAATTGGTTCTACCTCTAACAGGCCAGTTATTTAACCAAGTATCAGCATCGGAGAGCCCCCAAAAAGTAATCCTGTCAATATGTTTTTCATATTTTACGAATAACTTAAATATACTTCCGTAGCGTTGTGCCAAACGGTTTTCTACTTCTGTAGGTAACCCGTCTGCATATGGGTTAAGTTCTTCTTTATATATTTCAGAATTAGCCACATCTGCTGTAGCATCTGCATTTGCTTCAGGCAATACAGAAATATCCAGCTCAGTAAAATTTACATTTACCCCGGCTTTTATAAAATCCTGTATTGTAGCCTCAATATCCTGTAAAGAGGCACGATCTAAATTATAGTGTCCCTGTTCCCCTACTGCTTTTATTGGTATTCCTTTTTCCTTTAAACTATTAACTATCTTAATTGCCCCGCTTCGTTTTTCTGTCTTATATAAATTATAATCATTGTAATACAGTTCAGCTTCAGGATCTGCCGCATGGGCAAATTCAAAAGCTTTTTCTATATAGTCATCCCCTATTATAGTTCTCCATTTAGAATCTCTTAAAGAACCATCTTCATTAAGGGCTTCATTAACAACATCCCATCCTTTTATCTTCCCTTTATATCGGGAAACTACTGTATCTATATGGTCTTTCATTCGCTTAAGTAACTCCTCACGGGTAAGTAAATTTTCTTGTTCATCGGTAAATACCCAATCAGGTGTTTGCGAATGCCAAACTAAAGTATGCCCTATAATGAACATGTCCGACTCCGTTCCTGTTTTTACATAACTATCAGCAGGATCAAAATTATAAATTCCCTGTGAAGGGTGGATGTTCTCCCATTTAAGATCGTTCTCCGGACTGATACTATTAAAGTATTGCTTTATAAGAGTAGTTTCCTTTTCATTTTTTTGCAAGGCTTGTCTACGGTTTATTGCTACCCCTATATAGAATTTATCCTTAAAAGCATCTTTAAATGTTTTCCCCATGGTATCATCCTTAACCTCAGCACCATGTTTACAGGAAAACAACAGTATTGAGCACAAACCTACAGCAGTGATTAAACCAATTTTCCTTATGCTTTTCCTTATGCTTTTACTTATATACATCACTAATTATCTTTTTATTACGGATTAATTAATTCCAAACTACCATCAGCATTATGAGTCAGTTCTGTCACCTTTACATTGCGAAGATGAGTTTTACCTGATAGTTGCGTATCATGATAAAAGATGTACCATTTTCCGTTAATTTCAACTATTGAATGGTGGGTTGTCCAACCCTGTACAGGGGTCATAAAATGTCCTCCATAAACAAATGGCCCGGTAGGCTTGTCTGATGTTGCATAAGCAAGGTAATGAGTATCTCCTGTAGAATATGTAAAATAATATTTGTTATTGTATTTATGCATCCATGAACCTTCAAAAAACCTTCTTTCATGATCTGAAGTAAGAAGTGGTTTGCCATTACTGTCATTAATAACAACATCCTGTACAGGTCCGTCAAAATGCAGCATGTCGTTAGAAAGTTTAACAACTTTACAACTTAGCGAAGGAATATTTGGGTCTTCTAAATCGGTTTTCGAACCATTTGCATCAAACTTGCCTGAAGCCCATTGCTGTAACTGACCTCCCCAAATGCCTCCGAAATACATATAAGATGTTCCGTCGTTATCGGTAAACACAGCAGGATCTATACTAAAGCTTCCTTTTATTGGCTCTTTTTCGGGTGTAAAAGGACCTTGCGGAGATTTACTGGTAGCCACTCCAATTCTAAATACATCATCTTTATCCTTTACAGGAAAATACAGGTAATATGTTCCGTTTTTATATGCTGCATCCGGAGCCCATAATTGTCGCCCGGCCCAGGGAATATCTTTAATATCGAGTGCAATACCATGATCAGTAACCTTTCCGCCTATACTATCCATCGATAAAACATGATAATCTCTCATATCAAAATGGTCGCCATTATCATTTTCAGGAATACCGGCATCAATATCATGAGAAGGATAAATATATATTTTGCCATCAAACACGTGTGCTGAGGGATCTGCGGTATAAATATGAGAAACCAAAGGCTGAGTTAAAAATTCTTTTTCTGTTGTCTCTTTTGTTTCCTCTACATTAACTTCTTTCTCCTTTTCCTCTTTACAGGAAGTAAATGTTACTAGTGAAGCTGCCGATATAATTGCTACATACGATGTTAGTGTGTATTTTTTTTTGTTCATTATAGATTTTAGTTTTAGTTGATAAAAGAAACCACTTTAAATAAAAATATTTAAAGTGGTTTAAAAGTTTAATATGCATTTGCTATTATCTGTTCAAATAATTCCTGCCTGCCACTTCTTGGTTTAGGATTCCCATTTTCACGGGCTATGTCACTAAGATTTTGAAGCTTAAGCTTGCCATTTTCAAATGCTGCACCGTTACCACTGTCAAATGACATATATCGAGTGGCTTTTAATTCGCTATAGTTAGTATTGTTAAGTATATGGTCTGCACAAATAAGCCCTCTTGCAAAAACATCCATACCACTTATATGAGCAATAAACTTATCTTCATAATCTATTGAGTTACGGCGAACTTTTGCGTCAAAATTTATCCCTCCGCCTTTTACTCCTCCGTTTTGTAAAAACACCAGCATAGCCTGTGTTATCTCATAAATATCTATAGGAAACTGGTCGGTATCCCAGCCGTTTTGATAATCGCCCCTATTGGCATCTATACTTCCAAGCATACCTGCATTAGCAGCAACCTGAAGCTCGTGTTCAAAGGTATGCCCTGCCAGTGTAGCATGGTTTACCTCTATATTTAATTTAAAGTCATCTTGTAAACCAAATTTGTTAAGAAACCCTATACATGTGGCCGCATCAAAATCATACTGATGCTTCATGGGTTCCATAGGTTTAGGCTCAATAAAGAAAGAACCTTTAAAACCTTCATTACGTGCATAATCCCTACACATGGCAAGAAACATTGCCAAATGTTCCTGCTCACGTTTCATGTCGGTATTTAAAAGGCTCATATAACCTTCACGACCTCCCCAAAACACATATCCTTCACCATTTAAGGCTATGGTTGCATCTATAGCTATTTTAGCCTGCCCTCCGGCATGAGCTACCACATCAAAGTCGGGGTTGGTTGAGGCTCCGTTCATATATCGCGGATTACTGAAAAGGTTACTTGTTCCCCAAAGCAGTTTTATTCCTGTTTCCTTTTGTTTTTCCTTTGCATAAGCTACCATTGCCTGTACTCGCTGTTCAAACTCTGCAAGTGTTGGAGCTTCGTCTACAAGATCTACATCATGAAAACAATAATAAGGAAGACCAAGTTTTTCCATAAACTCAAAACCTGCATCCATCTTGTCTTTTGCCCGGGCTATGGCATCTTCCTTTGAATTCCATGAATTTTTTATTGTACCCGGACCAAAGGGATCATCACCCGTATTACAGAGGGTGTGCCAGTAGGCCATCGCAAATTTAAAATGTTCTTTAAGTGATTTTCCGGCAACTATTCGGCTCTCGTCATACCATTTAAAAGCAAGCGGATTATCGCTATCCCTTCCTTCAAACTGTATCTTATCTACAGTCTTAAAATAAACCTGTTTTGTAGTGTTCATATTTTTAGTGGATTGTAACATTCTTGAAAATAAGTACTTATTCTCAAAAGTAAGTGTACTATTCCTAAAGCCTTAGAAGTAAGAATGAAAATTTACGAAAACGTTTTCTGTATCTTTTATTGATATTGCAAGACAAACTGATTAAAAAAAATAACTTTACAAATAATGCTTTTTATCTTATTCGTTTAACTCCAAATTCATAAATATTTAAAATTTAAACCAACTAAACTATGAGAAAAGCCCTGCTTTTATTTTTCACTCTTATACTTTCAATTTCCGCTAAAGCACAGATAAAACTTCCTGAGATAGTAAGCAATGGTATGGTATTACAAAGAGAAGAACCTATAAATATTTGGGGTTGGGCAGCTCCTAACGAAAAAGTAATAGTTCGGTTTAACAATAAGAAATACAAAACCATTACTGCAAAAAACGGTGTATGGAAAGTTACCCTGTCTCCTATTAGGGCTGGAGGTCCGTATAGTATGGAAATTGAAGGCAGTAATAAAATTATACTTAATGATATTCTTGTTGGTGATGTGTGGCTTTGTTCAGGTCAGTCTAATATGGTACATCAAATGCGTTTACATAATGTGCTTTATGCCGATGAAATAGCAAATGCATCTTACAATGAAATAAGGCAGTTTTTTGTTCCTAATACAGTAAATCTTTCAGGTCCTCAAACAAAACTTCCCGAAAGCTCATGGAAAAAAGCTATAAATCCTGACGTTAATGAATTTTCGGCTGTTGCCTATTTTTTTGCTAAAGAATTATATCAAAAATATAAGGTGCCTATTGGAATTATCAATTCCAGCTGGGGCGGTACGCCTATTGAGGCATGGGTTAGTGAAAAAGGATTTAAGGAATTCCCTAATGTGCTTGAAACTATTAACAGAAACAAAGATACTTTATACATAAACAGCCAAAATACATTGCCGCAAGCTGAACCCCCTTTACCTAAAGATAAGGGGTTAGAAGAAAAATGGTTTGATACAATTTATAAACCTAAAGGATGGAGAAATATAGCCATACCCGGCTATTGGGAAGATCAGGGAATAAAAGGCTTAGACGGTACAGTATGGTACAGACGGGAAATTGACATTCCTGAAGCTATGACAAAGAAAGAAGCTATGGTGTTTTTAGGACGCATAGTAGATGCCGATGTATTATATATTAATGGTAAGCGAATTGGAAACACAACATATATGTATCCACAGCGTCGCTATCCTGTTGCAGATGATGTATTAAAGCCCGGTAAAAACCTTTTTGTTGTGCAGGTTACCAATAATTTTGGTAAAGGTGGTTTTGTACCCGACAAGCCCTATTATATTGTTGCAGGAAAAGATACAATTGATCTTACCGGATACTGGCAATATAAAGTAGGAAGGGTAAATATGCCTTTTAATAAAAACTATAATAAAATAGCACTGCACTATCAGCCTACTGCTCTTTATAATGCTATGATTTCCCCTTTAATAAATTATAACATTAAAGGTTTTGTATGGTATCAGGGAGAAAGCAATACCGGAAATGCCAGTGAGTATTCAAAGCTGCAGGCTGCACTTATAGACGACTGGCGTAATAAATGGAATAAACAGCTTCCTTTTTTATACGTACAGCTTCCGGGATTTATGGACTATAACTACCTTCCTTCCGAAAGCCAATGGGCATTGTTTAGGGAAGAACAGGCTAAATCTTTATCAATACCAAAAACTGCAATGGCAGTAGCAATAGATTTAGGCGAATGGAACGACATTCATCCTGACAGAAAAAAAGAAGTAGGTGAACGGCTAGCTTTAGCAGCAGAAAAAACGGCATATAATGAACCTGTAATAAGCTCTGGCCCTTCTTACAAATCATTACAAATTAAGGGAAATAAAATAATAGTAAGCTTTAATAATACAGGGAATGGACTTTCCACAACTGATGGTGAGGCTCCATCTGAATTTGCCATTGCGGGAGCAGACAAAAATTTTGTTTGGGCAAAAACAAAAATTGAAGGAAATACAGTGATTTTATGGAATGAAAGCATTGAAAAACCATTGTATATACGATATGCCTGGGCAGATAATCCTGTAAATCCTAATTTGATAAATAAGGAAAATTTACCGGCTGTACCTTTTCGAACTGATGAATAGTTTTATAAATATTTAAAAAATCTAATATTATTATTTTGATGAAAAAAATAGCAATAACAACTCTGTTAATTATTTTATCATTTAATCAGTCTTCAGCTCAAAAGCCTAAGACAAATAATAAACAAGAGCCAGTCTTTTCAGAATTCACCTATCTGGGAAAGGATGATATTTATGATGAAAACCCTTTAAAGGCCGATGAATTTTATACTCCCATACTACAAGGCTGTTATCCTGATCCAAGTATTACCCGCAAAGGAAATGATTACTATCTGGTAAATTCTTCGTTTGCTATGTTTCCGGGAGTGCCGATTTTTCATTCTACCGATTTGGTAAACTGGAAACAGATAGGACATGTACTGGACAGGGAATCCCAGCTTAAAGTAGAAGATTCACGAATATCGGGTGGTGTCTATGCTCCTGATATTAAGTACAATCCCTATAATGATACTTTTTATATGATAACTACAGAGATTGCAGGGGGAATGGGGAATATAGTGGTAAAAACAAAAGACCCTTCTAAAAGCTGGAGTGACCCGTTTAAACTTAATTTTGAAGGAATAGATCCGTCATTATTTTTTGATGATAATGGTAAAGCTTATCTGGTACACAATGATGCCCCGGATAAGGGAACAGAACTATATCAGGGACACAGGGTAATAAAAATATGGGAATATGATTTGCAGAAAGATCAGGTGATTCCTAATTCAGATAAGATTATTGTTAACGGCGGGACAGACATTACTCAAAAACCTATTTGGATTGAAGGACCTCATATCTATAAAAAGAACAACAAATATTACCTTATGTGTGCCGAAGGCGGGACAGGTGACTGGCATAGTGAGGTAATTTTTGTAAGTGATAATCCTACCGGTCCTTATATTCCTGCAAAAAACAACCCTATACTTACCCAACGTTATTTTGCAAAAGACAGGACAAATAAAGTAGACTGGGCAGGACATGCAGATCTTGTGGAAACTGTTGACGGAAATTATTACGGGGTATTTCTTGCTGTTCGTCCTAACGAAAAACAACGTGTAAATACAGGTCGTGAAACATTTATTCTCCCGGTAGACTGGAGCGGAGAGTTCCCTGTATTTGAGAACGGTCTCGTACCTTTAAAACCTTCATTAAAATTACCTAATGGTGTTGAGAATAAAACAGGAAAAGCAGGATACTTGCCTAATGGAAATTTTAATTTTACTGATAATTTTACTTCTAATGAGTTAGATTATCGCTGGATTGGCGTAAGAGGGCCAAGAGAAAAGTTTATAATAACAGGAAAAAATGGTTTAACTATCACTCCTTTTAAAACAAATATTAAAGCAACTGCTCCTACCTCTACCCTGTTTTACAGACAACAACATACCTCTTTTGAAGCAACAGTAAAACTATCATACAAACCCAAATCAGAAAAAGACCTCGCTGGTATTACTTGTTTTCAGAATGAAAAGTTTAATTATGTATTTGGGGTTACCAAAAAAGGACAGGATTATTACCTTGTACTAGAGAGAACAGAAAATGGAAAATCGACAGTTATTGCCAGTCAAAAAACAGACATAAACAATCAGTTATATCTGCAGGTAACTGCAAAAGGAAATGACTATAGCTTTAATTACTCCTTTAACGGCAATACATTTAATAACTTTGGAGGAACCATGTCTGGCGATATTCTTTCAACTGATATTGCAGGAGGATTTACAGGAAATCTTATTGGTTTATATGCTACGAGTTCAAACGATATTTTGCCTTAAATTATATTAAAATAAACAAGAACATTAAATCTCTAAAAAATTAAAACTTATCTTACATAAAGCAGGCTAATTTCTTTAATCATGCATAAAATGTTTTGAAATTTGTGCTGTAAGGTTCACTCTACGGGATAATCGCTACCTCATATATGTTTATTAATACGCCATAAAATTATCTTAAATTATAAATACCATTGTTCTGAAAGCTTTACCAGCACTAGCAAATCTTTTATAAAAAGTTCGACATTAGTCCCGTTGACTCCCCAAAAGCCTTTTGCTAATAGCAAAAAGGCTTTTTTTATTGCATTAAATATAAAACTAACATTTTATGAGTTTTAAAAAAAATTTAATAAAAAACTCCGTTCCCATATAAGAAAACGGAGTTCAATTACAGCTTAAAGGGACTCTTACCTTATCATACAACGTGTTTGGTAAACTTTACCATCTACAGTTGTCACATTCATCATGTAAATCCCTTCGGGAAGATTAATGTTAGCTAAAAGCAGTTCTTTTCCGGAAGTTTGTTTTTTATACCCGCTGCTTACTATAGTTCTTCCTAACATGTCTGTAAATGTTACGTGTTTCACCTCAGTATCTTCCGGCAATACTATAGTGGTGAATCCTTTAAAAGGATTGGGATAATTAAATATATTTGTGTGTAGTGTTTCAAATTCAGGAACCGATAGAGTTTGAACTCCAAAGCTCATGTCGCTCACGGTTATGTCAAAATTTTCAGTAGCCGTGTACCCACTTATTACAGAGAATACAATGCTCCTTACCCTCTCCCCGTTAAACGACTCTCCCTGTAAATTTTGAAAAGCCGATAAAGGTATACTAACTCCTGTACCCTCACTGTGAGCAGGTAACTGATAGATTAACCTGTTTTCCCAATCAGTTAGGTTTTCTGTAACCAAAACTACCTCAACAGTATGAGAGTTTTGCAGGGTAAAATTAAGGGCTTCATAATCACTTACATCCAGTGTAAGCTCTCCCGCCAATATATTCCTGAAAAGATTTACAGTACCGCTGGTCTGTCCGGTTAAGGAAGCATTTCTTTCTATATTATAACCCTCCTGCGCTACCTGTTCATAAGGTTGTACAGTGAAGGAAGTAATACCGGTAACCTGAGCATCATAATCAACTCCCCAAGGACCATCTGCCAGATACAGCGCATCTGTTCTAACCGATTCGGGTGTGTTAACCGAAAAACCAATATCAAATAAGCTTCCTGTTTGTACCACAAGACTTTGATTATAATCTCCTGTAAGTATACTTCCTTCGGTAATATTCTCTACATCTGCCTGTTCTGTTATTCTTTTATTTCCTTCAAAATTCAGGTTTAACGATGCTGTTTTGTTTACTATTTCAAGGTCAAGGCTACCATCCTTATAAATACCGTTTTTCACAAACACCTGCGGTATTCTGTTTTCAACCTCAACATAGGTTACTGTATTATCTTCGGCTAACTGGGTTAAAATATAGTTGGTTATACTGCTTACCTGCCCCATATTACTACCCCATACCTGAAAGTTAAGATAATCTCCTGCCGGATACTGACCTATATTCCAGTAACTGTGTAAATAGCTTATCGTTTCGGTTTGCTGTATTGAAAAAGTAAGGGCATATTCGGTTATGCCGTTAGCTCGTTTTATTTTAGACATAATCAGTTCATGCCCCTGAAGTTTAATAGTGCGGACATCCTCCAGAGACGAACCGTTAAGCCTGTCGCATATTGCTTTAGAGTGGTCGTAAACACCACCTGTAGTTTGTGTTGCCAGGGCTGCAGCTACCCTTTCTGCCCCCGAATAATAATCTACCGAAAACACCTGCTCTGCATTGGTGATTTGGGTTAAATCTTCAGGGCTTGAAACATAAGGTGTTTCTGTGCCAAACATCCCTGTTGTTGGTAACAGTGCCGAAAAGTTTACTGTTTGACCGTTTTTTAAAATGCTGTTAGATGACACATACGGGTTTTGTAATTGTTTCCTGTTAAGGAAACTATTGTTTTTAGCCCTTGTAAAGTTCCTGTTAGCAATAAGCCCTGCCAGGCTACCGTTACTTTCAAGTCCGCCATCGTTGGCAGAAGAAACGTCATTAGCGCTATCCACATCGGCTACATTAACCAGTTTCATAGCCGTGTAAGGATTTGAGGTTACATAAAAAACCACATCATTAAAATCGTTATCACAGCTTTGGTAATCCCTTCTTATGTCTTCAAAACTTAAAAGTACTCTTTCATTTTCAGGATCAGAAAGTAATACATTATGATGACGTAATTCGGGATCTGCTTCGGGGTTAAAATCAGGGTTAGAAAACAACTGCCACGCACCTCCGGTTACGGCACTTCCGTTCCATCCGTTAGCAAGCAGTACCCAGCCAATCCCTGTACCTGCAGGAAAGGTTCCTATTTTAACCTTGTTTCCGGCAGATAATCCGCCACCATATCCACCTTCGGAGGCATTAGGGAAAATAATAGTAATGTCTTGCGGCTGCGGAGCCGATGTATACGGATTGTTTATATCATAAGTATAAAACCCCAATACGTTTTTATAACCGGCACCTTCCTTTACAAAGGTTACCCACACATCGGCAGCTTCCAGCAGCTCAATATCAGTATCATATCCTGCCGATATATATTGTGGGTTGTATATTGGTACCGGATAGCTTTCCGGTAATGAATTGTTTACTAAATTGTGTGTTGCCTGTGTTACCACATCACCCGGTGACTCCAGATATAAGGGAACTCCTAAAGAGTTATACTCTCCTAAAAACTGGTAGTTTTGCCCAAAAGCAAAAGAACAGCACATCATTATAGATAATAGTAGTAATATTTTCATAATCATATACTTTTGAGTTTGTTTGTTATAACAAATTTATATAGCTAAAGTGCTGACGGTATGATTATTCGATTATACAAAAGCTGTTAAAGACGAAAGGCTTTTATCTTTCGTTTAACGGACTTATTTAGCTTTACCCCTGATAAACAATGGTTTGGAAGTAAGGTACCATTTTAAACGGAAACCAAGCTCTGTATAAGTAAAACCGGCTGCCGTGGTAGAAGCAATATTACTGTGTAGTCCATAAAGGTTTATAAGCAAACGATGGGAGAACTTATAGCCTATTTTTCCCTGCAGCCTGTAAGTAGCCTGTTTTTGGTCGCTTTCTATAAACTGATACCCTACAGCCCCATTAAGGTTATAAAACAAACTTTTAGGTTCGGCTACCTGTTCATCCTTTAGGAAATCTACAAAAACCTCCCCTACATTAAATCGTTTTGGGCTAAAGTATACCTCCGGCCTGCGTTCCTGAAAACTGATATACTGGTAATTTATACCTGCCTTTAAAACAGGAGCATACATAAAGTTATAGTACAGCGAAGTGAATAACAGGTTGCGGTCGTTACCGTCACTTTGGGAAGTGTAATAGTATTGTGTAAACCACCCCAGGTTAAAGTTTGTACCTACGTTGTAGTTTATATACATATTATCGGCAGTAATTTCACTATCAATCAGGTCGGCATTAAAGTTTTGTATATCGCGTTTATATCCTATTTCGGCATCGTGCATTTTAAAAGGCTTTACTTTAAAAAACACATCGGCAAGAAACTGACTGTAGCTGTTATTAAACGAACTCGCATTACTGCTACCCAAAGCAAGGTTAAAGCTAAGTTTTGGCAGTGCCTGAAACTGCATTCCTATTTTAAAATCGTTAGTTTCGGCCTCAACATTCGTATTATCGTTTTTTGTTTTCCTGTACTGATAAAAACCGTTAAATGTAATTTTTGTACTCACAGGGACTGACAATGAAGTATTAGTATAATAAGCCCTGTTCTTACCATTATCAAAAGAATATCCCAACTTCTCTTCCACAAAAGGAGAATAAGTAATATTAAGCTTTTGAAGGAAAGCTTCGGCATCTTTTTGATTCTTGAATATATCCAGGGTTTTATTAGCAGCCGAATAAGCCTCTACAGGTTTACCATCGGCAAAATAAGCATTAGCTATACCAAGGTTCCCATCAAACGAAAGTGAATCCTGAGCCAGTATGTTCTCGTAATCATTAATACTTTGCCTGTAATCGCTTTTATACATGCCTAAAGTAGCCGAAGCAGCCAGTACATAACCTTCGTTAGGGTTTACAGCCCTTTCCTTTTCAATGGCTGCTTCTGCCTCTTTAAATTTACGGTTCCAGATAAGCGCCTGTATGTGCCTTTCTTTAGCTAGTTTTAAGACCATCTCATCATTAACATTTTTAGCTTTTTCTAAAGCCTTGTTTGCCCATACCAGTGCTTTTTTATCTTTACCGTTTATATGATCTGCCAGAGAATATCCTGCCATTGCGACAACACTGTCGTTAGCATTTACAGCTATTTTAGAATAGGTATCTTTGGCCACATCTGTTTGTTTGGTAATCAAATATATGTTTGCTTTATTTAGCAGTGTATCCTTATCATTTGGAAAATCTTTCAGGTTATCATCCAGCATAAGCTGTGCTTCCTCATATTGTTTTTCCTGAACCAGCATAGCCGAATATCCCAAACGAATGTATTTTCTGGAAACCATAGCATTTGCATTGCCGGGAGAAACATCAAGAGCCTTATTTACATAGCTTAATGCTTCGGGATATTCTTTAAGATTGGATAATGTATTAGCATAGCCTAAAAGTGCCGGAAAGCTTTCCGGCTGTTTTTCTATAAGCCCCGCGTAAAAAACTTTGGCTTCACTGTATTTTTTATTCCACAGCAGTGATTCGGCATAATTAAGTTCTATTTCAAAATCATCCGGATACTGCTCCAGCATTGTAGTAAAAATAGCATTGGCTTTAGCGGGGTTACCATTTAAGCCCACAGCCCTGCCGTAACAAAGGTTGGCAGTTTTATTATCGGGATAATTCTTCAAAACATTTTCAAAGAAAGTTTCGGCCTGTGCAAACCTGCCCGTTTCAAGATGAGTAAAGCCTTCCTGCATATTTTGTGACCATGCAGTTAAACAAAACAGGTATGATAATACATAAGTAAGGTGTTTAAAATACTTCATAATACTGTTTTTTATTTGGTTTGATAACTGCAAGTTAATTACTAAGGTTAAAAAAATAATCCACAGTAACTTACCACTCATCGGATCTAAAAAGCATTTTACAGAAAGATAAGTAATTATAACTGCTTATACTACAGCTTCTCTCCTTAATTTTTGATAAAAAATTATGTAAATAACTGATATACAAACCAAATATCAGCTTATTTATATAGCCTTAATGATTATTACAGTGCTTTTCAGCTACACTTATTCTTTTATCATTACTCAGGTTACATTCATCTAAAGTAACCTTCCGCTAAACGAAAACAGGCCGTAATGCCTTCTACACAGCAGTAACTTTAAACTAATAATCTTAAATACAAACACTTATGAAAATCGCAGTTGTAACTTCTTTCCCCCCAAGTAAAGTAACTTTAAATGAGTACGGGTATCATTTAGTAAAGAATTTTGTAAATAAGAATGATATTACCGAACTACTATTACTAACCGATAAAACAAAAGCTCTCAAACAGCTTGATTTTGATAATAGCCATAAGGTAAAAGTGAATGAATGCTGGTCATTTAACAGCTACCTTAGTTTTTTCACTATACTGAAAACAATTTTAAAGGAAAGACCCGATGCAGTACTGTTCAATCTTCAGTTCTTAAAGTTTGGAAGTAAAAAAATACCGGCAGCAATGGGACTGATGCTTCCTATGTTGTTAAGACTTATAGGTATTTCAACTATTGTACTGCTACATAATATAATGGAAGAAGTAGATTTAACCAAAGCGGGTTTCTCTAAAGGCGGACTACAGAAAAAAATATACTCCTTTATAGGTACAAACCTCACAAAATGCCTCCTTAAATCTGACAGGGTAGCTGTTACCATTCAAAAGTATGTAGAAACATTAAATGAAAAGTATAAAGCTGCTAATGTTACACTTATCCCTCATGGTTCTTTTGAAATGGTTAAGTCACCTAATTTCGATTTGCAGCAGGGGCCTAAAAAAATAATGGCTTTTGGTAAGTTTGGTACTTATAAAAAAGTTGAAATAATGATAGAAGCAGCCCAACAACTTCGTGAAAGGATAAATGAAGAAATTGAAGTTGTTATTGCAGGAACCGATAGCCCTAACACACCGGGATATCTTGACTCAGTGCAAAAAAAATACAGCCATGTAAAAGGTATAACCTTTACAGGGTATGTTGAAGAAAATGATGTAGAGCGTATTTTTACAGAAAGTACAGTTGTAGTATTCCCTTATACCGCTACAACCGGTAGCAGTGGTGTATTACACCAGGCAGGAAGTTATGGTAAAGCTGTTGTAATGCCTGATTTAGGAGACCTTGCTTTACTGGTGGAAGACGAAGGTTATAAAGGCGAGTTTTTTAACCCTACGAGTTCTTCTTCCCTATCTCTTGCTATTGAAAACATTTTAGTGAACGACAGCTATCGTAAAGAACTGGCTGTAGCCAACTATAAAGCTGCAAAAGCACTTTCGATGGAAAGAATTACCGAAATGTATCTGGAAGAATTCAGAAACATTGAAGAAGTTAAATTTGGTAAATCACTTATTAGTAATATATAAAAATGATGGTTTGGGTTTACCGTGTTCATCTAAAAACCCAAACTTTTTCTGTTTGTTTTTAATCCAGGGCCATTTACCAGCTACATTATTTGGAACAGCAGGAAAATCATAAAGTGTCCATGATAAGAATGCAAGTTGTTTTTCCTTAAAAACGGCTTGCATTTTTTTATGATACTCAGCCTGACCATTCTCCCCTTTTCCAAACCAACTCCAAAAACCCCTGTAAGACGAAACGCCAAACTCCTGCAGTACTACAGGTTTATTTGTTTGTACTTTTAAGGCATCATACTTATCCAAAAAATAATTTGGGTTAAGGTAATAGTGATAAGATACAAAATCTACCTTATCCTGTAATAAAACCGCATCATGAGGGTTAGACCAGCCTATGGTAACCAAATGGTTAGGATCCCAGCTTTTAATTAAAGGCAATAGCGTTTGCAGCCATCCTGTAACGTTATCCTTATCTCTGTTCATAAAATCAAGGTCGGGTTCATTTTTAAGATCCCAAGCCAATATAGCATTATGGTTTTTAAAGGTTTCTACAATCTTTTCGGCATGTCTGTGAGTTAAAGTCCAGTTTTGCGGAGTATAATCACTATAAAAGTCAAACAGAGTTACTATAACGGCTAATTCCTTTTCTTCAGCTAAATCAAGCACCTGCTCCAGTTTATCCAAACGATCTTCCTGAACATCAGCCTTACCGAAATCTTCATACGGCACAAAAATCCTTACCGTGTTTAGTTCTGCATTTGCTATTATATCAAAGTCGGCACTTATGGTATCTGTCGAGAATTTATCGCCATACATATCCCACGCCGAGTTTTTAGGATAATAATTAATACCTTTTATAAGGTAGGTTTTACCATCCTTCATTATACTGTCTCCCTTTACCTCAAAATACTTATGGGGTTTTATACTATCCTGCACTATAGCTTGTGGTGACATTCTTTTAATATGACGTATTCTCCAAAAACCGTCTTCTAAAAGCATCATTACTTTATAACTGGCAGTATCGGTAACCGTATTGACAAGTTTTTTATCCTGATATATTTTCTGGTATTCAACAATATTCCTGTCGGTAAACACCACTAGCTGACCATCGGCACTATAAAAATCAATAGCCGGGTTATGTTCTATAGTTGTACCTTCTATACTTATTTTATTTGCTTTATTATAATCAACCAACTTAAACAGGTTCACTCTTGCACTATCAGTATAAAAATCGGCAATACCTTCGGTAGTATTGGTTTTAAGAGCGTTATTTTTTACATACCACGAAAACAGATAATCTTTCTCTATTTCCTTTAACGCCTGCTGTTCCATTTTACGCCCCGGATTATCAAGGCTGCTCCAGTTTATCTTAGGCAGATAGGTTGTAATAGTTTCTTTTTCCAAATGTAGCATATCACTACGCTCTGCTCCCGAATTAAGGTATCCCAACACCTTACTTAGCCCAAATAACAAAAGCGCATTAAGTGCTATGAAACTGATAATTATTGCTGTTCTGTATATGTTTTTATTATTCACTCTCATACTGAATCAAACCTGTTTTTTGTGTATGTCCCATTACACTTATTTCAAAATTGTATGCCTTTCCCTTATACTCTCCTTTTGGTAAGCTAAATACGGCTTCTCCGTTTATGGTGTATTCCTCTATAGTGCTTACCTCCTGCCCTGATTTATTATACAGTTTAAGTGAAACCGTGGTACCGTTAGGCACAAGCTGTTTCATAAAACTTTGTAAAGGACCTACTTTTATTGTCCTCTTATCTTTAGAGAAAGTATAGTTTATTTCACCTTTTAATGCCGATTTGTAACTAATTTTAATCTCATTACTTTCGGCTATACCTGTTATATAAGCTTTTATGGTATAGCTGTCTTCTTTTTCCGGACTAGGTATTTTACTTTGAGCTATTCCGTTAATAGTATTTCCGTAGGTTTTCAGCAGGTTTCCATCACTTTTATATATCATAAAGGTGACCGATGTTCCGTCGTTTATGGTATTGCCATACTTATCTTTCAGTTCAGATGTATAAACCGTAGTTAATTGGTTGCCATCGGCATATTCGTGATTTCGGGAAAAGTTTATGGTAAAATTTACCGGTAAAGCAGCATATACATCTGCTTCAAATTCTCTTGTAGCTACAGTTCCGCAATTTGAAGATAATAGGATCTTTCCTGTTTTTTGGGGTGCTGTGATTCTTTTAAAAGCAATAAAGTTTTCAGTGTAAAGAGGTTCTTCATTTATACTTTCCCTAAACTGATGTTTAAGCGTAATTGCTGTACTATCGGCTACAGGATTATCAAACGCATCATGGGGTATGGTTACCATCATGGTATAATTTTCATTGCCCGCATTAACGGTACGCGGCCCAAGATAAGTTTCTATACCTGTTGTAACAGCGTTAGGAACAATGGTAAAGTTTCCCTGTAATTTCAATTCGTCATCAAAAAAAAGATACCAGTGTACCTGTCCGGTTTTGGCTGCCATAAAATCAGGAAGTACAAACTCATTCCCTTTTGCTTGTAGTACAGTACTCCCGTAAGATGATTTCACCATCATTACAGTTTTGTTTAAACTATCAGCATTTGTAAAAGACAAAGCAATAGCACTCCCGGCAACATATTCCTGTTGAGGATTTGACAATGCAATTTTTGTATCACTACTATCTGACTGTTGCAGCCCGAAAGACAGCAATACAAAAACTATTGCGATAGCTAATACTATGTAACCTGATTTAGTTTTTATCACCTTGGGTTAGCTATATAGTTGTTAATCTCTATTTTGATGTATGAGTATCCTTTTCCGTTTACAGATATAAGTTCCTTATCATTATGTCCGTCTATTCTTAAAGGTACAGTTTTTCTTGCCATTTCTTCATTAGGGAGTCCGTTAACATAACAGTTTTCCGTACCCGATTTCAACAGTATCAGTTTACTCAAATCAATCAGTTTATACCTGAACCTTTGCTTACGCTGTACTCTTATTCCTTCTCGGATAAAAAAATGATCTGTATAAACAATCTCCCTGTTTTCATTGTAATAGCTTACCAACAACTCGGGTATGGTAACCTCCTGAATACCATAATTAAATAAAGTACCCTGTACAGTGGTATTATCAATATTCAAATCGTTTAAGGCAACCTCTTTGTATAGATCGGTCGTAGCCACATTACCCGCACTTTGTATATCAAAATTAACGGGTACACTTTTCAGTTTGGCAGGTGTAAACTCATCGGGGTTAAACGTCTCCGGTTTTACCTCTCCGTTACTTTGCCAGGCAATATCTTCAAAATTAACCTTAAACGTAGTGGTTTCCTTAGGCATCAGTTTATGCTTTATAACATACTTGGCATTATGTGTCGCCAGCCTTTTATCTTTTTCGTCATACAGGGTTGCCTTTACAGCTACATCTGCAGGGATGTTATCTATGTTTTGCAGTTCGCCCACTATCATATATTTATTATCCTGAAAAATCATCCTTGCCGAAAGTATTTCCAGTTCGGGCTGTTTCAATACATCATCATGATAGGTTTGCTGGGTAGTTATACGCCTGCGTCCGTGTTTATAAAATTGAGTGGTATTATCGGCAAATATCTGATCTGGCGGAATATCAGGATCTTTCTTATCGGGTACTATATACCACTTTGCTTTTTTCTTTACCAGCCTGTGTACATATTCTCTGTCAATAATTTCAAGCGGAGTTACCCATTTGGTTTTCACTTTTACTCCTGCACTGTTTTTGGTTTTATCTGTAACATTTACGGTTATAGCATCTAGCTTGGCATACGAGTTCACAATACCATCTGTTACCGAAATCTCCAACAGATACTGTGATAACGGATAATCATCATTAGGGGTAATATAAGAATAAGCTCTTTCGAACTCCTTAAAGTCGAGCGCATCATAATAGGACTTCACTACATTATCAGGACTTATTTGTGGTGATATGCCATAGTAGAGTTTATACAATCCGTAAGACGAAATCACAACCATAAACAGTACCCAAAACCTGTTAACCCTAAGCATACTCTTAGAGAAACCGGTATAGTCTTTTGCATGTAAAAAGAAGTCGGGTTTTGGGATTTTACGGGTTTTTAAAGCATGTATCCATAACATTTGTATATTAATTACAAATGCCAATACCACCGTTAATAACGGAATAATACCCCACATTAAACGAAGAGGTAATGGTGCCTCCTCTTTAGGTATTACTTTTGGCATGGGTGGTACATTGAGCTTTTCCCAAACCATAATACCATTCTCTAACTGATTGAGTCGCTGCCATCCGCTAAAATACAGTATGGGGTCATAAAACTTATCGTTAGAGAAAACATATTTAAGGTTATACTTTTCGGGTACGGTAAGAAACTGCTGTAATGAACCAATCCCTTCCATCCCTCTAAACTTTGAGTTTTCCAGTCTTTCTACCGCTCTGGATGTAAGCTCAGGCAGCCTTCTGGCAGAATGGTAATTGCCATCTACAGTCATAGCCCCTGTTTGTGTAGACAGGTAAGCCATTTGATCGCCAAAACCAAGAGGCAGAAAACGCCATCGGTCATGCTGATCCTGATTGAGGAAGTTGACTATTGGCAGCATATTTATTTTTTGTGGCTGAAACGGACGGAAATAGCCCAACGATATGGTAAACAAAGCGAAACCAAGGAAAGCCCCAGCAAAAACTCCGCTTATAATACGATGATACACTGTCCCATACCTTAGCTGTAAACTCTGCTTCAGATCACCTTCTACCAATCTATATACAAACTCACCAAACATAGGTAAGCTAACTATAGATGCCCATAGCGTAAATCTGTCTAACGTTAATATATTAAAAGCATTGGTACCTAATAGTTTTAAAGGGATTGGAGTTGTGCCACCTGTTCCTAAAATTGCCAGCATACTTAATGATAGCCCAAAGAATATATACCTCTTGCTAAAATACCTGTAAAACACATATGGCAGTATAAACAGTATTATTCCCCACGGAATAAGGAAAAACATAAGTCCTGATGAGGTAACTTCCAAAAAGTTATCCCTACTGCCATGTGGTATAGGCACCTGGGTTATAGGATTTTTTCTTGAGTTTACCCAGTAAGGCAGTATACATACTACTACAAGAGTTAACAGCCCTATACCAAATACAACAATACGTTTAAGGGAACTTATTAGGGTAGCTATAAAAAGCCTGAAGGTAATACTGCTGTAACTGTCTGTCCTTTCACGGGCCATATCCATAACGGCTACTCCTATTAAGGGGAGTATAAAAAATACCATCCCAAAAATAGGTGTAACATGATGTGAGGTTACCGTTACTGCAATTAGGGATAATGACGTTAGTAAGTAGCGCTTTCTCCCTGTTTTTACCCACAAGTAAATTTCAGGTAGGGAATGCATCAATATTGATATACCCATAATACTTGGTAACTGCCCGAAAATGTGCAGCGTTTCCAAAAAAGATGAGGAAAAAACCGCTATAAGTGAAGCATAGCCGGCTACGGTGCGGTTACCGGTTAACAGCAAGGTAAATCTATATACCCCTGTTATGAAGAGTATAACACATATAATGGTAACGGCAAACAACCCGAATTTGAGTCCGCCAATAAGTGAAAATAATCCAATTGCCTGATGTACCAATGGAGGGTATCCCATAACGGTAAACCCTGTATACCAACTGGTATTCCATGATTCAAACCAGTTGTGGGCATAGTGATTGGCAAAAAACAAATGAATTAAGGCATCATAAGTGTTTTCCAGCGTAAAGAACATAAGGGATGCATGGAAAACTACCCCTATAAGTAAGGCCGAAATAAGGTATTTGTTTGTGGTTTCCCTCACGTTATGATGTGGTTATTTGTTGTAAAGTAAAGATAATAAATAAAGTAGCTAATGTTAAAATAAGCGTCTATACATCCTTACCATTCACCGAAAGAAATCTTCTGTTCAACTAAAACGTTTCATAACACCCTCATTATCAATATAAATTTGAAATAATAAATCACAACAACTAATACGCTGAATTATGAATAAAGTTTTAATTGTAGACGATCAGCAACTGGTGTTGCTGTCTCTGGAGAGATGCCTTACAGAATTGGGCTATGAGGTTAAATGTTCAAACAACATTTATGATGCTATAGAGCAGTATGAGGTTTTTAAACCCGATCTTGTAATTACAGATATTAACATGTCTGCCCAATCCAACCATGTTCCCCTACAGGATACTTATAATGAAATTGTAAGTAACGTATCGGGGCTTGAAGTATTAAAGTATATACGCTTTGTAAAAAAGCAGCATACACCGGTTATAATACTTTCGGGCAATGTTGATGAAGACATAATAGTTACGGGCTTTGAGCTTGGTGCTAACGATTACATGAAAAAGCCCTTAAGTCTTCGTGAAATAGGAATTAGAGTGGGCCGACTACTGGGAGATACTAACATTAAAAGAAAAGAGAATATAAAAGAGCAATACATTCAAAACACCTGTATTGGTGTTGTTATACCTTGTTATAATGAAGAAGAAAGACTGCTAAGTGAAGAATTTAGAAGCTTTGTGCGCAAAAACCTTGGTTACCATTTATGCTTTGTAAACGACGGAAGTAAAGACAATACCCTTGCAGTGCTTAAAGAGCTTCAAAAAGGAAATGAAAGTCATATAAGCGTTTACGACTGTCCTAAAAACGGCGGAAAAGCCGAAGCGGTACGACTTGGAATGCTACATCTGGCAGAACAGAAACAGTTTGATTATATCGGTTTTCTTGATGCCGATCTTTCTACCGACTTTGATGATTTCTCTGATTTGGTAAAAACCATAACCAATTCAAAATACAAAATAGTAAGCGGCTCCCGAATAAGCAGAATGGGTGCCGATATTACTAAAGAATCGGCCAGAAAAATAATAAGCATGACCATTAATTTTATTATCAGGAAAACACTGGGAATGGAGTTTAGAGATACTCAATGTGGTGCTAAGGTTATGACTACCGATGTGGTGGAGAAAACATTCGGCAGGAAGTTTTTAACCAAATGGTTATTTGATGTAGAGATATTTATGCGAATGAAAAAAGTATATGGTAACAAACAGGTACAGGAAATGCTTTGCGAAAAACCGCTAAACAGATGGATTCATGCCGACGGGTCTAAACTTTCATTCAAAGATTCGTTTAAAATTGTTGGACAAATTGGACAAATTGCCCTTCATTACAGATAGAATAGCAGTAAATTTTTTCATAATGTTGATTTGGTTTTTATGAAAACACCCATAATGCGCAATTATGGGTGTTTTTCTTTTTAGTACTTCTGGTCAAAAGCCTCAACTATATTGACTAAATCTTTTTTTTTAAATACCCGTGATTAACACTGTTAATAATACCTTTTTTAATTAAGCCTTGAGTGTCTAATAATAACTTTGTTTTCTTTATTAAAAGAAACCTCTATTGAGTCTCTGGATATTTTATTAACAGTAACTCCACTTCCATTTTCACCTACATGCATTTTTTTTACAAATCCGTTTATGTTTAAAAGCACCAGCTCTTTGTTATCTCCTGATTTTATATAACCGTAATATTCAATTTTGGGCCAATATGTTTTTATTTCGGTACTAGAATGTGTAACAACCTGTTTAGGCTTCACAGTATTATTTGTCGAATTATTACGAACTAATATCGACTTAGAATCACTTTTAATTTTATTAAGAAACGGATCTCTTTTAATAGGTTCCATAACAAAGGTATCCCGTTGTACAAAAATATTATCGATATCTGTATTCGAATCAAAATTTGTACTCAATACGGGTTGATCTGGAGTAAAAAAATAATTACTCAAAAAGCGATACCCTATACCTCCCCAAAGAGCTATAACAACTATAATTAATATTACATTTATTTTTTTCTTCACTTAACTATTCTGTTACTGTTATCGTAAAATAATCACTGTAACCCGTTTCATTACCAGCCTGATCTTTGGTTTTAACTCTCCAATAATAATCTCCTCCGGATGTAAAAGTATACTCAAAAGCAGGCGTAGTAACATTTCCTGTTTGTATTATAGTATTAAAACTTACATCGTTTGCTATTTGTATTGTATAAGATAGTGGCGAAGTTATCACCCCTGTATCACCCGGTGCAGTCCATGCAAAATTTACCGCTGTATTTTGTGTAATAGATGTACTATTAAGAGGTAAAGTGTTTTGAGATTGATTTGGAATAGTAGTATCGATATAAAAATTCCTGCTTGCAAATTGTGTTTCGGTTTGATTTTCCGAATTTACAGCCTTAACCTTCCACGAGTATTGTGCGTCTTCAGTTATAACACCGCTTGCAAGTGTAAAAGAGCTATTATTTAACTGTGGCTCTTCGTGTATTAAAATATTACCTGCTGTAACGTTTATTAACTGGAAAACATAATATTCTGCAGCATTAACAGGTGTCCAGGAAAAGGTTAACGATGTATTTTGTGTATAGAAGCCTGACGAAGGATATGATAAAACTATCTGCTGATTTGTTAAGTCATCAGATGTAGTTAATGTAAAGGTAGCAGGAAAAGTATAAGCCGTTTCGTAAGCAAAATTTTCTCCTCTTACCCTCCATTGATAAGTCCCCGGATTTAAAGGCTGTATAAAATGATTCGTGCTAACAAGGGAGTCAAGTACCATGTTATTACTTTCTGAAAAAACCTGAATACGGTATTCGTCTGCACCATCAAGTGAAGCCCATTGAAAGTTAACAGCATTGCTCTCTATCTCTGCATTATTTAATGGATAATACATTGTTATGTTGTCATTGGTAATATCATCTTCCAATATATCTTCACAACCGTAAGTAAATATTACAAGAATGGCAAGCAGTATGTTATTTTTTATTTTCATAGTTCTGAAATATAAGTTTTAAATGTAAAATGTCACTTTGATTAGTTTTTCTCGCTGTGTAGAAGTCCATGCTTATTAAGCGGGAATTATTAAATTTTATTTCAAAATCATAGGTCAGCTTTAACAGATCATTGAGTTCTCCTGTTATATCTACCTCATTTGTATATATATGGTAATTATCATCAGAAAATTCATGAATTGACTGCAGGTGGTATATAGAGGTTTTTTTACCGTTACTGGTAATAAAGTCAATAATATCCTGCTGTATCTTTTCTTTATTTATCCCTTCTTTTCCTATTATCTTATCTATAGCTGCTATTTGAGATTGCAGCAAATTATAATCAGAAGAAGTATTTTTTAAATCGGCTACTTTATCTTTTAGTTCAGAATTCTCCTTAACAACCCCTATAAGAGTACTAAAAGACCTTTTATAGGAAGTGAACAGCAAAATGAAAAATATTGCAATAAGTGCCCTGAATTTTATTTTAAACGAATATTTATCAAACATCACTTACTAATATTTTTATTTCAAAATGCTGCATATTTTTTTTGTCTTTTTTAAAAGACAGCACCTCAAACTCCTTTATCCAGTCTACCTTTTTTAATTTTCTTAACCAGTCGTTAAAAGACGATTCGTTAAAAGTGGCTCCTTTTAACATTATCTGATTTGACTGTAATTCTATCTTTTTATTTTGTTTTACTTCGCCTATAACTGGGAAAACCTCTATCTGGCTTACTGATAAATCCTGAGGAACTGAGGAAGACAATGTATAAACGTAGTAAGTAAGAAACTTCTCTGAAAGCTGACCACTATCGTTTAAAATTTTAAGTTTACTCTCTTTTTGCTCCTCTAAGTTTTTAATATATTGATATGTTTGGTTGGAATAAACATTTTCCTGATTTAACGCATTATTTTGTCCTGAATAATATTGTATCCCAAAATAACTTATTAGTAAGAGGGTAAAAAACAGTCCCAGCATACCTATTGCAAGATAATTAAAGCTCTTTTTATAAATAAACTCTTCATTATCTATAAGGTCACTATAACTTTTAGATATTTCCTTTTGTTTTATAAAGAAATGTATACCTGCGCCATATGATGATAACTGTACCGAAGAAAAATGTATATCACCAATAGCATAGTTTTTTTCCTTGCCCTCATCTTTTGTAAGATTTATAAGCGTGCCCTCTTCAAACTCTAGTAATGAATTGTTTGAAGTTATTAAATTTTCATCAATAGCATTTTGCAGTAATGCAGTGGTAAGCGGACCTAGGTAAAAATCTAAAATATGTATTCCTTTTTTTTGCAGTAATGAAATTACTTCATCAACATTATGTCGCCGTGTAAATGATAAAAAGGTGTATTGAGAAGTAACAAGTTCAGTAAAATATACCGTATTAAAATCTATATTTTTTTTCCAGGTTAAGTCGGTTGTATTTTTAGTATCTATTTTTTTATTTAAAACACCTTTTCCGTCCAATAATAATAAAACCGGAAGTTTACTATTATAATTATCAAGAAAATCATCCAGGCCTTTATAATTGTTAGTAGAGACCACACTGAGACTATTACCCTTTTTCCTCAGGGTAATAGTACGGCAGTCTTCGCCTTCATCTGTTTTAAAATAACTTAAAACAGTTACATTATTAATTTTTATAACCTTTGATAAAAATGACAACATTTAAATTAGTAAATTATGGTTGGTTTAATAAAAATATGAAGTTTGGAGTTTGACTTCGACTTTCTTTTTCCGCTAAAGAACCAGCTTATAACCGGAATCCTTGACAATAATGGTGTACCAGAGGCTGTATTTTCTTTTCGCAATTCATCCAAACCTCCTAATAAAATCATCTCATTATTTTTCACCCTTACAAGAGACTGAAACTGTTGTGTTGCTTTTCCCGGAGGAGCTGTTTGACCTACTCTTCCTAAAAAAGAACTTTTCTCCACTGCAACATTAAGCGTTACCGTTTCGTCTGTAGAGACATATGGTTTGATTGAAACACTCAGGTTCGCCTCGGTAGATTTCCATGTACCCGACTGTAATATATTATTATTGATATTGTTTGCCAGTAACTGATTATTTTGTTCAAAGTAATAATTTGTTTCCCCTATAGCCAGTTTAGCCTCATGCCCACTAATTGTAGCAATTTTAGGGGTAGATTCTATTTTTATAATAGAATTATCCTCTAAAAACTTCATATTAAGATAAAACGCATTTGTTACCTTTCCTATCTTTAATACTCCAAGACCGTTAAATGCATCTATAAGACTGTTTACCGATGTAGCATTTAAATTAACATCGCCCGAGGGAAACAGTACCCCACTTGTTTGTGGATATTTAGTTTTATCCAAACCGGCAGTAATACCTGTTTGAATATCATAAGCCTTATTATACTGTACAATCATTACATCTATTTGTACTAACGGAACAACCTTATCTATTTGTTTAATATAAGTTTTAAGTTCATCTATGGTTGTTTGTGCACCGGAAACTATTAAGCCGTTAAGCTCTACAAACTCCTTTATTTCCACATTTTCAGAAAATACTTTTGGTAACGACATCATTACTGATTCTATTGACCTGTTCTCTAACTGGATAATTTCTGTTTTACGTAAACCTTTAGTTGATTCTTCTCCTATAAGGTAAAAATCACCTTCTTTTTTATAGGTGTATTTCTTCCCTTTAAATATATGTTCCAGTAAATCATCAAAAGTTATATTATCTGCCAGAAGTGTAGTTTTTTCATTTTCCGGTTTATTATAAAGAAAATAGGTAATGTGCAACTTACTGGCAGCTTCAATAATAAGTTCGGCAGCATCTGCACCATATGCCTCAACTGAAAGATAACCGTATTGATTTAACTTTACATCATAATATCCCTGTTCCCCTATGTTGGATTTCTTTAACTTCTTACTTCCTGTGCTACCCAATGCATCAGGTGTTTCAATAGGTGCAAGGTTTTTTTCTATATAATAAAACCCATTGTCATCTTTTGTAACTTTTAATTCATTTGATTTAACCATCATATCCATTACCTGATCAAACGGGCGGTTTACAATATAGGACGTAATTAAAGCATTTTTAACATTAGGCGCAAGCACTATACTTTTATTAGACTTATCAACAATAGCCTTAGCCACACTTACTAATGAATCGTTTTGAAGTCGTACTGTTAAAAAATCATTTTTAGCGTTGTATTCAACATCAATTAATTTTGGCTGTTTTTTCTCTACTATTTTTACCTCTTCCCTCTTTTTAAAAATGATAATATTGCTCATAAAGCTAATATCAAGCTGATACTTTTCGGCTAAAAACAGAAATACATCTTTTACAGTTACATCATAAAAGTTATTATCTACAATTTGATTTAAATCTCTGTCAACACTAACATTTAAGTGATGTTCAAAAGCAATTGTCGATATAAAATCATGCAGGGAAAGCCCTGAAACATCAATTTTAATTACCTCGTTTATCCCCGGTTTTTCTTTAGCAAACTCATCAAGCTGAGCACTTATAATTGTAGGATCTTGCTGGGCAAGTAATGTTAGATTAATCAAACAGGCTACAATAAGGCAATAAATTTTTTTAGGCATGGTTTTTTATACGTTTACAAGTATTGAATAAATTTCTTCTAATGAAGTCTCCCCTTCTGCCAAAATATCAAAGGCTTTATCAGAAAGGCTCTTATACTCTTCTTCATTATAAAGTTTATCTACATTGTTATTTTTAATTGCCTGAGCTATAATATGATCAATATTCACAACTTCATAAATGGCTCTTCTGCCTTTATATCCCGTGTGATAACATTTATTACAGCCTACAGGTTTATATATTTTCTCTAGGTTATAAGGTTTTTTATATGTTTTAGGGAAATCTTCTTCCTCACAGTTAACTTCTGTTTTACAATCCGGGCACAGTTTTCTAACAAGCCTTTGGGCTACTGAAAGATTTAGGGTTTCTGCTATAAGGTATGAAGGTACCCCCATATCAATTAGTCTTGATATAGTACCAAAGGCAGAGTTAGTATGTATGGTAGACAGAACCAAATGTCCCGTTAGCGATGCCCTGATAGCCATTAATGCTGTCTCAGAGTCCCTTATCTCACCAAGCATAATAATATCAGGATCCTGCCTTAAAAATGACTTCAATGCAGACGAGAATGTTAAACCTATATCTTCTTTAAGCTGAACCTGATTAATCCCTTTAAGCGTATATTCAATAGGATCTTCAACAGTTACTATATTACGCTTACTATCATTAAGAAGCCTTAGTGTAGCATAGAGAGTAGTTGTTTTACCTGAACCTGTGGGACCGCTAATTAATATTATTCCGTTAGGTTTTTTAACAGCTTCCAGGTAATAGTAAAGTTCTTCTTTTTGAAATCCTAAAGTTGAGAGATCAATATTAGAAGCATCCTGTCCCAAAAGCCTCATCACAATTTTTTCTCCAAAAAGCGTAGGTAAAATGGAAACTCTTATATCAAAAGTATCATTTGTAATCCTGCCATCCTGAGGTAATCTTTTCTCTGTAATATTTAGTTTAGACCTGATTTTTACTTTATTAACCAGTTCCAGATAATTTTCTTTTTCTACTTTATACCTCTCTATAAGTTGTCCGTCAATCCTAAATCTTATTCTGGCATTTTCCTCATATACTTCAAAATGTATATCACTACTTTTTAGTGACTTTGCTTCCTGAAGTAAATTCTCCAAAAAATCTCCTTTATCTATGGTGAAATCCTTAGCAGTATTCGCAGCTCTTTCCTGCCGGTAATAAACCGAAAGCGCTTTTTCAATTTCACTATTAGGGAAAGAAAATAAAACTACTTCCTGTCCTAAAAGCAATTCTAGTTCATCTTTTACTTCATCGGTATTATTAGCCTCATCTATATATAAAGCCATATTCCCTTCTAAACTGTCTTTAGGCAGTACACGGTAATGGTTGGCTATATCACCCGAAATTAAGTGCTGATTTTCCTGACTTACAACAATCTCCATAACTAGCCTAATAAAGATATATGTGAATAATCAAGTAAAAAATCCGCAGCTATAATAAACAGAAAAAGAACCGAAGCATAACCTGCAAGCGGAATTGTTTCTTTTTTCATAACCTTCTTAAAAGCAAAGTAAAGTACTATAGAAAAAAACATAGAAACTATAAAGTATACTATATAATTTCTCAGAACAAAAAACGGGGAAAGAGCCATAAAGAAAAGTAAATCTCCAAAACCAAAATAGTTTTTAAACGGATTAAGTATTCTTTTTTGCTTAGCACTCATATATAAAACCAATACAGAGAAAACGAACACAAAAAAAAGAACATTCAGAAGCATAACATTTAAAAGAACTTTTATGCCCGCTTTTACAAGGTATAAACCAGAACAAAATATAATAACAGGTAATATTACATGAATATACCTGTATTTAATGTCCTGATAAATAACAAAACAAAGAGATAAAAACAATATTATTATAACCAAAAGTTCCACTATTCTTTAACTACCTCTTTAAGTACTTTTTTATGATCTATTTCCCAAGTATTAAAATTGCCGTCTCCATCAAGGTCAGAAACAGAGGTAGCTCTTGCTAAAAATGAGTTATTACTGGCTTCAATAATTTCAATTTTATAAACAGCCTGTCCGCCTTCGTCTACCGTAAGCTCCTGTTCAAAACCAAGCTCCTCCAAACTATTTGAATATTTAGAAAAACGATAAAAATTGCTTTTTTGCAAACCATAAACCTGGTTAAGCATTGCCTGAGCCTCAATAGCTTTTGCCTGTCCTATTACAGATGTTTGGTTTGGCAGCACCATTAACAATAAAATACCTATAATACAAAGCACTATAAGTATCTCTGTTAACGAATATGCCTTAGCTTTGAGGTTTTTTAGTTTTTTTAAATATTTAAAAAATAGATAATTTTTTCGCATAATTTAACTTTTAAATAACAAGAAAATCATTAATAAGACAATCTTAATGCCAAAAATACAAAACTATTGATAACTATAGTTAATTGCGTAAAATTTTACTTAAATCAAACATTGGAGCATACATTGAGATCATTATTATACCTACCACAAGTCCAATTACTATTATAATCATAGGTTCAAGAATTACCCCTATCATCTTGGTTTGATGATTAATTTCTTCATTGTACTGATCACTTAATTTCTCAAACATAACATCAAGTTGATTAACATGTTCAGAAACTTCAATCATGGTTACAAGCCTGTCTTCATATATTTTATGCTTTCTAAGACTTTCACTTAAAGATGCTCCACGGGTAATATCATTCTTTATATCCTCAATTGAATTTTCAATAGGATAAAATCCAATCATTTTTGATGTAAGATTAAGTGAAGCAATAAGAGTTGTTCTGGAAGATGTTAAGAGGTTCATTGCCTGACAGAACCTTGAAATATAAATTTTCCTGATAAGACTCCCAAAATATGGAATTTTCAATACCAACGATGCCATAAGCCCCCGGTAGCTATTTTTATTTTTTAAATAATAGTGTCCTGCTACCAAACCGGCAATCACAATAGCAATTACAGTAAAAAGATAACCTGAGTTGTTTGACAGTTTAATAATATACTGAGTACTTTTAGGCAACTCACTACCAAACTGACGGAATACCGAACTAAACATAGGTACTACTTTTGTGAGCATAAAATACAGCACTAAAAAAGTTACCAGTAAAACAATTACAGGATAAGTAAGCACACTAACTATTTGCCTGCGCATTTGTATTTTTCGGCTAAAAAACTTTTGTAGTTCAGTAAGTACATCCTCCAGTTTTCTTGTTTCTTCACCTATTTGTATGCTATAATATTCATAAGGGGAGAAATGTCCCGAAACCTTCATTGCCTCATAAACTCCTTTACCGTCAACTACTTTATCTTTTATAGCATCAATAATATCTTTTTCAAATTTATTTTTGTTTTGATTACTAAGTATCTCAAGAGCTTTTTTAAAATCAACCCCTGCTTTTAAAAGCATACCAAGTTCACGGTAAAAAAGTTCTTTTTTCTTATCTGAGAACTTCTTTCCAAAAGTTACCTGTGTATTTAAATTGAACCCATGTTGCTTTTTTTCTTCTTTCTTATATGTACTTAAATCAAAACTCATTTTTTTGGTAAGGCTTTAAAAGTTCTTCAAGATATACTTTTTTATAAAAAAACATATCTGTTTTTTGTTGATCTACTATAAGTTCCCAATGTAGTCGCTGGTAGCGAAAAGGTTTGTTTTCTGACTGTAATTCTTCTATAAACACTCTTTTTGTTTGTAAATGAAAGGTATCTGTAAAATCTCCCTGTGCTCTCACAAAGTATTCCTTCATAATAAAATATGTTACATCATTCTCTTTATAATCAGAAAACACTAACCTATCTCCCGAAGGCATTTGCATGCTACTACTTTCAAAAACAGCTTTATTTAAACTATAGCTCATTCTGTTAAGGTCTGATATGCCTTCGTTTTGTTTTTTAAAATCGTCTAAACGCTGTGATGTAACAGAAAATATGATAAATACTATAGTAAGTATAATAGCCGTTACAGCCATACTTACCACAGCTTCTACAATAGTAAACGCCGGTATTTTATTTCTCTCCGGGTACATAAAAAACTTTTTCAGGGTATTCAGTAATACTGTCACTGTATTTAATGATGATTTTTTTACTCCCTTCGGTAAACTCCTCTTCTATAATCCAGTTTTCATTATCATATTTTTCTTTTAAAGAATCAAGCCCTATCTGCATATCAAAAAAAGCAGCCTGTATCTTATTTTGAGAACTGTAAAACTTCATTGATGTATTAGGCGCAAAAACAGCCGAATATACCATTATTGCTATATACAGGCACACCGATATTATAGTAAGAGCTATAACCGATTCCAGTAACGAATTTGCCGGTACTTTACATAACCTTTTTAATTGTTTCATAGCTTTTATTACTATTATCAAGTAGTGGTAATGGTATAAAGAATTGCGGACGCTTTAAAACATTTATCTCAATATCGGCCAGGCAATTATCATATCCGGTAGATGCTGTTTTGTGCACAAACCAGTTTGTATAAACAGATCCTTTTACATCACTTTGCAATACAAGTCTACCTGTACAATATATACTACCGGTTATCAATCCTTCTTTCTCAATAAACATAATGTTGTTTTCTAACATTTGCATTTCATTTCCGCATAAAACCAATGCCCCGTTAACCACGCTCCCCTCCTTTAGCAAAATACCTCCCTTATTAGCAGAGGTATTATTTACACACAATGCAGAAGGATAATTAAGCCTTACCCCTTTTGCAGTTTCTATTTTTGTTCCTGCAAAAGCCTGGAGTGTGCCTTCAAAACCTTCTTCAAAATATATTTTTGATGCCTTTATAATAACATCTTCAAGTCTTGCTGTTTTTTTTATCAAAATAGAGTCGGTACCCGTAATAAGCACATTACCCTTTATATTTACATTACCAAGCTCATTACCTTTTAGCCTGAGTTCAAGCAACGGATTGCGAAATGAATTAAAAAATACCGAATCACTCTTTACCACTTCCTGCAACTCAAAGCTTTGTGCTGAATTAATCGAGAAGGCATCTTTTAGCTGTTGGTTCATATCTGGAAGCTTCGTCTCGGAAACCTGAACCTGTCCTACATTTTTTTCCAAATGATTAGGGCGATTATCAATATGTACCGGTTTTATAAAAGTAGAAGGCAGTTTTTTGTTACCTACAAGCACCACATCTCCCGAATAAGTGAGGGGTCGGTTTGTATTTGTTAAAAAAACACACGTCTTATCTACAGTATTAGGAACAGCAAAATGAGATGACGTAACCGTATCTCCCTTTATAAAGGAATGAGCGATTATAAGCTGTAAAAGTCCGTATGGTTTTGTTTCGTAAGCCGACTCTATCCCCTCATTTTCATCCAACGGCAATGAACCCGATTCCTGCATTTCACCTAATGCATAATTTACCAGAGACTGATTATGGATATAAAGCTCTTCGTGAGTATTATAATAAACATTGAGTTGATTATAAAGGTTTGCCGCATAGAGCAACCCCGCACATAATACAGCTACAATAAGGCATACAAAAATGGCATACAGTAAACTGTGAGCCCTAACCATTACTTACCTGCTTTTTATCTTTTTTACCAAAGAGTCTTTTAAAGAACCCCGGTTTATCATCCTTAGGCTGAGATTGCTTCTTAACCTTTTCTTTTTTTACTTTTTGTTGTTTTGGTTGTTTGGTTTTATCTGCTTTATCTTTTTTTGAGAACAGCCTGCCAAAGAAGCTCTGCTTATCTTGCTCACCAGCCTGCTGTACTGCCGACTTTGGTTTAACCTGCTGTTGGGTTTTATTAACCTCTTTCTCCTCAGGTTTATCCTTTTTACTAAACAAACGCTTAAAGAAACCCGGTTTTTTATTCCCGTTGGTAAGTGTGTCCTTAACTTTAACTTTTTTCACTACCAGTTCACCATGCTTGTATTTAAGGGTATCCCCTTTAGTATGGTTAATCCAGCGTCCGTGCTTTTTATTGTTTTTATAACGACCTTCTTCAACAAGGTTTCCTGTTTCGTCATAAGCATAATAACTTCCGTCAAGTTGCCCGTCGTTCCAGTAGGCCTTTGATTGTAATGTACCGTTTTCAAACCACGACTTCCAGTATCCTTCTTTAATACCGTTTTTAAACTTACCGGCTTCAGCTAACTGATTGCTGTGATAGTATTTAAAAAATTCGTCGTGAAGCAGTTCCCCGCCCGTACCATATTCACTACTGTGAATACGCCCGCCTTTAAACCAGTAGTAGTGTCTGTCAGACTCCGGTTTAACAACTTTATCTGTAGTATAGAATTCGTAACGAAAATCAGGATCGGAAATTTTCTTTTTTAATGAAACTCCAAAAGACAAACAGCAGAAAGCTGCTATGAGTAATAAATATTTATGCATTTGTGTGGTTGGTTTTTTGGCTGTGCCAATATAACCATTTTTTGTAACCTAAAACAGAGATTATTTTATATCTTTAGCATAAATAAAACGAATAAAAAAGTGCTTTATTAATGTGTTTTTTGTGCCAATTTTAGCATTTTTAGGCATAAATTATAAACATAAAAAAAGCCATACGTTCTTATATATAAAGGAAAAAGAAGGGGTTAGATTACTATCCTTTCGGAATGCAGATGCCGA
>NZ_JRLV01000008.1 GCF_000769915.1 Flavobacterium beibuense F44-8
GACGATCTGAGTTTATTATCGTGAAGAAATAGTATTTCGTCATAATTATAAAACAAAACAGCCTGTACCTTTTGGTACAGGCTGTTCGTTTTTTATATAAGTATGTTGGTTTGTAATAGGTTATCTTTTTTTGACTAAATTTAAGGTAACTGATTAAACCAACTGATTATGACTAAGAAAACATCTTTATTAGGCTATGTATTACTACTGTTTTTTACAGGGAGTATTTATAACTTATTTGCTTGTACACGGGTTGTATATAAAGGGAAAAATGATTTATACCTCACGGCAAGATCTATGGACTGGAGTGAGGATATAATGACAAACCTGTGGATTTTTCCGAAAGGGATGCAAAGAACAGGGGAGACGGGTAAAAACACGGTAAGCTGGAAATCAAAATACGGTAGTGTTGTTGCCAGTGCTTACGAAATTTGCAGTACCGATGGTATGAACGAGAAAGGGCTGGTAGCTAACCTGCTTTGGTTGGTGGAGTCGGAATATCCTGAATGGGATCATACAAAGCCGGGGCTTGCCATATCGGTATGGGTACAGTATGTACTGGATAATTATGCTACGGTAAGTGAAGCGGTAGAAGGTTTGTCTAAAGAAGAGTTTGTTGTGGTAACCGATAATGTACCCGGACAGGGGCGTAAGGCTACCCTGCATCTTTCAATATCGGATGCTCAGGGTGACAGTGCTATTTTCGAATACATAAACGGAAAACTGGTTGTTCATCATGACGCTTCCTACACGGTAATGACTAATTCGCCTGTGTTCGATAAACAACTGGCTTTAAACGAATACTGGAGTGAGATAGGAGGTACAGTTATGTTACCGGGAACCAACAGGGCTGCCGACCGTTTTGTGAGGGCTTCTTTTTATGCTGATGCTGTTCCTAAAACAGATAATACCCGTGTAGCTGTAGCGAGTATTTTCAGCGTTATAAGGAACTGTTCTGTGCCTTATGGTATATCTACCCCAAATCAGCCGAATATCTCTTCTACGCGCTGGAGAACAGTCTCAGATCATAAGAATCTGGTGTACTACTACGAGTCGGTACTCACCCCAAATGTTTTCTGGGTTGATTTTAAGGATATCGATTTTTCTGAAAAGGGAAAAGTAAAAAAACTTACCGTTGCCAGAGGGGAAACCTATGCCGGTAATGCTGTAAAGGACTTTAAGGACAGTAAACCGTTTAAATTTTTAGGAATAGAATAATTAATTGAGGCGGCATTTAGCAGCCTTTTTTATTTAAAACCGTTCTTCGGTAAGTTGTATGTCTTCCGGTGTGCGTATCATAAACTGGTAAGTATCGCCATATTTGGTTAGGATACCTCTTATTTTTCCGCTTTCCTGAGGAATAGTATTTCCTGCAAAGGAAGCAAAACTACTGGTTCTAAAAATAAAGGTATTTCCGTTTTCATCGGTTAGCAGATAGTTGGTACCTCCGCCAATATCGTTGTTTGCGTCATAAAAGGGAAGGCCTACAGCTTCATTGGTAAACTGTACATTGTCTATTTCTACAAGGCGATGCAGGTAGCTGTCATTTTGCAGTTGTGTTAATGAAGTATGCTGAACCATATTTTCTTCGCTTATTACAGTGCAGGAGCGATTAAGGATATTGGTATATTCAGTAGGCGAAAATCCGGTTAGTGAGGCAAAACCATTATAAACTGAGAGGTCGCCTATTTGCAGTGAACTATTGTAAATCCGGTTATACGTACCTTTAAGTTTGATAAGTACTTTTCGCCCCGGTTCATAGTTAATAAATGTAGAAGTAGCATTAACCAAAACACTAAACCCGAAATCACCGTTTTCGGTTTGCAGTGAAAGAGTTTTATAGAAATTTCCTGCGGCATCACTCGATGTCACATATGCTTCAATCACATCATCATTGGTGTATTCCTGTATGTTTTCTGTTGCATTAATATCCTGTACTTCGATTGTTTTGACCAAAGTGGTTTCGGTACATTCCAGGTTGGGTACACTGTAATCATCATCGTTTATACAGGCTGTTATTGTAATGCAGAGCAATAGTGCGATATATTTTTTCATCCTTAGAAATTGTAATAAATGTTAAGGTAAAAAGTGCGTCCGTAACTGTAAAAGTATTTTGGACCGAAGGAAGGCGTTCCGCTGGAAACATCCTGATTAAGCTGTCTGTAATTGGCATTTCTGGCCTGTTCGTAACCACCGGTTTTGTATATACTGTTGAATATATTATTGATACTGGCAAAAAAGCCTAAGTAGGTTTTCTTTTTAACCCGCCACGATTTTCCGCCCACGGCATTAAGCAGAAATATATTGTCAAACTGTTCCTGCTTCAAAAGCTCGCGGGTTCGATTTTGTGTAGCTTCGGGGAAAGGGAAGCTGTTTACATCCTGCGGATTCTTTAAAAAGTTATCAGTACGCAATAGTGCCGAGATGTCCAGATAACTTCCCGTAAGGTAATTGGCATTTATCCCCGCCCACCAGTATTTTGGGTCACGGTATTCAAAACCAAGGGATAGCGCCTGCTGTGGCATCCCCGGTAGTTTATAATCTTTAAGTCTTGAAGTTCCAAAACTTGTTGTTGGTCCGGTAATACCACTCGGTGTATTAACTTCCTGTTGTAAGGAAGCAAAGGCATCGTTATTAATATAAACCGTAGGGTTGCTGTTGTAGGTGTATTGACCGTATGCCATGCTAAACAGTACTTTGAACATAGTGTTGAAGTTGTATTCGGTACTTAGCTCTGTACCTATAAGCTTTTTGTTAATCCCTGTAACGGTCTCGGCAATAAAAGCATTGGTTTCGGTATTCTCTCCCTGATATACCCCTTCAGCAAAAAAGAAAGAGGTTTCGGTAGCGTTATTAATCAGCGTATAAAAAGCACTAAGGCGTACTTTAAACTTCGGTACACGGATAATATAACTGGCATCAATCGAGGCTATGTTTTCGCTTTCTATACCCTGAACAATACTGTTGTTTAGGCGGGCATTAGGGAAGGTATTGCGCAGAGCAGGTGCTTTTGTCATGTACATTCCGTTTAGTGCAAAGAGTACACGCCCGGTTATTTTGTAAAGCACTCCACCTTTAAAACCGAAATTATCAAAGCTTACCCTGTTGCTTTTACCAAGTGAAGAGTTGGCATAAATTCCGTTTCGGTATAATCCTTCTCTTTGATAATCAGAACGGGAATAGCTTTGTGACAGGTACAAATCGGTTTTACGATAGGTAAACCTAAACTGCGTAAAGGCATCCAGCTGACTGGCAAATAAATTGTAATTATAGCCATAGGTATCATTAAGTCCTACAGTTCTGTTAGGGTTGTTTAGGTCTGACTGAGCCTGACTCCCGCTAAAAAACGGACTGATATCATTATAGTAACTTCCGCCCAGTAAGTCCAGTAGTTTTTTATAGTTATGAGATTTTAAATGCTTAAAGGAAATACCTCCGTTAAAAACAATGTGCGGAGACAGTTGCGACTGTAATGTTGAGTTTATGGAAAGTGTATTATCATCATTGCGGTCTTCATACAAAACATACCTGCTTACCGATGGTTCTCTGCCTCTTTCAATATTATCAGCATTTGTCCCTGCGCGGGTGTTAGCCAAATACATATTGCTCCAGTTTATTTGCGGATTTGCTGTAAAACTCCCTAAAGCCTGTTGTGCAAATACTGTGTTTTCGGGACTGTTACCGGTGTAAATGCCTCCTAGTCCGCCTGGCTGATAGGCATTGTTTGGTACTAAAGCAGGGTTGTTCTCATATTGTGAAGTATAGTAGCTGGGCAGGTTTCGGTAATAAGAAGGGTCGGGGTTTGGTACATTTTGAAAATCAATCCTGCTGTTACCTATTTTACCAAACTGATAAGCAACGTTAGATTGCAGGGTATTACGGGGATTGATTTTATAATAATGGCTCAAAATAAAAACAGGTTCGGCAATATCAATATCACGGCTGTTCCTTTTTTTACCGTTCTGATACCCCCAGTAAGAATTGTATTTTTTACCCATAAGATTAGTCACCTCCTGAGTGTTTGCCGAGTTCTTACCACGGCTGCTTTGTGCGTAGATACCGGTAAAGTTGATACTGTGATTGTCGTTAAACTTTTTTTCCATACTAACGAAAAGCGAGTTGCCCCCGTAGTCGGTACCGTCAAAATTGGCTTCTTCCGCCCAGCGGTGTGATGCCGATATTACATAGCCAAAACCTTTTTTGTTCATGCCCGACGCATAGGTAGCCATGCTTCTCCATTTGTAGGAGGTATTGGTCGCCGTAAATGATATTCTTGTTCCTTTTCTGAACTGCGATGCGCGTGTGTTTATTTCCTGTGTTCCCAGCAGCCCGCCAAAACTATAGTCAGAAGGGGTAGTGCCCAGATTAAATTCCTGATTGCGGGTTGCATCGTTAAGTCCGCTCCAGTTGTTCCATTGTGGCCTGCCATCGCTTATTTTGTTCATCGTTACACCATTTATCATGGTAGTGGCATACCGGCTGTCCAGTCCGCGGGTTTTGTATCGTGCCTGAGACCAGCTATAGGCGGCTGCCTGTTGCAAAGCATCCTTAGAAGCCTGAAGCAGTCCTGATGTATTATCGGTTACAATACTTTCATTCAGGTCGTTTTCGGTAAGGGTTATAAGGTTGAGTTGCTGTTCGGCAGTGAGATCCAGTTCCAGTAGTACTATTCCCAAATCAAGGTTCCTCTCTGGGATAACCGTAAGGTTAAAAGTTTGGGGAACATAGCCGTTACTGCTTATTATCAGGGTTTGTTTTCCTGTGGGAACTTCTATAACCAGTATACCTTCAGAATTGGTAATGGCTGTCTGGTTAGTGCTTTGCAGTATGGCAACGGCATTCTCTACAGGATAGCTGCTTTGCATGTCCATTACTTTACATTGTACCATCGCACTTTGTTGTGCAACACTAATGCAGGTATATAAAAGCAGTAAAAAACTAAAGAATAGTTTTTTCATGAAAGGTAAGGTGATTAGTAAATAATTTATTAAAACGGTAAATATATATTTTTTGGCAATAAAATTTTAACTTTGAAAGTAAGCTTATTATAAAATTTACATGTGAGGAAAAAAACTACGATAACTATACTGGCTTTATTACTGTTTTCCTGTCTTTTAGCACAGGACCGGACTTTTATGGTACATACCATAGCCTTTTACAATACTGAAAACCTTTTTGATACCATAAACAATCCCAAAACCAATGATGAGGAGTTTTTGCCTGCCGGCGAATACTTTTGGAATTCCGGGAAATACCAACACAAGCTGGATAATATAGCAGAGGTTCTTGCTGATATAGGTTCTGATACTAACCCCGATCCGCCAAGTATAATAGGGCTTGCCGAAGTGGAGAACAGACAGGTGCTTGAAGATTTGGTACAAAACCCTAAACTTGCCAAAATAAGTTATGGTATTATTCATTTTGATTCGCCAGACAGAAGGGGGATAGATGTTGCTTTGCTGTATGACAAGAAAAAGTTCAGACCCGAAAGTTATAAAAGTATACCACTGGTATTTACTGTCGACGAGAAAGGCAGGATAGTTAAAAACGTTCCCGATACTATTCCTGATAAAAAATACAGGAAGTATTTTACCCGCAGTCAGTTATTGGTTACAGGCCTTTTGGAAGGGGAAGAGTTCAGTTTTATAGTGAGTCATTGGCCATCAAGAGGGGGAGGTGAAAAGAAAACCCGTCCCTACAGGGATGCTGCAGGTGAACTGAATCGAAAAATAGTAGATTCCTTGTACAAAATAAATCCTAAGGCTAAAATTGTTACTATGGGCGATTTTAACGATGGTCCTTATAACAACAGTGTTCGTAAGGAGCTTGCCGCAAAGGACAGGAAAGAGCAGGTTAAGCCTTTGGAGCTGTATAATCCTATGGGAGAACTGGCCCGTAGCGGGATGGGATCTGTAGCTTATAGGGACAATTGGGATATTTTTGATCAGATAGTACTTTCAGAACCCATAATTCATGATGATTTCAATACGCTTGAATTCTGGAAAGCCGGTGTTTATAATAAAACATATATTACCCAAACATCCGGTAAGTATAAGGGATATCCGCTTAGAACATGGGATGGCGAAGTAGGTTACAGCGATCATTTTCCGGTATATGTTTATCTTATTAAAGAGATAAAAAAATAAGAGCCTTAGCCTGTATTTTCCGTACCTTAGTGTAAAATTTTAAATAGCTTATCATGGCAACCATGAAACCTTTTAACCTTAACAAGTGGATTGAAGACAACCGTCATCTTTTAAAACCGCCGGTTGGTAATAAAAATATTTATCCGTTGTCAGACGACTATATTGTAATGATAGTCGCAGGACCTAATGCCCGAAAGGATTATCACTATAATGAAACCGAAGAACTGTTTTATCAGCTTGAAGGAAGCATTAAAGTTATAGTTCAGGAAGATGGGCAGCGTAAGGAAATGGAACTTAACGCAGGGGATATGTACCTGCATCCGGCAAAAATGCCACATTCGCCGGTTAGGAGTGAAGGCTCTATAGGACTTGTGATTGAAAGGGTGCGTGCGGGAAGAGGTTTTACCGACGGACTTTTATGGTTTTGTGAAAACTGCAACCACAAACTGCATGAAGTGTATTTTGAACTGCATGATATAGAAAAAGATTTTTTACCGCATTTTGAGCATTTTTATAACAGTAAGGAAATGCGTACCTGTGATAAGTGCGGAACGGTAATGGAAGCCGACCCAAGATTTGTCGCTAATAAATAGTGTTACAGGCTACCGATTTGTTATAGTTATATTTCGTTTGCCGAATTAATTTTTATGAGAGTACTTGCTTTCAGGAAGAAAAATTTGTTTTAATCTTATTTTGTGGGCTCAGTATTATTATTTTATAAACAAAATGGCTCTTTTAATGATTAAAATTAAAAAAGGCATATATTTGTAAAATATAACAATTAAAAGCATAAAAGTTAAAAAATGGCAACACTTACTGATCAGTTTGGTATTCAGGAAGCCCTTTCTAAGCTGGGCATACAGGAAATAAACGAAGGTACTTCTACAGGAAGCAACAGCTTTGCTAACGGAGAAATTATAGAATCATACTCTCCGGTAGACGGTACCCTTATTGCTAAGGTAAAAGCATCTACTCAAGAGGATTATGAAGCAGCTGTGGCTAAAGCTCAGGAAGCTTTTAAATCATGGAGGCTTGTACCGGCACCAAAAAGAGGTGAGATTGTACGCCAAATGGGTGAAGAACTACGCAAGTACAAAGAACCACTGGGACAACTTGTTTCTTACGAAATGGGTAAGAGCCTTCAGGAAGGTTTAGGTGAGGTACAGGAGATGATTGATATTTGTGACTTTGCAGTAGGTTTATCACGTCAGCTTTACGGACTTACAATGCACAGTGAAAGGCCAATGCACCGCATGTACGAGCAGTACCATCCGGTAGGGATTGTAGGTATTATATCTGCATTTAACTTCCCTGTAGCAGTATGGAGCTGGAACGCTATGCTTGCTTGGGTTTGTGGAGATGTTTGCATTTGGAAACCAAGTGAAAAGACTCCTCTATGTGGTATAGCTTGCCAAAACATCATAAAAACAGTTTTAGAAAGAAACAACATACCGGAAGGTGTTAGCTGCCTTATAAACGGTAGGGATAACGGTGACCGTATGAATACCGATAAACGTTTACCATTGGTATCGTTTACAGGTTCTACACGTGTAGGACGTCACGTATCTAAAACCGTTGCCGAGCGTTTTGGTAACACTATCCTTGAGTTAGGGGGTAATAATGCTATTATAGTATCTGAACATGCCGATATAAACATGGTACTTGTAGGTGCTGTATTTGGTGCTGTGGGTACTGCAGGTCAGCGTTGTACTACAACAAGAAGATTAATAGTTCACGAAAGTGTTTATGACAAGACCATAGAGGTACTTAAAAGTGCCTACGGTCAGTTAAAAATAGGAAACCCGTTAGACAGTAATAACCACGTAGGGCCGCTTATCGATAAAGATTCGGTTCAAAACTATCTTGATGCTATTGAAAAAGCAAAACAGGAAGGTGGTAATGTTATTGTAGAAGGCGGTGTTATGCAAGGCGAAGGTTATGAAAGCGGATGCTATGTTAAGCCTTGTATCATTGAAGCTAAAAACAGCTTTGAAATTGTACAGCATGAAACCTTTGCTCCAATATTGTATGTAATGAAATACAATGATTTAGAGGAGGCCATTGCTATGCAAAACGATGTTCCTCAGGGATTATCGTCTTCTATCTTTACAAGTAATATGAGAGAGATGGAATTATTCCTTTCACATGCAGGATCTGACTGTGGTATTGCCAATGTAAACATTGGTACATCGGGTGCAGAGATTGGTGGTGCTTTTGGTGGTGAAAAAGAAACCGGAGGTGGTCGCGAGAGTGGATCTGATGCATGGAAAGCTTATATGAGAAGACAGACCAACACCATAAATTACGGATCTGAATTGCCATTGGCACAAGGTATCCGATTTGATTTATAGTTAATAAACTGTTTAAGTGTTATGTGTTAAGAAGGCTGCCTATTGGCAGCCTTTTTTTATTGTTTTATCCAAAGAGAATCGGTAAAATAATGCCTGCAGTCCATAAAGTTTTTCACTACCTGAAATCCGGTTGATTTTGCCAGTTTGTTTATTTCGTCTAAGCTGAATTTTTTGGAGAGTTCAGTCCATATCAGTTCGTCTTTCTCAAAGCTGAAATCAGTATCCAGTACATTACTGTGAATTTGCTGTTTTTTTAAACTGATAAGGTAAGTATGTACCTCACCGTTTTCGGGATTGTAAAAGCTGTAAAAATCAAACTGATCTAAATTAGCATCAGCATCCAGTTCGGTATTTATCCTTTTAAGGAGATTCATATTAAAGGCCTTTGTGATACCATGAGGATCGTCATAAGCTTTTTGTATTATTTTCGGATTTTTGCGCAAATCCATCCCTAAAAGCAGCATATCGCCTTTTTTCATTCCGCTGTTAAATTTCTTTAGCAGGTCTTTAGCTTCATCTATAAGATAATTGCCTATGTTACCGCCCATAAACAGGAACAGGTTTGGCACTTTAGTATCTGCCATGCTTTTAAGTACGTCAAAATAATCTCCTGTTTTTGGTTGCATCTTAACATCAGGCAGTGCCGTTTTAATATTCTTTTCAAGGGCATTAAGAGCTTCCTGAGAGATATCGATAGGGATATAGGTAAAATTGGCTTTACGGTCTAGAAAGGTTTTTAGCATTTGTCGGGTTTTCATTCCGTCACCCGACCCAAATTCTACTATGTTAAACGGGCCTTCAAAATTAAGGCTGTCCAGTATATTGCCCGACTGCCCTGTGAGGATCTCAAACTCACAGCCTGTGGGATAATATTCGGGCATTTTCATTATCTGCATAAAAATGCGGCTGCCGTTATCATCATAAAAATATTTCGAAGGGATATGTTTTTCATCCGATTTTAGTCCGTGCAGTATATCTTCTGCAAAGGGAGTAAGTGCAGTTGTGTTCATTTTATTATTTTTTTGCCAAACGTATTCCGGTAAACTGCCAGCGTTCGTTAGGGTGAAAGAAATTCCTGTAGGTAGATCGGCTGTGATGTTTTGCAGTAGCGCACGATGCTCCGCGCAAAACCATTTGGTTAATCATGAATTTGCCGTTGTATTCGCCTATTGCGCCTTTTGCCTTTTTAAAGTTAGGATAGGGCAGGTAAGCACTGTTAGTCCATTCCCAGCGTTTACCCCAGTCCAGTTTAAATGATGCAGCTTCCCATTCAAATTCGGTAGGGAGCCTCATACCTTTCCATTCGGCAAAAGCGGCAGCCTCATAAAAACTGATGTGGGTGACTATAGCCTCGGGTTCTACTTTTTGAATTCCGGCCAGGGTGAACATGTGCCACTTGTTGTCTATTTTGTGCCAGTAAAGCGGAGCCTTAACCTTATTTTCATTTATCCATGCCCAACCTTCATCCAGCCAGTAATTAAAATTACTGTAACCGCCGTCTTCAATAAATTCAAGGTATTCGGCATTGGTTATAAGGCTTTTCGATATTTCAAACTCTTCCAGATATACCTTATGCCTACCATGTTCGTTGTCGAAACTGAACCCGTCTCCGTTATGGCCTACTTCATAAATACCTTCCGGAAAAGCAAAAAATCCGGAATCAGAATTTTGCTGGTTTTCCCAATTAATATTTTCGTCATACACGGGGAAAATAGGATTACAGCCCAAAATATATTTTATATCGGTTAATAACAGTTCCTGATGCTGCTGTTCATGGTTTATGCCCAGTTCTACCAGTTCATGTATCTGCGGGTCTTTAAGCTGTAGTAGCAGCTGCATGTGTATATCTACATAATTTCGGTAGTCGTACACCTGTGTAACCGTAGGGCGTGTTATATTGCCTCTTTCGGCCCTAAAGGTGCGCTTGCCTACTGTGTTATAATAGCTGTTAAACAGAAAACTAAAGTCGTCGTCATAAATTTTATAGTCCGGCAGATATTTTTTAAGCAGGAATTCCTCAAAAAACCAACTGCTGTGCGCGAGATGCCATTTGGGCGGACTCACAAAATTTACGGGTTGCGGGACATAGTCTTCGGTGTTCAGCACACTGCATATTTCCTCAGTGCGCTTACGTACATGGTTATATATATCTGTTATATTCATTGCTGGATAACAAGAGTTTACTACTAATTTACGAAGAATGTTTTCGGACTAGGGTTTTTAGGGGTGCTTTTAACCAAATTATAACAAACGTTTTTTTATAAAAACGGCAATAAGGATGGTGTTTTGAGTTGGTTTTACTGTATGTTTCTGTAAATAAGTTATTTATTCTAAATTTAAATAACGGCAACCGTTTTGATTATTAAGAAAATACTCTAAATTTGCACCACAAAATAAAAATAACAGTTAAAACAGAAGTAAAAATGCGTTTAATAAAATCTACATATCAGCTTGAGCTTGGAGGAAGTTTCCTTCATGCAGTGCCGGGTTTTATTGCGCACAATATTTTTAGATAGTCACAAACATTTCTAAATATAGCAACCCGGAACTGAAAAGCTCCGGGTTTTTTTATGCAATGAAAAAAAGTAATGTAAACATATCACTTTACAGTGCCCAAAACCTATGGGAGGATACTGTATTTTATGAACCGGATAATTCCTGAAAGGAGGAATAGTGCCTTTATTGTAGGTATAAGCCCGGTTCTTGTTAAGGACCGGGCTTTTTATTTAAGCATAAAATTAAAAATCGATAAATGATCAGAATCACAAAAACAGGCATCACCTAGAGCAGTGCTGCCGCAAAGCAGTAAACTATGGAAACACAAACTACAATGGCTATGGCAGCAGCCGAATTAAGGGGTACAGGTTTTGTAGCCCTTGTAAACAGGGCTTATAAACAGCCGCAGCAAATTTTAGAGATAGAAAACACTATAGAAAGTGTTATTTGCTACCATTTCTCAACAATGAGTGCTGTTAATCATATCTGGAAAAGGGAAACTTTTAGGAGTGTATTACTTCATTTATACGGTGAAGGTTGCTACACGTTGTTAAAGAGCCCTGATTTTATAGAGGTTTTAGCTAATATGAGTGCCTTTGGTAAAATGATGGTTAGGAGTGTTGATTCATGGAAAAAAGAAAGCTTTGTGGCCGAAGATCAGTTGAGGTCTTTCATAAAACACTGTTTTACCAATTATGATGTACCCCAGTTTATGGAAAACGCCTTTGGTGGTGAAAATAAAGTACACATGTTGTGGTATATACAGTTAGGCAGGGGTGATAGTGTTCAAAAACTTAGCGGCTTCCCGGTAGAGTTTACCAAAAGGATGGCCCATGAGTTCAGGAATATTAAAAGGGCATTAACCATACCACGGGCTATAAGGATGGCTCAGGCTTTGGGTTTTGGTGCGACTAATCAACGTGCCGAACTTATTGCATGGTCTGCTTTATCTGAAGGCTTTGATAACGAGGCATTCCGTACAGAGTTGGTAAAGTTTTTTGCCGCTGCCGAAGGCGATATAAGGTTGGACTTGTTTCAGATAACCATTGATTATTTGTTTTACATGAAGGCTGAAAATAATGCCTTTACCATGAAAGGCAGAATCTGGGATGTTTTGTATGTGCAGGCTTTGGGCTGGCATAGGGACATGCTTAAAAAGAAAGCAGCCGAAAGCAACAATCAATGGAAGCCTGCAGATGTAGGTAACTTTTGTATGGAAGAAGATGAAGCCCGTTTTATTATCACTCAGCTTACAAGCTCTGAAGCGTTGTATGATGAAGGTGAGGAAATGGAACACTGTGTGGCCGATTATGTGTATCAGTGTTCTGTAGGTGAAAGTGCAATTTTCTCATTAAGGAAGTTTACGGTAAGCAATGAGTTTTATGAAACACTTGCTACTATAGAGGTGCTTCCTAGCGATAAAGAGATAGTTCAGGCTCAGGCAAAATATAATGATATGATAAGTCAGGAAGCTCATGATGTTATTGTAAAATGGGCTCAACAGGAGGGTATTGTATTTAATTTAGAATCTTACGACGCCGAACCTGAACCTATACCTCAACCGTTACCACAGGTTCAGCAACAGGTGTTAGTCGTGCAGCCCAGAGAGCAACAAAGGCCTGTTGAAAACTATGAGCCATACAAACCGTTTAACCCTTATAGGGGAGTTAATTTTAGTATTGAAGGTGTTGAAACACGTTATATCATCTTCTTTATTATAAAGATGGTTTTGCTTATGGCAAAATGCAGCCAGATATATTAATACTGGCAAAATGTAAAATTTAAAATTATGGCAAAATTAAAATTAAGAGGCAAAGACCTCATAGCTATAGGATATCCGCAAAACAAATCGATAAGTATTGCCATGGAGGCGATGCTTAAACATTACAAACGGGAACCTAAAGGAAAAGTACTTAAGATGCTTAAAGAAGTGCTCCTTGCTCCCAAAAATTATAAACAGGATGGTGTTTTCGGTAAAATAGCCGAAGCACTTACCGATGTAAAGAAAACCGAGTTTAGGCACCTTAATGCAACACGTGCACCGTTTACCATTTTTGGTGAAGGGGAAATACAAAAGAGTGCTAAAGACCAGTTGTATACTGCTCTTAAACTACCTGTGGCAAAAGCGGGGGCACTTATGCCTGATGGTCACCACGGTTACGGACTGCCGATAGGCGGGGTGCTTGCAACAGAAAATGCCGTAATACCTTATGGTGTTGGGGTAGATATAGGCTGTCGTATGTGCCTTAGCATATATGATATTAACCCTTCGTTTATTGAAGGGCATAAGGATAAGTATGTAAATATTCTTGAAAAGCAAACACGCTTCGGGATGAATGAGGTGCATTATAAACCTAATGACCACGAGATTTTTGAACGTACCGAATTCAGGGATATACCTTTTGTGAAAAAGCTTAAGGATAAGGCGTATAAACAATTGGGCTCATCGGGTGGTGGAAACCACTTTGTAGAGTTTGGTATCATTGAAGTTACCGCTCAGGATGATGTGCTTAAAGTTCCGCCCGGTCAGTATGTAGGAGTGCTTTCGCATAGTGGGTCAAGAGGGCTTGGTGCTAATATTGCCAAGAACTATACTTATTTAGCAACTAAGCAAACCCCGCTTCCTAAGGAGGCGCAGCACCTGGCATGGCTGGATTTAAATACTCACGATGGTCAGGAGTATTGGCTTGCCATGAACCTTGCGGGAGATTATGCTTCGGCTTGTCATCATGATATCCATAAAAGGATAGCAAAAGAGCTTGGTGCACGACCGCTTACCATGGTAGAAAACCATCACAATTTTGCATGGAAGGAAGTTATTAACGGGCAGGAGCTTATTGTGCACAGAAAGGGAGCAACCCCTGCACAAAAAAATGTGCTGGGTATTATACCAGGTTCCATGACAGCACCGGGCTATATTGTGAAAGGCAAAGGTAATGAGCAGTCATTAAGCTCTGCTTCTCATGGTGCCGGAAGGGTTTTATCGAGAGCCGAAGCAAAAAGGACACTTACCAGAAGTGATCTTAAAAAAGTACTTAAAAATCATGGTGTTACACTTATAGGAGCCGGTATGGATGAAGCGCCTATGGCTTACAAGGACATCAATAGAGTAATGGCACATCAAACCGACCTGATAGATGTGGTTGGGATGTTTACGCCAAAAATCGTCCGTATGGACAAAGGATAATTAAATAACGGCTGCAATAGCAGCTATAAAACAATAACAATGGGAATTAGTACCTATGAGGTGATGTATATCCAGGCATTGGACAATTACCCTTATAATGTGGAAGAATGTATAGAAAAGCTGCAATATGTAATAGCCGGAGATGATGAGCACGCGGGTGCGCATTGCCTTATGGGGCGTATTTATGAAGAGCAGCTGAAAGATTTTAAACAGGCCGAATATTATTACAGGATGACATTATATCTCGATAGAGACTATACTCCTGTTTACAGCCAGTTTGCAGGTCTTTTAATAAACCTTAAACGATTTAAAGAGGCAGAAGCTATTATTGATATCGGGATGAAAGTGCCGGGTATAGATGAGGCCTCATTAATTTACCTTAAAGGTTTACTCTATGAAAAATATGAGATGTATGCTACGGCGATACAGTATTATACTGATGCTAAGAAAATATGTCTCAATAACTATTTCATGGATGATATGGACGGACATATTAAAAGGGTTAAAGACAAAAAAGACCTTGAAAAGAAGTCTGAAAAAAATAAATCAGACAAAAAGAAGGAGAAGAAAAATAAATCAGAAAAAAGCTCCTGATGCAAAAAAGACGGCCATGTGCCGTCTTTTGTTATTTATAAGTCATTGTGACTAGTTGCGTCCGTTTTCATCAGGGTACAGTAAATGCACGGGCTCACTTTGCCAGTATTCTTTGGTGTTAGCATCCATAATGGTTAAAGGGCCTTTAAATGCTGCACCTGTATCTACATTCCAAACATTGGCTTTGTTTATGGGTATGGTTTCACCTATTCGGGTAACAGGGGTGTGTCCAATAAATATTTCCCTGTACAGCGTAAAACGTTTTGGGTAATAAGGGTCGTCTTTGGGCATGGTTTCATCCAGTGCTAAAGCCGTTTCCCAAAGGGTTCTTTCCCAATAGAACATCTTACTGAAGTATTCGTTTTGCACCCCGTTAAGGTTAGTAAAACCGGCATGTACAAACAATCGGTTATCGTCATCCAGATGATAGTTTTGCAGGCTTTCCATAAAGTCAATATGTTGTTCCTTTTGGCTATCAGTAACCTTGAGGTAAGACTGGGTTGTCACCATGCCACCATGCATAAACCACTGTTCAGTATGGCTGCCTGTTTTAAGCCAGTCTGTAAGCAGGTCGTCATGATTACCACGCATAAATATGCATTGGTACTCCTGTTTAAGCTGTATTAAAAAATCGATAACCTCGGGAGACTGTCCCCATCCGTCTACATAATCCCCTAAAAAAATAAGGAGGTCGTTTCGGGTTACAGCTGCTCTTTCCAGTATTTGCTGCAGTGCTTTAAAAGCACCGTGTATGTCGCCAATTACAAGTGTTCTGCTCATTTTACAAGTTTACAAAAAAATACAGGACAGAAAAGATTAAAAAAAATGTAATATAAAAGAGATATTTTTAATTGTTTAAAAATGTATTTTTATGCCTCAAACCAATTAAAAATCACAGTAATGAAAAAAATCCTTACCTTATTCCTGGCGGGAACGCTGGGATGTTTTGCGCAAACTCCTGTTGAAGGCTTTGAAGACGTAGTTTTTCCACCAGATGGCTGGAGCACATATGATAATGGAGTAGGTTATATACATTTTTGGCAACAAACTATAGAAGCAAATCCTTTCACTCCTCCTTATGAAGGAAATTATGCGGCATTTATTGACCGTGAGAATGTACCTAATGTATATGGTACTGCTCAAGACTGGCTGGTAACTCCTTACACGACTGTTACAGGCAATAGCCCGGCAATTCATTTTTATTCAAGGTTAACCTTAAATGGTGATCAGGGGAGTATTTACAGAATTATGATGAGTACTAACCCTGACTCTTCAAATCTTGGAGATTATACGGTTGTTAAAGAGTGGACTGAGCTTGAAATTAACCCTGTGCAAATGGAATACCGTGAGGTATATGTGCCTATACCACAGCAAGCTATAGGACAGCAGGTTTATTTCGCTTTTGTTATGGAGAATGATTATGGCGACAGATGGTTAATTGATAATGTGTCTTTTATAGAAGATTACTGTGAGCAACCTACAAATCTTGATGCTTCTGTTACTGTACCTAATTCGGCTACCCTTAGCTGGACAGGTGTAAACCAGTCGCTTTGGGAGGTTGAGTTTTTGGCTTCAAACGAAAATCCTACAGGCACTGGTGTATTGGTAAGTGAAAACAGTTATACTGTAACCGGGCTTGCTGCAGGAAATTACAAATATTATGTAAGGGCTGTATGCTCTGAAATTAATCAAAGTGAATGGTCAGGTCCTTATAGTTTTATACTTTATAACGGTATAGATGGTGTTGTTAGTTATGACAGTGATAAAGACAAAGAGTGTGATTCTCCGCTTGAGGGCGCAGAGGTAGTACTCACAGTAAATGAAGGAGAGTATGTATATACAACTTATACAGACAGCCTTGGGTATTATAGTTTTTATCCTTTAAACCTTAGTACTGCTACTGTGAACGTAGAGGTAACTGCTCCCGAAGGATTTAAAGAGATTGACCCTGTAGCCTTGTCTGTTGATTTTAATACACAACCTGATGTAAGTATTGATATGTGCTTTGATAAGGTGAAAAAACATTTACCTGATGATGTTGAGGTGGAAGTAAAGAGTACTTACAGGCTTAATGATACTCAGTTTTCAATATACCCTAATCCGGTTACAGAGAGGCTTTATTTCACATCACAAAATATCGGGCAGCCGGAAACTGTACAGGTGTTTGATGTAAATGGTAAACTGTGCATTGAACAAAATAAGCCACAAGGCAGTGTGGATGTACAAAAACTCCAGCCGGGTTTATACTTTATTAAGCTCAGTACCGGTGCAGAAACAAAAAATATGAAGTTTATTAAACAATAAAAAAAGGCAGGTTTTAAACCTGCCTTTTTTGTAATTTATTATTTTTAAGTGTTTTAGCTGGTTGTGTAAGCGCGAAAATGTAAGCAAATACTGATTTTTATTAAAAATAAAACTGTATTTTTGGATAAAAACCAATTTAACCGCTTATGAAAAAGAAATTACTTACATTGTTCTTAGCCATGTCAATGGGCTGTTTTGCCCAACAGGCTATTGAAGGATTTGAAGGGGATGTTTTCCCTCCTCAGGGATGGACTATTTACGAGAATGGGGTTGGAGTATTACAATCCTGGACTCGGATAAATCCAGGAGATGCTTTTTTACCTCCTTATGAGGGAGATTATGCCGCTTTTATTAACAGGGAAGATGTTCCCGATACTGGCTCTGCTGCTCAGGATTGGCTAGTAACACCTTTGGTGAATATTACAGAACAGAATTCAACGCTGCAATTTTATTCAAGATTAACATTAAACGATGATCAGGGTACTAATTATAGGGTTATGATTAGTACTGACTCAGATCCTTCAGATCTTGCTCCTTATGTTTCTCTACAGGAATGGACTGAACTTGAAATTAACCCTTTACAAACAGAGTATAATGAAATCACAGTCCCTATACCTGAAGCTTATATAGGGCAGCAGGCGTATATTGCTTTTGTTATGGAAGGGGATAATGGAGACCGATGGCTTATAGATAATGTCTCACTTTTTGGGTATTGTGCACCTCCGGAAAACGTAACGGTTGTTGAGGTTACAGATACAACGGCAACAGTAACATGGACCGGCAACGAAGAAGCAGAGTGGGAAATAGAAATCATGCCTGCAGATGCCATGCCAACAGGGTCTGGGGTAGTAGCAAGTGAAAATACATTTGTTATTGACAACATCTCTACCGGAGCATATAAGTTTTATTTAAGATCAATGTGTTCAGAAGGTATAGTGAGTTCATGGGTAGGACCTTACTATTTTGATAATCTAAACAGTTTTGGAGGAGTTATAACTTATGACACTGATGGTGATGAGGTATGTGATTCTCCGGTTATGGGGGCAGAAGTAGTTGTAACCATTGGAGACGAACAAATATCTGTTTACACAGACAGTAACGGATATTATAGCTTAGGGCAACTGGAATATGATGTTACAGATGTTTCCATACAGGTAAATGCTCCTGAAGGATTTGAAGTAATGCCGTTGTATGAGGGAAATCTTGATTTTAGTGATGATGATCTTTCTGTCGATTTTTGTTATAGTATGCCTGATGCTGTTACCGACTTGGCTGTAACCCTTATCCCTGTAGGACAGGCTCAACCGGGGTTTAACAGTAATTATATTTTATCTGTAAAAAACAATGGTACAGTGGCTATGACTTCGGCAACAGTGTATGTAACATTTGATGATGAAAGGTTGGATTTTGAAAGTTCACCTAATACTTACACGCTTACAGATAATGTTTTAAGTTTTGATCTTACCGATTTATCGGCACTTTCAATTCAAGATATTCCTGTTTCTTTTTATGTATTGCCTCCACCTGATAACGAGGCTGATGATGAACTTGTTTTTACATCGGAAGTCACAATAGCAGAAACAGAAAACACTCCGGAAGATAATACAACGGTATTAAACCAGATAATAGTAAACTCTTTTGATCCTAACGATATTACGGTACATGAAGGAGATGAAATTACAATTGAGCAAGCAGGAGGTTATCTGCATTATACTATCCGTTTTCAAAATACAGGAACAGCCCCTGCTGTAAACGTAAGGCTGGAAAATATACTTGATGACACCTTTGACTGGGAAACTTTTGAGCCGTTAACATCGAGTCATGATTATGCGGTTACCAGAGAGGGTAATGCACTGGAATTTCGTTTTGATGGTATTTATCTTGCCGACAGTACGTCAGACGAGCCGGGCAGTCATGGTTATGTAACCTACAGGGTTAAACCAAACAGTTCGGTTGCTTTAGGAGATATGTTTGACAGTACAGCCGATATTTATTTTGATTTTAATCCGGCTATTGTAACTAATACTGCTAATACCGAAATAATTGAACTGTTAGGCGTTAACCAGTATACTGCTAATGATTTTGTTTTATACCCTAACCCGGTTAGTGACAGGCTTTATTTTGGCTCTCAAAACGGTGAGGAACTAACATCAGTACAGGTATATAATGTGAACGGAAAACTTTGTGTGGAACAAGCCAATCCGCAGGGAGGTATAAATGTACAAACCCTGCAACCTGGCTTATACTTTATAAAGCTCAGTACTCAGGCTACAGTACAAAACATGAAATTTATTAAGAAGTAATATAAAAAAGGCAGGTTTAAAACCTGCCTTTTTTATTTATGAGTATTTCATTTTTCGTAATACGCGCATGGCCTCTTTAAAGGAAACATATACCGATGGGTCTTCATAAGCCTTTAGTAGCGGTTTAGCGTCTACCAGTCTGTCTTTAGCATCCTCAAACCCATTTAAGTAGCAAATCATAAAGGTGGAAGAGAGGTTGTTTATATCTCTTTTTTCCCTTTCTGATAGCGATATGCCTTTTTCCAGTTTTGCCAAAAGGGAGAGGTTGGAATTGTAAATATGATACATCATTTTACGATTGTATTGTGGCGGATCGAATATCAGGTTAGAATCTATCTTGTAGTATCCATTGTCATGAAAACGAATGGTTACTTCTTCCAGCGGATAATAACTGGTTTTGTCATTAAGTCCGAGTGATACATATTCGGTAATGGAAAAAGTATCATCGGTATGGTCAATACTTACCTCGTCTAGAGCTGAATAGAAAAGCTTTACCTGTTCGTTTATCAGTTCTATATCCACTCTGGAATAATAGGTTTTGCCTCTAACCACTTTTTTATTTCCTGCCCAGCACACTATAAACAGTTCCTTGAACACTTTATAGCCCGATGTCATATCTTTATGACGGGTGTTGAGAAAATCTAGCACACCTTCTAACGTATGGGCAATACTGTTGCGGGAATTGTTCTCTATATCAATAACCGTAGATGTATTTTGATAGTTTAATGAAGGAACTTCCTCTACCGGAATGGAATTACTGCCCAGTCGCATAAAAACCGTACCCATAGGTATGGTGTAAATATTTTTTTTAAAGTAAGAAATCTTGTTGTTGGGGCGTATGGTTACCAGTCCCACCACTTTTTCTTTTGAGAGTTGTGGGAATGGTACATTTTCATACTGAATGCGGGGCGGGTTTTCCAAAAAGGCATTCACTAAATTTTGAATGCGGCTGTCATCATAAAAATCGGTCCCTGTTATTTCATTATCATGGTCTTCCACCCCCACAACGATATAAGAGTTGTTAGAAGGGTTGGAGTTAGACAATGCGCATATATGTTTAACAAACTTGGCTTTTCCTTCTTTAGTATGAAGATTAAGCTGACGCTTCTTGTCATAAAAACTGCTCTCATCGTTGTGAGCCAGCAGGTTTTTTATAAGAAGTCGTTTGTTAATCATTGTTTTTAAGGTTACTTGTTCCTGGTTTAGGGTTACTTGCTGACGGATTAAACTTACTGCCTTTGTATTCGGTAGAATTAAGATAAACTATAAATGCGCCTAATTTACTGTTCTCCAAATTGATTTTTACAGTTAAATTCTCAAATTGTTCTTCATTTATATGCTTTCGGTCTAATGCTCGGTATAGTTGTGACTTTAATTCTCCACAGGATCCTTTGGCAATGCTTAAAAAATGGATAAACTCCCTGTTTCCACTTCTCTCAAAAACTTCAGCAATATTATCCATTACTGAGCCAGAAGACCTAGACATTTGATTACGCAAGTCAAAATCTTTTCCTAAAGGTGTTCTTTCAAATAATAGCCATATATCATTACAGATATCTCTGGCGGATTGCCATACCTGTAAATCTTCAAATGTCTTTATTTTAGCCATAAACTATCTGTAGTGTATTAACCCGCAACCAATAACATGGAACGAGGAACTGTTTTACACTTTTTTGTTTAAGATTGTAGCACTTGCCTGTGCAGTTGGCAGTACCAACAGATCGGCTATATTTACATGGTATGGTCTTGTTACCACAAAGGTGATAATATCGGCAATATCTTCTGCTTTTAAGGGGGAATACCCTTTGTATACATTTTCGGCACGCTCTGTATCTCCTTTAAAACGTACTTCAGAGAATTCTGTTGCAACAAGCCCCGGGTTTATTGCGCCCACACGAATACCATATTGGTTTAAATCCATTCGCATACCCTGATTAATGGCATCAACGGCATGTTTTGAGGCGCAGTATACATTCCCGTTAGGGTAAACCTCTTTCCCGGCTATGGATCCTATGTTTATAATATGTCCGCTGCGACGTTCCACCATACCCGGTATAACCTCGTTAGATACATACAGTAGCCCTTTTACGTTAATATCCAGCATGGCATCCCAATCGTCTACATCTCCGTTTTCAATAGGGTCGAGGCCATGGGCATTACCGGCATTGTTCACTAGTATATCTATGTTCTTCATATCGTCGGGTATTGACTGTATTGCCTCGGCAACAGCCTCTTTATCCCTAACGTCAAAATTAAGTGTGTGTACTTGTGTTAGTCCGGAAAACTCATCCTGTAGCTCTGCCAGGCGTTCTTCACGCCTTCCGCATAAAATAAGCCTGAAATGATTTTTTGCGAAGTAGGTTGCCGTGGCTCTGCCTATACCGCTGGTAGCTCCCGTTATTAATGCTGTTTTCATAGTGGTAAGTAGTTAATGTTATGCTATCCTTATTTAGTTTCTGTATTGTTTATTACGGCACTTTATTTCCTATGCTTTCTGTCCAAATGGCAAACCAGTCTTCCAGTTCCAGTTGTACATCTACAGCTTTCATCTGGTTTTTAAGCCTGTCAGGATTAGTAGAACCTGACACGGGAATGATACCTGCCGGATGCCTTAATATCCATGATAATAAAATCACATCGGCAGTTACTTCATATTTGGCAACCAGTTCCAAAAGTAGTTTTTTAAGGCGTTGGGTTTGTTCGGTATCTTCTTTAAAAATGCAGCCTATAGGACTCCATGCCATTGGTTTTATATTGTTTAGGGTCATGTAGTCCAAAGTGCCGTCCAGCATAGGTTCAATATGCGTAGCTGAGAATTCTATCTGGTTACAAAACACTTCTGTCCTGGATTTGATGAGGTCGGTTTGGGAATTGGTAAAGTTGGAAACCCCGAAGAAACGTATTTTTCCCTCGGCTTTCAGCTTTTCGGCTGCCTCTGCAATTTCATCGGGATTCATAAGCGGACTTGGCCTGTGCAGCAACAGTATATCAAGATAATCGGTTTCCAGGTTTTTAAGTGAACCTTCGGCCGATTTGATAATGTAGTCTTTGGAATAATCGTAATGTTTTACCTTATTGTTGCGTATACCTATAGTGTGCTGGATACCACACTTGGAAATAATCTGTACATCTTCCCGTTTTACCTCGCTGTGGGTAAAAGCTTTTCCAAATTCACCTTCGGTAGTATAACCGCCATAAATATCGGCATGGTCAAAAGTGGTGATGCCGTACTCAATGCATTTGTGAATCATTTCTGACATTTCGGCAGTGCTGAACTTCCTGCTCCATTCACCCCAGTTCATAGCACCGGCTATAATGGGAGATAACTTAATATCCATATATTTTTAATAAGATTTTTATTGTGATAAATTTACGTTTTTATATACTTAAACAGCGCTGTGTTCGTTTTAATTGCTGCAATTTTTATCGATTTTACAGTTCTTTTGGCTTAAAATTATAAAAACAATGAACCGATTTGTTATAACTTGGATGTTTTGATGTAGCATTAACACTACGTTAACAATAAAAATGCAATTTCGGCAATGAATTTGTAATGTAAAAAAAGCTTATTAACTTCACACTTCTAAACTCTATATACTATGGAAGAAAATACTGCCGCTTTAGACATAAGGGCAATTAATGAGAAAATAGAAAGAGAAAGTGCTTTTGTAGACCTGCTTGTTATGGAAATGAACAAGGTAATTGTTGGGCAAAAGTATATGATTGAACGTCTTTTAATAGGACTTCTGGGTCAGGGGCACATCTTGCTTGAAGGTGTACCGGGACTGGCAAAAACCCTAGCTATTAATACCCTTTCGCAGGCGGTACACGGAAGCTTTAGCCGTATACAGTTTACGCCCGATTTACTTCCTGCCGATGTAGTGGGTACCATGATTTATAACATAAAAGAAAACGAATTCAGTATTAAGAAGGGACCCATTTTTGCCAACTTCGTTCTTGCCGATGAGATTAACAGGGCTCCTGCAAAAGTGCAGTCGGCATTACTTGAGGCGATGCAGGAAAAGCAGGTAACCATTGGGGAAACCACCTTTAAGCTGGAAAAACCGTTCCTGGTAATGGCAACGCAAAATCCGGTAGAGCAGGAAGGTACCTACCCGTTACCGGAAGCACAGGTTGACCGTTTTATGCTGAAAGCCGTTATTGACTATCCTAAAATTGAGGATGAGCGTATGGTAGTACGCCAAAACCTTGCGGGCTCGTTTGATAAGGTAAACCAGGTAGTATCGCTGGAGCAGATATTAAGGGCACAACAGGCCGTTCGTGAAGTATATATGGACGAGAAAATAGAGAAGTACATACTTGACCTGATTTTTGCCACGCGTTACCCTGAACAGTACAACTTAAGCGAACTGAAACCACTTATAAGCTTCGGTTCATCGCCAAGGGGAAGTATCAACCTTGCACTGGCATCAAAGTGTTATGCTTTTATCAAGAGAAGAGGTTATGTAGTGCCTGAAGACGTAAGAGCTGTAGTACACGATGTGCTTCGTCACAGAATTGGTGTTACCTATGAGGCTGAAGCCGAAAACATAACTTCTATGGATATTATCAATAAGATAGTAAACCAGGTAGAGGTGCCATAAACCGTCATAAAGTCAAATGTCATAAAGGGATAAGCAGTATCGCTGTGCTTTATGACTTTAAAAACGTTAGACTTTTAGACTGTAAAGATTATGGATACAAAAGAGATATTAAAAAAGGTACGTAAAATAGAGATAAAAACCCGAAGGTTGAGTGATCATATCTTCTCGGGTGAATATCATACATCCTTTAAGGGGCGTGGTATGACGTTCAGTGAGGTACGCCAGTATCAGTTTGGAGACGATGTAAGGGCTATAGACTGGAATGTTACCGCACGTTACAACGAACCTTACATCAAGGTTTTTGAGGAAGAGCGTGAGCTTACCATGATGCTAATGGCCGATGTGAGTGGCTCTGAAAGCTTTGGTACCAAAAACCAGTTCAAAAGGGAAATTGTAACCGAAATTGCTGCAACCATGGCATTTTCGGCAACTCAAAACAATGATAAGATAGGACTTATCCTTTTTTCAGATGAAATTGAGCTTTTTATTCCGCCTAAAAAAGGAAAATCACACGTGCTACGAATCATTCGTGAGCTTATAGAATTTCAGCCTAAGAGCAAAAAAACCGATGTTTCGCAGGCGCTTAAATTTCTGTCGGGCGTACTTAAGAAAAAAGCTATTGTTTTCCTTATATCCGATTTTATGTCGGACGACTATGAACACAATCTGAAAATAGCAGCCAAAAGACACGATATTACAGGTGTTAGAGTATACGACCAACGCGAGGAAAAAATACCTAACCTGGGTCTTGTAAACATGACTGATGCCGAAACCGGACAGACCATGCTGGTTAATACCGGTTCTAAACAGGTAAGGCTTGAGTATGAAAAATACTATCAGGGTAAGGTAAAGTACTTTAACGAAACCTTTAGCCGATGTGGTGCCGGGTCACTAAGTACCCGTGTAGACGAGTCGTATGTTACTAAGCTGCTGGGCTATTTTAAATCACGATAGTTTGGGTTAATAATCATGATAAAGATGACCAAAACAAAATTATTTTCGTTTTTGCTGATGCTGCTTGCGGTTAGCGGATTTGCACAGCAAAAGCAGGTGGAAACAAGTATCGACTCCACTAAAATTAAAATAGGGTCGCAGTTTCACCTTACTTTAAAAACCACTGTAGATACGGCAGCTAACGTAGGCTTTCCTGAAGGTAAAAACTTCGGACAGCTGGAGGTGCTGGAATCCTATCCTACAGATACGATAAAGAAGGGAGCACTGTATGAACTTATTAAAAAATACGGACTTACACAGTTTGATTCCGGGCGCTACGTAATACCAAGTCTTCCGGTTATTATTGATAATGAGCCATATCAAACCGATTCGCTTAGTATAGAAGTAGCCAATGTAAAGGTAGATACGCTAAAACAAAAAATGTATGATATTAAGGATATAGCCACAGCCGAATCTAAAATGAGCTGGTGGTGGCTGTATGTATTATTAGGACTGGCAGCACTTGGTGCAGCCGGTTATTTTGTTTACAGGTATCTTAGAAACAGGAAGGCTGCTCCAAAAGAAGCCCCTGTTGTATTTACAAGCCCTATAGAAAAAGCTACGGTTAAGCTTAGGGATTTGGAGAAAAAAGATCTTTTACAACGAGGTGCGATAAAAGATTACTACAGTGAACTTACTGATATTGCCCGTACTTACATTGAAGAAGCGATACACGTGCCGGCAATGGAAAGTACGACCAGCGAACTTATAGAGGCAATGCGTGCCGCAGTATCGCGTAAGCGTATGGCGCTTACAAGGGAAACTTTTGAAGAACTTGAAAAAGTACTCCGCACGGCAGATATGGTAAAATTTGCCAAGTCCAAGCCGCTTGACTTTGAGGTGGCGGAAGACCGAATGAAAATAGAAAAAACCATTGTGGTTATAGATAAATCCATTCCGGAAGAGAAGGAAGAGGATGAAGAACATACACTGGCCTGGCTTGAAAAACAACGTCAAAAAGAGGCAAAAAGAAAAAAGAATATCATTATTGGAAGTTCAATAGGAGTAGTGGTACTGCTTGTTGCAGGCTTTTTAGTGTTTAAAGGAGTCGACTTTATTAAGGATAATTTCTCGCCTACAAACCAGTTGTTAAAAGCCGAATGGGTAAAAAGCCAGTACGGTAATCCCGGAGTTATTATAGAAACTCCTAAAGTGCTTAAAAGGGTGGATGCCGAGAAAACTTTGCCAAAAGAAGCTATTGCTGTTGTGAAAGAGATGCAAATGTTTAGCTATGGTATGCAGTTCAGTAATTTTTATGTGGCGGTTTCTACGCTTAGCTATAAAAAACCTACAGATGTAAAACTGGATATGCTTTTTGATGATATGTCTAAACAATGGGAAGCCTTAAAGGCAAAAGATATATTAGTAAAACAGGATAGCTTTACTACACCTGATGGTGCCGAAGGCTTAAGGGCTTATGGTAGTATGAGCATGCCAAATCCATTAGGTGATGGTGGTGTGAAATACGATTATGAGATACTGTATTTCAAACAGGCAAACGGTATACAACAGGTAGTAATGATGTATCCTGCAACAGATGAGGATGCTCCTAAAATTGTGGACAGAATTAAAAACTCAGTCGAATTCAGAAAACAAAACTAAGATGAAAGATGTCACTTTTTTACATCCCGGTTTCTTTTGGCTGCTTACGTTACTGCCACTGGCTATAGGATGGTATATATGGAAAAGAAAACAGCAAACGGCTACGCTTAAAATAAGTTTGGTAAACGGATTTAAAGTAAAGCCATCATTGCTGGCAAGATTAAAACCAATGCTGTTTGTATTTAGGGTACTGGCTTTAAGTGCTATGATTATAGCAATGGCAAGACCACGAAGTGTTGATGTGGACAGTAAAACAAAAACTACCCGCGGTATTGATATCGTTATGGCGATAGATGTTTCGGGCAGTATGCTGGCGAAAGATTTGAAACCCAACAGGCTTGAGGCACTTAAAACCGTTGCCGAGAAGTTTGTGGACGAACGACCAAACGACCGTATCGGACTTGTGGTTTACGCCGGAGAGAGTTACACTAAAACCCCTGTTACCAGCGATAAGGAAATGGTAAAGGCAGCTATAGAGTCGGTTAAATATGACGACAGGGTACTGGAAGACGGTACCGGTATAGGCGTGGGGCTTGCCACGGCAATTAACAGGCTAAAGGAAAGTAAGGCGAAAAGCCGTATCATAATATTGCTTACCGATGGTGTAAACAATGCCGGGTTTATTGACCCAAGAATGGCTGCCGATATTGCTAAGGAGTATGGCATAAAGGTATATACCATTGGCCTGGGTACTAACGGTAATGCTGAAATGCCTTATGCAAGAAAGCCAAACGGAGAATGGGTATACAGAACCATGAAAGTAGAGCTTGATGAGGCACTTATGAAAGAGATTGCCGAGAAGACAGACGGTCAGTATTTCAGGGCAAATTCAAACAGCAAGCTGGAGGCAATTTATGATGAGATCAACAAGCTTGAAAAAACCGAAATAAAAGAGCTTAAGTATTATAATTATACCGAAAAGTACAGACCATACCTGTGGTTTGCTTTCGGGTTGCTGCTTATTGAGATCATTGTAAGAAAAACGGTTTACAGAAGTTTTATTTAATTATGTACGAATTAGACGAGTCAAAATATTTGTATTTGTTTGGAGTGCTGCCGGTTTTGGTACTGCTGTTCCTTTTTAACTTATACTGGAAAAGAAAAAAACAACGTGAGTTTGGCGACGCCGATTTGGTGAAGCGATTAACTCCCGAAAAATCGGTGTTTAAGCCCGTGCTTAAATTTATAGTACTTATGCTGGCACTTTCGGGTATTATACTGGCTTTGGTAAATCCTAAAATAGGGACGAAAACCGAAACTGTAAAACGTGAGGGTATAGATATTGTTTTTGCCATTGACGTATCCAAGAGTATGCTTGCCGAAGATATTGCGCCAAACAGGCTTGAAAAAGCCAAACAGATAGTATCGCAAATCATCAATCAGTTGGGGACCGACAGGATTGGTATAATAGGGTATGCGGGAGGTGCTTATCCGGTACTGCCTATCACATCTGATTATAGTGTGGCAAAAATGTACCTGCAAAACATGAATACCGATATGGTTTCATCTCAGGGAACAGCCCTTAGCCAGGCTATAGAGTTGGCTACCACTTATTATGATGATCCGCAAACCAGTAAACTGCTTGTACTTATAAGTGACGGTGAGGATCATGGAGAAGGATCGATGGAAGCTGCCGAAGCTGCTAAGGAAAAAGGAATAAAAATTATCACTATTGGTGTAGGTACCGAAAAAGGAGGAACCATTCCGCTGAAGCGTAACGGTGTAACAGAAAGCTACAAACGTGATAAGGATGGAGAGGTAGTAATTACTAAATTATACCCTGATGCGCTTAAAACTATTGCCGAACGTTCTAACGGTGGTTATATTTATGGCGGAAATACCAGGGACGTAACCGAATATGTAAAGAAAGCACTGGATAATATTGAGAAAACCGAATTTGAGTCGAAAGAAATTGCTACTTACGATTCGCAGTACCAGTGGTTTTTAGGGGCAGCGTTTTTACTGCTGTTTATAGATGTTTTCCTTTTAGACAGGAAAACGGCATGGATAAGGAAGTTAAACCTTTTTAATGAAAAAGAATAAATGAAAGGATTAGTAACATATAGTTTGCTTTTATGCTCGCTTGTGGCTTTCTCTCAGGAAAAGGAGAAGGACAAAAAAGACGAATACCTTTCAAAAGGGAATAAGGAATTCTCTAAAAAGGAATATGTAGAGGCTGAGGCAGATTACAGGATTTCGCAGTCTAAAAATCCTACCAATCCGCAGTCAATGTATAATCTTGGTAATGCTATTTACAGGCAGGGTAAGCCCAGTGAAGCCATGTATGCTTATTTTGATGCCATAGAGAAGGCTGAAACCAAGAAAGACAAGCACAGGGCTTATCATAATCTGGGTAATATGCTCATGGAGCAAAAGGATTACCAAACGGCTGTAGAGGCCTATCGTAATGCTTTGCGAAATGATCCTTATGATGAGGAAACGCGTTATAATTTTGCTTTAGCGAAGGAAATGCTGAAAAACAATCCGCCGCAAAATCAAAACCAGAACGAGGATAAGAACGACGAAAATAAGGATCAGAATAAAGACCACAACGACAAGAATCAGGATAAAAATCAGTCGGGAGATAATAAAGACGACAAGAACAAAAAACCTGAGGATAAGGGTAACGACCCTAAAAAGGATAAGGGAGACGATCAGAAGGACAAAGGCGGTAAAGAAGATAAGGATAAGCAGGACGATAAAGGTGAAAACAAACCGGGCGACGGTCAGCAGGGAGATCAGGATCAGAAACCGCAACAGGCCAGTCCTTCAAAACAACGAATGGAAAATCTTCTTGACGCTATGAACAACGAGGAGAAAAAAGTCCAGGATAAGATAAACGCCGAAAAAATAAAAGGCGTACCAAGAAACAGGGAAGAAAAAGACTGGTAACAGTTTAAAAAGATTGGATACTTATTTGAAAAATATATATTGTTCAGATTAAGGAATTGAAAACGATGAAAAGATACATCTTACTAATACTATTGTTATTTGCGCAGGGTGTTTTTGCCCAGGACGTTGAGTTTAAAGCCGAACCCAGCCGAACCAAACTGGGGGTAAACGAACGCCTTAGGATAAGTTTTACCATGAACAAGGACGGAGATAACCTTGTACCTCCTTCTTTTAACGGATTTAGGGCACAGGGGCCTATGCAAAGTATAAGGAATTCGTGGGTAAACGGTAAGCATACTTACAGCAAGAGCTATGATTATACCCTTATACCTACTTCAAAGGGTACTTTTACCATTGGTTCGGCAAGTATTGAAATAGAAGGTAAAATATATAAAACAGATCCTGTTACTATTACTGTAGGAGATGCAGTTAAGATTTTGGATCCGTTTGAAGCGGCTAAGCAAAGTGCTGCCGAGGGTATTCACCTTGTGGCTGAGGTAAGTAACAGTAACCCATACATTAACGAACCTGTTAGTGTGGTGTATAAGCTTTATGTTAGCCAGAACAGTAGTGTAACCAATTTCTATGAAACCGAAAATCCTAAATTCAACGATTTTTGGAGTCAGACAGATCGTACCGATCCGCAAAACCTTAAGATAGAAAAGGGGATGTATAATGGTGAAATGTACCGTTATGTGGTATTACAAAAAACAGTGCTATATCCGCAAAAAAGCGGTAAGCTTGAAATAGAACCTTTATTGCTTAATGTGACCTTGCAGGTACCTACAGAGCGTAACCGTTTTGGTTTTGTTAGTTATTCCAATGAGGATAAGGTAGTGTCTTCAGGAAGTAAATATATTAACGTAAAAGCATTGCCTGACGAAGGCAGACCTGATGATTTTACCGGTGCTGTAGGTAGCTTTGATTTTAAGGTAACACCTTCCAAAACCAATCTGGAAACCGGAGAATCGCTTCAGTTGGATGTAACCGTTAGCGGAAAAGGTAACCTAAAACTGTTCACACTGCCTAAGCCTGTAGTGCCATCGGCTCTTGATATGTTTGATCCTGAGCATAAGGAAAACGTATCGGTGCCATTATCAGGTATGACAGGTAAAATATCCGATGTTTATACTATAGTGCCGCAAAACAGAGGTAAGTACCCTATCAAACCACTATCATTCTCGTATTTTGATCCAAAGGCAGGTAAGTATAAAACCATAACTTCTCAGGATATTATGATTGAAGCTACCGGAGATGCCGTGGCTTCAAATACACCGTCAGACAGTACAGGGGTTCAAAAGCAATCGGTACAGTCGTCACAGCAGTTTAGGTTTGTGGATCTGGATACCAAACTGGTGGCTATGGACAGGGAAGATTTCTTTGGTTCGGGATTATTTTACTCATTGCTGTTTGTTCCGTTCCTGTTAATACCCGTAATAGTACTGGCAAGGAAGAAAAAAGAAGCTTACGACAGTGATGTGGTAGGTAATAAAATAAGACAGAATAACAAACTGGCTAAAAAATACCTTTCGGCAGCCAAGAAAGAGCTGGGTAATAAGGAAGCATTTTATGTAGCGCTTGAAAAAGCCCTTCATAATTTCCTTAAGGCCAAGCTGCGTATTGAGACTTCCGAAATGAGTAAACAAAACATAGAGGAACTGTTACTTAATCGAAAGGCAGATGCACAAACGGTAACCGATTTCATCAAGATAATGGACAGTTGTGAGTTTGCCCGTTATGCACCGTCATCGGGTACAGCAATGCAGCAGGACTATCAAAGTGCGGTAACAGTAATAACCGCTTTAGAGAAACAGGTTTAACATGTTTTTTGAATCAGGCAAAGTAGAGATACAATGAAAAATTTAGCATATATACTATTGTTTTTTACGCAGCTAATAGCTGCACAATCGGCATTTGATAAGGGTAATGAACAATACAGAGAAGGCAATTATCAGGCAGCCGTACAAAGTTATGAGAGCATCCTTAAGGAAGGAAAGGAGTCGGCCGAAGTATACTTTAACCTGGGGAATGCCTACTATAAGCTTAATGAGGTAGCTCCGGCTATTTACAATTATGAGAAAGCCCTGCTGTTAAAACCTAACAATAAGGATGTAAAAATAAACCTTGGGTACGCTCATAAAATGGTTATTGACGATATTAAGGAAGTGCCAAAGGTGGGCTTTACTAAACTGTTTTACGGTATGGTAGGCACTTATCATTATGATACCTGGGCATGGATAGCTGTAGCCTTTGCTTTTGGCGTATTGCTGTTTTTTGTGGGCTACTACTTTGTGGGATCTACAGCACTAAAAAGAATATTTTTTGCAGGGATATTTCTTTCGTTACTAGTTATAGCTGTCAGTATAATATCAGCTGTGTTTGTAAAAACACAGGAGTCTAAAATGCGTCCTGCTATAGTGTTTAGTGAAGTAGCATCGGTTAAAAGTGAACCACTAACAAATGCACCGGATGCCTTTATACTGCATGAAGGCTCTAAAGTCAATGTTGTTGAGGTACTGGGTAAATGGAAGAAAATCGAACTTGCAGACGAAACAACAGGTTGGATAAGCGATACCGATATTAAAGAACTGAAAAACTAAATAGTCTGTTCATCGCTAAATACTTCCGGTTTTTCTTCCGGTAACTGCTGTTCTTTAAAGTCGGTAAACCATTCTTCCAGAATAGGGAAAATGGTGTTTGATATTTCCAGCATCGGGTAAAAAAAGATGGATTCCTCTAAGGTCTCTTCCTTAGCCAGTACGTTATTGCTGTTTAGTTTTAGAAAAAAATTAAGGGATACACTCAGTATCAAAACCATTTTAAGGAAGCCAAACACCCCGCCCAGAATTCGGTTAAGCAGTCCCATGCTGGCAAAATCGGCCAGTTTGGTAAAAAACTTGGCAAGAAGTATTATTCCCAGCACTACGCCAATAAAAGTGATTAAAAATGCAGTTATGGATATATAGCGTGGTTCCCATTCCACATACTTGATAAGCACACCTGCCAGGAAACCCGAAAATTTCAGGGCGATAAAAATTCCGGCAATTAGAGAAACGAGGGAGGCCAGTTCTACAAATAAGCCCCTCCACAGTCCTTTTATAAGTCCGTAAAGCAGTAATCCGCCCAGTATAATATCAATAACACTCATTGAAAACAAAGTTAGCAGACTTTGGTAATAATCCAAATACAACGATTACTTATAATTACAAAGCAAGTAACTATCTTTGCGCTTTAAAAAAAGATATAATGTCAAGGGACGAACAATTAAAGATACGCTGGGATCAGCTTGTAGATATATTATCCAAACGTTTTGCCGATGGTGAAATGCTGGATCTCGATGCCATAATTTACCTTATAGGGGTACAGGAACTGGGCAAATTTAAACGCAAGTTTAAAAAAGACGATAAAATCAACCTTATGCATATTGCCATTTGCAGGCTGTTAGAGCCTTATGGTTATTATGAATTTGATTATTTTGACGAAGACGGATGGCCGCATTATACGGTTAAGGAAGAGCTTCCGCCGTTAAAGGCAGGGGAGCAGTCTGTTTTAATGAAAGGTGCTATTGTAGACTACTTTTTGGAAAAGGGACTTATTTCATAATTGGGTTTATAATCCATAAATATTAAATATACCCTAAAAATAGGTGGCACATCATTTTTAAAATGCATAAATTTGCACACTTTTACTGAACAACGATGATAGAAAAGATTAAAAGTTATATTGCTGAAGCCGAAGCTTTTCAAACCCAAAACAAGGAAGAGCTGGAAGCATTCAGGATTAAGTTTCTGAGTAAGAAAGGTATTGTAAATGACTTTATGGCCGAATTTAAAAATGTTCCAAACGAGCAGAAAAAAGAATTCGGACAGGTTATTAACGCCTTCAAATCAGCAGTACAAAACAAAGTTACCGAACTTCAGGATGCTATGGAAAGCAAAGAGGAGGCTAAAGGCGTTTATGGCGACCTTTCGCGTCCGGGAGAGCCTTTCCAGGTAGGGTCACGTCACCCTATATCTATTGTGAAAAACCAAATGATAGATATATTTGCTAACATTGGGTTCAACGTATCTGAAGGTCCTGAAATTGAAGATGACTGGCATAACTTTACGGCACTTAACCTTCCGGAATACCATCCGGCAAGAGACATGCAGGATACGTTTTTTATCCAAACCAATCCTGATGTGCTTTTAAGAACACATACATCATCAGTACAGGTCCGTTATATGGAGGAAAACAAACCGCCTATCCGTACCATTTCTCCGGGAAGAGTATTCAGAAATGAGGCTGTTTCAGCACGTTCTCACTGTATATTCCACCAGGTTGAAGGTTTGTATATTGATAAAGATGTTTCTTTTGCCGATTTGAAGCAAACCCTGCTTTATTTTACAAAAGAGATGTTTGGTAAATCTAAAATACGTTTACGCCCTTCATATTTCCCGTTTACTGAGCCAAGTGCCGAGCTGGATATTTACTGGGGACTTAAAACAGAAACCGATTACAGGATCACTAAAGGTACCGGATGGCTTGAAATAGGCGGTTGTGGTATGGTAGATCCAAACGTGCTTAAAAACTGTGGTATTGATGCCGAGAAGTACAATGGTTTTGCCTTTGGTATGGGTATAGAAAGAATAGCGATGCTGTTATACCAAATTGGCGATATCAGGATGTTCTATGAGAACGATGTACGTTTCCTTGAGCAATTCAAATCAAGCATATAATTAAAAGGCCCGCAACTGCGGGCCTTTTTGTTTATCCTACTTTTTTAAGAGTATATTTTTCTTTTTGTTCGCCTTCTATAGCAGTGCCATCCGGGGCGAGTACCTTAATGCTGTTTTCCTGAACCTTAAACTTTCTTCCCATCCCGTTTTCATCCAGGGTAATAATACTTCCGGTATCATCCCAGGTAAAACTTCCCGTATTCATGTTAGCTGTTTCCTGTTTTTCAAGATAATGTTCCGACAACGAATAGGTGTTGTTGTCGTTTATCTGTAGTTCAATTTCAATTCCGGGGCAATCTGCACAGGGAACAGTGCCACTATATACCCCTGTCCAATCTAAAGAATTTTCACTGTTATCCCCTGTAGGTACTGATGTTGAGGGGTTTTCTGTGCCTGTTGTGTCGGTAACAGTTTCGGTTTGGGTTTGTTCATCCGACGATTTTTCCCCATTTTTGCATGATGTAAAAGCCAATAGGGCCAAAATAGCTAGTGCTGAAATTTTTTTCATGGTGTTTTGGTTTAATAATGTTTAATAAAAATTTAGAGGAATTTAAAGGTACTAAAATGAGGAAAGATATTACAATACCTGTGGTAGAAAATGTTTATGTCGCAGTTATGCAGGAGTGGAATGAAGATTTTAATGAAAACACATGGTATGCTTATCTGATTAATGATAACAAAGACAAAATTGAAACAGCCATAGTGGTGTCAAACGCTAATGGTGTAATTGATGGTGAACAACGCAAAACTTCCATGATGCGCCATGCTTACCAGGAAGTACCGGGAAATTCGGCCGTAAAGATCGAAATGATGGACAAAACTGTTTTACAGTTACACAATAAGTTTATGGTAACTTATTTTAAAGACAATGTAATGTATGAGAAAGACTATATTTTCATTGCAGGATCTATTAACGAAGATGATGTGGAGGAACTGCCTGTTATTGAGAAAAAAGGTATTCTTAGCAAATAAGCATGCAAAACATAATAAAAAAGCTCCGGAAATCCCGGAGCTTTTTTATTATACGCAGTAAGCGTTGGTTTTATGAGGTAATTTTTTCATCTTTATCAAAATTTTTAGCTAAAAAATGAATAAATCATTATTACTGCTTTTACTGCTGTTTACTACGGCTGTTTTTTCCCAGTCGAGCAATTATTCTCAATATGTAAATCCGTTTATAGGGACAGGTGGTCATGGCCACACTTTTCCGGGGGCTACAGTGCCTTTCGGTATGGTGCAGTTAAGCCCTGATACCCGTATTGACGGTAGTTGGGACGGTTGCGGAGGCTACCATTACTCTGATTCGGTTATCTACGGTTTTTCACATACCCATCTTAATGGTACAGGGGTTTCAGACTTTGGTGATATTATGCTGATGCCCACTATGGGTGAACCAAAACTGGATGCCAGGGAGTATTCCTCTTCATTTTCACATGATAATGAAACTGCTTCTGCCGGATATTATTCGGTACTTCTTGATGACGATGGCATAAAAGCTGAACTTACTACAACAACAAGGGTAGGTTTGCATCAGTATACCTTTCCTAAAAAAGGTCAGGCTAATATTATACTGGACCTTAACCATCGTGATAAGCTCTTAATGGGAGAGGTAAGAATTATAGATGAGAAAACCATTGAGGTGCTTAGGGAGAGTTCGGCATGGGCACGTGACCAATATGTATATGCCCGAATTGAGTTTAGTTCTCCTGTAAAGGTAACGGCGGTAAACAACAATGCTTTTGCTCCGGCGAAAGTGACCGATAAATTTTTTGCGGGTTCGTTATTAGCCATCAGCTTTAGTAAAGAAGTGAAAAAAGGGGAGAAGTTATTGGTTAAAGTAGCGCTATCGCCAACAGGTTATGAAGGCGCTGCTAAAAATATGAAGGAGGAAATGCCACGTTTCAACTTTAAAAAGACCCTAAAGGCAGCTAAAAGACTTTGGGATAAGGAACTTTCTAAAATTGAAGTGACTACAGATGACAGTGAAAAACTGGCTATTTTTTATACAGCTTTATATCATACTATGATGCAGCCTAACATCGCTATGGATGTAGATGGTATGTACCGTGGGCGTGATAATGCTATCCACAAAGCGGAAGGATTTGATTATTACACTGTATTCTCGCTGTGGGACACTTTTAGGGCGGCACACCCATTGTATACCCTTATCGATGAAAAACGCACGTCAGACTTCATAAATACGTTTATAAAGCAATATGAGCAGGGCGGCAGGCTTCCGGTTTGGGAACTGGCCAGTAATGAGACCGATTGTATGATTGGTTACCATTCTGTTTCGGTTATTGCCGATGCTATGGCTAAGGGAATTGAAGGATTTGATTACGAAATGGCTTTTGAGGCTGCCAAACACAGCGCCATGCTGGATCATTTAGGACTTGAAGCCTACAAGGAAAACGGATTTATAAGTATTGATGATGAACACGAAAGTGTATCTAAAACCGTAGAGTATGCTTATGACGACTGGTGTATTGCCCAAATGGCAATGATACTGGGTAAGACAGATGAGTACAACTACTTTATGAAGCGTTCTCAATACTGGAAAAATATTTTTGATCCTGTAACGGGTCACATGCGTCCTAAAAAGAACGGTGGCTGGGAAAAGCCCTTCGATGCCCGTGAAATCAATAATAACTTTACCGAAGGCAACAGCTGGCAGTACAGCTTTTTTGTGCCTCAGGATATAGAAGGACTTATTGCTGCTTATGGCGGAAATAAAAAATTTGAAACCAAACTTGATGAAATGTTCAGCTTACCAAGTAAAACAACTGGTCGTCATCAGGCAGATGTTACGGGTCTTATAGGTCAGTATGCACATGGCAACGAGCCAAGCCACCACATGGCTTACCTGTATAACTATATTGATAAACCCGAAAAGACTACTGAAAAGGTACATTATATACTGAATGAGTTTTATAAAAACACACCCGACGGACTTATAGGAAATGAGGACTGCGGGCAAATGAGTGCCTGGTATGTGTTAAGCAGTTTAGGACTGTATGATGTGACTCCGGGAGATAATTACTGGCAAAAAACTGAACCGTATTTTACAGAGGCAAAAGTACATTTGGAAAACCGAAAAACGGCTGTTATAAGAAAGTCTGATTATAAGGAAGACCTTAAGTTTGTTGATCCTGTTGTTGGTACTCAGGCTCAGCCTTATACTAAAATAGTTCCGGTGCTTGCTATAGAAGCAGAAGGGAAATCGTTTAAAGGAGAAACAACAGTAACCTTAAAAGCTCCTTTTGGTGCAGAGAAAATGTACTACATTATCAATACTCCGCTAAACGAAAATGAAAACAGGGTGTTTGAAGAATATACTGCGCCTTTTGAGGTTACGGAAAGCTGTGAAATACGTGCCTATATTGAAACAAACCGTAAAATAAGCCATGTGGTTACAGCCAATTTTGTAAATAAGCCAAATGATTATACTATTGATACCAAATCTAAATTCAACAGTATGTACCATGCCGGAGGCCCTGAAGGACTTATAGACGGGATAGAAGGTACTACCAACTGGCGTAAAGGTGACTGGCAGGGATATCAAAATCAGGATTTTGAAGCGGTAATCGATTTGCAGAAAGAAATGCCTGTTAATACTATCGAAGCTGGCTTTTTGCAGGATAGCCGTTCGTGGATATTAATGCCTGTAAAAGTGGAGTATTATGTTTCGGATAACAACAGTGACTTTACCTTAGTAAAAACCATTGAAACCAAAACAGATGCAAGGCAGGATAATGTGATAGAACATTTCACGGCAGAACTTAATAATATAACTGCACGATACGTAAAAGTAAAAGCCTATAACTTCGGTACACTGCCGCAATGGCATCAGGGTGCCGGCGGGCAGGCATTTATATTTATAGACGAAATAACAGTTAAGTAATAACAATAAATGAAGAAGATGGCCTAGTTGCCGTCTTCTTCATTTATAGCCACTTCGGTTTTTTCCTCATGCTCTCCAGGGAACATAAACGAGATTATTACCGATATAAGCAGTACACCGCCTACTACCATTAATGATACCGGAGAGGAAATATGGTAAAACGGACTGATAAGCATTTTCACGCCAATAAAGGAAAGGATAACAGCTAAGCCATAGTGTAATTTACTAAACATGTACATAAAGTTGGCCAGTAAAAAGTAAAGAGCTCTTAATCCAAGTATGGCAAAAATGTTTGATGTGTAAAGAATAAAAGGATCATCCGGTGCGATGGCAAAAATTGCAGGGATAGAATCTACTGCAAAAAGCAGGTCGGTAAACTCAATAACGGTTACTACAACCAAAAGGGGAGTAGCTATTCTTACCCCTTCCTTTATTACAAAAAAGCGGTCGCCTTCAAAGTCTTTGGTAACTTTAAAGAAGCGGTATATCAGTTTGGCACCCGGACTCTTGGAGAAATCTTTGTTTTCGTCATCATCCTCATGCGCCCCCCACGATTTGATTCCGGCAAAAAGCAAAAAGAAGCCAAATAAGGTTAAAACTACATTGACGCTTACCATTTGTCCGAAAATTTCCATTTCGGGCAAATAGGTCATGTTTATAAGCTCTACGCCCGTAAATATGAATATAGCACGGAATACAAGCGCACCAATAATACCCCAAAACAGCACTTTATGATGCAGGTACTTTGGAACATTAAAGAACCCGAAAACCATAATGAATACAAAGAGATTATCTACCGATAGGGCTTTTTCTATCCAGTAAGCACTTTGAAACTGTGCAAACTGCTGGAAGCCCATTAAATAATAAATTACCCCGCTAAAGGCCATAGCCAGCGATATCCATACAATAGACCATGTTAATGCTTCCCTGTTGCTTATTTCGTGGCTTTTTTTGTTAAAAACACCAAGGTCAAGCAGTAGCATCACGACAACAAGAATGGTAAACCCGGTTAATATCCCCGGATGATTTATAAGATGGTCATGGTTCATGGGTAGTTGTTTTAATCCAGTTTATCTGTAAGCTTTTTAAATACGGGTTTAGCATCTTTTCCTTCATATAAAATACTGTAAACAGCATCTATAATAGGGGTTTTTGCTTTGTATTCCTCATTTAGGTTAAAAGCACTTTTTGTAGCATAATATCCTTCGGCAACCATGCTCATTTCCATCATGGCCGATTTTACCGTGTAGCCCTTTCCTATCATGTTACCAAACATCCTGTTTCTTGAAAAAACTGAATATCCAGTAACCAGAAGGTCACCCAGGTAAGCCGAATTGTTTATATTACGTTTCATTTTATGCACTTTGCGTATAAACTTTTTCATTTCCCTTATGGCATTACTCATTAACAGCGCCTGGAAGTTATCACCATAACCCAGTCCGTGTGCAATACCGGCAGCAATAGCATAAATATTTTTAAGCATGGCTGCATATTCGGTACCTACAATATCGTCAGATATTTTGGTTTTAATGTAATAGCTGTTAAGGTTTTTAGCCATTACCTTAGCCTTTTTCTGGTCGCCGCAGGCAATGGTAAGATACGAAAGTCTTTCCAATGCAACCTCTTCAGCGTGGCATGGGCCTGTTATAACCCCTATGTTGTCATAAGGGATATTGTATTTTTCATGGAAGTGTTCACCCACAATAAGGCTGGTTTCCGGTACAATACCTTTAATGGCAGAGAAAATAACTTTTCCGTCAAGGCTTTCTGTAAGTTTTTCCAGTTCGGTACTTAAAAAAGCCGACGGTATGGCAAAAATTATATAATCGGCATAAGCTACCGCCTCATTAATATCGTTTGTAAGCTTAAGTTTTTCGGTGTCAAATTCAACCGAGCTAAGGTAGTTCGGGTTGTGCTTTTGCAGCCTTATATGTTCAATGGCATAGGTGCTCCTCATATACCAGGCAACATCACTAACATTTTCACAAAGCATCTTTGTGATTGCTGTTGCCCAGCTTCCACCACCTATTACAGCGAACTTAGGAGTATCATTCATTTTGTTTGTTTTTTGCAAAGCCCAAATGTACTTAAAAATAAGGCATGTGCCAATGGCTTTTTAGGTTAGCATTATTGGTAAAATGGCATATTCGTAAATATTAACATATAATTAAGTGCTTTCAATACAATTTAAGTTGAGACGGGTGCGTTATTTAATAGAATTTTGTTTTAGACGAAGTTTACAACAAGGTTAGTTAAATTTTTTGTTTTTGGTGTTTTAAAAGGCATTCACGGTGTAGCCGGAATGCCTTTTATTTTTTTAGTAACTCATTTCAACAATGGCCTTCACTTTTTCGGGAGTAACGTTTTGGCGTTCCCCAAGTCCTTTCCAGCCGCGTTCCTCAAAACGTTTTACTATAAACTCGGCCGTCTTTTCATAGTCGGCTGTATAGTTTGATATTTTGGTTTCCATACCCATAGTATGGAAAAACTGAACGGTTTTCTCAATAGCCTGTGTTGCAGCCTCATCTATATTACCTGAGGTAATGCCCCAAACTCTTTTACCATACTGAGCCAGTTTTTCCTTTTTGGAGTCAAACATTACCCTGTATAGGTTTGGACCTATTATGGCAAGTGTTCTGGCATGGTCTATTTCATAAAGAGCCGTAAGTTCATGACCTATCATGTGCGTAGCCCAATCGGTAGGTACGCCTTTCTGGATAAGTCCGTTAAGTGCCATAGTACAGCTCCACATAAAGTTTGATGCCAGTTTGTAATCTGTTGGGTTCTCAACAACATCAGGGCCTATCTCGATTAAAGTTTGCAATATGCTTTCGGCAAAACGATCCTGAAGCAAAGCATCATGAGGATAAGTTAAGTACTGTTCCATTACATGGGTATAGGCATCTATTACTCCGTTTTGTAACTGTCTTTTAGGTAGTGATGCAATAACCGTAGGGTCACAAATGGAGAACTGCGGGAATACAGCCGGACCTCCAAAGGATAGTTTTTCCTGTGTTTTTTCAATAGTTACTACTGCCCCCGAATTCATTTCGCTACCTGTGGCAGGAAGGGTAAGCACGGTGCCAAATGGCATAGCGTTGTTTTCAATGCGTATTCTTTTTACCAGAATATCAACAGGGTCACCTTCAAAGTTTACGGCAGCCGAGATAAATTTTACCCCGTCTATTACCGATCCACCGCCTACAGCCAGTATATAATCCAGTTTCTTTTCACGGATTAATGTAACTGCTTTCATAAGGGTTTCATAACGTGGGTTTGGCTCAATACCGCCAAACTCGGTAACCTCATATCCTTTTAAGGCTTCGGTAACCTGGGCATGCACGCCGTTTTTAAAAATACTTCCGCCGCCATAGGCCAAAAGAACCTTTGCATTTTGAGGTATAAGTTTAGATAGTTTTGCGATTTGTCCCTTGCCAAATACCATATTGACAGGGTTATAAAGTTCAAAATTCAGCATGATTATAAATGTATTTTACCCAAAGTTACGAAATACCTTAAGATTTGCTGATAATGGAATGTTAAGTGTCTGTTTTATAGCTGTTTTTAAACAGAAGCTATTTTTTGTAGAAAAGATTATGGTCTATATATTCCCAAACCTTTTGAGGCAGTAAAGGTCTTACCTCTTTCCCGTCCCTTATACTGTTACGTATAAAAGTAGAAGAGATCTCAATAACCGGAGCATCAATTTTATGGATTTTATGATTGTTTATAAGCTCCTCGTTGGCATTTTCGTTATTAATACGCGGGTATACATAAATATCATGGTTTTCCAGTATGACTTCATAATTCTTCCATTTGTGAAGGGAATTAAGGTTGTCTTCTCCCATAATCAGGGAAAACTCATACGAAGGGAATTTTTCCTGCAGGTGTGCCAGTGTATGCACGGTATAGTTAGGCTGTGGCAGTCGAAACTCAATATCGGTAGGCTTTAGTCTGTCGTAAGTTTCGGTTGCCAGGAAAACCATTTCCAGGCGGTGATGGTCTTCCAGCAGCGTACTTTTCTTTTTAAGCGGATTGTGTGGGGTAACTACCAGCCATACCTGATCCAAGTCGGTAAACTCGGCCATGTGATTGGCGATTATCAAATGTCCTGTATGTATGGGATTAAATGTCCCGAAGTACAATCCTACTTTCATCAGTTTTTATATTATCAAGTTCTTCAATAAATTCTTTTTCACTGAATTTTTGATTCTTGTAATCAATTGGGTGAACAATATTAATATCGTTATCCTCATGCTTAATTATTAGCAAAAGATCACCATAAACAGTTTTATACACATTTGTATAAAACACAGCTGTGTATTTTAAGCCTTTATGATTAAATACATGCTGTTTTTTACAGAAACTAAACCTGTTCTTTTTATCGTAACTATACTCAATAAGGTTTTGTTCAATATAGTTGTACGGACTTTCTGAAAAAAATCTTTTTTCCTTTTTACCTGCTATATAAAAAAGAATCAGCAGGTATAGGGGAACAAATAAAGCAAACGCAAATGTCGCAACAGCTGAATATAATAACGGTTTAAGGCTCAGGTTCCCCGTTGATACTATTACAATAAAAGATAAACCAAAAGTGATAGAAAAAATTAAAGCAAAGATATTACTCAATGCTTTGTGGTTTCTTTTAATCTCTTCTGTCATAAAGGTTGCTTTATTTTATAAACTCTTTTACAAGGTTATAGGCATCTTGCTTGGCAGTATCTAAGTCATAATTTTTAATAATGGTATCAAACTGAGGGGCTGTAGCTAATTCTACAGATGCCTTTGCGATACGCATATTAATTTTGTCCTCACTTTCGGTCGAACGGTTTTTAAGGCGTCTTTTCAGTTCGTCGATACTTGGCGGTTTAACAAAAACAGCAAGAGTTTCTTCGGGGAATTTCTTTTTGATGCGAAGTCCTCCGGCTACATCAATATCAAAAATCACATTCTTGCCCTGTGCCCATATGCGTTCTACCTCGCTTTTAAGTGTGCCGTAAAAATTATCACGGTATACCTCTTCCCATTCTACGAAGTCTTCCTGCTTAATATGTTTTTTAAACTCTTCAAGTGATATAAAGTAATAGTCTTTTCCGTTTTCTTCGCCGTCCCTTGCACTTCTGGTAGCTGCCGAAATGGAGAACTCCAAATTAAGTTCGGGTTGTGCCAAAAGGTGTCTTACAATGGTGGTTTTACCCGACCCCGACGGAGCGGAAAATACTATCAGTTTGCCTTTGTTCATGTGTAATCTTACGGCAGTGCCGTTATTATAAAATATTTAAAACCTGTTCTTTAATCTTTTCCAGCTCGTCTTTCATCTGTACTACCAGCTTTTGCATTTGTGCGTGGTTAGACTTAGAGCCCATAGTGTTTATTTCACGACCTATTTCCTGAGTAATGAAACCAAGCTTACGTCCGTTTGCCTCATTACCGGCAAGGGTTTCCATAAAGTAGTTAAGGTGGTTTTCCAGTCTTACCTTTTCCTCGGTAATATCCATTTTCTCAAGGTAGTATATAAGTTCCTGCTCAAAGCGGTTCTCGTCTACATTAACCTCAAGCTCAGCAATAGCGTTGCTTAGTTTGGTTTTTACGTTTTCTATACGCTCATTGTCATACGAAACCGTTTCTTTCATCAGTCTAAGGATGTTTGACACCCTTACAAGAAACTCTTTTTCAAGAGCAATACCTTCAGAAACACGGAAATTCTGAATGTTATCAAGGGCCTGGTCAACAACTCCCTGAATACTGCTCCATTCGTTTTCGTCTATTTCCTCGCGCTCTGTTTTAAGAGCATCGGGCATACGTACGGCCATTTTAAGCAGTTCGGTCTCATCACCGTCTACTATCTCTTTCATTTGGTTTATATAAGCCTTAACGATAGGGATGTTTACTTTTGACGAAGTCTCTTCACCTGTTACTTCTACAAACAGGGAAAAGTCTACTTTACCTCTTTCCAGCCTCTGGGCAATCTGATTGCGTAGTTTCAGTTCCATTTCACGATATGCCGATGGCATTCTTACGCTTAAATCAAGTCCTTTGCTGTTTAGGGATTTTATCTCAACAGTAATTTTTTTTGTGGGTAGTTGTAAAGATGACTTTCCAAAACCCGTCATAGATTGTATCATACAAAAAAATTTGTGCACACAAAGTTAAGTAAAATTCACAAACGCACGGTTATGAGTTAAATATCACTTTTTGCAGTTTGTTTTATGACTACTTTTTTAGGCGGAACCGTTACCAGGTATACTCCGGCAAATATTAAGGCAGCCGATATTATTTTAACCGGATTAAGGGTGTCTTTCCCTAGGCTTACAGCAAAAACAGTAGCAAATAAAGGTTGAAGGTAAATAAAAACGGCAACGGTTGTAGGCTTTAGTTCTTTCATGGAAAGCAGGTTAAGCAGGTAAGTTAAAAAAGTGGAAAAAAATACCACAAAACCAACTTTTATAGTAATGTCGCCCGGCATAAGTTCCCATTGTACCTGCGATAACTGTTCCCAGCCAAAAGGCAGTACCATGATAAAACCAAACAGGTAAATCCATTTTACAAAAGCAAACGGATTGTATTTGTCCATGAGTTTTTTAACCACAATAAGGTAAAGTCCGTAAGAAACGGCATTTACAAAAACCAGGAAATTACCCCATAGTTCGTTACCTCCGCTACTAATGGTTTTACCGTAAAGTATCAGCATTACAGTACCCACAAGTCCCAGCAGTATACCGCCCACTTTTTTACGGACTATTTTTTCCTTCATGATAATAGCACTTAGTACCAATACTATCATAGGAGTAGTAACCATAAGTACCGATGCCATTATGGGCGATGTTTGGCTAAGTCCTTCAAAAAAGGTGAGCATATTGAAAGCCACGCCAAAAAAGGCAGCAGCTATAATACGAGGGAAATCTTTAAAGGCTATTTTTTGTTTTGTAGCAAAAAGAGCCACAAGCCAGAAAAGTATAACCGATCCGCCTACGCGAAGTGCAATAAACCCGAAAGGCTTAATAAAACCCGGCATTACATCTTTAGCAATAGTAAAAGTAACACCATAAATAACAGATACCATCGTGGCAGCTGTTAAGGCCAAAAAGCGTTTATTCATTACTTAGGTACTCAATGGCAGCGGTTACGTTTTTAGGACTGTTGCCTACAAATATCTTATTGTTTGCAATGATAACAGGGCGGCTTAAAAATGTGTAGTGCTCCAGTATATATTGCTTAAAGTCGTTTTCGGTAAGGGTCATGTCTTTCATGCCACGTTCCTTATAAAGTTTGGCCCTCTTACTAAAAAGTTTCTCGTAACTTCCGGTTAGGGCATGCATCTCTTCCAGTTGCTTTACGGTAATAGGCTCCTCTTTAATGTCCTGTAAAATAAAACCATCGGTATTAGGTAATGACTTGATTATCTTTTTACAGGTATCGCAGGTTTTAAGGTAGTATATCTTTTTCATGTTATGTTTTTATACTTGTTTGCAAAAGTAAGATGTTTTATAATTAAGGATATAGTACTTTTATGAAAAAATAAATTTTGCTCAAAAGCAGTAAAAAATGATTAACGAAATCAATGAAAATCTCTGATTTAAAAATAAGGGAGCAGCAATTAATAGGCGCTTTGTGTATTGTTTGCTTTTGTAAGAAGTATGATATACAACATCAAGACATTGATGAGTTTGTTAGTTATTTACTGAGTATTCTTATTACAGATAATTTGCCTGAGTGGGAAGACGAAGGATTAAAAGTGAACATTGTTGGTAGGGGGGAGCCTTTGCCGCAGTCAGTTGAAAACAGTATTCCTCTAAAACTTAGAGATGATTTTCAAAAACTTATAGATAATGCCTCGGAAATTGGTATGGCTGATATGTATGGAGCATGCACTAATGAGCCTCTTTTGGCAACTCAGCGATGTATGGCAATTTTAGCTAAGCATAAGATAGAAGTTACATTGCCAGAGGAGTTTTTAAATGATACAGATGAAGACAAATGGGGAAAGCTTTGGAGTGATGAAAAATTTAGTGATTTAAAAAGATATTTAGAAGCATATAAATAGGATAAACTTATATAAATTAATCAATGGAAACTTCTTTTAAAGTGACCCGTACCAGCAGGGAGATATATACAGAATGGCTGGAAAGCTATACGCTGGAACAGCTTAATAAAATACCGCAGGGCTTTAATAATAACCTAATATGGAACATAGGTCATATTATGGTATCACAGCAAATACTGGTATATGGCGGTGCCGGATTACCTATGGATGTTAGTGAAGAACTACTGGCAAAATACAGACGTGGTAGTAAACCTGAAACCGATGTAACACAGGAGGAAGTAAACGAAATAAAAAATCTTCTGTTCTCTACGATTGAGAAAACAGAAGACGATTATAAAAATGGTGTATTTACAACATATAATGCAAGGAAGTCAGAGCTGGGCTTTGAACTCTCTTCGGTAGAAGATGCCATTACGTTTAACAACTACCACGAGGGTATACATCTTGGTATAATGATGCAGTTAAAAAAGTTTATTTAACTTTAAGATATTCATTTACTTCGCTGTAGGGTAAAAGCAGTTCCTTTTGCCCTTCGGCGTAAGATGATATTTCGTAAGAATTGTAGAACAATAGTAGTCCGTTTTCCTTAAAGAAAATGTTTTGCGGTAATACGAACTTATCGTTCTCAAACAGGAAACCTGTTGCGTTAATAGATTTTCCTGCAGGAATATTAAATTTCTCCCTGAATTTTCCCTCAGCAAACTGCCTAAAGCTATCCACATTGGTAAAAATGTCTTCATAGCTAAGGCTTTTGCCTGTTTCGGCATCAAAAAGCAGTGAACGCTCACCTCCGTAACCGTGAGCACCACCGGTAAAGGTGTAATGATTCATTTTTACGTTTATTATCTTGTCAGAGGTATAATCAACCGATGCATCTATCTTAGCTTCAAACCCTGCCATAGGGTCATTAGGGAATTCCTTTTTAAGTTCTTCATACGACCCAAGGAAAGATGCCATTAAATCTTCATAATTATCCGCTTCATATGGGGTTTCACCTAAGTAAACAATACCTCTTACCGTATTGAATATTTTATTGTTAATGCTGTCGGCAACAACAGGTACGTTTTCGGCTTCAGGCACATTAATGGTTACGCTTGGGCAATACTCTTCACATGGCAGTGATGTTTTTTTATAGTAGTTTTTTGTAGAGAAAGCCAATGCAGGCTTTTCTTCGTTTAGTACTTCTTCATCATTGTTTTTCTTGTCCTTGCCACAGCTAAAAAGCATAAATGCGGCCAATAGTAAGGTTAAGTGTTTTGCCATGTTTTAAATGTTATTGTTTTGCAAAAGAGTGCTGTTTCTATACAGGGTCAACTAAATTACAGTAAATTTGCCTAGTATACGGATAAAGAATAATTAATTATATGAAATTTAACACTAAAACTATTCATGGCGGACAGCACCCTGACCCTGCTACAGGAGCAGTAATGCCGCCGGTTTACCAAACCTCGACTTTCGCACAAAAGAGTCCGGGGGTACATGGCGGATACGAATACAGCAGGGCTGCAAACCCAACAAGAACAGCATTAGAAAACGCTTTGGCAAGCATAGAAAACGGAACACGCGGACTTGCATTTTCATCTGGTTTAGCAGCGACCGACTGTGTGCTTAAACTGCTTAAGCCTAATGATGAGGTTATTGCTATGGACGACCTTTATGGCGGTACTTACAGGATGTTCTCCAAAATTTACCAGGAGTTTGGTATCAAGTTCCATTTTGTGGACATGAATGACCTTGATAAATTTAAGTCGCTTATTAACGAAAATACCAAACTGGTTTGGGTTGAAACACCTACAAACCCGTTAATGAAACTGGCCGATATTGAGGCTATAGCCAAAATTACAAAAGAGAAAAACCTGCTTTTTGCGGTAGATAATACTTTTGCCACTCCATACCTGCAAAGGCCATTAGATATGGGTGCTGATATTGTAATGCACTCGGCAACAAAATATCTTGGAGGTCACAGTGATGTTATTGCGGGAGCACTTATCGTGAAAGACGAGCAGCTGGGTGAGAAACTTCACTTTGCACAGTTTGCAACAGGAGGTACACTTGGGCCGCAGGATTCTTACCTTGTACTAAGGGGGATTAAAACATTACACTTAAGGATGCAACGCCACTGTGAAAATGGTGAAAAAGTTGCTAATTTCCTTAGCAATCACCCTAAAGTAAAAGCGGTTTATTACCCGGGACTGGAAAATAATCCATTTTATCATATTGCAAAAAAACAGATGCAGGGCGGTTTCGGCGGAATGGTATCATTCACGTTTGAATCAGGTAAAAAGGAAGATGCAATTAAGTTCCTGGAAAGTGTAAGGGTATTTACTCTTGCAGAATCGTTAGGAGGGGTAGAGTCGCTGGCAAACCATCCGGCTTTAATGACGCATGCGTCAATTCCGGAAGACAAAAGGAAAGAAATAGGTATTACAGATGACCTTGTAAGGCTAAGTGTAGGGGTTGAAGATGCCGAAGATTTACTGGAAGATTTACGCCAGGCACTGGGTTAATCCCTTCATTAATAGCTGTTTTTAAGGTTTTTTTTGTAAGCGGTTAAAAGTCAAATATCTACCTTTGTTTTTTAAGAGAATAATGTATATTTGCGCCGTTAACGAAAACGTTTTCTTAAATATTAAAAAACTTCTAAAGTTATGAGTGGAAGCATAGAAACTTTTATTGAATCAGTTTCAAAAAGAAATCCAAATGAGCCTGAATTTATGCAGGCTGTTAGGGAGGTAGCCGAAACAGTTATTCCTTTTATAGAGAATAACCCAAAATACCAGGGCAAAATGCTTTTGGAAAGAATGGCAGAGCCTGAAAGAGTTGTGATGTTTCGTGTAAACTGGCTTGACGATAAAGGTCAGATACAGGTAAACAGAGGGTACAGAATCCAAATGAATTCGGCAATAGGCCCATACAAAGGAGGTCTTCGTTTTCACCCGTCTGTAAACCTAAGTATATTAAAGTTCTTAGCGTTTGAGCAAACGTTTAAAAACAGCTTAACCACATTACCTATGGGTGGTGGTAAAGGAGGTTCTGATTTTGATCCTAAAGGAAAATCAGATAATGAGATTATGAAATTCTGTCAAAGCTTTATGACAGAACTTTCAAAGCATATAGGTCCTGATACCGATGTGCCTGCGGGTGATATTGGTGTTGGAGGTCGTGAGGTAGGTTATTTATTCGGTCAGTACAAAAGACTTAGAAATGAGTTTACCGGTGTACTTACAGGAAAAGGAATCACTTTTGGCGGATCGCTAATACGTCCTGAAGCTACAGGTTACGGTTGTGTATATTTTGCACAAAGTATGCTTTCTACCATTCACGAAAGCTTTATTGGTAAAACTGTGGTTATTTCTGGTTCGGGTAACGTAGCGCAGTATGCTGCCGAAAAGGTAATGCAACTGGGTGGTAAGGTCGTTACCATGTCAGATTCTTCAGGTTACATTTATGATGCCGATGGTCTTAACGAAGATAAGCTGGCTTACATTATGGAAATCAAAAATGTTAAGTATGGCAGAATAAGCGAATATCTTGACAGGTATCCGGAAGCTAAGTTTGTTGAAGGAGGTAAGCCGTGGGAAGTTAAATGTGACGTGGCATTGCCATGTGCTACCCAAAATGAACTTGACGGAGATGCAGCTAAGCAACTTTTAGCAAGCGGATGTCACTGTGTGGCAGAAGGCGCAAACATGCCTTGTACTCCTGAGGCTGTTGAAGCTTTCCATGATGCAAAAATATTATTTGCTCCTGGTAAGGCGTCAAATGCAGGTGGTGTGGCTACTTCTGGTCTTGAAATGTCTCAAAATTCACTTCGTCTAAGCTGGACAAGAGAAGAGGTAGACCAAAGGCTTAAAGATATCATGGCAGATATCCATGAGGCTTGTATTACGTATGGTAAAGATGCAAATGGTTTTACTGATTATGTAAAAGGTGCTAACATTGCCGGATTTGTAAAAGTAGCCGATGCTATGCTGGCTCAGGGAGTAGTTTAGTAACAACCCAAACTAATATATTTAAAAGCCCTCCATTGTTTAAGGAGGGCTTTTTTTATTAACCGTATACAAAAAAGACGATAAAAGCGTTTTACCTATATTTGCTGAGTAAATAATCACTGATGAAAAGGGTTTTAACCATACTTATACTTTCTATTTATACAATGGCTTTTGCCCAGTCTAACCAAAGCTGGAGAAGCTATTTTTCGTACAACCAGATTGTTGATATCACTAATAGTCCAAGCAGGGTATTTGCTGCGGGCGAGGTTGGTGCTTTCTCTTACAATGTACTAACTAATGAGTTGGGTACCTTTACCTCTGTTGACGGACTTAAAACCGAAAATATTACTGCTATTTACCATAGTAATGGTTACAGTAAAACACTGGTGGGTAATGAGAATGGTTTACTACTGGTTATTAACGATGATAACTCCATATTAAATGTTATTGATATTGTGGAGGAAACTACGGTTGCCCAAAACAAAAAGAAAATAAATCATATTTATGAATATGAAGGGAAGGCATATATTTCATGTGATTTTGGGATAGCGGTATTTAACCTTCAAACACTCGAGTTTGGAGATACCTATTATTTGGGGCCAAATGGAGCTGAAATAGCCGTAAAACAAAGTGCGGTATATAACGGGTATATATATGCTGCAACAGCCGAAAATGGTATAAGAAGAGCTGTGTATACTAATCCAAACCTTAACGACTTCAGTCAATGGAATGAGTTTGCTTCAGGTCAGTATACAGGTGTTGTATCTTTTGCAGGGAATTTATTTGCTACTGATGCTATAGGGACGGTTTACAGGCTTCTAAATGATACTTTCTCCTTTTTTACAGCCATGCCCGAAGCTGTTGTCGATTTTCGTTCGGCAGGAGGTTATCTTATTATTACTACTCCCGGGCTTATAGATGTGTATAACGAGCAGCTTATGCTTATGCATACAATAGATTCTATTCCTATTGCCGATGTTACTTTTAGCTGTACTACTATTGTAAATGAAAAAATTTATACGGGTACAACCAATTCAGGGTTGTTTACGGCTGCGCTGAATAACTTGTCGTTTTTTGTAGATATAACTCCGGACGGGCCGCTTGAGAACAGGATTTTTTCATTAGAAAAATCGGCAAATAACCTATGGGCTGTATATGGAGGTTATAATATTTTTTATACTCCCGATTATGCCCTTAAAGGGATTAGTCGTTTTACATCTGAAGGGTGGAAACATATACCGTTTTATACACTTCCGGAATACCCTCTGTCATTATCTGATATAGTGGTAAAACCGGGTTTGGAAAGTCCGGTTTATATAGCCTCATATCAGTCGGGACTTTTAAAGTTAACAGGTGGAGAGCCCGAAATTTTATATGACGACAGTAATACAGGTAATAACGGGCTTGAGTCGCTTGTACTCTCTTCTGCGCCTGATTATAAAAGTATAAGGATTAATGGGCCTACGTTTGACAGAAACGGTAATTTATGGATGACTAACTCGTCTGTCCTGAAACCCTTAAAAGTACTTAGGTCAAACGGGCAGTGGGCCGAATATAGTTTTGAGGATATAACCTCTAATCCTGAAGGTGATGATTATGGTCGTTTGGTTATTGATAAAAACGGTACTAAATGGATACCAAGCGAAAATAACGGTATAATAGCGTTTAATGAAAGCTTAGGGAATAAATTTGTGGTGATTAGGGGGGATGCAAGTAATTTGCCTAGTGATTATGTAAAGTGCCTTACTATAGATAACCGTAATCAATTGTGGGTAGGTACCGTGAGAGGGTTAAGGGTAGTTTCTAGTGTGGAGCGATTTGTTACCGAAAATGAAATAAGCACGAACTCTATAATTATTCTTGAAGACGGACTGGCTCAGGAACTAATGTATGAGCAGGTTATAAATGATATTGTTGTAGACGGGGCTAATAACAAATGGATTGCTACAGGAGGATCGGGTGCTTTTTTAGTGTCGTCTAACGGGCAGCAAACCCTGTTTCATTTTACAAAACAAAACTCTCCGCTTCCAAGTAACTCGATTTTGGATATAGAGCTCGATCCTGTAACGGGTGAAGTGTTTTTTGCTACCGAAAAAGGAATGGTTTCTTATTTAGGGAATTCTACTGCAGGTGAAGACGATCTTAATAATGTTTATGTATACCCTAATCCGGTACGACCGGAGTTTGCCGGTGATGTTACCATAAGCGGACTTATGGATAAGGTAAACCTTAAAATAACCGATATTGAGGGGAATTTAGTGTACGAAACCACTTCACAGGGTGGTACTGTTACCTGGGATACCAAAGCTTTTGGTAAATATAAAGTGGCATCGGGTGTATATATGATTTTTATATCATCTGATGACGGAACCAAAACCAAAGTGAAAAAGGTAATGATAATTAGAGGACAATAAGGTGCTGGTAAAAACAAAAGCAATAGTAATAAGTTCGCTGCGCTATCAGGAAAAAAGCCTGATAGTAAAATGCTTTACCGAAAGTGACGGACTAAAGTCATACTTTATCAGAGATGCTTTTTCAAATAGGAAAAGTAGCCAGAAAATCGCTTTTTTTCAACCGTTAAATATACTTGAAATAGAGGCTGTCCATAAAAACAAAGGCAGTTTGGAATACTTTAAGGAGGTAAAGCTGGCTCACCCTTATTACACAGTAAATACTGATATTGCCAAGACCACTATAGTTATGTTTCTTTCGGAAATGCTGCACCATTGCATTAGGGAAGAAGAAAAAAATGAAAGCCTGTATCATTTTCTGGAAACCGCTCTATTGTGGCTGGACAGCCATGATGAGATAGCTAATTTCCATTTGATATTAATGATGGAAGTTACAAAGTTTTTGGGCTTTTTTCCGCAAAAATCAGATGAGGAAGATGATTACTTTGAAATGACCGAGGGGGTGTTTACCCAATTTCCGTCGGTAAGCTGTCTTACGGCAAATGAAACCCTGTTACTAAAAAGGCTGATGACACTAAAGTTAGACAATAGTGCCAAAAGCTTTCATGTAAGTGAGCGACAGGCTTTGTTGAAAATCCTGTTGGATTATTATGCTTTTCATCTGGATGGTTTTAAAAGGCCTAAATCGCTTGATGTTCTTAAAGAAGTATTCAGTTAATCACAGTTGCCGTCAATATCACAGCTTTCCCCTTTTATGGTCTCAAAAGAGGTTTTAGGCTGACAAGCCTGCCATTCTTCAAAGGCTTTTTCCAGTGTTTGTGTAAAGGCTTCGCTTTCCTGAGCTCCTGATACGGCATATTTACGGTTAAATACGAAAAATGGTACTCCTCGTACACCCAGCTGTTGTGCCTCGTTTATATCGGCTATAACATCATTTGTAAACTCACCGTTATTCATAGCATCGGCAAGTTTATTGGCATCCAGTTCCAGTTCTATAGCCAGTAGTAAAAGCGTTTGGGCATCATCAATGTTTTTCCCTTCTGTAAAATAAGCCTTAAACAGTCTTTCCTCTGCCTCGTTTTGCTTACCGTGTTTTTTAGCAAAATGTAAAAAACGATGTGCATTAAAACTATTGGCAGGTATAGCTTTGTCAAAGTTATAGGTAAGTCCTACCTGTGCTGCCATATTGGTTACATAATCGTTCATGCCTTTTGCTTCCTCAAGGCTAATGTTTTTATGTTCGGCTAAGTACTCGTGTATGTTTTTGTTTGGGTCGGTTTTAAGTTCAGGCGAAAGCAAAAAGCTTTTCCATTCTATTTCCACGCCATTTTTCCATTCAAAAGTAGCAAGGGCCTCTTCAAATCTTCTTTTGCCAATGTAGCAAAAGGGACACATAATGTCACTCCATATTTCTATTTTCATCACAGTAAAATTTATATGGGGTTAGTCACAAAAACTATACCCGTTCCCTTTTTTGCACTCTTTATTTGTGGCAACAATTACGTGCGACTGCTCTTTTTTATTATTCAGTACATTGTTCATAAAGTCTACAACGGTTTGCGGATCCTTGCCAAACAGCTCGTCACTGTATTCGTGTCCGCCATTGCAATAGGTTACCAGTTTAGTACTTCCGTTAAGGCCAATAATGTGATTGTAAATAGAGTATGACCCAAAAAGCATAAGCCATCCTGAAGCATTTGTAGGACAATAATGATGTGCTGCTGTCCCGTAAGGTACTGTAGTGTCACAACTTCCGTGGAAAAGAAGTGTAGGGATAACACACTCTTTTGTGATGAGGTTAATATCCATAATAGCACCGGCACCCGATGTAACTCCGGCATATTTAAAATTTTTTGGGAGTTTATTAGGGTAAAGTCCCATTATATCCCTGTCCCAATAGGCTGCATGTAGTGCGGTTTCGGCACCGGCACTGCTGCCCGATATGAATATTTTTGCAGTATCGATATTGTATTTTTCACTGTTGTTAATAAAGTATAAGGTAGCCTGCCATAACTGGTTTGCAGCTATTTGTATGGCTTTTACTTTTTCGGTCAGGATGCCGTCACAGCTAAACTTGCGGTTTTTCATGTAAAGCGTGTAGCTTATAGATGCTGCCGCATAGCCCTGTGATGCTGCCTGTTTTGCAATGGTATGCCCCCATTCGCGTGTCCCTCCGGCAAAGCCTCCGCCATGAACGTGTATAAGTAATGGCTTTTTTTCTTTTCCCTGAGTTTTTGGCAGGAAAAGGTCGAGCTCCAGTTCTGTGGAGTCGTTTACAAAGTAGGTTAGTGTTTTAAAGTCCTGTGCTTTTGCCGAGATAAGGAATAGAAAGGCAAATAGCATGAATGAGAATTTTTTCATGATTTAGATACGGTTTGCTACAAACTTACGTAAAAGTTTAAAGTCATTATTTTGGTACTTTTCCTTTAGCTATAAACGAAGCTATAGGGAGTAGCTGTTTTGAGGTTTTTGATTTTATAATTTATTCAACATTATGAGGTGTTTTTAACAAAATTGATTGCTGTTTTTTATGAAAACGTTATTTCTTGCGCAACTTTGATGATTATTCCCATTCCTTAAAAAAAATCCTTACATTCGCAGATTATTTTTTAGAATGCAATTTGTAATGAGCAAGAAGTTTACTGAATATAAGGGACTTGACCTGCCAACAGTGGCGGGCGAGGTACTTGATTTCTGGAAGAAGGAAAATATTTTTGATAAGAGTGTAACTACGCGTGAGGGGAAACCGCAGTATGTGTTTTTTGAAGGCCCGCCTTCGGCAAACGGACTGCCGGGTATTCACCACGTAATGGCGCGTGCCATTAAAGATATTTTCTGCCGATACCAAACCCAGAAAGGTTTCCAGGTAAAACGTAAAGCCGGGTGGGATACACACGGACTTCCGGTAGAGCTTGGCACCGAAAAAGAACTTGGCATTACAAAAGAAGATATTGGTACAAAAATATCTGTTGAAGAATATAACGAAGCCTGTAAGCGCACAGTAATGCGTTATACAGACGTATGGAATGACCTAACCGAAAAAATGGGTTACTGGGTAGATATGGAAGATCCGTATGTTACCTACAAATCCAAATACATGGAGTCGGTTTGGTGGTTACTGAAACAGATTTATGATAAAGGACTTTTATACAAAGGGTATACTATACAGCCTTATTCGCCTAAAGCGGGTACAGGTTTAAGTTCGCACGAGGTGAACCAGCCGGGTGCTTACCGTGATGTGACAGATACTACTATCGTAGCTCAGTTTAAAACGGTAGCAGATACGCTTCCTGATTTCCTTAAAGGATTTGGAGAAGTAGATATCATGGCTTGGACCACTACACCATGGACGTTACCAAGTAACACAGCACTTACCGTAGGACCAAATATTGATTATGTACTGGTGCAAACTTTTAACCAGTATACATTTGAGCCGATAAATGTAGTGCTTGCCAAAAACCTTATAGGGAAACAGTTTGGTAAAAACTATTTTGTAAGTGAAGATGCTGCCGATTTTGAAAACTTTAAAGAAGGAGATAAAAAAATACCATACAAAGTACTTGCTGAAGGAAAAGGTAAAGACCTTGTAGGAATACGTTACGAGCAGTTATTACCGTTTGTATTACCATACCAAAACCCGGAGAATGCTTTCCGTGTAATTTCGGGTGACTTCGTTACTACCGAGGACGGTACCGGTATAGTTCACACTGCGCCTACTTTTGGTGCTGATGATGCCAAGGTGGCAAAAGAGGCTAAGCCGGAAGTACCACCTATGCTTGTGCTGGATAAAAACGGAAATCCTGTGCCGCTTGTAGATCTTCAGGGAAGATTTATTGACGGACTGGGAGATCTTTCAGGTAAGTACGTGAAAAACGAATACTACGATAAAGGAGAAGCGCCTGAAAAATCAGTAGATGTTGAAATCGCTATCCGATTAAAAGAAGAAAACAAAGCCTTTAAGGTTGAGAAATATGTTCACAGTTATCCGCACAGTTGGAGAACAGATGAGCCTTTACTATACTATCCGTTAGATAGCTGGTTTATCCGTGTTACCGAAGTGAAAGACAGGATGTTTGAACTGAACGAAACCATTAACTGGAAGCCTAAAGCTACCGGTGAAGGACGTTTTGGTAACTGGCTTAAAAATGCCAACGACTGGAACCTTTCACGTTCCCGTTACTGGGGTATCCCGCTTCCTATATGGAGAACAGAGGATAAGACAGAAGAAATGATTATCGGTTCTGCAGAAGAACTGTACAATGAAATAGAAAAAGCTATAGCAGCTGGTGTTATGGGCGAAAATCCGTTTAAAGGGTTTGAGCCGGGTAATATGAGCGAAGATAACTATGAGCTTATCGACCTGCATAAAAATGTTGTAGATGGCTTAACACTGGTTTCGCCAAGCGGAAAACCAATGAAGCGCGAAAGCGACCTTATTGATGTTTGGTTTGATAGTGGTGCTATGCCTTATGCACAATGGCACTATCCTTTTGAAAATAAGGAGATGGTAGATAACCATACGGCTTATCCTGCCGATTTTATTGCCGAAGGGGTAGACCAGACAAGGGGTTGGTTCTATACGCTACATGCTATAGGTACACTGGTATTTGATCAGGTAGCTTATAAGAATGTAGTGAGTAACGGACTTGTACTGGATAAGAACGGACAGAAAATGTCCAAGCGTTTGGGCAATGCGGTAGATCCGTTTGAGACACTTGCAGAATACGGTCCTGATGCTACCCGCTGGTATATGATTAGTAATGCAAACCCTTGGGATAATCTTAAGTTTGATATAGAGGGAGTGGCCGAAGTAAGACGTAAATTCTTTGGTACTCTGTATAATACATATTCATTCTTTGCGTTATATGCCAATATTGACAACTTCAGTTTTGCTGAACCGGAAGTTCCGCTTAATGAAAGGCCTGAAATAGACCGTTGGATACTATCTGAGCTTAATACGCTTATAAAAGATGTAGACAGTTTCTATGCAGACTATGAGCCTACAAGAGCGACAAGAGCTATTTCCGACTTTGTTCAGGAGAATTTGAGTAACTGGTATGTACGACTTTGCAGAAGACGTTTCTGGAAAGGTGAGTATGCACAGGATAAAATAGCGGCTTATCAAACGCTTTATACGTGCCTTGTAACTGTGGCTAAACTAAGTGCTCCTGTAGCGCCTTTCTTTATGGACAGACTTTATAAAGATTTAACACAAGCTTCACAGAAAGAGACATTCGAAAGCGTACATTTGGCCGATTTTCCGCAGTATGCTGATAACTTTGTTGATAAATCGTTAGAAAGCAGAATGGAGAAGGCGCAAACAATTTCATCATTAGTCCTTTCGTTAAGGAAGAAGGAGATGATTAAAGTGCGCCAACCGTTGCAAAAGGTAATGATACCGGTACTTGACGCAAAACAGAAGGGTGAGATTGAAGCAGTTTCAGAACTGATTAAGGCTGAGGTAAATGTGAAGGAAATTGAGTTGATGGACGACGCTTCAGACGTGCTTGTTAAGCAAATCAAACCTAACTTTAAAGTGCTGGGGCCACGATTCGGTAAAGATATGGGTCTGATTTCCAAAGAGATACAAAATTTATCACAGGAACAGATCAATGAGATCGAGAAGAGCGGCAGCCTGGATGTTGTTGTTTCAGGAAAAAGTATTACTTTAACAAACGAAGATGTTGAGATTTCTTCGCAGGATATTGAAGGCTGGTTAGTGGCAAATTCAAACGGTATTACAGTAGCGCTTGATATTACCATTACCGACGAACTAAGGAACGAAGGTATTGCCCGAGAGCTTGTAAACAGAATTCAGAACATAAGGAAAGATTCAGGATTTGAAGTTACCGACAGGATTAAGGTTTACCTGAAAGATAACCAGGTGCTGGAACAGGCGGTTAAGAGTAACGAAAGTTACATCAAGTCTGAAACCCTTACAGATGAGCTGATATTTAACGAAGAAATTGAAAACGGTACAGAAATTGAATTTGATGAGATAAAAACACTAGTATTAATTTCAAAATAATTGAAATATGGTAGATGAGCAGCAAATAAGATATTCGGACGCGGATTTAGCCGAGTTTAAGGAACTTATTACTAAAAAGATAGAAAAAGCTAAAGCTGATCTTGACTTAATTAAGAGTGCCTATATGAATGATTTAAACAACGGTACAGATGATACATCGCCTACGTTTAAAGCATTTGAAGAAGGTAGTGAGACTATGTCTAAAGAAGCCAACTCTCAGCTTGCTATCCGTCAGGAAAAGTTTATTCGTGATCTTAAAAATGCCCTTATAAGAATTGAAAACAAAACTTATGGCATTTGTAAAGTAACCGGTAAGCTTATTGGTAAAGAAAGACTTAAACTTGTACCGCACGCTACCATGAGTATCGAAGCAAAAAACATGCAAAGATAAATAGTAATATCAGGGCTGCTTTTAGCGGCCCTGACTTTTTTGTTTTTATCACCTTACTTAACACGCCTTGACCTGTAACCCTAAAATCCCGTATACAGGCACGCTTTTTTACGGTTTATTTCTCCATATTAAACCTTTTGCATTCTATTAACTAAGGTCTGGTAATTGTTATTTAATAATTTCATTTATTTTTGCGGGTAAAATTTTAAAAATGTCTTTAAAGAAAGCCTACCTTATTGTTATTCTTGTACTGATTATTGATCAGGTTTCAAAAATCTATATTAAAACTCATTTTAAACTTGATGAGTTTATAAAAGTTATGGATTTAAACTGGTTTAGGATACACTTTATTGAAAACGAAGGTATGGCATGGGGTGCTGTTATTCCGGGAGCGCATGGTAAGCTGATACTTACTCTTTTCAGGATAGTAGCTGTAGGTGGTATAGGATACTGGCTATATGACTCTGTCAAGAAAAATTACTCCAATTATCTTATTGTTTCCATATCACTTATTTTGGCAGGTGCTTTTGGTAATATCATTGACTCGGTTTTCTACGGACTTATTTTTGATTACAGCAGTACAAACCATGTGGCTACTTTATTTTCAGAGAATCCATACGGAACAGTATTTCACGGTAAGGTGGTAGATATGTTCTATTTCCCGATATGGAAAGGCCAGTTGCCTTCATGGCTGCCGTTTTGGGGAGGTCAGAATTTTCTTTTCTTTAATGCTATTTTTAACGTTGCCGATGCGGCAATTTCTGTAGGTGTGGCTATACTGCTTCTTTTCAATAAAAGAGCGTTTGCTAAGCCTCAGGGTGTAGTTACAGAATAGTTTAAAATCGGTAAATCTCTTTTGGTGTAATACAGTAGTCCAATATCATATCGTTTGGGTGAATGTCGTCTATGCTTTCTTCTGCTTCAAAAAAGGACAATCCTATTTTTATAACGTCTTCCCGGCAATTCGCTAAAAAGCGGTCGTAAAACCCTTTTCCATAACCTGTGCGGTGCCCTTTGGTATCAAAAGCCAGTAGCGGTACAAATACCAGGTCTATTTTAGTATCGGGTACCTCTATGCCGTCAACCGGTTCCGGTATGCCGTATTCGTTTTTCTTAAGGCGGGTATTGTCGGTAAGCAGGTATTGTGTCATGCTGCAGTCGTCAAAATTAGATTTTGAAACTACTACTTCTTTGTCTTTTCCTGCCAGTATTTGTAAAATGTATTCGGTTTGGATTTCCTTATGCTCTTCAATACTTAGAAACAGGTGGAAGTAGGTTTTGTTCCAAATATCCAGTTTTAGTAGTTGGTTGGCTATTGCCAGGCTTTGTTCTTCAATCTCATCAAAGCTCATAGCGTTACGAAGTGCCTTATATTTTATGCGGAGTTCTTTTTTAATCATGTTGCAGTTTTTGGGTAATATGGAAAACAGCATCTCCCTGATATACTATAGGAGCATCGTTAGCATTAATAATATATCCGGCATGTGGCGCTTTTACCTTGTGCTCAAATTTGCCAAACGGATCGGTTATATAAGCGATTACTTCACCCTTTTCCACAAATTTACCTACGTTACAATGCAGCTGGAATAATCCTGAAAATTTAGCACGTACCCATCCTGATCTTTCAATATAAATAGAAGGGCCTGGGGCTTCCTTAGCGTTCTTTTTCGGGTTTAGCATATCAAAGTGCGCTAAAAAGCGTTTTGCACCTTTTACTCCATCCTGAGTAATGTCGTTGTTAATGTCTAACGATTTTCCTCCTTCAAACAACAGCATTTTTACACCCATCCTGCCACAGGCACTCCTAAACGACCCCGAAATGTTTTTGGAATACAGGGTGAAAGGAGCGTTAAATACATCGGCAAGCTGTTTCAGCTCTTCATTGTTTGGTACAATTCGTATTTGAGCGGCATTAAATCTGCTGGCACCACCGGCATGAAAATCTACACAGTAATCTATATGAGGTACGATTTCGTTTAAAAGATGAAAAGCAAAACGACTCGCAAGTGATCCGTTCTTACTGCCCGGGAAAACCCTGTTGAGGTCACGCCCATCCGGAAATTCACGGGTTTTGTTCACAAACCCGAATACGTTAATTACCGGAATACAGATAATCGTTCCGCGTTTGGGTTTATTTATTTTGCGTACTATAAGCTGGCGTACTATCTCAACGCCGTTAATTTCGTCTCCGTGCAGCCCGGCACTAAAAAGTACAATGGGTCCGTCGGTTTTAGCCCTTTCCACTATAATAGGAACCTTGAGTTTCGTCATAGTATGCAGGCGTGCAATTTCCATGTTTATGGTTTTGCTCTCGCCCGGTAATACGGTTTCTCCCAGTATGGTAATCTCCCTGTGTTTTGCCATAATTTTACAGAAAGGGTAAAAATAGGAATTATCACTAATTTTTATGTGTTTAACCTGTGTTTTTTAAGACTTGGTGTAATGATTTGTTTTTTAAATTTGTAGTATGCAAACTCCGCTGGAATTACAAATACAAACCCTTCCCGACAGCCCCGGTGTTTACCAGTATTATGATAAAGATGGTAAGCTGCTGTATGTGGGTAAGGCCAAGAACCTTAAAAAGAGGGTTTCGTCTTATTTTACAAAAATTCACGACTCAGGTAAAACAAGGGTACTGGTTAAAAAAATAGCCAGCATCAGGCATATTGTTGTGCCTACAGAGAACGATGCACTGTTACTTGAAAACAATCTTATCAAAAAGTACCAGCCGCGTTATAACGTTATGCTGCGTGATGATAAAACTTATCCGTGGATTTGCATAAAGAAAGAACCTTTTTCGCGTATTTTTTCTACCCGAAGGCTGGTAAAGGACGGGTCGGAATACTTTGGGCCATATACCAATTTCAAAACGGTACATACATTACTGGAACTTATTAAGGAGCTGTATCCGTTGCGTACCTGTAATTATGATTTGAGTGCAGGTAATATAAAAAGCGAAAAGTACAAGGTTTGCCTTGAGTATCATATTGGTAACTGTAAAGGGCCATGTGAGGGATATGAATCACTGGAGCGATACCAAAGTAATGTAAATGCGGTAAGGGAGATACTTAAAGGTAATTTTAAGGAAAGTCTTAAAGATTTTAAAAACCTTATGCAGGAACTGGCTGCCGAAATGAAGTTTGAGGAAGCCCAGAAAATAAAGGAAAAGATTGAGGTGCTTGAAAACTATCAGGCGCGCTCTACCGTGTTTAACCCAAGGATATCTAACATAGATGTATTTACTATAATATCTGACGAGAGTATGGCTTATGTGAACTTTATACAGGTATCACACGGCGCCATTGTCCGTTCGCATACTATGGAGATAAAAAAGAGGCTGGAAGAGACCGATGAGCAGTTGCTTGAGCTTGCCGTTGTAGAGCTTAGAGAGCGCTTTGATTTGCGCTCTAAGGAAATATTATTGCCTTTTGAACTGGACTTGGGTCCTGACGTAAAAATAACAGTGCCTAAACTTGGTGATAAAAAGCAAATCTTAGATTTGTCTGAACGCAACGCTAAGTTTTATCGTATGGATCAGCTTAAGCAAATTAAGATAGTTGATCCCGACAGGCATACCAACCGTATTATGGCACAAATGAAAAAAGATTTGCGCCTGCCGTTTGAGCCAAGGCATATAGAATGTTTTGATAACTCAAACATTCAGGGTACTAATCCGGTATCGGCCTGCGTTGTGTTTAAGGACGGAAAGCCCAGTAAAAAGGACTACCGTCATTTCAATATAAAAACGGTAGAAGGTCCTAACGATTTTGCTTCTATGGAAGAGGTGGTGTACAGGCGTTACAAGCGTCTTTTGGATGAGAATGAGCCCCTGCCGCAGCTTATAATTATTGACGGTGGTAAAGGTCAGTTATCATCTGCTTTAAAAAGCCTGGATGACTTGGGATTGAGAGGTAAAATCACTATTTTAGGCATTGCTAAAAGACTCGAAGAGATTTTCTATCCGGGGGATTCCATTCCGCTGTATCTGGACAAGAAATCAGAGACTTTAAAAATAATACAGCATCTCAGAAATGAGGCGCACCGTTTCGGGATTAATTTCCATAGGGATAAACGTAGCAAAGGAGCGCTCCAAACGTCAATAGAAAGCATACCGGGCATAGGGGAGAAGACAATGATAGCGCTTTTGAAAGAGTTTAAGTCGGTTAAAAGGCTGTCTGCCGCCCCCGAAGAAGACATTGCAAAAGTTGTAGGCCCTGCAAAAGCTAAAAAAATCACAGAATTCTATAAAAGTAAATAGTAATGAATAAACCGCTCCTTACCCTGCTATTTTTACTCACCTTCTATACTGTTTCGGCTCAGGAAAATGATACCCTGTCGAAACACAAACCAAAAATAGGTGTAGTGCTGAGTGGCGGAGGAGCAAAAGGGCTTGCTCATATTGGTGCCTTAAAGGTACTGGAAGAAGCCGGGATAGAAATATCTTATATAGGCGGTACCAGTATGGGGGCCATAATCGGTGGTCTTTATGCTTCCGGTTACAGTGCAAATCAGTTGGATTCTATTTTTCAGAGGGTAGATTCAGATGCCTTGCTTCGTGATTATATCCCCAGAAGTTCCAAAACCTTTTTTGAGAAAAGGAACGACGAAATTTACGCCTTAACTCTTCCGTTTAAAAAATTTAAGCTGGGGTTTCCCACAGCTGTTTCAAAAGGACTTTACAATTATGCCATTATAAACAGGCTTACCAATCATGTTAGACACATTAGGGATTTTGATAGCCTGCCTATTCCGTTTGTTTGTATTGCTACAGATATTGAAACCGGAGAAGAAGTAGTACTGCATAAAGGTATACTGCCCGATGCTATTCTTGCCAGTGGGGCATTTCCGTCATTATACTATCCGGTAGAGATAGACGGGAGACTGCTTATTGACGGCGGAGTTACTAATAACTATCCGGTAGAGGAAATCAGAAAAATGGGTGCCGATATCATTATTGGGGTTGATGTTCAGGACGGACTGAAATCACGTGATGAGATTAAAGGAGCAACCGGTGTACTGGTACAAATTAATAACTACCAGATGATCAAAAAAATGGATAAGAAACGTGAGGATACCGATGTGTATATAAAACCGGATATTTCAGGCTATTCGGTTATTTCTTTTGATCAGGGGAAGGAAATTATAAGAAAAGGTGAAGAGGCAGCCTTAGTACTGTATGATACACTAAAAAAACTGGGTAGTGATAAGCCTATCGTGAAAAGATGTACCGAAGCAAAAGATACTCTTAATATAGAGTATATTAATGTGAATGAACTGGAGTATTACACCAAATCATATGTGGTAGGTAAACTTAGGTTTAAAGGTGGGGCAAAAATTACTTATGATAAGCTGGATGCCGGAATAAGCAGTCTTAGTGCGACACAAAACTTCAATTCCATTTCCTATTCTTTTGAAAAGGGACCAAACGGAGGCGATGTGCTTAATATGAACCTGACCGAAAATCCTATAAACCGCTATTTGAAATTTGGGCTTCACTATGACGGATTGTATAAAAGTGGTATATTGGTTAACCTAACTCAAAAGAAACTGTTGTTTCAAAACGACGTTGCATCGCTTGATGTGATATTAGGAGATCACTTTCGTTATAATTTTGATTATTATCGTGATAATGGTTTTCATATCAGTTATGGTTTCCATTCCAGTTTTAGTAATTTCAACAGAAATATCTCTGCCGAATATAATGAAGGAGAGTTTTTAAGAACATTTGGGGTGAATTCTCTTAATCTCGATTTTACCGATTTTACCAATAAGGTATATCTGCAAACCATTTTTGCACAAAAGTTCCTAATTGGTGCCGGTGCTGAGCTCAAGCATTTAAAGATTAAGAGCGAAACGGTAGAGTCTAACAGTATTTTTGACGACAGTGATTATTTCTCGCTATACGGTACACTTAAATATGACTCTTATGATAATAAATACTTCCCTAAAAAAGGATGGTATTTTATAGGGGAGGCAAAAACGTTTTTGTTCTCCTCTGACTACAATGATATTTTTGGGCGTTTCAGCATCTTTAAGGCAGATATGGGTATAGTACATGAGATTGTGCGTAACCTGTCATTAGAATTGCAAACAGAGGGAGGTTTTGCGGTTTCCAGTGATACTACAGTGCCGTTTTTTGATTTTATTTTAGGAGGGTACGGGTATCATATGACAAATAACTTCCGTCATTTTTACGGATATGACTTTTTGAGCCTGTCAGGAGACAGTTATATTAAAGGAACGGCTACCCTTGACTATGAGTTTGTAAAGAAAAACCATATTAACTTTACAGCAAACTTTGCCAATTTAGGACACAGAATTTATGATGAAGGTAATATTTTCAGTGTGCCTGAGTTTAGCGGATATGCTTTAGGTTATGGTATGGAAACCATAATAGGGCCTATAGAAATAAAGCACAGCTGGTCTCCCGATACCAAAAATCATTACACCTGGTTTAGTGTAGGCTTTTGGTTCTAAATATTTATTAGGAGTAAACGAAACGGAAATATATAAAAAGCCAAAAGGCAGGATTAATTATCCTGCCTTTCTGTTATATCATCGTTTTCCGAATAGGAGTCGGGCTCCGATTTCGGTTTTACGGTTAAAACCTTATAAAAAAAGTATGCTGCTATGGTAACCACAATTCCCTGTGCGCCTACCATTACTATTATTGCTTCTGTTTTCATGCTGTTGCCCTCCCTTCTTTAACTCGTTTTAAATATGCTCTGTATACTACTACACTAATAAAGATAAACAAAGTTATTAATAATAATCGGCCTATTGTTTTATACATCACGTTGTTAGTAAATTTACCTTCGGCAATTTTATCTTTAGGATGTATTTTATCACCCAGGCTAACAACTGTATGTTGTTCGCCTTTAAATGCGTAGGTTTTGTAATCAGTATACTTTATGGTATTTACAGTGTTTTGAGTTTTGTCAAACACCTGTTTTTCATTCTCAAAAGCGATTTTTACAAAGTTAGGCGCTACAGAGTCAACCACACCAAATTCGGCAGAACCGTAGTCTTCGGCATAGTAAGCATCCGCAAACCACTCTTTATTGTGAGTGTCGTTATTCATAACCTTGTTGGCTATATCTGGTGTGCTTGCTAAAAGAACCCATCCTAAAAGACATGGCGTTACAACAAGTATTACATATTTAAAGAATACCGGAACTTTAATATCGGCACCAAGGTTAATTTCTTCCCAACCTCTTTTCATGCCGAAAATCCATGCGAATAATACGGTTTCAAGGAAAGCAAATACTACAAGGCTCACTGTACCTGCCCAGTAGTCGTATTCGTCAAATACGCCTTCTTTATAGAAGATAACAGTTGGTAGTCCCATTATAAGGGCAATAAGCCCGAAGGACCATGCACCCTTGTTGTTTTTCCAGCCAAACTCGTCGCGCATAAAGCCAATCCAAGGTGTACCCATAGCGAGTGACGAAGTAATACCGGCAAAGAATAATAAACCGAACCAGAATACCCCTGCAAAAACGGCGAGGACATGACCCCATTGCTGGAAGAGGTAAGGCATAGTTTGGAATGCCATACCGAAGCCTGCATTTTGAAGTACCCAGTCAAGACCAAGGTAACCTGCAGCGATAGGAATTACTATTGAACTACCTAAAACAACCTCTACAAACTCGTTCATGAAACCTGCAGAAACCGCATTTAAGGCAATATCATCTTTAGATTTAATGTAGGCTGCATAACAGTGTACAGTACCCATACCTACAGACAGGGTGAAGAATATCTGTCCGGCGGCGGCGAGCCATACCTTAGCACTCCAGAGGGAATCAAACTGTGGTGTCCATAGGAAGTTAAGTCCGTCCCATGCGTTGGCATTAGGGAACATGTCTGAAGCTCCGTCGGTTCCAAGAGTAAGTCCTTTAAATGCCAGTACTGCTCCAAAAAGGATGAGTAGCGGCATACCTATTTTTGCTACTTTTTCAATACCTCCTAAACCTTTAGAAAGGATGTAAGTGTTTAAAAGTAAACAGGCTATGTAAAATACAACGGCTTCATAAGGAATACCTGTTGTGCTTTTTGCTATTGTGGTATAGGTATCAAAAAATCCTGCAACTTGAGCCTGATCCATACCCACAAAAGTTCCTTTTATTGTATGGTATACATAAGACATAGTCCAGGATTCGATATAACAGTAGTATGATGCGACGGCGATATTGGTAAAAATACCAAAGACACCAATGTACTTCCATATTCGGCCTTTAGCCATGGTGTCCAGAATGTAAGGGGTACTGTGGTTGCCGTATCTTCCTCCAAAACGGCCGGTAGACCATTCAATAAAAAGGAGAGGGATTCCCATTACTACAAAACACACGAGGTAAGGTATAATAAAGGCGCCACCTCCGTTTTGAACTGCCTGTACCGGGAATCTTAAAAAGTTACCTAATCCAACCGCATTACCTGCCATTGCCAGAATTAAGCCAACACGTGAGCCCCACGATTCTGCTTTCGCTGCCATAAAGGATATTTGTTTTTTGGTTATTAAACGGTTTCAAAGATAGAAAAACAAATAGAAAAGTAAAGAAAAGGTCAATTAAATTAAAAATCCGTAAAGGCTTTTAACATAAGTAATTCATATTTATCAAACAGCCTGAAATCAGGTCGACAGATTCTTAAACAAAGCCGATTTTAACGCTAAACTCAAATTTTTGCTGAGAATGCGCTCTAAATATAAATATTGTATAATAATTAGGGAGCAAAATTAAATTTTTACGATATTTGTCTAATGAATATGAGTTGGACAGATTTATTAAGCCACCTGAAATTTCTCATTAAGAGAAATCCGGAATGATATATATTATATGGTGTACCCGTTTAATATGTTTAATTAATAAATTTCAATTATGCCTATATATCACAAAGTAGGGAATATCCCTCACAAAAGACATATACAGTTTGAGAAACCAAATGGCGGACTTTACTACGAGCAGCTGTTTGGCACCGAAGGTTTTCACGGACATTCTTCATTGTTGTACCATGTACACAGGCCAACACAGGTTAAAGAGATTTTAAGATCGTACTCTGTAGAGCCGGAGATTGCCATCGAAAAAAATATCAAATCACTTTTACTTAAAGGTTTTGAGCTTCAGCCAAAGGATGACTTTTTGGAAAGCCGTACCGATATGCTGGTAAATAATGATTGTATCATTGGGCTTGCAGCACCAAAAAAATCGCTTCGTGAGTATTTTTACAAAAATGCTGATGCCGATGAAATGCTGTTTATCCACAAAGGCAAAGGTACCCTTAGAACTTTTATGGGTAACATTCCTTTTGAGTATGGTGATTACCTTGTTATTCCAAGGGGTATGATATACCAAATAGATTTTGAAACAAGTGATAACCGTTTACTTTATGTAGAGTCTACATCGCCTTTCTATACGCCTAAGCGTTATAAAAATGAAAGCGGACAGCATTTAGAGCACTCTCCGTTTTGTGAAAGGGACTTCAAATTACCGGAGCAGCTTGAAACGTATGATGAAAAAGGAGATTTCCTTATCAAGATCAAGAAAGAAGGTATGATGCATGAGGTAGTATATGCCACGCATCCGTTTGATGTTATTGGTTGGGATGGTTATAACTTCCCTTATGGGTTCAGTATTCATAACTTTGAGCCTATAACAGGTAGGGTACACTTACCACCACCAATTCACCAAACATTTGAAACTGCCGGATTTGTGGTTTGTTCATTCTGCCCAAGGCTTTATGACTACCACCCAAAATCAATCCCGGCACCATACAACCACAGTAATATTGACAGTGATGAGGTGCTTTATTATGTAGACGGTGACTTTATGAGCCGTAACAATATTGAGCAGGGTCACATTACGCTTCACCCTAAGGGTATTCCTCACGGACCTGCACCCGGGGCAATGGAGCGCAGTATCGGTCAGACAGAAACTTTAGAGCTGGCGGTAATGGTAGATACCTTCCGTCCGTTAAAAGTAACTAAGGCTGCTATGGGCTTAGACGATGGTCAGTACTACAAATCGTGGGTAGAGTAAATTTTAAAAACTAACAAACAAAACAAAAACGTTTTCCTGCTTTGTCAGGACAACTTAAAATATTGAAACTATGAGCAAAGAAGTAAAGAGCGTTGAATACGGCTTAGAAAAAATATTTGAAGGAGCACAGGATTTCCTTCCGCTTTTAGGAACAGATTATATTGAATTTTATGTAGGTAACGCTAAACAGGCGGCCCACTATTATAAAACAGCTTTCGGATTCCAGTCGCATGCTTATGCAGGTTTGGAAACAGGTTTAAAAGACAGAGCGTCTTATGTACTTGTTCAGGATAAAATCCGTTTAGTATTAACAACTCCGTTAAATGCTGATTCTCCGTTAAACGATCATATCGTTAAGCACGGTGACGGTGTTAAAATTGTAGCACTTTGGGTAGAAGATGCAAGAAAATCTTTTGAGGAAACTACTAAAAGAGGGGCTAAAGTATACATGGAGCCAACTGTTGAGACAGATGAGTTTGGTGAAGTGGTACGTGCAGGTATCTACACTTATGGTGAAACAGTACACATGTTTGTAGAACGTAAAAACTACAAGGGTGCTTTCTTGCCGGGATATAAAGAATGGAAATCTGACTACAACCCTGAGCCAACAGGTCTTAAGTTTGTTGACCATATGGTAGGTAACGTAGGATGGAATGAAATGAATACCTGGGTTAAGTGGTATGAAGATGTAATGGGGTTTGTTAACTTCCTTTCATTTGATGATAAGCAAATCCATACAGAATATTCTGCTCTTATGAGTAAAGTAATGTCTAACGGTAACGGTAGAATTAAGTTCCCTATCAACGAGCCTGCAGAAGGAGCTAAGAGATCTCAAATTGAAGAGTATCTTGATTTCTACGGCGGTCCAGGTGTACAGCACATAGCTATCGCTACCGATGATATCATTAAAACAGTAAGCGCGTTAAAAGCAAGAGGTGTTGAATTTCTTTCTGCACCCCCTCATACTTACTATGAAGAAGTGCCAAACCGTCTTGGTGAACACATGAGTATCATGAAAGAGGACATTAGTGTTCTTGAGAGTTTAGGTATCATGGTTGATGCTGATGAGGAAGGTTATCTATTACAAATTTTCACCAAACCGGTTGAAGACCGTCCTACACTTTTTTACGAAATAATTCAGAGAATGGGTGCAAGAGGCTTTGGTGCGGGTAACTTTAAGGCTCTGTTTGAGTCGATTGAGAGAGAGCAGGCATTGCGAGGAACGTTATAAAAGCTGCTTATTTTTATATAGTCGATAATTTTAAACCATCAAAAGGCTTGTTTTTTGAGGAATATGTGTTAAAGTTGATTTTTTAGGGAGAATTTTTCAATAACCTATCTACTTTTGCACTCGCAAAAAGGGAGCTGTAGTGAGCTCACTTTTTTGTGAAAAGTAATTTTCATAATTTATAGTTTTTTGGTTGGTTAATAGCATAAAAACCCGGTCATTAATTTTGGCTGGGTTTTTTTGTTTAGTATTTTTGGAACAAAAATTGTAATTTACTATTGTAAAACACCAAAAAGTTAGATAATTGCTATGAAAAAGTTAATAACAGCCATTTTGTTTTTTACAATATGTAATGTTTACTCTCAAAACGCCTTTTCTACGGGCGAGTATTTTAAATTCAGAATCCATTACGGTTTTATAAACGCCGGGTATGCCACCCTTGAGGTTAAAGATGCCGTTCGTGAAAATAAAAAAGTATTTCACGTGGTAGGTAAGGGGTATACTACAGGTGCAGCAAAACTGTTTTTTAAGGTGAAGGATGATTACCAGAGTTACTTTGATAAAGAGACCGGTAAGCCTTACCAGTTTATAAGGAAAATAGACGAGGGCGGATATACCAAAAATCAGGAAGGTTTCTTTAACCAGTCCAGTAATACGGTAACCGTAAACGACTATAAAAACGATACGAAAAAAACCTTCAAGGTCCCTGAGAACGTGCAGGATATAGTATCGGTGTTCTACTATTTGAGAAACCACCCTGAGGTTGATGACCTTAAAGTGGGGGGCTTTATAGAAGTAGACATGTTTTTTGATGAAGAAGTGACGAAGTTTAAGTTAAAATTCCTTGGTCGCGAGGATATAAAAACTAAATTTGGGACCGTTTCTGCTATGATATTCAGACCCTATGTTCAGGCAGGCCGTGTATTTAAAGAAGAGGAGAGTTTAACTGTCTGGATTTCAGACGATGGAAACAGGATTCCTCTAAGGATAAAGGCAGATTTGGCAGTGGGTTCATTAAAGGCAGATTTGGACGAGTTTAAAGGGCTTAGCCACTCTTTTAAAGTTAAATCTAAATAACACAATGGACATTACACCCGCAATAGAGCAACAGCTTAACGATCTTGAAAAAAAATTTAAGGCAATAAACCAGAAAACAGAAACCCATCTTGAAGGGCTTCTTTGGGCAAAACCCATAACCTACTGGGATTATATACAAACCGATGCATTATTAAACCTGCAAATTCAAAGGACTACGCTTCCGGATGAAATGGTTTTTATAATGTACCATCAGGTAAATGAGCTGTTGTTTAAAATGATATTGTGGGAAGTAGAGCAGCTTTGCCATACCGAACAACCTGAAACGGCTTACTTTACCGAAAAGCTAATGCGTATTAGCCGTTACTTTGATATGCTTACCACCTCGTTTGATATTATGGGCGACGGTATGGAGGTAGATCAATATATGAAGTTCAGGAATACATTAACGCCTGCGAGCGGATTCCAGAGTGCACAATACCGTCTTATCGAATTTGCTTCTACAGATCTTATTAATCTTATAGATTACAGGTACAGGGCAGATATTGACAGAAACACGCCTTATGAGCATGCGTTAGAGCATTTATACTGGCAGGCTGCAGGTAAAGACTATAAAACAGGAGAGAAATCATACCTGTTATCGCAGTTTGAGAAAAGGTATAAGGGCGAATTCCTCCGCTTTATGGAAGAGTACAATACTATAAACATATGGAGGAAATTCAAACAACTTCCGGAAGAAACCCAAAAAGATGCTACGCTTGTAAAAGCAATGCGTCATTATGATTATACGGTAAATGTTACCTGGGTAATGGGGCACTACAATACGGCAAAAAAATATATTGAAAGCGTTTCAGGTCCGCAGGAAGCAACCGGAGGAAGCGACTGGAAAAAATATATGCATCCTAAATACCAAAGAAGGATATTTTTCCCTGAATTATGGAGTGAGGAGGAATTAAAGAACTGGGGAGAAAACGTATAATAACCGCATAAAACATCTAATTTGAGATATCTTGCTTTCATATTATTGCTAACCACTTTTATTGCCTGTAAAAAAGAGGAGAAGGACGTTAAGCCTGAAACCGTAGCAAAGAAAGAGGTTAAAAAAATAAGAAAAGAATTTGGCTTTGTTGTAGACAGTTTTCAGGTAGTGCATGATACCATTAAAAGTGGAGACACTTTTGGCGGATTAATGGCTAAACAAAACTTTGATGCAGCAGCTATCCATAATATAACCGAAAAAATTAGGGATACCTTTAATCTTAGGGATATAAGGATAGGTAAACCTTACACTCTTTTTAAGGATAAAAATGCGCCACATGACCTTAAGGCATTTGTGTATCAGCCCGATAAGCTTAGCTATTATGTTATTGATTTAAGGGACTCAATAGTGGTGCATAAAAAGAAACGTCCTGTAACCGTGAAGCGCAGGGTAATTGTAGGGGAGATTGAAGGTTCACTGGCAGGTTCTTTACAAAAGGAAGGTGTAGGGCCGGCATTGGCACAAGAGCTTTCTGAGATTTACGCCTGGAGTGTCGATTTCTTCAGGATACAAAAAGGTGATAAGTTTGGGGTTATCATTAACGAAACCTATATAAGTGACAGTATTTATGCCGGAATTAAAAATATAGAAGGTTCTTACTTTGAATACAAAGGCGATAAAATTTATGCCTTCCCTTTTAAGCAGGATACACTTGCTAAAACCTATGATTATTATGACCATGAAGGTAAGGCGTTAAAAAGTATGTTCTTAAAGGCACCGCTTAAATTTAGCCGTATTTCTTCGCGTTTTACACCAAGACGTTTTCACCCGGTACAAAAACGCTGGAAAGCACACAATGGTACTGATTATGCCGCTCCTACAGGTACACCTATTATGGCAACAGCCAGGGGTATTGTTGAAAAAGCCGGATATACTGCCGGTAACGGTAATTATGTAAAGATATGGCACAACAAAACATACTCTACCCAATACCTTCACATGTCTAAGATTTTAGTTAAAAAAGGGCAAAGCGTAAGTCAGGGACAAATAATCGGTAAAGTAGGTAGTACAGGACTGGCAACCGGGCCTCACGTTTGTTACCGTTTTTGGAAAAACGGGGTGCAGGTGGATGCTCTTAAGCAAAAGTTTGGAAGTTCTGAACCAATAAAGCCGGAACACATGTCAAGGTATGAGACTTACATGAAGCCTTTAAAGAAAGAATTAGATAGTATCACAAACCTCAAATTAAATAATAATAAGTAATGGCAATGGAAAATATCAACCCTACAGGTACCGCAGCCTGGACGGAATTACAAAAGCATTTTGCCGATATGCAAAATGCCTCCATGCAGGAGATGTTTGCTGCCGATAAAGGCAGGAGCGAAAAATTCCACATTCAGTGGAATGATTTTTTAGTGGACTACTCTAAAAATATAATAAACGAGGAAACGCTTTCACTTTTACTAAAACTTGCTCAGGAGTCAGGATTGGCATCGGCTATAGATAGTTATTTTGCCGGAGATGCTATTAACAGAACAGAAAACAGGGCAGTACTTCATACTGCATTGCGTGCACCCGAAAGTGCCGGTGTAGAAGTAAACGGTGTTAATGTAATGCCGGAAGTGTATGCCGTAAAAAATAAAATAAAAGGATTTTGTGACGGTATTATAAACGGTTCTCAAAAAGGTTATACCGGTAAAGCATTTACTCATGTGGTAAATATTGGTATAGGTGGTAGTGACTTAGGGCCTGCAATGGTTGTAGATGCACTTGCTTATTACAAAAACAACCTTGAGGTGCGCTTTATTTCAAACGTAGACGGTGACCATGTTATGGAAAGCCTTAAAGGTTTGAATCCTGAAACTACCCTTTTTGTAATTGTTTCTAAAACCTTTACTACTCAGGAAACGCTTTCTAATGCTCAAACGGTAAGGGAATGGTTCCTTAAATCGGCTAAGCAGGAAGATGTGGCCAAACATTTTGTGGCTGTATCTACCAATATACAAAAGGTTACCGAGTTTGGTATTGATGAGAATAACATATTCCCTATGTGGGATTGGGTTGGCGGACGTTTCTCCCTGTGGAGTGCCGTAGGTCTTTCAATCAGTCTAGCTGTAGGTTTTGAAAACTTTGACGGACTGCTTAAAGGTGCGCACGATATGGATGAGCACTTTAAAACGATTCCGCATGATAAAAACATTCCGGTTGTACTGGCATTATTAAGTGTATGGTATAACAACTTTTTTGGTGCCGAAAGTGAGGCTTTAATACCTTATACCCAGTACCTGCAAAAATTGGCTCCTTACCTGCAACAGGGTATAATGGAGAGTAACGGTAAGAGTATAGACCGTAACGGTAACCCGGTACAGTACCAAACCGGTACTATTATATGGGGAGAGCCGGGTACAAACTCTCAGCACGCTTTCTTCCAGTTAATACATCAGGGTACTAAACTTATCCCTACCGATTTTATTGGTTTTGTACAGCCGTTACACGGTAATAAAGACCACCATGATAAACTGATGTCAAACTTTTTTGCTCAAACCGAGGCATTACTTAACGGTAAAACCGAGGCTCAGGTTAAAGCGGAGTTTGTAAAACAGGGTATAGATGGCGATAAGGCAGCGTTTTTGCTTCCGTTTAAGGTGTTTACAGGCAATAAGCCTACAAATACCCTTTTAATCGATAAACTTACGCCAGAGACGTTGGGATCGCTTATTGCACTATATGAGCATAAAATATTTGTACAGGGTGTAATATGGAATATTTTCAGTTACGATCAGTGGGGTGTTGAGTTAGGTAAACAACTGGCTAATTCTATCCTGGATGAGATACATTCAGGAGACGTTAAGCAGCACGATAACTCTACCGAATTCCTGTTAAATTACTTTCTTAAAAACAAGAAATACTAATTAAAAACACACTTAATAGTTTTTAAGTTATATATAAAACAGAGGCCCGAAAGCAATTTCGGGCCTTTTTTATACCTGTAAACAAAAAAAACAGGTTAATAATGCGTGAATAAATGTTTATCCCAAGGTAAAGCAAAGTGTTAATTTTTTAAGTTTTTTTTAATATATAGTTGCTTGATTATCACTATTTTGTAAATATGATAGTATTTAATAATGTCTTAACCTTAGGTTGAGGGTAAAATGTAATTTTTGCGCCCGAAACCTTAAACACACGCAAAAAACATGAGGAATTTTAGACACTTGTTGATGACCTTAACAATGTTGTTGCTGGGAGCAACATCATTTGCACAGGAAACAATTTTAGGTAAAGTTGTAGATGGACAGGACAACTTACCGTTAATGGCAGCTAATGTAGTGGTTAGAGGAACTGCAGACGGGACTACCACAAACGATGATGGTAGCTTTACACTTAAAACCAGTAAAACATCGGGAGATGTTATTATCTCTTTTATTGGTTATGAAACAAGGGTTATCCCTTTTACTATTACACCAGGACAAACATTTAATGTTGGTGAAATCAAATTAATGGTTGATGCCGAAGAGCTTGATGCAGTTGTAATTGTTGGATCTGGAGTTATTGATATGGAAGAAGACAGGAAAACACCTGTTGCCGTATCTAAAATCAGTTACAAGGAAATTCAGCAAAAATCTGGTAGCCAGGATTTTCCTGAGGTAATGAAAAATACACCTTCAGTTTATGTAGCCAGTCAGGCAGGTGGTTTTGGTGACTCTAAAGTATATGTTCGTGGTTTTGACCAAACCAATACGGCATTCCTTTTAAATGGTCAGCCAATCAACGGTATGGAAGACGGTAACATGTACTGGTCTAACTGGAGCGGTATGACAGATGTTGCAAGCTCTGTACAGGTGCAAAGAGGTTTAGGTTCATCTAAACTTGCTATCTCTTCTGTAGGGGGTACTGTAAACATTGTTACAAAAGCTACACAGCTTAGACAGGGTGGTTTTGCTCAGTCTACTGTAGGTAACAACAATTTTATGAAGAATACAGTATCATACAACACAGGTATGATGGAAAACGGATGGGGTTTTAGTGCATTACTTACTAAGTGGAGTGGTGACGGATACAACCGTGGTACTTATGGTGAAGGGCAAAATTACTTTGTATCTGTAGGTTACAAAGCTAACGACAGGCACCTTTTCAACTTCCTTATTTTTGGTGCACCGCAGCAACACGACCAAAACTTCACAAAATCGATTTCAAGTTACCTTACAAACGGTAGAAAATACAATAACAACTATGGTTACTACAATGGTGACTATATGACAGAAAGAAGAAATTACTACCACAAACCGGTAGCTAACTTTAACTGGGATTTCAATATTAACGATGCTATGCAGCTTTCTACAGTGCTTTATGCTTCATGGGGACGCGGTGGAGGAACCGGTAACTGGGGTAGCGGTAGAGTAAGAACTGCCGACGGTCATGTTGATTTTGATGCTATTTCAGAAAACAACTCGGCTCTTCCGGGAGCTATAGGTTCACTAAGCAATGGTGGTTATGCTATCCGTAACTCAGTTAACAACCATGCCTGGTATGGAGTGGTATCTAACTTTAACCACAAACTTACAGATGAGCTTAGCTACAACGCAGGTATCGACTTAAGAACATATAAAGGAGATCACTATAGAACCATAAACCATTTCTTAGGCCTTAACGGATGGGAAACTACTGATAACGCTCAGTATCCTGGAGGTTATATCGTAACAGATGCATTTAGCGCTAAACCTTGGAGCTCTTTATTTGATAATGCTGATGACAACCAGAAAGTAAACTACGACTATAGCGAGAGAATTAGCTACGGTGGGGTTTTTGGTCAGGTAGAATATGCTACTGATAACTTCTCTGCATATGTGCAGGGTGCGGTATCTAATCAGTCGCACATACGCTGGGACAGATTTGGTTATGTAGAGGCTGAAGAAGAATCGGCTAAAGTAAACAATACCGGATTTAACATTAAAGGTGGTGCTAGCTATGTTATAACACCTAACCATACAGTATTTGTTAATGCAGGTCATTATTCAAGACAACCATACCACGATAACATCTACCTAAACTTTGGTAACGATGTAAACCCGTTAACTAAAAATGAAAAAGTAACTGGTTTTGAAGCTGGTTACAGATTTAGAAGTGCTTATTTTGATGCTAACCTTAACCTTTACAGTACTCAATGGAAAGACCGTGTTACTACAACTTCAGACGGTGATGAGGCTACTGGTGACAGAGTATACTTTAACAATTCTGGTGTGGTACAGTTACACAAAGGTGTTGAGATTGATTTCATGGCACATCCGTTCACTTTCCTTGATGTAAGAGGTTTCGGTTCATTTGGTGACTGGACTTATGATGATAACATTTACCAAAGGACTTTTGACCAGGATCAAAATCTTACTGAAGAAGAGGTTATTGATGTTAAAGGTGGTAAAGTAGGTGGTGGAGCACAAACTACTTACGGTTTTGGTTTAGTATATAAAGCTACTCAAAGATTATCTGTAGATGTTGACTGGAGAAACTACGACAACCTTTACAGTACAGCTGTTGTTAAAGATAATATCGAACTTCCTTCATACGATGTTTTTGATGCAGGAGCTACTTATAAAATTAACTTTACAGAAACTTCATTATCATTCCGTTTAAACGTGAACAACCTATTCGGGGAAGTTTATATGTCTGAGATGACTTCAGCAAGAGCTGTTGAAGACGGAGACGAATCGTATAAAGGAATTAATACAAGTAACAATGTATTCTTTGGTAATGGTACTACCTGGAACTTTGCGATGAGATTTAATTTCTAATTTCTATATAAGCAGATTATTAATTTCAGAATAGTCCCCGATTGTATCGGGGATTATTTTTTTATAGTATCCAATCATAAAATTTCTATTTTTGTATAAGTAGAAAACAAAAACTAACTTTTATGTACGATTCCGTTTTAGGGTTACACTCTTACTGGGCCTATGCCACTTTAGGACTTCTTTTAATAGCCACTTTAAATGCTTTTGGAGGCTTGTCTTCAAAAAGGGTATTTACGCCAAAAGACAGGCAAATATCAATGATAGCACTTATTTTTTCTCATATCCAGCTTTTGCTGGGATTTGTGCTTTATTTTGTGTCTCCTTATTTTGAAACAGCTAAACAGGCCGGTATGGGAGCTGTAATGAAAGACAGTACTTTGAGATTATATCTTGTAGAGCACCCGCTTATTAATATAATTGCCATTGCACTTATTACAATAGGATGGTCTAAGCATAAAAAGACTGAAGACAACCAGGCTAAATTCAAAAAAATTGGTTACATGTATGCCATTGCTTTAGTGCTACTGTTAAGCAGGATACCGTGGAGCGCATGGTTTAATTAAAATATTTTGGGTCGCTTAGCGACCCTTTTTTATTTTATGGCATTTAATTTGTGAAAAAGGCTTAAATTTATGTCTATGAAAAAAGTACTGCCCTTCGCTTTTTTACTACTAGTGTTTTTTGTTTTGAGTAGCTTCTCTGCTCATACTGCTTTTGGCGGGCATACTTCAGCTTTTGTTATAAATCCGGTTAGTGATACAGTATCACAAAATTTTACGGTTTATAAAACCGATGTGATAGCTACCTATTATCATGATAAATTTAACGGTCGTAAAACCAGTAGTGGTGAACGCTTTGATAATACAAAATATACGGCTGCGCATAAAAGCCTGCCTTTTGGTACACAGGTAAGGGTTACTAACCTAACCAACGGTAAATATGTTGATGTAACCGTAAATGACAGGGGACCTTTTAGTAAAAAACTGGAAATAGATCTCACGAAAAAGGCATTTATGGAGATAACTGGCAATAAAAATTATGGTATTTTAAAAGTGAAAATTGAAATAATAGAATAATTACTAACCGGCTTTAGAGGCCGGTTTTTTATTGGATAAAATTATCTTAAAAAAAAATTAACACAAATTTAGTTCGTTTAGTTCGGTGATTGCCGAACTAAAATTTATATCTTTGCAAAAAAAATTCATTAACATGTCAAATTTGAGTAAGGATAGAGATGAATTGGTGGAGCTGTTTGGAATCCATTTCGAAACCAATTACAATTTACCGCCTTTAGCGGGAAGGATATTGGGTACACTTATAGTTGACAGTAAGCAGGGGGTAACTTTTGATACTCTTGTGGAAAAGCTTTCGGCAAGTAAAAGTTCAATTTCAACAAACCTCAATTTACTCTTAAAAATGGGAAAGATAGTTTACTATACCCTTTCCGGAGATCGTAAAAAGTATTTTCGCCCGGCCCCATTAAGCGAAAGGCTTGAGGGGTATGTAAAAATGGTAGGGCAGGAAAAGGTTTTGGTGGATAAGATGCTTAAGTACAGGGAGGCGACAGCCTCATGTCCCTTTGAACGTTTTGATTTGATGCATTTACAGGCATACAAGGAGCACGTTTTGGAGATAGAAAGCCTTTTTCAAAAAACAATACAACAGTTTAAGGAAATAGAGAAAAACAGATTAGATCAATTTAATTCAAGTGTTAGTAATGAGAAATAAATCATTTTTAGGTGCAATAGCCGCTATGCTAATGGTAACGGCATGTGGTAAAAAACAGGAACAGGCTCCGCAAATGGGACCTATGCCTTTCCCTGTTAAAACCGTAGCGAAGCAGGATGCAGTTATATATGAAGAATATACGGCAAACCTGGAAGGTCAGCAAAATGTAGAAATTAGGCCTAAAGTTTCCGGTTTTATCCAAAAAATATATGTGGATGAAGGGCAGGAGGTAAAAAAGGGGCAGTTGCTTTTCAGGCTGGAGACCCAAACCCTTAACGAAGATGCTGCTGCAGCAAAGGCCAGTGTAGATGCCGCTCAGGTTGAGGTAGACAGGCTTAAACCGCTTGTTGACCGTAAAATTATAAGTAATGTACAGCTGGAAACAGCAAAAGCACAATTGGCACAGGCTAAGGCTAGTTACAGTGCAATTGCAGCAAACATAGGTTATGCAACTATTACTTCTCCGGTAAACGGAGTTGTAGGCGGACTTCCGTATAAAGAAGGAAGCCTTGTAAGTTCTACTATGGAGATGCCGCTTACTACAGTATCTGATACTAAAGTAATGAGAGCTTACTTTACAATGAACGAAAAGCAAATGCTTGATTTTACAAGAATGTTTGAAGGTAAATCGCTTGCCGAAAAACTTAAAAACACCCCTGAAGTAAGTCTTGTACTTGTAGACGGTTCGGTTTATGAGGAAAAAGGACGACTTAAAACTGTAAACGGATTGGTAAACCCACAAACCGGTACAACAGAGTTTAGGGCAGAATTCCCTAATCCGCAAAGTATACTTAGAAGTGGTAGCAGTGGTGTTGTTCGCCTTCCAATAGAAAAGAAGGATGCTATCCTTGTGCCACAAAACGCAGTTATGGATATGCAGGGTAAAAAGATGATCTATGTTGTTAATAAAGATAACACAGTGAAATCTACTATTATAACAACAAGTACAACATCCGGTCTTGATTATATCGTTTCGGAAGGATTAAATGCCGGTGATGTTATTGTTACCGAGGGAGCTACCAAACTAAGGGATGGTCAGGAAATTGTTCCTCAGTCTGGCGAAAAACAGGCAGCTCCGGCAGCAGGCACAGAAGCCGCAGCCAAAAAATAAGTTCTGATACTCCGCAAAAAATAATAAATTATGCTAAAAACATTTATAGAAAGGCCGGTACTAAGTACCGTAATTTCGATATTGATAACCATTTTGGGTATACTGGGGCTTATGTCTTTACCGGTAGAGCAGTATCCTGAAATTGCCCCTCCAACCGTTCAGGTAACTGCTACCTACACCGGTGCAAATGCAGAAACGGTATTAAACAGTGTTATTGTACCACTGGAAGAAGAAATAAACGGTGTGGAGGGAATGACGTACATGACCTCTTCTGCCGCAAACGACGGTACAGGTAAAATAAGCGTTTTCTTTGAGCTGGGTACTAACCCTGATATTGCTGCTGTAAATGTACAAAACCGTGTGGCACGTGCTAACAGTAAACTGCCTCAGGCGGTACTGCAAACAGGGGTTACAACAGTAAAGAGTCAAACCAGTGCGCTTATGTTCCTTTCTCTGTATTCCACAAACAAGGAATATGATGGTACTTTTGTACAGAACTACGCAAAAATTAACCTTGTACCAAGTCTTCAAAGGGTAAAAGGGGTAGGTCAGGTAAACGTATTTGGAGCAAGAGATTACTCTATGCGTATATGGATTGACCCTGAAAAAATGGCGGCTTATGATCTTTCTCCCAAAGATATTCAGGCAGCACTTCAGGAACAGAATGTAGAGGCAGCACCGGGTAAATTTGGTGAAAATGCCGATGGAATTTATGAATATGTAATAAAATATAAAGGCCGACTTTCTACCACACAGGAATATGAGGATATTGTTGTTAAGGCAATAGGTAACGGAAACTTTTTAAGGCTTAAGGATGTTGCTACTGTTGAGCTTGGGGCATTTAACTACGGTTCTAAGAACTTTGGTATGGGTAATGAAGGTGTTGCTATTGGTATATTCCAGACATCAGGTTCAAATGCTAATGATATTATTGACGAGGTTAATACTATTCTTGAAGAAAGTAAGGCGAGCTTCCCTGAGGGTATCAAATATGTAATACCATACAACACTAAAACGTTCCTTGATGCATCTATTGACAAGGTAAGCCATACATTGGTTGAAGCATTTATACTGGTGTTTATTGTAGTATTTCTTTTCCTTCAGGATGCGAGGTCTACATTAATTCCTGCTATAGCGGTTCCGGTTGCTATTATCGGTACTTTCTTTTTCCTGCAGTTGTTTGGATTCTCTATAAATCTGCTAACACTGTTTGCATTAGTGCTGGCAATTGGTATTGTTGTGGATGACGCCATCGTAGTTGTAGAGGCGGTGCATGCCAAACTTGATGAAGGTGCCAAATCTGCAAAGGAGGCGACCCTTTCTGCCATGAGTGAAATATCAGGGGCTATCGTTTCCATTACCTTGGTAATGTCTGCAGTATTTATTCCTGTATCCTTCCTTAATGGTCCGTCTGGGGTTTTCTATAAGCAGTTTGCCATAACACTTGCCGTATCAATCTTAATTTCGGCAGTAAACGCATTAACATTAAGTCCTGCTCTTTGTGCACTTTTCCTTAAACCTCATGATGAGCATGAACACGGTAAAAAGAAAAATTTTAAAGACAGGTTCTTTATCGCTTTCAATGCCGGTTTTGACTCTATGAATAACAAGTACAGCAAATCACTTGGATTCCTTATAAAAAGAAAATGGGTTGGTGTAACAGGACTTCTTGTATTTACAGGTATAACCTATTTCCTTTTCTCAACTACCCCTACAGGATTTATTCCTAATGAGGATCGTGGTATAATCATGGCCGATATTACAATGCCTCCTGGAACAACGTTAGAGAAAACTCAAAAAGCAGTAGATCAGTTGGATTCAATATTGGTTTCTATGCCAATGGTAGAAGCCAGGATGAATATTGTTGGTTTCAGTTTACTTAACGGTATCAATGGTAGTTCTTATGCTTTCTCTGTAATCAAACTTAAGGACTGGAGTGAAAGAACAGAAGACAATCAGTCGGTAGATGCTATAGTAAAAGAATTGTTTGGGCGTACAGCCGGATTTAAAGATGCAAGAGCCTTATTCTTTACACCGCCAAGTGTACAGGGCTTTGGTACTGCCGATGGTTTTGAGTTCAAACTTCAGGATAAGGGTGATGACGACTGGACAACAGTAAGTAAAGTGGCTAATGAGTTCCTTGCAGAACTTTCAAAAAGACCGGAAGTACAGTATGCTATTACCAACTTCAACCCTGGTTTCCCTCAATATCAAATGGATATTAATGTGGAAAGGGCTAAAAATGCAGGGGTATCTGTTAGCGATATATTCAATACCATGCAGGGCTACTACGGAGGTCTTTATACAACAGACTTTAACCGATTTGGTAAACAGTTCCGTGTAATGATACAGGCTAAGCCGGATTCAAGAGCAGATGAAAAATCGATAAACAATGTTTATGTGCGTAATGCCTCCGGACAAATGGTTGCCATTAGTCAGTTTATAGATTTTAAAAAGATATATGGTCCTGAGGCAGTTGCCCGTTTCAATCTTTTAAAGGCGGTTAATGTAAACGGTAAGGCAAATCCTGGTTATAGTTCGGGTGATGCTATTAAGGCTATTCAGGAAGTAGCTGCACAGCACCTTCCTAAAACATATACCTATGAGTTCTCGGGTATGACCCGTGAAGAGATTCTTGCAGGTAATCAGCAAATGGGTGTATTCCTGTTAAGTTTAATATTTGTGTACTTCCTGTTAAGTGCGCAGTATGAAAGTTACATAGTGCCGTTGTCGGTTATCCTTTCATTACCTGTGGGTATTGCAGGGGCAATTGGGTTTGTGAAGCTGGCAGGAATGGAAAACAACATTTATTTCCAGGTAGCACTAATCATGCTTATAGGTCTCCTCGCCAAGAATGCTATCCTTATCGTTGAGTTTGCCATACAGAGGCGACGACACGGTATGAGCCTCGCTGAATCGGCCATTGAAGGTGCTAAGGCGCGTTTAAGACCAATCCTTATGACCTCGTTTGCCTTTATCTTAGGTTTATTACCACTGGCACTGGCAAATGGTGTAGGTGCTGTAGGTAACCGTTCCATTGGTATGGGGGCAGTAGGAGGTATGCTTGTAGGTACCGTATTCGGGGTATTTATCATTCCTGTATTGTTTGTAATATTCCAGGGATTACAGGAAAGGATTTCGGGAGGACCTGAGTTTGTTGAAACAGAAAATAATGAAGCATAAACTAAGTTTCAGATGAAGAAAAAAAGTTTTAAAATATACAGGGTAATTATTTTGGTTGGTGCCGGTTTGTTAATGCAGTCGTGCCTTGTAGCCAAAAAATACGAAAGGCCTGATGTAAAGGCAGAGAACCTGTACAGAACAGAAGTTATAGCTCAGGACAGCACTTCGCTGGGCGATGTGGCATGGGACAAGATTTTTACCGATCCTGTTTTACAGGGACACATCAAGAAAGGGCTTCAAAATAATTTTGATATGCTTGTTGCCATACAAAATGTAACAGCAGCAGAGGCCTATTTAAAACAGGCTAAAATGGGATATTTCCCTACACTTAGCGGTACGGCAAACCTAACGCACCAGGAACTTTCCAGAAACAGCCAGTTTGGTAGTTTCTTTAACGGAGCATTAGATCAGTACCAGTTAAGTGCCACACTATCGTGGGAGGCTGATGTTTGGGGCAAAATACGTAGTAACAAACGTGCTTATGGTGCGTCATACATGCAAACCATAGCGGCAAACCAGGCTGTAAAAACCAGAGTGATTACAGATATCGCTGCAACTTATTACCAGTTAGTTGGTCTTGATGCACAGTTAAAAGTAGCCGAAGAAACGCTTATAAACCGTAATGAGAGTGTAGAAGCAATTCTTGCACTTAAAGAAGCGGGTAGTGTTAATGAGGTTGCCGTACAGCAAACGGAGGCTCAAAAATATGCTACTGAGCTTATTATTGAAGACCTTAAAACTAATATTACTTTGGTTGAGAATACTATGAGTCTTCTTTTAGGAGAGGCACCTCACGAGATTGAAAGAAGTTCTTTTAATCCGGATGATCTTAATCCGGAAATTAAACTGGGATATTCTACTTCGTTGTTAAGTAACAGGCCTGATGTGGTTGCTGCCGAGTATAACCTTATCAATAAGTTTGAGCTTACTAATGTGGCAAGGGCTAATTTTTATCCGCAGTTTACTATAACTGCTACGGGTGGTTTACAAAGTTTAGAGGTTGATAAGTGGTTTAATGCAAACTCACTGTTTGCTAATATAGTAGGTGGTTTAACACAGCCTATTTTTAACCAGAGACAAATAAGAACCCAGCATGAGGTTGCCAAAGCAAACCAACAGCAGGCGTATATCCAGTTCCAGCAAGCTCTTGTTAATGCAGGGAAAGAGGTGTCTGATGCTCTTGCTCAGTATAACAATGAGACCAAAAAACTGGATATAAGATTAAAACAGGTTGAGTCATTAAGAAAAGCGTCTGACTATTCTGATGAGTTACTGGAGTACGGTCTTGTAAACTATTTGGAATCACTTACAGCTAAATACAGTGCGCTAAGTGCTGAGCTTGATCTGGTTAATAATAAATACCAGCAATACCTTGCTATAATTAACCTTTACAAAGCGTTAGGCGGAGGTTGGAAATAATATAATTTGGGGTAGTCCGGATTATTTGATTAATTGTTTGTTTTATGTAAAACCGTCTGATAAGGAATATTTTATCGGGCGGTTTTGTTTTTTTAATGATAAATGTGCAACAAAGTATAAAATTATGACATGCAAATTATAAGAATAGTAAAAGTGATAACCATCTCATTTTGTGATTGTTTTTAATATACATTTGTCTCGAATCACTAATAACTATGACTATGAATTTTATGCTGATGATAACAACTGCATTCATTATGGCTGCGTTGTTTTATGTGACAAATGTTTTTGAAGATTCAAATGTTTACTCCATGCGAAAAAAAGCCCTTAAGCTTTTCAGGAAAAACAGGGAAAACAGTTATAGGTTTTATATGACTCTTGAAAAGTATATAGCCCAAAACAATGTGTGGTCGTATAATGCTTTTGAAAATGACGATATCACATTTTCAGAGTTTCTGGAAGCATTTAAGGAGAAGCACCATATAGAATACTCCCATGAGGAGGAAATGAAGCTTACAGGGTCTAAATTAAGCCGCAAGCAGGTGGAAGACTTCCTGATAAAGCTGGATTATCAATATGAGTTTATAGCTGCGGTAGAATCATCAATACAGTTTGATGCTTATATGTTCAAAAAGCAGTTAACGGCTTAGAAGAGTCCAATAAGCAAAAATGTTGCTGCTAATAGTAGTATAATCGCTGCCGTTTGTGTAAGGAAACTTGCCTGCGCTCTTTTTTCTTCAAGTAATTTACCGTTTTTTCTAAACTGTACTTTGTTATCCCATCGACCGGCATAATCAAAGGCGGTTATTACTTCATAGTTGTCATTTTCAATGACAAACTCATGTCTTGTACCAAAAAGAGCACTTTTTTGAGAAACACTTTTTCCGTTATAGGTTATGGTTTCTTCCAGTCCGTTTTGATATACGGTTATTGCAGTATCGTTAAGGGTAAAGTCCGTAGTGGTCATATTTGTAAGTGTATATGGCAAATATAAATTATCTGTTTGTTTTTTTATAGGCTGCCTGTTGATAATATTTTCTTTTAATATATAAGAAAATAATCTTATAGTTTTTATCTTAGCTGAAAATAAGGAGGTAAAGATGAAAAAGGAGATAAAAGGACAGGGGGCTGTTGCCAATATTCATAACCATTTTGAGAAAAACAGGTATGAGAAGTCTATTTATGATGATGATTTTGAAGAGGCTGTTGCCAAAACCAAAATACAGAACATATACCCTAAAACCATTGTAAACAAAGTTAAAAATCCTGATTTACCCATGGCATACTCCATGAACCCCTATCAGGGTTGTGAGCATGGCTGTGCCTATTGCTATGCCCGTCCTACCCATGAGTACTGGGGGTATAGTGCCGGAGTGGATTTTGAACGGATGATATTGGCTAAAAGAAATGCTCCCGAACTCCTAGAGAAGTTTTTTAAGAAAAAGGGATACAGGGCAGAAACCATAATGCTATCGGGTAATACTGATTGTTATCAGCCCATTGAACGGAAACTTAAAATAACCAGAGGTTTGCTGGGAGTTTGTTTAGAGTACCGGCACCCGGTTAGTATACTTACAAAAAATGCGCTTGTAACCCGCGACCTTGATATACTTACCCAACTGGCAGAGAAAAATTTGGTAACTGTAGCGCTAAGTATCCCAACCATAAATGAGGATTTGAGGAGAAAAATGGAGCCACGAACTTCATCTGTGAATACCAAGTTACAGGCGCTCGAAACGATATCTAAAGCGGGTATACCAACGTTTGTAATGATAGCGCCTATAATTCCCGGATTAAACAGTATGGATATTTTACCCACGGCAGAGGCTGTTGCCGATAGGGGAGCTCATAGTTTTGGATATACCCTTGTTAGGCTTAATGATACGGTTGAACCTGTTTTTATTGACTGGCTTGATGAACACTATCCCGACAGAAAAGACAAAGTACTAAACCAAATAGCATCACTACACGGTGGTAAGCTTGGAGAAAAAAATGTTGCCAAACGAATGGCAGGTGAAGGGAATATTGCAGATGTGATACACAATACCTTTAAAATAGCCCGCCAAAAATACTTTAAGGATAAAAAGATGGAGCCGCTTGCCACACACCTGTTTGATGGTACTAAGGGCGAACAGCTCAGTCTTTTTTAGTTATTACCTGTAATGTTATTAATAATTATATCGGCGTGTACCCTGGAGTTTTCAATAAACCATTTGTGGGTTTCCATGCCGCCACAAACTACTCCGGCAAGATATAGCCCTGTTATATTCGTTTCCATGGTTTCAGGGTTATATTGAGGGGTTAGGTTACTGTCATCACTAATGTTTACCCCACATTGTTGTATAAATTCAAGATTTGGCCTATAACCGGTAAGAGCTAAAACAAAGTCGTTTTCAATGGTAATAGGTCCGTTAGGAGTGAGTATGTCTACTTCGGTTTCTTTTATTTCGGTAATGTTTGAGTTAAAGTAGGCCTTGATACTACCTTCGGCTATTCGGTTTTCAACATCGGGCTTAACCCAGTATTTTACCCTTGGATTAATTTCATCCTTTCGTATTACCATAGTAACATCGGCACCTTTTCGCCAACATTCCAGTGCCGCATCTACCGATGAGTTATTGGCGCCCACTATAAGTACTTTCCTAAAGGCATATTCATGAGCTTCCTTGTAATAATGGCTTACTTTAGCGAGATGTTCCCCTGGTACATCCATGTAAATAGGGATGTCATAAAATCCGGTAGCAATCACCACATTTTTAGCAGTATAGTTTGTCTTGTCTGTAACTATTGTGAATTCGCCGTTAGTTTTATTTATGGTTTCTACCTTTTCAAACAGTTTTATATTAAGGTCAAAGTAGCGCTGAATGTTGCGGTAGTACTCCAGTGCTTCCTGCCTGCCCGGTTTTGGAGCTATGCAGTTAAACGGAATATTGCCTATTTCCAGTTTTTCGGCTGTAGAGAAAAACGTCATGTACAACGGGTAGTTAAACAGGCTGTTAACCAAAGCACCTTTTTCCAGTATAATATAGTTAAGTCCTTTTTGATGTGCAGCTATGGCACAGGCCATGCCTATAGGGCCACCACCAACGATAACAAGGTCATAAGTGTTTACTTTTGCCATGAGGTATAGGGGTTTTGGCTAAGGTAAGAGTTGTAGTATCTGTTATCTCCTGTTACCTCTTCACCCAGCCATGCGGGTTTTAAAAAAGTTTCGTTCTCATCGTTAAGTTCTATCTCGGCAATAATAAGTCCGTTATTATCACCAAAAAACTCATCTACTTCAAAAACGTGGTCACCATAAGGAATCTCATATCTTATCTTATCAATACTGCCCAGTTCGCACAGCTGTAAAAGCTGTTCGGCATCATGTAGGGGAATTTCTTTTTCCCATTCCATACGTGTAGTGCCCAGTTCATTCCCTTTTCCTTTAACGGTAAGGTAGCCACAGTCACCTTTAATGCGTACTCTTACGGTTCTTTCAGGGTGAGAATTGAGATAGCCCTGAACTATCCTTTTATGGTTTGAAGCCTCATTTTTGAAGTCTAAGTTCAAAACAAGGAATTTTCGTTCAATTTCAATCATAATCAAATACTAAAAATATCTGCAAGGTAGTGAAAATATAAAGTCCTATTTGTATTTTTACGCAAGCATAGTAATACCTGCCTCTGCCCTATGAAGTTAAAAAAACCAAGACGTAAAGCTACCCTTAAAGAATTTTTCGAATTAAATTTTGAAGAAAATAACCTGTGGGAATATAAAGCGGATGAAGTTGATTTGCTGGCAGAACTGGTAGATATTATCCGTCCTAAAAAACTCAACAAGGTTTATTCGGTTGATATAAGTGAACTTATATTGTTGCTAAGGGACAACGAACACTATTGTGCCGGATTTTCCAAATACCTAAAAGGTATACTAAAGCAGAAAAAATTCAGTAAAATACTTACCGATGCAGGTATACTTACTGATGCCGACTTTTTCTATGAGGTTAAAAAAAGGCTTTTTGCCAAGTTTATCCCCGATCAGCCGAAAAAAGATACGCTCGAATATGTTTTAAATCAGGTGTTTTTTGTGAAAACCGATCCGTTATGGATCAGGAAAATACCCTACGAGCAAATTGAGGCAGTGTTTGATTTGGTTAAGTTTAGTTCTGTCTACACCTCGATAGTCAATAAGAGTCCGCTTGCCGAGTTGCTTTTTGCTATAGATGTTACCATACACCGAATTGCCGGGCGTGCACTGGAAAGTGATGTGATAAAAATGGTTCCCGAATACGAGAACATGGAAAGTCCTTTCCTTGAAATTCAAAAGGAATTTGCACTGCTTACCGAAAAGCTTATTCAGGACAAGAACAACTTTTTTGATCCTAAGGATTTAGGGTATAAGCAGCTTATGATACTGCATAAGCAGTGCATTGATTATGTACAGATTGCTTTTAAGAACAGTGAGAAATATGGTATATCGTTAAGGGTAAATCAAAGCCTGTTGCGTATAAGGCAGCAGCTTTTCAGGTTGCAAACGCTATTGCCTTTACTGGTATTGAATGATGCTGATGATGCCCGAAAAAACTCTATTAAACTGGCACTCGACCTTATTGAGTACAATTGTGATAAAACCAATGTAAGGAAACTGATTAGTGAAAGTACCCAGTTACTCTCTTATGAGGTTACCCAACATACTGCCATTACGGGCGAACACTATATTACAAAAGACCGTGCCGATTATTTCAGGATGTTCTGGACGGCAGCCGGTGGTGGTGTAATCGTAGCTATAGCCTGTATTTTAAAGGTTTTCCTTTCTAAAATGGATAACAGTGCTTTTGGACATGCCTTTTTTTACAGCCTAAACTATGCCCTTGCCTTTATAGGGATTTACCTTTGCGGGTTTACCCTTGCTACAAAACAGCCTGCCATGACGGCATCGGCATTAATACGCTCGCTGGAAATAGGACGTAAATCAACGGAAAATGAAGATGAGAAACACAAGGCCTTTGCCGAGTTTTTTGCCAGAGTATTCCGTTCCCAGTTTATAGCTTTTGTAGGGAATGTGCTTTTTGCCTTTCCTGTTGCTTTACTGGGTATATGGCTTATTGATATTGTTTTTGATTATAATTTGGCGTTAACCAAATGGTATAAACTAATTAACGATTTGAGTCCGGTGCACTCACTGGCTATATTCCATGCCGCTATTGCGGGGATATTCCTTTTCCTATCGGGTATTATTGCCGGTAGTGTTGCAAACAGGGACAAACACGAACAAATGTATTACCGTATTGAGGAACATCCGCTTTTAAAACTGAGTATAGGGCGTGTTAAGACCAAAAAATTATCAGAATGGTATGAAAGACGCTGGGCGGGTATTGTTTCCAATTTTTGGTTTGGTGTTTTTATGGGGAGTACAGCTTCCATAGGTATATTTCTTGGTCTTAATCTGGATATACGACACATTACCTTTGCCAGTGGTAACCTTGCACTGGGGCTTTATGGTGCTAACTATAACGTATCAGGCGGAATGCTGTTTTGGGGTATTTTCGGTATAGGGGTTATTGGGTTAATTAACTTCTTGGTAAGTTTTAGTCTTTCTATGGGACTGGCGTTCCGTTCCAGAAACATTCCTTTCTCTGAGGTCAGGCCTATAATAAGCTCTATCTGGGCGCATTTTAAGCGCAGACCCGCTACATTCTTCTTCCCTCGCATGAAAAGCCAGAATAAGGCTTAATTTTCGCTTTTATAAAGTAATTTTACCGTATGGAACTTCAGGAGTCTTTACGAAAGATAATCCATGTGGATATGGATGCGTTTTATGCCTCTGTGGAGCAAAGGGATAATCCTGAGCTTCGCGGAAAGCCTATTGCTGTAGGCGGAGGTTCCAGCAGGGGAGTGGTAGCAGCAGCCAGTTATGAGGCACGTAAGTTTGGAGTCCGCAGTGCCATGAGTGGCTATCTTGCCAAAAAGAAATGTCCGGAGCTTATATTTGTACGACCACGATTTGAACGTTACAGGGAAGTGTCCTATCAGATAAGGAAAATTTTTCTTGATTATACTGATTTAGTTGAACCGCTTTCGCTGGATGAGGCCTATCTGGATGTTACCATAAACAAAAAAGGAAACCCAAGTGCGACTATGATTGCCAAAGAGATAAGGCAGCGTATTTTTGAGACTACGGGGTTAACGGCTTCTGCCGGGATTTCTATCAATAAATTTATTGCTAAAGTAGCCAGTGACTACAATAAGCCTAACGGACAAAAAACGGTTAACCCAGATGAGGTGCTGGAGTTTTTGGAGAATCTGGCTATTGGTAAGTTTTATGGTGTAGGTAAGGTAACTCAGGAAAAAATGTATCAACTGGGCATTTTTACCGGAGCCGACTTAAAAGCCAAGAGTGTTGAATATCTTACGGAGCATTTTGGTAAATCAGGCGCTTATTACTACCATGTGGTAAGGGGTATACATAACAGTGCTGTTAAACCCGACAGGATTGTAAAATCAGTAGGGACAGAACATACTTTTTTTGAAAACCTCGTTTCGGAAGTATTTATGATTGAGAAGCTGGATGATATTTCTAAAGAACTCGATAAACGACTTAAAAAGAAAAAAATTGCCGGTAAAACGATAACCCTTAAAATAAAATACAGCGATTTTACCGTGCAAACCCGCAGCAAAACATTGCCCTACTATATATCAGACAGAGCACTTATAATGGAAACGGTTAAAGAGCTCCTGTATCAGAAAAAGATAAAAGATTCAGTCAGACTGCTTGGTATATCATTGGCAAACCTAAACAATGAGGAGAAAGAAGGAGAGAAGAAAAAAGAGGTTGCCGTACAGCTTAGGTTTGACTTTTAGGAAATAAAAAAGCCTGCTTGACGGCAGGCTTAGTTAAAATTTATTTGGGTAGAATAACTACTCTATTTCAGAAACCCTAAGCGTGTTAACCATACCTTTTTCTATAACAGGCATAGCAACAAGGTTAATAATCATATCGCCTTTCTCTACATATTTCATTTCGTGTGCAATTGCATTAACGTCTTCTACAGTTTCGTCAGTACTTGTTAGCTTATCGTAGTAAAAAGCATTAACCCCCCATAAAAGGTTCATTTGTGCAAGTATACGCTTGTTAGAAGTATATACAAGTATGTGTGCATTTGGTCTCCATGCAGAGATTTGGAATGCAGTATAACCACTGTTTGTTAGTGTTGAAATAGCTTTTGCTTTAATTACGTTTGCCATTTGTGCAGCGTGGTAACAAATAGATTTTGTTATAAAACGCTTGGTTCTAACCTGTGGTGTATTTTGAGGAACTGAGATTAGCGGAGAATCTTCTACAGATTCGATAATCTGAGTCATTTTCTCAATAACCTGTACCGGGTAGCTACCTACAGATGTTTCACCTGAAAGCATTACCGCATCGGCACCGTCCATAACCGAGTTTGCCACATCATTCACCTCTGCTCTTGTAGGAGTAAGGCTTGTAATCATGGTTTCCATCATTTGTGTAGCGATGATTACAGGGATACGGGCAGTTTTAGCGCGGTGAACCAGTTTTTTCTGGATAAGCGGTACTTCCTGTGCAGGAACTTCCACACCAAGGTCACCACGAGCCACCATAAGTGCATCACAAAAAGCAACAATCTTATCAATGTTCTCTACAGCCTCTGGCTTTTCGATTTTTGCAATGATTGGAATTTTATAAGCAGAATGCTCTGAGATAAGATCCTGAAGTTCTTCAAGGTCTTTTGGAGTTCTTACAAATGAAAGAGCAATCCAGTCTACTTCCTGCTTAATAGCGAAGATGGCATCTTTAACGTCTTTTTCGGTAAGAGCCGGTAAAGAAACTTTTGTATTAGGAAGGTTAACCCCTTTTTTAGACTTTAAAGGTCCGCCCTGTACAACAACGGCTTTAACCTCGTCTGTTTTATTGGTTTCAAGAACTTCAAAGATAAGTTTACCGTCATCCAGTAATATTCTTTCTCCCGGGTTTACATCGTTAGGAAATTCTTTGTAGTTCATGTATACTTTCTCGGCAGTACCAAGTATATCCTGTGCAGTTGTAAAAGTGATTATATCACCTTTGTCTACCACTACATCTTCTTTCATTACACCTACCCTTAGTTTTGGACCCTGAAGGTCGGCAAGTATAGCGGTATTATAACCAAACTCGTTGCTTAGGCCTCTGATTATGCTGATGCGTTCTTTTACATCCTCATAATCGGCATGTGAAAAGTTTATCCTGAAAACGTTTACGCCTGCATCAATCATGTCTTTAATTACCTCTCTTGTGCTGCAGGCAGGTCCCAGTGTAGCTACAATTTTAGTTTTTTTATTTGTTGGCATTCTTAAAAAATTAAATTGTTTTTCGATTTTAGTTTTTGGTGGTCAATTTTATAAGCGGTAGTAACCTGACGTATTTTGAGTAGCTTTTCAACAAGCTCCTCAATCGCAAAATTCCCACAAATGTTCTCTATTTTTATAATGTAATCCACTTTTTTGAATTCCGGTAAAAGGAAGACATTAGTGCTCACGTCAAACCCTGCGGCATCAAACAGCGAAATACTTTCCTGTTGTTTGCTCACTATGGTGTTTTTGTTTTCCAGAAGGTTCCAGGTTATCTCTTTATCCTCATCTTCATAAATGAACCTTGAAAAACAGCTTTCACCTTCTTTAACCTTGATCTCTATATCTTTTGGGCTTTTTTCAAGGAGAATTGACAGTTCACGATTAATGAAATATGCCAGCCTGTAGTCTTCCAGAGAAGAGTGTATGGCGATTAATTCATAATCGATTGTAACGAAGTCATCAATCAGCAGTTTGTGAATAGCCATTATTATTCTGAATAATAAGGCGTAAATATACTACTTATAACTTACAAAAAATAGTCTTAAAATTAAGTTAACGGTAAATTATCAACGAAAACGTTATAGTTTACTGTTAAATTCATTTATTTTTTGTTAATTTTTTCCTGAAATGCAAAATAGGCTCTTTGGGATGCTTTTTCTTCGGCTTTCTTTTTTGAAGTAGCTCTTGCTTTGGCTACAATTTTTCCGTCAATTTTTAAACGTACACCAAAATGCTTAACATCTTCATTACCGTTGTCTTCAAAAACATCGTAATGAAACTGTTTTTTTTCTTTTTGGCACCATTCAATAACAAGGCTTTTGTAGCTAATAACCTTACCCTCAAGTTTAGGGATGTCTACATAAGGTACAATTACCTTTTTGTTGATGAATTTTTCGCAGTAAGTAAAACCTCTGTCAAGGTAAATGGCTCCAACAAAGGCCTCAAAAAGGTTACCGTGTATGTTTTCGCCAAAATGTTGTGCAGATACTTTACTTTCAACCCATTTTATAAGGTTAAGATCGCGCCCCAGTTCGTTTAAGTGTTCACGGCTTACAATTTTAGAGCGCATTTTGGTAAGGTAGCCTTCATCTCCGGTAGGTACCTCTTTAAACAGGTGTGCTGCAATTACAGATCCCAGCATGGCATCTCCCAAAAACTCAAGACGTTCGTAATTTATAGGATTACCGTTTTCATCTGTTTTGTTTGAAGAGCGGTGTGTAAACCCTTTTCGGTAATGTGATAGTTCTACCGGGTTAAATCCCAGTATTTTTCTCATTTCTTCAAAAAAAATCCCGTCTTCAGGAGAGCGGGATTTGTTGAATATTTTCTTTATAATGCCCATTAAAGGATAATTATAATTCCAGTTTTTTAACCAATACGCACGCATTGTGACCGCCAAAACCAAACGTGTTACTCATAGCAACCTTTACGTCTCTTTTCTGAGCTTTGTTGAAAGTGAAGTTTAGTTTTGGATCGATGTTCTCGTCATCAGTAAAATGGTTGATGGTTGGAGGAACAATTCCGTGTTTTATTGAAAGTATTGAAGCGATTGCCTCTATAGCCCCGGCAGCACCAAGAAGGTGACCTGTCATGGACTTAGTTGAGTTAAGGTTAAGGTTGTATGCATGCTCGCCAAATACTTCAAGTATGGCTTTAGATTCGGCAATATCTCCAAGCGGAGTAGATGTACCGTGCATATTAACAGCATCAACATCTGATGGCTGTAAACCAGCATCCCTTAAACAGTTAAGCATGACATTTTTAGCACCAAGCCCTTCAGGGTGTGGAGCAGTAATGTGGTGAGCATCGGCACTCATACCGCCTCCGCCGATTTCGCAGTAAATAGTAGCGCCCCTTGCAATTGCATGCTCATACTCCTCAATAACAAGTGAACCTGCACCTTCACCAAGTACAAAACCGTCGCGGTCTTTGTCCATTGGTCTTGAAGCTGTTTGCGGATCGTCGTTTCTTGTAGAAAGCGCGTGCATAGCGTTAAAACCACCCATACCTGCAATGGTAACGGCAGCCTCACTACCTCCGGTAACCATAACATCTGCATGGCCTAAACGAATGTAGTTAAAAGCATCTATTAAAGCGTTTGTTGATGATGCACAGGCAGAAACCGTTGTGAAGTTAGGTCCTCTAAAGCCATATTTCATAGAAATGTGACCACCTGCAATATCAGCTATCATTTTAGGGATAAAGAAAGGGTTAAATTTTGGAGTACCGTTACCGGCAGCAAAGTTCATTACTTCTTCCTGGAAAGTCTCTAGACCTCCAATACCTGAACCCCAAATTACACCTACTCTGTCTTTATCCAGTGTATCAAAATCAAAATTGGCGTCTTTTACAGCCTCATCGCTAGAAACAATGGCGTACTGAGCGTAACGGTCCATTTTTCTTGCTTCTTTTCTGTCTATAAAATCTTCTACCTTGAAATTTTTTACTTCGCAGGCAAATTTTGTTTTGAAGTTAGTCGTATCAAAATATGTAATAGGGGCAGCACCGCTAACTCCGTTGATAAGGCTGTTCCAGTACTCCTCAACGTTGTTTCCTATAGGTGTAAGGGCGCCTAAGCCGGTTACTACAACTCTTCTTAATTTCATAAGTTAAATTTTATAGTTTCAATTTATAGAACAATACCCATGCGTCTCTATTGAAAATAATAAGAAAACATGGGCATCAGGATATATTATGAATGGATAAACCCGTTCATTTTATCAAAGCGTTTAACGCAAAAGTTGGTAAGACAATAAATAAGAACATCCATGCATCAGATACATGGATGTATATTATTTATTATTTTTTTGCTTCTTCTATGTAAGAAATAGCCTGACCAACAGTAGAGATGTTCTCAGCCTGATCGTCTGGAATCTGAATATCGAATTCTTTTTCAAACTCCATGATAAGCTCAACAGTGTCTAGTGAATCTGCTCCTAGATCATTTGTGAAGCTAGCCTCTGTTACAACCTCGTTTTCGTCAACACCTAATTTGTCTACGATAATCGCTTTTACTCTTGATGCAATGTCTGACATAATCTTTAATTTTAGAATTTAAATTGATGGCAAAAATAAAAAACTTTATTTTAAAACCATGTTTTACTAAAAAAATGTGACTACTAAAATAAAAAATTAATTTCAGAAATTTGCCAGAGAGCCTTTATTTTACAGTTTATTATTCTTTTTTTTGCACTTTGAAAAAAAATTAAAAAAGGTATGAAAAACATAGTACTTTTTGCTTCAGGAGGGGGGTCTAACGCCGAAAAAATCATGGAATATTTCGGTAAAAAAGACGAATTTAATGTTGTTGGACTGTTTACTAACAACCCAAATGCGGGTGCAATTAACAGGGCAAAAAGCTATAATGTGCCTGTTTTTGTGTTTAACAGAGAGGAGTTAAACGGTGATTTTGTGCTTAAAAATGTGCAAAATTTAAATCCGGATGTTATTGTTTTAGCCGGTTTTTTATGGAAATTCCCTTCTAATATAATAGCTCAATATCCTGATAGGGTAGTGAATATACACCCTGCACTGTTGCCAAAATATGGCGGAAAAGGTATGTATGGCATACATGTACATACAGCTGTTTTAGAAAATAAAGAGGAGGAGACAGGTATTACCATACACTATGTGAATGATAATTATGACGAAGGGAATATTATTTTTCAGGCTACGGTAAAAGTGTCTGATTGTACTTCTCCGCAGGAAGTAGCATCAAGGGTACTTGCTTTAGAGCATGAACATTTCCCTAGAGTTATAGAGGAGTTTTTGAGTAAGTAATTTAATTTTTCACCATTACGGGTGTTTAACAAGTCAATTTCACTATTGTAAAAATGAGTCACCAAATACATATATATACAGATGGCGCGGCTAAAGGGAATCCGGGCCCGGGCGGCTATGGTGTGGTTATGGAACAGGTGGGTACGGGCTATAAAAGGGAGTTTTATGAAGGTTTCAGGAAAACGACCAATAACCGTATGGAGCTGCTGGCTGTTATTGTAGGTTTAGAGAAACTTAAAAGCCCGGGTATGTCGGTACTTGTGGTGTCCGATTCCAAATATGTGATTGACTCCATTACTAAAGGTTGGGTATTTGGCTGGGAGAAAAAAGGGTATGCCGGTAAAAAAAATCCCGACCTGTGGAAACGCTTTCTTAAAATATACAGGCAACACAAAGTTGATTTCAAGTGGGTAAAAGGGCATAATAATCACCCTCAAAACGAACGTTGTGATCAGTTGGCCGTTATGGCCTCACAGCAGCCTGTTCTTAATGTTGATACTTATTATGAGGCTGATGGGGATAAGTTGTTATAGGTTTAACTCCAGCTCATATTTATAATGACGAGATTGTTTTTTATTTTTACTGTTCCGCCTATTGCTCCCTTTTCTCCGGAAATGATATAGGTTTTTGTGGTGTTTCTTTCACGGGGCTGAATTTTATTCAGTTTTTTATTTTTCTCAATCCAATTTTCAATTTCCTTGGTGCTTGCAGTAAATTCAAGAATATACTGTCTTGTAAACATACTTCCCTGTTTAGTGATGTTTATGTTTTTATTTTCAACGGGAAGTTCGGTAAGTCCACTCCATTCTATAGTAGTTTTTATGGCTTCATCCTTCTGCCAGGGGAAAACAATATTTGAGAAAATAAACAGATAAATTATCAGTACAGAGGTAATGAATAAAAGAGTAAGGACTTTAAAAGCTTTTTTCATAGGTGTGTTATTGTTGGGTTTAAAAATAAAAAATCCGCTACAGATTAATGTAGCAGATTAGAAATATTCCTGTAAAAAAACATTTAACTGTTAAAAGCCTCTTCCAGTTTTGCGATGTCCAGCTTTTTCATTTGCAGTAGCGCATTCATCACTTTGCCTGTTTTGGTCTTATCGGGGTCACTAAGTAATTTGTAGAGTATATTAGGAACTACCTGCCACGATACACCAAACTGATCTTTAAGCCAGCCACACTGTTGTGATTCAGGGTTTCCGCCTTCACGAAGTTTCTCCCAGTAGTAATCAACCTCTTCCTGGTCTTCACATTTAATAATAAAGGAAACCGATTCATTTAGCTGAAATAAAGGTCCGCCGTTAAGTCCAACGAATTTGGTGCCGTGAACAATAAAATCAACAGTCATTACTGCTCCCTCGGGCATGTTGTGTATTTCCTGTCCTTCTTTGCCGTAATGTGTGGTGCTTAATATTTTGCCGTCACTAAATACCGAGGTGTAAAATTTAGCGGCTTGTTCGGCATTTCTGTCAAACCATAAATTAATGGTAAGCGGTTCAAAGTTTTTAGAATTTTCCATAATATATTATTTAATTGATTTTAAGAATATTACAAAGTTATATGTAATGGTTTGAGGGTAAAGGGTGAATAACAGACAAAGCATGGTGTGTATCCCGACAAACTATAAAAAATAGCTGTTGCAGGCATAAATGAAATTTATGGACAAATTTGTTGTTATCCAACTTATGGAGTATCTTTGCAGCTTCATTTTTAAACTGTTTATGAATAAATTACTTATTGTAGGTTCAGTTGCTTTTGATGCTATCGAAACACCTTTCGGGAAAACCGATAAGATACTTGGCGGAGCAGGGACTTATATTGGCTTAGCGTCTTCTTTTTTTAAAGTGAAGTCGGCCATCGTTTCAGTAGTAGGAGAAGACTTTCCTCAAGAGCATATCGACTTATTTACAAACAGGGGAATTGACGTTTCGGCCATCGAGGTGGTAAAAGGCGGAAAAACCTTTTTCTGGAAAGGACGTTACCATAACGACCTTAACTCAAGGGATACCCTGGAAACGCAATTAAACGTACTTGGCGATTTTCAGCCTAAAGTTCCTCAAAACTTCAAAGATGCCGATGTGGTAATGCTGGGTAACCTGCACCCACTGGTGCAAATTAGTGTGCTTGATCAAATGGAAAAAGCGCCTAAACTTGTAGTGCTTGATACCATGAACTTTTGGATGGACTGTGCCCTGCCTGAACTTAAGGAAGTTATTAAGCGTGTAGATGTTATTACCGTTAATGACGAAGAGGCAAGACAGCTTACGGGAGAATATTCTCTTGTTAAGGCAGCTGCTAAGATCCATGAAATGGGTCCGGAATATGTAGTAATTAAAAAAGGAGAACACGGTGCATTGCTGTTTCATGATAAACAGGTGTTTTTTGCACCGGCACTTCCGCTTGAAGAGGTGTTTGATCCAACAGGGGCAGGAGATACTTTTGCAGGAGGATTTGCAGGTTATATAGCTCAAAGCGAAAACCTGTCGTTTAAGAACATGAAGAACGCCATAATTTATGGCTCGACCCTTGCTTCATTTTGTGTAGAGCAGTTTGGTACCCAACGAATGGAGGATGTTTCCAAAGAAGAGGTTATAGACCGCCTGCAGCAGTTTAAGGCATTAACCCAGTTTGATATATCGCTGGATTTAAAAAACGAAGAAGAGTAAAAAATACTAAGGCCTCATTGTGGGGCTTTTTTTAATAAACACGACAATAACACAACTATGAGCGACGCTTTAAAGCATGAATGTGGTATAGCACTTTTAAGATTACGTAAGCCTTTAGAGTATTATAAAGAGAAATACGGTACGGCCTTTTACGGAGTGCAAAAAATGTATTTGCTGATGGAAAAACAGCACAACCGCGGGCAGGATGGTGCCGGGTTTGCCAGTGTGAAAATGGATGTTAAGCCGGGTCAGCGCTACATAAGCAGGATACGTTCTAACAAACAACAACCTATACAGGATATATTTACCCAGATAAACGGAAGGATTAATGAGGAGATGATTGCACATCCTGAATATGCTAACGATGTGCAGCTTCAAAAAGAAAATGTACCTTATGTAGGTGAAGTATACTTAGGTCATGTGAGGTATGGTACGTTTGGTAAAAACAGTATAGAGAGTGTTCACCCTTTCCTTCGCCAAAACAGCTGGATGCACCGCAACCTTATCGTTGCTGGTAACTTTAACCTTACTAATGTTAAAGAGCTTTTTGATAGCCTTGTAGAATTAGGGCAGCACCCTAAAGAACTTGCCGATACGGTAACTGTAATGGAAAAAATAGGTCACTTTCTAGATGAAGAGGTGATTGATTTATATCAGGAATGTAAAAAAGAAGGTTTCAGTAAACAGGAAGCTTCAGCAGAAATTGCTAAGAGACTTGATATCGCAAACATACTTAAACGCGCGTCTAAAAAATGGGATGGCGGTTATGCTATGGCAGGTATGATGGGGCATGGTGATGCTTTTGTAATGAGAGACCCTGCAGGTATCCGTCCGGCATACTACTACCAGGATGATGAGATTGTGGTAGTGGCTTCAGAAAGACCGGTTATCCAAACCGTTTTCAATGTTCCGTTTGAAGCAGTTCAGGAGTTAGACCCTGGACATGCAGTAATCGTTAAGAAAGACGGTAGCATGAATATTGAGGAAATCAATCCGGCATTGCCTAAAAAAGCATGTTCGTTTGAAAGGATTTACTTCTCAAGAGGTAGTGATGCCGAGATATATGAAGAACGCAAGCAACTTGGTCGTTTGGTATTGCCACAGGTGCTTGAGGCAATTGAAAGCGATACAGATAACGCAGTATTCTCATATATTCCTAATACAGCAGAAACTTCTTTCTTTGGTATGGTTGAAGCGGCACAGGACTTCCTTAACAAAAGAAAGAATGATTATATACTTGATAACAAGGATACATTAACTGAAGATAGTCTTAGGGAATTACTTTCGGTTAAAATCCGTACAGAGAAAGTGGCTATTAAAGATGCTAAGCTGAGAACCTTTATTACTGAAGACAGTAGTAGGGACGACTTAGTGGCTCACGTTTATGATGTTACTTATGGTGTTATTAAACCGGAAGATAATCTGGTTATTATTGACGACAGTATTGTAAGGGGGACTACACTTAAAAAGAGCATCATTAAAATGATGGATAGGCTTAACCCTAAGCGTATTGTTGTAGTTTCTTCTGCTCCGCAAATAAGGTACCCTGACTGTTATGGTATCGATATGGCGAAACTTGAAGGTCTTATCGCCTTTAAGGCGGCTCATGAGCTTCTTATTGAAAGAGGTATGGAGCATATTGTTGAAGATGTTTACAAGAAATCGAAAGCGCAGGAAAACCTTCCTGATAACCAGGTGATAAACTATGTGAAAGAGTTTTACGCACCGTTTACAGATGAAGAGATTTCTAACAAAATAGCTGAGATGTTAAGTTCGGATGAGATTGCTGCTGAGGTTAAGATTATTTACCAAAGTGTAGAGAACCTTCACAAGGCATGTCCGAAGAATTTAGGTGACTGGTATTTTACAGGTGAATACCCTACCCCGGGAGGTAATCGTGTGGTTAACAGGGCCTTTATTAATTTTTACGAAGGAAACGACGCAAGAGCCTATTAATCAGGTTGCAAAGGGCTGTTAATCAGGGATAAAAGTTGCATTTCGTCGATTATTTGAACTTTTTACCTGATTTTTCGTCGAAAAACTTGCAAAATATCAATCGTAATCTTAGTTTTACAGCAAAATAGCATTAGTAAATTAATTTTTACGGTATTTTTGGGGGCAAAGAAGGGGAAACATCGTTTCCCCTTCTTATTTTAAAAAGCATTTCAATCGTTTAATATATTGCTGTTTACAGCAAAAAAGGGAGCTCAAATGAACTCCCTTTTTTTATTGTTGTATCAAAATGTATTTGCTTTTCGATAACTTTTATTTTTCGTTAGCATAACGTCTTGCTACTTCTTCCCAGTTTACTACGTTAAAGAAAGCCTCAATATAGTCAGGTCTTCTGTTTTGGTAGTTTAGGTAGTAAGCATGTTCCCAAACGTCAAGTCCAAGTATTGGAGTTCCTCCGCAACCTACTTCCGGCATTAACGGGTTGTCTTGGTTTGGAGTAGCGCAAACTTCAAGTTTACCACCTTTGTGAACACATAACCAAGCCCATCCTGAACCAAATTGTGTAGCAGCAGCTTTAGAGAATTTTGCTTTGAACTCTTCAAAAGAACCAAAAGCTTTTTCTATAGCAGCTTCAAGTTCACCTGTTGGCTGGCCTCCACCTTTTGGAGAAAGTATTTGCCAAAACAGGTTGTGGTTGTAAAAACCACCACCGTTATTTCTAACCGCACCGTTAGCCGGGTCAAGGTTAATTAAAATATTTTCAATTGTTTTACCTTCTAAGTCAGTTCCTGCTATGGCGTTATTTAGGTTGGTAGTATATGCATTATGGTGCTTTGTATGGTGTATTTCCATAGTGCGGGCATCAATATGTGGCTCCAGCGCATCATACGCATACGGAAGTTTTGGTAATTCAAAAGCCATAATATGTCAAAATTTAAAGATTAATATTAATTTTAATCCAAATTTAGAAATTTTACGCTTTATAATGAAATAAGATTTTGTTATAATTTATCTTACTAAATGCTAATTCCATAAAAAAACGAGTGAAAAAAGCTGCTTTTTCAATATACAACGCCTCTGCGGGCTCGGGAAAAACCTATATGCTTGTAAAAGAGTATTTAAAGATACTCCTGCTGGCAGGGAGCGACGATGCTTACAGAAAAATACTGGCCATTACTTTTACCAATAAGGCGGTAGAGGAAATGAAAAACAGGATTATTGCTAACCTGTCTGAATTTTCTAAAGACGAACCCGATGTTAAAGCGGAAGGTTTGATGAAAACACTTTCGGTTGAAACCGGACTCTCGCTGGCTACTATTAAAGATAAATCGAAAGCCATAATTAAACATATAATTCATAATTATGCTTCGTTTGACATTTCTACCATCGATAGGTTTACGCATAAGGTAATACGTGCTTTTGCACACGATCTTAATCTTTCGGTATCTTTTGATGTATCGCTTGAAACAGATAACCTGCTTCAGGAGGCTGTTGATGCTATTATTGCAAAGGCAGGGGAAAATGATGTGCTTACCAACTTGCTTGTAGATTTCTCGGTAGATAAAACAGATAACGACAAGAGTTGGGATGTTACCTACGAGCTGTTTGAAATAGGTAAACTGCTTATTAATGAGAATAACCGTAACGAGGTAGCGCAATTTAGTGATAAACCCATAGAAGAATTTCTTTTTATAAAAGAGAAACTTAAACAGAATATTGAACAACTGGAAGAGGACAGCAGGCAGACTGCCGATGCTATTTTCGCCCTTTTGGAACAAAAAGGGATTGACTTAAAATCATTTTCCAGAGGAACATTCCCTAACCATGTTGGCTATATACAAAAAGGGGAACTTAAATCTACCCATAAAAAATACCACGAACCGGAAGATATAGCAGTAAATAAGGCTGCGAAAGACAGAGAAGTAATCGAGGGTATTTCGGGGGAGTTGATTGCGATGCTAAAAAGGGCTTATGTAAATTATGAGAAAAAGAATTTTTATGAAGCCTTCCTTAAAAATATTACTCCGTTATCACTACTTAATTCCATAAGCCAGGAACTGGAGCGTATCCAGAAGGAACAGAACGTGCTTTCGATATCCGAATTCAATGCTATTATATACAGGGAGATTCAAAATCAGCCTGCACCTTTTATTTATGAAAGATTAGGAGAAAGATACAGGCACTTTTTTATTGATGAGTTTCAGGATACCTCACAAATGCAGTGGTTTAACCTGATTCCACTTATTGACAACTCCCTCGCGTCTGAAGATATGGGAGTAAAAGGTTCGCTTATGGTAGTGGGCGACCCAAAGCAGTCCATTTATCGCTGGCGTGGCGGTAAGGCCGAACAGTTTATAGAACTTAGTAAGGAATACAATCCGTTTTCCAATCCTGATAAGGAAATTATCGAACTGGGACAAAACTACAGGAGTTACAGCGAGGTAATTAATTTTAATAATGAGCTGTTCTCTATGCTGTCGGACGAATTTGATGATCCTGATTATAAGGATTTGTATGCCAATCACAGCAGGCAGGACTTTAATAGTAAAACGGGAGGATATGTAAACATCTCTTTTCTTCCGGAGGTTCAGAAGCAGGATGATGCAGAGGATGCACCCGATAAAAACCAACTGTATCTTGAGACAGTGCTCCAAACCATACAAAAGGTTAGGGAGAAAGGTTTTGCTTACAGGGATATCGTTTTACTTACCCGCAAGAGACAACCGGGGGTGTTGTTGGCTAATTTTTTAACCGAGAATAAAATCCCAATACTTTCTTCGGAAACATTGCTTATTGAAAATGCTGCTGAGGTAAAGCTTATTATTAACCTGCTGCGCTACTTAAAAAGTAATGCCAATAAGGAAGCTAAAGCGCACTTTTTATATTTTGCGGCTACCAGTAAGGGAATGGGAGAGAAAACCCACGACTTTATTAGTGAGGGTATGGAGCAGCCTAATGAAGAACAGCTGGAGGCATGGCTTGAGGAGCATGGTATACATATTTCTTTCAGGAATTGCAGGAAGCGTTCGTTGTATGAAGCGGTGGAGAGTATTATAGATGCTTTTATAAAAAATAAGAGTAACCAGTCGTACGTGCAGTATTTCCTTGATCTTGTATTGGAAAAAGATGTAAGGAGCCAGTCGGGTATATCCGATTTTCTGGAGTACTGGGATAATAACGGATCAAAATTCAGCATTCCGTCTCCTGAAGGGAACGATGCAGTACGTATAATGACTATACATAAATCAAAAGGACTTGAGTTTCCGGTTGTGATTTTCCCTTTTGCCGAAGAGGATTATGCCAAATCACCGCGCAGTAAATTGTGGCTGGAACTGGATGATGAAACCCTTGGTTTTCAAAAAGCACTTATTGACAGTAAAAAGGAGGTGGCAGAATATGGCGAAAAAGCTTCACAGTTATACCATATAAAATCGCAGGAAGAATTACTGGATAACATTAATATACTTTATGTGGCACTTACCCGTGCCGAGGAGCAACTGTATATTATCTCGGGTAAAAACTTTACCTCAAAAGGAGAGCTTACCAATAATATGTCGTCTTATTTTGTAAAGTATCTCATGCAAAAAGGACTCTATAATGATACAGATCTGGAGTACGAGTTTGGTAGCCCCAATAAGATTTCTGATAATGAGGAATATGTTTCATATCAGGAAACTATTAAGGTAGTGGGGGAAAGATTTAGTCCGCGCGGGGTTAAAATCGCACAACGTGAATCGCTTATGTGGGGTACTAACCAATTAAAGGCAATTGAGTTTGGTAATGTAATGCACGAAATACTGTCGTTCATTGAGACAGCTTCAGATATTGATCTTGCTGTTATTAAGGCAATAGAGGCGGGCTTGGTAACTGCTGCTCAGGAACAGGAAATTAAGCAAAGCCTTGAATCTATTGTCAATCATGAAGAACTCAAAGTGTTTTTTGCTGAAGGGGTAACGGTATTTAACGAGCAGAATATAATAAGAAGAAATATACAAAACATTAAGCCCGACAGGGTGGCTGTTAAAGGTAATAAGGCTTGGTTACTGGATTATAAAACGGGAGCACATCAGCCTAAATATGAAAAGCAGCTGGCTGAATATGAAAAGGCACTACAGGAAATGGGCTTTGAAGTTGCTAAAAAAGCATTAGTCTATATAGGAGAAACCATAAATGTGGTACATTTGTCGCAAAATTAGAGTTGATTTACACCATAAAAATATTAAACTGATAAACTATGTACGGAAAAATCAAGAATTATTTAGAGCAGGAGCTTGATGCTATCAAAGAAAACGGATTGTATAAAAAGGAGCGCATTATCGCTTCTCCTCAAGGAGCAGAAATTACCCTTGATTCAGGACAAAAGGTACTTAACTTTTGTGCTAACAATTATCTTGGGCTTTCATCTCACCCAGAGGTGATCAAAGCAGCAAAAGATGCGCTTGATACTCACGGTTTCGGTATGTCTTCAGTTCGTTTTATTTGTGGTACACAGGATATACATAAAACACTGGAACAAAAAATAGCTGATTTTTACGGAACAGAAGATACTATTCTTTATGCTGCGGCTTTTGATGCTAACGGTGGTGTTTTTGAACCGCTTTTAGGAGAGGAAGATGCGATTATATCAGACAGTCTTAACCATGCTTCTATTATAGACGGAGTTCGTCTTTGTAAAGCAGGACGCTACCGTTATGAAAATAACAATATGGAAGAGCTTGAAAAGCAACTTATAAAAGCTAACGAAGACGGCAGAAGGTTTAAGCTTATAGTTACTGATGGTGTTTTCTCTATGGACGGTCTTGTGGCTCCTTTAGATAAGATTTGTGACCTTGCCGATAAGTATGATGCTATGGTAATGGTAGACGAATGTCATGCTGCAGGTTTTATAGGTGCTACCGGTAAAGGTACACTTGAGGCTAAAAATGTAATGGGTAGGGTAGATATTATAACCGGTACTCTTGGTAAGGCTTTAGGTGGTGCTATGGGTGGTTACACTACAGCTAAAAAAGAGGTTATAGAGATATTGAGACAACGTTCAAGACCATACCTGTTCTCTAACTCGCTGGCACCTTCAATAGTTGGAGCTTCAATTAAAGTTTTCGAACTATTAAGTGAAAGTACTGAATTAAGAGATCAGTTGGAGTGGAATACCAACTATTTTAAAGATGGTATGAAAAAGGCCGGTTTTGATATTATAGACGGAGATTCTGCTATTGTTCCTGTAATGTTATATGATGCGAAGCTTTCTCAGAAAATGGCCGATAAGCTTCTTGAAAAAGGAATCTATGTTATAGGGTTCTTTTACCCTGTTGTTCCTAAAGATAAAGCCAGGATAAGAGTGCAACTTTCTGCTGCTCATACAAAAGAGCATTTGGATAAGGCAATCGCTGCTTTTACTGAAGTAGGCAGAGAATTAACGATAATTTAACTACATTTTTGGGTTTTAAGTAGGATAATTTGTATTAAATAGTTTTGTTGTTATTTCGTAACACGCTAAATTTGTCTACTATAACCTATTTGTAATTAAAATAAAAAAGTATGAAACATCTTAACAAATTAATCGTTGCTGCATGCATGGCAGTGGGCTTGAATGCTCACGCGCAGGACGAAAACAACCCATGGGCTGTTTCTTTTGGTGTCAATGCAGTTGATACCAGAACAAGCACTGCTGATGATTTTGGTGATAGATTCAGTGAGTTCTTTAATGCTAAGGATCACTGGAACATCATTCCTTCAGTTTCTTATTTAAATGTTTCCCGTTATGTTGGGCAAAACCTTTCGGTTGGTTTAACAGGATCGGTTAATAAAATCGACAAGCTTGTCGTTAAAGGAGACGATGGAGAACGTAGTGTTATCAATCCGGGTGATGTAAGTTACTATGGTCTTGATGCCTCTGTTAAATACAGCTTCATGAACATGATTGGTTCAAAATGGTTTGACCCTGCACTTTATGTAGGTGGAGGTTACACCTGGATGGATGATAATGGAGATGCTACATTTAACTTTGGTGCTCAGTTTAACTTCTGGTTTACTGAGAATGTAGCTTTAACACTTCAGTCTGGTTACAAAAAATCATTTGAGGATGACAGAATGGTACTTCCTTCTCACTTCCAGCACATGGCGGGTCTTACTTTCAAATTTGGAGGAAAAGACACAGATAAGGATGGTATCTACGATAAAGACGATTTATGTCCAAACGAGCCAGGTCTAAAAGAATTCCAGGGATGTCCTGATAGTGACGGAGATGGTATTCCGGATAAAGATGACCAATGTCCAAACGAAGCAGGTACTGCTGAGTTTAACGGATGTCCTGATACAGATGGTGACGGTATTCCTGATAAAAACGATGCTTGTCCGGATGTAGCAGGTGTTAAATCACTACAGGGTTGTCCTGATGCTGACAGTGACGGTATTGCTGATAAAGATGATAAATGTCCAAATGAGGCAGGACCAAAAGAAAACGGTGGTTGCCCATGGCCGGATTCAGACGGTGACGGTGTATTAGACAAAGACGATATGTGTCCTGAAGTTAAAGGTACTGCTGCTAACCGCGGATGTCCTGAAGTTACTGAAGAAGTTATGAAACAACTTAACGACTATGCAAGAACTATTCTGTTCAATAGTGGTAAGGCTACTTTCAAAGAAGAAACTTACGAAGTTCTTGAGAACATGAAAGAAATCTTAAAAGAGTACCCTCACGCTAAATTTAGCTTAGAAGGTCATACAGATAGCGATGGTAGTAATGCACTTAACCAAACTCTATCTGAAAACAGAGCTCAGGCTGTTAAAACTTACCTTGTTGAGCACGGTATTGCTACCGACAGGTTAAGAGCTGTAGGTTTTGGTGAAACTAAACCAATTGCTTCTAACAAAACGAGAGCTGGTAAAGCACAAAACAGAAGGGTTGAAGTTAAACTTATCAAAGATTAAGTTAACCCTCTAAAATAAATTGAAACGCCCCGGAAAAACCGGGGCGTTTTTTTATTTTTATACCATGACACAAAATACTTTTCTGGATAAGCTAAGCGAAAAAATAGTAAGCAGTTACCCTGATAAACTTCAGGATATTGTTATCGTACTTCCTAATAAAAGAGCAAAGGTTTTTCTTTTGGAGGCATTAAAAAGGCAACTTACTACAACTGTTTTTGCGCCGGAGATTATCAGTATCGAAGATTTTGTACAAAACGTTTCGGGTATTAGGGCTATAGATCCTATTGAGCTATTGTTTGAGTTTTATTCGGTTTATCTTGGGCTTACCGAGAAAGAAAAGCAACAGCCTTTTGAAAATTTTGCCAATTGGGGTAAAACCCTGCTACAGGATTTTAACGAGATTGATCGTTACCTGCTAAATCCTAAACACGTACTTTCCTACCTAAAGGATATAGAAGATATTAAGCACTGGTCACTGGATATGGAGAAGAGGACTACCATGATAGAGAATTATCTGGAGTTTTGGAATTTGTTACCAGTGTATTATGATGCGTTGTATGAACATCTGCTTAAAAAAGAGGCAGGATATCAGGGACTGGTGTACAGGGAGGCAGTTGGTAATATCAATCATTTTTCAAACGCTTTTAAGAAACACAAACTGGTTTTTGCCGGGTTTAATGCGCTTAATGCTGCCGAAGAGCGTATTATAAGACATTTGCTTTCATCTGGGCAGGCAGAAATTTACTGGGATATAGATGAAACTTTTTTAAATGACCCTTACCATGATGCAGGGCTCTTTATAAGACGCTTTAAGCAATCATGGAGGGAATACCATACACAGCCTTTTGAGTGGATTGCTAACGATTTTAGCAAAGAAAAGAATATAAAGATTATTGGTACGCCAAAAACGGTTGGGCAGGCAAAAATTGCAGGGCAGCTTGTAGAGAAATTACAGACCGAAGGACACGGGCTGGATAAAACGGCACTGGTGCTTGGGGAAGAAAATATGCTTATCCCTATGCTGTACAGTTTACCAAACAGTGTGGGTAGCCTTAACATTACTATGGGGTACAGTAGCAAGAACAATCCGGCACAGCTGCTTATCCAGAAACTGTTTAAAATGCATACCAATGCCATTAACAGGAGTGAAACCAGTTATACGCTGTATTACAGGGAGGTGCTGGATGTACTAACGCACCCTTTGATAGAACCACATTCGGGAGCTTCTTATCTGGTAGATGTAATCAATAAAAACAATATTACTTTTTTCTCGCTTAATAAACTGTTTGAAATACAGGGGGAGGCTTCGCCTTTCTTTACCCTGCTGTTTGAACGATGGGATAATGATGTGAAATCGGTACTGGGCCGGCTGTCTGATATACTGTTGATGCTTAAAGAGTTTATGGGTAGTGATGATGAGGAGGAAAAAATAGCCAAAGCCTTTTTATATTCGGTATTTAAGGTAATCAATAAACTGATTAATTATACCGACTCACACCCCGAACTGAATAACCTCGCCGTACTTTATACCATTTACAAACAGGTGGTAGAACTGGCTGAGGTTTCTTTTGAAGGCGAACCGTTAACCGGACTTCAGGTTATGGGGGTACTGGAAAGTCGTGTGCTTGATTTTGAAAATGTAATCATCACCTCAATGAATGAGGGGAAATTCCCGTCGGGTAAAACCCAAAACTCATTTATCCCCTATGACGTGAAAAGGGAACTGGGATTGCCTACTTACAAGGAAAAGGACGCGATTTACAGTTACCACTTTTACCATTTGCTTATGAGGGCAAAAAACATTTACCTGCTGTACAATACCGAAAGTGAAGGGCTTGATGCAGGGGAACGCAGCCGCTTTTTGACGCAGCTTGAAATTGAGAAAAAACCACTGCATAATCTTGAGAGTACAATTTACAATGCCTACCTGCCTGATAAGGCTTATGAGCCTATGCTGATACAAAAGTCAGATAAGGTTATGGAGAGACTAAAGGAGATTGCTACTGGTAGAGGTTTTTCACCATCGGCATTAACGGGGTATATCCGTAACCCAATACAGTTTTACTATCAAAGGGTATTGCGTATCCGTGAGGTTGATGAGGTAGAGGAGAGTATTGCTCTTAATACCCTGGGTACTATCATTCATGGTGCATTGGAGGAACTCTACAAACCTTTTCTGGGTAAATTCCTTACCGTTCAGGATATAGACGGTATGAAAGCTCTTGTTGATGATGAAGTGATGCGACAGTTTGTTTTGGTATACAAAGAAGGCGAGATTAAAAAAGGGCGTAATCTGCTCGCTTTTGAGGTGGCAAAGCGTAATGTACACAATCTGCTCAAACAGGAACGAAGGCTGATAGAAGAGGGTGATGCTGTAAAAGTATTGGCTCTGGAAGAAACCTTTGAACGCTGGCTGGAAGACAGCAGGCTGCCTTATGCTGTGAAAATATCGGGTAATATTGACCGTATTGAACAGCGTAATGGTAAAATTAGGATAGTGGATTACAAAACGGGTAAGGTGGAAAAAAACAATCTCGTACTTAAAACATGGGAAGGATTACCTGCCGATATTAAAAACGAAAAGATAATACAGCTGCTTACCTATGCTTTTATGTACGAGCCTAACGTAAACGGTATGGAAACCGAAGCTGGGATCATATCTTTCAAGAATATGAAAACCGGATTTATGAACTTCAGTTTTAAGGAAGGTGCTGAGCGTAGTGCGCCGATTGTTAACAGTATTGATATGGATATGCTGGCTCAGTTCAAAACAGAGCTTATAGGGCTGATAAATGAAATTCTTAATCCTGATATTCCTTTTGAGGAAAAACTGGATTAGAACGCTTTGTTTGTTGCTTGTGCAGGATTACAGGATTGCTTTGTAAAACTGTAACAGATCGGTTGTAAGGGCTTCCCTGTTCTCTATGTGTGCCATGTGTCCGTCAGGGTAGGTAATAAGTTTTACTTTAGTACCATCCAGTTGGCTAAGGCTGTCCTGATAATTCATTACCGGATCTTTTTTCCCTAATACTAGTAGTACAGGTATATCTGTAGTGTGCAGTAGTATTTCTCGGTCCTTACGTATTTTCATGCCTTCCAGTGCGGCAACAATTCCCTGAACCGGAGTTTTTAGGGCTTCATTACGCACCGCTTCAATCTCTGCTGTTAGGCGTTCCCTGTTTTCTTCGCTAAAAAGATTAGCAATGGCAAGGCGCACAAAGTTGGCATAACTTTGTTTTACGGCATTAATAGCCCTGTCGCGGTTAAGTTTTCGCTCTTCGCTATCGGCTTTTGAGGTGGAGTTTTGCAATACAATACCTTTAACCATATCAGGATACAACTCGGCTATTGCCAGTGCCACATATCCGCCCATAGAATGCCCTGTAAAAACAGCTTCGGTTATTTCTAACTCTTCCAGTACGGCATATACAACATCTGCCATGTCTTCCATAGTGTGAATGTAACCTATGCAGTCGGTTTGCCCATGTCCCAAAAGATCTACAGTAATAACACGGTAGTATTTGGAGAACTCGGTTATGTAGTGTTTCCACATATTACTGTTTTCCAAAAAGCCATGTAATAACACAAGGGCAGGACCGTTTCCGGTATCGGTATAACTTACAGTCGAGTTTTTATAGTGGATATGTTTCAACTTGTTTTGTGTGAGGGATTAGGGGTAATTGACTGCAAAATTAATCTATCTGTATAGAAAAGAGCAAGCAAAGTTTTGTTAAATAAGTATATTTGAAATACCTAACACACCTTTTTTATGAACAGACTTGTTATTATAGGCAATGGTTTTGACCTTGCGCACGGCTTACCAACCGGATATTCTGATTTTATAAATGATTTTTGGAGGAATTTCAGAAAGTGTTTGAACACTGAAGATTATAAGAGTATTTTGGAGATAAATGAAAGCTTTGTAAATTTTCTAAATTATGGAGAAATCAATTCTTTTAAGGATTTCAAAGCTAATATTCTAGAATATGCAAAAGACTATGGTTTTTCTTTTCATGATGGAGGTAATCAAGGAATTTTACAGCAACATCAAAACAGGATAACCTTAATTAAATATAAAAATTATTTTTTCAAGATTATAAATGAATTACACTCTGTTCAGAATTGGATTGATATAGAAAATTTATATTTTAAAATTCTGAAAGATTGCTTAGAGGATTCTACATTAAATAATTATCATACAGATGTTACAACTTTGAATAAAGAATTTGAACAAATAAAAGTATTGTTTGAAAAATACTTAAGTCTAAAAGTTAATGATAAATATGATTTCAAATCGCCTCCTGAAAAAACAACTTTTCTTACCAAGTTATTCGATGTTAAATCGAGAGATAATGATTTATATTTAAGAGAGTTTAGTTATGGAGATAGGGGGAAAGTAAAAGAGAACTTAAAAGAAGTAGAGTTAAACCTATTGTTAGACAAGGAAGAGAGAGAGCAATGTTTACTTTTAAATTTCAATTATACGGCAACAGCCGATAATTATTGTAAGATTATGAATATGGATTCTGTTAAGTACGGAAAGTGTAGAATAATCCAAATTCATGGAAGGTTAAATGATCCTGAGAATAAAATCAATTTTGGTTTTGGCGATGAAATGGATGATGATTACAAAAAGATTGAGAATAAGGATGATAATGAGTATCTACGAAATATAAAATCGTTTCAGTACCTACAAAATTCAAATTATAAGGATATGCTTGATTTTGTTGAAAGTGAGATATTTCAGGTATATATAATGGGGCACTCCTGTGGATTGTCTGACAGGATTTTATTGAATAAGATATTCGAACATCATAATTGTAAATCGATAAAAGTATTCTATTATAAAAATGGTGACTGGGATAACTATACAGAGATAATACAAAACATATCCCGCCATTTTAATAAAAAAGAAATGATGCGTGAAAAGATTGTCAATAAAACCCTATGCCAGCCTTTACCACAAGAAATAAGGTTTAAAGAAAAAAATAACGGCTCATAATTATGAGCCGTTATTTTTTTATATCGCAATTAACCAGTATTAGTTACTGATTCATTAAGCTTTCAATCTCATCTGCTTCAATAGGGATATTGCGCATCAGGTTAAACGGCTCGCCGCTTTCCTGTATTACCACATCATCTTCAAGACGGATACCAAAACCTTCGGCAGGGATATAAATTCCCGGTTCAACGGTAAATACCATATTCGGTTTCATTGGCTCAACCAGTAAACCGTAATCGTGAGTATCAAGACCTAAGTGGTGAGACGTACCGTGCATAAAGTACTTTTTGTACGCAGGCCAGTCCGGATTTTCGTTCTGTACATCAGCTTTATCTAAAAGACCAAGACCTAAAAGCTCTGAAGTCATTATTTTACCCACTTCCACATGGTACTGTTTCCATAGTGCACCAGGTACAAGCATTTTTGTAGCCTCGTCCTTAACACGTAGTACGGCATTGTATACCTCTTTCTGCCTGTCGGTAAAACGACCTGATACTGGTATAGTACGCGACATATCACTTGAATAGTTGGCATATTCGGCACCTACATCAAAAAGAATCAGTTCGCCCTCACGGCATTGCTGGTTGTTCTCCACATAGTGCAGTACGTTAGCATTTGCCCCCGATGCGATAATAGGTCCGTAAGCAAACCCTTTAGAACGGTTACGGATAAACTCATGGATAAATTCGGCTTCAATCTCATATTCCATTACACCCGGTTTGGTGAACGAAAGCACTCGGCGGAAACCTTTTTCGGTAATATCACAAGCCTTCTGTAGTAAGTCAAGCTCTTCACTTTCCTTAATAGAACGAAGGCGTTGCAGTATAGGGTTGCTTTTTGCTACCTGATGTGCAGGGTATTTTTCTTTCCACCATTTTACGAAACGTGCCTCGCGTGTTTCTGTTTGTACAGATGAACGGTAGTGCTCGTTTGTATTAATGTACATGGTATCGCAGTAAGTCATTACCTCAAAAAGAACCTTTTCGAAGTCCTGTAGCCAGTATACGCTTTTAATACCCGATACTTCAAAAGCACGGTCTTTAGTTAGTTTTTCACCTTCCCAAACAGCAATGTGTTCGTTTGTTTCACGAAGGAAAAGTATTTCGCGCAGGTGCTCATATGGAGCATCCGGGCAAAGTAAAAGTATGCTTTCTTCCTGGTCTACACCGCTTAGGTAAAAAATATCACGGTGTTGCTGGAAAGGTATTGTGCTGTCGGCACTAATAGGATAAATATCGTTTGAATTGAATACCGCAACGCTTTTCGGTTTCATTTCTGCCGTAAATTTTTTACGGTTCTTTATAAACAGGTTGCGGTCTATCTGATGGTATTTCATGATAAACGTTTTTAATTTTGAATACCAAAAGTACTAAGATTAAAACGAAATAATGTTAAACGAATAGGGGAGTTTTTTATATTTACTAAAATTAATAGCCACATCATGAGAAAAATGTATTTCGTTTTAGCTGCTTTCCTGTTGGTTTCATCAGTTGGCAGTGCACAAATGAGAAAAAAGGACACGGCAGAACTTGAAACGGCTAAGTATGCAGGGAAATATACCTACGGTGAAGGGACTGACTTCGGGAACGGGGAGGTGCTTGTATATCCGGAGAGTGATTCTACCATTCTTTTCTATATTAATATTGAAGTGGGAGAGCCTTCGTACAATATGGGTGACCTGTATGGCAGGGTAAGCATTGTTGACGGGAAGGGTGTTTTTGAGCGTAAAACACAATATTCTGATGATGGATGTAAATGGAGTATGACCTTTATCGATGATAAACTGATTATTGAGATTTTAGACGAGCAATATGAATGTGGCTTCGGGTATGGGGTTTATGCCGATGGTGAATATGCCCGTAAAAATAATATCATACCGGAGTATTTTATCGATTTTGCCGATAAGAAACATTACTTTAAAAATCTTAAAGTTGAAGATGAATAACAGGTGTTTAGGCTTTTTGATTGTTATGGTTCTTTTTCTTTCCGGTTGTGAGAAGAAAAAAGAAACTATTGAGAGCGAGGTTCCGGTTACTGCTGTTTCAGATACAGTCACTGTTGCTGCTGATGGCAATATTGACCAACAGGATCGTTATGAGCCTCAGCAGAAATCTATTGACGATGAAGGGACTGTGTTTCTTGATGATGTTACATTTAAGGTTTTGTCTGAATTTACAGACAATGTGTCATTTGAGCAGAAAGTTGAAGGTTCAGGAAGAAATGTAAAATTGTTTTACAGAGAAAAAGTAATTCATCTTATTAATACTAAATTACAGGATACAATCACTTTTAGGAAGGAGGATTTTAAAGATAAACTCCCTGATTATGATAATATGATTTTACAATCGGTGCTGATTGATTTTGAAATTATTAATAAACCAATTCCGTTGGTTGTTACGTTTTGTATGCCTGATAGTGATTATTGCTACTTCTTTGATGTTCGTTTTACCAATGGTGCTTTGCAGTATGAAATGATTAATTTAGAGATAGATGGTTAGGAGTATGAGGGATAAATGATTTCTTTACGTTTTTTACTTTTGAAATGTTTTATGACTGATATAGAGAATGTTTTTTCAATTTTTCATGATGGGTGTATTTCTGGATATAGTGGGGATATGACCTTACTCAATTTGAAAATAGAATGTACCTATTTGGCAGAATTGATAAATTTAAACTATAGTTTTTTTTACATAAAACTGTTTGAGGTTAGTCATCTCAGTTTTCAAACATGGCATAATCTTATTGATTTAGCGACAGAACTTGTAATTAAGCCTGAAAAAATTTTTCAGGCAGAACTTGAAATTTTAAGTGCTAATATAAAAGACGATGTGGTCGAGGTAATATGCAATCAGTATGATAAGACTTTTGACTATTGTGGTGGCGTTTTAAGGATTTCGGCTAATAGAATTGAGATTTGTGACGAGAAAATGAACACTATTTCGCTTGATGAACTCTCTTCAATATGTGATAAGTATTGGGATACATTCCGTTAATAGCGTTACTCTACCCACTTATAATATCTTGCACCTGTTAAGTTAGGTTTTTCTTTTTCTATATGGTCTAAAACCCATTCGTTATGAGGTTGTAGCAGGCTTGTTTGCTGTTCTTTTTTATGTAATGCCAAATAGGTTTCAAAATTGATTTCATGGCTTTTGGCAAGCGTTTCAAAAAGCTGGGCTTTTTCTGTTGCTGCCTTCCATCTGTTTTGTATTGTTCCCTCAAACACTTTTGATTTAGAGCCACTACCGTAGGCAAGGAACCCAAATGTTTTTCCGGTAACGTCATTACCCTTTTCGTTATACTGACTTAGCGCTGATAACAGTCCCATAAATACAGAGCCGGTATAAAGGTTACCTATAAGCGATGATGCCGGTTCGGCAGGCTGCATTTTGTGGTTTACAAAACTCCTGTATTCATCGCTTTTGCTTATTTCTTTCAGTTTGATAGCATAGTCTTCGCTTCCTTCTGTTAGAATAGGTGTTTCTGCATCGAGTGCAAATATCTCACTAAACATCCTGCGCCCCTGGTAAGCATAGGGTAGGTGCATTATAATGCTTTCCCATCTGTCATAAAGAGAACCTATAATATTGTTAGCTTCCTTAAATCTAAAGTAAGCTTCACGGGTACGGTCAGTATAACATTGGTTGGAATACTGTCCGTCAAATACCGGCTGATCTTTGTGTATTTCAATTTCTGCCTCAAGGTTGCCAAACCATTCGTCGTTATTCGTGTTGCCGTTTATGTCTTGTTTTTCTATGGTGCGGTATGGTTTAAAAAAGTCGAATACCCCTTTTGTGCTAACAGTCCACTTGTGGTTAAAGGCAATGATCCTTGGGTTAGCGGTTACAAGCATGGCAAGTGCGCCTGCGCCCTGAGTATATTCTCCGGTCGATTCCAAATCATACTTGGCAATATCACTGGTAATAACCACTGCTTTTTGTTCCGGATTCAGCCGTACATAATCAATACAGTTTTGCAAAGCGTCTACGCCACCTATACAGGCAAAGGTTAAATCTACCGTATCGCAATGTGAAAAACTGCCTTCACCATGCAACTGCTCCATTAATGTTACTACAAACGAACCTATAGGTTTAGAACTGTCAATGCCGCTTTCTGTACCTATATAAATACGCGAAATCTCTTTCGGATTAAGATTATTCTCTTTTATAAGCCTGGTAAGTGCATTAGCTGCAAAAACAACAGTGTCCTGATGAGCGTCGGGCAATGTCATTTTTAATAGCCCCAGTCCTTTTTCAAGTTTATCGGGATCTATATTCCTTGCTTTGGCAAGCGTTGTAATAGGTAAGTGTAGTTTTGCTATATCAAATGCGATAGCATCTATTCCGGTAGTCATTGTATTCTGTTTTGAAAGGTAAAATTACACAGACCAGTCTAATAATATGTTTAAAAATATCTGAATACGGCATTTTTGCGGATTTGAGAATAAACAGGGCTAAAATTTTACAATGTATTAATTTTAAAACACAGTTTTATATCTTAATTTAGTCCCGTTTAAAATACCACTATCCTATGGAAAAATTACTGGCATTACTGCTGTTTTTTGCCTTAGCTGCTCAGGCTCAGTATAAACAGCCCTACCAACTTTACACTAAAGACGGGAAAAAGACAACGTACAAGAAGCTTTTAAAGAAATCAGGTGAAGCCCAAGTAGTGCTTTTTGGCGAATATCATGACAATTCGCTTGTGCACTGGCTTCAGTTGGAGTTTACAAAAGATATGGCTGCCCAAAAATATCTTGTGCTGGGAGCAGAGATGTTTGAAGCCGATAATCAGGACGAACTACAGCAGTATCTTGACGGTAAGATAGATCAAAAAGCACTTGATACCGTTGCTCGTTTATGGAGTAATTATAAAACTGATTATAAGCCTATTGTTGACTATGCAAAGGAAAATAATATTCCTTTTATAGCTACCAACGTGCCGCGTAGATATGCAAGCCAAGTGTACAAGCAGGGAATTGAATCGCTGGAGGCACTTAGTGATGATGAAAAAAGCTGGATAGCACCTTTACCAATACCGTATGACGGAACATTACCTGGGTATAAAAAGATGATTGAAATGATGGGCGGCCATGGTGGTGAGAACATGCCAAAGGCGCAGGCTGTTAAAGATGCAACCATGGCGCATTTTATTACCGAAAATATTAAGGATGATTATGTTTTTATCCATTTTAACGGAACGTATCACAGCGATAATTTTGAGGGTATTTCGTGGTATTTAAAACAAAATGATCCTGATGTAAAGGTGATAACAATATCATCGGTTTCTCAAAAAGAGGTGTCAAAACTGGAAGAGGAAAATATGGGTAAAGCCGATTTTATACTGGTTGTCGATGAGGATATGACCAAAACCCATTAATAGCTTACGGATAATAAGCTAAAAATGTATAATCGTATTGTGATTTTATTGTACTTTTTAAAGTTTTTTAAGATTAAAAAGATATTTCGCAAAATTTTACTGAAAAAAATGCATAAAATCGCCCTACTTTATACTGATTATAAATTAGCTCTCAAAGGTTGTAGTTAATTTCTTTTACCTTTATTTTTGTATGATTTTTTAAAAAACTATATTTCACAAATACTATGGCAAAATCTGCACTATTGAAGTCGTCGCTTGCAAAAAAATACTGGATGGCTTTGACAGGTTTATTTTTATGTTTGTTCTTAATCGGACACTTAATAGGTAACCTTCAATTGCTTGCAACAGGAGAAAACGCGGCTCTTAATTTCAACAAGTATGCGTTGTTTATGACAACTAACCCGGCAGTAAAATTACTGTCTTACCTAACTTACTTCTCAATCCTTTTTCACGCTGTAGACGGGATAGTGCTTACAGTACAAAACAAAAAAGCAAGGCCTGTAGGCTATGTTAAAAACAGTCCTTCAAGTAATACCGTTTGGGCTTCAAGAAACATGGCGGTTTTAGGTACTTTGATTTTAGTTTTCATCGTTACTCACATGGTTAACTTTTGGGCAGTAATGCATTTTGATAAAAACATGCCGCTTCAAAAAGTTAAGATAGAAGTTAACGGTATGGAGCAGGAGCTTTACCTTACTACAGATGGCGGTTACATGCCGGTAGCCCAGGTTGAGCAGGGCAATATAGAAATTAAGCACAGAACAGAGTTCTATGATGCTAATGCTCATGTAAAAATAAAAGAGGGTTATAAAGACCTTTACAAGGTAACTGTAGATTTCTTTAAACATGAAAAATGGGGCTTAATTGCCACTATATTATATGTATTTGCAATGTTTGTTTTAGCATTCCACCTGTACCACGGGTTTAGCAGTGCTTTCCAGTCATTAGGGCTAAACAATCCAAAATACAATTCACTTATCAAAAATTTCGGAAAAGCATTTTCTGTAGTTGTACCGCTTTTATTTGCTTCTATTCCGGTTTTTATTCACTTTATTCTAAAATAAATCAACATCAATACTATGAAGTTAGATTCTAAAATACCAGAAGGGCATATATCAGAGAAATGGACGAATTATAAAGACCATTTAAAACTGGTTGCTCCAAACAACAGACCTAAAATTGATGTAATTGTTGTAGGTACAGGTTTAGCAGGAGCTTCGGCTGCAGCTTCACTTGGTGAGATGGGGTACAATGTAAAAGCTTTTTGTTTTCAGGATTCTCCACGTCGTGCACACTCTATCGCTGCACAGGGTGGTATCAATGCTGCAAAAAATTATCAAAATGATGGTGACAGCGTTTACAGGCTGTTTTACGATACAATTAAAGGAGGAGATTACAGGGCGCGTGAAGCTAACGTTCACCGTTTGGCAGAGGTTTCCGGTAATATTATAGACCAGTGTGTGGCTCAGGGTGTTCCGTTTGCACGTGATTACGGCGGACTTCTTGATAACCGTTCATTTGGTGGTGTACAGGTACAGCGTACTTTTTATGCTGCGGGACAAACAGGTCAGCAGCTTTTATTAGGTGCTTACTCAGCACTTTCAAGACAAATAGGTCTTGGTCGTGTGCAAATGTACAATCGTCACGAAATGCTTGACATCGTTAAGGTAGATGGTAAAGCTCGTGGTATCATTGCACGTAACCTGCTTACAGGTGAGCTTGAAAGACATTCTGCTCACGCAGTGATTATCGCATCAGGTGGTTACGGTAACGTTTATTTCCTTTCTACAAATGCAATGGGAAGTAATGTAACAGCTGCCTGGAAAATACATAAAAAAGGTGCTTACTTCGCTAACCCTTGTTATGTGCAAATTCACCCAACATGTATTCCGGTTCACGGTACTAACCAGTCTAAGCTTACGCTTATGTCTGAGTCATTACGTAACTCAGGACGTATTTGGGTTCCTAAGAAAAAAGAAGATGCTGAAGCTATCCGTGCAGGTAAATTAAAACCAACACAAATTGCAGAGGCTGACAGAGATTACTATCTGGAAAGAAGATATCCTGCTTTTGGTAACCTTGTACCGCGTGACGTTGCATCAAGAGCTGCAAAAGAGCGTTGTGATGCCGGTTATGGTATTGAGGATAACGATACAAACGAAGGTGTATATCTTGATTTCTCTTCAGAGATCGTGAGTAAAGGTAAACAGGCCGCTTATGCTCAGGGTAACCATAACCCAAGTGATGAAGAGGTAATTAAACTTGGTAAGCAATGGATTGAGGAGAAATATGGTAACCTTTTCCAGATGTACCAAAAAATTACTGACGAAAACCCTTATGAAACACCAATGAAAATTTATCCTGCGGTACACTATACCATGGGTGGTGTTTGGGTTGACTATAACCTGCAAAGTACAATTCCGGGTTGTTTTGTTGCCGGTGAGGCTAACTTCTCTGACCACGGAGCTAACCGCTTAGGTGCTTCTGCACTTATGCAGGGTCTTGCAGATGGTTACTTTGTACTTCCTTACACTGTTTCTGATTACCTTGCTAACGATATTCGTACAGGTAAAATCTCAACAGACTTACCTGAGTTTGCTGAAGCAGAAAACAGCGTAAAATCGCAAATAGATAAATTCCTTAGCAATAACGGTTCTAAATCGGTAGATCATTTCCATAAAAAACTGGGTCACATTATGTGGAACAAAGTGGGTATGGCCCGTAACGAGCAGGGACTTAAAGAGGCTATCCGTGAGATAGACGAGCTTAGAAAAGAGTTCCATAATGATGTTTATGTACCGGGTACTGCTAATGAGCTTAATACCGAGCTTGAAAAGGCACTTCGTGTTGCCGATTTCATGGAGCTTGGTCAGCTAATGGCAATGGATGCTTTACAACGTAAAGAATCTGCCGGAGGTCACTTTAGAGAAGAGTACCAGGATTCTGAAGGGGAGACGTTACGTGATGACGAAAACTTCTCTTTCGTAGGAGCTTGGGAATACCAAGGAGATGATATCAATAAAGAAACGTTGCATAAAGAGGAGCTTAACTATGAGTTCATCAAAATTGCAGCTAGGAATTACAAATAAAAAATTAGAGAGATGGCTTCAAAATATATAAATATAACCCTTAAAATCTGGCGTCAGAAAGATGCTAAATCTAAAGGACAAATAGAGACTTACAAGCTTGATAATGTTTCTACAAGTAGCTCATTCCTTGAAATGCTTGACCAGTTAAACGAGCAGCTTGTAGGAGAGAGAAAAGAACCTGTAGCGTTTGACCACGACTGTCGTGAAGGTATTTGTGGTATGTGTTCGCTTTACATTAACGGTAGGGCTCACGGACCTGATACTAAAATCACTACGTGTCAGCTACACATGAGGTCTTTTAAAGATGGCGATACAATTTATGTTGAGCCATGGAGATCTAAAGCTTTCCCTGTAATCAAAGACCTTATTGTTGACAGAACTGCGTTTGACAGAATCCAGCAGGCTGGTGGTTTCGTTTCTGTAAACACTTCAGGTCGTACTATGGATGCTAACGCTATTCCTGTAGCTAAGCATGATGCAGACAGATCGTTTGAGGCTGCAGCATGTATTGGTTGTGGTGCTTGTGTGGCTAGTTGTAAAAACGGTTCTGCTATGCTGTTTGTAGGTGCTAAAGTATCTCAGTATGCTTTATTACCACAAGGTAAGGTAGAGGCTACTCAGCGTGTACTTAACATGGTAAGACAAATGGATGAGGAAGGATTTGGTAACTGTACTAATACAGGTGCTTGTGAGGTTGAATGTCCTAAAGGGATTTCTCTTGAGAACATTGCCCGTATGAACAGGGAGTACCTTGTTGCAAGTATCAAATAAGAATCATTTTCTATCGATATAAAAAAGCACCCATTCGGGTGCTTTTTTATTTATATGTTGTTTTGTTTATTCCTGTGTGTCGTTGGCTTCGTTAGCTACGGCTTCGAGGTAAGAAACAAAGTTATCCTCGTGGTTTACATTAAGCTTTTTTCGAACCCTGTAACGGGCGTTCTCTACACCGCGTAGGGAAATGTTCAATAGTGGCGATATTTCTTTATTAGTAAGGTTCATTTTAACGAAAGCACATAGCCTTAGTTCTCTCTTGGTAAGGGTAGTGTTGAGTTCTTTCAGTTTTTCAAAGAAATTATGGTGTACCTTTTCAAAGTTCACATCAAATACTTCCATGTACTCCTCGCCAATTTTATGCTGGTTGAGTTTTTGAAACATCTCCAGTATTTTTTTACGGGAATCGTCATTCTTAACGCTTTCTTTCAGTTGCTTTAGGTCATCGGTAATTTCAGAGAAAATATCTTTCTTACTCGCCAGTAGCATGGTGTAATTAGCAAGTTCTTTACTCTTGTTCAGTACATCTTCCTCCAAATGCATTTTGTCACGTTTAATTTCTTCCTTGTCGCGCTGTAACTTTAGCTGTTCTAGTTCCAGTTCAAGTAGTTTTTTAGTGCGCTGAGCCTCTTTTTGACTTTTTTGGTGTTCCCGTTCCATACGCTTGCTGATGTAGCGTATAATCAAAAATAAAAGTAATAGGCCGCCTATTATGTATAGTACATAAGCTAATGTGGTTTGATACCATTTAGGGAGTATGGTGAACTTATATACAGTTTCGGTACCTGTAAGGCCTGCAGTGTTTCGGCTTTTTACCTTAAAGCTATAATTGCCGGGCCTAAGGTGGGTGTATTCCTTGTAAGCGATGTTTTGCCATGTAGACCAGTTTTTATCTACATTCTCCAGTATGTAACTGTACTGTACTTCGGTGCCGTGAGTCATTTTTGGTGCGGCAAACTCAAAGCGTAATATATCGGTTTGGTTGGGTAGTGTGGCTTCTTCACTGGTAGAAAGCGGTAATAATTTAAGCTCCTGATCTTTTGAATAAGATATTTGGGTGATAATAGTATTAATACCGTCACTGTTTTTATTGCTTTCTATTTTGTAGAGATACAATCCTGTAGTGGTACCAAATAATACCTTGTTAGGACTGAGGCTTACAATACATTCCATACCACGGTTAAAGCTTCCTTTAAGATTAAGGAAAAGGTCTTTATGTAGGCTTGGATGTTTTTCGTTGGTAAAAAAGTAACCAGCTTCATCATCCTGTACAAACCAGGTTTTGTCACCATATTCGGTAAGCTTGCGTGTGTTTTTACTACTGTCCAGTATAGAGTTGAGTTGTGCGTGGGGCTCAAATCGGTTATTGTTAGCGTTAAAGCGGTATATTCCGGTATTAGTGGTGAATACTATTTCATTTTTCCAACGGGTAACATTCACATTAAAAGATGATCCCAGTCCGTTTTTATTCGTAAAGTGGTCAACCGAGCTTACCCTTTCATAAGTAGGGTTAATCCTTATCCTGAAAACTCCTTTGTAGCCGTGGCAAATCCAGTAAGTGTCGTTTTCGTCTGAAGCTATAATGTCGCGGGACGATTCGTCAAAACCTGTTATTTTATTGTGTAGTATCCATTCGCCATTGTTCTTTTCCAAGAGATATATCCCATTGTACTGTGAGGCGAGGTAAAAGCCTTTCTTGTTTTTTACAGGTGTCACTTTCCAAAATCCGTTTGCATTACCGATTCTCACCGCCTGTCCGTTTTCAATTTTAAAGAGGCCGTTATCGTGTCCTGCAATAATGTCTCCATCTAAAAGCTGTAGCGACCAGGCCTGACCATGCAGATTAGGAACTTTTTTAAAATCAAGCGCCTGTGAGCCTGAGTTTTGTGTTGAATAGTATACACCCTGATTAGTTGCCAGGTAATAGGTGTTATTGTTAATAAGCGCGTCGTATACCGAAGCCTTATTGAACAGGTAAGTGTAGGGTGATTTAAAATCGATAAAAGCAAGGCCAATGTTTTGCATGGCCCATACGTTATTTGAAGCTGTTTTGTAAAGTTGGTGAATTACGGCGTCCTGTAAGTTTTGAAATACGGCGGGTGTTTTAAGTACTTCGCCCTTGTTGTTTATTACCAGTATTTTTGAGCTTAAAGTACCCAGAAAAATAGCATCTGCCGAGTATCGTATGGCTGATATAATCTGGTCTTTTGGAATATTGGTAAAAATATTATTCAGTAGCTCCATGGTGCCGGTTTCAGGATTTCCCTCATATACATTTCCTGATTTTACGGTTACCAGTATTTTGCCTCCTGCAGCCGGGAGTATGGCTGATATTTCCTCGTTATTATATTCTGTTGAAGGGAATACGATGGTAAGCTCCCTGCCTTTACTGTCCAGTTTTAAAATACCATGATTTACATCCTGTATGTAGTAGTTGTTACCTGCAAGATTAGAGTAGATAAATGAGTTAGATGCCGGGATATGCGTTGCTGTTTTTCCGGTAATAACTATAAGCTCATCAAAAGAACGACATAGCAGTTTGTTGTTAAGGGCGTGGATTTGCCAAATGTTTTCGATATTCCTGTTTTCAAGCTGGAGGTCTTCCATTAATGATTTATAAAAATACCTTCCGTTATTGTCTTTTTGTATGGTTCCTATCTCATTGTAACCTCCGGCATAAACCATGTTGTCGTGGCCTATTTGCAGGCTTCTTACGGATGAATTATTAGGCAGGTTTATTTTTTGCCAGTGTTCACCGTCAAAAATTACTACCCCATCATTATTACCAAAAAAAATTGTACCACTATTGTCTTCACACATGGTCCAAAACTGCGGGTCGGCATTAAAATCGTTTCGGGTATACTGTTTTATCTTTCCGGTAAATGCCTGATTAGGTTTAATGGAGTCCTGTCCAAAAAACGATAAATGAAAAAAAAGTAGTGCGAAAATGTAGAAAATGTTTTTTTTCATGTGCTTTGTTAAGGCTTTGTCATCACTTTGTTAAATAACAAATAAGCGAAAACGATGTAAAAATAGCTTTTTAAGGGAAAGCAAAGCTATTAAAAAGATTGAAATACGCAATTATTTTTTTTTCTTTAAAAAATTGGTTATTAGTTTTTTGTAAAAAAAAAGTAACTAAAAAAGTAGTGGTATTTTGAAAGTGGTGTAAATAAAGTGTATGCAATTTTTAACCCTGTTCTTTACATAATTATAATTTGGCACCTATCAAAATTAAACCGAAAACGATTTCGGCTTTGCTAAAACCGAATTTTTCTCAATTTGGCCATTTGGGAAATTCAATACAGTAAAGTAAGCGATTGTTTTTCATTAATTTAAATAACTCTAACTTAAAATCTATGGGATTCAAAAACTACTTAATTTTAATTGTGTTGTGTTTTACGACCGCAGCTTTCGCACAGTCTGTTGATGTGAAGGGTAATGTAGTGGACGACGCAACAGGTATTACCCTGCCGGGTGTTAACATACTGGTAAAGGGTAAGCAGGCTAATGCATCTACAGACATGGATGGTAATTTTGTTATCAAGGCCGATGTGGGAGATGTATTAGTATTCAGTTATATTGGATACGGAACAAAAGAAGTTCCTGTAATTGATAACAGAACTATTGAGGTAAGAATGGCAGAAGATGCCACACTTCTTAACGAAGTGGTTGTTGTGGGTTATGGTTCGCAGGATAAAAAAGATATTACAGGTGCGGTTGCCACTATTGATGGTGAGAAATTTGAAAACCGTGTAAACAATCAGGTAAGTAGCCTTATACAGGGACAGGCAGCTGGTGTTCAGGTTATTTCCAACTCGGGTAAACCGGGCGGCGGATTCAGTGTACGTGTACGTGGTACAAGTTCTATTGCCGGGGGTAGTGACCCTATTTATGTTATAGATGGTGTTGTAACATCAGACACGCGTTCTCTTAATCCGGCCGATATTGAGAGCATGTCTATACTTAAAGATGCTTCGGCAGCTGCAATTTACGGTTCTCAGGGTAGTAACGGTGTAGTTATTATTACCACTAAACAAGGTAAATCAGAGAAGCCGGTTATTACTTATGATACTTATGTGGGTTTCCAAAACGTATGGAAAAAGCTGGATGTGCTTAACGCTGCACAGTATAGAGACTTAATGGAAGAGATGGGTAGAAATACCAACTGGGACTTATATACTGCCGATACTAACTGGCAGGATGAAGTATTCCAAACAGGTTTCTCTAACAGCCACCAAATATCTGTTTCCGGTAAATCAAACAAAACTTCATACTACATGTCTGGCGGTGTTGTAAGTCAGGAAGGTGCGGTAAGAAGTGCCGAAATGAAAAGAAAAACATTTAAGGTTAACCTTTCTCAGGAAGTTACAGACTGGCTGAAAGTAGGCACTAACTTTAACTATGTTGATTATAATGATGTTGATGTGACCGATAACTCTGCCGTTAATCAGGGTGGTGTTATTTTAGGGGTACTTACTACTCCGCAAAACATAGGCATCTACAACGAGAACGGAACCTTTACAAGTAACCCGTTCCAGGATTGGGAAAACCCTATTTCAAGTACAGATGCTGCTCAAAGAGGTTACAGAAACCAAAGAGTTTTTGGTAATGTATATACTGAGATTAATTTCCTTAAAGGATTAAAATTCAGATCGGCTTTAGGTATCGACTTCAGCAATGCAAAAAGCGATTATTTCTTAAATCCTTACACTACAAGTTACGGACGTGCTATGAAAGGTATAAGCCGTTACCAAACCTGGTTAAACAACTATTACAACTTCGAGAATACATTAACATATACTCTTGATGTTAAGAAACATCATTTTGAGGTTCTTGCCGGTACAGTGTACCAAAAATGGCGTGCAGAAAACAGCAGTATTGAAACAAGAAACTTTGCTGGTGATGCTATCTCTACTCCAAACGGAGGTTCGCAAATTGTTACAGCTACTGCCGATAAGACAGAGCAGGTTAATTCATCTGTAATTTCAAGATTAAACTATGGCTTTGATGATAAATACCTATTAACGGCTAACTTCAGGGCAGATGGTTCCACTAAATTCGGACCTAACCAAAAATGGGGTTACTTCCCTTCATTCTCGGCAGGTTGGAGAATCTCTAACGAGGAGTTCTTCTCAAATGTAGAAGCAGTGAATGATTTGAAACTTAGAGCAGGTTGGGGTCTTGTAGGTAACGATACCGGTATTGCAAACTATGCATGGTACGGTACTGTAGTTCCAGGTTCTAACTACCCTATTGGTGGTGCTACTCAGCCGGGTAATTACCCAGGAAGAATCCAGAATGAGGATTTGAAATGGGAAGCCTCAGAACAGCTTAACATAGGTATCGATTTAGCGCTGTTTAATAACAGAATCCGTTTCACTGCCGATTACTATAAGAAAAACAGTAACGACCTGTTACTATATGTGCCAATACCAAGATCTACAGGTTTTGATACAGCATTAATGAATGCCGGTGAAATTGAAAACAAAGGTTTTGAATTTGCTGTGAGTTCTGTAAACATGGACGGTGAATTCAGATGGACAACAGACCTTAATATTTCGTTCAACAGAAATAAAATTACAAGCCTTGTAGGTGAAACAGTTTCTGCTGGTAATGTTGCCGGAAGGGGTGATGCTGTTCGCCTTGAGGAAGGTCAGCCTGTAGGTACTTTTTACGGTTATGAGTGGGGTGGTGTAGATCCTGATACCGGTAATGTATATTACATTGGTGCGGACGGAGAAGCAACTTTTAACCCAACAGATGATGACCGTAAGATAATTGGTAACCCTAATCCTGATTTTATTTATGGTGTGACCAATAACCTAAGCTACAAAAACTTTAACCTTAATATATTCTTCCAGGGATCTCAGGGTAACGATATTTTCAACGCTACAAGAATTGAGACCGAAAGTATGATTAACTCTAAAAACCAGTCGGCAGCAGTATTAGACCGTTGGCAACAGCCCGGAGATATTACTGATATCCCAAGAGTATCTACAGACGGTAGTATCGCAAACTCAAGAATCTCTACAAGATATATTGAAGACGGATCGTACTTAAGACTTAAAGCGATAACATTAAGTTATAATTTTACTAAGAATGTTACCGACAAAATAGGTCTTAGTAACCTAAGCATCTATACTACAGGAGAAAACCTGTTTACTATTACAAACTACAAAGGTTTTGACCCTGAGGTAAACTTTGCAGGAAACAGTACTCAGGTATATGGTATAGATTACGGAACATACCCGCAAACCAGAAACATAATTTTTGGTATCAGGGCATCACTTTAATTAACAGAACAGTATGATTATGAAAAATAAAAAAATAGTTTTTTCACTTTTACTGGCAGGATTTTTATTCACTGCCTGTGAAGACGGACTGGACGATACTCCTATATCGCAGTCTATTAAAGACAACGCCTATACATCGGGCGACCAGATTGAGGCAGCCCTAACAGGTGTGTATGAATCTTTTCAGGGGAATGATTACTATGTTTGGGATCATGTCCTGTTTTCAGATGTACGTTCGGATAATCACTATGCAGGTGGCGATAACCCTGAGGTTTTCCAGATAGATGCCATAAACATAGAAACTGCAAATGGCAGGGTTTTCAATGCATGGGCAGCAATATATAATGCGATAGCAAAAGCTAATGTGGTACTGGAGCAAACTCCGGGAGTATCTCAGCAAATTACAGAGGAAAGAAGAGAGCAGATAATGGGAGAGGCTTACTTTTTAAGGGCTTACCATTACTATACACTGGCAAGATTATTTGGAGGTGTGCCTATTATTACGGCTCCGGTAAATTCTGCCGATCCATCGGTAACAAGACAGCCACGTAACACAGCAGAAGAGGTGTATGCACAAATCATTACTGATCTTGAGACAGCTGCATCTATGCTGCCTGATACTTATGGAGATGATCCAAGTACAAACAAAGCACGTGCTACTAAAGGCGCTGCTTATGCTTTACTTGCCAAAGCTTATGCTCAAAAGCCAAACCCAGATTACGGTCAGGTAATAAGCTACGCAAACATGGTGCTTACAAGCCCGGCAGGTTACAACCTTATGGGTAGCTATGCCGAACTGTTTGACGGTAGCCACTACAATAACATGGAATCGATACTTGAAATACAGTACTTAGGAGGTAACGAAGGTACATGGGCTCCGCAAATGCACCTGCCACCATCTGTTAGTGGTGATACATGGAGAAAATTTGTAACACCATCTCACGATCTTGTAAATGCATATGATTCTGAAGGTGATGAGATTCGTAAAAATGCAACCATCCTTTTTGAGGAAGTAAGCTGGGTAGATGAGTACTGGGGTAATGCTACAGGTAGTTCTATTCCTTTTGCATACAAGTGGAAAAACGCTATGGGTTGGGCAAGTTCTGACCATGTTTACCTACTTCGTCTTGCAGATATCATCCTTTTAAAAGCAGAGGCACACAATGCCCTTGGGGATATTGCAGCTGCTGCAACAGAAGTAAACAAAGTAAGAGAAAGGGTAAACCTTCCTGATTTAACTACAGAGCAAATGGCTTCTACAGCAGTTATGAAACAGGTAATTCTTAAGGAAAGAAGACTTGAGCTTGCTCAGGAAGCACATCGTTGGGATGACCTTGTAAGAAACGGTGTTGTGGTAGATGTTATGAACAGTGTTCAGGATATTGATTTAAGAGATGGTCAGCCGGTAAATTACAACATGCAGGCGTTTGAGGCTTATCTTCCTATACCGCAACAGGAAATAAACAGAAACCCTAACCTTGTTCAAAACGAGGGGTATAACTAAGAACAGAATACTATCATGAAGAAATCGCTTTGGTTTTTTGGCTTAGCCTGTATATTTTTATCGTGTTCAAGCAGTGAAGACGGGTCAACAACGCCTCCGCCGCCTCCGCCGTCCCAAAACAACGGAAATGTTATTGGCAGTGCCAATGTTTGTGTAACCACAGGGAACAAAACTAAGCTTTTAAGCCAGCAATCTTCAGTAGCTATTTATGATAATAATGCGACCGATTATCCGTCAGTTTCTGTTGATTTCTCACAGCAGTATCAGGAAATTGACGGTTTCGGAGCCGCATTAACAGGTTCATCGGCTTATGTAATAAGCCAGATGGGGACTTCGGAAAAGGAAGCATTACTACAAGATCTTTTTAGTACCGATGAAGGGATTGGGCTTAGCTACCTTAGATTGACTATAGGGGCGTCTGATTTTTCACTGGAAGATTTTACGTATAATGACCTTCCTGTAGGAAGTACCGATCCTAACCTGGAACAGTTTTCCATAGCGGAAGATGAAACACATGTTATTCCTGTATTGCAGTCAATCCTGAATTATGCTCCCGATATTAAAATACTTTCCAGCCCGTGGAGTGCCCCGGCCTGGATGAAGGATTCGGGTAGTTTGGGAGGTGGTAGTCTTAACCCGCAATGGTATGATACTTACGCCGATTATTTTGTGAAGTATATAAATGCTTATGCAAATCACGGTATTAGTATAACTGCGGTTACTCCTCAAAACGAACCGTTGCATGAAACTACAGGATACCCTACTATGGGAATGACTGCCGTGGAGCAGGCTGGTTTTATTAAAAACAGTCTTGGCCCTAAACTCCAGGAGGCAGGATTAAATACAAAAATTATAGCATACGATCATAATTTCGATCAGCCGTCCTATCCTATAACGGTATTGGGCGACGAGCAGGCCAGCCAGTATATAGACGGTTCGGCTTTTCATGCTTATGCCGGAGATGTTTCGGCTATGAATCAGGTGAATGCAGCCTTCCCGGATAAGAATCTTTATTTTACCGAGGTTTCTGGAGGTGAGTGGAGTACTGATTTTACCTCAAACCTTAACTGGAACATGAGCAATATTTTTATAGGTACCACTAAAAACTGGTCTAAAAACGTATTGCTTTGGAATCTTGCCCTAAACAGTAATCATGGCCCTGTAAATGGAGGCTGTACAGATTGCCGTGGTGTGGTAACCGTAAGTTCGGGCGGACAGGTAACTAAAAATGTTGAGTACTACAGCCTTGCCCATTTTTCAAAATTTGTAAGGCCGGGTGCAAAACGTGTCAGCTCAACCGAGTTTGATAATTCCCTTAACCTAAAAAATGTAGCCTTTGTGAATACCGATGGTTCTAAAGTACTGGTAGTGCTTAATGCCGGAGGGATTACAAGAAACATGTCGGTTATAGTAGGGGATACTAAAATAAATTATACGATAGAAGCTAATTCGGTAGCGACTATAGTATGGCAATAAAAACCGCATTTATCAAACATTTACAATAACAGGGCCTAAGGGCACTTTTAAACATTATGCATAAAAAAAATACCTCACTGAAAAAGATTGCTTTGCCGCTTTTAAGCCTTGCTATGCTGGCAGGATGCGGAACGGCAGAAAAAAAGAACGAAGCCGAACTGTGGCTAACCATGCCGGATAAGTCGGTTGCTTTTGAAAAGCAGGAAAACTTTTTAGTTAAAGAAACAGAAAATCAAAATGTAATAACAATAGATACCTCTAAAACCTATCAGGAAATGGATGGTTTTGGCTATACACTTACCGGAGGTAGCGCTAAACACATAACCAATATGTCGGCTCCGGCAAGAGAAAAGTTATTGCAGGAATTATATGGCACCGGCGAAGGTGATATTGGCGTAAGCTACATAAGGGTTAGTATAGGTGCTTCAGACCTTGATGAGAAATTATTCTCTTATAACGATCTTCCGGAAGGGGAGATCGATGTGAACATGGAGAAGTTTGACCTTGGTTACGACAAACAATACCTTATACCGATATTACAACAAATATTGAAAATAAACCCTGATATAAAAATATTAGGTTCGCCTTGGTCACCACCGGTATGGATGAAAGATAACGGTGATACACGAGGCGGTAGTCTTAAGCCTGAATTTTATCCGGCTTACGCAAAATACTTTGTGAAGTATATACAGGAAATGAAGGCAAACGGTATTACCATTGATGCTGTTACCGTACAGAACGAGCCTTTACATCCGGGTAATAACCCAAGCCTTTTAATGCAGGCAGAGGCACAAAAGGAATTTGTGAGAGACCATTTAGGGCCTGAATTTGAGAAGAACAATATTAAAACCAAGATAATAGTTTACGATCATAATGCTGACCGTCCGGATTATCCTATCACCATTCTTGATGACCCGGAAGCTGCTAAGTATGTAGATGGTTCTGCTTTCCACTTGTATGGCGGTACTATTGATGCAGTTTCTCAGGTTCATGATGCGCATCCAAATAAGAACTTATATTTTACCGAGCAATGGGTAGGGGCTCCGGGCGACTTTGCAAAAGAGCTTACATGGCATACTGAGAACCTGATAATAGGTGCACCAAGAAACTGGTGTAAAACTGTATTAGAATGGAATCTTGCTGCCGATGAGAATCAACAGCCGCATACCGACAGGGGTGGGTGTGACCGTTGCCTTGGTGCGGTTACGATAACCGGAGACGAGGTTACAAGAGAGCCTGCTTACTACATCATAGCGCATGCCTCTAAGTTTGTGCGTCCGGGTAGTGTAAGGGTAGACTCTAACATGGCAGACGGATTGCCAAACGTAGCTTACCAAACGCCAAATGGTAATGTGGTGGCTATTGTACAAAATACTTCAAAAGAAGACAAAACAGTAAAAGTAAATGCAGGAGAGAAAAATGCGGTTGTTACTCTAAAGGCAGGGGCGATTGCAACTCTTGTATTGCAATAAAAACAAGGTTTAGCGATACATAGTTTATCCCTTTAAACATTGAGTTTTTTGTGATTGCCTAATGGCAAAAGGGAAATAAAAGCTGTCCGCAATCTATTTAACAGCACAGGTGTGCGCTAAACCTTTTTTAGATAAAGAGTAAAACATAGCTTTTATACCGGCACTTAAAAGCCAGAGCTTTCGGCGTAATATTGTGGAAATTGTTACGACTGGTGATTACAGTGCTGTTATGATCTTAAATAACTTTTTTATTAAAGTATAGTTTATGTTTAGGTTAGTTACTGAGCCGCGCTTTTAGCGCGGCTCTTGTGTTTTATAGTTGCAGGAGTACAGTTGTATTTGTACTTTTAATAAAAATACACATGCTATGAAAATATCCCTAATCCAAACCGCCCTTCAATGGGAAGACCACGAAGCAAACAGGCAAAACTTTACCCGTTTAATAAACGGTGTTGAGGAAGAAACCGACCTTATTATACTGCCCGAAATGTTTGCTACAGGCTTTACCATGAAACCCGAGCCTGTTGCCGAAACAATGGATGGGGAAACGGTACAGTGGTTAAAAGGTATGGCTATACAAAAGGGATGTGCCATAACAGGTAGCCTTGTAATAAAAGAAGAGGAGAAATATTATAACCGACTTATTTTTGCACACCCTGACGGAAAAATACAAACCTACAACAAGCGCCATCTGTTTACCCTTGCAGGGGAAGACAAAGCCTATACTCAGGGTGATGAAAAACTTATAGTGGAATATAAAGGTTGGAAAATCTGTCCGTTGGTGTGTTATGATTTACGATTCCCGGCTTTTTCACGTAATGTTGAGGACTATGATTTGCTGCTCTATGTGGCAAATTGGCCTACGCCAAGGGTACAGGCATGGGATACACTTTTAAAGGCAAGAGCGATAGAGAATATGTGTTATACGGCAGGTGTAAACCGTTGCGGTATAGATGAGAATGGACACAACTACCCGGGGCACTCTCAGGTGTTGGATTGTTTTGGCAATGAGTTAGCTAAAGCAGATGCCGATGAACACGTAATCACCCTCTCACTAAACAAGGACGCCATGCTGGAAGCCCGTAAAAAATTCGGTTTTTTAAACGATAGGGATCGTTTTATTATGGTAGTGTAAAGGTTTCCATTACATCCCAGCTTTCCCTAACGTTTATCTCTTTAGGTTTGGTTCCTTCAAGGAAGTAGTGCACCTCCTCCGGCTGTCGTTTTTCAAGATAATTGCCAGAATCCCACTTGCGGTTTTTGTTGTCGTCATAAATAACCCTTAACGAATACATATCGGCAGGGATGTTATCAAACGCCATTTCGGTTTGCGATTCGTTTTCAATATAGCTGGTGCCTATTATTTTTTCTTTTGAATCCAGAACCTCAAGTATTAACGGGAAACGCCTTGCATTCGCAATTTTAAGGCGCAGGTTACCATAGTTAGAATACATTTTGGTTGTTACTGTGTAATTAAGAGTGTCATTCTCTTTCTCATAGAAATCTTTAATTGCACCGGGTAACATGGTAAAACTGTACTTTTGGCTTTCTTCTTTTGTAAAGTCAATTTTCAGGTTTTGCTTCATAGCATCATAAGAAGTCTTGAAAGGCACTGCTATGGAGTCTTTATTAATAAGCGAAATTTTGGTGGTATCAATATCTACAATAGGTGTGCTGGTGTATATGGCAAAAGTATCTCTAAAGTGTATTGTTCCTTTTTGTACAGCAGAAACTCCTAATGAGTCAATTGCTTTCATTTCCTTAGGTTTTACTACAAACTCTTTTATGGAATCCAGTTTTTTAACCGAGATTAATAATGAATCGGCTACACTATTGATGTTTCTTGGAGTCCATATTTGTAGTGAGTCTTTTTCAGGTACTTTGGTAACAAGTGTTTTTATAAGCTCCTGCGTAGCGGCATTTTTCACTTCTACAGTTACATCTTTAGCATCGCCTTCATATCCTGCAAAGTAACGGTTAGATGATGCCTGTATAGGTTTTAAAGCTTTGAACTCTCTTTTTTCTGAGAAAAGGGTTAGCTCATAAAGCGTATCGTTAGGGATGCTTATAGGCTCTTCAAAAAAGGCAATTTTGTCTGACTTTGGGTCGTATTTATAGTTGTTATTGTTATCCTTTAATGCAAACAGATAGTATTTACCTTCCTTAAGGTTTTCAAGATTGTAGTTTACCATGCTGTCCAGTGTGTTGGTTACATAGCGTGGTTTTTCTTTATATACGGTAGAGTCGTTAAAAGTTTCATTAGCCTCATACAACATTACAGTAACAAAGTTGTCGGGCTTTTTCTCAAAGGCATCTTTAATATTACCCCTTAGCATAAGCGAGTCAATGTAAGGCCCGGTAGAGAAAATAAATTTGAACTGTGAGTACGGGTTACCTTCGTTATTATCGGTAATACTCTGCCCGAAGTTAAAGCTATAGGTAGTGTTTTCCTGCAGGGTGTCTTTTATTTTAATGCGGATAAACTTGCTGGCACTTCCCATAGGGGTAATGTCAGGGTTGTTTTTCATGGGCGGGGATATAATAAGCTGTTTGTTTATATCCTTAATTTTAATGTATTCGCTAAAGTTTATCTGTATCTCCTTACCTGTAAAATCAGTCGTCATATTATTTGGCGTACTGTATACTAACACCGGAGGAATGGTGTCTTTAGGTCCGCCGGATATGGTTCCCCTTTTAGCACAGCTGTTTAATGATAAAAGCGAAGCAAATAATACAACTGCCGATAGATATATGATAAATTTAGTATTGCGCATACGAAGTCCCTTTAACAGCACAAAATAACAATTATATTTAGTGTAAATAAAATGTTTTTGTAAAATTTAAGTGTGTGCATAGGCTATAGTTACGATACTCAACTTTGATTCCGGAATTTTTAACAGTGCTTTGCCACAGGCTTCCAGAGTGGCGCCGGTGGTTATTACATCGTCAATAAGCAAAAAATGTTTGTTCCTGTCGGCTTCGGTGGGATTAACGTCAAAAGCCGAACGGGTAATCTCAGCCCTGTCTGTGAGTCCTTTTTTGGTTTGTGTTTTGGTGTAGTTTTTTCGAAGTAACAGTGCGTCATTGTAATTAGCATTCAGTCCGTTTGCTAATGCTTTCCCAAATTCGGTAACCTGATTATACCCGCGCTCTTTTAATCGTTTTTTGTGCAACGGTACAGGAATTACATCGGTAACCGATTGTAATGCTTCTGTATTTAGCAGGTGGGCTATATATAATTCGCCCGAAAGCTTACCTATTTCTTGATGTCCCCTGTATTTAAGGTTATGAATAAGTTGTTGTACTATACCTTCCTTATGGAAATACAGTAAGGACGAAGCATGTTCTAACGGAAGCCTGCCGTAAAATTTGTTATAGGTTTCATTTTCCTTATTGAACCAGTGTTGTGTGTAAGGTAAGTGATGGCGACATGCGGTACATAGAATTGTCTCGTTTTCCAGTAGGCTGTTATCGCATCCGTTACAGGTTTTGGGGTATAATAAGTTGACTAAACTTTTGAACATGCCGCAGTTTTTAAAAAGTTTTTTTTACCCATTCCCATACACCTTTTTTCTTTTTTTTGGTGCTCAGGTTTAGTGATTCTTCTGTTATATAGTATGTTTCATCCCGGTTGCGTGCTCTTCTGTACTTGCATTTTCTTAGCGGGACTGTAAGTTTTATTTCTTCGCCTTTATCGTCATAATAGCCTTCAAACACCATTTGTTTAGAAGGTCTCCTTGAAGGGTATGTAAAAGCGGTAAGAGTATCGTTAACTTTTGCCGAATAAGAAAGAGCATTCCCCTTGTAGGATACTTTGATGTTTTTAAAATTAAAAGCTTTATAGGAGCTTATGTATACGGTTCGATAACTATCTTCGGTTATGCCTCCTTCGTTATTGAATGTTGTTTTAGTGGGTTTGCCCAGGCAAAACAGGTAGGATCCTTCTTTTTGCGGTGCTTTAAAAAGATACCTTTTACCATCCTTTGCGATAAAAACCTTCAGGTTGGTTTCTTTCCAAAAGGAATCAGATTTTTGTTTTTGATATACTTTTAAATCAGGTTCTGTTTTACCGTTTTTAGCTGATATGTATACTATCCCTCCAGACCATTTATGTGTAAGTGATTTTATATCGATATTAATTTCGGCTACTGCTTCTACCATTAATACATTGTTGTTTATATCAATAGCGTTTATGCCTTTTGCAATCATTTGTTCTGTGGTGCTTAGAGCTTTGCAGTAAATCCCCGGATTTCCTATTGATGCATAGCTAATATCATTAGCAAGAATGCAAATTCCCTTATCACAAAAAAACTGTACTTTATTGTTTTGTTGTGCTAAAGAAATTGTTGTGAGAAAGAAAAATATAAGGAAGATTGTAGCTTTCATAGATAAGGTTGGTTGTGCTAAAATAATTCTTTTTGGTAACAGTCAGGTAGTAAGCTGTAAAAAGATGATTTTTTTTACCTATAAATTAATCAGTTTGTTTATAATTTAAAGTGTAAAACAATCCCTTTTTATATTTTTGCACCATGGCAAAACAGGAAGATATTTTTAAGAATGTAATTTCGCATGCTAAGGAGTACGGATACATATTTCCGTCAAGCGAAATATATGATGGATTAAGCGCTGTGTATGACTACGGACAGAACGGTGCCGAACTGAAAAAGAACATTAGGGAATACTGGTGGAAATCAATGGTGCAGATGCATGAAAACATTGTAGGTATTGATGCATCGATATTTATGCACCCAACTACGTGGAAGGCATCGGGTCACGTTGATGCTTTTAACGACCCGTTGATTGACAATAAGGATTCCAAAAAAAGATATAGAGCAGATGTTCTTATTGAAGATTATGCCGAAAAATTAAACCAGAAAGCCCAAAAAGAAATCGATAAGGCTAAAGCCCGTTATGGCGATGCTTTTAACGAAGAGGAATTTAAGGCGACCAATGCTCGTACTAAGGATTATCTTGAAAAGAAAGATGCTATTCTTAAACGTATGGCTCACAGCTTAGAGACCGAAAACCTTGCCGATGTAAAAGCACTTATTGAGGAGCTTGGTATTGCCGATCCTGAAACCGGTTCTAAAAACTGGACAGAGGTACGCCAGTTCAACCTTATGTTTGGTACTAAACTGGGAGCTGAGGCTGCAAGTGCAATGGACTTATACCTGCGTCCGGAAACGGCACAAGGTATTTTTGTTAACTTCCTTAACGTACAGAAAACCGGTAGGATGAAGGTGCCTTTTGGTATTGCACAAACCGGTAAAGCTTTCCGTAACGAGATTGTGGCAAGGCAGTTTATTTTCCGAATGAGGGAGTTTGAACAAATGGAGATGCAGTACTTTGTTCGCCCGGGTGAGGAACTGAAATGGTACGAATTCTGGAAAGAAACTAGATTAAAATGGCATAAGTCACTTGGATTAGGTGAGGAGAAATACCGTTTTCACGATCATGAGAAACTGGCTCACTATGCTAATGCTGCTGCCGATATTGAGTTTGATTTCCCATTCGGTTTCAAAGAGCTTGAAGGGATTCACTCAAGAACTGATTTTGACCTTAAAGCTCACGAGAAGTTCTCGGGCAAAAAATTACAGTTCTTTGATAATGAACTGAACGAGAATTATGTGCCGTATGTTGTAGAAACTTCTGTTGGTTTAGACAGGATGTTCCTTGCGGTATTCTCAAGCTCGTTAAAAGAGGAAACACTGGAAGACGGTTCAACCCGTACCGTACTTAGCCTTCCGGCTGTGCTGGCACCTACTAAGGCAGCTGTACTTCCGTTAATAAAGAGAGACGGACTTCCTGAAGTAGCCCGCGAAATCATTGAAGACCTTAAGTGGGACTTTAACGTAGCTTATGATGAGAAAGATGCTGTAGGCCGTCGTTACAGAAGACAGGATGCCCTTGGTACTCCGTTCTGTATTACGGTAGATCACCAAACGCTGGAAGATCAAACGGTAACCATCCGTCACCGCGATACTATGAAGCAGGACAGGGTGAAGATATCAGAATTAAGAGGTATTATAAATGAGGAGGTTTCGGTAAGAAACTGGCTCATGAAAATGAAATAAAAGAAACTGGCTCCCATCGGGAGCCTTTTTTGTTTTCTGTGAAATAAAAATTTTGAGAATGATACATATCTTTTTCGTAACTTAGATATGGTAACTATTTGCTATGTAGTGTTTTAGTTGTTGTTGCTTCCCAAAGTTAAGCGTGATTTGCTGATGTTCCGGTTTTAAAACCGTAATGCTTTATGTGAACAATAAATATCTAAACTTATAAAGAAGGAAACCATGAAAAATGTAATCAAACTAATCACCATTTGCTTGTTTTTGGCTGTTTCGCCAAAAATTTTGGCGCAGGACTGGGTTACAATTGCCGAAAAGAAGGTGAACTTTAAAGCCGAAAAAGATGTGGTAACGCCACGTGGCAATGAGAAAAATATTGAAAAAATCAGGATTAAGTGTACTCAGGGTACCGTGAAACTTAAAAAGGTTTATGTTGAAATGAGCGACGGAACCAAAAAAGAATATGACGCCAAAGGAGTGGGTGTGCTTACCAAGGGGATGACTTCCCTTGCATGGGATTTACCAGGAAAAAAGGGCGAGCTCAAAATAAAAAAGATAGAACTGGAGTATGATTCGGTTGGGAACATGCTCGTTACCAAAAAAGCTGTTGTAGAGATACAGGGTAAGGTTTCAGGATAATATAAATAAACAAGGCTCCTGTAAGGAGCCTTTTTTATATACTGTTATTTTTAAAAACGGTATCCAATATTTAGATCTCCTCTAAAAAAAGCATCAGGAGCATACTCATTTCCGCCAAGGGTTCTGCCTGCACCTACAAGTAGTTCCAGTACAAAGCCAGTCTTGTTAATCCATTTTTTGCCTAAAGCCAGTCCAACAGCACCAACATTAAAATCTTCTTTTCTGGTGTATGAATAACCTACGTTAGGGTCGTAGGTAGTTTCATAAGAGTGTCCCATAACATATTTTCCAAAGCCTTCTACAAAAAAGCCTTTTGCTCCATATTCTTTTGATTCCTGAAAATAAAAACGTGCAAAAGGAGTTATTGAAAAGTCTTCAGGATAATCATTATCCTGGTCAAAATTATAAAGTACTGATGCTCCAAAGGAGAAATCTTTACTTTGAACATATTCATAGGTGCCTTCGGCAATAGCACCTGCCAATAATTTAATCCCGCCAAGTTTTACTTCGTGTTTTTTGTTTACTGCAGAAGTTTCTTCTTCCTGCGCATAAGCTGAAACCCCAATAATTAAGGCTAATAGTAAGGTGATCTTTTTCATATTTTAGTTTTTTTACAGCAAAACTAAAATATTATTTAAAATAAAAAAAAGTTTTATGTAAACAGGTTAAATAATAAAAAGACTCCTATTTGGGAGTCTTTTTTTATTATATGTTTATTCCTAAAAACCACATTTGCCCCCTAAGCTTATATTTAACTCAACCCCCTTTTTGTTATTCCATTTGCCTAAAGAAAATCCGTTGGAAGCATCATCGCTGGGACTATTGCTGTATGTATTTATGCTGAAATGCCCTTCAGGGTATTTTTCAACATACATTGAAAAAAAATTGTTGGATGTATGTTTTTTTGATTCCTGAGAGTATGGATTTATGTAATTTTTATCGGATTCTGATTCAAAAAGAACTGACTCAAAAGAAAAACCCTCACTTTCTAACTGTTCAGGTACATCTTCCGCTATAGATACTTTATTTTTTTTCTCCAAATCTGAAACTTCTTTTTCCTGAGCATAGGCAGAAAATTTTAGAAAGATAAGTGCTAATAGTAAAATTATCTTTTTCATTTTGAATTGTTTTTATCATAAAGCTACAGCTTTTGTTTTTAAGATGGAAAACAAAGCGCTTATTATTAGTAGATTATATTCATAAAAAAGTCCGATTACGAGTATCGGACTTTTAAAGTATTATTCTTTATTTTCTGTAAGTGAGTTCCAGCCTCTGGCTTTAAGCGGAATCTTAGTGTTGGCACGGGTAATAAGATGTGTGCCTTCGCTTTCGGGGGTCATGTGCCCGATAACCGTAAAGTTAGGGTTACCCTTTATTTTGTCGTAATCACTTTGTTTTATGGTGAATAACAATTCGTAATCCTCCCCTCCGTTTATTGCTACCGTAGTGCTGTCAATATTGAACTCCTCACACACGTTAATGAACTGAGGGTCAATCGGGATTTTTTCCTCATACAGATTACAGCCCACACCACTGGCTTTTGAAATATGGATAATCTCAGATGATAGTCCGTCAGAAATATCAATCATGGCTGTAGGCTGGATTTCAAGTGCTTTTAAAAGCTCTTTGATATCCTTGCGGGCTTCCGGCTTTAGCTGACGCTCTATAAGGTATGTATAAGCGTCTAAATCGGGCTGATTATTAGGATTTACCTTAAATACCTCTTTCTCCCTCTCTAATACCTGTAGCCCCATGTAAGCCGAACCTACATCGCCTGTAACTACAAGAAGGTCGTTATCGTTTGCACCGTTACGGTACACCAGTTCGTCGGCATCTGCCTCACCAATAGCGGTAATGCTTAAAATCATACCTTTTTGGGATGAGGTAGTGTCGCCACCTACAATATCTACATCATATATTTTTGCGGCAAGTTTAATACCGTCATACAGTTCGTCTAACGCCTCAACCGGGAAACGGTTAGATACCGCTATGGAAACCGTAATTTGTGTAGGCTTTGCGTTCATGGCGCAAATGTCGCTCACATTTACTACCACAGCTTTGTAGCCCAGGTGCTTTAACGGAACATATCCCAGGTCAAAGTGTACGCCTTCAACAAGTAAGTCGGTAGAGATAACTGTTTTCTTATCCTTAAAATCAAGTACGGCGGCATCGTCGCCAATACCCGTAAGGGTAGAAGAGTGTTTTATCTCAATATTCTGTGTTAAGTGTTCTATAAGGCCAAATTCGCCAAGCTGACCTAAATCAGTGCGCTGTTGGTTTTTATCTTCAATCATTTCTTTTAGGTTCTAGAGGTGCAAAGTTACGATTTAGAACGTTAAAAGTTCAAGAAGTTGCTTAGAAGTCTGCTTTGGGTTAGGCGCTTAATTCGGTGTCATGGTTTTCGGTATCTTCCACATTTTGCCAAAATTCGATTATCTCCCTGAGGTTTTCTGTTAGCTGTTTGTAGTCAGGGGTTTTGAAAAAGTATCCCTGTATGTCGCGTTTAAAGGCTTCTTCTATTGGGTAAGCACTTCCCATAGTGGTGAAAAAGACAAAAGGTTTTGTTTTGTGTGAAAGGGAAATGTCTTTTCTTATTTCGTCGCAAAGCTCAAGGCCGTTCATTTTTGGCATATTGATGTCTGATATTACCAAAAAGGGATGAATGTGTTTTTGTTTCAGGAAAGGTATTGCTTTGGTACTGTCGTTTATAAAAATGATCTCGTTAGGGAGATTTAATGTTTTTAGAACCTCACCAAAAATAAACTGATCGTCATCGTCATCCTCAATTATAACTATGGGGCCGTCTTTTTTCATAATGTAATGCTTATTCACGCTGCAAAAATAAGGGTGTAGGGTGGTAAAGCCTCGAACATTAGGGTTTTGCTAACATAAAAGAGTCATAAAGTTTTGTTTTAGGTACTGTCATTGCGAGGAGGAACGACGCGGCAATCTATTTTGAATGATGAATGAGATTTCTCCTATCGTTGAAATGACAGTGCAGTACATCATCCTGATACGTAATGTAATGGAGTGAAGGATCTCTGTTTCTGTTCTTTTGTCTTGACACAAAAGAACCAAAAAGTCAAGGCTATAACTCCTTAGGCTAAAAATTATGGCATTCGGCTAAATCATCCGAACTCGCTTCGCTCAAACAGCGGATGCTCTTTTACGCCTCACTTATAATTTTCTTTACGCCACAGAGTTTAACGCCGTTGCCTGTTGTGGTCATTGCGAGGAGGAACGACGCGGCAATCTGTTTTAAATGATGAATTTTAAATTTTAAATGAGATTTCTCCTATCGTCGAAATGACAGTGCAGTATGTCATCCTGATACGTAATGTAATGGAGTGAAGGATCTTTTAAAATCATGCTTTAAACTTCCTGAAAGCCTGTATCATTTCGTAAATACCGAATGCGATAATAATTTTACCTAAAACAAGTATTAACCAGCTAAATCCATTGTTCAGAAATTGCCTTTCAAGAAAAGGGCTGTAAAAGTCTGTTAATAGGAAAAAACGAAAAGCTCCTATCCAGAAATTACTATTTCCTTGAAGATTTAGAAGAACATAAAACTCTATGAAATATAATAAGCTATAAAAAAAGAGACCAAATATAATTGTGCATTTTAGTGCTCTTTTCCAATCAGTTCCATAAACTGAAAATAAACCTGTGATGTTAAGAATTAATAAGTCCCTTTTGAAAGTCTTAATTTCTCTTTTTCTATAATGTGAGAGTTTCTGGTCTTTTCTATATTCTTTAATGTAGTGAATTAGATCTTTTTTGTATGCTTCAAATTCATATATCCTAAATTTATTGTAATCAATTTTATTTTCACTTTTTTGTAAGTTGAATTTGATGATTCTAATAGTTTTTCTATTACAATCATAAATTTTTTTGATTTGAATATCATCGAAAAAAGCTGTTTTTTCGAAAACAGAATTGTTAATATTAATTAAGTTAAAAAAGCTATTTTCGAAAAAACTTGAACTTTGAAAAATACAATTTTTGAAAGTTATGCAATTTAAACGTGATTTTTTAAAGGATGCCGAAGATTTGAAGAGACATTCAGTAAATTCAAGCTTTGTGGTAATTTCATTTTTCAATTTTTCAAAGAGTACAGATTCTTCAAATCTACATTCTTTGAAGGTTGTTGAATATCCGAAATCAGTTTCATAGAAAGAAGCAGAATTAAAAACGCAGTTTTTAAAAGAATTATTCGAATATTTGTCTTCTAATCCAAGTTTATTATTGGTGAATCTTAAGTCGCTTCCAAAATCATTATTGCTTATATCGCAATTTAGTATTGTGCAGTCATGAATCATGCAAGAGCGAAAGAAAGTTTTCTCTTTGGGATTAAATGTATTGTGTCTTAAAATGAAACTAGCATTTAAAGCAGTTACATTGTTTAATTTAAATTTATACTTAAAAGTATTGTGTGTAATTGAGAATTGTTTGCTTTTTACATCTAAATAGTTTACATCAAGATCGCCTAAATTACATTCAGAGATTGAGAAGATTGAGTCATTACAAACAATCATTTCCAATTTTAAAAGTTCAAAACTGCACCTGTTTATTACAATGCTTTTTTCGATTATGCTGTCAGATATGATTAAATTTTTTAAGTTCTCAGGCTCTTTTTGTTTTATGTTACCCATTAATTTCAAGCTTCCTTTGAAATAGCATTTTGAGACTTTATTAAAACTAGAAACTTGAAGTGGATTTATTGTAATCTCATCTATAATAGAATAGTTTTCTATTGTATTAATGTTTGACTTTAAAAGTTTAATAAACTCTTCTCCTGTAATTTCTTTCATAAGGTGCGTTTTAAGGAAACTAAAATAAACAAAAAACCCGGCACATCTGCACCGGGTTTCTTTATCTTAATACTTTGTACTCAATACTTAGTACTAGTCGTTCAGTTTAAGTACTGCCATGAAAGCTTCCTGCGGAATCTCCACGTTACCTACCTGACGCATACGTTTTTTACCTTTTTTCTGTTTTTCAAGAAGTTTACGTTTACGCGAAATATCACCACCATAACATTTTGCCGTTACGTCTTTACGTAGGGCTTTTACAGTTTCTCTCGATATTACCTTAACCCCGATAGCTGCCTGAATAGGAATGTCAAACTGCTGACGTGGTATAAGTTCCTTCAGCTTTTCACACATTTTTTTACCAATGTTGTAGGCATTATCCTCGTGGATAAGTGCCGAAAGCGCATCTACAGGCTGTGCATTAAGCAGTACGTCAAGACGAACCAGTTTAGAAGCACGCATACCTATTGGGTGGTAGTCAAACGATGCATATCCTTTAGATACGGTTTTAAGCCTGTCATAAAAGTCAAATACAATCTCGGCAAGCGGCATATCAAAAGTAAGCTCCACACGCTCTGTAGTAAGATACGTTTGGTTGGTAATCAAACCACGCTTTTCAATACAAAGGCTCATTACGTTTCCTACAAAGTCACTCTTGGTAATAATGGTAGCCTTAATGTAAGGTTCCTCTACACGGTCAAGTTTTGAAGGTTCCGGTAAGTCAGACGGGTTATTTACAATAAGAGCCTTTTCCGGTTCTTTTTTGGTATAGGCATGGTACGACACGTTAGGTACGGTAGTAATTACCGTCATGTCAAACTCACGCTCCAAACGCTCCTGGATAATCTCCATGTGTAGCATTCCAAGGAATCCGCATCGGAAACCAAAACCAAGTGCAGCCGAACTCTCCGGAGCAAAAACAAGGGAAGCATCATTTAACTGAAGCTTTTCCATTGAGTTTCTAAGCTCTTCATAATCTTCGGTATCAACAGGGTAAATACCCGCAAATACCATCGGTTTTACGTTTTCGAAACCGGCAATCATATTTTGTGTTGGCGTTTTGGCATCGGTAATGGTGTCACCCACTTTTACCTCTCTTGCTTCCTTAATTCCGGAAATAAGATAACCCACATCGCCTGTTTTAATTTCCTGTTTAGGAACCTGGTTTAGTTTAAGCGTACCAATTTCGTCGGCAAAATACTCTTTACCGGTAGCCATAAACTTAACTTTTTGTCCTTTGGTAATCGAACCGTTAATTACCCTGAATATAACCTCAATACCACGGAAAGGGTTGTAAACAGAGTCGAATATAAGTGCCTGTAACGGCTCTTCCGGATCTCCTTTCGGAGCCGGAATACGTTCAATAATAGCTTCTAGTATTTTATCTACACCAAGTCCGGTTTTACCGCTGGCAGGGATAATGTCTTCAAGTCTACAGCCTAAAAGGTCTACAATGTCATCACTTACCTCTTCCGGGTTTGCACTCGGTAAGTCAATCTTGTTAAGTACCGGTATGATCTCAAGGTCATTTTCCAGTGCAAGGTATAGGTTAGAGATGGTTTGTGCCTGTATGCTTTGTGCAGCATCTACAATAAGAAGTGCTCCTTCGCAGGCTGCGATAGAACGGGATACCTCATAAGAGAAGTCTACGTGGCCCGGAGTATCAATAAGGTTAAGGGTATATTTCTCGCCATTGTACATGTAGTCCATTTGTATGGCGTGGCTCTTAATTGTAATACCCCTCTCACGTTCAAGGTCCATATTGTCCAGTAGCTGTGCCTGCTGCTCGCGCGCAGTTACAGTTTGGGTGGCGTCTAACAGCCTGTCGGCCAGGGTACTTTTACCGTGGTCAATGTGGGCAATAATACAAAAGTTCCTAATGTTCTTCATCTTCGTTCAGTATCAGTTTAACTTACCTCTGTTGCCCTGTATTTGTGCAATAACATGCGGCCACTAGTAAAGGTAGTAAATTAATCGGCAAATATAGTCAAAGTTAGCAAGTTGCAAAGCGGGTTGTATAAATAAAAAAGCAGCACATATCTAATAGAATATGTGCTGCGGAAAATAGGGGGATCACGAATGAAATGAATCCTGTTTTTAATCCGCTATTTAACGGATGGAGGCATATCCATCATCAGGATTCCTAAAAAATACATTCATTCCATATGAATGTATACGGCAAAAAAAAGGGTATGGTTTTAAAAAACCGAAAAAAATAAAAAGCCGGCACATGTGTGGTATGCATGGCCGGCAAAAAAAATATGTATAGTACATACTGATTGCAAAAGGTACAGTGGGGACTGTGTATATTTGAACGGGTCGGTAATCTTGGGTAGTGCAAATATAAAGAGCCCTACAACTGATATAAAAGGACTGGTTATTCGAATTTTCTATACTGTTATAGGGTTTGCTTATGCGGTTTTATTTCATATCGCCAAAATGTTGTAATTTTGCACAAAATGAAGAAGATGGTTAAGATTGGTAATATAGAACTGCCTGAATTTCCGCTATTACTGGCACCAATGGAAGATGTGAGCGATCCTCCTTTCCGCAGATTGTGCAAGCAACACGGGGCCGACCTTATGTATAGTGAGTTTATCTCTTCGGAAGGACTTATACGCGATGCGATAAAAAGCCGCCAGAAGTTGGATATATTTGATTATGAAAGGCCGATAGGAATTCAGATATTTGGGGGTGATGAAGAGGCGATGGCGATGAGTGCCAAAATTGTGGAGACAGTAAATCCTGATATAGTAGATATTAACTTTGGGTGTCCTGTAAAAAAAGTGGTATGTAAAGGTGCCGGGGCAGGTGTGCTTAAGGATATCGACCTGATGGTTCGTCTTACCAAGGCTGTAGTAAACAGTACCCATCTTCCGGTTACGGTTAAAACCCGACTGGGTTGGGACGATGATTCCATTAATATTTATGAGGTGGCCGAAAGGTTACAGGATGTAGGTATTAAGGCCCTAACCATACACGGACGTACCCGTGCACAAATGTACAAAGGGGAGGCCGACTGGGCTCCTATCGCAAAAGTGAAAAACAACCCGAGAATTCATATCCCTATTTTTGGAAACGGAGATATTGACAGTCCGGAAAAGGCACTTAAATACAGAAACGAATACGGACTGGACGGTATCATGATAGGTCGTGCCGCTATTGGGTACCCGTGGATTTTTAATCAGATAAAACATTACTTCAAAACGGGAGAGCACTTGCCGGAACCAACTGTTGAAGATCGTGTGGAAGCAGCTCGCAACCACCTTAAATGGTCTATAGACTGGAAAGGTGAAAGGGTAGGGGTGTTTGAAACCCGCAGGCATTATACCAATTACTTTAAAGGTATACACGGCTTTAAGGAATACAGGCAACGAATGGTGTCTAACGACAAACCTGAAGATGTGTATGCCGTATTTGATGAGGTGCTTGATAAGTTTGCCGATTATAAAATGGTATAATCGTGGCTGCCTCTCTTCAAAACAAACGAACAGCGGTAAAAGCCCGAAAGAATTTTAAAGAGGTTGTAGCGTTAAACGATAATCCGTGGCGATGGGAAGTGGGCCTAGAGGCTGCCATTGCTATGGGTATACCTTTGCTTGCCTTTTACTTTTCGGGGCATTTAACTCTTGGGTTTATTTCTTCCCTTGGCGGACTTACCGCATTACACTGCCCGCAACTGAAAAGAAAAGAAAGAGCAGTAGTGCTTCCTGTAGTTATTTTAGCGATTACTTTTTCCTCCCTGCTGGGTGCTTATATGGCAACCGATGTATGGCTCAAAATGCTGTGCATTGTACTGGTAACTATAATTGGTTGTGTGTTTATGATAGGCTGGCGGCTTGGTCCTCCGGGACCGTTGATGATGGTTTTGGTAGCGGCGGTAACCGGAAAAATAGCTTCGTCTTCTGCACCCGAGGTACAGCATTTAAGCAGTATTATGTATACGTTGCTTGTTGGGCTTGGTGCATTTGCAGGATATGTAGTAATTGTGTTTCCGTTATTGTTTAAAAAATTCAGAAAGCCCGAACATAACGGCAGGAAATTCAATGAAATATTTTCGGGATTAAAGTTTGATGAGGTTTCAAAAGCCATAACCTTGCGTATAGTAACCGGAGTTACCCTGGCAGTTTTAATGGCATGGGTATTTAAGGAAGAACGTATTTACTGGATGGTACTTCCGGTAATAGCTGTTTTGCAGGCTGGACCTTCAGTAAGGCTTACGGTTATAAAAGGAGTACACAGGATGATAGGTTCACTATTAGGTGTATTGCTGTATGGAATTATACTGCTGATTAATCCGCAGGGGTTAGGGCTGGTATTAACCGTACTGATACTACAGTTTGGTATTGAGGTGGTGGTTATGCGCAATTACGGACTCGCACTTATGTTCATTACACCACTTGCGCTTACCATAGCGTCTATAGGGCATAATGTGGATATGATGGCTACGATACAGGCCAGGGTGCTCGATACGATTATAGGGATTGTTATCGCACTACTAGTTTTCTTTGTTTTTGAAAAAACGAAATTCAGAACCCAATAAAATAACAAAAGGCTGTCTCAAAAGTGTCATTCTGAATGTAACGAAGAGGAATGAAGAATCTCTGGTAATTAAAATTTGAGATTTTTCCTTCGTCAAAATGACAGTTTGTAACTGATAATTACTTTTGAGACAACCTTTTTATTTTATACCTGTACTTTTTTCCATTTTCCTTTTCTGAACAATGTCATACTGGTTATGGTCATGGCGGTTTCGGCTATCGGTATGGCGATAAACACACCTGTAGGCCCCATATTGAAATGTTTGGCTAACAGATATGCTAACGGGATTTGTAATATCCAAAAACCGAAAAAGTTTACCCATGTTGGAGTTTTTGTATCACCCGATCCGTTAAAGGCATTGATAAGTACCATACCTATTCCGTAAAATACATATCCCGAACTCAGTATCATTATCGCTTTTACAGCAATGTCGTGTACATGGTTGTTGTTGGTAAAGAACCACATAAAACTATCGGCTGCCAAAAGGGTAATAATCATAATAATTCCCATGTAAATGGCATTGAAGCGTGCTGTTATCAGTACCGATTTTTCTGCCCTTTCTACCTGTTGCGCACCAAGGTTTTGTCCTACCAGTGTTGCTGCAGCACCACTAAGTCCCCATGCCGGTAACATAAAGAACATCATAATGCGCAATGCACTCTGATAACCTGCCGATCCTTCGTCGCCTCCGGTGGTAGCTACCAGTTGGGCTAAAAATATCCAGCTGCACGATGCAATTACAAATTGTAATACACCGGGAGCGGCAATTTTTACAAGGCTTTTTATTTGCTCCATATCCGGAACGAAATAAGATAAGGCTACTTTTAATGCGCCTTTACCGTTAAACAGGTTATATAACTGGTAAAGTACCCCTACACTGCGACCTATGGTTGTGGCTATAGCGGCTCCGGTTAAACCGAAGTCCAGTACGTTTATGAATATAGGGCATAATATGATGTTACAGATGTTGGCAACCCATAAGCTTTTCATGGCTATGGCAGCATTACCAGCCCCACGGAAAATACCATTGAAAAGGAAAAGAAGCATAATTACAAAACTACCGCCCATCATAATCTGTACGAAGGCGGTTCCATAAATGGCCGATTCCATTGACGATCCCATCCATACCAGTATATCGGTAGCGAAAATAAATCCGAATACGGCAATTAAAAGATTTACAGCTACGGCTACCACTATGGCCTGCATCCCCGCCCTTGAGGCTGCTTCTGGATTTTTTTCTCCTATACGCCTGGCTACTACCGCTGTGGCTGCCATACTCATACCTATGGCGATGGAGTAAATTATGGTTAGTACCGATTCGGTAAGGCCTACTGTCTGCACCGCGAAACTGCTGTTTTCAAGGTGTCCCACAAAGTATAGGTCTACCAGTGCAAAAACCGACTCCATCATCATTTCGAGCATCATAGGGATTGCCAGTAACAGTACGCCCCTGCGGATGCTGCCCGTAGTGAAATCGATGTTTTCTCCCTTAAGGGATTGTTGTAATAAGGCATAAAAGCGTGAATACGCGTTGCCTAGTTTTGACTGCTGTGTCATTATGTCGTGAAATAAATGTTATAAGAATAATACAAACAAAGAGCGGCATTAAAGGTTTAATGCTTCATTTGCTTTCTAAAAAGTTAGCGGTGGTATGTAGTCTTAGCGGACTAAGACGGCAATTAACTTCATATTCCTTTGATCTTGAGAGGCAAATATAAATGAAAAATGTAATGGGAGAATAAAAAAATTATGAATTTTCCAATAATTTTGAATTTACCCTTCTGGCAGCAATTCTCGATGCCAGTATTCCTAAGGTGAAAAGTGTAAGTAATACCACTACGATATTGGTGATGTTGTATTCCACCGGGAATGGTAGTGTGGGAGTAATGGTAATGAGCTGAAACTGTTGCTGTAATACTATAATTATGGTTCCCAGTATAAGCCCGGTAAAGGTTCCCAGTGCTGTGATGAAAATACCCTGATACAGGAATATTTTGCGGAGTCCCTTAACATCCACACCAAGGCAGAACAATGTTTTTATATTTTCCCTTTTATCCAGTATCAGCATAATTAGTGCGCCTGCCAAACAGAATAATGTAAGTACCACAACCAGGGAACAGATGAGGTAGGTAACAAGGTTTTCGGTATTAAGCATGCGGTACAGGGAGTCGTTAAGCTGTGCCCTGTTTTTGATTACTACTTTGTTGTTAAAAAGAGTAAGCAGTTCCTGTTTTACGGTTTCTTCCTGTGCTCCCGGAGCCAGTTTTATTTCCAGTGCCGATATTTGGTTTGGTTTGTATTGCAGTAATTCCTGAGCAAGGCCAAGGTCGCAGTATACATATTTGCTGTCTACATCGTCATTAATAGAGTAAATGGCAACAGGTACTAGTGCTGACTTATTAAAGGCTTTTTCGGGATTGTCTATAGGGCCTTTTCCGGTTGTTGGGACATATACTTCCAGTCGGTGTCCGAAGTCGGACAGTCCTATCGATAGTTTATCAACTGTGCCCATACCTACCACACACTGCGAGGTTTGCGGAGTAAGCCAATATCCTGCCAGCAGTTGCTTTTCCATAGGGTTTACCTGAGTGAAAATACTGTCGGTTCCCTTAAGGTAGGCTACATGTTCTTTTTGGTCAAAGTAAAAAAGAACACGTTCTTCCACCACATGGCTGTAATTGGCAATACCTTTAATACCTTTAATTTTTTCTTCCTGTTCCGGGCTAACCGTAAATGATTTCCCTATTTCGGTAGTAATTTTAAGGTCGGGATCGGTAGCATTGGTGAAGGAAAGACTGAAATTTTTGAGTCCGCTAAAAACCGAGAGAATAACAAAAAGAGCCGTCGCACTTATTACAATACCCGCAGCAGCAATTACGGAAATTATATTAACCGCAGTGCTTTTGCTTAAAGTCATGGTGTACCTTCTGGCAATGTAAAAAGGGAAGCTCAAATTATGATTTCTTGCGTTTGTCTAAAAGTTCAGGGTTTTTAATAGGGTTGTTTTCGCCTTTAAGCTCTTTGTCAATAAGGTCTATCCTGTCTAATGAATCGTCTATATAAAAAATAAGGTTCGGCACTTTTCTAAGCTGTGATTTAACACGCTGTGAAAGGTCGTGCTTAATAAGCGGTGTGTTAGAGCGCACTGCCTCAAGTATTTCCTCTCCTTTGTCTGAAGGGAAAATACTCATGTAAACCTTTGCTATAGAAAGGTCGCTGGTTACATTTACTTTAGATATAGATATGATAAGGTTGCTTATTCCGTTTTTACGTACCTCGCCCTGTAAGATATCTACAAGGTCTTTTTGCAACAGATTGCCTATTTTTTTTTGCCTGTTCGTTTCCATAATGCAAAAGTACTGAAAGTTTTGCAAGTAAAGCCGTTATTTTTTAAGGCAGCTTATTCTCTTATCTCCTGGCAAAGCTCTACCAATACACCATTTGTGCCTTTTGGGTGTAAAAAAGCAACCAGTTTATTATCGGCACCTTTTTTAGGGGTTTCGTTAAGTACGGTAAAACCTTCTTCCTTAAGGCGTGCAATTTCGCTAACAATATCCTCTACATCAAAAGCGATATGGTGAATGCCTTCGCCTTTCTTTTCCAAAAATTTCGCAATAGGACTATCGGGGTTTGTGGCTTCAAGAAGCTCTATTTTGTTAGGACCGTTCATAAAGAAAGAGGTTTTAACGCCTTCGCTGGCTACTTCTTCCATTTTGTATGCCGGTGTGCCTAACAGTTTTTCAAAAAGCTGGTTTGAAGTTTCTAAATTTTTTACTGCAATGCCTATATGTTCTATTTTTCTCATTGTGTGTTTTGTTTGTGCGGGTAAAGATAGGTTATAAAACAAAAAAACCGCAACTCTTTTGAAGTTGCGGTTGTGGTCCCACCTGGGCTCGAACCAGGGACCACCTGATTATGAGTCAGGTGCTCTAACCAACTGAGCTATAGGACCAGTTTTGAGGTTGCAATATTACTACTATTTTTAATTCAAACCAAATAATTTTACAGGATTATTTTATAAAATCGGTCATAAATTATTTACTTCCTGATAATGTGAATTTTATTGTACGATAATATTAGCAGGTTGCCTGCACCGGTACTTCGTTTTTGGTTCGGCTCATTAAAATCAGGATAATAATTATCCCTGCCGTAGCCATAGCTGCACCCACAAGATTTGGCGAAGCATAACTAAAACCTGCAGCAAGTGGTAAACCTCCTAAAAAGGCACCAAGGGCATTACCTATATTAAACCCGGCCTGTAGCGTGGCAGAAGCAATCATTTCGGCATCCTTGGCTGTTTTTATCATTAATATCTGTATAGGTGCAATAAGTGCAAATGATATACATCCGGTAAGGAAAACCAAGGTTAACGACAGGTACTGGTTAGCCGATCCAAAATAAACCGTTAGCAACACACCCGTCATTGCCAATAACAGGGCGAAGGCTGTTGGGGCAGGAGAGAAGCGGTCGGCAAGGCGCCCACCTAAAAAGTTTCCGGCAACCATACCCAGTCCGGTAAGTATCATGATATACGGAATATTCTCGGCAGCAAATCCTGAGATATTAGTAAGCAGCGGGGCAATGTAGCTAATCCAGCTGAACAGTCCGCCAAAACCAATAGCAGTAAGCAGGATTATTAACCACGAATTTAACTTGCCAAAGAATTTTAACTGGTGTTTTATCCTGTTGTCTCTATTGGCTTCCATGTGAGGCATCCATAATAGTAGTGCCAAAAAGGTAATGAGCCCAATAGCGGCGATAATCACAAAGGTATAGCGCCAGCTAAAATGTTGCCCTATGTATGTCCCTAACGGAACCCCCACAACATTGGCAATGGTTAACCCCGAAAACATAATGGCGATAGACTGTGCTTCCTTACCCTTATCGGCAAGTTTGCTGGCTACTACGGCACCTACGCCAAAAAAGGCTCCGTGAGGTAAGCCCGACAGTAAACGTGAGGCTAAAAGTATATTATAATTTGGGGCAAAAATGGAAAGCGCATTAAAAACGGCAAGCATCAGTGCCAGTATAAGCAGCATTTTTTTAGGCGGAAGGTTTCTTCCGGCAATTACTAAAATAGGGGCGCCTATCACCACTCCAAGTGCGTAAGCCGATATTAAATATCCCGCTTTTGGTATAGATACCTTCAGGTCGGCAGCGATATCGGGCAACAGCCCCATAATCACAAACTCGGTAATACCAATGGTTAGTCCGCCAAGCAATAAGGCGAAAAGACTCTTTTTCATAACTAATCTCTCTAAAAGTGAAGGTGCAAATTTCGGGCGATATATCTCAATTAAATTGTAAATTTGTGATACATAATTGTAATAATGTGATATGAGAAGGCTTAATCAGTTTGAAACGTTGGTAATACATGAATTTGAGGAAGATAAGTTCCATCTTCCGGCACATACTCATACCTATTATGAGCTTATTTATATAGTAAGCGGACACGGAATACACGAACTTAACAACAATATGATTCCGTATAAGGCGGGCGATTTGTTTGCGCTGGCCCCTGAGGATCGTCATTATTTTGATATTAAATCCAGAACCCGATTTGTGTATATTAAGTTTACCGACAGTTATTTCAGTTCCAAGAAAAATCTGGTGACCGATGACTTGGTACTTAATACGCCACAATCTATAATGCGGGAAAAGATGCTCAAGGAAACACTGCTTAAGCTTGATGAGCCCTGTGCTACCATCCTAAAGAATACGGTTAATAATATTACTGCCTATAACTGCCGTAAGGATGTTTCGACTTCGCCTATTGTTTTTTATCAGATACTTTCCATTTTCGGGCTCATACGGGAAACTGTGAAGGGAATGGAGTTACCCATACGCGGATGCACTTTTAATGATAATCAGGTACTATCATATATTCATGAAAATATATACAGTCCTAAAAGCATACAGAGTAAAGCTATAGCGCAGCATTTTAATATTGCCCAAACGTATTTTAGCGCCTATTTTAAAAGGAATTTCGGGATTACCTACAGGGATTATATCAATAACCTTAAAGTACAGCTCATAGAGAAAAGGATAGCAGGTAAAAACATGCCCATTAAACAAATTGCTTATGAGTTTGGTTTTACCGATGAAAGTCATCTTACCAATTATTTTAAGAAGCATAAGAAGATGAAACCAAGTGAATATGTTAAAAATCAGTAGCTTATTTTAACATTTGAATGCGTTTTTTTAATAATCTTATGGGAAAAACCTGATGTTGAGAGTTTTATATTTGAATACTAAACACATTACTAATTAAAACTAAACATTATGAACATGAGATTGCTAAAAAACACGCTTTTTGCCGGTTTATTTGTAGCAGCATTAAGCTTAACCTCTTGCGGAGAGAAGAAAGAAAACAAAGATGCTGAAATGGAAAACACTGAAACTATGGACGCTCCTGACGAAGGTATGGATATGGATGTAGACGTAGATGTTAACCAGGACACAACAAAAGTAGATGTAGAAATGGATACAATGCATTAAGATTGCATCTGAAATCTAAATAACACTAAGGGCAGCCAATTGGCTGCTTTTTTATTCCTGTAAAAGGTGTTGGGCAATGATATTCCATTGTTTAGAGTCGTGTTGCAGGAGGTAAATTCCCTGTACTTCAAACTGCACTTTATAGGGCTTATTTTTATACACTGACCATGCTTTTTCAAATTCGGGATAGGTAAGGTCGCGGTAACCGATGGTCATGTGCGGATGATAGTCGTTATCATGAAACTGTATTTGGGTGTTAGGGAATGCCTGGCTAAACTGCTTAATAATGCTTTGCTGAACAGATAATAATTGAGCAGAATATTCTGGTTGTACATATATAACCGGAGCTTTACTATTATTGAAACATCCAAAACCGTTTAATCCTAATTCGAATTTATTAATGCTGAAACTGAGGTTGTGAAACCACTGCATTAATAAGTCATGTTCTTTCTCATCAAGGTGAAAAGGTGTTTTTAGGGTGATGTGTGGTATAACCCTTAGGGCTTTGCGGCTGTTGTAGTTTATGGCAATATCTTTTTTAAAGACTGTTACCTGTTCACAAATTTCCTGAGGAGGGATTAACGCAATAAAATAACGGTTTTGTGATGGCATGGTGTTTTTACACAAATATACCTATTTGCCTTAAAACAAAATACAGCCCTTGGAGGGGCTGTATTTAAAAAGTAGTTTCTTGGCACAGATGCCGGAGGCAAGGTGTGCCGCTACAAATCTAAGTATTTTTAGGCTTTTTGTTGTTTTCTTAAATGTTAATATATTAACTGATATTTACTTTTTAAATATTTTAACGGTCTTTGTATTGCCACTTTCGGTTTGTAATTCCAGCATGTAACTACCTGCCTGATATGCCGATAAACTGATGCTGTTATCCCCGTTAACAAGTTCTCCTGTTTTTAGAATACTCCCTGTTACTGAATAGATAGTGTATTTTAATGTGGTGTTGCTTGATATGTTAAGTGTGTCTTTTACCGGGTTTGGATAAATAACTGTTTTAGCTAAAGTAAAACTCTCAGTGTTTAAAACTGCTTCAATTTCGTTGCAATAGGTTTCACTGCCGCAATCATTTGTTACGGTTACACATACATTATAGGTATTGCTTACTGTATAAGTATGACTTGGGTTTTCATCTGTAGATGTGTTTTCATCACCAAAATTCCATTCAATGCTGTCGTAGGGTTGTGATCCTGTATAGGTAAAAGAAAAGGAAAGCTGATCTTCATTGTCCTGTTCAAAACTGAATTCGGGTGTTGGCAATGTGCAGTCACAGTTGACTAAACCATATTTAGCCACAAAAAAATCGTAACCCTGCCCTGAGTTAGACATTTGGTTTTCTCCTATAGTAAGACTGCCGTCAAACTGTCCGCCAATGTAATAACTGTTGTAGCTGTCTGCAGCTATGGCTGAACTAAATTCATTATCGCCAAAATTAGTGTCTATCGTATTAATTTCTGAAAGGCTGCCATCGTTAGTATTAAAACTGGCCAGTAATATATCATAACCTTCATTGTCTTCCTGGGTATAGGTAGTTTCTCCCCACGTTATACCACTGTGACTTGCAGTTATGGCTACCTTATTATTGTTTATTGTTATAGCATTAGCCCTGGCAGCTGCAGGAGTTTCGGCATTGGTACTCCATTGCGCTTCTCCATTAGCATTAAGCTTTAGTATAAAGGGGAATTCATGAGGCTGGTTTGATGTAAACGATTCTCCGGCAAAACTGTCGTTGTTTAATGTGCCTCCTGTTATGTATATATTATTATTGCTGTCCAAACATAAATCTTCAAGAAAACCGTTCACTCCGGGAGTGTTACCCTGTTTCCATAAATAGTTTCCCTGGTTGTTAAATGCAGCTATATACATGTTTGAAGTGACAGTCTCTCCGTTTATCGTTAAAGTTCCGTCACTGTTTGTATTACCGCCTATGTAAAAATTTCCTGTTGTATGGTTTCTTATTAGTTTGTAATTAGATAGTACGCCTGTAAATTGTATGTCGGGCTGTATTGCTTCAATAAAGGTGCCGTTAGTATCATATTTAAGTATAAAAAAGTTATCGCCTTCAGTTGTGTTTACAAATGCTTCGTTGGCATATGTCCCTTCGGGTAAAATGCATAACCAGTAAGAGTTTCCTTCAGGGTCTGTTTGTAAGTCAAGGCCTAAAGAATGAGATTGTGCTTCTGCAACAGTTACATTATCTGCCTGTGGCATTTCCAACCATTGGAATTCTCCTTCAGCATTGTATTTGGTAATAAATAAGGTTTGCTTTTGCTCTCCGTCGTTAGGTGAATAAGGTAAGGCTACATCAGTATCAATATTTGCCGGAAAATTTTGAGAAGTTCGGTAAACTGTGCCGGCTATATATATGTTTCCCTCAGAATCGGTTTGTATGTTTTTAATATAATCGGCATCACCACTTCCTATTATTTTAGACCATCTGAATGTACCGCTACAATCGTAGCTGGCAACAATGTAATCTCTATTACTTCCTGAGTCGTATGAAGTGAGATCCATACCATCCAGTTGTAGCCCTGTTTTTCCAATAGTTGCCAGGAAATACATATTCCCGTTTGAATCGGTGACTATAGATGTTGTTTTTTCTCCTCCCTGTATTTGCATAACACTACCACCGCCAGAGCTCCATTGCCAGGTTTGAGAGTATGTTGCAATACTAATAAATAGTGTTGTAATGATTAAAAGAGTTTTGAGAGTAAAGTAGTTTTTTTTCATTTTCATTTTTGATTAAAATCAAACGCTTGTAAAGAACAAAAGCCGGCAGTGTTGCTGCCGGCTGTTTGTAAGATTATACTATTATTGTATGATAAGATTTTTTTGCATCAGAATATTTCCGTTTTCTTTCATTACAACAATGTATTGTCCTGCCGGGAATCGGGATGTATTAAGATCCCACGTTCCGTTTTGTATTGCAGGAGTGTAAGACTCCAGCATTACACCCAGTAGGTTGTAAACCTGAATTGTTTTTTCAGAATCTTTTTCAAGATAAGTGAAATTCATGCTTACGTTTTCCTTAGCAGGGTTAGGAGCAATAACAAGTTCGTAACCGTTAAGTTCATCTTCCATAGCTGCCGGTCTTCCTTGTGCGCAGTCAGGGAATGGTATTTCAAACCTGTTAAGACAAGGTTTTCCGTCAATAGTAGTTTCAGCATATACCATTACTGTACCACCTGCAAATCCGTTTAACGGAATCATTTGTACAGGTTGTAAAGAGCTTCCAGGAGGGATGGTTATAGATGTTGGAACAAACATACCTTCTCCGTTAGGAAGTGAAAGCGTTACCTGTATTGGGGTAGAGTAAGGGTTGTATAGATCAAAGTATACTATATAGAAGCAGTATCTTCCGTCATATTCAGTTTTAATATCTTTAACTCTGATGCGGAATTCACATTCTCTACAATCTTTAATCGCTATACTAACTTCATCGCTTACTCTTTTACAGTATCCGTTGTCTAGCAGCAGAGAGTAGTTGCCGCTACCATATCCTGATAATGGAAGAGGGTTAACACTTGTGTAGCTGCCACTATCTACAGTACTGTTGTTAAATAACCACTCCCAGTGTGGGAATGGCATGTTTATGCCTCCCAAAGATCCGGCCGAAAGTAATTGTTCACAAAGTTCATAACAGCCAGATGGTACATTCCAGAAATGTACAGAAGGGTCTTTAGGTACTACTATTTGGTTAGTACTTGAACAACCGAATTCGTTTGTGAAGCGAACCTGATATGTACCTCCTGCAAGAACTTCGATTGAAGATCCACTCATGCCGTTGCTCCATGTAAATGTTCCCGGTCCTGAAGCAGTTGCTTCAAGCTTAACTTTATATGCCGGATCACATTCAACATTTACAATTGATATACCAGGCGCTCCAGGTATTGGTTTAACAGTTACAGTATGTGTATCTGTATCTGTACAATAACCGCCTGCACCATTTGGTGTGCTAACAGTAACTTCATATGTGTATGTAGTTAAACCGGTAGCAGTATCGCTCATACTTGTCATATTATTAAATGCTGGTAGTACTGAGCCGTTTTTCTTCCAGGTATATTGAGTCCCTGCCGGTCCTGCCGGAGTAGAAAGACAGATAGTGCTGTTAAGGCAAACCTCGTCTGGGCCTGAAATGTTTGCAGCGGTTGGTTTAACAAACGTTACAATTGTTTGATTGTTAACTCCTATGTCTGTAGAACAGTCGTATGCTCCAGATACTTTTACCCAGTAAGCTCCTGATTCTGTTACATTAAATGTATTTACAGCAGTAGTGCCTAACGATACATTACCCTGCATCCACTCGTATGAAGTAGGTGTGGCTGATCCTATACCAGGGCTGTAAGTTAATGTACTTGTGCTGCCTACACATGCAAGAGCGGGTGATGCAGTAACTGTACCGGCAAGTAAGTTTTGTTTTACATTTATTGTTTTGCTATATGTAGCTGTACATCCATATTGATTAGTTACAATAAGTGTTATGGTCTTGTTGCCATAGCTATTGTATACTTTAGAAGGTGATGGCTGACGGTTGGTTGAACCATCTCCAAAACTCCATTCGTAAGTAAGTCCTGATTGAGGAGTAACTAAAGCCATATCAAATGATGCGTTTTCACAAATTTCTAAAGGTGCAGTGAATGTTGCATCTGGCATTGCAGGCAAATCGATTGTTATAGTTGCTGCTGAACATGCCGGATGTGCAGGAGAGGCATTTCTTTTTATTGTAAGGTCTAATGTATGTACACCCGGACTAACAGTTGTAGTATATGTATTTGCTGCTCCGTTATATACAGTACTTCCGTCTACTTTAAATTGGTAGTTATCCATACCATTGTTAGGGTAGAAGTTAGAATGGTCTAAAAGTGTAAGTGTATATCCGCCAGAGCCGTTACAGGCAACATTGTATTTCAGGTCTGGCATGTATGGTACCAGTACTTCAGTATAGTTTGTTACAACACAGCTGCCATAAGTTGCCTGATAGTAAATTCTGTATTTACCTGATTCATCAAACTGGAATTGAGCAGATCCTGCTGTTTGTGATATAACAGTAGATGAAGGTTGAGTAAACCAGCCATATGTTGTAGGGCTACCTGTAGCAGTAGCTGTTGCTGATATAATACCGCAATTGTTTGTTCCGCTAACAGTAACCGTTTCACCTGTTGAGCAAGGTGTAACGCAGTTGCCGTTATAAATTGTTGCATCTGTAACAGTTGTACAGCCATTGCTGTTTTCTACTTCTGCATGATAGCTACCGTAACCGTAACCTAATGATGCAAGATTTATTGATGTTTGGCCTGCAACAGATGTGATTTCTAAACCGTTGTGATACCATTTAATAGATGATGTAGATCCGAATCCTGACTGTATGTTTACTGTAAGGATATCATTTATTGCAGACTCAGGGCATACAGCATATACGCCTGCAGGAGTTATACTTGCTACCGGTGCCGGGATAACTGTAATGTTTTGTGCTAAATTTAACGGGTTAATACATCCGTTAGGCAGTTCTACATATGCAGTAATAGTGAAATCAGTATCAGCACCATTATTGTTTAGATAAGTGTGGCTTATTGTTGATGCTGCACTTGTTGTTACAGGTGAAGAACCGTCACCGAAATTCCATGTTACAGTTCCTGATGTTAGACCTGAGATACTTAATGGGAATGATTCTCCTCCGCAAATTGTACTAGGAGCAACTATATTAGCAGCCGGTGTGGTTATTACATCTACATCATAAGTGAAATAATGTTCAACGCCACATTTAACAACAGTTAGTTTTACCTTTTGAGGGTTAGAAGCTACTGGAGGTTCGTTCCATAAAATATCTACTATTGTAGTTCCGTTTCCAGAAGAAACACTACCTGCTGTTGCCGGAACAACTTCCCAGAAATAAGATTCACCTTCAGTATATGTAGTTTGGTATGTTGCATAGCTGCTTGAACATACTTCATCATCGCCTGTTATTACAGCATTTACTGTAGGAGGTGTAACTACTTTTGTAATCATATCTGATGGACAGTTTGGTTCTGCAACACTTTCTCTCCATGCATGTACAGCATACGGTCCTGTTGGTCCAAAAGTTACTGTAACTTCATCACCTTGATTGCTACCTGCAATTGTTCCGTTGTCAACACTCCATACTATAACTGTACCCGGTATAGTATTGTTAACACTATAATCAACAGGGATGCCAGGGCAGGTTTCATCCGGGCCTGTAATAGCTGTTGGAGCTGTTTCTTTTGGATTTACTACAATTCCCATTTGGGCATTTTTACAAAATGCACCTCCCGAAACTGTAAGTATATAGTTTCCTGCTGTGGTAAAGTTGTAGTTAAATGAGTTGCCTGATCCTGTAGATACTACTAAGCCATTTCTTTTTAATACCCAGCTGCCTGAGTATCCGTTGCTAAGTACATATCCGCCAGTTGTTCCAATACATAGTGATGTAGGGCCGTTAATTTCGGCTTTCGGCTTAATTGTAATAACTAACTCAGCACTACCGCCACAATTTAATAATGTGTTGTTGTATGTACAGCTAAGAGTTATTGTGCCTGAGTTACCTGTAGTTTGTACAACAATTTCGTTTTGTTGTTGTCTTGGTATTAAGGTGGCTCCTGTTCCGTTAGCATCTAACGACCAGTTAAATGTAGTAGATGGCCATTGCGGTAATTTGTAAATTGTTTGTTCGTTTTCACAAATTACAAGATCTTCTACAATTGTACCTGTGTTTTGTATTACCGGAATTGGAATTGTTGTTGGTCCTGCACAAGGAATATCACATCCTGTTGCATCAATAGTTACATAACCAAAACCTGAAGGTCCTACATTGTCCCATACTACATCAATAGTTGGTCCGTATGGGGCTGATGATACTATAGTACCACCATCAACACTCCAGTTAAAGTTGCCGCCGCAAATATCGCCAACAAAATCTTCAACAGTATATGAAGCGATTTCACCGTCACATACTACGCTTGGACATTTAATTTGAATACCAGGGAAATCGTGAACACGTACCGGTATTTTGTACCTGCTGGTACAGTTACAAACATTTGTTACCGTTAACACTACTGTATATGTTCCCGGAGAACTGTAAGAGTAGGTTGGTTGGAATTCTGATGAAACGTCACCGTTTCCAAATTCCCAGTAATAAGAAAAGAGGTCGCTGCCTCCATTTGTTGTAGACAGATTGGTGAAAAAGATTCCTTCGTCTACACATGCCTCAATCGGAATGCCTACATAACCCGGAAGCACTCCAAAAAATGCTTTTGGTGCAGGAATGATTTCAATACATATTTCCACGGTTTCTACCGTTCCGTCTAATTTTGTGACTTCTGCAGTCACAGTTCCGTTTCCGGGAGTACCCCATTGTACATAACAGGTTGTTGTACTCGATGAAAGAAGTGTACCGCCGGCAACACTCCATTGTGTAGAAGACCAATTGCTGCTGTCTCCCGTTAAAGAGTAATTTACTCTGCTGTTTTCGCAAACCCTAACACAGGGTCCGTCTTCAATGTCTTCTCCGGGTTCTTTCTGTTCGTCTTTTCTTGGGTCTTCGAACTGATAGCAACCCGTTTCGCTATCCCAAATAATTGATATTGCTTCCTGTGCCATCGTTCGGACCGGAAGTAATAAAAATCCAAAAAGGATTAGCACCATTAAAGGCAATCGCTTTGATTGCCACGTAAAGTTTGTCATAACTGGTGTGATTTTGGTTAAACATCTTGTTTTTAGCTATTTAAAGGTAATCACTAAAAATGACGTTAAAATGTTAATGAAAAGCTAAAAAATTATGATTTAGTTATGAACTTGTTGCGAATCCTTTAACAATGGGCGTATTGTTAATAATAACATTTTAAAGCAAAAATGTTATTAATATAACAATCAATTTGAAATTTAAATAAATAAGCCTATAAATCAATAAATATAAGGATGTGTTATATTTATTTTTTAAATGTTGTTTTTTTGCCTTGTTAATGACTTGTTAACCATTTATCTAACATTTGGTTAAAATTAACTTAATTTTTGTCGTCTTTTTCATTCAAATATTTCCAATAACGCTTAGGAAGGTATTGAATATGAAGCTTCATGTTCTTTCTTGCAGGTATATTTGTGCTGTTAAAATAGTCTTTCCATAATAGGGAAGTGAGTTCTTCGCTATTACTAACAAGGTTGTTTGAAAGTCTTTTTTTTGAGGTATCTATATTTTGTATAAACTCAAAAGATATGGTTTGCACCGTGTTAAGGTCATAATAAAGCCCGTATTTTCTTTTAATGTCATAAATAATCCACTTCTGGTCGGCAAAGCGGTTTTTGTAAAAATTGGCTATTAACGGGAGCACGTTAAAGTCGGGTTCGGCAGGTGCATAAAATATACCGTCTGCCGTTTCCTGAAAGCGTATGAAAGCTGTGAAACGATGTCTTTCACGCCCTACCATGCGGTTCATTTTTGATATAGCCATTACATGCGGATTGCCAAAGTTTTTTTCGGCACCCTGAGGATTGTCAAAAATATAGCAGGCAAAATCAAAAAGATCCTGAAAGGTTTGCGGTACTTCGCTAAGGTAGGCTCTGTAAAATTTCATGAGCCAGTCGGCACTCATCTTTTTTTTGAGTCCGTTCCAAACCCTTTCGGCTTTTACTTTGTTATTTATAATAGTATGTGTTTCACCAAGCATTGTGGGTTGGTAATGTTTATTCCAAACCAATTGTACTTTGCCGGGTTTGTATTCATAATATTCAAAGACAGCTGTTAGCAATCCTTCCATCGATCCGTCAAACACATAGGTAACCATACTAAAACAGGCTTAATTGATTTTGGGGTACTTTAAGGTATTTACTATTGCTTTCAGATAATATAAGGTGTTTTATATGTTGAGGTTCGGGGTCGTTAAGTTGGTATGGACTATCGGCACAACGTATAAAGAATTTTGCCCTGTTATAAGCAATCCCTATTTTTTTAAGTTGGTCACTGCGCAGCTTTCCAAATTTACGTGCCTGAATTATTTTGAGCGCCGATTGTGTGCCTATACCCGGTATACGTAATATCATACGGTAATCGGCAGTGTTGATGTCAACAGGGAACTGTTCAGGGTTGCGTAATGCCCAGCTCAGTTTTGGATCAATATCAGTATCGAGATGCGGATTTTTAGGATTAAGCAGTTCCTGTACCTCAAAACCATAAAAACGCATAAGCCAGTCTGTTTGATACAGCCTGTTTTCACGAAGCAACGGTGGTTGGCTGCCTATTTGTGGCATACGGTCATCATAACTTATAGGTATGTATCCCGAATAGTACACGCGTTTTAGCTTGTAGTCCTTGTAATATTGGTTGGCGCTGTACATAATTTCCATGTCGGTTTCAGGTGTGGCGCCAATTACCATTTGGGTACTTTGCCCTGCAGGAACAAATTTCGGGATGCTTTTTATGAGTCCGGTTTTCTTTTCGTCTTTAAACTTAGTGATGGTGTTTTGTATAAAATCTAATGGTTTTTTTACTTCATCGTGTGATTTATCGGGAGCAAGTAGCTTCAGGCCTCTTTCGGTGGGCATCTCCAGGTTGATGCTCATCCTGTCGGCATAAAGCCCGGCCTCAGATAATAGTTCAGGGCTTGCACCCGGTATGGTTTTTAAATGTATGTAACCGTTAAAACGTTCTTCAAGCCTTAACTTTTTTACAATGCGTAACAGGCGTTCCATGGTAAAATCGGCATCCTTAAAAATGCCCGAACTTAAAAACAGACCTTCAATGTAATTGCGTCTGTAAAAGTTAATGGTAAGGCTAACAACCTCGTCTACAGTAAAAGCAGCACGTTTTATATCGTTGCTTTTGCGGGATACACAAAAAGCACAATCATATATACAATGATTAGTAAGTAATATTTTGAGTAACGATACACAGCGACCGTCTTCGGTGTAGGAGTGACAAATGCCAGAAGCGCTACTGTCGCCCAGTCCTTTGTTGTCATTTTTTCGGGTACTGCCACTGGATGAGCAGGATACATCATATTTAGCAGCATCGGCTAATATGGAAAGCTTTTCACGTATACGATCACTCATGTTAGATTATTTTCTACAAAGCTATGAAAATAATCTAACAGAGGTTGTTGAACAAAAGTTAATTTCTAAGCTCGTGTATACGGCTAACGTATTTTCCTACAACGTCAAACTCTAAATTGATAACCGTGCCCGGTTGTATATATTTAAAGTTGGTATGCTCGTGGGTGTAAGGTATAATGGCGACGCTAAATTCGTTAAGTTTTGAATTTACTACCGTAAGGCTTACTCCGTTTACAGTAATAGATCCTTTTTCGATAGTGATGTTGCTTAGATTTTTGTCGTATTCAAAAGTGTAGTACCAGCTTCCGTTTGCTTCTTCAACACTTTTGCAAACCCCGGTTTGGTCTACATGGCCCTGTACTATATGTCCGTCCAGCCTGTCGCCCAGTTTCATTCCTCTTTCAAGGTTTATCATATCACCCTCTTTCCAGTCTCTTAAATTTGTTTTTTCAAGAGTTTCCTTAATTGCGGTTACAGTGTAGCTGTCTTCGCTTAGGGCAACAACAGTAAGGCATACGCCGTTGTGCGATACGCTTTGGTCTATTTTAAGTTCGGGTGTTAATCCCGATAGTATGGTGACGTGAAGATTGTCGTTGTCTTTTTTTATTTCTTTTATGGTTCCAAGTGTTTCAACAATTCCTGTAAACATCCTCATTTAATTTTATAAATTTGCAATTCAAAAGTAGCAAATTAAAGCGCCATTATGACCAAAAAAGCAGAAAATGTAATTGTAGGTATATCTATAGGAGACCTTAACGGAATAGGTAGTGAAGTAGTACTTAAAACCTTTGAGGATGTCCGAATGCTGGAAATGTGTACTCCGGTGGTTTTTGCTAACGCAAAAATCATATCCTTTATAAGGAAGTCACTTCATGTTGATATCCATATACATGGTATAGACAGCCTTGACCAGTTGGTGCACGGTAAGTTTAACGTGCTTAATGTTTGGCGTGAGGGTGTGAATATTGAATTTGGTGCAAACGATGAAAATGTGGGTAAATATGCTATTAAGTCGTTCACCGCTGCTACCGAAGCTTTAAAGAACAAAGAGATTGATGTGCTGGTAACAGCTCCTATTAATAAGTATAACATACAGTCGGAGGAATTTAAATTCCCGGGTCATACTGATTATCTTAACGAGCAGTTGGAAGGTGATGCACTGATGTTAATGGTGCACGATGACCTGAAAGTAGGTTTGCTTACAGATCATGTTCCTGTTAATGAGGTGGCTTCGCATTTAACGGAAGAGCTAATAAGGAAAAAAATAACTACCGTTAACCAGGCTCTTAAACAGGACTTTAGAGTGAACCGACCTAAAATTGCCGTGCTATGTGTTAATCCGCATTGTGGAGATAATGGTGTAATAGGTAGTGAAGATGATACAGTGCTTAAACCAACGTTGAGGAAATTATTTGATGAAGGTATATTAGCTTTCGGTCCATTTTCTGCCGACGGGTTTTTCGGGAGTAGTGCCTATGAGAAATATGATGCCGTAATTGCTGCTTACCACGATCAGGGGCTTGTGCCGTTTAAAACACTTTCGTTTGGAAACGGAGTGAATTATACCGCAGGGCTTGATGGGATAAGAACATCTCCCGATCATGGTACTGCTTATGATATTGCAGGAAAAGGAGAAGCCGATTTTAATTCTTTTAAAGAAGCCGTATATTTGGCTTTAGATATATTTAATAACCGAAACGATTATAGGGAAATAACCCAAAATCCTTTAAAAACTAAGGAAAAACAGTTATAAACAAAAAAATGTTGATAACAGGTTTGGATTTGCAATAATTTTATATCTTTGCACGCTCAAAACTGTTGTGATGAAGTGAGTTGTGGCTGTTTTAATAATCAGTCCGGCAATATCATGTGAACTTTTAAAAAAACACACCACATGAAAGTTAATAAAGAATTTTTAATCCAGTTTGCTGGGTTAAAACAGGGGAAGCACCAGTTTGAGTTTGAAATAAACAAAGCGTTCTTTGATCATTTTAATTTTGATGAATATAATGATGTCAATGTTAAGGTGAACCTTGTTTTAGATAAAAAGCTCACTATGCTTGAGTTAACATTTAAGCATAAGGGTACGGTAAATGTACCTTGTGATCTTTCTAATGAAGATTTTGATTTGCCGATAAAAGGTAAGCTTGACCTGATTGTAAAATTTGGTGAAGAATTTAATGACGAAAACGAGGAGATGCTGGTTTTGCCACACGGGGAGTACCAGGTGGACGTAGCGCAATATATATATGAAATGATTGTGCTTTCGGTTCCGTCAAAAAGAGTGCATCCGGGTATTAAAGACGGCACTATGAATGCAGAAATATTAAACAAACTTGAGGAGCTGGCTCCTAAAGTGGAACATAAAAAAGAAGAAGACACAGATCCCCGATGGGACGAATTAAAAAAACTATTAACGGATAAATAATATAGTAAAATGGCACATCCTAAGAGAAAGATCTCGAAAACGAGAAGAGACAAGAGAAGGACGCACTATAAGGCGTCTGTTCCTCAAATCGCTACATGTCCAGTAACCGGAGAAGCGCATTTATACCACAGAGCTTACTGGCATGAAGGTAAAATGTACTACAGAGGACAGGTAGTTATAGACAAACAGGAAGCGGTTGCTTAATTGTTAAGATATAAGAGAAAAACTCTCACATAGTGAGAGTTTTTTTGTTAAACGCAATCTATTTGAAAATAAGGAGGAATATTACAAGGGGTTTTGTATTTTTTTTGTAATTTCCACCGCTTTTTCAAATTCCCGGATTTGAATAGAAATAACTTATCCTTATGAACAAAATAACAGCCGCCATTACTGCTGTAGGGGCTTACGTGCCAGATTATGTCCTGTCAAACCAGGTTTTAGAAACAATGGTTGATACAAATGACGAATGGATTACTTCCCGTACAGGAATCAAAGAAAGGCGTATACTTAAAGATAAAGATAAAGGAACTTCCTTTTTAGCTATAAAAGCAGCACAGGATTTGCTGCAAAAATCAGGAACTAAACCGGAAGATATTGATATGGTGCTTCTGGCTACCGCAACTCCTGATATGCCTGTGGCAGCCACCGCAGTTTATGTGGCTACACAAATAGGCGCTGTTAATGCCTTTGCATACGATTTGCAGGCTGCATGCTCCAGTTTTTTATACGGTATGTCTACCGCAGCCGCTTACATTCAAAGCGGACGATATAAAAAAGTACTTCTTGTAGGGGCAGATAAAATGTCTTCAATTATAGATTATACTGACAGGGCTACCTGTATTATTTTTGGCGATGGCGCAGGTGCTGTGTTATTCGAGCCAAATGAAGAGGGGTATGGTCTTCAGGATGAATATTTAAGAAGTGACGGTATTGGTCGTGAGTATCTTAAAATAGATGCCGGCGGATCTATACTTCCTGCTTCAGAAGAAACTGTAGCAAACAAACAACATTATGTTTTCCAGGACGGTAAAACCGTATTTAAATATGCGGTATCTAACATGGCCGACGTAAGTGAGAAAATAATGAGTCGCAACAACCTTTCGCACGATGATGTAGATTGGTTAATTGCACACCAGGCTAACAAGAGAATTATTGATGCTACCGCGTCAAGAATGAATCTTGATGACTCTAAAGTATTAGTTAATATCGAGAAATACGGTAATACTACATCAGCAACATTACCATTATTGCTTAGCGATTATGAACATCAGTTCAAAAAAGGTGATAACCTTGTGTTTGCTTCTTTTGGAGGCGGATTTACATGGGGATCGATATATCTTAAATGGGCATACGATAAAAAATAGAACAGACTAAACAAAATTCGGAAATTATGGATATTAGAGAAATTCAAAACCTAATTAAGTTTGTAGCAAAATCCGGTGCTACCGAAGTAAAATTAGAAATGGATGATTTTAAAATCACCATCAAAACTACAGAAGCTGGTACAGAGGCTGCAACTACTTACGTTCAGCACGTTCCTGTTAGCCAGCCGGCTCCACAGGCAGTTCCGCAACAGGCTCCTGTAGCTGCTGCTCCGGCTGCTGCTGCACCTGCCGCTGCTGCTACAGAAGACGATTCTAAATACGTAACTGTAAAATCACCTATAATAGGTACTTTGTATAGAAAACCATCTCCGGATAAAGCTCCGTTTGTAGAGGTGGGAAGCACAATCTCTAAAGGAGATGTGGTTTGTGTGATTGAAGCAATGAAGCTTTTCAACGAAATCGAATCTGAAGTGTCTGGTAAAATCGTTAAGGTATTAGTAGACGATGCTTCTCCGGTAGAGTTTGATCAGCCATTATTCTTAGTTGATCCGTCATAAGGAATTTTAAATACTTATTGCTAAATGAGGAGTAACATCCTCATTTGCTTTATTTAAAATATACAGTTCAAATAAAAAATCTCAAGCAATGTTTAAAAAAATATTAATTGCAAACAGGGGAGAGATTGCACTACGTGTAATCAGAACCTGCAGGGAAATGGGGATCAAGACTGTGGCCGTGTATTCTACTGCCGATGCAGAAAGCCTTCACGTAAAATTTGCTGATGAGGCTGTATGTATAGGTCCGGCTCCAAGTAATTTATCATATCTTAAAATGTCTAATATTATTGCTGCTGCAGAAATTACTAACGCAGATGCAATACACCCTGGATACGGTTTCCTTTCAGAGAATGCTAAGTTCTCAAAAATATGTCAGGAGCATGGTATTAAATTTATCGGTGCATCTCCTGAGATGATTGAAAAAATGGGAGATAAGGCTACTGCAAAAGCTACAATGAAAGCTGCAGGTGTACCTTGTGTACCGGGATCAGACGGATTATTAGAGTCTTTTGAGCAGGCAGATATGCTGGCTAAAGAATTTGGTTATCCGGTAATGCTTAAAGCTACTGCCGGTGGTGGTGGTAAAGGTATGAGGGCTGTTTGGAAAGCTGAAGACCTGTTAAAGGCATGGGAAAGCGCAAGGCAGGAAGCCGGTGCTGCTTTTGGTAACGACGGTATGTACATGGAAAAACTTATCGAAGAGCCAAGACACATCGAGATCCAGGTAGTGGGCGATTCTTACGGAAAGGCGTGTCACCTTTCTGAGAGAGACTGTTCAGTACAAAGACGTCACCAGAAACTTACTGAAGAAACTCCGTCTCCATTTATGACAGATGAGCTTCGTCAGGCAATGGGTGATGCTGCTGTTAAAGCTGCCGAATTTATTAAATATGAAGGTGCCGGTACGGTAGAGTTCCTTGTGGACAAGCACAGAAATTTCTATTTCATGGAAATGAATACCCGTATTCAGGTAGAGCACCCTATTACAGAGCAGGTTATTGATTATGACCTTATCCGTGAGCAGATTTTAGTAGCTGCAGGTGTGCCAATTTCAGGTAAAAACTATCTTCCGCAACTTCACTCTATCGAGTGTCGTATTAATGCAGAAGATCCTTATAACGACTTCAGGCCGTCTCCGGGTAAAATTACTACCCTGCACATGCCTGGAGGTCATGGTGTACGTTTAGATACTCACGTTTATTCTGGGTATACTATTCCGCCAAACTATGACTCTATGATCGCTAAACTTATAACTACTGCCCAAACAAGGGAAGAAGCTATAAACAAAATGAAGCGTGCATTAGATGAGTTCGTAATCGAAGGTATTAAAACTACCATTCCTTTCCACAGACAACTTATGGATGAGCAAGCCTATGTTGAAGGTGATTATACCACTAAGTTTATGGAAACTTTTAAAATGAATGAGCCTAAGCAATAAGCTATAGCCATATTTTAAAGCCCCGCTAATCAGCGGGGCTTTTTTATTTGAGGTTTATCTGTTTTTTAAAGCAACTCATCGGGAAAATCAGTCTCTTAATCGAGGCTTTTTTTCTTGCGAATGTTTTCTTTCTATATTAGTCGCATCATTAACTAAAAATATACTCCAACCATGACCAAAAAATTAACGGGCAGGGTAAAAAACCTTGTTAGCACACTAGTTCTTGCTTTACTGTTTTGTGTAACGGCTAATGCTCAGGATAAAGTTTCTGAAGGGGCTGCAAAAGTTACTACACACATGAAATCTCAATTATCACTTAATGATAATCAATATTCGCAGGTGTTAGCTATAAACAAAGATTATTTGAAAAAACTGGATGAAAATCCGGGTGCTACTGCTGTGCAGAGATCCAAAAAGAAAAAGGCTTATGATGAAGATAGAGATAAGAAACTGAAGTCGGTTTTAAACGATTCTCAATACAAAATATACATTGCAAACCGTTCTGCGAACGCAAGAGTGTATAAAGAAGCATTAAAATAATAAATTTAACAAAAATTTAACATATTTAAAATTTAATTGAAAATGATATAAAGCTAGGCTAAATCAGGTCTTCGCGTAATTTATTATTTAATTTCATTTTATATGTTATATAAATCTTAAGAATCCATTAGGGTTTTTTGACCATTAGGTGTTAATTTTGTAAGCGAAAAAGAAAAATTAAACCAAAAAAACCTATGAAAAAGTTAGAGATGCCCTTGTTTAATAACAGTTGCGGCAAACTCTTTAATGACAAAATCATTTTAGCTTCTGCACACAGAGAGAATGAGATTGAATTTAAAGAGGTGAAAAAAATCAAATTCGGTATGAATACCGATTTGAAATCGATTATGTGGGCATTGATGCCAACAAGTATTTTTGTGCTGTTGTATATGCAACGTAAAATGCTGGATGCACCTATGTTCTTTTTACTTTCATTTGTAGCGATTGGTATTTCTGTATTTACAGTTGCCATGAGCGAAAAGAGCTATTATGTTCTTGTAAAAATGAGAGATGGTGAAAACCTTAAATTAAGGGTTTCTTCAGATAATAAAAAGGATGCCAAGAAATTTGTTGAAATGTCGATAAAAAGACATTCAAGGTATTCAAGATCAGGTTCTAGTCTTAAAGTAGTAAAAGAAGCTGCTTAATGATATAAAAGTTGATAAAAAAAGCCCCTGAACTTTCAGGGGCTTTTTTATTTAAAAGCTTTCTGCTGATGCTCTTTTCCAAAAATGCATGAAAGACTGCGGTACGGTAGATTCGTCCAGTAAACAGCCTTTATTAAGCTCAGGGTAGGTCTCTTCAAAGGTTTCTATCTTAATTCTGTCTACGCGCATACTTACGGCGCTTCGGCCTACTTCGTCAGGATGCCTTAATCCGGCAGATGCCATTAGTTCCATGGCACTCTTTACAGTTTCTTCCTGAAAGCGTGCTACACGTATTTTTTTCTCTTGTGGTACAAGTCCCTTAACAAGTGTAGGGTCTTGGGTGGCAATACCTGTAGGACAGGTGTTGGCATGGCATTCCAGTGCCTGTATGCAACCAAGGGCAAACATCATACCTCGGGCAGAGTTACAAAGGTCGGCTCCTGTAGCCAGTGTTTTTACAATATCAAATCCGCTTACAATTTTTCCGCTGCAAATAATTTTTATCTGGTCTTTAATACCAAAACCTACAAGGCAGTCATAAACAAAAGCAAGAGCATCACGTAGTGGCATTCCTACGTGGTCAGAATATTCCTGTGGGGCAGCGCCTGTTCCGCCTTCACCACCATCAACAGTTATGAAATCAAGGTAGGTTTGGGTTTCAACCATAGCCTTGCATATAGCTATGAATTCTGATTTGTTACCTATACAGATTTTCATCCCAACCGGTTTTCCACCCGAACCTTTACGAAGCAACTTTACAAAGTCCATAAGTTCTAACGGATTGGTAAAAGCTGAATGGTAGGGTGGAGATACAATGTCCTGTCCTTTTTTTACAATCCTGATGGCTGCAATTTCATCGGTAACTTTTTCTTTAGGGAGTATACCACCATGTCCCGGCTTAGCGCCCTGAGAGAATTTTATCTCGATCATTTTAACCGAATCCATAACGGCGCGTTTGGCATATTCGTCATAACTGAATTTACCGTCGTGATCACGACAGCTAAAGTATCCTGTGCCAATGTTCCAAACCAAATCGCCGCCTTCCTTTAAGTGATAAGGTGATAATCCACCTTCGCCTGTGTTATGATAAAACCCTCCAATTTTGGCTCCGGCATTAAGAGCAAGTATGGCATTTTTACTAAGAGAACCATAACTCATGGCACTAATGTTATAAAGGCTTGCCGAATAAGGTTGCTCACATTGTGACGAACCTATTATGACTCTTGGATTAAAGTTAATATCTGCAAAAGGTATAGCTTTTATGCTGTGGTTTATCCATTGGTAGCCTACGTCGTAAATGTTAAGTTGAGTACCAAAAGGCATGGTGTCCAGTTCTTTTTTACTGCGTTGGTAAACCAGGCTGCGTTGCAGTCGGTTAAAAGGTTTTCCTTCCAGGTCTGTCTCTATAAAGTACTGACGCATTTCGGGTCCTATGGATTCCAGTACATAACGAAGGCGACCCAGTAACGGAAAGTTTCTTCGTATGGTTTTTTTAGACTGGTACATGTCGTATAACCCCATACATATTAACGGGAGGAATATTAACAGCAGTAAAATGGATTTCCATTCAATGTAGGTAAGCAGGGCAATAATAGATAATGATGTAACGCAGAATATAAGAAATATCTTTCTCATAAGTAATAGTGTTTTTTTAGATGAATGCAGTGATTGCTTTTTTAAGTATAGTAAAGATATAACTTTAAGCCCTGTATTTGTTAGGTTTTATTAATTTGAATTTATTATAAACAAAAACCCCAAAGCCATTGGCTTTGGGGTTGTATAGTACTAAAACCGGATGGTTTTATTTAATGTCTAATTTTTTAGCAATAGATGAAGGAACACCACCTTTGTGTAAAAGAATAGCAGTGGTTTTGTACTTTACAAAGTTTTTAGTCATGTACATATACCCCTGGTAATCGTTTGTAGCACCCCAAGAGTTTTTGATAATGTAGTACTCTTTACCGTTTTGATCTTTAGTAATACCTACAATGTGCATACCGTGATCGTCAGTAGTATTGTAGTTGTCAAAAGCTTCCTGACGAAGATCTTCAGTGATTTCCATTTCAGGTTGAGGGCCTTTAAAAATGGCCTCTTTTTCCTGTGGGTTCATTTCTTTGTAGTCTTTTGCAGGGATATAAGCTACACCGTTAGTCCAGCTAAATCCTTTTTCGCTAACATCACCGGCCCAAGCTACAGTATAGCCCTTTTTAAGTGCATTGTCAATAATGTCTGTAAGTTCATTCATCTTAACGTTGTATACCTGATCAAGAGACCAGTTATCCGGTACCATAAGCGTGAACTTAGTATAGTAAGGGTGCTCTTTGAAGGAAGAGATCTCTACATAATCATCGGCATTTACACCTACAACTTCTTTAGCAAAAGTTTGCGGAGTGTATGTTTTTCCTTTGTACTTAAATGTTTCAGGAACTTCACCAAGGTAAGAGTCGATAACAGCAGTATAGGCTTTAATCCAGTTTGGAGTAAGTTGTCCGTTAGGGTTTTTTACAACAGCTTCAAGAAGACCTTGTGCCATTGTTTGCATTTCTGCAAATCGGTTACTTTTTGTACCGTAGTTAAGCCCTGTGTATTCGCTTTGTGGTAAAGCACCATACTGGCGGTACATGTTTATTACATCGTGTAGAGCACCGCCGTCACCTAAAGTGATAGCACCATGCATGCGTACATAGTTTTTACCTTTTTCTATATAAGCATTACGTGCTGTATATATCTGAGAGATTTCGATAGGCTCTTTACCCATTCTTATCATTTCTGACTCGATGAATGAATTTGCCGAATAGCTCCAGCAGGTACCCGATGATCCCTGACTTTTTACAGGAGTGTTTTCAATGTTTATTACTTCGGTAAATTCAAACGAATCCTTACTGTTTTCGCTCTGGTTGTTCTTTAAAGAGTTAACCAGGTAGTCCTGTGCAAATCCGGCATTCATACCTGCCAATAGCATGGTTGCCGCAAGAAATGGTTTAACTGAAAATTTATGCATAGTAGTTTTAATTATATAGTTTTCAAAATAGTCGCTAAAAGTACTTAAATGTTACAGGTATTACAAAGTTTCTTTAAGCCATTTAAAGAACTCCCTTTGCCATACCATCCCGTTTTGAGGTTTTAAAACCCAATGGTTCTCGTCCGGGAACATTACAAAACGGCTTTTTATACCACGTAGTTGTGCAGCCTGGAAAGCTTCCTGACCCTGCCCTATAGGAACCCTGAAATCTTTATCACCCTGGAAAATAAGAATTGGAGTATCCCATTTATCCACATAATTTATGGGGTTAAACTGAGTATATGTTTTTTGTGCAACAGCGTTGTCTTTTTCCCAATATGGTCCGCCACCATCCCAGTTGGTAAAGAATACCTCTTCGGTAGTGCCATACATACTTTGAAGGTTAAATACACCATCATGAGCAATGAAAGTTTTAAAACGTTTGTTATGGTTTCCGGCAAGGTAGAATACAGAGTATCCTCCGTAGCTGGCACCTATAGCTCCAAGTCGTGCTTTATCAACATAAGACTCTTTAGCTACATCGTCAATAGCCGAAAGGTAGTCGTTCATTACCTGTCCGCCCCAGTCTTTACTGATGGCTTCGTTCCATTCTACACCATGACCCGGCATACCTCTTCTGTTAGGAGCAACAATGATGTATCCCTGTGCTGCCATAACCTGGAAGTTCCAGCGGAAAGAGTAAAACTGTGACAGTGCCGATTGCGGGCCTCCCTGACAGTAAAGTAGGGTAGGGTATTTTTTAGAAGCATCAAAATCAGGCGGAAGTATTACCCATACCAGCATCTTTTTCCCATCGGTAGTGGTAACATACCTCTTTTCTGTTTTGCTTAGTTTTATTTTTGCGTATGCAGCATCGTTTACGTGAGAGAGCTGATTCCAGTCTTTCTTTTTAAGGTCGTAGCTGTAAATCTCGTTTGCATGGTTCATGTCAGATCGCATTACGATAATGTTTCTGCCGGAAAAACCTACAACGCTGTTTACATCCCAATACCCATCTGTTAACTGAGTTACTCTGATAGCTATTTTAGTAAGCCCCGGGAAGTTAACCTCAAATAATTGTTTTGTTCCGTCAATAGGGGCAAGGAAATAAACCTTTTTACCGTCTTCACTCCAGGTAAACGAATCTACAGTTCCGTCCCATCCGGCAGTAAGGTTAATGTCCATTCCTTTGTGGCGAACAATAATATCATTCTTATCGGCTTCATAACCGTCACGCTTCATTTGTAGCCAAGTAAGGTCGCCCTGTGGTGAAAATGCCGGCTGAGTATCATAACCCGGATTATTAGGAGTTAAGTTCTTTGTGGTTTTTGAAGAAAGATTGTATTCATACAAATCAGTATTTGTACTGGTAGCATAAGCTGTACCCGCTTTCTTTTTAGAAACATAAACAATGTTACCTTCAGGTGTCCATGTGTAATCTTCCTCGCCACCAAATGGTTTTTGCGGAGAATCATACGGCTCATCTTTCATGATGTCGGTAAAATTGTCAGTGTCATTTACCGGGCTGTAGCCTACATGGTTGTGTTTTCCTTCGTTCCATGTATCCCAGTGGCGGTAATCCAGTCCGTCATATATTTGTACGGTAGACTTGTCCAGTTCAGGGTAGTAGTCGCCCCCGTTAACTTTTTCAACCTTAATTTCCTGGCTGCTTAAAAGGTATTTTCCGTCTGGCGACAGGTTACGGTCTTTAAGCAGGTTTTTGTAATCTTCCACTTCAGTAGCATTGCCTCCGTTTACAGGTATACTGTAAAATTTGGAGTCAAACTTGTTTTCCTCTACCGATGGTACGGATACTTTATAAACTATGTTTTTTCCGTCTTTGGTAATACCAAGGGCGCTAACCCTTCCCAGTTTCCAAAGCAGCTCGGGAGTCATGTGTTGCGCCGAAGCCGATAATCCCATAATACTCAAGGTTAAAATAAGTAGCTTTTTCATCTAAAAATCTATATTAAACGGCCTTAAAAGTAGTGAATTTATTTAATAGCAAAAATTTATAAAAACAGCTGTTTTTTTGTTAGGGAAACAATAAAGAAAGCCAGTTGCTGTTAAATGTTTGAAAAAAGCGTAAAAGAACTATTTAAAAACAATAAGAGAACCAATGATTAAAAAAATATAGCTAATTTCACAAACTTAAAATTAAAGGCATGCACGGGTATGGTTTTTGATAAATAATCTGCTGTTTTGCCTTTGTATAGCGGTGCTTTTATGCGCTTATTTTACCAACACGATATTTAATTTAAAAGAGATATGGACAGTTTCCACTGGACACAGTTATTAAACCCGGAATTTTATATTAATCTTGAAATTGGCGGTGTAGCAGTAGGTATTTACGTTGTATTGTTTATCATTTTTGCCGAAACCGGACTTTTTGCCGGGTTCTTCCTTCCGGGGGACAGTCTTTTGTTCCTTGCCGGGATTTACAGTACAGAACTTATGCGTTCACTGGTTTACTTAGAAGGTGATTTTTTAAATGTTCTGGTTTTAGCATTATTAGTAGCAGGAGCCGGTATTGTAGGTAATACCTTTGGGTACTGGTTTGGAGCTAAAAGCGGAAGCTTCCTCTACAACAAGAAAGATACTTTTTGGTTTAAAAAGAAATACCTTATCCAGTCGCACGACTTTTTTGAAAAGCACGGCGGAAGGGCTATTATTTTTGCCCGTTTCTTCCCTATCATCAGGACGTTTGCACCTATCATTGCAGGTATAGTGAAAATGGAGCATAAAAAATTTATGCTGTATAATATCATAAGTTCTATACTTTGGGCGTTTACGCTTATATTCGCAGGTCACTACCTGTATGAGCTTTTCCTTAGTAAGCTGGGTATTGACCTTAAACTGTACATTGAATATATTATATTAATTATAGTTGCCGTGACTACGGTGCCGTTAATTCTTAACGCTCTTAAAGGTAAAAAGGTTACCGAAGAAGAAGCTAAAGAGGAGGCCGAAAAGCACGGGCATTTTTAAAATATGAATCTTAGCTATTGGGAAATTAAAAACTGGTACACGGGTGTAGACTATACCGTGGTGGGAAGTGGCCTTGTTGGGTTGCACACTGCGCTTCGTCTCCGTGAACGTTTTCCCGACAGCAAGATACTGGTGCTTGAAAAAGGACCTTTACCACAGGGAGCCAGTACTAAAAATGCCGGATTTGCCTGTTTTGGCAGTATATCCGAAATTATTGAAGATCTCAACACACATACCGAAGAGGAGGTTATAAATCTGGTGCATAAACGCTGGAACGGACTCAAACTGCTTAGAAGGCGACTTGGGGATAATGTTTTGGATTATAAGCCTTTTGGCGGATATGAACTTTTTCTGAAAGATAATAGTGATGGTTATGAAGAATGTCTTCGCAAACTGCCGTTTGTGAATGATGTGCTTCGTCCGTTATTTAAGTCGGATGTGTTTAATAAGGAGATAGACCGTTTTGCCTTTAAAGGGATACAGGAATATCTTGTTTTTAATCCGTTTGAAGGGCAGGTGGATACGGGTAATATGATGCAGGCTTTACTAAAGCAGGCTACTGCCCATAACATTCATGTACTTAACAGCCATGCCGTAACCGGATGGCATGAGCAAACCGACCATGTTCAGGTGAATATCGGCGGGTTTGCATTCAATACCAAAAAACTTCTTTTTGCTACCAATGGTTTTGCCGAAGAACTTACCAATAAAGCCGTAAGACCGGCAAGGGCACAGGTACTTATTACAGAGCCTATCCATAATCTGGATATTCGCGGTACTTTCCATATGGATAAAGGGTATTACTATTTTAGGAATATTGAAAACCGAATTCTTTTTGGCGGTGCCCGTAACCTTGACTTTGAAGGGGAAACCACTATAGAATTTGGTGAAACCGAACTGATACAAAACAGACTGGAGCAATTGCTTCGTGAGGTTATTCTACCGGAAACCGACTTTAAAATTGCTCATCGCTGGAGTGGTATTATGGGAATGGGTAGTCATAAAAAACCAATAGTGGAGCGTGTGTCACAACATGTATACTGTGGCGTTAGGCTTAGCGGTATGGGTGTGGCTATAGGCAGTATGATTGGTACAGAACTGGCCGATTTGGTTTAAATCTCTTTTTTCAAAACTCAATGGAATTTAATAAATTAGTATTCAACTAATTTGTAATTTCGCTATATCAATCAAACTTACTATTACCTACATGATGCGAAAAATATTCCGCTTCCTTTTTAAATTATGTCTTTGGTTTGTCGCTATATCAGTATTATCTGTTTTACTGTTCCGTTTTGTTCCGGTGCCGTGTACCCCGTTAATGGTAATACGTGCTTTTGAGCAAAAGGCAGACGGTAATGAAATGCATTCCAGCCACGACTGGGTTTCTATCGATGAGATTTCGGTAAACATGCAAAAGGCTGTTATAGCCAGTGAAGACGATACCTTTTTAAATCACAACGGCTTTAATTTTGAGGCCATGCAAAAGGCTTACGAAAGCAACAAAAAAGGTAAAAAGCTAAAAGGCGGAAGTACCATTAGCCAGCAAACGGCCAAGAACGTTTTTTTATGGCAGGGCAGGAGTTATTTCAGGAAAGGGCTTGAGGCTTATTTTACCATGCTTATAGAGCTGCTGTGGAGTAAAGAACGAATTATGGAGGTGTACCTTAACAGTATTGAAATGGGCGACGGTGTGTATGGCGTGCAGGCTGCCGCACAGCACTGGTATGGCAAGGATGCTAAAAACCTAACGGCTTATGAGGCTGCCGGAATTGCAGCAATATTACCCAATCCCCTAAAATACAGAGCAACAAATTCATCGGCGTATATAAACAGAAGAAAGGCGAAAATAGTGAGGCTTATGCGCTACGTGCAACTCGATTATAACGCAAATGAGAAAAAGAAATAAATTACTGGCAGCAGTAATGCTGTTAAGTTGCGGTTTCATCAGGGCTCAGGCTCCGGCAGAAATCGGACTAATATCTGATAACGACCTTTACACTTCCTTTAAACACGACCGCTACTATACAAACGGAATTGAATTTTACTACCGCTGGCTTGCTGATACCGATAACGGAAAGGTCGCCAAACTGATTGCCGAAGTAAAAGCGGGTCAGTACATGTACAATCCGCAAAGTGTAAAAGCTGAGAATATCAATGTGCACGACAGGCCTTTTGCCGGATATCTTTTTGGAGAAGTTGGTGCTAATACCTTTTACAAAAGTGAGAGTGTTTTAAAGCTGAACTTTCAGGTGGGTATAGTGGGTAAAGAGTCGCTTGCCGAAGATTTGCAAAAAGGGCTTCATCATATTTTTCATTATCCTAAGGTAAGAGGGTGGGAATACCAAATACCTACTACTGTAGGAGTGCAGATTGGTGCTTTTTATTCAAAAAAAATACTGGTTAAGCAGTTTCATGAAAAGGTTGATTTACACCTGCAGGCTAAAGGGCAGGCAGGAACCATTTTTACGGGAATTACTTTTGGCCCCATGATGCGTATCAGTTTTAAACGGCCCTTAAAACCGGTTTATGAATCTATACTGCATGGCGCAACGTTGAGTCATGATAAAAAGCAGGGAGATGAAAACCGTGAGTTTTTCTTTTTCATAAACCCTAAACTAAACTATCAGGTATATGATGCTACCATAGAGGGGAGTCTGTTTAATGATGACAGTCCGGTAACATTTCCGCTTATACCGTGGCGCTTTGTTGCCGAAACAGGGGTAATGTATCGCAAAAATAACTGGAACCTTTCTTTCTCGTTTAATTATCAGGGTAAAGAACTTACCAATAATGTAATACAGGGGTATTACTACGGTCGTATAGGTATAGGGTATTTGTTATAATAAAAAGGCTGTCTCAATCGTAATTATCAATTACGTTTTGTCATTTTGACGATAGGAAAAATCTCTGATAAATTTTATGAGATTCTTCACTACACTACGTTGCGTTCAGAATGACATCTTTGAGACAGCCTCTTTTATTGATCTGTTGTTTTTATTTCTTTCTGTTTGGTTTTGCTCCCATGTTGTATAGGGCAAACGCCTGAATATCCGAATACTCTTCAATAACCTGTGTAGTCGATTTTCCTGCTCCGTGACCTGCGTTAACACCAATGCGTATTAATACCGGGTTAGTGCCTTTGTGTTTGGCCTGTAGTTCGGCAGCAAACTTAAAGCTGTGTGCCGGTACAACGCGATCATCATGATCTCCTGTTGTAATAAGTGTTGCAGGGTATTTCTCTCCTTCTTTTACGTTATGTACAGGGGAATATCCTTTAAGGTATTCAAACATTTCTTTACTGTCTTCGGCAGTACCATAGTCGTAAGCCCATCCTGCACCTGCGGTAAAGGTATGGTAACGCAGCATGTCCAGTACACCTACAGCCGGAAGGGCTACCTTCATCAGGTCAGGTCGCTGTGTCATGGTTGCTCCTACAAGCAGGCCTCCGTTAGAACCTCCGCTTATTGCAAGATAGTCAGACGAGGTGTAGTTGTTCGCTATTAAGTATTCGCCTGCAGCGATAAAGTCATCAAATACATTTTGTTTTTGTTGCTTGGTTCCGGCATCATGCCATTTTTTACCATACTCGCCACCACCTCTAAGATTGGCAACGGCATAAATACCTCCGTTTTCCATCCATACAGCGTTAGTGATGCTGAAAGACGGGGTAAGGCTAATGTTGAATCCGCCGTAACCGTAAAGTATTGTTGGGTTTTTACCGTTAAGCTTCAGGTCTTTTCTGTAAGTGATAATCATTGGTATTTTGGTTCCGTCTTTCGACTCATAAAACACCTGTTTTGAAATATAATCTTCGCTGTTAAAATCTACTTTAGGTTTTTGGTATAGGGTAGATGCTCCTGTTTCAGGGTTGTAAGAGTAAATCGTTCCCGGAGTGGTATAGTTGGTAAAGGAATAGTACAATGTTTTTTCGTCCTTTTTTCCGCCAAAACCACCAGCCGATCCAATGCCCGGAAGTTCAATTTCACGAATCAATTTACCTTTATAGTCATATTGTTTTACTACTGAGATGGCATCTTTCATATACTCGGCAAAAATATATCCTGCACCTGTTGACGGGCTTAATACATTTTCGGTTTCGGGAATAAGATCTTTCCATCTGGAAGGCACCGGATTAGAAGCATCGGTAGTTACAATTTTGTTGTTTGGAGCGTTGTAGTTGGTCATAATGATAAGCTTTGAGCCTTCATTGTCCATTACATGGGAGTCGGTATCAAAATTATCTACAACCGTAATGATTTCACCTTTAGGGTTGCTAAGGTCTTTTATGTACAGTTCGTTTCCGGAAGTCGAATTTGCTGCGGTTATGATTAGATACTTTTGATCTTCGGTAACGCTGGCGCCAACGTATCTTCTTTTAACTGAATCTCCGAAAATAACCTTGTCTGATTTTTGTGGTGCGCCCAGTTTGTGGTAGTATAGCTTGTGCTGATCGGTTTTTGCCGATAGTTCACTGCCTTCAGGCTTGTCATAACTGGAGTAGAAAAAGCCTTCGCTATCTTTCCATGCAATGTTACTGAACTTCACATCTACCAGTGTTTCACCTACCAGTTTTTTGGTTTTGGTATCCATTACAAAAACCTTACGCCAGTCACTTCCTCCCTCTGATATGGAATAAGCCATCAGATCCCCTTTTTTAGTGAAACTGATTCCGCCTAATGAGGTGGTACCATCGGTAGAGAAGGTGTTTGGGTCAAGGAAAACTTCCTCGGCACCTGTAAGACTTCTACGGTATAGTACCGACTGGTTTTGCAGTCCGTCGTTTTTATAATAGTAGGTGTATTCACCTCTTTTAAACGGCGCCGAAATTCTCTCGTAATTCCACAGCTGTTGCATGCGGTTTTTGATCTCTTCTCTAAAAGGGATTTGTTCCAGGTAGCCAAAGGTAACCTCGTTTTCTGCTTTTACCCATGCGGCGGTTTCTGCCGATCGGTCATCTTCAAGCCAACGGTAGGGATCGGGTACTTTTGTACCGAAGTAGTTGTCTGTCTGGTCTCCTTTTCTTGTTTGCGGATATTTTATTTCCTTATTCTCGTGCAATTGTGCGTTCATGGTAAGACTGCATGCCAAAGCCATGCTTAAAACTGTTTTATTCATTATGGCTTGATTTGATTATACACAAAAATAAGGAAATAGGCTTATCAGGTAAACAAAGCGCTGTAATTTTGACGGTATTTGTATATAAGCATCACATTAAGTGCTACCACTACTATGGCTGTTGCTATAGCCGGAATATCCAAGAACAGGTGGAATAGCAGTATATTTAGCGAAATAGGAGCCAATAACAATATTACAAACGGGACCCATTTTTTAATTAACAGCATAAAGCCTATAAATACCTCAAAAATGGCGACTACCGTTAAAATATAACCGGTATCGGCCATTGAATTTAAAAAGTTTGCTGCTGCTTCGGGTGGTTGCGGAAGGGGAATGAAAGGATGGAATTTGTTTAATCCGAATACTATTAGAATCACACCTAAAAGTATTCTTACAATTTTAGTGAATTGTGAATTCATAATTTAGTGCTTTTGATGTTGTGGTGATATTTTAACTAAATTAATGAATTATTATATAAAATATTAACTAAAAAATAATTATTTGTAAACACCCCAAAGAAAAGGGGTGTTTACAAAATTAACCCAAACTAGTTAACATTTATGCTGAATGTTGCTGAGGCATCGGTACCGCCACCAGCATTTGTAATGTCTCCGTTACTTACACCATCGGCAGTTTTGTTAGGCTCATGTCTCAGTACTATGGTAAGATCGCCATTTGTTACTGTTTCGCTTGCTTCATATGTAAAGCTTAGCCCTATAGGGTTTCCGTTTACATCCTGGTCATTGTAAGTAAATGTCCCAAGGCCATTTTGAAGGAAAAATATCTGGTGTTCATCACCTTCTTCCAGTACCTCTTCACTAATGATATCAACAGGGTTTGCCAGTTCGTTTAAAAAGGCTACTGTACCCGTGTAAGTAGTCCCCGCAGTAAAGTCTCCCGAAACGGTTATAACCGGAGCATCAGGCCCGTCGCCATCTAAATCCTGAGACTGTAAAACAATAGCAGTACCACCTCCCTGTGGAGTGAAAGTTGCTGTAAGTGTTGTAATTACTTCCTCTTCATTTACCGGAACAAGATTATCGTCGTCGCTGCTGCATGAGGTGAATGATACTGTGGCAATAATTGCCAATACTGAAATTTTCAGATTTTTCATTTTTGAAATGTTTAATGATTAATAATTGAGTTTTATCTGTAACATAAAGTTCCTGCCTGCCTCATCGGTATATAACCTCTGGCGGTTTAGGTAGTCTCTGTACGTTGTATTGAAAATATTATTTACCGAAAGGTTAACCGAAGCTTTGGTTTTTCCCAAATCAAACTCGGTTCCTGTACTGAAGTGCAGCAGATGGTACCCTGGGGGCGGAGTACTAACATCTACTAATACCGGTACAAGCTCTCCGTTTTGGGGTACATCGGCATAAAAGTTATAATTAGGATAACGGTTTTGTGTAAATACGGCTTCGCTTCTCAGTTCGGCAAACGAGTTGTGCCTGTCATTAAAGGAGTACCTTATGGTATTGGCTATGTTTAGCGGAGGCATGTCAATAAGCGGTTCGTCGGTATCCCTGTTAGTGCCGTAAACATAAGCAAGGTTAAGGCTGTGTTTTAAATGCTCACCCAAATACAGGTCAGAATGAAAATCTATACCTGTAAGCAAAGCATCTGCCTGAACATAATTGTATACAGGGAACGATCCGCGTATGGTATACTCAGCACCTGTAGGTTTCAGGAAAATAAAATTGCTAATAAAATTAGCATAAGGCGTAACCTCAAAGCTAAAAGTATTGCCGTGCTTTACCAGCGTTGTGGAAAGCTTATAGGATTCTTCTTTTTTGGTGCGCAGGCTACCCAGTTCTATAGTTCCGTTTGAATGATGCAGTCCGTCACTAAACAGTTCCGATGGATTAGGGTTTCGCATCGCCAGTCCGGCATTGGCAAACAGTTCCCAGTTGGTGCTAAGTATTTTTTTAATACCCAGACTTGCGGATATGTTATGGAAGGTGAATTTTGGATTTGTTAGCCACTGCGAACCGTAATCGGCTACTATAAAATTGTCGAACTCCTCTTCATAGCCCAGGCTTGTCCAGCGCGATTTTTGGTAAAACTTGTCGGCATCCATATGTGAAAAATCATAACGCAGTCCGGCTTCGGCACTAAAGCTGTTGCTAAAACGATGGGCAGCTATGGCATATGCTCCCACATCCTGACGGGTGTAGTTTGGAATAAGCGGGCGTATGCCTGTTTCGGGACTTGCCTCGTTATCCTGCATAGAAAAACTTATTCCGCTTTTAAGGGTATTATTGTCTTTTTCATATTTCCAGTCGGCCTGAAGCGAATTGGTAATCAGGGTAAGGTCCAGGGCTGCCTGGTCTTTAAAGTCCCCGCGACGAATGTCAAATTCTTTCCTGTGGTTTAGCTGAAAGGCATATTGTAACGACAGTGTTGAAAACGGATTGAGTTGTGTGTTGAAATTAAGTTTTCCTAAATGGTGTTGTATTTCCTGCTTAGGCGCGCCTATGGTATAGGTAAACGGATTGGTAATATATGGCGTGCCGCTGTTTATGGCATTGGCAAGATCGGCGGTGCTGCCTATATGGGTAGCCGATGCAATGCCTATGGTAGCATTATAAAAACTATAGCTTGCCGAAAGGTCGTAAGTGTCGCCAATGTATTTTACATCACCCGAAAAATTCCCTTCATGATTCCCGGTGTTTGACAGCACATAGTTTGGTGCTTCGCGGTCACCAAAGTATTTAAACGTCCCTCCGGCATTCCATGCCCATCCTTTTTCGGCTCCTTTGTGCAGGCTACTGGTAAAGCTGCCGCCACGTCCGTTTGAATTAAGCGACAGGATTGATCGTCCGTACAGGGTGTCTTTTAAAACCGATACCGGTTCTACCAATATGAGTCCGCCAATGGCATCACCGCCATACTGCAATGCTGAAGCGCCTTTGATAACCGATACTTTTCCTGCCGAATTAATGTCGAGGTTAGGAGCATGTTCGGTGCCCCATTGCTGGTCTTCCAGCCTAACGTTGTTTACCAGTACCGGAACCCTGCTACTGTGCAGTCCGTTTATTACCGGTTTTACAATACTGTTTCCTGTTTTTAGCGAGTACACTCCGGGGATTTCCTTTAAGGCATCTCCTAATGTGGCACTGCTGTATTTTTCGAGTGTTATAAGTTTTACATCCTGCTTTACGACAGCACTTTTTGAAACTCTTGTTGCTTCGCTTAGTACCACTTCCTGTAGCTGTGTGCTTGCAGGTTTTAGGATAGCGTTTAGCCTAACGGTGCTGCCGTTAAAGTGTATAATAGTATCGAGTGTGGTATAGCCAATGTAGGATATCACCACCCTTTGCTGACCGTTAGGGATATTGTGTAGCTCATAAGTGCCTAGTGGCGTGCTTATGGCATGTAGTTCGCCTATGTGTATATGCGAGCCGTCCAGAGGCTGGCTTTTGGAATCAGTCACCTTGCCGCTAAGCGTACTTTGCGAATAGGCGCTGTTGCCCGTTGCTATAACAGCAAAAAGCAATAGTATGTAAAATCGCATGGATATTTATTTTGGGTAATATAAAATTGAAATCCCCGGTATAACATACGGTTATAGTCCCTTTGCCATGAGGCAAGGGTTAGGGAACAGTTTTATAGTACTGCAGGAGGGCCACGATGGGCAAAAAGGCTTCCGGCAAATGAAGGACTTCCTTCAATGCTGCTGAAAGTGTAGTGTATTTGTTTGAAGGGGAAATCTAGCCTTAGGCAAAACTGCGGCGGAGCCACAAAGAAATCGAAGTGGAAATTACAAATGCTACAATCATCGTCTTCGTGGCTTTGTGGATGCTCAATGCCGCTAAACTGTTTAGTAGCTTTTTTTACTTCGTTATGATTGTGGTGATGTGCCGTAGCGTGATGCTGATGGCTAAAGGCATGAAAAGACTGAAAGCCCGTTGTAAGGAGTACAAGGGCCATAAGTGCAAGATTAAATAATGCGAACTTTCTTTTCATTACCGCAAAGGTAGGGAAAAAGATTTTACAATTGCAACAGGGTTGCAGTTAAAAAAATGGTAAGGCTTTTTTATTTTACTATTTCTATCAGTTCAACCTCATAAACTAAGACAGAATCAGGGTGTGGGAAAGTAGGGTTGCCACTACGTTTGCTTAGGGCAGGAGGCACTATCATTTTCCTTATTTCTCCCTGCTGCATACCTCTTAATCCTTCGTCTACGCCTTTTATAGCCTGATTACCGCCTATAAGTACTTTAACGGGAGTAGGTAATGTTCTGGAATCAAAGAGTAACGAATCGTTACGGTAGCTCATGGTTTCGTGTATAAATACTTCATCTCCTGATTTTGCTTTATCTCCTGTACCTTCTTTTAGTGTTTTATACTGTAATCCCGATGCGGTGGTAATCATATCCTTTCCGGAATTATCTTTACAGCTAAAAAGCATAATTAGCGAAAGTAATGTGAGTGCTTTTTTCATTGTTCAATGTTTTGATGGTTAGCTTTTTGTAAAGATAGACGGTTTTTTAATAGGTCTTAATTTTCACACAGCTTACATGCTCTATTGAGGTTTCGCTAGTTTTGCTTAGCTGTCCTGTTATTTGGTTTATCCTGAATACAACTGCCGAACTACTGTTAACATTGGTTATAATAATAAACTTACCGCTTGGGTCTATAGCAAAGGTGCGGGGATGTTTGCCTAGAGTAGACTGATAGCCTATGATTTTTAGTGTTCCGTTTTCCTGTACCGAGAAAATAGCGATGTTGTTTTCGCTTCCCCTGTTGGTAGTATATAAAAACTTTCCGTTTGGTGTGATATGGATATCAGAACTTTCAAAGCCTTCGGTAAGGGAATCGTTATGTGTGGCAATCTCCTGAGTGGTTTTCAGGTTACCGTTGCTGTATTCATAAACTGTTACAGTGCCGGAGAGTTCCCCTATACAATAGGCTTGTTTTCCTTTAGGGTGAAAAGTAAAATGCCTGGGCCCGCTACCGGGAGTAGTTTTTATAATGTTTGTTTCGATGAGGGGTTGTTTTCTTAGCGTGTCAAACTCATAGCATCTTATTTTATCACTGCCTAAGTCAGAAGCAAACAGATATTGACCATCCGGAGAAAATACTGTTGAATGTATATGGGAGTTTTTCTGCCTGTTTGGGTTAATACTTCCTTCAAAATAGTCAAAATGCTGAGCCGTAGGCTCAATAAAGCCATCATTGCCTAAAGGATAAAGTGAGATACCACTTTCAGTATAATTACCGTTTATGAGCCACTTGCCCAAAGGATGTGTGTCACAATAAACCGGATTTTCGCCACTGCTCGACTGGCTGTTTAGAAATGTTAGTGTTTTCTTTACCGGATTGAAAGCAAAACTGCTTACACTGCCTGTGTTTGGTGTTTTGGTATCGGTACAGGCGTATATAAAATTCCCGTCAGGGGAAAGGCTAAGGTAAGAAGGGTTGTGTATTTTGGCTGAGGTAACCTTTTTAAGGCTGCCTTTAATAGTATCCAACTCATAAACATATAGGCCTTTCTTATTTTTGTTATGGTTAAAAGACCCGAAAAAAGCATAGGTTTGGCTGTAGCTGGTATAGCTTAAAAATAGGAGAATTAGGGTGATAAGGAGAGATTTGCTATTCATGTTGTTTAAAGCTAAGTATAAAAACAATTAATGCAATAAAGCACAGTAGTAATCCTCCCATAAACAGTATTCCGTTTAGGGTAGACCCCCATAGTTGAGGTATAATCAATTCCTATAGATAGCCACCCCGTGATTCCCATTCCTATTGAGGTTAATAATAATTTGGTTTGTTTTTTCATGAAGATGGAAGATGTTTATTTTACTTCTTTTATCCAGTTTTGTGTTAAGTGTTCATATTCCTTTAAACGTTCTTCAGAATAATACTGATCAATCTCATATGGGTTTCCGTCCTCTTTTCTTTGTAATTGAAAAATACCTTTGTCGTCCATTGTGTAGAGATTGTATTTTTTTTGATCACATGCAGGCGTTGTAATATTAGATTCGCTTACAAAACTAATTTCTCCGTTCCCATAATTAAATAGATTTATTTGATGTCTTTCTGCATAAGTTCCATAGTAATTTGCTACTCTCTTGTCAGTATCATACAAAAGATAATAGCTTACACTACATCCTAGTCCTGTACAAGGTGTATATACTAATTCAATAAGTAAAATCTCTTTGTTGTTGTATTTATAAAGCCTTATTTGTCTCCAGTTATTTGCGAAATCTACATTGTCCTTCTGTAGGTTTGTAACCTGGTTAATTGTTAACTGATCTTTTAAAGAAACCTTTTGTTTATCTATTAACATATAGGTTTCTTTTTCATTATCAAACCATTCTATTTTATGACTAAATAGGTCAATATTGGTTTGGTTACCAGTAATGTTATTTATAATTATTGCAGGGACAATTGCATAATCCGAAAAATGAATATTTAATCTTTCATCATTAGATGTAATGATACGGGTTGTGTCAATGTTATGATTACATGTGTCTGCTATCTTTTTATCCTCTTTTTTTTGTGTACAAGAAAATAAGATAAATGAAAAAATAAGAAGCGTAAGGTTTGTGTTTTTCATTATTATAACTTGTTTTAAAGAATAAGGTATCGTGTAAATATAAACGAGATTTCTGTAATTTTCTTTTTTAAAGGTAGATGATTGCACAAAAAAAACCTGCGACATTACTGTGCAGGTTTTATAGTATTGTTTTATCTGTAAATTACACTAACCCGTTTGCTACAAGGTATTCGGCAATTTGTACCGTGTTTGTTGCTGCACCTTTGCGAAGGTTATCGGCTACAATCCACATGTTAAGTGTGTTTGGCTGACTCTCATCACGGCGTATGCGGCCTACAAATACATCGTCTTTACCTTCGGCATAAATAGGCATTGGGTAAGTTTTGGTATCGGTATTATCCTGTACGGTAACACCCGGAGTGTCGTGAAGTATTGCACGTACCTGGTTTACATCAAAGTCGTTTGCAAACTCAATGTTTACCGACTCACTGTGCCCGCCCACTACAGGGATACGGATAGCAGTAGCAGTAACCCTTATAGAGTCGTCGCCCATAATTTTTTTTGTTTCACGTACCAGTTTCATTTCTTCTTTAGTGTAACCGTTGTCTTCAAACACGTCACACTGCGGGATAGCGTTACGGTGAATAGGGTAAGGGTAAGCCATTTCGCCCTTAGTGCCTGTGTATTCGTTTTCAAGCTGCTGTACAGCCTTAACTCCTGTACCTGTGATAGACTGGTAAGTAGAAACGATTACTCTTTCAATAGTATATTTTTTATGTAGCGGAGCCAAAGCCATTACCATTTGTATGGTAGAACAGTTTGGGTTTGCTATAATCTTGTCTTCTTTAGTAAGCACATTGGCATTGATTTCCGGTACAACCAGTTTTTTGGTAGCGTCCATTCTCCATGCGCTGGAATTATCAATTACTGTAGTTCCTGCTTCGGCAAATTTAGGAGCCCACTCTTTTGAAGTGTCACCACCTGCAGAAAATAATGCTATTTCAGGCTTCATGGAAACTGCGGTTTCAAGACCAACAACCTTGTACTTCTTACCATTGAATTCTATTTCCTTACCTACAGATCTCTCTGAGGCAACCGGAATTAATTCGGTTACCGGAAAATTTCTTTCCGCCAGTACTTTCAGCATCACTTCGCCTACCATTCCGGTAGCGCCAACAACAGCAATTTTCATAGTGTATTTATTATTGAATTATTTAAATTTTTGGGCAAAATTAGTTATAAATTCGTTTCAAAATAAAAAAATATAACAAAGAAAAACCGTCTTTTAGAGACGGTTTTGTTAGAAATATAAGAATATGCAATGTAGCGGAAACTTCTGTAACTCTATTGTTTAGTTTTAAGTAAGTCGCGGATTTCTGCCAACAGTTTCTCCTCATTTGTAGGTGCAGGAGGTGCTGTAGGAGCCGCTTCTTCTTTCTTCTTGGTTCTTTCATACATCTTAAGGGCAAGGAAAATACAGAACCCAACAATTACAAAGTCAAGGGTTATTTGTACAAAGTTACCGTAGTTAATGGTAACGGCATCTATAGCCGGTTGTGTTACCCCGTCTACCACCGTTTCGGGCACTCCTTCTTTAAGAGTAAGTTTAAGGTCTTTAAAGTCGACCCCGTTAAGCAGCATGCCTATAGGTGGCATTAAAATATCGTTTGTAAAAGATTTTACGATGTTACCAAAGGCACCACCAATAATAACGGCTGTTGCCAGATTTACAATGTCGCCTTTCATCAAAAAGGCCTTAAAATCCTTGAAAAATCCCATAGGCTAAAGTTTAGGTTATATATAATTGATTGTTTCTGATTAAGGCTAAGGTACAAAAAAGTGATTATTCCTGATAAAAAACGCGTTTTACACGTTGTGAAATACTTGTTAAAATTTCATAAGGTATAGTTCCCAGCGCTTCGGCCATTTCCACAACGGTTGGTGCAGTGCCAAATATTACAGCCCTGTCGCCTTCCTTACAGTCTATGCCTGTAATGTTTACCATCATCATATCCATAGAGATAGTTCCTGTAATTTCGGCTTTTTTACCGTTTATCATCACGTAGCCTTTTTCATTACCCCAGCTCCTTGGTATACCATCGGCATAACCTATGGGCAGGGTAGCCGTGCGGACTTTTTCCGACGCCATGAACTTACGGCTGTAGCCTACACTTTCTCCCGGTTGTATATTCTTTATCTGGAGAATGACGGTTTTAAGGGTGCCTACGTTTTCCAGTGATTTGCGTTCCTGTGCATCGTTACCCACGCCATACAGGCCAATGCCCAGGCGCACCATATCAAACTGTGCTTCGGGGAAATGATAAATTCCCGATGTGTTCAATATATGGCGGATAGGGTTTATGCTAAGGGTATCGATAATTTTTTGTGACCATTGGGTAAACTTTTCAACCTGCCCCAATGTGAAGTCCCTGTATTGGGGTACGTCACTGGAGGAAAGATGTGAGAAGATACTTTTAACCGCTACAAAGTTGTTGTGTTTAAGTAATTCGATAAGTTCGTCTAACTGATAGTCTTCGAACCCAAGGCGGTGCATACCGGTATCCAGTTTAATGTGGATAGGATAGTCGGATAGGTTTTTCTGTTTGGCAATTTCAATAAATGCCCTCAGCTCCCTAACCGAATAAATTTCGGGTTCCAGTTTATAGGCCGTCATGGCACTAAAGGCACTGGCTTCGGGATTCATTACTATGATAGGGGTGCTAATGCCTGCATTACGAAGGGCTATACCCTCATCGGCAAAAGCAACGCCTAGGTAATCTACCTTTTGGTGTGAAAGCAGTTTGGCGATCTCATAGCTACCACTACCGTAACCAAAGGCTTTTACCATAACCATTATTTTGGTTTCGGGCTTAATACGCGAACGGTAAAACTTAAGGTTATGAGCAATGGAATTCAGGTTGATTTCCAGTACCGTTTCATGTGTCTTCTCTTCCAGTAACACCACTATTTCCTCAAAGCGGAAACTGCGGGCACCCTTAACCAAAATGGTTTCGTTGCTAAAACTATTAGCATTGTATTGGGTTAAAAACTCCTGTGTGGTTTTGTAAGATATAAAATTAGGGAAATCCTTTAACTGGGTGCTTATGGTTTCGCCTATGCCTATAACCCTGCTAATATTATTAGCAGTTAAAAGCTGGGTAACGTGTTCGTAAAGTTCCTCTACGGTAAAGCCACTCTGGAAAACATCCGAAAGGATAATGGTTTTCTTTTTATGTGTTTTGTGCTGTTCTAAAAAGTCGAGCGCTATTTTTAGTGACTGATAGTCAGAGCTGTAACTGTCGTCAATAATGGTGCAGCCGTTAATGCCGTTTTTAACCTGTAGGCGCATTTCAACAGGATACAGCCCTGCAAGCCTTTCGGTAATAAAGTCACTGCTGTAACCCAAGTGCAGCATCAGCATGAGGCAGCTTATGGCATTTTCTGCTGAGGCATCATCAAAAAACGGAATAATCACTGTAAAGCTATTTCCGTTGTAATCAACGGTTAGTTCTGTGTTGTCGGTATGTGTTGTTTTGGTAATGTTTACATCGGCATCACCATTGTAGCTCCAGGTAAAGGTAGTTGTGCCTTCCAGTTCCTGCTCGGCAATAGCGTTTTTTTGAAGTATTACCACATCGGTATCCTTAAAGAGTTTCAGTTTCTCTTTAATTTTCTCGAGCATATCGGTAAAGCCTTCATCATGCGCCGGACCCAAATGTGTAAGTATACCTATGTTGGGTTTTATAATTTGGGCGAGTTTTTCCATTTCTCCGGTGGTGGAGATTCCGGCTTCAAACAGTCCCAGGTTGTGTTTTTCGTTAATAGCAATTACAGATAGGGGTACGCCTACCTGTGAGTTGTAACTTTTAGGGCTACGGATGATATTGTAATCAGGACTCAACACATAGTTGAGCCATTCCTTTACTATGGTTTTACCGTTACTGCCGGTTATACCCACAACGGGGAAATTGAACAGGCCCCTGTAATAGGCTGCAAAATCCTGTAATGCTTTTAGGGTATCGTCAACAATAAAAAAGTTAGCCCTGTTTTTGCATCCGTCAGGGATATGGGTAACAACAAAATTTAAAACGCCGTTTTCAATCAGTTCGGGAATATAATTGTGTCCGTCACGGTTTTTTCCCGGTAGTGCAAAAAACAGTGTTCCGATATTGTTTTGCAGCGAACGGCTGTCTATAGAAACGTTATCAATTTCCATATCGGGCTGTATACCTTCAAATGAAGGATTAACGGCCTTAATGATATTGTTTGTTTTTATGCTCAAGATGTAAGGTTTTTAATTTTTCTAGAAGAGACTGTCGTCTTCCTTGTCTTTCTTTTTCGGGTTGGCCTGTTCTCTCATAGCCTTAAAAAAAGCAGCACGGCTTAGCGGTTCATATTCTTCGGTTTCACCCAGCAGTACCAGTTTGTCGTTTTGTGCTTTACGGAAACTGTAGTTCGCTAAGTTGCCCGTTCGGGTGCATACCGCATGTACTTTGGTAACATATTCGGCTGTAGCCATAAGTGCCGGCATAGGACCAAAGGGATTGCCTTTAAAATCCATATCCAGTCCGGCAACAATAACCCTTATGCCGTTATTGGCAAGATCATTACAAACCGATACGATTTCATCATCAAAAAACTGGGCTTCGTCTATTCCTATCACGTCACAGCCCTGTGCCAGGATGCGAAGCATGGAGGCCGATTCCACCGGGGTAGAGCGTATTTCGTTTGAGTCGTGCGATACTACCATATCGTCATGATAACGGGTGTCTATGGTAGGTTTAAAAATTTCCACGCGCTGTTTGGCAAACTTTGCCCTTTTAAGGCGACGGATAAGTTCTTCGGTTTTACCCGAAAACATCGACCCGCAGATGACCTCTATCCACCCAAATTGTTCTTTATGATTTACTGTATTTTCGAGAAACATTTTGTATTTTTCAGGCTGTAAAACAGAAATGTTTTATGTTACTTTGTATTGAAACAAATTTATTAAAAAACTATTGCGCCACTCTTTATTATTCCAAAAGTTATGAAGAAAAAATTAGAAGCCGAACTGATAAGTATTGCACACAGGATATTAAAGCTAAAGAATAAGGCAGAGATAGAGCAGCTACAGCAGGAAACACTTAAGCTGTACGAAAAACTGTCGGTGCTAAGGTTTGTTGAGGAAAATTTTAATGATGTAAAGCCTACCATTGGTTTTTCTTCGGCAGAAGAAAAACTGGAAGATATTTATGGCGTAGCGGAAACGAAAGAGCCTGAAATTATCGTAGCAGAAGAAACACCGGGCGATACGGATGAACCAAAGGAAGAACTTGGTGAGGCTGAGCAGGAGGCTGTAGCCGAAGAAGCTGTTGAGGAAAAAGCCGAAGAGCCTGTAAGTGTACCGGAACTTGAAAAGCCGGAAGAGGAAATCAAGGCAATGGAAGAGTCGGTTGAGACTGTATATGAAAACGAGCAGGAGAGTAGCGATGAGGAACAGATACAGGCTACCGATGCCGAAACGATTACTATTGAACCTGATACTACCGTTGAGGTTGAAGAATCAGAAATTGATATAGAATTTGCTTTTGAAAGAAAAGCAGCACCCGAAGAGCCAAAGGAAGAATCTAAAAAAGAGGTTACCATTGACGACTTTAGGGATTATAAGGATCCGGAGTTTGTAAAGAAATCTGATTTTGATGCTGCGCCTGTTCAGGAGGAAGTGAAAGAAGAGGTTAAGGAAGAACCGAAAGAGGAACCAAAACAGGAAGAGCCTCTGTTTGATTACAGCAATCAACCTGCTTTTGAACCGGTGAAAAACGAACCTGTTGAGGAAGTGAAAAAAGAGGAGCCTAAAAAGGAAGAGCCGGCATGGACATCTGCGGTTTCTACGGGCTCAAAATCCCTTAACGATAAGTTCTCCAAAACCATTACACTGGGGTTAAACGACCGTATCGCTTTTGAGAAGCATCTTTTTGGCGGTAGTGCCGACGATTTGAACCGTGTGGTTTCACAACTGAATACCATAAATACATTTGGTGAGGCCAAATCGTTTATAAACGACCTTATTAAGCCTGATTACAATAATTGGGAGGGGAAAGAGGAGTATGAAGAGCGTTTCTTCCAACTGGTTGAAAAAAGATTTGATTAATGTCTAAACTATATATAGTACCTACACCTATAGGTAATCTGGAGGATATGACCTTCAGGGCGATTAAAGTGCTTAAGGAAGCCGACCTGATACTGGCGGAAGATACCCGTACCAGCGGTAAACTTATGAAGCATTTTGAAATTGCAACCCACATGCAGAGCCACCACATGCACAACGAACACAAAACCGTTGAGAACATTGTGAAACGCCTGCAGGCGGGTGAAACCATCGCCCTGATATCTGATGCGGGTACGCCTGCTATATCCGATCCCGGATTTTTACTTACACGTGCCTGTGTTGAAAATAATATTGAGGTAGAGTGCCTGCCCGGTGCTACGGCTTTTGTGCCTGCCCTGGTTAATAGCGGACTCCCGAATGATAAGTTTGTGTTTGAAGGTTTCCTGCCGGATAAAAAGGGGAGGCAAACCCGATTTTTAGCACTTGCCGAAGAATCGCGTACCATGATATTTTATGTGTCGCCACACAAACTGGTTAAAACTCTTGGTGAGTTTGTACAGTATTTTGGAGAAGACCGTCCTGTTTCGGTATCGCGTGAGCTGAGTAAGCTACACGAGGAAACCGTGCGCGGTACAGCTACCCAGGTACTGGAGCATTTTACCAAAAAAGACCCAAAAGGCGAAATTGTAGTTATTGTGGGCGGAAAGCCCGAGGTGAAGAAGAGTAAGAAGGAAAATATTAATACTCAAATTTTATTATAGTTGATATAAACACATAAAATAGTTAAATATGGAGCTTTTAGATTTTTTATATGATGAACGAATGCAATGTTTTTCATTAATGTTTAAGATGCCGGTTAAAGACTATCTTAGCTTTGTTGATGAAACATATCAAAACAGGGGAGGGATTCAAAATCAAAGAGGTCCACTTAAGACTGCTTCTGCAAAAATTATACGGGAACGTATGGTAAAAGATGTTGAAAAAGGGGCTGTTTTGCCACCTATAGTAATAGGTGTTTTAACAGATGAAGAGTATTTATCAAACCATCAATTCTCAAATTCTCAAATTATAGAACTTATTGAGAAGGTAGATAAGGATAGGGTTTCGATTATCGACGGTATGCAGAGAACAACAGCTTTGCTTGAAGCTAAAGATCATTTAGAAAATAGATTTGTCAGAATTGATGTTTGGTTAGCAAATAAAATTCAGGCATTAACTTATAGAATGTTAGTGCTTAATACAGGTCAAATTCCATGGGATCTTAGAAGGCAAGTTGAGGTTGTTTATGAACCTTTAATAACAGAGATAGAATCTATAATTACCAAGGATTATCCTCAAGTAAGTGAATATTTCAATATCATAAAAAAAGATGATAATGCTCGTCGTAAGACCCCTGGAGAATATCATGCCAGTGATACGGTTGAGATGTATTTAGCATTTTCACTTAAAACGGAGAAGGTTGCTATGAGGAATATTTTAGCAGAAGAATTTTCCAAGCTAGATATGATGCAAGCGATGCTTAACCAAGAGTTTGTGTCAATTTTTGTCAACGTTTTTTCTTTACTTGCAAGATTAGATATTGCTATGGGGGAACACAAGAATATAGGGCCTGAGAGTTTAAAAGATGGTAAGGATTTGTTTAAGAGTGTAGCCGCAAAAGTTGGTTTTATGGCTGCGGCTGCTCAAAAGATTTTTGGGATAGCAGGAAGGGATTTATCTGTTGAAAGGCAAGTAAAGTCTCATAAGATAGTAATCGATAAAGTTAATAATTTAATCAATTATATTTCTGACAAAGAAAATCAAGATAAATTAAACAATTTTTTCGATTTTGAAATCTTGGCGCAAAGATTAGAGGATCTCCCAAAAGGTAGTAAGATTGGAGATAAACAACGAGAGTTGTATTTGTCATCATTTAAAGTTTTATTTTCTGAGGACTTTGACTTAGATGAGCCTAATCCAAGTTTAGGTCCTTTGTGGAGAGGTAATTAAACGGTTCATTTTATGAGTAGAAAAATACGCACGCTTTTTAAGAATTTAAGGAAAGAAATCGTTACAGATGATTTGATTTTGAAAATAGTGTCAGATGATTATTCTATTGATTTGTCGACACATAAGGAATGGTTGACTAAGTCTGAAATCATCTGTAGCTATGAATGTTCCCCTCATAAAATAGTTTCGATAGTTAAATATTTAGATGATTTTTTTATAGTTATCCCTGAAGACAAAGAATGTGCGGTTTTTGATTGTGCAGATGTTAGTGGCAATTATCTACAGACTGATCTTTTATTTAAAGAGATTGATGCTTTAAAAATATTTATTTGGTCACAGGTTCCAAATTATAAAAACCCCCATATTGATGAAAGTGATTTACTCTATAATGTTTTTTTGCAGCCTGAAAAAAATAAATTTGATATATCGGATTTAGAACGATTTTTTCTGGTATTTGATATATGGAAACTTGATGAGGCTTGTATAGACGTTAGCAAGCTTGGAGCAAATGAATATTCTAAATTATTATGCTTTAAATTATATTCTATTTACCTGTTAAGTAATAAAGAGCTTTTAAGTCTCAATTTAAGCCATAATGGTCTTGATGAGATTATTAAATCTACCTTAGTTTTACATGGCGATTTGATTAGTATGCCTTTTTTTAGGGGGCTGACATCCACAAACTGGGAGCATTTGTTTCTTGAATTTTATAGGTGTATTGAGCGATTATATGGATTTCCTGTAGTTAATTCAATAATTTCTTTAATCAGTAGTACTGGCGATATAACCTGTGATTTTGATTTGGTTATAAAGGATAATGAAAGAAAATATAATTTGAGGCCAAATGAAGAGTCTGCATTAACATCTTTATTAGAGCTTTCAAATTGTAATCCTTTTGTTGATTCTTTCGCAATTAAGTATGATATACAATCAGAGGGTAAAAAAGTAGAGAAAGTAGCAAGTAGAATTTATAAGAGGCGTAATAGTATAGCGCATTGGAGGAAAGCGCTTGAAGAGGATTCGCTTTCAGTTGATGCTGAATTTATGTCAATAATTACTGAAATAATTTCTCAATTATATGGGGTTTATGGAGGATTCTTAAGAATGGTAAGTTAGGGATTTTGAGATTATAGGTAGTAAAGTAGTTCTTTAGTTGTCTATACATTTCCCTTTAATTACATTTGGAGAAATTAAAAATTCTTCATGCGCTGGACATTAAAACCAACACCCGATCTTCAAAAAATAAAACATTTGTCACAGGCACTTCAGGTAGACGGAGTTATAGCTTCACTGCTGGTACAACGTGGTATTGAAACTTTTGAGGAGGCGAAGAATTTTTTCCGTCCTAAGCTAAGCGATTTGCACGATCCCTACCTGATGAAGGATATGGATAAGGCGGTAAAACGTATTGAGGAAGCTATAGAAGACGGCGAAAACATACTTGTTTTTGGCGATTATGATGTAGATGGTACTACGGCTGTTTCGTTAATGTCATCATACCTGCATTCGTACTACCCTAATGTGGCGACGTATATACCCGACAGGTATGCCGAGGGCTATGGAGTTTCGTTTCAGGGGATTGATTTTGCCGATGATAACGGGATGACGCTTATCATTGCGCTGGATTGCGGAATCAAATCGATTGATAAAGTTGAATATGCCAAACAAAAAGGGATTGACTTTATAATTTGCGATCACCACCGTCCCGGAGATGAATTACCTGATGCTGTGGCGGTGCTGGACCCAAAGCGAACTGACTGTACTTATCCTTATGATGAGCTTTGCGGTTGTGGTGTAGGTTTTAAACTGATACAGGCACTTGCAGAGAATCGCGGGCAAACCATAACCGACTTGGTTACCTATCTTGATTTGGTTGCCACAGCTATAGCAGCCGATATTGTCCCGATAACAGGGGAGAACAGGGTGCTGGCTACATTTGGGCTGGATGTGATTAATACTTTCCCAAGGCCGGGTATACAGGCGCTTGTCCAAAACGTAAAAAAACAAAAACTTACCATAGGTGATGTTGTCTTTCAGATAGCACCGCGTATTAATGCCGCCGGGCGTATTTATCACGGCAATAAAGCGGTGGAGCTGCTTACAGAATTTAATTTGGAGCAGGCTCAGGAGTTTGCTGCTATGATTGAAGGGCTTAATGCTGAAAGAAAAGATCTCGATAAGCAAATTACTACCGAAGCACTGATGCAGATAGTCGCTAATAATGAACAGGAGTGCTGTACTACTGTTGTGTATGATGAAAACTGGCACAAGGGGGTTATTGGTATTGTAGCTTCCAGATTAACGGAAACCTATTACAGGCCTACATTGGTGTTTACTAAAAGCGGAGATAAACTGGCGGCTTCGGCAAGGTCGGTTAAGGGTTTTGATGTGTATAATGCGCTTGAAGCCTGTGCCGATCATTTAGAGCAGTTTGGAGGACACATGTATGCTGCAGGGCTTACGCTTAAGGAGGAGCAGTATTACGGTTTTAAAAAACGCTTTGAAGAGGTGGTAAGGCAAACTATAGCCCCAGAACTTTTAGTGCCCGAAGTGCAGGTGGATGCCGAGATTGATTTTAGTGATATTACGCCTAAATTCTTTAGAATATTAAAACAGTTTGAGCCGTTTGGTCCGGGTAATATGACTCCCGTATTCCTGTCGCGCGGATTAATGGATACAGGTTACGGCAAGGCTATTGGTGCCGATGAAACCCATTTACGGCTTTTTGTAAAGCAGGGTGATGCCGAAGGCTATGCGGCAGTTGGTTTCGGACTGGCATCAAAAATGAATATAGCCTGTAGTGGTAAGCCTTTTGAGGCGGTATACTCCATAGAGGAGAATGAGTGGAACGGTAATGTGTCTACTCAACTTCGTTTGCGTGATATACGCCCTGAGGAGTAACCGTTGAAAACTTTTTTACTAAAAACAATCCATTTATTTAGAATGGTTTTAAATAATTTATATTTTTGTTTAAAACCACGACGATGAAAGAGATTGAACAAATTTACTTTAACGACTTTGGAGTATCATTTTACTGGCGTAAAAACGACAGGCTTTTAACCGACAGGATTCAGGTTATTTTTAAGGAAACCGGCTTTTATTTTACCCGTGAAGAGGTACAGCGTTTTGCCTGTATTGTAAACGAAATGTATGATAAAAACCATTGCGGTGGCTGTGGTTTTAGGAACAAATGCCACAGGTTTTTACTTAAAACTCCGGTTAATGAAATTGAACTGGCTGTCTCAGCTCAGGAGCTTATTGATATTAAAGATTTGCTAGAGGGTACGCTTTTTACAGTGAACCTTAACGAGTATATCAATAATGTGTGTAAAAATTAGTTTTTGTATTCTTTCAGTTCAAATTTCTCTCCGTCAAAAACACCATAGGTAAAATAACCAATCCAATCGCCCAGATTGATGTATGTGGAGTTTTGCCCTAAATCAATGGTCATAGGTAAATGCCTGTGACCAAAAACAAAATAGTCGTAGTGTTTTGTTTCCAGTTTTCTTTTAGAGTATAAAACCAGCCATTCGTTATCTTCACCTAAAAACCTAACATCGGAATCACCAGATATAAGCTTGTTTTTTACTGATAGGTATTGTGCCAGTTTAACCCCAAGGTCAGGATGAAACCATCTGAAAAGCCATTTTGAAAAAGGATTAATAAATACCTTTTTCATCCTTTTATAGCCTTTGTCTCCGGGTCCGAGTCCGTCACCGTGCCCTATGAGAAATACCTTATCGTTAAAAGTGAATTCTTTTGGTTTGTGATAAACAGGTATGTTTAGTTCTTTTTCAAAATAATCATGCATCCATAAGTCATGATTCCCTACAAAAAAGTATATAGGTATACCGGAGTCTCTTATTTCTGCCAGTTTTCCCAGTACTCTTACAAAACCTTTAGGTACTACAGTTTTGTATTCAAACCAAAAATCAAACAGGTCTCCCAGTAAAAAAATAGCATCGGCATCTTTCTTAACCTCGTCCAGCCAGGCTACAAATTTTTTCTCTCTGGGGAAGCTTTTTTCTTGGGTTGGAGCACCTAAATGTTGGTCGGAAGCAAAGTATATTTTGAGTCTTTGGGACATGCTAAATTCTTAAATAATATGCCAAAGATATGAAGACAATTTTAAAAAGGAGTTATACCGTTATGATAACCTTATGTTTTTAAATTCATAACAAATCGAAATAAATTTGTTTTTTTTAGTTAAAACATAACTATTCGGTATTAAATTGCTACTAAACTTGTCTTTTTTTTTATACTTTCGGTAACTTAAACATAAACTACTAATTTATTATCTATGAAGAAAATTACTTTATTGTTTTTCATGGCATTGTTAAGCCTTTGCGGTTATTCGCAGGACGGGCTGCCATTGGAAGGCTTTGAGGGGACATTTGCCCCAACCGGCTGGACAATACACAACAATGGGATAGGTATGGTGCAAACCTGGAAACAGTCTCAGTTAGGGAATGATTTTCAACCTCCATTTGCAGGGGATTATGCAGCTTTCCTAGATCGTGAAAACGTTCCGGATGACGGAGATCCAGCTAAAGACTGGCTTGTTACTCCACAATTTACAATGCCTTCAAACGGCCAGTTACATTTTTACTGTCGTTTAACCCTTGGTGGTAACCAGGGAGGTACTTACAGGATTATTATGGCACCTTCGGGTGCAGATCTTGATGATCTTGATGCTTATACTGTTGTCCAGTCATGGACTGAGCCAGGGATTAACCCGGCACAAACTGAATATGTTGAGATTACGGTAGATTTACCGGGTACAGCAGGAGAGGATTATTATGTTGGTTTCCTTATGGAAGGTGATAATGCTGACCGCTGGCTGGTAGATAACGTAAGTATTATTGAACAATGTTTACCTCCTACAGGTCTTACTGTAACTGGTGTTACAGGTGAAACTGCTGATTTGAGCTGGACCGGAGGTGCTGCTCAGTATGAAGTTGAGGTAGTAGAATTTGTAGATGCTCCGGATGGTACACCTGATTATCTGGTAGACGGAAACTCAACAACTATTAACGGATTAAATCCAACTACAGCTTATAAATATTATGTTAGAGCTGCATGTGGGGACGGCAACTTTAGTGAGTGGGTTGGTCCATATAACTTTAACACTGCGCCGGGTAACGATGCCTGTGCAGATGCTGTTGCTTTAACAGTTAATCCAACTAATATCTGTTCGGTAAGTACTCCGGGTAGTATTAATGGTGCTACTGCTTCTTCTGAAGGCAACACGTGTTTTGGTACAGATGATGATGATGTTTGGTTCTCTTTCGTAGCGACAAATACTACTCATCTTGTTAATTTAAATAATATTACAAACGGTACTACCGATTTGTATCATGTTGTTTATGAAGGTAACGATTGTGCTTCATTAACACAATTATACTGTAGTGACCCTAATAATAGTACAGCTACAGGTCTTACAGTGGGTAATACTTATTATGTAAGGGTTTATTCATGGACGGCTACGGCAAACCAGACTTCAAACTTTGAAATCTGTATTGGTACACCGCCACCGCCACCGGCAAACGATGAATGTGCTGATGCGACTGCAGTTCCTGTTAACCCTGATTTAGACTGTGCTCAGTTTGTAACCGGTACTGTTTATTCTGCTACAGCTTCTGCTGAAGGTTCTACCTGTTCAGGTACAGAAGATGATGACGTTTGGTTCTCATTTGTAGCTACAAGTACTTCTCATACAATTAACCTTAACAACATTAATGGTGGTACAACTGCCCTTGATCATGTTGTTTATTCAGGTTCTTGCGGATCACTTACAGAGCTTTACTGTAGTAACCCTAATAATAGTGTTGCGGGTGGTCTTACAATTGGTAATACTTATTATGTAAGAGTATATTCTACTTCGTCACTTCCTCAAACTTCTGTGTTTGATGTTTGTATTGGTACACCTCCGCCACCACCGGCAAATGATGATTGTGCTGATGCTTTTGCAGTGACAGTTAACCCTGATTTAAACTGTACTTCATTCACATCGGGTACTGTAGCATGGGCTACTCCATCTATAGATGCTAACTCTTGTGGTGGTACAGATGATGACGATGTTTGGTTCTCATTTGTTGCAACAAGTGAAACTCATACAGTTAATCTAAATAACATTACAGGTAGTACAACTGATTTATATCATGCTGTTTACTCTGGTTCATGTGGTTCATTAACAAACCTTGTTTGTAGTGATCCTAATAACAGTTTAGTAGGCGGTCTTACAATAGGTGAAACTTATTATGTAAGAGTATATACCTGGACTTCTACTCCGGCTCAAACATCTGCGTTTGACTTATGTATTGGTACACCTCCGCCGCCACCGGCAAATGACGAGTGTGCTAATGCTGAGGTTGTTTTAACAAACCCGGATCTTGATTGTGGTAACTTTGCTTCGGGTACTATTGCCTGGGCTACAGGTTCTCTTGAAGCTAATACATGTTTTGGTACTGACGATGATGACGTATGGTATCAGTTTGAAGCTACAAGTGAGACGCATCAAATTAGTCTTACTAACCTTGCAGGTAGTACAACATTTATGTACCATACTGTTTACGAAGGTGATGACTGTGGTTCTATGACTCAGCTTTACTGTTCTACAAACAATACAAGTGTTGCGGGTGGTTTAACTATTGGTCAAACTTACTACGTAAGAATTTATACTTCAACAAGTTTAAGCGGACAAACTACTACATTTGATTTCTGTGTAGGTACACCTCCGCCACCACCGGCAAATGATGATTGTGCAGATGCTCAACAGGCGTTTACTAACCCTGATCTTGAGTGTGGTAACACCGTTTCAGGTACTATTGCATGGGCTACAGAATCTGGTGAGCCAAACTCATGTTTCGGTACAGATGATGATGATGTATGGTATCAGTTTGTTGCTACAAATGATGTACATACAATAGATCTTACAAATGTTGTAGGTAGTACAACTTTCCTATACCATGTTCTTTATGAAGGTACTTCATGTGGTACTATGACACAATTATACTGTGCTACTACTAACAATAGTTTAGCGAGTGGTTTAACAGTAGGTAATACATATTACATTAGAGTATACAGTTCAACGAGCATTGCTCCTCAAACTACTACGTTTGACTTATGTATTGGTACACCGCCACCGCCACCGGCAAATGATGAGTGTGCTGAGGCTATCCCTGTACCGGTTAACCCAACTCAGGTTTGTGAGCAGGTAGTTCCTGGATCTTTATCATGGACGACTCCGTCTGCAGAATCTAATACATGTTTCGGTACAGATGATGATGATGCCTGGTTTGAATTTGTTGCTACAAATGATACACACTTAATTAAAATTCTTGATATTGAAGGTAGTACAACTTTCCTATATCATGCGGTTTATGAAGGTGACGAATGTGGTTCTTTAAATCAAATATTCTGTGGTACTTCAAACAGTACAACTGTAACAGGATTAACTCCGGGTACTACTTATAAAATCAGAATTTATACATGGACTTCTACTTCAGGTCAGTTAGTTGACTTTAACCTTTGTGTAGGTACACCACCACCACCACCGGCAAATGACGAATGTGCTGATGCTACTGTGGTTCCTGTAAACCCAACTCAGGAGTGTGTTGAGGTTGTTCCTGGTATTGTATTCTCTGCAACAGCTTCTGCCGAAGGTAATACTTGCGGAGGTAACGACGATGACGACGTATGGTTTGAGTTTGTTGCTACAAACGATACTCACGTAATTACATTACAAAATATTACAAATGGTACTACTGATTTATATCACGTACTTTATGAAGGTGATGAGTGTGGTACTTTAACACAACTATATTGTAGTGATCCTAACCAGAGTTTTGCTAATGGCTTAACTATTGGTAATACTTATAAGATAAGAGTGTACTCTTGGTCGTCAACTGCTCAAACTTCAGAGTTTGAAGTATGTGTGGCTACACCACCACCACCACCGGCAAACGATGAGTGTGCTGAGGCTATTGTGGTTCCTGTAAACAGCGGTTCTGAATGTGTTGAGTTTGAATCTGGTACTATCTATTCTGCAACAGCTTCTGCCGAAGGTAATACTTGTGGTGGTACTGCAGATGATGACGTATGGTTTGAATTTACTGCAACCAGTACTGTACACTTCATTACTTTAAGTAATGTTCAGGGTAGTACAACGTTCCTTTATCATATTCTTTATGAAGGTGATGAATGTGGTACTTTAACTCAGGTTTATTGTAGTACAGCTAACCAAAGCTTAGCAGAGAACTTATCTCCTGGTACTACTTATAAAGTAAGAGTTTACTCTTCTACATCTACTCCAAACCAAACTTCAACGTTTGATATTTGTGTGGGTACTCCTGCAGGATCAATCGCTGTAGATGAAACATCGTTTACTGTAGAGCAGTTAGTAGAGAACGTACTTATTAGTTCTGAATGTGCACTTGTGTCTAACATAACGTCTCAAACAGGTACTAACTTTGGTCAGGCTAATGGTATATCTTACTTTAGCCAGAATAACTCATCATTCCCGTTTGCTGATGGTGTTATACTTGCAACAGGTAGTGTTCAGGAAGCTCCGGGACCTTACCCTAACAACAACACAGGTACCCAGACAAATACTTGGGTAGGTGATGCTGACTTATCAGCTATTATAGCTGAAGGAGGTAACACAGGAACGCTTAACAATGCATCTATACTTGAGTTTGACTTTACTCCGCTTACAAACCAAATCACTTTCGATTTCATGTTTGCTTCTCAGGAGTATGGTACATTCCAATGTAATTTCTCTGATGCATTTGCATTCATACTTACAGATTTAGATAACCCGGATCCTGAAACAAATACTACCAACCTTGCGGTTATTCCGGGTACAACTATTCCGGTATCGGTAGTAAACATTAGGGATAATCAGTATAATACGGGTTGTGATTCTCAAAATCCGGAATACTTTGGTTCTTACAATCAGGATAACCCTTATGGATCTGCCATAGGTTATAGAGGTCAAACAGTTGTAATGACAGCTGCAGGACCGGTAGTTCCTGGTGGTAACTATCACATTAAACTTGTGATTGCCGATTATAATGACTCTATCTTTAACTCTGCTGTATTCTTAGCAGGTGGTAGTTTTGATATTGGCGGACTTGATTTAGGTGTAGACCTTACTGTTCCTGGAGGTAATGCTATTTGTGATCAGCAGGAAACAATTATTGAGACTGATTTAGATCCGGATCTTTACGACTTTGTTTGGTCTGTTACAGATGACGAAGGTGTTACTACTCAATTAGACGAAACCGGTCCAAGCCTGGTAGTTAATCAAACGGGTGATTACACTGTAGTGGTTAACTATGAAGGTACAGACTGTATACTTGAAGGTACTAAACGTGTTGAGTTCTATCTTCCTGTAGAAGAGACTGTAGGTGCTCCTATTGATCTTATTGCTTGTGATGCCAGCGGATTTGCTACATTCGACTTTACTTCTAACACTGATTTAATAGTAGCGGGTGTACTTGAAGGATATGATGTTGCTGATTTTGAAATTTCATATCACGAAAGTGAGGCTGATGCGGAAACCGGAGACAATCCTGTGGGACCTGTATATGATAATACAGTTGCCGGAGCTCAGGCTATATATGTAAGAGTAGTTTACCTGCCTACTGGATGTGTGGGTGTTCTTAACTTTAACCTGATTATTCAGGATCTTACACCTGATTTTGATATGGGTGGAGACTTTAATATTTGTGAAGGAACTACAGATACTACTATAGATATTGTTGCTATAAACTTTGATCCGGCTTCTCCTGATGTGACTTATACATGGACATTTAACGATGCTCCTCTGGCAGAAACAGGTACAAGTGTTATGGTAACGGGAGAAGGTTCTTATGAGGTAACTATAAACAACTCAGGTTGTGAGGCTACTCAGTCAGTATATGTAACTGTAACTCCTGTTCCGGTTGCAGATGTAATGGAAAATGTAACTTCATGTGATATGTATGTTCTTCCTGCACTAAGTGCTAATAATAATTATTATACAGGTGCTGGCGGAACAGGTGATATGTTACTTGCGGGTGATCAGATTACCACTTCTCAGATGATATATATATATGCAGAATCTGCTACTGCACCTACAAACTGTACAGATGAAACAAGTTTTGAGGTTAGTATTGTTCCAACACCTATAATAAGCGTTAGCCAGGGTTGTGAAGGCGGAATTTATATGCTTGAAGTAGCTCTTGATGAAAATTATACAGAAGATACTGTTACTATTGACTGGACTGATGCCAGTGGCGCTACTATTGGTACCGGCTTAACAGCTACAGCTACAGAGATTGGTGTCTATACCGTGACTGTAACACCGGTTGGAGGTGATATCTGTTCTTCATCGTTTGAACTTACTGTTGATAATGTTGCCTGTATGATTCCTAAAGGTATCTCTCCAAACAATGATGGTATGAATGACAACTTTGACCTTACAGGATTTGGAGTTGTTAAAATAGGTATCTTTAACCGTTACGGTAAGGAGGTTTATAGCCAAAGTACTTATACCGACGAATGGTATGGTCAGGACAAAAAAGGTAA